>NZ_CP158790.1:685000-1215000 GCF_050984405.1 Stenotrophomonas nitritireducens | reverse complement strand
CGCACGGCGTGGGCGCGGTAGAGCGCTTCGCGCAGCGCGCGGTTGTCCGCATAGGTCTGCACCGGCAGGTAGCACGGCATGTGCAGGGTCAGCTTCCAGCCGGCGCGCCCGTCCTTCTGCGCCGCGGCGCGGGCATTGGCGCGCACGTCGGCCGGCAGGCCCGCCAGCTCGGCTTCGTCCTCGACGTACAGGGCGAAGGCGTCGGTGGCGTCGAGAACGTTCTGCGAGAACGTCGCCGACAGCGCCGACAGTTCCTGCTGGATCTGCGCGAAGCTCGCCTTGTCGGCCTCGCCGAGTTCGGCGCCGCCCAGGCGGAAATCGCGCAATGCGTTGTCCAGCACCTTGCGCCTTGCGTCGTCGTACGCCGCCGCCTCGGGCGACGCCGCCAGCGCCTTGTACTGCGCATACAGCGCCGGGTTCTGCGCCATTGCGCTGCCGAAGCGGCTGATCTTGGGCAGGTTGGCGTTGTAGGCCTCGCGCAGCTCGGGGGTATCGGCCACCGCCTGCAGGTGCGCGACCTGGCCCCAGGCGCGGTGCAGCCGCTCGGTGGCGTCGTCCAGCGGCACGACGAAGGTTTCCCAGCTCACCGGCGCCACGGTTTCGGCGGCCTTCACCGCGGCTTCGGCCTCGGCCAGCAGGGCGTCGATGGCCGGGGCGACGTGCGCGGGGCGGATCTCGTCGAAGCGCGGCAGGCCGGAGAAATCGAGCAGGGGATTGGCGTTCATGGGGGTCCTGGAAACGGCGCCGGCGCGGCCGGCATCACCGCTGATATGGCGACGGCTCCAGCCACGCACAAGGCAATGCCGGCAGCCCCTGCCCCGCCACCGCGGCGGCGATGGCGGCATCGGCGCCCGCCACGTCGATGCCCTGGCGCTCGTACCAAGCGGTGTCGTAGTAGCTGTGCGCGTAGCGCTCGCCGGCGTCGCAGAGGATGGTGACGATGGAACCGTCGCGGCCGGCATCACGCATCAGCTGCGCGGCCTGCAGCACGCCGATGAAATTGGTGCCGGTGGAACCGCCGACGCGGCGCCCCAGGGTGACGCTGACGTGGCGCATGGCGGCCAGGCTCAGCGCGTCGGGCACCTTGACCATCGCATCGACGCAGGTGGGGATGAAGCTGCGCTCCACGCGCGGGCGGCCGATGCCTTCCACGCGCGAACCGCCCTCGCAGTTCATGTCGCGCCAGTCGGCGCCGGCCAGCGCCGCGCAGTAGCCGTCGTAGAACACCGACACTTCCGGGTCCGCGCACAGGATCAGCGTGTCGTGGCGGCGGTAACTGACGTAGCGGCCCAGGGTGGCCGCGGTGCCGCCGGTTCCGGGGCTGCAGACGATCCATTCCGGCACCGGGTGCGGCTCCTCGGCCATCTGCTTGAAGATCGACTCGGCGATGTTGTTGTTGGCGCGCCAGTCGGTGGCGCGCTCGGCATAGGTGAACTGGTCCATGAAGTGGCCGCCGGTCTCGCGCGCCAGCCGCTCGGATTCGCAGTTCAGGTCACAGGCGCGCTGCACCAGGTGGCAGCGGCCGCCGTGGAACTCGATGGCGGCGATCTTCTCCGGCGAGGTGCTGGCCGGGATCACCGCGATGAACGGCAGGCCCAGCAGGCGGGCGAAGTAGGCCTCGGACACCGCGGTCGAGCCGCTGGACGCCTCGATCACCGGGCAGCCCTCGCGCAGCCAGCCGTTGGCCAGCGCGTACAGGAACAGCGAGCGCGCCAGGCGGTGCTTGAGGCTGCCGGTCGGGTGGCTGGACTCGTCCTTCAGGTAGACGTCGATGCCGGGGAAGCCGGGCAGATCGATCGGGATCAGGTGGGTATCGGCCGAGCGGTTGAAATCGGCTTCGATCTTGCGGATGGCCGCCGCCACCCAGGCGCGCTGTGACATGGATCGCACACTCAATGAAAGCTGAAGCCGATTCTACTGTGGATGGTCCAGGGCGGACGGGCACGGCGACTTCCCGCGCCTCACGATGGTATGGTGCGCACTCCCTGTCCTGCCGACGCCGCGTGCCGCGCATCCTGCTGCCCCTGCTGCTGTGCCTGTCCCTGATCGCCGGTGCGGTCGGGTCGGTGTGGTCGGCCACGGCGATGGCGATACCGGCCGATACCGCGGCGGTCGCGCACATGGACATGGACCATGCCTGCTGCCACGACGGCGGCGGCATGCACGACGACGCAAGGCAGCCGCAGCCCGCGGCCCCGCCCTGCGGCGACGGCAAGCACTGCGACTGCACCCAGCACTGCAACATGCTGCCCACGCCGGCGGTGGCGCCGGCCAGCGAGATCATGCGCTCCCCGGAGCCCATGGCGCCCACGCCCGCGCGCTACGACGTGCGCCCGGCTAAGCTCAACCGGCCTCCCATCGCCTGATCCGGCCGTGACCGTCGGTGCGCAGCGATCGCGCCGGCGGCTATCCCGCAGGTGCGCGGTCCGCCGCGCCAGGTGACGTCACCCGCCGTGCCGAGCGCATTCCTGCGTATCCCGAACAATCCGCAGCTGCCATCCACGCCCAACGTGGATGGCCGATGGAGTTCCCATGAAAACCGATTTTCTTTCCGACCCACGCTCGGTGCTGTCGCGGCGGCGCTTCGTGCAGGGCCTGGCCCTGGGCGGCGTCGTTGCCGGCACCGGGCTGTGGCGCGCGTCCGATGCGTTCGCCGCGTCCGCCCGCGCGATGGCCGCCAGCGAGCTGCGCGGCACCGACCTGAGCCTGGCCATCGGCCGCTCGACGGTCGATTTCACCGGCCGCGCGCGCAGCGCGGTTACCGTCAACGGCTCGCTGCCGGCGCCGATCCTGCGCTGGCGCGAGGGCGATACGGTCAACATCCGCGTGGCCAACACGCTCGCCGACGAGATGACCTCGATCCATTGGCACGGCATCCTGCTGCCGGCCAACATGGATGGCGTGCCGGGGCTGAGCTTCGACGGCATCGCGCCCGGCGAGGCGTTCCAGTACCGCTTCCAGCTGCGCCAGTCGGGCACCTACTGGTACCACAGCCATTCGCTGTTCCAGGAGCAGGCCGGCCTGTACGGCGCGCTGGTGATCGACCCGCTGGAACCGCCGCCGTACCGTTTCGACCGCGAGCACGTGATCCTGCTGTCGGACTGGACCGACCTGGACCCGGCCGCGCTGTACCGGCGCATGAAGAAGATGCCGATGCACGACAACACCTACCAGCGCACGGTGGGCGATTTCATGCGCGATGCGCGCCGCGACGGCCTGCGCGCCACGCTGGCCGACCGCGGCATGTGGGGGCGGATGCGGATGACGCCCTCGGACCTGTCCGACATCAACGCCCACACCTACACCTACCTGATGAACGGCACCGCGCCGGCCGGCAACTGGACCGGGCTGTTCCGCAGCGGCGAAAAAGTGCTGCTGCGCTTCATCAACGGCTCAGCGATGACCTATTTCGACGTGCGCATCCCGGGGCTGAAGATGACCGTGGTGGCCGCCGACGGCCAGTACATCCACCCGGTGAGCGTGGACGAGTTCCGCATCGCGGTGGCCGAGACCTTCGACGTGATCGTCGAGCCGTCCGGGCAGGATGCGTTCACGATCTTCGCCCAGGACATGGGCCGCACCGGCCACGCCTGCGGCACGCTGGCGGTGCGCCACGGCCTGCAGGCGCCGGTGCCGGCGCTGGACCCGCGGCCGCTGCTGACCATGGCCGACATGGCCCACGGCCACGGTGGCGGCCACGACACCATGCAGATGGCGCAGGGCGGGCACGACGCCCATGCCGGTCATGGTGGTCATGGTGGCGGTGGCGGCAGCGCGCCGAAACATCCTCCCGGCGAACGCGGCAATCCGCTGGTGGACATGCAGAGCTCGGCCAGTTCGCCGCGGCTGGACGATCCCGGCATCGGCCTGCGCGACAACGGCCGCAGGGTGCTCGCCTACGCCGACCTGCATTCGCTGTTCGACGACCCGGACGGGCGCGAACCCGGGCGCGAGATCGAGCTGCACCTGACCGGGCACATGGAGAAGTTCGCCTGGAATTTCGCCGGCGTCCCCTTCGCCGGCGCCGAACCGCTGCGTCTGAACTACGGCGAGCGCATGCGCATCGTGCTGGTCAACGACACGATGATGACCCACCCCATCCACCTGCACGGCGTGTGGAGCGACCTGGAGAACGCCGACGGCCAGTTCCAGGTGCGCAAGCACACCGTCGACATGCCGCCGGGCACGCGCCGCAGCTACCGCGTGCGCGCCGATGCGCTGGGCCGCTGGGCCTTCCATTGCCACCTGCTGTACCACATGGAAGCGGGCATGATGCGCGAAGTGAGGATCGAGGCATGAAGACGATGACCCGATCCCTGCTGTTCATCGCCCTGGCCGCGGCCACCGGCAGCGCCGCCGCGCAGGACGCGCATGCCGGCCATCACGGCCACGACGCCGCCACGACGCCGGATCCGCACGCGAACCACGCCGCACATGGGGACCATGCGTCCCCTGCGACGCCGTCGCCCTCGTCGGATCCACACGCGGGCCATGCGTCGGCGTCGCCAACCGGCGCCGCGAAAGCCGATCCGCATGCGGGCCACTCGGTACCTCCGAGCACCTCCGGCCCGGACATGCATGCAGACCACGCCGCGCATGGGGATCATGCCTCCCACGCGATGCCGCCGCCGTCGACGGATCCGCATGCAGGCCATGCCGCGCATGCGGCGACTGCGACATCGACGGGGCCCGTGGCCGACCCGCATGCAGGCCACAAGGCACCGGCGAGCATGTCCGTTCAGTCGGACACACACGCGGACCACGCCGCGCATGGGGATCATGCGTCCCCTGCGATGCCGTCGCCTTCGACCGATCCGCACGCAGGCCACGCGATGGAAGCGCCAGCCAGCACATCCAGCGATCTGCATGAGGCCCACGCGGGACACGGCATGCATGACGGCCACGCACGGCAGCCGGCCCCGGCCGCTACGTCCGCCCATGCCGGCCACGCACCGGCGACGCCAGCCGTGCCTTCCAACGCCGGCACGCACGGCGAACACGGCGAACACGGCGAACACGGCGAACACGGCGAACACGGCCGCCATGATGCTGCTGCCCCGCAGGCACCGCGCGAGCCCATCCCCGAACCGACTACCGCGGATCTGGCCGCCGCGTTCCCCACGCTCCAGCCGCATGCGATGCAGCACGCGCCCGGCTTCAACAGCCTGGTGGTGTTCGACCATCTGGAAGCCTGGAACAACGCCCATGGCAGCGGCCAGTCGTGGGCGGCCAAGGGCTGGTTCGGCGGCGACATCGACCGCCTGTGGCTTCGCAGCGAAGGGCAGCGCAGCGAGGGCCGGCTCGGCGAGTGGTCACTGGATGCGCTCCATGGCCACGCCATCTCGCCCTGGTGGGATGTGGTCGCAGGCGTCCGCCACGACGGTGGCGACGTACCTGGCCTGACCCGCGCCGCCCTCGGCGTGCAGGGCCTGGCGCCCTACAAGTTCGAGATCGCCGCCACCGCCTACCTGGGCGGCCCGCGCAGGGCCGAACTGGCGGTGGAAGCGGAGTACTCGTTGCTGCTGACCAATCGGCTGATCCTGCAGCCGACGCTGGAAACCAGCGTGGCCGCCGACGACGACCCGCGCCGCGGCGTCGGCCGCGGGCTGGGTCACGTCGAGGCCGGCCTGCGCCTGCGCTACGAGATCACCCGCCGTTTCGCGCCCTACGTCGGCTTCGTGCACGAGCGCCGGTTCGGCCGCACCGCCGACCTGCACCGCGATGCCGGGGAAAGCCCACGCGATTCGCGCTGGGTAGCCGGCGTGCGTTTCTGGTTCTGACCGGACGAGGAGCGGGCAGGAAGGAGCGGGAAACGCCGCCCGGCTGGGCTCCTCGCTTCTGCTTCCGCCCTTCCCGCTCCTCTCCACCCGTTCGCCACTTTTCCAAGGAGATTCCCATGAACGTATCGCTGTACAGACTGGCCTCGCTGCTGCTCGCCATCGCTTCCGCCTTCGCCGTTTCCGCCTGCGAAGCCGCGCCGCCGCAGGCGGCGGGCAAGCCGGCGGCGTCCGCGCACGGCGCCCATGCGGCGCAGGTGGTGCACGTCCACAAGGACGCGAACTGCGGCTGCTGCAACGGCTGGATCGCGCACATGCGCGCGGCCGGCTTCACCGTGATGGCCCACGACAGCGCGGACATGGTGGCGGTGAAGCAGCGCCTGGGCATTCCGCTGTCGCAGGCCTCCTGCCACACCGCCGAGGTCGGCGGCTACGTGCTGGAAGGCCATGTCCCAGCCGCAGACGTGCAGCGCCTGCTGCGCGAGAAGCCAGCCGCGCGCGGACTGGTGCTGCCCGGCATGCCCGTCGGTTCGCCCGGCATGGAATCGCCCGATGGCCGCCGTGACGCGTTCACCGTGGCCCTGCTGGGCAAGGACGGCACGCTGCAGCCCTACGCCCGGCACCCCTGAGCCACATGGCCCACCGGGAGCACGGCCCGCCGCGCTCCCGGTGCGACGACGCCCGGCCCTCTAGAATTGCCCTCTCCCCCACTCCCAGGAGCAACGCCATGAGCCTGAACGCTCTCCACCCGCAGCCCGGCATGGCCGCGCAGCCGCCGGCCGAAACCGCCGGCTTCGTCTTCAACCATACGATGCTGCGGGTCAAGGACATCGCCGCCTCGCTGGATTTCTACACCCGCGTGCTCGGCTTCCGCCTGATCGACAGGCGCGATTTCCCCGAAGCCGCGTTCAGCCTGTACTTCCTGGCCTACGTGCCGGAAAACATGCAGGTGCCCGAGGACGATGCCCAGCGCCGCCTGTGGATGGCCGGCATTCCCGGCGTGCTGGAACTGACCCACAACCACGGCACCGAGAACCAGGACGGCCCGGTCTATCACGACGGCAACAGCGAACCGCGCGGCTTCGGCCACATCTGCGTGTCGGTGCCGGCGCTGGAAGCGGCCTGCGCGCGCTTCGAGGAACTCGGCGTGCCGTTCCAGAAGCGCCTGCAGGATGGGCGCATGAAGAACCTGGCGTTCATCAAGGACCCGGACGGCTACTGGGTGGAGATCATCGGCAACCGCTGAAGAAGCCGACCTCTTTCCTTTCGCAGGAGCGGCTTAAGCCGCGATGGGGCTTTCCCGGCATCCTCGTCACGGCGGATTTCGGCGCAGACCCCGTCGCGGCTGAAGCCGCTCCTACGGGGGCAGGCGGGGATGCAGGCGCTCCTGCTCCAGCAGCAGCGGGGTGCGCTGCAACGCCGATGCGGCTTCGTCCCAGCCCACGCGGCGGGCCAGGTCGCACATGCTGTCCAGCACTGCCGGCGATGGCGGTTCGGCAGCGGCGACGATGTCCGCAGGCAATTCTTCCGGCGTCATCAACCACGGACGCAAGGTGCGGCCACTCTGCCGCACGGTTTCGACCAGTTTGGCGGCGATGCGGAAACCGCCGCGGTCGATGTCGCCCCAGTGGTAGAGCGCCGCATCGGCCGGCAACCCGGCGAGCAGCCGCGCGTAGGCCTGGCGCCACGTCGGCGACGGCATGCCGCCGGTATAGAGCAGCAGCACCGGGGCATCGCCACGCATCGCCGCCGCCTCGTGGAAGCTTGCGAGGTTCTCGATGCTCAGCAGCGCGCGTGCGTCCGTATCTATTCCCCGCACCTCGTTCACCGGGAAACCCAGCCAACTGCGCGGCAACCGGTGGGAGCTGCCGTCGTCCAGCTGCACCGTGCCCGGCCCGGCAAGCCGCAGCGGCTGCGGCTCCCTGCGCAGGCCCAGCGCCGCCCACAGCTGCTCCTCTTCCAGCCCGCTCGGTGCCAGTTCGCCCGTCACCAGCACGTCCAGCCAGGCCGTCAGCTTTTCCAGCCGCTTGCTGTCGCCGAACAGGGTGACGCTGGCCTTGCGCAGGATGCGCTCGCCACGCGCTTCGGCCAACAAGGCATTCACCGCCTGCGCGGCGTCGGCGAGATGGGCGGCGGCTTCCGGGCCGCAGCCGCGTACCTTGCGACCCGCGCGCCACGCCTCGAGGACTTCGCTGATGATCGGGAAACCGGAGCTGCTTTCCGCCTGGTTTTCGCAGGAGCCGGGTGGTGGTTGCCATTGCGCCAGCAGGATTCCGGCTTGCGCCACGCGCTCGCCCAGCAGCTCGATGCGCAGGTCCCGGGCCAGTGCGGACAGATCGCGCACGGTCAGGCGCAGCAGGCGTTCGCCGTCGTCGCGGTGGCGGTCGCGTTCAACCGTGATCGCACCGGCACGCTCGGCCAGCGCGATACGGGCGTGGAATGCATCGAAATCCGCTACGCCGCTCAATGCGCGGTATTCGGCGCCGTCGCGGTTGCCGGTCATCGACAACGACACCGGCGGTGCACCGCCGTTCAACGAAGCGGCTTCGGCGCGGCGCAGCAGGCGTTCGAGTACGCGCCTGGCGGGCGTATCGTCCTCCGGCTGCGCCGCCGGCGTCATGTCGCCGCCTGCTCGCGTTCGATGCGTTCGGTTTCGGCCGCCAGCAGTTCCGGGTGCAGGTCGAACTGGTCGGACAGCAGCAGGGTGCGCGCGGCTTCAGTGACCTCGATGCGTTCGGCCTGCAGCAGGTCGCCGTCGCGGAACAGTTCGATGTAGCTGTCCAGCACGCCGGACAAGGTGCCCTGCGCGGTGTCCGGCGCCGCCAGCACCAGCTGCAGGCCCAGCGAGCGCAGGTAGTTGGTGGTGGCGCGCGCGTTCTGCGCGTCGATCTTGTCGCCGAACTCGTCGAGCAGGATCAGCCCCAGCCCGCCCGGGTGCGCCTCGCTCTTGCCGTAGGCCGCGGCCAGCGCGGCGCCGGCGATCACGTACAGCGGCGCGCGGTGTTCGCCGCCGGAACCCGAGCGCATGCGTTCGCTGAGGCTGCCGATCACCCTGTCGTCCTGGCGGATCTGCACCTCGAAGCGGAAGAAGCGGCGGTAGTCGTCCAGCGGCGAGTTGGCCACGTGGGTGGCGGCCTTGTCCTCGACCAGCGCGCGGAACGCCTCGGGCACCTGGCCGGCGCTCTCGAACAGCGTGTCCTCGCCGCCGATGTCGGCGGCGCGCTGGATGAAGCGGTGCAGTTCGCGGAACTCCGGCACCACCTCGTAATGGAACTGGTAGCGCTCGTTGTTGGAGAAGGCCGGGCTGGCGCGCAGGGTGCGGTTGAGCGTGGCGATCTGGGTCTTGAGCCGGGTGAAGTTGTCGTACAGCGTGGAGGCCACGCCAGTGCGGAAGGTATCCACGGCGGTGGCGTAGGCCTGGCGCGCTTCTTCCTCGTACTGCACCAGCTCGGTGTCGCGCAGCTGGGTCAGTTCGCGCTGCAGCAGGACGCGCGCCGGGCGCCAGGCGCTGGCGTCGAAATCCAGCTCCAGGCCGTGGTCGCGCGCGTACTGCGCCAGCCCGCTCCATGCCTCCGGCAGCAGCCGCGCCAGCTGTGCGTCGCTGTCCTTGGCGCGTTCCTCGCAGCGGCGTGCGCGTTCTTCCAGCGACGGGTACTTCTCGTCCAGTTCCTCGCGCTGGCGCTCGACCCGGTTGGGATCGACGTCCGGGTCGGCGAAAGCCTCCACCGCGCGCCGCGCGACCAGTTCCTCCTGCTGGCGCAGGCCGTCGAGCAGGCCGCGCGTGCCGGCAAGGTTGGACTCGGCCACCGCCTCCTTGCGCAGCAGGTCGTCGGCGCGCTTCTCGCAGTCGGCCAGGTGCAGGCCCAGTTCGCGCACCTGCTCGGACAGCCGCAGCAGATCCGGATCGAGCGAGGCGTGGCGGCTTTCCTGCGCGGCGCGATAACGCTCGGCCACCTGGCGGTGCTCGAGCACGCGCTCGTGCAGCGCCTGCGCCACCGCATCGGCGTCGGCCAGCCGCGCCAGCCCGCGCTGGCACTCGTCGGCGCGGCGCAGGTTGGGTTCGATGCGGCGCACCTCGGCTTCGGCCTTTTCGATCTCCTCGTGCAGCACACGCATGCGCGCGCGGTTGTCGGAGGCGCCGATGCGCAGGTCGCCCGCCGCCGGCAGGCGCAGGCGTTCGATGCTGCCGCCGCGCGAGAGCAGGCCGTCGCGGGTCAGGCCCTGGCGGCTGCGCACCAGCTCGGCCTCGGTTTCCACGCAGCGCAGCTCGCCGAGCTGGCGGCGCAGGAAGGCCAGTGCGTCGGCATTGACGCCCTCCAGCAGCGCGGCGACGCTGCCGGCCTCCGGTTCGTCGGCGCCACGCGACTTGCGCGCCTGGCTGGACAGCGCCAGCTTGACGCCATACACCGAGCGCCCGCCGGACAGGCCGCGGTACAGCTTGACCGCGCGTTCCTCGTCCTTGTCCGGAATCAGCAGCGCTTCGACGTTGCTGCGCAGATAGCCTTCGATGGCGTGCTGCCAGGTCGCGTCGGTGACGCGCACCAGGTCGCAGACCGGGCGCGCGTCGATGTTGGCCTCGCGCAGGTAGCTCATCAGCCGCACTGTGTCCGGGTGCAGCTCGGCCTGGCCGGCGGCCAGGCGCTTCTGGTTCTGGCGCGCGGTTTCCAGCGCGTCGCGCGCCTTGTCGTGCGCGGCGTGCAGCTGGCGGGCATGGCGGTCGACCCGCTCGCGCAGCGGCGCGGCGGCGCGCAGGGCCTGGCGGGCGCGGGCGAACAGTTCTTCCGGCGTCCATGGCAGCGCGTCTTCGGACGACAGCGCGGACAGGCTGGCGTGCCATTCATCCCAGTCGGCGCGGGCGGCGGCCAGCGCCCTGGCGTCGAGATCGTCCAGCGCCAGGGCATCGAGCTGGCGGAACTGCTGGCCGATGAAACCGACTTCGCGCAGCAGGTCTTTCTTCAGCTGCGCCAGCCGCTCGCGGTCGCGGCCGGACAGTTCGTCCAGCTGCGCCTGTTCGCCATAGCCGGCGCTGCCCTGCAGGCGGGCATTGGCGCGGGCGTGCTCCTCGCGCAGGGTGTCGCGCTCGACGCGGGTATCGACCAGCAGGCGCCGGGTATCGGCCAGCGTGCCTTCCGCGCGCGCCACCGCGTCCTCGGCCTGGTCGAGCTGTTCGCTGTACAGGTCGCGCGCGTACTCGGCGGCCAGCGCACGCGCGGACGCGGCGCGGGTCGCCTGGCCGGCGATCTTCTCGTACTGGCGCTCCACGCCTTCGGCGGCGTCGATGCGCTGCCGGACCTGCTCGATCTTCTCCTTGATCTGGCGGAAGCTCTCCAGCAGCGCGCGGAAGCGGGCGATGTCGGTGGGCCGGTCCTCGGCCACCAGGGTGCGCACGAACAGGTCCACGTCCTCGACGCGCTGCAGGTTCAGCGCGTTGAGGAAGGCCTTGCGGTAGGCGTTGAGGTCGGGGCTGGCCGACGGGCTGGCGCGCAGGCGCAGCAGCAGGTCGCGCAGGAAGCGCTCGGCGTTGGGATGCAGCTGCGGGGTTTCGCCCACCTCCTTGCAGCGGCGCGCGATGTGCTCTTTGAAAGTGTTCCAGGCCAGCGGCAGTTCCTTGCCCTTGACCCGCTCCAGGTGTTCGTCCAGATCCAGCGCCACGCCCGGCAGCAGGTACAGGCCATGGGTGCGGTGTTCGGGCTCGTCGACCGAGGCGCCGAGCGCGATGCCGGCGGTCAGCGGCACGCCGGTTTCGGTATCGCGGAACACCAGCGAGATGTAGGTGGTGGCGGTGCGGCGCTTGCGCCCTTCCTCGCCGCTGCGGAACACGCCCAGGCAGTAGTCGCGGATGGTACGCGCGCGGTGGCTGCCGCCGGCCTGCGCGTTGAAGCGGATGCGGCTGCGGTCGCCGCCCAGCAGCACGATCTGCAGGGCATCGAGCAGGGCGCTCTTGCCGGCGCCGTTGGGCGCGATGATGGCGCTGGTCGCGTCCAGCTGCAGGCTCTGCGCCTCGAACAGGAAGAACTGGACCAGGTGGATGCGTTCAAGCTGCTGCATCGTCGTCCTCCGCATCCGTGTCGCCCGCTTCGTCGCGGTTGTGCTGGTCCAGGCGCTGCAGCCACAGCTCGCCGACGATCTCGACGATGGCCGGGCGCACGCGCAGGTGGAACGGCTGCGGATCGTCGCCTTCGGAGTCGACCAGCCGGCACACGCCCCAGCGCTTGAGCGTGCGCGCCAGTTCGCGCAGCGCACCTACCTCGGGCATCGCGCGGCCGGTCAACGCCTGCCAGCTTTCCTGCAGTTCCGGCAGCTCCACCACCACTTCGCCATGGTCCTCGATCAGCCCCTGGCGCATGGCTTCGTCATAGCGCTGACGCAGTACCAGCAGCACGAGGGTTTCATGCAGGGTCACCGCCGTACCTTCGCCATGCGCCGGCAGCGCCACCACGTAGCGGTAGTGCGCGTTGCGCTCCAGGCGGATGCCCAGCGGCTCCAGCGCGGAGACGAAATCGGCATAGTGGTCTTCGACCAGGTGGTAGGCCACGCGCGAGCGCGCGTCGGCGGCGTACAGCACCTGCTCGGTGGCCAGGCGGTAGGCGGCGCGCTCGAAGTCCTGCACGGCGTAGGTGCCGTTGGACATCTGGCTGAGGGTGTTCCAGCTGCGTTTCATTGAGGAGAAGCCGGGAAGGGGGAACAGGGAACGGGGAAGGAAGCGAGGTTGCGAGGATCGGGCATGGCCGGGTGCAGGGGCGCGCGATGAACTGCGGATGGTCGGTGTCCCATCATTCCCTTTTCCCCGTTCCCGCATTCCCCGCCACCCGCTGGATGCGGAAGCGCGGGCCGCGCAGGTAATCGTTGCCGTCGCCGTTGCCGGCATCGAGCAGCTCGACGCGGAAGCCGCGCAGCAGCCGGCCGAGCGGATCCTCGCGGCGCAGGCCGCCGATGCGGTTGCCGCGCAGGGCGAGCGTGAGCAGGGTCTGGTAGGCGCGCAGGTCCTCGATGCTGGCGATGTCCAGCCGCGCCGAGTCGATCGCGGCGCCCTGCTGCAGGTGGCGGCCGACGTAGCGCGCCATGTCCTCTGCGTTGACCAGGCGCGCGCGCTTCATGCGCCGCAGCAGCGACAGCCGCGCCAGCTGCTCGGGCGTGGGCGGCGCGGTGGCGTTGGCGCTGCGCGGGATCGGCGCCGGCTTGCGGTGCGGCGGGCGCAGCCGCGTCTCGTCCATCAGCGGGCCCGGCGCCACCGGCAGGCGCAGCGCGTCTTCCGGCGCCGACAGCACGCCGCGGCAGGCGCGGCGCAGCAGCACGTCAAGCTTGTCGGGCGCGCGCAGGCGGTAGTCGAGGAAGGCCAGCGCGCGGCGGTTGGCCTGGCGGATGTCCTCGTCCAGGCGGGTCAGGTATTCGTCGATGCGCTCGAGCTCGCGCAGCCGGCCCAGGCTGCGCGACAGGCGCTGCTGCGCGCGCGCCTCGTCGCCGCCGGTGACGTGCTCGCGGTACCAGGCCACCAGCGTTTCGCGCTGCGTGCCGGATTCGAGCTGCTGCACCATCGCCAGAATCGAACTGCGCCGCGCCATCGGGTGGTCGGCGCGGTGCAGTTCGGCGTAGTCGCCGATGAACAGCTGGCCGACGTAGCGCTCGAACCACTGCCGGGCGAACTGCGCGGTGGTCTCGGCCTTGCTCAGTTCCGGCATCAGGTCGCGCACCTGCAGGCTCATCGAGGCCAGCGATACCAGCAGGCGGCGCGCCTGGTCGGCGGCCTCGTCGAGGATGCCGCCGTCCATGCGGCCTTCGGCGACCTGCTGCAGCTGCAGTTCCACCGAGCGCATCTTGGCCGATACGAAGGTCGGGCCGTGCTCGCTGAACTCCACCAGGGTGGACAGCAGCTGCGCCACCATCGGCGGCATGGTCACCATCTCGCGCGCGCCGATGCGCTCCTGGCGCAGCCAGCCGGCGGCGCGGAAGCGGTCGTGGATGGCGTTGGCGCGCACGTTCAGCGGCGCGTCCGGGGCCTGGCCGTCCTCGTCTTCCCACGGGTCGTCGGTGAGCAGGTAGCGCTCGATCGCGGCGGTGATCTCGCGGCGCGGGAAGCCGTGGCTGGGCGGCACCGGCGCGTCCGGGCCGAAGAACTCGTCGAACATCCGGCACAGCAGCGACCAGTAGTTCTGGCGGTTGGCCGAGGCCAGCGGGCCGAAGATGCCGGCGGGCACGACCGAGAACAGCGGCGGGGTGGTCGTGGGGTTGGTCGTGGTCAAAACGTCGGGGTCCTGCAGCTTCCTGCCGTGCGGCGGCGATTGTGGCATATCGCCGCCGCGCCCGGCCCGGGCAGCCCCTCCGGCCCACGACGGCGGGCGCCACCAGGCGCCCGCCGCCGGAACCGGACACCGCCGGCGGATCAGAACTTCTGGGTGTAGCGCAGGTAGACGATGCGTCCGTAGGCGTCGTACAGGTTGAAGTTCCACGGGCGGCCGTCGGTCTCGATCAGCTGCGGGTAGCGGTCGGCCAGGTTGTTGGCGCCCAGGGTGATGCCGGCGCGCCACGGCGTCGTGTAGGTCAGGCCGACGTCATGGGTGACATAGCTGGCCACGCGCGTGCCCGGATCGCCGGCGAGGAAGCCGAAGGTCGGCTTGACCCCGGGATTGCGCTGGTCGCCGATGTAGTTGACGTTCCAGTTGACGCTCCAGTCGCCCCGGCTCCAGGTATTGCGCAGGGTGCCGCGCAGCTCCGGCGCCGCGGCCCAGCCCAGCCGGTCCTTGACCGTGCTGCCGTCGGTGACCTTGAACTCCAGCACGCGCGCCACCTGCAGCCAGCTTTCCAGCCGGCCCCAGCCATCGCCCTCGAAGCGGCCGCGCAGGTTCAGGTCCAGGCCGCGGGTGTCCAGGTCGCCTTCGTTGGCGTAGGCGGTGTTGATCTCGCGGATGGAACCGTTGGAGCGGCGCTGCACCGAGGTGCCGGCCGGAAGCGGCAGCCCGCGGTTGTCGAAATCCACCAGCTCCTGGTACTCGATCAGGCGGATCCGGTCGTCGATCCGGATGTGGTAGTAGTCCAGCGTCAGGTTCAGCCAGTCCAGCGGATCCCAGGCCAGGCCCAGGCTGTACTGCCGCGAATGCTCCGAGCCGAGCGCCGGGTTGCCGCTGGACCAGGTATCGACCTGGTAGCTGACATCGCGGCTCACCGGGCCGTCGGCGATGCCGTCGTTGTTGGCGTCACCGCCGCAGTCGGCCGCCGAGTAGCCCACCGCCACGCAGCTGCGGTAATCCTGCACGTCCTCGGCCGAGAACGAACGCTTGGCGTGGATGCTGTTCAGGTTGGGCGCGCGGAAACCCTTGCCGGCCGAGCCGCGCAGGGTCAGGTTGGGCAGCGGCTGCCAGCGCAGCGAGACCTTGGGCGAGAGGTCGCCGCCGTAGTCGCTGTAGCGGTCGTAGCGCGCGGCCAGGGTGAAGTCGAAGTCCTGCATCACCGGCAGCAGCCATTCGGCGTAGGCCGCCTGCACGCGGCGGTTGCCGGCGGCCGAGTTGCCGGACGACCCGGCGACCACGCCGGCCTCGGACAGCGAGTCGTAGACGTCGGCATAGTCCTCGCTGCGCGCTTCCACGCCGAAGGCCACGGCCGAGCGCCCGCCGGCCATGTCGAACAGGTCCAGGCTGGCGTTGGCGTACAGCTCGTCGATGACGAACTTGCCCTCGCGGCTGGTGGTGGTGGTGAAGCCCTTGATGACCTCGTCGGGGTTGCCGAACGGATCGCGCAGGTCGTAGCGGCCGTCGGCGGCCGCGGCCTCGGCCAGCGGCGTGACGATGTAGCCGCGGCCCTGGTCCTTGAGGCGGGCGTCGCTGCGGCGTACGCCGGCGTCGATGCCGAGCCGGTCGTTGACCTGCCAGTTCATGCCCAGGTTGATGTCCAGCACCGTGTTGTCGATGAAGTTGTCGCGGTTGCCGGCCGCCGCGTAGCGGTGGTAGATGAAGGCGCCGAGCCCGTCGCCCGGCACCGGGTCGTTGGGCGAGTTCTCCGCCACGTACAGCACGCCCGGCGTCGGCGCGTAGCGGCCGAAGCTGCTGGCATGGCTGTAGCTGGCCGTGGCGTACAGCGACACCGCGTCGTCGAGCTGCACGGTGCCGCGCGCGAACAGCGACTTGTTCTTGATCGAGGCCTCGTTGGCGGCTACCGCGTTGTAGTCGTAGACGCAGTTGCTGCCGTTCATCCAGAAGTTCGGATCGTTGCAGGCGTAACCGGGCAGCGCGCCGCCGGCGTCGCCCTCCTCGCCCGGGGTGGTCGCGCTTTCGAAATAGAAGTTGTTGCCGTACGGGGAGCCGCCGCGGGTGTCGCCGCCAAGCTGGTCGCGCGTGAACACGATGCCGCGCGAGTTGTAGGACGCCCCGAACATCAGGTTGCCGCGCTCGCCCGAGGTGCCGAACAGCACCGCGCCCTCCTCGGTATCGCCACCGGCCACGCGCGGCGAGCCCTTGCCGATGCGCAGCTCGGCGCCGTCGAAGTCCTTGCGCAGGATGATGTTGACCACCCCGCCGATCGCGTCGGACCCGTACAGCGCCGACGCGCCATCGGACAGGACTTCGATCCGCTCCACCGCCGCCAGCGGGATGGTGTTGAGGTCGGCGTTGCTGCCCAGCGACGGTGCGTACGGCGCGCGCCGGCCATCGACCAGCACCAGGGTGCGGTCAGAGCCGATGCCGCGCAGGTCGACGTCGGACACCGCCTGGGCGCTGCTGCCCGAGCGCGGGCTGAAATTGCCGAACGAGGCGAAGGTGGTGTCGCGCAGCACGTCGGCGACGGAAACGTGGCCGCTGGCGTCGATCGCGGCGCGGTCGATCACCGTCACCGGCACGGCGCCTTCGATGTCGGCGCGCTTGATGCGCGAGCCGGTCACTTCGATCCGGTCCAGGCTGTGCACGTCGGGCTGTGACTGCGCCAGGACGGCGAACGGGACCAGTGCGGCGGCGATTCCCAGCGGGAGCGCGGCCAGCCGGACGGCCGGCGTCGGACAACGATGTTTCACGGGTTTCTCTCCTGATGATGTTAGTGATGCGTTAACGCCCGACGACGTTAAAGAGCGGCTCACGCCACCGCGCCGCATGCCCTGTCCACTGGGTTTGCACGATCTGTCGACACCCCGGGCCCGCCGTTGCGGTACAGCGAGGGGGACACGCCGAAGTGCGTGCGGAACGCGCGCGAGAAGCTGCAGTTGTTCTCGAAGCCGCTGGCCGCGCCTATCTCGGTGATGGACAGCGGCGTCTCGCGGATCAGCCGCGCGCTGTTGGCCAGGCGCAGGCGCACCGAGATGGCCTGCGGGCATTCGCCGTAGACCGCGCGGAAGGTCTTGGTGAAGTACCAGACCGACATGCTGCTCAACTCGGCGAGTTCGCCGATCCTGACCACGCGGTCGGTATGGCCCTGGAGGTACTGCAGCGCGCGCTGCATGCGGGCGTAGACCTGGCGCCGGTGCATCAGCGAGCGCCCCGGGCAGCGCGCGATCAGCGCCTGCTGGCCCTGCTGCAGGCCGGCCAGCGCGCGCAGCAGCCGGTCCACCTGCCAGCGGTCGGCGGCGATGGCCTGGCTGCCGCGCGCCGGGGTGCCGATCACCGCGCGCCAGCGCCGCGTCAGCAACCGCCGCGCCAGCGCCGGTACGACGCCGCGGCCGGGGAAGAGCGCCAGCTGCGGCGAGCGCAGCAGTTGCAGCTGGATGTCGGCCGGCACGGCCACGCCGATCGCCACGGTGCGCTCGCCGGCATGCAGCACCGGACTGGCGCCGCGATCGAAATGGATCCACTGCCCGGCCTCGAGCCGGAACGTGCCGGTGCGCGCGGCGATATCCAGCCCACCGCGCAGCACCAGCCACAGCGACGCCTCGGCCGGCCCGAGCGCCAGGCTGGCGCCGCGCGCGACCGTCGCCAGCAGCGGGGCCTGCCGTTCCATCCCACGCTCCAGTTCCTGGCTGTCGCCGCGATCGAGCCACAGCACCTGCACTTGCACCTGCATGACCACTCCCTTGTCGGACTGGCCTCCTGTTTGGCCGTGCGCCAGCCGAAATGCCGGAAATCCGGCCGAAATCTTTCCGAAATCCGCGGTTTCCAGCGCGTGCGGCGACGCCATGTGTCCGCGGCGCGGACAGGCGGACAGGCGGACACTCCGCGTCGGCGCTGCGTCGGCGGCGTTTCCGGCGTCCGCGGCGGACACACGAACGCCAAAGCCCGCACGGCATGCCGCGCGGGCCTTCGTCGATGGCGGGTTTCGTGCGTCAGTTGCGGCGGCGGGCGAGGCGCTTGTACTCGGCCTCGTCGATCACGCGCATTTCGCGTACCGCGCAGGAGCCGGCGCGCGAGCTCACCGTGCTGCCGTGGGTGCAGACGACGTTCTCGCGCCCATCGGTGGCGATCATCACGCTCGAGGTCTTCATCATCGCGTCGCAGTAGCGGCCGAAATCCAGGCGCAGGTGATTGCCGTCGTCGGCGACGACCATGCCGTCGGTGCTGACGCGCGCGGCCTTGTGCTGGCCGGACAGGGTGACGCAGCTCGGCGGCGCGTCGGCGCTCTTTCCCGCCGCGGCGGCGTCCACGGGCAGCATCGCGATGGCGCCCAGGGACAGGACGATCAACAGGCATCGGTACATGGCGTTTTCCTTCTTCGTTCCGTGCCGGGGGTGGGCACGGATGCAAGGCTAGGCGGCGCGTGCGCAGCGGGAATCTGCTTGAAGTCGCGATGACCAAGGGCCGGGCGTGAGGCCAAGGAATGCAAACAACGCGGCCGGCGGCGCAGCGCGTGATGCACCGAAAGCGTCGCCTGCCTGAACGCTTCCCCGCGACCTGACCAAAGGCACATGCCGCCGCCTCCGCGCCGCCAGCATCCTCGGCCCGGTGATGGAACGCCGATGGGCCCCATCGCACCGAACGGACGGCGAGGCGTGCGGCGCATGCACGGCGCCGTCTCCATGATCAGGGCGGGGCGTGCTGGCCAAGCCTGCACTCGGGCAGACCGGCGTAATGGAAGAGCGGGCAGTCACTGGTGGACGTCGTACCGGCAACGCGGCCGGGACGCAGGCGGCGCGCGGCGACATGCTGCGCGTGGGCGACCACGACATCGACCTGTCGCGGCGCACCGTGGTCTCGCGCATCGACGGCGCGTCGCGGCGGCTCACGCTCAAGTCGCTGCAGGTGCTGCTGGCGCTGGTGGACGAGGCGGGCAAGGTAGTCAGCCGCGACGCGCTGCTGGCGCGCGTCTGGCCCGACACGCTGCCCACCGACGATGTGCTGACCCAGGCCATCGCGCTGCTGCGCAAGGCGTTCGGCGACGACCGGGAAGCGCCGCGCTACATCGAAACCATCGCCAAGGGCGGCTACCGCCTGCTGGCCGCGCACGAGTGGACGCCGACGCCGGCCGATACCGCCGGCACCGCCGAAACGCAGACGCCGCCGCCAGCGCCGCGGCCCGTCCGGCGCGCGCCGCGCTGGCGATGGGCCGCGGCAGCGGCGGCATCGCTGCTGCTGGTGGCGCTGGTGGTATTCCTGCATGCCGGCGTCGCGCGCGATGACGACGACGAAGGCGCGCCGCCGGCATCCGCCGCGGCCACGTCGGCGCCCGACACCGCGCCGCCGTACCGCGCCATCGTTTCCACTACCGAGCAGGAGACCACGCCACGGCTGTCGCCGGACGGGACGCAGCTGGTGTTCGCGCGGCTGGATCCGGTCACGCGCAGGCAGCGGCTGCACATCCAGCGCGTCTCGCAGGCCAACGCCCGCCCGTTCGCCGCTCCCGGCCCCGGCGAACAGGACAGCCTGCCGGCCTGGTCGCGCGATGGCCGGCGCATCGCCTTCCTGCGCCGCGCCGGCCAACGCTGCCGCTTCATGGTCGCGGCGGCCGACGGCGGCGACGCGCGCGCGGTGGGCGATTGCACGGACCCGGATGGGCTGCCGTTCGACTGGACGCCCGATGGCCGCGGCCTGGTCACCGGCGGCACGCGCACGGCCGCGGACACGGGCGCCCTGCGCCGGCTCGACCTCGCCAGCGGGCGCTGGCAGGCCCTGGACTATGCGATCGACCGCGACGCCGTCGATGCGCTGCCGCGCCACTCTCCCGACGGCCGCTGGCTCGGCTTCCGCCGCGGCACCACCCTCGGCGACCTGTGGGTGATGCCCGCCGCCGGCGGCACGCCGCGCCGCATCACCACGCTGCGCGGCGACATCCGCGGCTGGTCGTGGCTGCCGGACAGCCGCGGCGTGGTCTTCAGCCTGGTCAAGGAGGAAGTGCGGCTGTACCGCGTCGACCTGGCCGGCGGCGAACCGCTGCCGCTGCCGGTGCTGGCCGGCGGCAACCCGGTGCACCCGGACATCGCCGCGGACGACTGGTCGATGGTGTTCGAGATCGACCGGCTGCGCAGCGGCCTGTTCCGCCTGCGCACCGATGGCCGCGGCGCCGCCGAGCCGCTGTTCGCGTCCAGCGGCGTGGACCTGACGCCGGGCATTTCCACCGACGGCGCCACCCTGGCCTTCGTATCGGATCGCAGCCTGCACGCGCAGTTGTGGATCGGCCAGCCGGCGCGGCCGGAAACCCTGCGTGCGGTGGCCGGCATCGTGCCGGTGCCGCGCCATCCGCCGGTCTGGTCGGGCGACGGCCGCCGGCTGCTGGTGATCGGCCGCGGTGAGGACGGCGACCGCCTGTTCGAGGTGGACGTCGGCAGCGATGCGGTGACGCCGCTGCCGGTACCGGCGCCGTCGCCGACGTTCGCCGCCTACACCGACCGGGACGACCGCCTGCTGGTTGGCATCGACGGTGGCCGGGGCAGGCTGCAGCTGGTGCTCTATGCGCGGCCGGACTGGCGCCGCGTCGCCGCCGTGGAAGACGTGTCCGTGGCGCGCTACGACGCCGTCGGCCGGCGGGTCTGCTTCACGCGGCCGGCGCGTGCGGGCATCTGGTGCGCCGACACCGGGCTGGGCTCAATCGTCGCGTACGACACCCGGCTCCCCGCGCCCGCCCACTACCGCGAATGGAGCGTCGCCGGCGGGACGATCTACTACGACGGACCGGCCGATGGCTGCCAGACCTCCTGGCGCCCGCTGGGCGACGGCCGGTCCGACGATGACGGCGCCTGCCTGATCGCCGCCCAGGGCGCCCTGCCCGGCTCCAGCAGCGTCGACGCCGCCGGCCGTTGGCTGCATGTCTCGCTGCCGCTGGAACACAACATCGATGTCGGCTGGACGCCGCTGCAGGCGCCGGCAGCGAGCGGCGGTCGATAGCCGCACCGGCATCGGGCGCCGTGCCCGGAAACGCGCCCGTCATCGCGCTGCGCTAATGTCGGCCATCGCTTCCGCGCCGTGCTTTCCCATGCCCGCCACGATCCTCCCGGCCAATGCCCACAGGCGGCCGCACCGCCGCGCACCGCCGTGGCGCAACGCACATGCGGCCTGAAACCGCACCCGATGGCGCGGGGCCTGCGCATGCACGCGAAAGCGCGTGGCACGTGTTCCTCGTCTTCCTGCGCCTGGGCCTGACCTCCTTCGGCGGGCCGGTCGCGCACCTGGGCTATTTCCATGCCGAGTTCGTGGTACGGCGGTGCTGGCTGGACGCACGCGGTTATGCCGACCTCGTTGCGCTGTGCCAGTTCCTGCCGGGGCCGGCCAGCAGCCAGGTCGGCATGGCGCTGGGCATGACGCGATGCGGCTACCGCGGCGCGCTCGCCGCCTGGGCCGGATTCACCCTGCCCTCGGCCATCGCCCTGGTCGCTTTCGCGCTGTTCCTGTCCGGGCACCCGGGCGCGATTCCGGCCGGCGCGCTGCACGGGCTGAAGATCGCGGCGGTCGCGGTGGTGGCGCAGGCGGTCTGGGGCATGTGCCGGAACCTGTACGCGGGCGGCGCGTGGCTCGCCCTGATGCTGGCGGCCACGGGCGTCGCCCTGCTGGTTCCTTCCGCCTTCGCGCAGCCGGGAATCACTGCCGCCGCCGCGGGCGCCGGGTTGCTGCTGTTCAAGCCCACGCCGCCACGCGAACACGCCGCATGGGCGATGCCCGTCGGGCGCCGCGCCGGCGCGGCGTGGCTGGTGGCGTTCCTTGGCCTGCTGGCCGGGCTGCCGCTGCTCGCCGCGCTGCTGCCGGGCCAGGCCATCGCCGAGGCCGATGCCTTCTTCCGCGCCGGCGCGCTGGTGTTCGGCGGCGGCCACGTGGTGCTGCCGCTGCTGCAGGCCGCGGTGGTGCCGCCGGGCTGGGTGGACAACGACGCCTTCCTCGCCGGTTACGGCGCGGCGCAGGCGATGCCCGGGCCGCTGTTCGCGTTCGCCGCCTTTCTCGGCGCCTCCATGCACGTCGCGCCTTCGGGCTGGAGCGGCGGACTGCTGTGCCTGCTGGCGGTATTCGCCCCGTCCTTCCTGCTGGTGACCGGCGCCCTGCCGTTCTGGAACCGGCTGCGCCTCAACGCGCGCATGCGCGCGGCGCTGACCGGCATCAACGCGGCGGTGGTCGGCCTGCTGCTGGCCGCGCTCTACGACCCGGTGTGGACCAGCGTCATCCACGCGCCCCTGGATATCGCGCTGGCACTGGCCGCGCTCGCCGCGCTGGCGCTGTGGAAACTGCCGCCGTGGCTTGTGGTGGTCGGCTGCGGCGTCGCCGGCGCGTTGTCGGGTACGGCCGGCCTGTCATGACGCAAACGGCCGGGGCGGATGCCGCCCCGGCCGTCCGTTACGCCAGCGCTTCGCGCCGCGCTTATTCCACCGTGACGCTCTTGGCCAGGTTGCGCGGTTTGTCCACGTCGGTGCCGCGCGCCAGCGCGGTGTGGTAGGCCAGCAACTGCACCGGGATGGTGTGCACCACCGGGCTGAGCACGCCGGCGTGGCGCGGGGTGCGGATCACGTGCACGCCGTCGGACGCGGTGAAGTTGCTGTCCTGGTCGGCGAATACGAACAGCTCGCCGCCGCGCGCGCGCACTTCCTGCATGTTGGATTTCACTTTCTCCAGCAGGCTGTCGTTGGGCGCGATCACCACCACCGGCATCTCCGCGTCGACCAGCGCCAGCGGGCCGTGCTTGAGCTCGCCGGCCGGGTAGGCCTCGGCGTGGATGTAGGAGATTTCCTTGAGCTTGAGCGCGCCTTCCAGCGCGATCGGGTAATGCAGGCCGCGGCCGAGGAACAGCGCGTTGGACTTGCCGGCGAAGCGCTCGGCCCAGGCGACGATCTGCGGCTCCAGGTTGAGCACGTGCTGCACGCTGCCGGGCAGGTGCCGCAGCTGTTCCAGGTAGTCGGCTTCCTGCGCGGCATCGACGCGGCCGTGCAGCTTGCCCAGCACCACCGCCAGCTGGAACAGCGCCGCCAGCTGGGTGGTGAAGGCCTTGGTCGAGGCCACGCCGATCTCGGCGCCGGCGCGGGTGTAGCAGACCAGTTCGCTGGCGCGCGGGATCGCGCTCTCCGGCACGTTGCAGATCGACAGCGTGTGGGTGTGGCCCAGCGCCTTGGCGTACTTGAGCGCCTCCATCGTGTCCAGGGTTTCGCCGGACTGGGAAATGGTGACGACCAGGTGCCTGGGATTGGCGTAGGCGGCGCGGTAGCGGTACTCGCTGGCGATCTCCACGCTGCACGGCAGGCCGGCGATGGCCTCGATCCAGTAGCGCGCGGTGAGGCCGGCGTAGTAACTGGTGCCGCAGGCGAGGATCTGCACGCCCTCGATGCCGGCAAGCACCGCCCCGGCATTGCGGCCGAACAGCGTGGCCGGGAACCCGCCGGCGTCGATCGCCGCCTCGAGGGTGTCGCCCAGCGCGCGCGGCTGCTCGTGGATTTCCTTCTGCATGAAGTGGCGGTACGGGCCCAGCTCCAGCGAGGCCAGCGACACGTCGGACAGGCGCTCCTCGCGCCGCACCGGCGTGTCGTCGGCGCCGAATACGCGCACGCCGGCGCGGGTCAGCTCGGCGGTGTCGCCCTCTTCCAGGAACATCACCCGGCGCGTGGCCGAGATCACCGCCGAGACGTCGGAGGCGACGAAGTTCTCGCCCTCGCCCAGGCCCACCAGCAGCGGGCAGCCCATGCGCGCGACCACCATGCGTCCCGGCTCGGCGCGGCTGATCACCGCCAGCGCGTAGGCGCCGGTCAGCTCCTTCACCGCGCGCTGCAGGGCGCCGAGCAGGTCGTCCGGATCGGCCTGCAGGTGGTGGTGGATCAGGTGCGCGATGACCTCGGTGTCGGTCTGCGATTCGAACGCATAGCCCAGCGCGCGCAGGCGTTCGCGCTGTTCCTCGTGGTTCTCGATGATGCCGTTGTGCACCAGCGCCACGCCGTGGCTGATGTGCGGATGGGCGTTGGATTCGGTGACGCCGCCGTGGGTGGCCCAGCGGGTGTGGCCGATGCCCAGCGTCGCGGCGAAGCCCTCGGCGGCGGCGGCGTTCTCCATCTCGGACACGCGGCCGGTGCGGCGCACGCGGCGGATGTCGCGGTCTTCCAGCACGGCGATGCCGGAGGAATCGTAGCCCCGGTATTCCAGCCGCTTCAGTCCTTCGATCAGTACCGGTACCACGTCGCGATCAGCGATCGCTCCCACAATGCCGCACATAGTCCATCCGTCTGGATTCACAGGCGGACATTCTAGGTCAGCCGGTTCGGACATCCACCGGACAACGGCCGGACATCGCCTCCGCGGACACTGTCCGCGCAGGTGTCCGCGGACACCCGGACACCGTGCCCTGCGGAAAACATTTCTTTGTTTTCAATCATTTGAAAGTTGGCACGGCACCTGCTTAACCGTTACCAACTCCGCCAGTGATGCCGACGATGATCCGCGACACCTCCGCACAGGACCACACCCTTTCCCAGCGCCCCCGGCCGCAGTGGCGCCGCTGGCTGTGGCCGGCCGTGGCCACGGTCGTGGTGCTGGCCGGCATCGGTTTCGTCGCCAAGGGCTGGCTCGGCGGGTCGCGTTCGTTCGACGGCGCGCGCCTGCGCATCGCCACCGTCGGCCGCGGCGACCTGGTGCGCGACATCGCCGCCGACGGCCGCGTGATCGCCGCCAACAGCCCGGTGCTGTACGCGATCTCCGCCGGCACGGTCACGCTGAAGGTGGTGGCCGGCGACGTGGTCAAGCAGGGCCAGGAGCTGGCGGTGATCGACAGCCCGGAACTGCGCAGCAAGCTGGCGCAGGAACAGGCCACCCTGGCCGGCCTGGAAGCCGAAGCCGGCCGCGCCGCACTGGACGCCACCCTGGCCCGCGCCACCGCCAGCAAGGTCACCGACCAGGCCGCCATCGACCGCCAGGCCGCCGCGCGCGACCTGGAGCGCTACCAGCGCGGCTTCGACGGCGGCGCGGTGCCGCAGGTCAACCTGGCCAAGGCGCAGGACGACCTGAAGAAGGCCGAGATCACCCTGCAGCACGCGCGCAGCGACGCCGCGCTGCAGAGCCAGGGCGCCGATCTGGACGCGCGCAACAAGCGCCTGCTCGCCAACCGCCAGCAGGCGGTGGTGGCCGAAGTGCAGCGCCAGGTGGACGCGCTGACCCTGCGCGCGCCGTTCGACGGCCAGGTCGGCCAGGTGCAGGCCACCCAGCACACCCAGGTCGCGGCCAACGCGCCGATCCTGGGCGTGGTGGACCTGTCGCGCTTCGAGATCGAGATCAAGGTGCCGGAGAGCTTCGCCCGCGACCTGGCGATCGGCATGCCGTCCCAGCTCACCAGCGGCTCCGGCCAGCCGTTCCCGGGCGAGATCTCGGCGGTGTCGCCGGAGGTGGTCAACGGCGAGGTCGTGGCCCGCATCCGCTTCTCCGACAAGCAGCCCGAGGGCCTGCGCCAGAGCCAGCGCATGAGCGCGCGCATCCTGCTCGACACCCGCAAGGACGTGATCAAGGTCGAGCGCGGCCCGTTCGTCGAGCAGTCCGGCGGCCGCTACGCCTGGGTGGTCAACGGCAGTACCGCCAGCCGCCGCCCGGTGCAGTTCGGCGTCAGCAGCCTGGGCGAGGTCGAGATCGTCTCCGGCCTGCAGCCGGGCGAGAAGGTCGTCGTTTCCGGCACCGACCTGTTCGGCGATGCCGAAAGGGTTTCCATCAATTGATGCAAAGCCGGGAAAGGGGAACAGGGAACCGGGAATGGAAGTGACTGCAATCGTCCGGGCCCCTGCAAGAGCAGGCACCTGTCCTTTCGCCACTCCGCTTCCTGTCCGCCACGCCTGGTCCTGCATTCCCCGCTCCCCGTTTCCCGCTTCCCGTTTCTCCTTTCCCAGAGGTCATCCCATGCTCCAGATGCAATCCGTCTCCAAGGTCTTCCGCACCGAGCAGGTCGAAACCCACGCGTTGCGTTCGCTCGACCTGCATGTGCGCGAGGGCGAGTTCGTCGCCGTCACCGGCCCGTCGGGCTCGGGCAAGACCACCTTCCTCAACATCGCCGGCCTGCTGGAGACCTTCACCAGCGGCCAGTACCTGCTCGACGGCCAGGACGTCAGCCACCTGGGCGACGATGCCCGCTCGCGCCTGCGCAACCAGAAGATCGGCTTCATCTTCCAGGGCTTCAACCTGATCCCCGACCTGAACCTGTTCGACAACGTCGACGTGCCGCTGCGCTACCGCGGCATGCCGTCGGCCGAGCGCCGCGAGCGCATCGAAAAGGCGCTGAGCAGCGTCGGCCTGGGCTCGCGCATGAAGCACTACCCGGCCGAACTGTCCGGCGGCCAGCAGCAGCGCGCCGCCATCGCCCGCGCCCTGGCCGGCAGCCCGCGCCTGCTGCTGGCCGACGAACCGACCGGCAACCTGGACACGCAGATGGCGCGCGGCGTCATGGAGCTGCTGGAGGAGATCAACAGCCAGGGCACCACCATCGTCATGGTGACCCACGATCCGGAACTGGCCGCGCGCGCGCAGCGCAACGTGCACATCGTCGACGGCCAGGCCACCGACCTGCTGCGCGATCCGTCGCTGGGCCGTGGCGTGGCGGCCACCGAAGCGGCCACGCAGGACTGAGGAACGGACATGCTGTCGCTGCTCCCGTACTACCTCGGACAGGGCCTGCGCAGTCTGCGCCGCACGCCGGTGCTCACCGGGCTGATGGTGCTGTCCATCGCCATGGGCATCGGAGCGGCGATGACGACCCTGACCGTGCGGCACCTGCTTTCCGGCGACCCGCTGCCCGGCCGCAGCCAGCACCTGTACTACCCGCAGCTGGATGCGATGCCGGGCGTGGAGCCGCGCACCAATCCGCCGGACATGCTCGACTACACCTCGGCCGTGGACCTGTGGCGCGCCGGCAAGGCCGACCGCCAGGCGCTGGTGGTGGACAGCCCGGTGAAGCTGCAGGCGCCGGAAAGCGGCGAGCCGGCGAGCATGACCACCATGCTCTCCACCACCGCCGACTTCTTCCCGATGTTCCAGGTGCCGATGGCCTGGGGCAGCGGCTGGTCGGCCGAGGACGACGAACGCCGCGCGCGCGTGGCGGTGATCTCCTGGGACCTCAACCAGCACCTGTTCGGCGGCCAGGACAGCACCGGCAGGATGCTGCGCATCCGCGGCAGCGACGTGCGCATCGTCGGCGTGCTGGCGCCGTGGCGGCCTTCGCCGCAGTTCTACACGGTGGCCGGCGGCCGTTTCTCCCAGGGCGACACGGCGTCGTACTACGCCAAGCCCGAGGACGTGATGGTGCCGTTCTTCACCGGCCTGCAGATCAACGCCGGCAACTTCCGCCAGTTCACCTGCTGGGGCCTGCCCGAGCGCCCCGGCTACCTGGAGAACTCCAACTGCGTGTGGCTGCAGCTTTGGGTGCAGCTGGACAGCGGCGCCAAGGTGGCCGCGTACCGCCAGTTCATGGACGGCTACGTGCGCCAGCAGCACGAGCTGGGCCGCATCAGCCAGACCGGCAATGTGCGCCTGCCCGGCCTGATGGAATGGCTGGACTACAACGGCGCGGTGCCGCGCGACGCGCGCCTGCAGGCGTGGCTGGCGCTGGCCTTCCTCGGCATCTGCCTGTTCAACACCGTCGGCCTGCTGCTGGCCAAGTTCCTGCGCCGCAGCGGCGAGATCGGCGTGCTGCGCGCGCTCGGCGCCACCCGCTCGATGGTGTTCGCGCAGTGCCTGGTCGAAGCGGCGCTGATCGGCCTGGCCGGCGGCCTGGCCGGCCTGTGCCTGACCCTGCTGGGCCTGTGGAACGTGCGCCAGCAGCCGCTGGAATACGCCGACATGGTGCACCTGGACCTGCCGATGCTGGCCCTCACCTTCGCCCTGGCCGTGGCCACCACGCTCGTCGCCGGCCTGCTGCCGGCGCTGCGTGCGAGCCGGATCGACCCCGCACTGCAGGTCAAGTCGCTGTGAACATGCTCATGGACATCAAACCCATCCTCGCGACCCTGACCCGGCACCGCGTCTCGGCGCTGCTGATCACCCTGGAGATCGCCCTGGCCTGCGCGGTGCTGTGCAACGCGCTGTTCATGGCGGTGGCGCGCATCGACCTGGTCGGCCTGGACAGCGGCGTGGACGAAGCGGCGCTGGCCACGCTGGCGCTGAACGATTGCGAGGGCTGCAACCCGGCCGACATCAACGGCCGCTGGCTGGATTTCCTGCGCCGCCAGCCCGGCGTGCAGGCCGCCGGCGTGGTCAACAGCCTGCCGTTCGCACAGCGCGCCGGCGCCGCCGGCGTCACCCTGGATGCCGAGGGCAAGCGCTTCGGTGGCGTGCCGCACTTCTACACCTTCGACCCGGGCGCGATCCAGGCGCTGGGACTGGTGCCGGTGCAGGGCCGCGCCTTCACCGCTGCCGACTACCAGCCGATCGACAACTTCCTGCCGGCCAGCGCGCAGGTATGGATCACCCGCGATTTCGCCGCGCACCTGTGGCCCGGCGAGAGCCCGCTGGGCAAGGAGTTCTGGATGGCCAGCTCGCGTTTCAGCGTGGCCGGCATCGTCGAGCACTTCGCCGTGCCCGATCCGGGCCGCAGCGAAGGCGGCGTCGCCGCGGCGCAGTGGTCGGTGATCGTGCCGGTCACCACCGACGCGCAGAGCGGCACCTACGTGGTGCGCGCCGATCCGCGCGACCTGCCCGGCATCCTCCAGGCCGCGGTGGCCGCCGCGCCGACGCTGGCGCCCGAAGCCATCCTCAACCGCGAGTACAGCCGCACGCTGACCGAGCTGCGCCACCGCTATTTCACCCAGGACCGCGCCATGACCCGGCTGCTGCTGGGCGTGTGCCTGGCGATGCTGCTGGTGACCGCGCTGGGCATCGTCGGCCTGGCCAGCTTCTGGGTGCAGCAGCGCACCAAGCAGATCGGCATCCGCCGCGCGCTCGGCGCCACCCGGCGCCAGGTCGTGGCGTACTTCCAGACCGAGAACCTGCTGCTGAGCGGCGCCGGCATCGTGCTGGGCATGTTGCTGGCCTATGCCGGCAACCAGTTGCTGATGCATTACTTCGAGACCGCGCGCCTGCCGCTGCTGTACCTGCCGCTCGGCGCGCTTGCCCTGTTCGCGCTGGGCCAGGCCGCCGTCATCGGCCCGGCACTGCGCGCCGCCACCGTTCCGCCCATCGTCGCCACCCGCGGTCAATGACCGCCCGCAAGGATCCGACCATGTTCGCCTACTACTTCAAACTGGCGTTGCGCAGCTTCCGCCGCAACAAGGTGCTCACCGCGCTGATGGTGCTGGCCATCGCGCTGGGCATCGGCGCGGCGATGACCACCCTGACCGTGTTCAAGGTGCTTTCCGGCGACCCCATCCCGCACAAGAGCGAGCGCCTGTTCTACGTGCAGCTCGATCCCTACACCCGCGACGGCTACAAGCCGGGCGAGGAGCCGGAGTGGCAGCTGACCCGCTTCGACGCCGAGGAACTGCTGCGGCAGAAGAAGGCGCCGCGGCAGGCGATGATGACCGGCGGCAGCGGCATCGTCGATCCGCGCGTGGACGCGCTCAAGCCGTTCAACGTCGGCGCGCGCTACACCTCGGCCGATTTCTTCCCGATGTTCGACACACCGTTCCTGTACGGACAGGGCTGGAGCGGCGCCGAGGATACCGGCCACGCGCGGGTGGCGGTGATCAGCCGTACGCTCAACGAGAAGCTGTTCAAGGGCGCCAACAGCGTCGGCCGCGAGGTGCTGTTCGAAGGCCACCCGCTGCGCATCGTCGGCGTGCTCGACGCCTGGACGCCGCGCCCGCAGTTCTACGACCTGTTCTCCGGCCGCTACGGCCGCCAGGAGGAAGTGTTCGTGCCGTTCTCCACCTCGCGCGACCTGCAGCTGGACCGCAGCGGCAACATGAACTGCTTCGGCCGCGAGATCGTCAACGACGCGACCGCGTTGAACGTGCCCTGCTCCTGGATCCAGTACTGGGTGGAGCTGGACTCGGCCGGCGACGCCGCCGCGTTCAAGACCTACCTGGACAACTACTCCGACCAGCAGCGCGCCGCCGGCCGCTTCGAGCGTCCGGCCAATACCCGCCTGCGCAACGTGATGGAGTGGCTGGACGTGCGCGGCGTGGTGCCCGGCGACGTGCGCCTGCAGATGTGGCTGGCGTTCGGCTTCCTGCTGGTGTGCCTGGTGAACACCGTCGGCCTGCTGCTGGCCAAGTTCCTGCGCCGCAGCGGCGAGATCGGCGTGCGCCGCGCGCTCGGCGCCAGCCGCATGGAGATCTTCAAGCAGTGCCTGGTCGAGGCCGGCACGATCGGCCTGGCCGGCGGCCTGCTCGGCCTGCTGCTCGCGCTCGGCGGGTTGTGGGCGGTGCGGCAGCGCCCGGCCGAATACGCGTCGCTGGCACACCTGGACGGCTCGATGCTGCTGCTGACCTTTGCCCTGGCCATCGTCGCCAGCCTGCTCGCCGGCATGCTGCCGGCCTGGCGCGCGATGCAGGTGGCGCCGGCGCTGCAGCTCAAGAGCCAGTAACGCTGGAACTACTGAGGGGTGGGGAGCGGTCGAGGAATCGGCTCTCTCCGCCCGCTTCCCACTCCTCGTCTTTATTCCGCTCCCGGAGAACCCCATGGAAATCCGTCCCATCCTCTCCACGCTGGCGCGCCACAAGACGGCCGCGGCCCTGATCGTGCTGGAGATCGCGCTGAGCTGCGCCATCATCTGCAACGCGCTGTTCATCGTCTCCCAGCGCATGGAAACCCTGAACCTGGCCAGCGGCATGGACGACGACCGCCTGATCGAGATCGGCCTGAGCGGCATCGGCCAGCAGACCGACGGCGACGCGCGCAGCGCCGAGGACCTGGCCACGCTGCGCGCCATCCCCGGCGTGGAGCGCGTGGCCATCACCAACCAGCTGCCGTTCCAGAACGGCAGCTGGAACACCTCGCTCTCGCTCTCGCCCGAGCAGGAAGTGCCCACGCTCAACGCCACCCAGTACCTGGTCAGCGAAGGCACCCTGGCGACCATGGGCCTGAAGCTGGTTGCCGGCCGCGACTTCAACGTCGACGAATACAAGAGCAACGACACCCTGAGCGAGGTCGAGGACGTCACCGGCCTGAGCTCGGCGATCATCGTCAGCAAGCCGGCCGCCGACAAGATGTTTCCGGAGGGCGGCGCGGTCGGAAAAACCGTGTACATGGCCAACATCCCGCTGACCATCGTCGGCGTGGTCGACACCCTGCTGCGCCCGAACATGCAGAACAACAACCGCACGTTCTCGGTGATCTTCCCGATCCGCATGAACTTCGCCAACGGCGGCCGCTACCTGGTCCGCGTCGCCGACCCGGCGCGCCGCGCCGAAGTGCTCGAGCAGGCGCTGGCCGCGCTGGACAAGAAAGATCCCAACCGCCTGGTGTGGCGCAAGGTGACCTTCGAGGAAGGCCGCGCCAGCTACTTCGCCAACGACCGCGACATGATCGGCCTGCTGCTGATCGTCAGCGGCCTGCTGCTCCTGGTCACGGCGCTGGGCATCGTCGGTCTGGCCAGCTTCTGGGTGCAGCAGCGCACCAAGCAGATCGGCATCCGCCGCGCGCTCGGCGCGACCAAGGGCCAGATCCTGCGCTACTTCCAGACCGAGAACTTCCTGCTGGCGACGATCGGCATCGTGATCGGCATGCTGCTGGCCTACCTGCTGAACCAGTGGCTGATGGGGCGTTACGAGCTGCCGCGCCTGCCGCTGCTTTACCTGCCGGTCGGCGCGGGCACGCTGTGGCTGCTGGGTCAGATGGCGGTGTTCGGCCCGGCGCGGCGCGCCGCGGCGATCCCGCCGGCGGTCGCCACCCGCAGCACCTGACCTGCAAGCCCTTCTCCCGCCGGGAGAGGGGTGGGGGTGAGGGCAGAAGGAAACAGACCCGGCCCAACCTCTTCCCCTCATCCGGCGCTTCGCGCCACCTTCTCCCGAGGGGAGAAGGAAATCAGGAACCTTCATGCTCGCCTACTACCTGCAGCTCGCGCTGCGCAGCTTCCGCCGCAACAAGGTGCTGACCGCGCTGATGGTGGTGACGATCGGCATCGGCATCGGCGCGGCGATGACCACGCTCACGCTGTACAAGGTGCTGTCCGGCGATCCGATCCCGGGCCGGAGCGCGCAGCTGTTCTATCCGCGGCTGGAGCCGCGCACGCTGGGCCGCGATACCAGCCTGGACGCGGAGCCGATGGAGCAGATGACCCGCTTCGACGCCGAGGAACTGCTGCGGCAGAAGCGCGGCAGGCGCCAGGCGCTGATGAGCGCCGGCTCGGTGACGATCCTGCCCGAGGGCGCCGCCGCGCAGCCGTTCCGCGCGCCGTCGCGCTACACCTCGGCCGATTTCTTCGCCATGTTCGCCGCGCCGCTGCGCGCCGGCCATGCGTGGAACGCGGACGACGATATCGCCCGCGCGCGCGTGGCGGTGATCGGCGCCAAGCTGGCCGGCAGGCTGTTCGGCGACGCCGACCCGATCGGGCGCGAGATCCGCATGCCGCAGGGCACGCTGCGCGTCATCGGGGTGATGGACGAATGGAATCTCAACCCGCGCTTCTACGACCTGAGCAACCGCCGCTTCGGCGGCGGCGAGCAGGTGTTCCTGCCGTTCTCCGCCTCGCGCGACATGCGCCTGCCCACCCAGGGCAGCATGAACTGCTGGGGCAACAGCAACGGCGACCCGGAAGGCGCGCGCAGCCTCAACGCGCCCTGCACCTGGCTGCAGTACTGGGTGGAACTGGAATCGCCGGACCAGGCCGCCGACTACCTCAAGTACCTGGCCGACTATTCGGACCAGCAGCGCGCCGCCGGCCGCTTCGAGCGCCCGACCAACGTGCGCCTGGACGACGTGATGGGCTGGCTCGACTACAACCGCGTGGTGCCCAACGACGTGCGCATGCAGATGTGGCTGGCATTCGGTTTCCTGCTGGTGTGCCTGCTCAACACCGTCGGCCTGCTGCTGGCCAAGTTCCTGCGCCGCAGCGGCGAGATCGGCGTGCGCCGCGCGCTCGGCGCCGCGCGCGGCGACATCTTCCGGCAATGCCTGACCGAGGCCGGCGCGATCGGCCTGGCCGGCGGCCTGCTCGGCCTCGGCTTCGCCGCCCTGGGGCTGTGGCTGATCCGCCAGCAACCGGACGACTACGCGCGCCTGGCGCAGATGGACACCAGCACGCTGCTGCTGACCCTGGCACTGGCGCTGGCCGCCAGCCTGCTGGCCGGCCTGCTGCCGGCGTGGCGGGCGATGCAGGTGCCGCCGGCATTGCAGCTCAAGAGCCAGTGAAGCAGGAACGAGTGAACAGGAGTGAGAAGTGAGAGAAGTCCAGATCAAGAGCGCCTGCAATCAAGTCTGTCGTTTTTTCATGAGCAGTGATCGCAGCTGAGAAGTGAAGCAACGGCTTGCCATCGCTTCTTCTCGCTCCTCACTCCTCTTCACTCACTCCTCGCTCCCGGAGATTCCCATGGAAATCCGCCCCATCTTCTCCATCCTGATGCGGCACAAGACCGCCGCGGCGCTGATCGTGCTGGAGATCGCGCTGAGCTGCGCGATCATCTGCAACGCGGTCTTCGTGATCGGCCACCGCGCCGGCGAGATGCGCCGCGACAGCGGCATCGCCGAGGACGAGCTGGTCTACATCAGCGTCAGCAGCCTGCAGCCGGACCGCAACCGCGACGCGATGCGGCGCGAGGACACCGCCACCCTGGCGGCGGTGCCGGGGGTCAGGTCGGTCACCAGCGTCAACCAGCTGCCTTATGGCGACAATGTCTGGGCGTCGGGCATCAACCTGCGCCCGGGCCAGGCCGAGTCCGACGTCACCGCATCCAACTACATGGACGACGGCCGGCTGCTGCCCACCCTGGGCCTTCGCGTGGCCGAGGGCCGCAGCTTCAACGCGGACGAGTACCAGGACCAGGAAGTACTGGAGACGGCCGGCATCTCGCCGCAGGTACCCGCGGTGCTGCTGAGCCGCCCGCTGGCGGCGCGGCTGTTCCCGGGCAGGAACGCAGTCGGCCAGGACATCTACGTCTGGGGCGACCAGCCCAGCCGCGTGGTCGGCGTGGTCGACCGGCTGATCGCGCCGGGGCGCGGCCGCACCTTCGAGGACAGCTTCCACACCATGATCTTCCCGTTGCGGGTGTCCAACGGCGGCTATGTGCTGCGCACCGACCCGGCACGCCGCGACGAAGTGCTCAAGGCCGCCGTGGCCGCGCTCAACCGCGCCGACCCCAACCGCATCATCGGCCAGCAGAGTACGGTCAGCCAGATGCGCCGTGACTTCTACAGCCGCGACCGCGCGGTGATCTGGCTGCTGGTGAGCGTCTGCGTCGCGCTGCTGGCGGTGACCGCCTTCGGCATCGTCGGCCTGGCCAGTTTCTGGGTGCAGCAGCGCACCCGCCAGATCGGCATCCGCCGCGCGCTCGGCGCCACCCGCGCGCAGATCCTGCGCTACTTCCAGGCGGAGAACCTGCTGCTCACCACCACCGGCATCGTGCTCGGCGTGCTGCTGGCCTATGCCCTCAACCTGACCCTGATGCGCCAGTACGAGCTGCCGCGCCTGCCGTTGGCCTACATCCCGGCCAGCGCGCTGCTGCTGTGGCTGCTGGGCCAGGCCGCCGTGTTCGGCCCGGCGCGGCGCGCGGCCTCCATCCCGCCGGCCGTCGCCACCCGCAGCGCCTGAGGAGCGACGCCATGAAAACCGCAAGGCGCCTGCTGCTCCTGCTGTCGTTGTCGCCCGCCACCGCGCTGGCGGCCGACGACCTGGCCACCACCGTCGCCGCGCTCGACCGCGCGGTGTTCGACAGCTTCAACCGGTGCCAGGATCCGGCCCAGCTGGAAAAGCACGCCGGCTACTTCGACCCGGCGGTCGAGTTCTACCACGATACCGGCGGCGTCACCTGGACACGCGAGGCAATGCTCGACAACACCCGCAGGCATGCCTGCGGCCGCTACACGCGTGAACTGATCGACGGCCGCCTGCAGGTATTCCCGGTCAAGGACTTCGGCGCCATCGCCCAGGGCAGCCACCGCTTCTGCGACACCGCCAGCGGCAGGTGCGAGGGACTGGCCGACTTCGTCATGCTCTGGCGCCTGCACGACGGCCAGTGGTCAATCACCCGCGTGCTGAGCTACGGCCACCGCGCCGCGCCTTCGCCGGCCGGGCGACAACCATGAACTACACGCTGGAGACCGGACCACACACCCCTCGGCCGACCTCCCTGGCATCGCGCGCCGCGCGCCTGCCCCCTGCGGACGCCGCGCGCAGCGTGTAAGGTCTGCGCTGCCCTTTCCCTTCCACCTGCCCGAACCGTGATGCCGCAGATACTGATCATCGACGACAACGCCGCCGTGGCCACCGCGCTGGACGTGCTGTTCTCGCTGCACGACATCGAGACGCGCCATGCGTGCTCGCCCGCGCAGGGGCTGGCGATGCTCGCCGAACAGGAGTTCGACCTGGTGATCCAGGACATGAACTTCACCGCCGACACCACTTCCGGCGAGGAAGGCCAAGTGCTGTTCCGGCAGATCCGCGACAGCTGGCCGGACCTGCCGGTGATCCTGCTCACCGCCTGGACCCACCTGGACAGCGCGGTGGAGCTGGTGAAAGCCGGCGCCGCCGACTACCTGGCCAAGCCCTGGGACGACGGGCGCCTGCTGACCACGGTCAACAACCTGCTGGAACTGGCCGAGACCCGGCGCGAGCTGAGCCGCCGCCGCCAGCGCGAACTGAAGCAGCGGCAGAGCCTGCACGAGCGCTACGACCTGGCCGGCGTGATATTCGCCGACCCGGCCAGCGAGCGCGTCATCAGCCTGGCCTGCCAGGTCGCGCGCTCCGACCTGCCGGTGCTGATCACCGGCCCCAACGGCGCCGGCAAGGAGAAGATCGCCGAGATCATCCAGGCCAACTCCGGCAAGCGCGGCGGCCCGTTCGTCGCGCTCAACTGCGGCGCGATCCCCGCCGAGCTGATCGAGGCCGAGCTGTTCGGCGCCGAGGCCGGCGCCTACACCGGCGCCAACAAGGCGCGCGAGGGCAAGTTCGAGGCCGCCGATGGCGGCACCCTGTTCCTGGACGAGATCGGCAACCTGTCGCTGACCGGGCAGATGAAGCTGCTGCGCGTGCTGGAGACCGGCCGCTTCGAGCGCCTGGGCTCCAACCGCGAGCGCCAGGTGAAGGTGCGCGTGGTCAGCGCCACCAACGCCGACCTGCCGGCGATGATCCGCGACGGCGGCTTCCGCGAGGACCTCTATTACCGCCTCAACACGGTCGAGCTGGCGCTGCCGGCGCTGGGCGAACGCCGCGAGGACATCCTGCCGCTGGCCCGCCACTTCCTCGGCGACGACGGCAAGCCGCTGTCGCCGCAGGCCGCGCAGGCGCTGCAGCGCCACACCTGGCCCGGTAACGTGCGCGAGCTGCGCAACGTGATCCAGCGCGCGAGCCTGCTCGCGCAGGGGCCGCGCATCGAGGTTGCCGACCTGAACCTGCCGCGCGCACCGCAGCGCCCCACCGCGCCGGCGGACGAGCCGGACCGCGCGCGCATCGTCGGCGCGCTGGAACGCGCCGGCGGCGTCATCGCCCAGGCCGCCGCCGACCTCGGCCTGAGCCGGCAGGCGCTGTACCGGCGCATGGACCGCCATGGCATCCCGCGCGAATGAAACGGCCATGCTGAGAACGCGCTCCTTCACCTTCCGCCTATTCCTGCGCCTGCTGCCGGTGCTGGCGCTGGCCGCGGCCGTGCCGTGGCTGCTGGCCTACTGGATGGACCGCGGCTGGGGAGTCACCGTGGTCTCCACGGTGCTGCTGCTGTCGCTGATGTGGTGGACGCTGCGCCGCGCCACCGCGCCGATCCGCTCGCTGCTGCGCACCCTGGCCGGCATCACCAGCAGCTACCGCGACGGCGAATACAACTTCGGCGTGCACTGGCGCGGCGACGACGAGCTGGCGCAACTGGTGAAGGCGCACGCCGAGCTCGGCGACGTGCTGCGCGAGCAGCGCCAGTCGCTGGTGCAGCGCGAGCTGCTGCTGGACACCATGGTGCAGAACACGCCGGTGGCGATGCTGCTGCTGGCCGACGGCGGCGACGGCATCCAGCGCGTGGCGTTCTCCAACGTTTCCGCGCGCAAGCTGCTGCACGGCGGCTGGAAGCTGGAAGGCAAGCGCATGCACGAACTGCTGGAGAACATGCCGGTGGAACTGCGCAACGCCATCGCCCGCGGCGGCGACAGCCTGTTCGCGGTGCGCGAGGCCGACGGCGACGAGGACGACGAACAGATCTACCACCTGTCGCGGCGCAGCTTCCACCTCAACGGCCGCCCGCACGACCTGCTGCTGCTGCGCCTGCTCACCGCCGAGCTGCGCCGGCAGGAAGTGCAGACCTGGAAGAAGGTCATCCGCGTCATCAGCCACGAGCTCAACAACTCGCTGGCGCCGATCGCCTCACTGGCGCACTCGGGCGCCGAACTGGTGCGGCGCGGCCGCACCGACCGGCTGGAGGACATCTTCGGCACGGTCGAGGAACGCGCGCGCCACCTGGAGGGTTTCATCCGCGGCTACGCGCGCTTCGCCAAGCTGCCGCAGCCGCAGCTGCAGACCATCGTCTGGGCGCCGTTCCTGGGCGGGCTGCAGCAGCAGATCCCGTTCCGCATGGTGCCGCCGCCGGACGACCTGTGCAGCCGCATCGATCCGGCGCAGTTCTCGCAGGCGCTGCTCAACCTGCTCAAGAACGCGCACGAAGCCAGCACCGACAACGGCGTCACCGACGACGCGGTGGAAGTCCGGCTGGCGCGGCTGCCGCACTGGCTGCGCATCGAAGTGCTGGACCGCGGCGGCGGCATGAACGAAGCGGTGCTGCAGAACGCGCTGATGCCGTTCTACTCGACCAAGCGCAACGGCACCGGCCTGGGCCTGGCGCTCACCCGCGAGATCGTCGAAGCGCACGATGGCCGCATCTCGCTGCAGAACCGCAACGACGGCGGGCTGTGCGTGACCATCCTGCTGCCGGCCGGCCCGTAAACCGGCCGGCGCGCGTCAGGCGGCCGGCCCGGCGGCGTCCTCCGCCATCAGCAGCCAGGCGCTGCGGCTGCCCGCTACCAGCAACGCCAGCACTGCCCACATCGCCAGCGCGAAGGCCTCCGGCACACCAGCAGCACGCCGGCAGCCAGAAATAACAGCTGGCCCATCACCGACAGGCCGAAACGCTGCAGTAGCACCGGCCGCGACCGCAATTCGCGCCGCAGCGCGAGCATGCCGCTCACGGTGCGGACCACCAGCGCCCCATCCACCGCAAGCCGAGCACGCCGTGATTGATCGGTCCCAGCGTCTGCACGACCAGCAAAAGCGAACACACCGACACGCCAAGGAAATCCAGTTGGACCTGCTGGGCCAGCGCATGCATCGCGCCGTCCCTGCCCTACCCGCGGCGGTCGCGGAAGGTCATCGCCACCCCCGGGCCGAGCGGACCGCCACCGATCTTCGCGGTGGCGATGAAGGACACGCTGCATGCCGCAAGTTGCTGTTCAACGCCGTCCATGCGCCGTGTCCCGGGTCGGCCGGTCAGGATTTTTTCTGCGGCCGCTTCCAGCCGTCGACGGTCTGCTGGCGGGCGCGCGCCACCGTGAGCCGGTCGGCCGGCGCATCGCGGGTGACCACCGAACCGGCGGCGATGGTGGCGCCATCGCCCAGCGTCACCGGCGCCACCAGCGCGCTGTTGGAGCCGACGAACACGCGGTCGCCGATGGTGGTCTGGAACTTGTTCACGCCGTCGTAGTTGCAGGTGATGGTGCCGGCACCGATGTTGGTGCCGCTGCCGATCACCGCATCGCCCAGGTAGGTCAGGTGGTTGGCCTTGCTGCCCTTGCCCAGCGTGACCTTCTTGGTCTCCACGAAGTTGCCCACGTGCACGCCGTCGGCCAGCACCGTGCCCGGGCGCAGCCGCGCGAACGGGCCGATCTGCGCCGCGCCTTCGCTGACCACGCCTTCCAGGTCGCAATGCGGGCGCACTTCGGTGCCCGCGCCGAGGCGGACATCCTTCAGCCGCACGAAGGCGCCGATGACGACGCCGTCGCCCAGCTCGACTTCGCCTTCCAGCACCACGTTGGCGTCGATCTGCACGTCGCGCCCGGCCTTGACCGTGCCGCGCTGGTCGAAGCGCGCCGGGTCGAGCAGGCGCACGCCCTGCTCGCACAGCGCCCGCGCCGCGCGCAGCTGCCAGGCGCGCTCCAGCTGCGCCAGCTGCCACGGATCGTTGGCGCCCTCGGCTTCCTGCGCATCAGCCACGTGCACCAGCGAAGCCGGCGTGTACTCGGCCGCGGCCGAGGCGAACACGTCGGTCAGGTAGTACTCGCCCTGCGCGTTGGCGTTGGACAGGCCCGACAGCCAGCGCCGCAGCGCGGTCGATTCGGCGGTGATGATGCCGGTGTTCACGGTGCGGATGCGTTTCTGTTCGTCGTCGGCATCCTTCTGCTCGACGATGGCCGCGACCTTGCCCTCGGCGTCGCGCACCACGCGACCATAGCCGCGCGGATCGTCGAGTTCGGCCACCAGCACCGCCAGCCGCGGCGCGTCGTGCAGCAGCGCGCGCAGCGTATCGGCGCGGATCAGCGGCACGTCGCCGTACAGCACCAGCACCTGCGCGGTGTCCGGAACGGCCGGCATCGCCTGCTGCACGGCATGGCCGGTGCCCAGCTGCTGCGCCTGCTCGGCCCAGGTCAGGTCGTCCTGGCCGTCGAAGGCCGCACGCACCGCCTCGCCGCCGTGGCCATGCACCACGTGGATGCCGGCCGGCTGCAGCTGGCGCGCGGTTTCGATCACGTGCGCCAGCATCGGCCGCCCGGCCAGCGGCTGCAGCACCTTGGGCAGGGCCGACTTCATGCGTTTGCCGGCGCCGGCGGCGAGAATGATCACGTGCAGCGGTTGGCTCATCGGCGGGCTTCCAGGGATCGATGTCCGGATTCTAAGAACGCGCCCATGAACCGTCGAGCGCGATGCGGGTACGCGCGCCGTGGCGGCCGGTTCGCCGGCGCGCTTTCCGGGCCCGTCGGGCGGGAAAGCCGCGCACCGGAGGAAGAAAGCGGACGCCTGCACGATACGGCGGCACTGCCGCTTGTCGTCCTTGTCCGGGCGCGCTGCAAGCCGGTCGTGCGCATGCGGCAGGCCACCGTGAACATGCGTTGGCCTCCAATGGTTAGCATGGTCGCCTTTCCCGGTCCGCGCCCCTCCCCATGACCCTGTTGCGACAAGGTGGCCGCTATGTCGCCGTCGGCCTGATGCAGCTGCTGCTGGACTGGGGGGTGTTCGTCGTGTCCACCGCCGCCGGTATGCCCACGGTGCCCGGCAACCTGCTCGGCCGCGCCAGCGGCGCGCTGCTGGGCTTCTGGCTCAACGGCCGCTACACCTTCCCGCGCGCGGACGGGCGCTGCCATGGCTGGCCGCACTTCGTGCGTTTCCTTGCCTTGTGGCTGCTGATGACCGCGGCCAGCAGCTGGCTGCTGGCTTGGGCCACGCACGCGCTGGGCCTGCAGATGGCCTGGCTGGCCAAGCCGCTGGTGGAAGCGGGGCTGTCGGCGCTGAATTTCTTCCTGCTGCGGCACGTGGTCTACCGCTGAACCTGATCGCCGCCGGAGCAGCGGCATGCAGCACCGTTGCCACAGCCCTCGTAGGAGCGGCTTCAGCCGCGACCGGAGCCTGACCGGGACATCCCCGTTCGCGGCTGAAGCCGCTCCTACGGGATGACGGGCGATGGGAGGGGCGGCGCGTGCACCGTGGCGTCGACTGCCGCAACGAAAAACGCCGGGCGCTGGCCCGGCGTTTTTCGTCGATACCGCGCTCGCGCGCTCAGTGCTTGAGGTTGCGGCGCAGGCGCTCCAGCGCCTGCAGCTGCGCGGTGACCTCGGCCAGGCGCTGCTGCGCCTCGGCCAGTTCCATGGCTTCGCCACGGTTGGCCAGCACGCGCTCGGCTTCTTCCTTGGCCTTGCGCACCGCCGCTTCGTCGATGTCGGTGGCGCGGATGGCGGTGTCGGCCAGCACGGTCACGACCTGCGGCTGCACTTCCAGGATGCCGCCGGAGATGGCGAAATCCAGGTGCTCGCCAGCGGCGGTGGTGACCACGACCTTGCCCGGCTTCAGGCGGGTGATCAGCGGCGCGTGCTTGGGCGCGATGCCCAGCTCGCCCAGCTCACCGGTGGCCACGACCAGGGTCGCTTCGCCGCTGAAGATCTGCTGCTCGGCACTGACGATGTCGCAACGGATGGTGCTCATGGTTTGGTTCTCGAAAGCAGGGAACGGGGAACAGGGAACGGGGAAGGCGGCTGCGCCGCGATGGAGGGTGCCCGGAACAGGGAAACTTCATTCCCTGTTCCCGTCTCCCCGTTCCCGCTCCAGCCTTCCTCAGGCCTTTTCGGCCATCTTCTTGGCCTTCTCGACCGCTTCTTCGATGCCGCCGACCATGTAGAACGCCTGCTCCGGCAGGTGGTCGTACTCGCCGTCGACGATGGCCTTGAAGCCACGGATGGTTTCCTTCAGCGGCACGTACTTGCCCGGCGAGCCGGTGAACACTTCGGCCACGTGGAACGGCTGGCTGAAGAAGCGCTCGATCTTGCGGGCGCGCGACACGGCCTGCTTGTCTTCCTCGGACAGTTCGTCCATGCCCAGGATGGCGATGATGTCCTTCAGCTCCTTGTACTTCTGCAGGGTCTGCTGGACGCGCTGGGCGGTCTCGTAGTGCTCGTTGCCGATGACCTGCGGGTCCATCTGGCGCGAGGTGGAATCCAGCGGGTCCACCGCCGGGTAGATGCCCAGCGAGGCGATCGAACGCGACAGGGTCACGGTCGAGTCCAGGTGGGCGAAGGTGGTGGCCGGCGACGGGTCGGTCAGGTCGTCCGCGGGCACGTACACGGCCTGGATCGAGGTGATCGAACCGGTCTTGGTCGAGGTGATGCGTTCCTGCAGGACGCCCATTTCCTCGGCCAGGGTCGGCTGGTAGCCCACCGCCGACGGCATGCGGCCCAGCAGCGCCGACACTTCGGTACCGGCCAGCGTGTAGCGGTAGATGTTGTCGACGAACAGCAGCACGTCCTTGCCCTTGCCGTTGGCGTCCTTCTCGTCGCGGAAGTACTCGGCCATGGTCAGGCCGGTCAGGGCGACGCGCAGGCGGTTGCCCGGCGGCTCGTTCATCTGGCCGTATACCATCGCCACCTTGTCCAGGACGTTGGAGTCCTTCATCTCGTGGTAGAAGTCGTTGCCCTCGCGGGTACGCTCGCCCACGCCGGCGAACACGGACAGGCCGCTGTGCGCCTTGGCGATGTTGTTGATCAGCTCCATCATGTTGACGGTCTTGCCGACGCCGGCGCCGCCGAACAGGCCGACCTTGCCGCCCTTGGCGAACGGGCACATCAGGTCGATGACCTTGATGCCGGTTTCCAGCAGCTCGGTCGAGGAGGACTGGTCTTCGTACGACGGGGCGGCGCGGTGGATTTCCCACGAATCCGAAGCGACGACCGGGCCGGCTTCGTCGATCGGGCGGCCCAGCACGTCCATGATGCGGCCCAGGGTACCGGCGCCGACCGGCACCGAGATGGCGCGACCGGTGTTGTTGGCCACCAGGCCCCGCTTCAGGCCGTCGGTGGAGCCCAGCGCGATGGCGCGGACGATGCCGTCGCCGAGCTGCTGCTGGACTTCCAAGGTGATGTCGGTGTTCTCGACCTTCAGCGCGTCGTACACCTTCGGCACGTCGCTGCGCGGGAATTCGACGTCGACGACCGCGCCGATGATCTGAACGATCTTGCCCTGACTCATTGCTGCATCCTCTAAGTAAATACTTTGACTGTGCGCGTCAGACCGCTGCCGCGCCGCCGACGATTTCGGAGATTTCCTGGGTGATCGCTGCCTGGCGGGCCTTGTTGTAGACCAGCTGCAGGGTTCCGATCAGCTTGTTCGCGTTGTCGCTTGCCGCCTTCATCGCCACCATGCGTGCCGCGTGCTCGGAAGCAACATTCTCCAGCACGGCCTGGTAGACCAGCGACTCGATGTAGCGCGTGATCACGTGCTCGAGCACGGTCGCGGCATCGGGTTCGTACAGGTAGTCCCAGTCGTGCGAGGCGACCTGCGTCTCGCTGGCCGGCAACGGCAGCAGCTGGTCGAAGGACGCCTTCTGCGTCATCGTGTTGATGAAGCGGTTGTAGACCAGGTACACACGGTCGACCTTGCCTTCGGTGAAGGCGTCGAGCATGACCTTGATCACGCCGATCAGCGTTTCCAGCTTCGGCTGGTCGCCGATGTGGGTGACGCTGCCGACCATGTTCACGTTGACGCGGCGGAAGAACACGCTGGCCTTCTGGCCGACGGTCACCATGTCGATCTCGGCGCCCTTGTCCTGCCAGCCGCGCATTTCGGCCACGGCCTTGCGGAACAGGTTGTTGTTCAGGCCGCCGGCCAGACCGCGATCGGAGGAGATCACGATGTAGCCCACGCGCTTGACGTTCTCGCGCTCGACCAGGAACGGATGCTGGAAATCGGTGCTGGCCTGGGCCAGGTGGCCGATCACCTGCTTCATCGCCTGCGCGTACGGACGCGAGGTCTTCATCCGATCCTGCGCCTTGCGGATCTTGGAGGCCGAGACCATTTCGAGCGCACGCGTCACCTTGCGGGTGTTCTGCACGCTCTTGATCTTGGTTTTGATTTCGCGTCCGCTTGCCATTTCTCTTCTCGGGACTCGGGACCCGGGACCCGGGACCCGGGAAGGTCCCTCGTCGCGCGTCGTTTATGCCAACCGTTTCCCGGCGCTGTTCCCGAACCCCGGAACCCGCTTTCGCGAGTCCCGGGTCCCGGGTCCCGGGTCCCGGCTCTTACCAGCTGCCGGTGGTCTTGAACTCGGAGATGCCCTTCTTGAAGGCAGCCTCGATGTCGTTGTCCCAGCCGCCGGTGGCGTTGACCTTGCTGACCAGCTCGCCCTGGGTGTTGGCGAAGTGGGCGTGCAGGCCCTCTTCGAACGCCAGCAGCTTGTTGACCGGCACGTCGTCCAGGTAGCCCTCGTTGACGGCGTAGATCGACAGCGCCTGGTTGGCGATGGACATCGGCGCGTACTGCTTCTGCTTCATCAGCTCGGTGACGCGCTGGCCGCGCTCGAGCTGCTTGCGGGTGGCTTCGTCCAGGTCCGAGGCGAACTGCGCGAACGCCGCCAGCTCGCGGTACTGCGCCAGCGAGATGCGGATGCCGCCGGACAGCTTCTTGATGATCTTGGTCTGGGCCGAGCCGCCGACGCGCGACACCGAGATACCGGCGTTCACGGCCGGGCGGATGCCGGCGTTGAACAGGTCGGTTTCCAGGAAGATCTGGCCGTCGGTGATCGAGATCACGTTGGTCGGGACGAAGGCGGACACGTCGCCGGCCTGGGTCTCGATGATCGGCAGCGCGGTCAGCGAACCGGTCTTGCCGGTGACCTTGCCTTCGGTGAACTTCTCCACGTACTCCTCGGACACGCGGGCGGCGCGCTCGAGCAGGCGGGAGTGCAGGTAGAACACGTCGCCCGGGTAGGCTTCGCGGCCCGGCGGGCGCTTGAGCAGCAGCGAGATCTGGCGGTAGGCCACGGCCTGCTTGGACAGGTCGTCGTACACGATCAGGGCGTCTTCGCCGCGATCCATGAAGTACTCGCCCATGGTGCAGCCGGAGTAGGCGCTGATGTACTGCATCGCGGCCGACTCCGAAGCGGTGGCGGCCACGACCACGGTGTGGGCCAGGGCGCCGTTTTCTTCCAGCTTGCGCACGATGTTGGCCACGGTCGAGGCCTTCTGGCCGATCGCGACGTACACGCACTTGATGCCGGTGCCCTTCTGGTTGATCACCGCGTCGATGGCCATCGCGGTCTTGCCGGTCTGGCGGTCGCCGATGATCAGCTCGCGCTGGCCGCGGCCGATCGGGATCATCGAGTCGACGGACTTGTAGCCGGTCTGCACCGGCTGGTCGACGGACTTGCGCCAGATCACGCCCGGGGCCACGCGCTCCACCGGAGCGGTCAGCGAGGTGCCCAGCGGGCCCTTGCCGTCGATCGGCTCGCCCAGCGCGTTCACCACGCGGCCGAGCATTTCCGGACCGACCGGCACCGACAGGATCTGGCCGGTGGTCTTGGCCACGTCGCCTTCGCGCAGGTGCTCGTAGTCGCCCAGCACCACGGCGCCGACCGAGTCGCGCTCCAGGTTCAGCGCCAGCGCGTAGGTGTTGTTCGGCAGTTCGATCATTTCGCCCTGCATCACGTCGGCCAGGCCGTAGATGCGCACGATGCCGTCGGACACCGAGGTCACGGTGCCTTCGTTGCGCGATTCCGCGGACAGGGCGACCTTCTCGATGCGGTTCTTGATCAGTTCGCTGATTTCGGAGGGGTTGAGCGTGGTAGCCATCGTCAAGTCCTAGTGCCGGCGATCAAGCCGGACGATAAGTGAATTCAGTGTGCGAGCGCGGTCTGCAGGCGCGACAGCTTGCCCTTGAGCGAACCGTCGATGACCACGTCGCCGGCATCGATCACGGCGCCGCCGATCAGCGAAGCGTCCACCGCGGTCGATACCTCGACGTCGCGGCCGAAACGCCTGCGCAGCGCGACCTTGATCTTTTCCAGCTCGTCGGCCGACAGCTCGGCCGCCGAGGTCACCGTGGCCTTGACCACGTTTTCGGCTTCCGCGCGCAGCTGGTCGAACAGGCCGGCGATCTCCGGCAGCTGCTGCAGGCGGTGCGACTCGGCCAGCAGGTTCAGGAAGCGGCCGTAGGTTTCGCCCGCCGCTTCCGGGGCCAGCAGGGCGACGGCGTCGCCGCGGGCCAGCTCCGGGTTGGACAGCAGGGCCGACACGCGCGGATCGGCGGCAACGCGGGCGGAGAACGCAAGCGCTTCGGACCACGGCGCGAACTTGCCGTCCTCGCGCGCAATCGCGAACGCGGCGCGGGCGTACGGGCGGGCAAGCGTGAGGGCCTGGCTCATCTATCAGATCTCCGCGGCCAGCTCGTCGAGCAGCGCCTTGTGGGCGTTGGCGTCGATTTCGCGCTTGAGCAGCTTCTCGGCACCGGTCACGGCCAGGGCGGACACCTGCTTGCGCAGGTCTTCGCGGGCGCGGTTGGCGGCGGCGTCGATTTCAGCCTGGGCCAGTTCTTTCTGGCGGTTGGCTTCGGCGATGGCTTCGTTCTTGGCGGCCTCGACGATCTGGTTGGCGCGGGCGTGGGCCTGGTCGATGATCTCGTTGGCCTTGCCACGGGCTTCCTTCAGCGCCTCGTTGACCTTCACTTCCGCCTGGGCCAGGTCTTTCTGGCTGCGGTCGGCAGCGGCGAGGCCTTCGGCGATCTTCTGCTGGCGCTCTTCGATGGCCTTCATCAGCGGCGGCCAGATCTTGGTCGCGATGATCCAGATCAGCGCGGCAAAGGCCAGGGCCTGTGCAATGAGGGTGAGATTGATATTCATGGGTTAGCTCGATCGCTGGTGTCGGGGTGGCTGCGCCGCCGCGACGGCGGCGCAACCGGACCTTCATCCGAAGCCGGATGCCGCAAGGCATCCGGCCGTCTCACTTCAGCTGGATCAGCCCGCCAGCTTGGCGGCTTCGGCCAGCAGGGCAGCGGCCAGCGGGTTGGCGAAGGCCAGCAGCAGGCCGACGGCGACCGAGATGATGAACGCGGCGTCGATCAGGCCGGCGGTGATGAACATGCGGACCTGCAGGACCGGGATCAGTTCCGGCTGGCGGGCGGCCGATTCCAGGAACTTACCAGCCATGATGGCCAGACCCAGACCGGCGCCCAGCGCGGCCAGGCCGATCATGATGCCGACGGCAAGGGCGGTGGAGCTCTGAACTTGGGCGAGATTGGTCAGGACGGCGAAGTACATGGTTTTCTCCGAGAACTAAAGGTAGCTAAGGGTGATGAAACGGATGAAGGTTGGAACTGGATGAAGCTTGCAACTCAGTGGCTGTCTTCCGACAGGCTCAGGTACACGATCGACAGCATCATGAAGATGAAGGCCTGCAGCGGAATCACCAGCAGGTGGAACAGCATCCAGCCCAGGCCGAACACGCCACCGGCAACAGCACCGAACAAGCCGGCGCCGCCCAGCACCCAGATCAGCAGGAAGACGATCTCGCCGCCGAACATGTTGCCGAACAGTCGCATCGCCAGGGAGATCGGCTTGCTCAGCCACTCGACGATGTTGAGGATCAGGTTGAACGGCATCATCCACTTGCCGAACGGGGCGGTCAGGAACTCCTTCACGAAGCCGACCAAGCCCTTGGAGCTGAGCGAGAAGAACACCATCAGGAAGAACACGCTGATCGACATGCCCAGGGTGGCATTGACGTCGGCGGTCGGCACCGGCTTCCAGTAGTGGACGCCCGCCCACTCCAGCGGCTTGGCGATGAAGTCGGCCGGGATCATCTTGATGAGGTTCATCAGCAGGATCCAGAAGAAGATGGTGATCGCGATCGGCGTCACCAGCTTGCTCTTGCCGTGGTAGGTGTCCTTGGCCTGGCGGTCGACGAACTCCAGGCAGATCTCGACGAAGGCCTGCCACTTGCCCGGCACGCCGGCGGTGGCCTTGCGGGTGGCCATCCAGAAGGCGAACACCATCAGCAGCCCCAGCAGCACCGCGGTGACGATGGTATCGACGTGGATGGTCCAGAAGCTGCCGCCGTCCCCGACCTTGGCGGTCAGGTTCTGCAGGTGATGCTGGATATAGGTGGTAGGGGTTAGAGCCTCGCCCGCCATGAGTCCGGAACCTTTTATGAATTCGATCAACGCCTGGCCAGAGCCAGAACCTGGAACATCAGCGCCACTGGAATCGCCGCCAGCAGCGCCAAGGGAGGAAGCCGCCACCAGACGAACGCCATTGCCAGCACGGCGACAATCAGCACGATCTTCAGCGCGAACCCAAGGAACATGCGGATCATCGCCGAACCAGCGGCCTGTACGCCGCCGCCGAGCCCCACCCATGCCGCCAGGACCGTCCCCGCCACCACCGTCACGCCGGAAACCAGCGCGCCAAGGGCGTACTTCGGCCCCACCAGCAGGAAGGCCAGAGCCAGGACAACCACTGCGGCCAGCGGGTAGACCGCGGCACGCAGCATCAGCCGCCGACCCGCATCAACGGAGTTCAGCACGTGGAATGTCCTGCTTCATGGAACAAGGAGATCTGGGCGGCGCCGGGGGCGCCTCATCGAGCCGCCAAATTATAGCAGGGGGACATTTTGCGAGACAACCGCCACAAGCTGCCCTCCTCCGGATCGCAAGTTGCGGCATTTACTGGATTTTTCAGCCGGCTCCGGGTAGGGCCGGGGAACCCGTTTTTTGCGATGCAGCATGAGGAACTTCGGCGGCTCCGCCGGGTCAGATGCACGTCCGCCGCCATTACCTCGTCGATGTGCGCGACGGACGCAACGGGCGGGGTGGTCCGCGAACGGGCCACCTCGCCGCACTTTGCACATTCCCTGCACCTTCCGGTCACGCAGGTGGCACGCCCCCTCGTCCAGGGTAGCGGCTCCGGTTTCAACACACACGGAGCGACCCGAACGATGCGACTTTCCCCTCCCCTCATGACCTGCGCGTCCTGCGCGCTCGCTTTCTCCCTCCTGCACGCCGCGCCGGCCAGCGCCGCCGACGGCGATCCGCGCTTCACCCTGCGCGTGGGCGCGATGAACATCGATTCGTCCAACACCCTGCGCGGCAATACCGACATCGACGGACGCGAGGTCGCGTTCGACCGCGACTTCGATCTCGGCGGCAAGGAATGGGAGCCGCGCGTGGACGGCCTGTTCCGGCTCAGCGACCGGCAGCGGCTGATATTCGATTACTTCAAGTACGACAAAGACCGCCGCCAGACGCTGGACGACAGCGTCAGCTTCGACGACACCACCGTGCCCGCCGGCAGTTTCGTCAAGGGCGAACTGAAGTACCAGATCGCCAGCCTCGTCTACGACTACTCGGTGGTCGATGGCGACCGCTTCGACCTGGGCCTGCAGCTGGGCGCCGAGTACGCCAAGGTCAGCGCGCACGGCTACGCCGATCTCGGCGATCTCTACCAGGGCCGTTTCCTCGACGACAGGACCGACGGCATCGCACCGGTGGTAGGCGCGCGGCTGACCTTCACCCCGTCCGAGCGCTGGCTTATCAACCTGCAGGGCCAGTACCTCAACACCAGCTGGGGCAGCTTCGACGACTACGAGGGCGACCTCAGCCGCGCCAACGCCATCGTGCAGTACAACTTCAACCCGAACTTCGGCATCTTCGCCGGCTACGACTGGTTCAAGCTCGACGCCGACAGGAAGGGAAGCGACGGCGTCATCGGCCTGAAGCAGGAGTTCAAGGGACCGCTGGCGGGCGTGAGCCTGTCGTTCTGAGCCGGCCGCTCACGGTCGCCGTGGCAGCGGCCCGTGCCGGGCAGGCGCTTTGCGGGCAACGCGGCAGGGCGCCGCGCCACGGCACCGAGGGCAGGCCTACAGCCGCTTGCCGTCGGCATCGGTCGCCGGGGCCGGGAACATCTGCGCCGCGACGCAGATGTAATCCGCCAGCGGCATCTGCCCGATGCTGGCGCGGCGCTGGTCCACCTGCTCCGGCGCTTCCATGGCCTTCGGCTGCCACTTGCCGCCAATGGCGGCGAGCTGGCTGCCGTAGCGCTGCGGCTTGCCGGAATTCACCAGCACCCGGTCGGTCAGCAGGGCGAATTCGCGCGATGAAACCTCGCCGCTGGCCACCTTCGGCGCCAGCCCGTCCAGCACCTGCCGCTGGAAACCGGCATCGGCATCGGCGTGCTGCACCAGCAGCCAGGCCGCGCGCAGGCCGTCCACGCCGACCGCGCGCACGTCCGGCAGGCCGCCATGGTCGGCGACCACCTGCCTGATCTTCGGCAGGTTCGCCGCGTCCACCGCAAGCATCTTCTCGACCATCGCCTGCGACCAGTCGCCGTCGCGCGCCTGCTGGTCCAGGCGCGCCATTTCCAGCAGCTGCTCGCGCAGGTCCGGCTCGGACGGCACGATGCCGGCGCTCCTGCGCGCCAGTGCCTGTTCGCGCAGCCTGTCCGCCTTCACGAACGGCGCCGCACCCGGGCATTGCAGCAACGCCGCATCCAGCTGTGGGTCCGCCTCCTCCGCCAGCACACTGCCCGTACCTGCCAGCAACACCACCGCCACGATCGCCCGCCGCATGTCCTTGCTCCTCCAGACGCCGGAAACGACGACGCCCCGGTGAAGGGGCGTCGCGTGGATCACTTCTTCTTGGGGATGTACAGGTCGGTGATGGTGCCGTCGTAGATCTCCGAGGCCATCGCCACCGATTCGCTCAGCGTCGGGTGGGCGTGGATGGTGTGGCCGATGTCCTCGGCTTCCGCGCCCATCTCGATGGCCAGGCCGATCTCGGCCAGCAGTTCGCCGGCATGCACGCCGACGATGGCGCCGCCGATGACGCGGTGGGTTTCCTCGTCGAACACCAGCTTGGTGAAGCCCTCGGTGCGGCCGATGCCGATGGCGCGGCCGCTGGCCGCCCACGGGAACTTGGCCACGCCGACCTTCAGTCCCTTGGCCTTGGCTTCGGTCTCGGTGACGCCGACCCAGGCGATTTCCGGGTTGGTGTAGGCCACCGACGGAATCACCCGCGCCACCCACTCCTTCTTCTCGCCGAAGGCCACTTCCGCGGCCAGCTTGCCCTCGTGCGTGGCCTTGTGCGCCAGCATCGGGTTACCGACGATGTCGCCGATGGCGAAGATGTGCGGCACGTTGGTGCGCATCTGCCGGTCCACCGGGATGAAGCCGCGGTCGGTCACTTCCACGCCGGCCTTGTCGGCATCGATCTTCCTGCCGTTCGGCGCGCGGCCCACGGCCACCAGCACGCGGTCGAAGGTGCCGCTTTCCATCGCCGGCTTCTCGCCCGCGGTGGCGGCCTCGAAGGTCACGGTGATGCCCTTCTTGTCGGCGGTGACGCCCGACGCCTTGGTCTTCAGGTGCACCTCGATGCCCTGCTTCTTCAGGCGGTCGGCCAGCGGCTTGACCAGGTCCTTGTCGGCGCCCGGCATCAGCTGGTCCATGAACTCGACCACGGTGACTGCCGCGCCCAGCGCGCTGTACACGGTGGCCATTTCCAGGCCGATGATGCCGCCGCCCACGACCAGCAGCGACTTCGGCACGTCGGCCAGTTCCAGCGCGTCGGTGGAATCCATCACGCGCTTGTCGTCCCACGGGAAGTTGGGCAGCTTCACCGCCTGCGAACCGGCGGCGATGATGCACTGCTCGAAGCGCAGCAGCTGGGTCCTGCCGTCGTCGCCGGTGATCTCCAGCTCGTTGGCCGAGACGAACTTCGCCACGCCCTGCACGGTGCGCACCTTGCGCTGCTTGGCCATGCCGGCCAGGCCCTTGGTCAGCTGGCCGACGACCTTTTCCTTGTACTCGCGCAGCTTGTCCAGGGCGATCTTCGGCTTGCCGAAGGCGATGCCCAGTTCATCGGCATGCGCGGCGTGGTCGATGATCTCGGCCGCGTGCAGCAGCGCCTTGGACGGAATGCAGCCGACGTTGAGGCAGACGCCGCCGAGGCTGGCGTAGCGCTCCACCAGCACGGTATCCATGCCCAGGTCGGCCGAACGGAAGGCGGCGGTATAGCCGCCGGGGCCGGCGCCCAGCACCACCATGCGGCATTCGATGTCGGCGGCGCGGCCGGTGGACGGCAGCGCCCGGGCGGCCACGGCCGGGTCCGGCGCGCGGTGCGACGGCGTCACCGGCGGCTTGCTGCCCGGCGCCACGTTGCCGGCGGCCGCCGCGGGCGCGGCGCCCTGGGCTTCCAGCACCACCACCACGTCGCCCTCGGACAGCTTGTCGCCGAGCTTGACCTTGACCTCCTTGACCACGCCGGCGGCCGAGGACGGCACCTCCAGCGTCGCCTTGTCCGATTCCAGCGTCACCAGGCCCTGGTCCTTGGCCACCGTATCGCCCACGGCCACCAGCACCTCGATGACCGGCACGCCGCTGTAGTCGCCGATGTCCGGCACCTTGACCTCGACCGGGCCGCTGGCGGCCGGGGCCGGAGCCGCCGGCGCGCTCACCGCCGCCGTCGGCGCGGCCGCAGCAGCCGGCTGCGCGGCGGGAGCCGGCGTCGCGGCGGGTGCGGTGGATGCCGGCGCGGCGGCCGCGCCTGCGGCTTCCAGCACCACCACCACGTCGCCCTCGGACAGCTTGTCGCCGAGCTTGACCTTGACCTCCTTGACCACGCCGGCGGCCGAGGACGGCACTTCCAGCGTCGCCTTGTCCGATTCCAGCGTCACCAAGCCCTGGTCCTTGGCCACCGTGTCGCCCACGGCCACCAGGATCTCGATCACCGGCACCGCGCTGTAATCGCCGATATCCGGGACTTTGACTTCAATCGTGTTCGCCATCTTTCAAGTCCTCGGGATCAGAGCAGCACGCGGCGCATGTCGGCCAGCACCTGCGACAGGTACGTGGTGAAACGCGCGGCCAGCGCACCGTCGATGACGCGGTGGTCGTAGCTCAGCGACAGCGGCAGCAGCAGCTTCGGCGCGAACTCCTTGCCGTTCCAGACCGGCTGGATCGACGACTTGGAGACGCCGAGGATGGCCACTTCCGGCGCATTGACGATCGGGGTGAACGCGGTGCCGCCGATGCCGCCCAGCGAGCTGATCGAGAAACAGCCGCCGCTCATGTCGGCCGGGCCGAGCTTGCCGTCGCGCGCCTTCTTCGCCAGCTCGCCGGTTTCCTGCGCGATCTGCACCACACCCTTCTTGTCCACGTCGCGGACCACCGGCACGACCAGGCCGTTCGGCGTGTCGGCGGCGAAGCCGATGTGGAAGTACTTCTTCAGGGTCAGGTTCTCGCCGCTGGCGTCCAGCGAGGCGTTGAACTCGGGGAACTTCTTCAACGCCGCGGCGCTGGCCTTGATCAGGAAGGCGAGCATGGTCAGCTTGATGCCGGCCTTCTCATTCTCCTTGTTCAACGCCACGCGCAGGGCTTCCAGCTCGGTGATGTCGGCCTGGTCGAACTGGGTGACGTGCGGAATCATCGCCCAGTTGCGCGCCAGGTTGGCGCCGGAAATCTTCTTGATGCGCGACAGCGGCTGTACTTCGGTCTCGCCGAACTTGCTGAAGTCCACCTTCGGCCACGGCAGCAGGTTCAGGCCGCCGCCGGCGGCCACCGGGGCGCCGGCCACGGCAGCACCGCCACCGGTCAGCGCGCCCTTGACGAACTTCTGCACGTCGGCCTTGGTGATGCGGCCGCCCTTCTCGGTGCCGGCCACCTGGGCCAGGTCCACGCCCAGCTCGCGGGCGAACACGCGCACCGCCGGGCTGGCGTAGGGCACGTTGGACGGCAGCACGCCCTCGGCGTTGAACTGCACCGGCGGGCTGGCCGGCTTGCTGGCGGCCAGCACGGCTTCCTGCGCGATCTCGCGCTGGGCCAGCTTGTCCGGCACCGGGGCCACGGCCACCGGCTCGACCTTGGCGCCGGTCTCGGCGGTCGGCTCGACCTTGGCCGGCGCGGCGGCGGGGGCGGCCTTGGCGCCGTCGGCGGCGCCCTCGGCGGCCACCTCGATCAGCGCCACGACCTTGCCCTCGGACAGGGTGTCGCCGACCTTGACCTTGATTTCCTTGACCACGCCGGCCACGGCCGACGGCACTTCCATCGTCGCCTTGTCCGATTCCAGCGTGACCAGGCCCTGGTCCTTCTTGACCGTATCGCCCACGGCGACCAGCACCTCGATCACCGGGATGTCGCTGTAGTCACCGATATCGGGGACAACTGCTTCCTTGATTTCGGCCATGAAACAACTCCAGCAACAGTGAGGGAAACCGCTATTGTGGCGCCAGCGCGCCGCAGCGCCAACCGCCGCAGCTGGATTCGCATACGTATGTCCGCGGACAAGGGCACGCCATGCCCCGCCTTCCATGGCCGCACGCGCCCTGTCGCGGGCGTCGCTGGCCTCCCTGCTGTCCCGCCCTGTCCGGTGCGGCCAGCCGCTCAGGGGACGGACTGTTCCGCCGCCGGCAACCACGGCGACAGCCGCCCCCACTCGCCCAGCAGCCGTTCGAACGACCAGGCGGCGTTGGCCGGGCTGGTCGATGGCAGCGCCAGCAGCGTCAATCCATGCCCGGCCGGCAGCGCCGGGCGCACATGGCGCTCGAACGCCCGCGCCGCCGCGGCGCCGTTGCAGGCGATGACCCGCAGATGCGGCAGTCCCCCGACCAGTTCCGGCAGCGGGTTGGCGAACTCGCTGCCGCGCACGATGGCCGCGTCCAGGCTGCCGCGCCGCCGGCAGCGGCCGATCACGTCCCACAGCCCGACGCCGGCGGCCTGCAGGCAGGCCACGCGCTGCGCATAGCCCTGCTGCGGATCGAAGCCGCACAGCGCTCCCATCAGCGGCCAGAAACGATTGCGCGGATGCGCGTAGTAGCGCGCCGCCTGCAGCGACGCCATGCCCGGCATCGAACCCAGCACGAGCACGCGGCATCGCGCATTCACCTGCGCAGGCAGGCCCTGCAGCGTCGTTTCGTTCGTCACGCGCGACACAACTCCATGAATGTCCTTTTCCCGGCGCAGGCCGGTGCGGCGGGCGTGCGGCCATTTTCCCTGAACGCACGCGCCCGCGGCGTCCGCTGCGTGCGGATCGATTCATCCTGCCGCGGCGAGGATGTGGCCGCCCCGACCGAGGGCCTCGATAACAACGCAATCCCGAGAGCACTACGAGGAGTCACCCCATGCGTACCACCAAGATCATGAGCCTTGCCGTCCTTGGCGCCTTGGCGCTGTCGCCCGCCGCGTTCGCGCAGGACGCCGGCACCACCTCCGCCGACACCGCGTCGGGCAAGCATTTCGCCGTCGTCGGCGGCGTGACGCTGCTGCAGCCCAAGAGCGGCCCGGCCGATGGCATCGACAAGTTCGACGGCGGCCCGGCGCCGACCGTGAGCGCCAGCTACTACTTCACCGACAACGTGGCCGTCGAGCTGTGGGGCGCGGCGGACAAGTTCAACCACCGCGTGCGCGCCAACGGCGGCAAGGTCGGCACCGTCGAACAGCAGCCGCTGGCGCTGAGCGCGCAGTACCACTTCGGCGCCGCCGACAACGTGTTCCGTCCGTTCGTGGGCGCGGGCTACTACGAGTCGAACTTCAGCAACGAGAAGATCGACGGCCTGGATGCCAGCGGCGACCATGTCGGCCTGCGCACCGCCAAGGGCGCCATCGGCACCGTCGGCGTGGACATGAACATCAACTCCACCTGGTTCGCCCGCGCCGACGCCCGCTACATGCACGCGCGTCCGGAACTGAGCGTGGCCGGCGCCGGCACCGGCGAGAAGCTGAAGCTGGACCCGTGGACCGTGGGCTTCGGCATCGGCGCCCGCTTCTGATCCAGAAGCCCCTACGCTCCAAAGCCCCTCTCCCTGCGGGAGAGGGGTTGGGGTGAGGGCCGCAGCAAGCCGCCCGCCCCTCTTCATGATCAGAGTTCCGCTCCTTCCCACTTCGCGCCACGCCCTTGACGTGCCTTGCCCCCGCAGCGCGGCGATACCGGCCGTGCTACTCCCAGAAAGGGAACCACACCCTCAAGGATTGCCATCCTCACTCCACTGCAGCGCGCGGTAATCGAAACCCAGCTGCAGGCGCGGCTTGACGATCTCGAAGAACGGCGACACGTCGAAATCGCGCGGCGTGTACAGGCTGTAGTTGCGGATGTGCAGGATCTCGCGCTGCTGCTCGCGGCCGCCGGCGTGGCCAAGCACCGTCTCGATCTCGGGCAGGATCGGGTAGCGGATCGACTCGAACGCCTGCGCCAGCAGGGTCGAGCAGATCGCCTTGGTCGGCTCGCCGCTGCCCAGCGCGATCAGGCGCCGGCGCATGTGCCCGGGCACCGGCGGCAGGATCAGGTAGCGCGCCAGGTCGAACACGTTCTTCAGGTCGTAGCTGTAGCCGATGCGCGCGCGCATGAAGCCGACCAGCTGGTCGATCACCGGCGGCGGCAGGTCCTGCGGCCGGCAGATGCGGGTGTGTTCCTCGGCGAAGGCGGCCAGCGGCACGCGCCGCACGCCGGCTTCCACGTCCACGTCGATCAGCATCGGCTGGCGCGGCCCGCCGGGCGCCAGCGCTTCCTCGCCGATATAGAGCGCGGCATGCGACCAGGTGGACTGGGTGAGGTACTTGATCGCGGTGGAGAAGCGGCTGTTGCCCTCCACCAGCAGCACGTCGCCGCGCCGCAGGGTGCGCGCCAGCAGGTGCGGATCGCTGGTGGGCGGGCGCGCCTGCCGGCGGCGCGGCTGGGCCAGGAAATGCGCCATGCGGCGCCCGGCGAAACGCAGCAACCCCATCCATGCCCCTCCGCGAAAGCATGGGTGGAAGCCTAGCCCCCGTCGAGGCAGGCGCACAACCGGCGGCGATGGCGCGGCCGCGATGTTCCTGCAGGAGCGCACTTCAGTGCGCGATGGAGCTCTACCGGGAAGGCCCCATCGCGCACTGAAGTGCGCTCCTGCAGGGATATAGAGGGCCTCAGAACGCCGGCAGCACCGCGCCCTGGTACTTCTTCTCGATGAAAGCCTTCACTTCCGGCCCGGTCAACGCCTTGGCCAGCTTGCGCACGCGCGCATCGTCGCGGTTGTCGGTACGCGCGACCAGGAAGTTCACGTACGGCGAATCGCTGCTTTCGATCGCCAGCGCGTCGCGGGTCGGGTTGAGCCCGGCATCCAGCGCGTAGTTGGTGTTGATCAGCGCCAGGTCCACCTGGTCGAGCACGCGCGGCAGCATTGCCGAGTCCAGCTCGCGGAACTTGAGCTGCCTGGGGTTGTCGACGATGTCGCGCTGGGTGGACAGGGCGTTGGACGGATCCTTCAACTTGATGACGCCGGCCTTGTCCAGCAGGATCAGCGCGCGGCTGTTGTTGCTCGGATCGTTGGGGATGACCACGTCCGCGCCCTGGGGCAGTTCGGCCAGCGACTTGACGCGGCGCGAATAGGCGCCGAACGGCTCGATGTGCACGCCGACCACGGTCACCAGGTCGGTCTTGCGGTCGCGGTTGTAGGCATCCAGGTACGGCTCGGTCTGGAAATAGTTGGCGTCGACCTGCTTCTGCACCAGCTGGTCGTTGGGCTGCACGTAGTCGTTGAACACGCGCACGTCCAGGGTGACGCCTTCCTTTTCCAGGAGCGGCTTGACCACCTCGAGGATCTCGGCGTGCGGCACGGCGGTGGCGGCGACCACCAGCCTGGAATCGTCGGCGGCGGGCTTGCCGCAGGCCGACAGCGCCAGCGCGGCGGCGGCAACGAGCAGCGGACGGAACAGGGAAGTCTTCATCGGGATTCCAGTGCGGCGGGAGGGGATGCGCATAGGTGCGGGGCTCGCCCCGCACGGGGTTTTGCCGAGAAAGCCCCATGCCGGGCAAGCCCGGCATCTACGAAAATGTTGCTCAACGGCGAGTGTAGTGGCGCACCAGCCGGTCGCCCAGCATCTGCAGCAGCTGCACCAGTACCAGCAGCAGCACCACGGTGACCAGGGCCACGTCGGTGTGCGAGCGCTGGTAGCCATCGCGGAAGGCCAGGTCGCCGAGGCCGCCGGAGCCGATGGCGCCGCCCATGGCGGTGAAGCCGATCAGGGCGATGGTGGTCACCGTGGCGCCGGCGATCAGGCCTGGCCGCGCCTCGGGCAGCAGCACCTTGAACACCAGCTGCGCGGTGGTGGCGCCCATCGCCTGGCTGGCCTCGATCACGCCGCGGTCCACTTCGCGCAGCGCGGTCTCGACCAGGCGCGCGTAGAACGGCGCCGCGCCGACCACCAGCGGCAGGATCGCGCCGCGCACGCCCAGCGAGGTGCCCATCATCGCCAGCGTCACCGGGATCAGCACGATCATCAGGATGATGAAGGGCACCGAGCGCAGCACGTTCACCAGCAACGCGGTCACGCCATACAGCAGCGGGCGGCGGCGCAGCTGCGGCGAGCCGGTGAGGAACAGCAGCACGCCCAGCGGCAAGCCGATGGCCATGGTCAGCGGCAACGAGCCGGCCAGCATCAGCAGGGTGTCGACGGTGGCCTGGCCGATGTCGGCCCATTTGCCGGCATCGAGGTGGCGGAAGAAACCGCCGGCGGTGGCGACGATCATCGGCGCAGTTCCTCCACGTGCACGCCGGCGTCGACGAAACCGGCCTGGGCGGCGTTCTGGTCGCCGCCCACCAGGGCCACGGTCAGCTGCCCGTAGGGTGTGTCCTTGATCCGGTCGATGCGGCCGGAAAGGATGTTGTAGTCCACCCCGGTCTGCCGCGCGATGCGGCCCAGCAGCGGTTCGTAGGTGCCGTCGCCGAGGAAGGTCAGGCGCACGATGCGCCCGCCCACGGCGGCGAAGTCGCGGTGCAGCTCGCCCTCGTCCACGTGCTCGGATTCGGACACGAAGCGGCGCGTGGTCGGGTGCTGCGGATGCAGGAACACCTGGCTCACCGGCCCGCTCTCGACCAGGCGGCCGGCGTCGAGCACCGCCACGCGGTCGCAGACGCGGCGGATCACGTCCATCTCGTGGGTGATCAGCACGATGGTCAGGCCCAGCTCGCGGTTGATCCTGGCCAGCAGCGACAGCACCGAGGCGGTTGTCTGCGGATCGAGCGCGCTGGTGGCCTCGTCGCACAGCAGGATCTTCGGCTCGGTGGCCAGCGCGCGGGCGATGCCCACGCGCTGCTTCTGCCCGCCGGACAGCTGCGCCGGGTACTTGGCTGCGTGCGCCTCCAGGCCGACGGTGCGCAGCAGTTCGGCCACGCGCGCGTCGATCTTCGCCTTCGGCGTGCCGGCCAGTTCCAGCGGGAAGGCGACGTTGCCGGCCACGGTGCGCGCCGACAGCAGGTTGAAGTGCTGGAAGATCATGCCGATGCGCCGGCGCAGCGCGCGCAGGCCCTCGGCGTCCAGCGCGGTGGCGTCCTGGCCGTCGATCAGCACGCGGCCGCCGCTGGGCTCCTCCAGCCGGTTGATCAGGCGGATCAGGGTCGACTTGCCGGCGCCGGAATGGCCGATGATGCCGAACACCTCGCCGGCGCCGATGGTCAGGTCGAGCGGATGCAGCGCGGTGATCGCGCGGCCGTCCACGGCGTAGGATTTGTGCAGGTTCTGGAACTCGATCACGGCCAGGGGCGATTGGACGGACGGCAGGGGCGGCAAGCCTAGCAGCGCCTGGACCGCGGCGCCCGCACGGGCGGAGGGAATCTTATTCCTTTTGGTTCTATGCGGGCCGATGGACCGTTCAGGGGTGGTCCACCTGTCCGGCCCGGCGCGCGTGCTGGACGCGCTCGCGGTGCAGCAGGTACAGGCCGCTGGCGACGATGATCGCCGCGCCGATCCAGGTCATGCGGTCCGGTAGCACGCCCCACAGCAGCAGGTCCCAGCCGATCACCCAGACCAGGCCGGTGTATTCCAGCGGCGCGATCATCGACGCCTGGCCCAGCTGGAAGGCGCGGGTCAGCGCGATCTGCCCCAGCGCGCCGGCCAGGCCCATGCCGGCGATCACCCCGGCGTGCTTCCACTGCAGCGGCTGCCACTGCGGCCAGGCCAGCAGCCCGGCGCCGACCGCCATGATCAGCAGGAACCACACCACCATCGACTGCGGCGTATCGGTGCGGGTCAGCAGGCTCACCGTCACCGCGGCGATGGCATAGGCGGTGGCCGCCAGCAGCACCATCAGCCCCGGCAGCGAGATGAAACCGTCCACGCCGGGGCGCAGCACCACCAGCACGCCGACCAGGCCGACGCCGATCGCGACCCAGCGCCGCGGCCCGACCCGCTCGCCCAGCAGCGGCACCGACAGCGCCGCCACCAGCAGCGGCGCGACGAAGTAGATCGAATAGGCGGTGGACAGCGGCAGGCTGCGCAGCGCGTAGACGAAGCAGCCGATCATCACCATGCCCAGCGCGCCGCGCAGCAGGTGCAGGCCCCAGCGCACCGGCACCAGCGAACGCGGTCCGGCGGTGGCCAGCACCCACACCAGCACGAACGGCAGCGAGGCGGCGCCGCGCAGCATGGTCACCTGCAGGGTCGGGTAGCTGCCGGACAGCAGCTTCATGCCGGCATCCATCAACGAGAACAGGGCGACGGCGGACAGCATCCACGCCACGGCGGCGGCGGGAGAGCGCGGAACGGACGGGGGGGAAGCAGACATGGCCGGATTATCGCAGGCGCACGCCGCGTTGCCGCTATGCTCGCCCCATCTGCCGCCGGAGCCGGATGCATGCCTGCCACGTCCACCCCGCCTCGTTCCCTGGCCGCGCTGGCCCTGTCCCTGGCCTGCGCGACGGCCGCCGCGCAGGCACCTTCGGCCACCGACCTTGCGCGGCTGGACGGCTTCACCCTCGGACTGGAGGCGGCTGGACGCTTTTCCGGCGTGGTGCTGGTCGCGCACGACGGCAACGTCGTGTTCGAAAAGGCCTACGGCCTGCGCGACGAGAACGGCGAGGCGCCGCTGCGCGCCGACGACCGCCTGAACCTGGCCTCGGCCGGCAAGATGTTCACCAGCGTGGCGATCCTGCAGCAGGTCGCCGCCGGCCGCATCAGCCTGGACAGCCATGTCGGCGACGTGCTCAAGGATTACCCGCACCGCGGCTTCGCCGACACGGTGACGGTGCGGCAGCTGCTCACCCACACCGCCGGCGCCGGCGACGTGGACGAACTGTTCGGCGCCGCGCACGCGGCCGGGCGCGCGCGGCTGCGCAGCGCCGCCGACATCATCGCCCTGCACGGCGGGCGCGCGCCGGAATTCGCCCCCGGCACGCAGCAGAAGTACGGCAACTACGGCTACGTGGTGCTGGGGCGCATGGTCGAGGTGCTGTCCGGGCAGGATTTCGAGTCCTACATCCGCGCGCACGTGCTGGCGCCGGCCGGCATGACCCGCACCGGTTTCGTCGACTGCGACGATCCCGCGCCGGACTTGGCGGCCGGCTACGTCGAAGTCGATGGCAGGCGCGTACGCAACTGCGCCACGCTGCCGGCGCGCGGCTTCGCCGCCGGCGGCGAGGTGGCGCCGGCCGCCGACCTGCTGCGCTTCGTGCAGGCCCTGCGTGATGGCCGGCTGCTGCCCCTGCCGCTGTTCATGGAGGCGACCACGCCGCAGCGCGAATTCATGGGACTGGGCTTCTTCGCCACCGGTTACGGCCCGGACGTGCCCAAGCGCGACTTCCGCTGGGGCCATGGCGGCAACGCCGACGGCATCTGTACCGACGTGCGCACCTACCCGCACACGGGCGAAACCGTGATCGTGCTGTCCAACAAGGGCGCGCCGGCCTGCTTCGCGGTATCCAACCTGCTGCATGCGCAGTGGAAGGGCGCGCCCTGACGGCGGCGCCACGCGGCGATCGCCTAGAATGGCCGCTGTTTTTCCGCCAGGAGCTTCCCCATGCCTTCCTTCGACGTCGTGTCCGAAGTCGACAAGCACGAACTGACCAATGCCATCGACCAGGCCAACCGCGAGCTGTCCACGCGCTTCGATTTCAAGGGCGTGGACGCGAAGTTCGAGCAGGACGGCGAAAAGCTGATCAAGCTGGCCGCGCCCAGCGATTTCCAGCTCAAGCAGATGGCCGACATCCTCAAGCAGCGCCTGGCCGCGCGCGGCATCGACTTCCGCTGCATGGAGTTCGGCGACATCGAAACCAACCTGGGCGGCGCGCGCCAGCAGGTCACGGTCAAGCAGGGCATCGAGCAGAAGCTGGCCAAGCAGATCGCGGCGAAGATCAAGGAATCCAAGATCAAGGTCGACACCCAGATCAACGGCGACAAGCTGCGGGTGAACGGCAAGAAGCGCGACGACCTGCAGGAAGTGATCGCGCTGCTGAAGAAGACCGAGTTCGAGCAGCCGCTGCAGTTCGACAACTTCCGCGATTGAGCCTGCCGGCCCGCAACCGGCCGCATGTCACCGCAGGAGCGGCTTCAGCCGCGATGGGGCTTTCCCGGGAAGGCGCCATCGCGGCTGAAGCCGCTCCTGCAGCGTTTCTGGCCGCCGCCGCGGCCGGCATCCCCTAGAATGGCCGCCCCGCTTCCCAGCCCGCACGCCATGAACGACACCGCCCACGACCCGATCGCCGACACCCGCCGCTGGCTGGAGAAGGCCGTGATCGGGCTGAACCTGTGCCCGTTCGCCAAGGCGGTGTACGTCAAGGAGCAGGTGCGCTTCGTGCTCAGTGACGCCACCACGCCCGAGGCGCTGCTGGAGGAACTGGCCGAGGAGCTGCTGCTGCTGCGCGACACGCCGGCCGAGCAGGTCGACACCACGCTGATCGTGCACCCGCAGGTGCTCGCCGATTTCCTCGACTACAACGACTTCCTCGACAACGCCGACGCGGCGGTGGAGGCGCTGGACCTGCAGGGCATCCTGCAGGTGGCCAGTTTCCACCCGCAGTACCAGTTCGCCGGCGCCGCGCCGGACGACGTGAGCAACTACACCAACCGCGCGCCCTGGCCGACCCTGCACCTGCTGCGCGAGGACAGCGTGGAGCGCGCGGTGGCCGCGTTCCCGGACCCGGACGTGATCGTCGAGCGCAACATCGCCACGCTGGACAGGCTGGGCGTGGACGGCTGGAAACGGCTGCTGGCCGACGATTGACCTGGCATCACCGGCCCGTCCTGGGGCTGGCCGGCGCTGTTCATGCCCCCCGGGGATAACCAGCGGCCACGCCGCAGACCTGCGCACGGCACGCGCCCTGTTTTCCGCTGCCCGGCCGCCACCCACGCATGGCGGCACCCGGCAATCACCGGCGGGCACGGGCCGCCCGGCCCCATCACATCAGGCCAGGCCGGCCATGTGTTCCTGTGCGAGACGGCCGACAAAGGCGCGGCCGGGGTTGTCGCCGGCGATCCACTCCTGCGGCGGGAACAGCTCGAACAACCCCACCTTGAACAGCGTCGGCACCGCCAACCGCAGGGCCTGCTCCACCTCGCCGCGGGCGCCGGCGTTGTACAGCCCGATGTTGTGCAGCATCGCCGCGACCGTGCCGGTCTGTACGCGGGTGCCGTCCTTCAGCTGCACCGCGGGCAACACCTCGCCGTCGGCCACGATGCGGCGGTTGATGTCGACCAGTGTCTGGATATCGTCCACTACGCCCTGAGCCATGCGTCCTCCCTGTCGCGGGCCTCGCCCGCCGTTCTCAAGGAAGTAGGGCGCGCGCCCGTGGAGTTCAAGCCGGCAATGGCAGCCAGCGTGCCAAGGCGCGGCGCACGTCGTGCAGCGAACCGGCGATGGCATGGCCCAGCGCGCGCACGTCGGCGTCCGGCTCCAGCAGGTCTGGTACCTGGATCACGCTCATGCCGGCGGCCAGCGCGGCGCGCACGCCGGTGGGCGAATCCTCCAGCGCCAGGCAATGGCGCGGTTCGACGCCCAGCCTGGCCGCGGCCAGCAGGTAGATGTCCGGCGCAGGCTTGGCATGGGCGACGTCGCTGCTGGTCGCCACGTGTTCGAAATACGGCAGCAGGCCGGCGCTTTCGAGCTTGCGCAGCGCCAGCGGGCGCCGCGTCGAAGTCGCCACCGCGCGCGGCACGCCATGGGCGACCAGGGTGTCGAGCAGGTCGACGATGCCCGGCCGGTGCGGCACGCCGGCGGCGACCAGGCCGTCGTAGCGCGCATAGGAATCCTGCAGCAGGGCATCAACCGCGTCGGCACCGACCTGGGCGGCGATGCGCTGGCGGGTGAGCGCGTCGCTGGAACCGATCAGCGACAGCAGGAAGGCCTCGGGCAGGTCGTGCCCGGCCGCGGCGCCGGCCTGCGCCAGGCAGCCCAGCAGGGCGCGCTCGCTGTCCAGCATCAGCCCGTCCATGTCGAAGATCACCGCCTGCGGCCGCGCCGACAGTGCCGTCAGCAGGGTCATGGCGCGTCTCCGAACAGGGCCTGCAGGTCGGCGGCCGACAGTTGCCGCCACTGCCCTTCCGCCAGGTCGCCCAGCCCCAGCCCACCGATGCGGCTGCGGTGCAGGGCATCGACGTGGTTGCCCACGGCCGCGAACATGCGCCGCACCTGGTGGTAGCGGCCTTCGTGCAGGGTCAGCCGCGCGTGGCGGGGACCGAGCACGTCCAGTTCGGCCGGCAGCAGCGGCTTGTCCTCCGATTCCAGCAGCAGCGCGCCGCTGGCGAAGGTCGCCGCCTCGTCGCCGCGCAGGTCCTGCGCCAGCCGCGCTTCGTAGACCTTGTCCAGCTTCGACTTCGGCGACACGATCCGGTGCAGCAGCGCGCCGTCGTCGGTCATCAGCAGCAGGCCGCTGGTATCGCGGTCCAGCCGGCCCACCGTGGACAGCAGCGGCGAGCGTTCGCGGAAACGGGTGGGGAGCAGGTCGTAGACCAGCCGGCCCTGGTCCTTGGTCGAGCAGGTGTAACCGGCCGGCTTGTGCAGCATCAGGGTCAGGCCCGGCGGCGGGTCCAGCGGCTCGCCGTCGATGCGGATGGCGCCGTGCTCCACCTTGTCGTCGGCGTACAGCACCTCGCCGTCGGCGTCGGTGACGCGGCCCTCGCGGAACAGCCACTGCACCTGCTTGCGGCTGCCGTAGCCGAGGTTGGCGATGTGCTTGACCAGCTTCATGCGCGCCCCCCGCGGGTGCCGACGATGACCTTGAAGCCGTCGCGCTCGGCCGCCACGCGCACCTGCCCGAAACTGTCGTTGAGGATCTGCTCGTAGGGCAGGTGCCGGTTGGCGACCATGAACAGCCGCCCGCCCGGGCGCAGCGCCTGCGCGGCCACGGCGATGAAGCGCTGGCCGATGTCCGGCCGGTCCTCGCGCGCGGGGGTGTGGAACGGCGGGTTGGAGACGATGAAGTCGTAACGGCCGTCGATGCCGGCGGTGACGTCGTGCCAGCGGAAATCCAGCTGCGCGCGGCTGTCGGCCAGGTTGCGGCGGGCCAGCGCCAGCGCGCGCGACTCGGCCTCGTACAGGTCCAGCGCGGCGACCTTGGGGCAGCGCGCCAGCACTTCGGCCGACAGGTAGCCCCAGCCGGCACCCAGGTCGGCGCCGCGCCCGGCGAGGTCGGCCGGCAGCTGTTCGGCCAGCAGCGCCGAGGCCGGGTCGATGCGGTCCCAGGCGAACACGCCGGGGCGGCTGTGGAAGCGCCCGTCCACGATCGGCCGCGACGCGTCCAGCGCCGCCCAGCGCCGGCGCAGCGTTTCGTCGTGGCTGCCGGCGAGCGGTGCGGTCCAGAACACGCGGCAGTGGTTCTTGGTCAGCTTGCCGCCCAGCCCGGCCAGCAGCTGCAGGTCGCTTTCGCCCGAGCGCGCGCCCTCGTTGTTGGACTGGCAGGCCACCAGCACGCCGCCCGGCGCCACCCGCTCCAGCGCGCGCGCCAGCAGCGCGCGGGCCTCGTCGCGCTGGCGCGGCGGCAGCACCAGCACCAGCGGGTATTTTTCGGCGGAGGCTTCCAGCGCCGCCTCGTCGCGCACCTCCCAGCCGCCGCGCTCCAGCGCCTGCGCGAAGGGCTGGAAGCTCTGCACGCAGACCAGCTGCGCGGGCGCGGCCTGCTCGCGCAGCGGCCAGCCTTCGCGCGCGCGCAGGAACAGCACCGGCCCCTGCGGCCAGGGCAGGACGCCGGTGGCGAACGGGAGGAACAGGGTCTGCAGCGGGGCGTCTTGGGCGGCGGCCATCGCGGGTATCCAGCGGAACGTAGCCGGCCATTCTAGCGGCCCGTCCGGAACCGGGCCGGCGCGCGCGGCCGCGGGTTCAGCCGCCGGTGCAGGCCTCGCGTATCGCGCCGACCAGTTGCGCCACGCTGTAGGGCTTGGCGACATGTTTCTGGAAGCCGGCCGCGAGCGCGCGGCGGCGGTCGTCGCCGCGCGCCAGCGCGGTCACCGCGACGGCAGGCAGCTCGGCGGCGGATACGCCCATGGTCTCGCGCAGGGTGCGCACCAGCCCGTAGCCGTCCATGCCGGGCATGCCGATGTCGCTGACCAGCACGTCGAAGGCGGCATGGCCGCGCAGGTCGAGCAGTTCCAGCGCCTCGGCCGCGGACGCCGCCGCCACCACGGTGGCGCCCTGCTCCTCCAGCACGCGCCGGAGATAGGCCAGCACCTCCGGCTGGTCCTCCACCGCCAGGATGCGGGTGCCGGCCAGCGCGTGGGCGGCCACCACCTGCTCGCCCGCGGCGACCCGCTGCACCGTGCGCCGCGGGCGACCGGCGCTCTCCATGCGATATACCGGCAGGCGCACGCTGAAGGTCGCGCCCTGGCCGGCGCCGGCGCTGTGCGCGGAAACCGAGCCGCCGTGCAGCTCGGTCAGCTGCTGCACGATCGCCAGCCCCAGGCCCAGGCCGCCGTGGCGGCGGGTGGTGGTGGCATCGGCCTGGCTGAAGCGGCTGAACAGGTGGGCGAGGAATTCGGGCGCGATGCCGTCGCCGTTGTCGCGCACGTCCACCACGTAGTGCCCGTCTTCCTGGCGCAGCTCGACGTCGACCCGGCCTTCGACCGGTGTGAACTTGATCGCGTTGGCCAGCAGGTTCCACAGCACCTGCTGCAGCCGCGTCGCATCGCCCAGCACCGGACACGGCACCGGCGGCACGCTCACCACCACGGCCTGCGCCTTGCCCTGCGCCACCAGCTCCTGCAGGCGCACCGCCTCGCGCACCTGCTCGGCCAGGTCCAGCACCTCCACCTCCAGCTGCACCTTGCCCAGCAGCATGCTGCTCAGGTCCAGCATGTCCGACATCAGGCGCTTCTGCGCCATCGCGCTGCTGGCGATCACCTCCATGCCGCGGCGCATGGGGTGCTCGGCCTCCATGCGCTGCAGCAGCAGCTCGCTCCAGCCCAGGATGGTGGTGAGCGGCGTGCGCAGTTCGTGCGACAGGGTGGCGAGGAATTCGTCCTTCACCCGCGCCATGCCTTCGGCGGTGTTGCGGGCGGCGCGTTCTGCCTCCAGCAGTTCCTCGCGCGCCATCTCGATTTCGCGGCGCTCGGTGATGTCCGGGCTGTTGCCTGCCAGGCCGATGAAGCGGCCATCGGCGGAGAAACGCGGCGCGGCCTTCATCTCCAGCCACCGCCATTGCCCGTCGTGGCGGCGCAGGCGGGCGCTCAGGTGCAGGTCGCGCTCGTTGGACAGCGCCTCGGCCAGCGCGTATTCGAAGACCTTCAGGTCTTCCGGATGCAGCAGCCCTTCCCACCAGCGCGGCCCGAACGCATGGTCGCCGCCCAGCCCGAAGAAGCTGCCGAAGGCGTTGTTGACGAAACGCACGTGGCCCAGGTCGTCCAGCACCCAGACCGGCATCGGCAGGCCGTCGGCCAGCGCGCTGAAGCGCGCCTCGCTCTCGGCCAGGTCGGTTTCGACCTGCTTGCGCCGCGAGATGTCGAAGAACAGCACCGCCACCCGCCGCGCCACGGCCGGCCCCAGCCGCACCGCCTCCACCGAATACCAGCGCCCGAGCTGCGGCAGGTAGCGCTCGAACTGCACCGGAATGCCCTCGCCGACCACCCGCCCGAACACCCGGAACCAGTACTCGTCCAGCCCTGGCAGCACCTCGGTGGCGCGCCGCCCGACCACGTCGGCCAGGCCGGTGATGCGCTCGAACGCGGCGTTGACCTTGCAATGGAGGAAATCCACCGCGCGGGCCTCGTCGAACAGCACCTCGATCACGCAGAAGCCGGTGCCGACGGCCTCGAACACCTCCTGGTACAGCGGGGAGCTCTCCAGGCTTCCGGCCACCGGGGAAACCGGGGGCAGAACGAACGGTTCCAGTTCGGGCGGATGCATGGTCAAGGCGGCGGAAGTCCGTGCGGCGCTGCGACAACGGGGGGAAAGTCTGGGCATGCGGCTATCGACGGTACGTGATGATGAACCGTCCGCAACCCGGCTCCAACCGTCCGGCGCCCGGCGATTGCCCGGCCCACGGATCGGCCCCACACTGCAGGGGACACCCCAACACCGGAGGTTGCGATGAAAACCACGACCCTCGCCGGAGTGGTGCTGGCCGGCCTGATCGCCGCCGGCAGCGCCCAGGCCGGCCCCCGTACCGTCACCGACCCGCAGGCGCCGCGCGCGCTGGCCAGCGAAGGCCCCGTGCAGGTGCAGTGGAACGACCCGTCCGGATTCGCCGAGCTGCGCCAGAGCCACAACCGCTGGGAAGCCGAGCGCGGCGACTGGGTGGTGAAGCTGGCCGAGCACCTGCGCAAGCAGGCGTCCAGCCAGCTGCCCGATGGCCAGCAGCTGGCGGTGACCATCACCGACATCAAGCGCGCCGGCGATTACGAGCCCTGGCACGGCATGCGCATGGACGATGTGCGTTTCATGCGCGACATCTACCCGCCGCGCATCAGCCTGCAGTTCACCCTGACCGACGCGCAGGGCCAGGTGATCGACCAGGGCGAGCGCAAGCTGGTGGACAACGCCTACCTGTACGGCAACACCCGCCTGTCGGACACCGATCCGCTGCGCTACGAGAAGCGCCTGCTCGACGACTGGCTGCGCCGCGAGCTGCGCACCGACCGCGTCACCGCCGGGCTGTAACGCCGCGGCGCCGATGCAGGGAAGGACAGGGAAAGGGCCGCGAACGCGGCCCTTTCTTATTGCGACAGATAGACGCGCGGGGTGCGCTTGAGGCTGCAGGGCAGCCGGTAGGCGCTGGTATTGCAGCGCGGCGCCAGTTCGGAAATGGTCGGCGCGGTACCCCACAGCTGCACGATGCTGCCCAGCCCGGCCTGCGGGTGGTCGGTGAGGTCGACGGTGAGCATGTCCATCGACACGCGCCCGATCAGCTGGCCCGGCACGCCGTCGATCTGCACCGGGGTGCCGTTGGGCGCGAACTGCGGGTAGCCGTCGGCATAGCCCATCGCCACCACGCCCACGCGGGTGGGCCGCTGCGCGACGAAGCGCGCGCCATAGCCCAGCGGCTCGCCGATGCCGATCTCGCGCACCGCGATCACCCGCGACTCCAGCGTCATCACCGGACGCAGCCGGGCCGCGTGCGCGCTCGGCTGCGGGTACAGCGGGTCGGCGCCGTACAGCATCAGGCCCGGGCGCACCCAGTCGCTGCGCACCTGCGGCCAGCCCAGCAGCGCCGGCGAGTTGCACAGGCTGGTTTCGCCGGACAGGCCGTCGATGGCGCGGCCGAAGGTTTCCAGCTGCTCCAGCGTGCGCGGGCTGTCCAGTTCGTCGGCGCGCGCCATGTGGCTCATCAGCACCATCGGCGCGACGTGCGGCAGCGCCGACAGCCGCGCATGCGCGGCGCGGAATTCCTCCACCGACAGGCCCAGCCGGTGCATGCCGCTGTCCAGCTTCAGCCAGACCTGCAGCGTGGCGTCGGTGCGGAACGCGGCCACCGCCTCGACCTGCCACGGCGAGGCCACCGCGGTCCACAGGCCGTGCTCGACGATCAGCGGCAGCTCGGCCGCGTCGAAGAAGCCTTCCAGCAGCAGCACCGGCGTGGTGATGCCGGCCTGCCGGAGCTCCAGCGCTTCCTCGATGCAGGCCACGCCGAAGCCGTCGGCCTCGGCCTCCAGCGCGCGCGCGCAGGCGACCGCGCCGTGGCCGTAGGCATCGGCCTTGATCACCGCCAGTGCCTTGCCGCCACCCAACTCGCGCGCCAGCCGGTAATTGCCGCGCAGCGCCTCCAGGTCGATCAGGGCCTGTGCCGGGCGCATCAGGCCGCTCCCTGGCCGCCGTAGCGGAAGATGTCCAGGCCTTCGGTGCTGATCTGCGGCGTCCTGCCGTCCATCAGGTCGGCCAGGTAACGGCCGGAGCCGGCGGCCATGGTCCAGCCGAGGGTGCCGTGGCCGGTATTGAGGAACAGGTTGCGGTACGGCGTGGCGCCGATGACCGGGGTGCCGTCCGGCGTGGCCGGGCGCAGGCCGGTCCAGAACTCGGCGCGCGACAGGTCGCCGCCGTGCGGATAGAGGTCGTTGACCACTTTTTCCAGGGTGGCGCGGCGGCGCGGGTCCAGCGACAGGTCGAACCCGGCCACCTCGGCCATGCCGCCGACGCGGATGCGGTCCTCGAAGCGGGTCACCGCCACCTTGTAGCTCTCGTCCAGGATGGTCGAGGTCGGCGCCATCGCCGCGTCGGTGATCGGCAGGGTCAGCGAATAGCCCTTGAGCGGGTACACCGGCAGGCGCATGCCCAGCGGCGCCAGCAGCTGCGGCGAATAGCTGCCCAGCGCAACCACGTACTGGTCGGCGGTCTCCAGCCGCCCGCCGATGCGCACGCCGGTGATGCGGTCGCCGTCGCGCTCCAGCCCGGCCACGTCCTGGTCGAAGCGGAACTCGACGCCGGCCGCGGCGGCCAGCGCGGCCAGCCGGCGGGTGAACAGCTGGCAGTCGCCGGTCTGGTCCTCGGGCAGGCGCAGCGCGCCGACCAGGGTGTCGGCCTTGCCGGCCAGGGCCGGTTCCACGCGCACGATGCCCTGGCGGTCCAGCACCTCGTAGGGCACGCCGTACTGGCGCAGCACCTCGATGTCCTGGGCGGCGGCGTCCAGCTGCTGCTGGGTGCGGAACAACTGGGTGGTGCCCAGCTGGCGGCCTTCGTAGTCGATGCCGGTGGCCGCGCGCAGCTCGTCGATGCAGTCGCGGCTGTAATCGGACATGCGCACCATGCGCGCCTTGTTGATCGCGTAGCGGCCCGCGGTGCAGTTGCGCAGCATCTGCCACAGCCAGCGGTACTGGGCGATGTCGGCGGTGGGGCGGATCGCCAGCGGCGCGTGTTCCTGGAACAGCCACTTGATCGCCTTCAGCGGCACGCCAGGGGCGGCCCACGGCGAGGTGTAGCCGAAGGAGAGCTGGCCGGCGTTGGCGAAGCTGGTTTCCAGCGCCGGGCCGGGCTGCCGGTCCACCACCGTCACCTCGTGACCCGCCTGTCGCAGGTACCAGGCACTAGTCGTGCCGATCACACCACTGCCGAGTATCAGAACCCGCATCGTTCTCTCCTGGGAGCCTGCCCCTGCCCGGCGCGGAGGCGGCGGGGATGACACGGCAGGCCCTTTACCCTGTCAATTCCCTGCCTGGAATCGGGCAGGGGCCATGAACGGCGCAGTATATTCAGCGGTTCCCAGTGATTTTTCCCGTATTGATGGATAAAACAGGGTAATTTCCCGTTTCCTTCACGCAAAACAGAGCGCCATGGCCACCCGCAGCCGCGAACTGGACAAGATCGACCGCCGCATCCTGCGCATCCTGCAGGCCGAGGGCCGCATATCCTTCACCGAACTGGGCGAGCGCGTGGGCCTGTCCACCACGCCCTGCACCGAACGCGTGCGCCGGCTCGAACGCGAGGGCGTGATCACCGGCTACTACGCGCGGCTGGACCCGCAGTACGTGAAGGCCGGGCTGCTGGTGTTCGTGGAAATCAGCCTGGCCTACAAATCCGGCGACATCTTCGAGGAGTTCCGCCGCGCCGCGCTCAAGCTGCCCAACGTGCTGGAATGCCACCTGGTCTCGGGCGATTTCGACTACCTGCTCAAGGCCCGCATCAACGAGATGGCCTCCTACCGCAAGCTGCTCGGCAGCACCCTGCTCAGCCTGCCGCACGTACGCGAATCCAAGAGCTACATCGTGATGGAGGAAGTGAAGGAGACGCTCAGCCTGCCGATCGCCGAGTAGCGCCGCGGGTTGCCCAAAGGATGCCGCTTCGCGGGCTCCCAGGACGCAGGACGCCTGCTGCGCCGCGGGCGCGCCACCGGCCATGCCGCCGCTCCGTATGCCGGCAGTGCCGGCATGACCGGCCGGAAAAGCTCAGGTCCCGTCGCCGTCCTTCTTCACCACGCGCACGCCGTCGCCGCTGGGCACGGTGTCGTGGTAACGGCCGGTGCGCGTATCCATCACCCGGCCCGGGCCAGTCGGGCGCATGCCGTTGAGACGCTGGCCCTTGCTGTCGTATACCGGCGCGGCCCTGGCCGGCTGCGGCTTCGCCGCGGGTTTGGGGGCCGGGGCGTCGCCCAGCGCCGGGCGCTCCAGCCGCTCGCGCAGGCGCGCGTTGTCGGCGGCCTGGCCCGACGCGTCAGTGGCCGGCTTCGAGGGCGGCGGCAGGCTCACCGGCCGGGTCGCGGTGGGCGCCGGCGGCGGCTTGAGCTGGGCCAGCGCCGGTGCGGCCGCCACGAGTCCCAGCAACAACAGTGCGATCCTTTTCATCACAAGCTCCCCCATGACCATGTACGCCAAGCATGCACCCAACCGGCTGCAGGCGCGGTAAACGCGGCGGCTGGAGCCCCGTCGCGCCCGGGCCTACCATGGGCGCCCATCCCCCACGGAGGCGCCCCATGACCGCTTTCGACCTGACCCCGCCCGATGCCGCCCAGCGCGACGCCCTGGTTGCCGGCCTGGGCGACGACGAGCGCCGCGTCCTGCTGCACCACGGCACCGAAGCGCCGTTCTGCGGCGTGTTCCTGGACAACAAGCGCGAAGGCACCTACTGCTGCCGGCTGTGCGGCCTGCCGCTGTTCCGCTCCAGCACCAAGTTCGACTCGGGCACCGGCTGGCCCAGCTTCTTCGCCCCGTTCGACCCGGCGCACATCGGCCGCGTCCGCGACAGCAGCCACGGGATGGTGCGCACGGAAATCACCTGCGCCCGCTGCGGCAGCCACCTGGGCCACGTGTTCCCCGACGGCCCGCCGCCGACCTTCGAAAGACATTGCCTGAACTCGGTTTCGCTGTCCTTCGTCGACCGCGGCGCGGCCTGGCCGGACCCGCTGCGGCGCGGCGGCGCCGAATCCGCGGCCTCCGACTGAGTTCACATTTCGCCGCTTCAGTTTCGCCCGGGCCGGCCGACAACGGGTTATCCCCCTCCGTGCCCGTGCCCCATGCTCATCATCGTCGGTCTGCTTGTCGTCATCCTCAGCGTGCTCGGCGGCTATATCGGCGCGCACGGAAAACTCGGCGCCCTGTGGCAGCCCTACGAGCTGGTGATCATCGGCGGCGCGGCGCTGGGCGCCTTCCTGGTCGGCACCCCGGCCAAGACGGTGAAAAAGACCCTGCAGGCCGTGGTCGGCGTGTTCAAGGGCCCGCGCTACAAACAGCAGGACTACCTGGACGTGCTCAGCCTGCTGTACGAACTGCTCAACAAGGCGCGCCGCGAGGGCTTCATGTCGCTCGAGGAGCACGTGGAGAACGCCGCCGAAAGCCCGATCTTCGCCAATTACCCGAAGATCCAGGCCGACCATCACCTGATCGACTTCATCACCGACTGCCTGCGGCTGATGATCGGCTCCAACATCGAGCCGCACGAACTGGAACCGCTGCTCGAACTGGAGCTGGAAAAGCACCACCACGAGGCGATGGAGCCGGCGCACGTGCTGACCAAGGTGGCCGACGGCCTGCCCGGTTTCGGCATCGTCGCGGCGGTGCTGGGCATCGTGGTGACCATGGGCTCGATCGGCGGCGACATCAAGGAAGTCGGCGCGCACGTGGCCGGCGCGCTGGTGGGTACCTTCCTCGGCATCCTGCTCGGCTACGGCTTCATCGGCCCGCTCGCGGCCGCGGTGGAAGCCCGCGCCGAACAGGACTCGCGCATCTACGAATCGGTCAAGACCGCCCTGCTGGCCTGCCTGCGCGGCTACAACCCGAAGATCGCCCTGGAGTTCGCGCGCAAGACCGTGCCGTCGGCGCTGCGCCCGGGTTTCAGCGAATTCGAGCAGCACCTGAAGTCGGTCAAGTAAGCCATGGCCAGCAACGATGCCAAGCCCACGGTGATCGTGCGGCGGGTGAAGAAGGTCCAGGGCGGCGGCCACCACGGCGGTTCGTGGAAGGTGGCCTACGCCGACTTCGTCACCGCGATGATGGCCTTCTTCCTGGTGATGTGGCTGCTGGCCGCCACCAGCAAGCCCGAGCGCGCGGCCATTTCCGAGTATTTCCGCAACCCGAGCCCGCTCAGCGGCACCAGCGCCACCCCGGCGCCGGGCATGGCCGGTCCCGGTGGCGCCAGCACCTCGATGATCAAGCTCGGCGGCGCCACCGACATCTCCCGCGGCAACAGTGACGACCCGTTCCAGAACCAGCGCGAGGCCGTGCCCACGCCGGTGGACGAACGCGAGCGCGAGAAGAAGCAGCTGGAGGCGCTGAAGCAGGAGCTGGAGGAAGCCATCAGCAAGAGCCAGGCGCTGGAGCCGTTCAAGGACCAGCTGCTGCTGGACATCACCCCGGAAGGGCTGCGCATCCAGATCGTGGACAAGCAGAACCGGCCGATGTTCGACATGGGCAGCGCCAAGCTGATGCCGTACACGCGCGAGATCCTGCGCGAGCTGTCGCGCTTCATCAACCAGGTGCCCAACCACATCAGCATCAGCGGCCATACCGACATCACCGCCTATTCCACGCAGCTGGGCTACAGCAACTGGGAGCTGAGCGCGGACCGCGCCAACGCGGCGCGCCGCGCCCTGCTGGAAGGCGGCATGGGCGAGGACAAGGTGGCGCGGGTGATCGGGCTGTCGTCCTCGGTGCTGTTCGACAAGACCGACCCGCAGAACCCGATCAACCGCCGCATCAGCATCGTGGTGATGACCAAGGACGCCGAGGCCGCCGCGCTGTCGGCCACCGCCGCGCTGCCGATGCCGGCCGCCGCGCCGCCCGCCCCCGCCGCGGCGGACGAGGAGGCCGGCGCCACGCCGGGCGTCGGCGCCCGCTGAGCCGCGGGTTCGGCAACGACCGGAACGGCCGCCTACAATGGCGGCCGTTTCCTTTTGCCGAACGATCATGTCCAAGCAGTCCAAAGCCAAGCGCGACCAGCGCAAGAAGCAGCAGCCCCGCCGCCCGTTCCTGCGCCTGGACGCGCAGCAGCAGGTCCAGAACCACGCCGTGCTGGTGAACGAGGAAGGCCAGGTGGTCGCCGCCATCGGCCTGCAGGGCCGGCAGTGGCTGCTGTCCATCGGCGGCCAGACCATGGGCAACGCCGACAACCCGGTGCCGATGCTGGCCATGCTCAAGCACCTGGCCAACGTGCAGGAGAAGGAAGGCCGCAAGGTCGCGCTGGAGTACTCGGAGCAGCTGCAGCAGCTGATCGACGCCACCGCCGCGACCGAAGGCAAGAGCGCCGACGACTACCTGGCCGGCCTGGTCGCCGAGTTCGAGGGCGTCGAAGGCGAGGAAGCCGCGACCGTGACCGACGGCGACGATGCCGCCGATGAAACCGGCGCCACCGAAGCGGCGACCGACACCGACGCCGGCGACAAGCCGCAGGCCTGAACGGCGGCGGCGCGGTGACGGTCTATATCGACGATGCGGTACACCCCTGGCGGGGCGAGCGCTGGGCGCATCTGCTGGCCGACACCCTGCCCGAGCTGCATGCCATGGCGCAGCAGCTCGGGATTCCGCGGCGGGCGTTCCAGAACCGGCCCAGCGGCGCGCACTACGACGTGCCGGCGCCGCTGCGCGAAACCGCCATCGCGCTGGGCGCGCGCGCCATCTCGCGCCACACCGACCGCGAGCTGGTGCGGCGTGTCATCGCCAACGCCCGCGCGCAATATCAGCCGTAGGTGGGGGGCCTGCCGCGCACGCTTCCCGTGGCATCTGCCCCGTCCGCAAAACGCCTGCGGGGCAAGCCCCGCAGCCACGCGGGCACGGCGGGATTCAGAACGGATCGCTGCCCGGCCGCACTTCCACGCCCAGCAGTGAGCACAGCGCCAGCATCGCCTCGTCGTCGCGGCTGAGCGCGATCCAGCCGGCGTAGCCGTCGCCGCCGGTGTTCCAGTTCCACAGCGAGTAGCCGTGCTCGCGCAGGCGGTCGTGCGCGGTCGCCATCAGCGCCGGCACGTCGATGTCCTGCGCGAAATCCTCGTCGTCCAGGTCGCCGCCCCAGTCGATGCGCAGGTTCCAGCGCGCGGCCAGCTCGTCGAGCGCGGCCACGAACGAATCGACGTCCTTCCAGTCCACGTAGAAGCCGGCGCGCCAGTCGATGGCGTCCTTCAGATCCCACAGCCACTGCTCGTCGCCGGATTCGTCCTCCGCGCCGGCGCGCGCCTCGCGCCAGGCGTCGAACTGCTGCAGCGCCGTCTCCTCGTCGCCGGGATTGATCAGCCACAGCAGGTTCCACACCCGCGCCGGATGATCGTCCTCGTCGAAGGTCGGCAGCAGTTCGTCGGAATCCTCGTAGTCGGCACTGTTGTCGGGCATGGCGGCTCTCCACTGCGTGATGGCGCGCATTCTGCCGCCGCGCGCGCGGCAGCGGAAGCCGCAGCGGTTATCCTTGTGCCCTGAAGAGGGCCACGGTGGCCTTCAGCGAACAGTGACATGAGCGATACCCCTCCCGATCGCCTGGCGGTCAACCCCACCAGCCCGTTCCACGACCCGGCCGTGCTCGAGCGCGGCGTCGGCATCCGCTTCAACGGCGTCGAGCGCGATGACGTGGAGGAATATTCGGTCAGCGAAGGCTGGATCCGCGTCCAGGCCGGCAAGGCCCGCGACCGTCGCGGCAACCCGATGACGCTGAAGATCAAGGGCGCGGTCGAGGCGTATTTCCTCAATCTGAAGTAGTTGGAGCGAGGAGTGAGTGAAGGGGAGTGAGGAGTGAAAAAAAGCAGGCGGAGCTCCGCTCCGCCACCTTTCCCGTGGGAGCCGGTTTTACCGGCGATTGCTCTACGATCGGACCACACAACGGCAATCGCCGGTAAAACCGGCTCCTACAAAAGCAGCAGCCAGGCTTTTGCTTTTGCTTTTGCTTTTTCTCACTCCTCACTCCCCTTCACTCACCCCTGCCTCTAATCCCGCTGCCGGCTCTCCAGCAGATCCAGGTTGCGGATCAGCTTGCGCGCGACCTCGTCGGGTATCTGCCCGTGCCGGGTCAAGCGGAACAGTTCCTCGCGCTCGGCGGTGAGCCCGGCCGAGCGCAGGCTGCGGTAGGCCTGCTCCATGCGCCGCACCTTCTCCGGGTCTTCGTCCGGGCCCTGCCCCTTTTCCAGATTGCGCTGGTACAGCAGGCTGACCCGCGCCGCGGCGTCGTTGTAGAGCTGCACGTTGGTGGTGGTCTGGCCTTCCACCAGCTGCTGGCGCGTCTTCTCCACCGCCGCCAGCGCGGCCTTGGACGACAGCTTGCGGGCCAGGTCCTCCACGCGCCGGCTGTCGTCGTCGCGCGGCAGTTCCAGGCCGCGCAGCAGCCGCGGCAGCAGCAGGCTGGCGCCGACCAGCGACACCAGGATCACCGACGCGGCCAGGAAGATCACCAGGTCGCGCGCCGGGAACGGCTCGCCGCCAGGCACCATCAGCGGCAGGGTCAGCACGCCGGCCAGGGTGATGGCGCCGCGCACCCCGGCCACCGACATCGCCAGCACCACGCGCCATGAAGTCGAGTTCACGCGCTCCTCGCCGCGCCAGCGCGCGCGCAGCAGGTTCCAGCGCAGCGACAGCCACACCCATGCCAGGCGCAGCACCACCAGCGCCGCATTGATCGCCAGCACGTAGACCGCCAGCCACCACCACTCGCGGTGCCCGGTGACCGCGATGGTGTCCACCGCGCGCTGCACGATGCCCGGCAGCTGTTCGCCGAGCAGCACGAACATGATGCCGTTGAAGCTGAACTGCACCGTGTTCCACACCGCGGTGCGCTGCACGCGCATGCTGCCGCTGATGCGGCCGGTCAGCTCCACGTAGCTCATGGTGATGCCGGCGGCGACCGCGGCGAGGATGCCCGAGGCATTGAATTCCTCGGCCAGCAGGTAGGCGGCGAAGGGAATCAGCAGGTTGACCAGCATCGCCGCGCCCGGCTCCTCGCCGAAGCTGCGCCACAGCCAGCGCTGGAAGGTGGACACGCCCAGGGTCACCGCCACGCCGATGCCCAGGCCGGCGAAGGCCACCCACAGGAAAGTCAGCGAGGCCTGCGCCAGCGAGAAGCTGCCGGTCATCACCGCCGCCACCGCGAAGCGGAAGCAGACCAGGCCGGAGGCGTCGTTGAGCAGCGACTCGCCTTCCAGGATGTGCATCAGCCGCTTGGGGATCGGCACGCGCGAGGCGATGGCGCCCACTGCCACCGGGTCGGTGGGCGAGATGATCGCCGCCAGCGCGAACGCCACGGCCAGCGGCATGGCCGGGATCAGCCAGTGGATCAGCAGACCGGCGCCGACCACGGTGAACACCACCAGGCCGAAGGCCAGCTCCAGGATCGCGCCCTTGTCGCGGAACAGGCCCTGCTTGGGAATGCGCCAGCCGTCCAGGAACAGCAGCGGCGGCAGGAACAGCAGGAAGAACATGTCCGGCTCGAGCGCGTGGCCGCGCTTGAACACCCCGGAAATCAACGCGCCCAGGCCGATCTGCACCAGCGGCAACGGCAGGGAGAAGGGAAGGATCCTTACCAGGTAGCCGCTGGCGACCACCGCCACCAGCATCGCCAGAACGACTTCGATCGTGTGCATGCCTCTCCACGAAGTCACCACCATGGCGGCGACGGTTGGACCACGCGGAAAAATTACCACAGCCCCGCGCCGCCGCCGATGACGGCGGCGGATGTTCCGGCACGAGTCCGGACGATCAGGCCGCGCCGTCGAAGCGGTAGATGTCCATCGCCAGGAAGCCCATGTCGATGCCGGCATCGATGCGGCGCGCGCCGAGCCGGTCGGAACCGGCCGCGCCCATCGCGAAGTGCAGCGGCAGCAGGTGCTCGTCGGTGGGATGCGCCTGCTCGGCGAACGGCGCCTGGCGGCGGTAGTCCAGCAGCGCCGGCACGTCGTCGGCCAGCAGTTTCCGTTCCACCCACTCGATGAAGGGGCGCACGTACGGCGCTTCCCCACCCTGCGCGTAGCTGCGCCAGTCGTGCAGGTTGTGGGTGATGCTGCCGGAGCCGACCAGCAGCACGCCTTCGTCGCGCAGCGGTGCCAGCGCGCGGCCCATCGCCCACTGGTGCGCCGGCCCCAGCGACGGCTGGATCGACAGCTGCAGCACCGGCACGTCGGCCTGCGGATAGAGGAAGCGCAGCGGCACCCACGCGCCATGGTCGAGCCCGCGCCGCGGGTCGATCGATGGCGACAGGCCGGCGGCGGCCAGCCGCGCGGCCACGTCCTGCGCCAGTTCCGGCGCGCCCGGGGCCGGGTACTGCAGCTGGTACAGCGCCTCGGGGAAACCGCCGAAGTCGTGGATGGTCTCCGGCCGCGCCGCGGCCGACACCATCGGCGCGCGGCCGAGCCAGTGCGCCGAGGCCATCACGATGGCGCGCGGGCGCGGCAGCGCCGCGGCCAGCTCGGCCAGGCGCGGCCCCACCGCGCCCGGCTCCAGCGCGGTCATCGGCGAACCATGGGAGATGTACAGGGACGGCAGGGAGGACATGGCGGCTTCCAGACGGCAGGAGCGATGCCGCTCAGGTTATTGCCGATGGCCGGGGCAACAAATAACCTCGTCCTCAACGTTTTATTGCCGAAGCGGAAACAATGGACACCATCGATGCCATGCGGGTGTTCGTCGCGGTGGTCGAGCGCAACGGCTTCAGCGCCGCGGCCGGCGCGCTGGACCTGTCCACCGCCGCCGTCACCCGGCAGATCGCCGCGCTGGAAAAACGCCTGTCCGCGCGCCTGCTCAACCGCACCACGCGGCGGGTCAGCCCGACCAGCATCGGCGCGGCCTACTACCAGCGCTGCGTGCAGCTGCTGGCCGAGTTCGACGCGCTGGAGGCCTCGGTCGGCGCGCAGGCGCTGCAGCCTTCGGGCCGGCTGCGGATCAACGCGCCGGTCAGCTACGGCATCGCCCGGCTGGCGCCGCTGCTGCCCGGCTATGCCGAACGCCACCCCGACGTGGAGCTGGACCTGTCGCTGGCCGACCGGCAGGTGGACATGGTCGAGGAAGGCTTCGACCTGGCCATCCGCATCACCCGCCAGCCGTCACCGTCGCTGATCGCCCGCCGCCTGGCCGAGGCGGCGATCGTGCTGTGCGCGGCGCCGGCCTATCTGGCACGCCACGGCACGCCGGCGCGGCCGGACGACCTGGCGCAGCACGCCTGCCTGGCCTACAGCTACTGGGCCGGCGGCGACAGCTGGCAGCTGCAGGGGCCGCAGGGCGAAGCGAGCGTACCGGTCAGGGCGCGCATGCGCGCCAACAACGGCGAGGTCCTGCGCGAGGCGGCCATCGCCGGCATGGGCATCATCGCCCAGCCCGATTTCATCGTCGGCCAGGCGCTGGCCGACGGCCGGCTGGTGCCGGTGCTGCCGGACTGGCGGCTGCCGCCGGTCGGCATCCACGCGGTCTACGCCAGCCGCAGCCATCTGGCGCCGAAAGTGCGCAGTTTCATCGACTACCTTGTCGAGCAGCTCGGCGCGGACGCCGCCGCCCCGCCCTCAGCCTGAGTCGCGCGCCATCGCCAGCAGCGCCAGCAGTTCGCGCAGCGGCATCGGCCGGCCCAGCAGGTAGCCCTGCACCTGGTCGCAGCCATGCGCGACCAGCCAGTCGAGCTGGCCTTCGGTTTCCACGCCCTCGGCGATCACCACCAGTCCCATGCTGTGCCCCAGCGACAGCAGCGCGCGGCAGATGGCGGCGTTGCGCGGGTTTCGTTCGACGTCGGCGACGAAGGCGCGGTCGATCTTCAGCGAATCCAGCGCCAGGTGCTGCAGGTAGGACATGCTGGAGAAGCCGGTGCCGAAGTCGTCCAGCGCCACCGCGATGCCGCTGGTGCTCAGGCTCTCCAGCACCTGCATCGCCTGCGCCGGGTTGCGCATCAGGCTGCTCTCGGTCAGCTCCATCTGCAGCGCGCCGGAGGGCAGCCCGAAGGCATCGGCGGCGCCGGCGAACTCGCCGACCAGGTCGCTGTTGAACAACTGCACCGCCGATACGTTGACCGCGACCGGCAGGTCATCCCAGCCGGCGTCGGCCAGCGCCCGCGCGGCGCGCGCGGCGGCGCGGATCACCCAGCGGCCCAGCGCGATGATCTGGCCGGTGTCCTCGCACAGCTGGATGAAATCCGAGGGCGGGATGAAGCTGCCGTCGGGCTGCGGCCAGCGCAGCAGCGCCTCCAGCACGGCCGGCGAGCCGTCGGCGGCGTGGCGGATCGGCTGGAAGTACAGCTCGAACTCGTCGCGCTCGATGGCCAGGTGGATGCGCCCGGCCAGCTGCAGCCGGTCGGCGTGGCGCTGCGCCAGCGCATGGTCGAAACGCAGCACGACCACGCCGTTCTCGCGCGCGGCGTGGGCCGCCTGCGCGGCGCGGCCCAGCACCAGGTCGGCCTGTTCGCCATCGCCCGGGCAGACCGCCATGCCGATGCGCGGCTCCAGCTGGTGGAAGGAATCGCGCCCGCGCACCGGCTCGGATACCGCCCCGCGCAGCGCCTCCAGCGCCTGCTGGGGGTCGTGCCCGCCGGCGACGGCCAGCACGAAGTCCTCCGCCGGCTGGTAGGCCAGCAGGCCATACCGCATGCCCAGCGTGGCGAGCCGGGCCACCATCGCCTGCAGCACTTCGTCGCCGGCCTCGCGGCCCAGCGTGTCGGCCACCATCTGCAGGCCGCGCAGCTGCGCGTGGATGATGGTGTAGCCGGCCGCGCCGGCGTCCAGCCGCTCGGCCAGCGCCTCGATCGTCAACAGGCCGGTGCCCGGGTGGTGGCTGGCGCGCCAGGCCAGGTCGCGCTCGTAGGCCAGCCGCTGGCTGACGTCCTCGGCCAGCACGAGGCAGGCCGGGCGTCCGTCGAACTCCAGCCGCGCCAGATGCCCCAGCACCTCGAACAGGCTGCCGTCGCGGCGCCGGTGCATGCGCACCTGCGGCGCCGGCGTCCTGCCCTCCCGCGATTCCTCCAGCGTGCGCTGGATCTCCTCCCAGCCCTCGCGCGGGCGGATGTCGAGGATGGTCATGGCCAGGAATTCCTCGCGGCTGTAGCCGTACTGGTCGATCGCGGCCTGGTTCACTTCCAGGAACTGCAGCGTGGCCAGGTCGAAGATCCAGAACGGCGCCGGATTGCGGTCGAAGACGAGGCGGAACTGGTGTTCGGCGCGCTGCACGCGCGCCTCGTTGCGCACCCGTTCGGTGATGTCGGTCACCGCGCCGGTCATGCGCGGCTGCGGTCCCGGCCCCTGCACGCGCTCGCCGCGCGCCGACAGCCAGCGCACGGTACCGTCGTGCAGCACCAGGCGGAACAGCGCGTTCAGCGCGCGCCCGGCGTCGGTCGCCTGCTGCACCTGCTGGCGCAGCCACGGCCGATCCTCCTCGTGCACGTGCGCGTAGAACTCCTCCAGGCGCGCCTGCCGCGCCGGCAGCGCGAACATGCGCCGGGTCAGCGCCGACCAGCGCACGGTCTCGCCCTTCCGGTCGATCGACCAGGTGCCCACCTTGCCGACCTGGTGGGCCAGCGCCAGTTCGGCCGCGCCGGTGCGCAGTTCCTCGGCCAGCCGCGCCTGGCGCAACGCGCTGCGGCGCATGCTGCCGAACAGGTAGGCGAACCCGCACAGGTACAGCAGGTAGATGCCGGCGGCGACGTAGAAATAGGTACGCCACGGCGCCATGACCTCGTCGTAGGACAGGCCGGCGAACAGGATCAGCGGATAGTCGCGCGGCGCGCTCACCGCCACCACGCGGCGCACGCCGTCCATCGGGCTGACCATTACCCCCAGCGCCTGGACCGTGTCCGCCGGCGGCGGCGGCACCAGCATGCGCGCAGGAACGCCACCTACCGATTCCGGCTCCAGATTGCGGCCCAACATGAGCCGGTCCCGGTTGCTGATCGACACCACCCCAAGCCGCCCCGTATCCAGGCCGCTGACCACGCGCTGGAACACCGCCAGGCGTACGCGCGCCAGCAACCACTGGCCCGGCTGCATCGGCACCGCGACCATCAGCATCCTGCTGCCATCAGGCGTGACGTCCAGCCCGCCAAGATACAGTTCGCCGGCCATCACCCGGTTCTGCGGCAGCGCCCAACGCGGCAGCGTCGGATCACCGCGTCCCTCGGACACGGCCTGCCCCGCATCGTCCACCAGGGTTATCGAGGCCAGGTCGGTATTGCGTTCGAGCGTGCCGCGGATGCTGGCCGCCAGCAGCGCAGGCGCCCGTTCCGGCACCTGCCGGTAGTATTCGCGCCCGTCGCGGGCCACGCCGCGCAGCGCACGCTCCATCGTGCCCAGTTCGGCGCGCAGCAGGCGGTCGCTGCCGGTCGCCAGCGCCATGCTCTGCCGCTGCGCGGCCTGCAGGCGGCTGTCGCGGTCGTTCCACAGCATGATCACCAGCGTCGCCGCCAGCAGCAGCGCGATCACGATCCCGAACGCGGCGACCTGGCGCAGCGGGTGGGTCATGTCCCGGTGCACCGGCATCCTCCCAGCGTCAGCGATCGGTCTGCATGCATGGTCTCGTTTCGTCGTTTGTCGCTGCCACCGGAAACCACGGGCCACGGCCGCAGCGCGCCATCCGCGCAGCCGCCAGCAGCATGCGGCCCGTCCCCCCGGAGCCGCCATCGATGTCGTCTTCACAGCATGCAGTACAAAGGCCCCCGACGGGAAGCCTTGCGCGGTGCCGGCGTGGCGGCATACCCGCGCGGCGCCGGCAAGTGCCGGAATCGGGCGCGCGCGCCGTGGGCCGCAGGACTAGACTGCGCGTTCCCTTTCCGCTTCCGGAGCCGCCATGGCCCTGCCACGTTCGATCCTCGCACTCGCCCTGGGCGCCGCGCTGTCGCTGAGCGGCTGCGGCGGCGACAAGGCCCCCGCCGAGGGCAATGCCGCCACCGCCACGCCCGCCGCCGCCGTCAAGGCGCAGCTGGGCAGCTTCGGCTTCGACGTGTCCGGCATGGACCGCAGCGTCGCCGCCGGCGACAACTTCTTCGACTTCGCCAACGGCCAGTGGGTGCAGCGCACCGAGATCCCGGCCGACCGCTCCAGCTTCGGCAGCTTCAACGTGATCTACGAGAAGACCCTGGCCGACACCCGCGCGATCATGGAAGAAGCCGCCAAGGCCGGCGATGGCGAGGCGCGCAGGATCGGCGACTACTACGCCGCGTTCATGGACGAGGCCGGCATCGAGGCGCGCGGCGCGGCGCCGGTGCAGCCGCAGTTGCAGGCCGTCGCCGGCATCGCCGACAGGCAGGCGCTGGCCCGGGCGCTGGGCGCCAGCCTGCGCGCCGACGTGGACCTGCTCAACGCCACCAACTTCTACACGCCGCACCTGTTCGGGGTGTGGGTGTCGGTGGACCTGCTGCAGCCGGACCGCAACGCACCCTACCTGGTGCAGGGCGGCCTGGGCATGCCCGACCGCGACTTCTACCTGGAAGGCGGGCGCATGGCCGAACTGCGCAAGGCCTACGAAGGCTATGTCGCACGGCTGCTGGAACTGTCCGGTGATGCCGACGCCGCCGGCAAGGCCGCGCGCATCGTCGCGCTGGAAACGAAGATCGCGCGCGCCCACGCTACCCAGGAGGAAACCAACGACGTCGAGAAAGGCGCCAACGCCTGGAAGCAGGCCGACCTCGCGGGCAAGGCGCCGGGCATGGACTGGGCGGCGTTCCTGGACGCGGCCGGCCTGTCGGCGCAGCAGGACTTCATCGTCTGGCAGCCGAAGGCCGTGGCCGGGCTGTCGAAGCTGGTCGCCAGCGAGCCGCTGGACGCCTGGAAGGATTACCTCGCCTTCCACGCGCTGGACGAAGCCGCGCCCTACCTGCCCAAGGCCTTCGCCGACGCGCACTTCGCCTTCCACGGCACCGCCATGAGCGGCACCCCGCAGCAGAGCGAGCGCTGGAAGCGCGCCGTCAGCGAGACCAACAACGCCGTCGGCGAGGCGGTCGGCAGGATCTACGTCGAGCGCCACTTCGACGCCGCCACCAAGGCGCGCGCCGACGAGATGGCGAAGAACATCATCGCCGCCTTCGCCCGGCGCATCGACGCGCTGGACTGGATGTCGCCGGAAACCAAGGCGCACGCCAAGGCCAAGGTCGCCGGGCTCAAGGTTGGCATGGGCTACCCGGACACGTGGCGCGACTACAGCGCGCTGGAAGTGAAGCGCGACGACGCGCTGGGCAACGCGCAGCGCGCGGCGCTGTTCGAGTACCGCCGCAACATCGCCAAGCTGGGCCAGCCGGTGGACCACGGCGAATGGGCGATGCTGCCGCAGACCATCAACGCGATGAACGTGCCGCTGGAAAACCGGCTGGTGTTCCCGGCCGCGATCCTGCAGCCGCCGTTCTTCGACGCCGCGGCCGACGACGCGGTGAACTACGGCGCCATCGGCGCGGTGATCGGCCACGAGATCAGCCACGGCTTCGACAACGCCGGCGCGCTGTTCGACGAGACCGGCAGGCTGCACAACTGGTGGACGGCCGAGGACCTGAAGCAGTTCAACGCCGCCGGCGACGCGCTGGCCGCGCAGTTCAGCAGCTACGAACCGTTCCCGGGCGTGCACGTCAACGGCCGCCTGACCCTGGGCGAGAACATCGCCGACGTGGCCGGCCTGGCGACCGCGCACGATGCCTACCGCATGGCGCAGCAGGGCAAACCGGCGCAGGACCTGGAAGGCTTCACCCCGGACCAGCGCTTCTTCCTCGGCTTCGCCCAGGCCTGGCGCAGCAAGATGCGCGAACAGGCGCTGCGCAACTCGCTGCTGACCAACGTGCATGCGCCGGGCCAGTTCCGCGCGCTGACCGTGCGCAACCTCGATGCGTGGTATCCGGCGTTCGGGGTCAAGGAAGGCCAGGCGCTGTACCTGGCGCCGGACAAGCGGGTCAAGGTCTGGTAGCGCGCCGCCGGCATGCACACGAAAACGGGCGCCTCGGCGCCCGTTTTCTTCTGGTCCGCCGTCACGGCGGCCATCGCAGCAGCGACTGCGGATCGCGTCCCACCCGCCGGCAGGCGCGCGTGGCGATGCCATCGCCGAGCGCGACGCGGAACAGCGGCGCCGCCCCGCGCAGGGTGCGCGCGGCCAGCCTGGCGCGCAGGCGCTGGCCGCGGCTGCGACCGAGCAGCCGCTGTGCCCAGTCCGGCAGCAGCGCCGCGCCGGCGGACAGGAAAAACTCGCGCGACACGCCAGGCAGCGGCACCGGCAGACGCACGGCCTCGAGCACCTCCAGTACCTCGCGCGAACGCGCGTCCATGCACAGCTGCGGCCGCTGCGCGGCGAAGTAGTCGCGCACCTGCGCCTCGCTGGCCGGCACGTCGCGCGCGCCCAGCGCTTCGGCCACGCGCCGGTACTCGTCGTAGTAGCGGTCGGCGATGTCGCCCGGCACTTCGCGGCAGTAGCGGCGGCAGCCTTCGAGGAAGCCATGGGCCTCGGTGACGTGCACCCAGGTGAGCAGTTCCGGATCGTCGGCGGCATAGGCGCGGCCATCGGGCAGCGTGCCGGCGATGCGCGCATGGATGCGCCGCACCCTCTCGACCAGCTTTTCCACTTCCGCTGCCGGTGCGTAGCTGGTGCCGGCGACGAAGGCGGTGGTGCGGCGCAGGCGCCCGACCAGGTCCTGCCGGAAGTTGGAATGGTCGTGCACGCCGGCCAGCGCGCGCGGGTGCAGCAGCTGCAGCATCAGCGCGCACAGGCCGCCGGCGAGCATGCCCGGGAATTCGGAATGGATGCGCCAGGTCACGCTGTCCGGGCCGAACCAGCCCGGGTCGCCCAAAGGGGCGTCATAGGCGATGCCGCTCTGGTCGCGCGGGAAGGCATCGAGCACCCAGCGCCGGATCTGGGCGGTGGCGGCGGCGGAAACGGATCGCGGCAGGAACGGCATGGAGGCCATCCTAGCCGGACGCCCGCGCACGCTCACCGCGCCGGACGCGCATCGCGCCCACCTTCCTCCGCCTCAAGCGCGTGCACGCGGCCTCCATTCTGGCCTTGTGCGCATGCAACATGCAGGCGGATTTTCGATTTTCGATTCCGCCACTTGCGCCATGACGCGGCGCAAAAAATACGGCGCCCCGGCGCATTCCGCAGGCATGCCGCCGCCGCTGCTTCGCGCCGCCCCCATTGCCAAGCCGGATGAAAGTGCTAGAACTGGAAGCGCCAGATCGTTCCACGCCGTATCCGTCGCTCGTTCCAGCCAGTATCTGCAAGGAGCTCCACATGATCGCGTTGTTCAAGGGTTTGGGTTTGTTGCTGCAGGACAATGAGCTGTACCGCAGTCCGTTCGAAAAACAGGTCGAGCACTGGAAGAACCTGAGTGACGAGCAGATACGCGACGAGGTGGGCGTGCTGGCCAAGGCCAAGTGCCAGTGGCTGATGGCGTCCATCGTGCTCTGGCAGGCGTCCTCTCTGCTGATCCTGGGGCTGATCACCAATTACCTGTGGCGCGACGACTTCCACATCACCTTCACCCGCGTGGTCATCGTGTTCGGCTCGTGGGTGTCGATCCTGTTCGTGATCTGGTTCATGGCCAACATGTTCGACCACACCGCCGGCTTCGAGCGCTGGATGAAGGCGTTCAACAGCCGCGCCCGCATCAGTTCCGACGCCGACAGCGTGGAGACCGTGGCCGACGCGCTGGAGATGGCCAAGCACTATCCGGAAGTGCTGGACTACAAGCAGGCGGTGGCGTCCCGGCGCGAACTGCGCCACGAGGACATCCGCATCATGCGCGAGCTGGGCCGCATGCGGCAGCATTCGGAACTGGTCGGCAAGCTCAACCATATCGGCGACGACGGACTGCGCCTGCAGCCGGCGTTCTGAGTCTTCCGTTCCAGCACCCTTCCCGCAACGCCGCGCTCAGTCGCGGCGTTGCGCTTCCCGGGCCCGCACCTGCTGGCCGAAGCCGGCCGGCAGGCCCTGTACTTCGCGCACGCCGCCGACCACCACGCTGAAGTCGTCCAGCGCCTGCCGCCGGCACAGCTCGCCGGCCGCCTCGTCGCGGCACTGTTCGCGGTAGAGCCGGTAGAAACAGTTGCCGCTGTCGCTCTGCAGGCACTGGAAGCGGGCCTGGCCGCCGGACACGGTGGTGCGGCTGAGCACGGACTGCTCGCCGTTGACGCGGACGATCGAGGTCTGTCCCTGCGGTTCGCGGTAACCCAGCATCGCCAGCAGGCTGCCGAGCAGGAAAGTCAGGTACTGCATGGCACTTCTCCTTGTACGGGTCGCGGACGGGGCTTACATGCCGCGGAACAGGCTCATGAAGGGCTGGCTGACCACCAGCGTCTCGCTGCGGTCCTTCAGGCGCAGCACGCCGCGCCCGCTGTTGTCGCGGCTCACCGCCGCCACCGCCTTCATGTTGACGATGGTCGAGCGGTGCACCTGGCGGAAGCGCTGCGGGTCGAGCGCTTCGGCCAGTTCGCGCAGCGAGCTGCGCAGCAGCAGTTCCTCGCCGGCGGTGACCACCGCGGTGTATTTGCTGTCGGCGCGGAAATACAGCACGTCCTCCAGCATCACCAGCCGCGTCTCGCGGCCGTTGCTGGCGGTGATCCAGGCCAGCGGCGGCGCGCCGGTCCTGGCGGCCGGCTGCCGCGCCAGCTGTTCCAGCAGCTGGTCCAGCAGGCGCCGGTCCGGCGCGCCGGCCTGCAGCCGCGCGAGCACGCGCTGGCGCGTGGCCAGCAGGCGCTCGTCGGCCACCGGCTTGAGCAGGTAGTCGACCGCGCCGCGCTCGAAGGCGTCGATGGCGTACTGGTCGTAGGCGGTAATGAACACCACCTGGGTCTGCGGGCTGAGCGTCTCCAGCGCGCGGGCGACGTCGATGCCGGTGACGCCGGGCATGCGGATGTCGAGGAAGGCCAGGTCCGGCTTCAGCGTTTCCAGCGCTTCCAGCGCGGCTGCGCCGTCCTCGCACTCGGCGACGATGCGCAGCTCCGGCCACAGCCGCTGCAGCTGCGCCATCAGCGCCTGCCGCAGCAGCGGTTCGTCTTCGGCGATCAGGGCATCAAGATGCATGGGTCGGCTCCGGCATCGGCGGGACGGCCGGCGGCGCAGCACTGCGGCGCGGCAGGGTGAGGGTCGCGGCGGCGCCGCTGGGGAAGTTGGAGACCAGGGCGAAGCCCGCCTCCGGCCCGCAGGTCAGGCGCAGGCGCTCGCGCAGGTTCTTCAGGCCGATGCCGGTGCCGCTGCCGCTGCTGCCGCCGAAGCCCTGGCCGTCGTCGGCCACGGTGATGTTGACCTGCCCGTCGGATTCGCGCGCCAGCAGCCAGACCGTGCCGCCGCCGGACTTGGGTTCCAGCCCGTGCTTGATCGCGTTTTCCACCAGCGTCTGCAGGGCCATCGACGGCAGCGCGACGTCGTGCAGCGCGTCGGGCACGTCGATCCGCACCGCCAGCCGGTTGCCCATGCGGATGCGCAGGATCTCCAGGTAGGCCTGTACCCGTTCCAGTTCCTGCCCCAGCGTCGACAGCGACTGGTCGATGCCCGGCAGCGAGCTGCGCAGGTACTGGATCAGGTGGCCGAGCATGCGTTCGGCGCGTTCGGGATCGGTGCGGGTCAGCACCTGCGCGTTGGCCAGCGTGTTGTAGAGGAAGTGCGGTTCGACCTGCGCATGCAGCATGTTCAGCCGCGCCACGCTCAGTTCCTTCTCCGCCTCGGTGCGCTCGGCCGACTCGCGTTCGTCGCGGCGCAGCTCGGCAACGCGCCGGCTCATCGCGCGGCTGACCGCCTCGGCGTTCTCGCGGTTGCTGCCCTCGTCCGGCATCAGCAGGTCGGCCCAGGCGCCCGCTTCGGGCTCGAACAACAGGGAGACGCTGCTGGTGCCCTGGCCCGGCGTCACCGTCGCCGACACCTGGTTGCGCTTGATCGCCAGCCACGACCGCGGGTTCCAGCGCGAGGGCGGGCTCATGTTGTAGGGGTCCACGCGCACGAGCTTGGCGCGCAGCTGCAGGCTGCCGGGCGAGCTTTCGATATCGGTGACGCGCGGCAGCCCCGCGATCACCGACTCGACCAGCGCGAACGCCTGCCCGGCGTCGAACGGCAGTTCGATCTGGCGCCGTTGGCGGCTGGACAGGCTGTCGTGGTCCAGGCGGCCCGCCGTCAGCTTGACCCGGTGCAGATGGCTGGCGGTATTGATCGCCGCCATCGCCAGCACGCCGATCACCAGCAGCGCGAATATCGCTCCCGGGTCGCCGAAGACCTGTGCCCATACGATGCCCAGCACGATCAACGCCAGCGCCCAGGCCACGAGGATGCGGAAGCAGAACCACAGGCTGGCGATCATGGAGGCGTTCCCGGCTGGACAGTGGTGGCGAGCATAGGCGCTGGGCCGCCATGCACAAGCGCCCTGCGACGAAGACGGGAATCTGGGGAACGAATGCCGGTGCCGGCGGCTGGAATCGGCGGCCGGAAACGCGGACGCCGCCCGTTGCGGGGCGGCGTCCTGGCGTCAGCGGCGTCCATCCGGGCGGAGGGACGCCGCCAGCTGGTTCAGCGGCGCTCGCTGGCGCTTGCGTCGCGGACGGCGCGGAACGGCTCGTCGGCGCTCCAGTTCGGCCAGGCGCGCGAGTTGGCCAGCTGCTCGCCGAGCGTGTAGACCACTTCCAGGTCGCGCGCGGCGCCGGCGAAGGTCCAGTCCGGCTGCCATTCGTCGCCCTGCTGGTGGTAGCGCCTGGCGGTGTAGTCGTCGGAGGCCTTCTTGCCGGCGGCCACGCCACCCTCGATCCAGTCCTGCCCGGCCGAGTACGACAGCGCCGGCACGCCGCGCTTGGCGAACGGGAAGTGGTCGGAACGGAAGAACAGGCCGGCTTCCGGCTTCGGGTCCGGCGTGTAGCGGATGTCCCAGCCCTTGGCCACGTCCTTGAGCTGGTCCAGCAGCTCGAACCGCGCCGAGCCGTAGATGCCGAAATCGCGCGACGGGCCGAACGGCGCCATGCCGTCCATGTTGATCAGCGCCACGGTCGTGCCCAGCGGATACAGCGGATGGCTGGCGTAGTACTCCGAACCGAGCAGGCCCTTCTCCTCGGCGGTGACCGCCAGGAACACCACCGAGCGCTGCGGGCGCGGCGCCTTGGCAAAGCCGCGCGCCAGTTCCAGCAGCGCGGCGGTGCCGCTGGCGTTGTCCAGCGCGCCGTTGAAGATGCGGTCGCCGCGCGCGTCCGGCTCGCCGACGCCGATGTGGTCCCAATGCGCCGAATAGAGCACGGTCTCGTCCGGATGGCGGCTGCCTTCCAGGCGCGCGACCACGTTGTGCGAGGTGATGACCTCGGTCTTGACCGCGTAGTCGGCCGAGAAAGTTTCGCCCTTCAGTTCCACCGGGCGGAAGTCGCGCGACTGCGCCTGCTTCTTCAACGCCTCGAAGTCCAGGCCGGCGCGCTTGAACAGGTCCACCGCCAGGTCGCGCTGGATCCAGCCTTCCAGCGGCGGGTGCGCCGCGGCCGGATTGTCGCGCACCACATCGAACATGGTGTTGGTATTGGAGCCGGCCACCGTCGCCCAGCCGTAGGAGGCCGGGGCGGTCTCGTGCACGATCAGCACGCCGGCCGCGCCCTGGCGCGCGCCTTCCTCGTACTTGTAGGTCCAGCGGCCGTAATAGGTCATGCCCTTGCCGTCGAAATCGCCGACGCCGGCCTCGAAGTCCGGGTCGTTGATCAGCATCACCGCGATCTTGCCCTTCAGGTCCACGCCCTTGAAGTCGTCCCAGTTGCGCTCCGGCGCCTTCACGCCATAGCCGACGAACACCAGCGGCGCGTCCTTGATCGCCACCGCGCTGTCGCCGTTCATGGCCGCGCGCACGGCAATTTCCTGGCCCTGGGTCAGCGCCTGCGGCGTGCCCTTGCTGGACAGCGACAGCTGCGGCTTGCCGACGATGTCGCCCTTGAGCAGCGGCACCGCCTGGGTCCACAGGCGCTTGCCGTCCTGCAGGTCGCCGCCGGGCTGCAGCCCGGCGGCGGCGAACTGCCGGCTCAGGTAGGCGATGGTTTTTTCCTCGCCGGCGGTGGCCGGCGACCGGCCTTCATAGGCGTCGGAAGCCAGTTCCTTCACGTCGGCGGAAATCCGCGCGCCGTCGAACTTCGGCGGCGCGGCCATCAATGCGGTGGACACCGACATCGCCAGCAGGCTGATCACGATTCGTTTCACATCCATCTCCAATGGGTCGAACAACCGCTGGAGTGTAGCCAGCGCCGCGGCCGGGCGGGCAGTGCCGGAAAGCATGGGCAGCGGCCAGCACCGGCAAAGTGAAGCACGGCACCGTAGATGCGGGCCCCTTCCCGCATGAAGCATTGCCGGGAAAACCATGTGCCGGGCAAGCCCGGCACCTACGAGGGTCATGCGATGACGCGCCGGATCGTAGGTGCGGGGCTTGCCCTGCATGCGGCATTGTCGGCAGGAGCGCACCCCGGTGCGCAACGGGGCATTCCCGGAAGAGCACGTGCCGGTACGAGGGTCATGTAATGACGCGCCGGACCGTAGATGCGCGGCTTCCCCCGCATGGGGCATCGCGGCAGAAGCGCACCCCGGTGCGCAACGGGGCATTCCCGGAAGAGCACGTGCCGGGCAAGCCCGGCATCTACGAGGGTCATGCAATGACGCGCCGGATCGTAGGTGCGGGGCTTGCCCCGCATGGGGCCTTCCCGGCGAAGCCCCGTGCCGGGCGAGCCCGGCACCTGCGGACCGGGTGACTGCGCTACGGCGACAGGTTCGCCGCGCGGGCCAACAGCGCCTCGCGCTCGCGGATGTTGCCGCTCAGCGCGGCGGCGCGCTCGAACGCGTCGCGCGCTTCGCCGGTGCGGCCAAGCTGCTCCAGCAGGTCGCCGCGCACCGCCTGCAGCGGCGCGTAGTCATCCAGCCGGCCGTCGTCCTGCAGCGCCTGCAGCAACGGCCAGGCGGCCTGCGGACCCTGCGCGCGCGCCACCGCGACGGTGCGGTTCAGTTCGACCACCGGCGACGGCATGACCGCCGCCAGCCGCGCATACAGCTGCGCGATGCGCGGCCAGTCGGTCTGCGCGGCGCGGCGCGCCCGTGCATGGCAGCCGGCGATGGCCGCCTGCAGCACGTAGGCGTCGTCCTCGCCGCCGAGGGCCAGCGCCTTTTCCAGCGCGGCCTGGCCGCGGCCGATCTGCAGCCAGTCCCAGCGGCCGCGGTCCTGGTCCATCAGCAGCACCGCGGCGCCGTCGGCCGCAGTGCGCGCGTTGATCCGCGAGGCCTGCAGTTCCATCAGCGCCAGCAGTCCCAGCACCGGCGCCGAGGCGGGCATCAGCCCGGCGAGCACGCGGCCCAGGCGCAGGGCTTCCCCGCACAGCGCCGGGCGCATCCAGTCCTCGCCATGGCTGGCGGCATAGCCTTCGTTGAAGACGAGGTAGACCACTTCCAGCACCGAACGCAGGCGCTGCGGCAACGCCTGGCGCCGCGGCACCTCGAACGCCACGCCGCGTTCGGCCAGGGTGCGCTTGGCGCGCACGATGCGCTGGGCGATGGTCGGTTCCGGCAACAGGAACGCGCGCGCGATCTCGGCCGTGCTCAGGCCGCACAGCAGGCGCAGGGTCAGCGCCACGCGCGCGTCGGCCGGCAACACCGGATGACAGGCGACGAACAGCAGGCGCAGCAGGTCGTCGCCGATGTCGTCTTCCACTTCGCGTTCGTGGTCGCGCACCACGCTCCCCCGATGGTCCGGATCCTGCGCCATCGCCTCGTGCTTGTCGGCATGCAGGCGGCGCTGGCGCAGCACGTCGATCGCCCGGCGCTGGGCGGTGGTCATCAGCCAGGCCGCGGGGTTGTCGGGCACGCCGTGCGACGGCCAGTGCTCGAGCGCGGCGACCAGTGCGTCCTGGGCCAGCTCCTCGGCGCTGTCCAGGTCGCCCAGCATGCGCGCCAGGCGCGCGATCAGGCGCGGCGACTCCATGCGCCACACCGTGTCGAGCCTGCGCTGGAGATCGCGGGTTTCCATCCTCCCGCGATCACACCATCGCGCCACGGCGCGCGCAAGCGCGCGCGCCGTGCGTCATGCCTCGACGAAGACCTTGAAGCCGCCCCAGAACATGCGCTTGCCGTCGAACGGCACGCTCTTGGCGTCCATGCCGGCCAGGCGCGGATCGGCCATGGCCTTGGCGTTGACGCGATCGCGGTGCGCGCGTGAGCGGTAGACGATGTAGGCGAAGATCACCACTTCATCGGGCTTGAGTTTGACCGCCTGCGGGAACGAGGTGTGCTTGCCCGGCTTGACGTCGTCGGCCACCGCTTCCAGGTAGGCCAGCGCGCCATGCTCCTTCCACACCTTGGCGCCCAGGCGGGCCATGCGCCGGTACTCGGCCAGCCGCGCCTGCGGCACCGGCAATACGAAACCATCCACGTAACTCATCGTCGTCTCCTTGCTGCGGGAAGTACGGAGGCGGCCGCGCCGGGGCGCGGCCGCCGGTGGATCAGCCCGGTTCGCCGTCCATGCAGGCGATTTCCCAGAGGTGGCCATCCAGGTCCTGGAAGCCGCGCTGGTACATGAAGCCGTAGTCGCGTGCCGGCATCGGTTCGCTGGCGCCGGCGGCCAGCGCCTTGTCCACCAGCGCGTCGACCGCCGCGCGGCTGGCCGCCGACAGGCAGGTGATGACTTCGGTGTGGCTGCGCGCGTCGCACAGCGGGTTGGGCGTGAAGCCCTTGAAGAACGGCTCCACCAGCAGCATCACGAAGATGCTCTCGCTGATGACAATGCAGGCCGCGTCCTGGTTGGTGAACTGCGGGTTGAAGGCGTAGCCGAGCGCGGCGAAGAACGTCTTGGACGCCTCCAGGTCGCGCACCGGCAGGTTGACGAAGATCATCTGCGGCGTCGCCATCGTCACTGCCCCCCGTCCATCGGCTTCATGCAGTTGACCATCCACGGCTTGCCGTAGCGGTCCACCAGCATGCCCCAGCGCCTGGCCCAGAACGTCTCGGCCAGCGGCATCTGCACCTGACCGCCCTCGGCCAGCGCCGCGAACACGCGCTCGGCCTCCTCGACGCTGTCCACGTCGACGTTGATGGTGGTGGCACACTGCCCTTCCGCCGGCGGGCCGTCGGCCGCCATCAGGATCGCGCCGCCGGCCTCGACCTGGCAGTGCGCCACCTGGTCGGGCGTGGGATTGAAGCCGCCGCAGCCTTCGCCGTCCATGTCGCCGGGCGGCATGTCGCCGTACTTCATTTCCGATACCACCTTGCCGCCCAGCGCCGTGGCGTAGAACGCCATCGCCTCATGGGTATTGCCGTTGAAGCCCAGGAAGGGAATCAGTTTCATGGTGCGTCTCCTCGTCATGGATCAGTCGTTGCGTTCGATGCGGTCGCGCAGACGTTGCTCCTGCGCGCGCAGTTCGGGAGTGAAAGCCTCGCCGAAGTCCTCGGCCTCGAAGACCGGGCGGATCTCCACTTCCACCGGCGCGGTGCCGTCGGCGTCGAACGGGGCGCGGGTGAGCCACTCCACCGCCTCGTCCATGGAGCGGACCTGCCACAGCCAGAAGCCGGCGATGAGTTCCCTGGTTTCGGCGAAGGGGCCGTCGATGACCCGGCGCTGCGCGCCGTCGAAACGCACCCGCGCGCCGCGCCGGCTCGGGTGCAGGCCCTCGCCGGCCAGCATGATGCCGGCCTCCACCAGCCGCTCGTTGTAGGCGCCCATCGCGGCCAGTTCGGCCTGGGTCGGCATGACGCCGGCCTCGCTGTCGGCCGTCGCTTTCACAATCACCATCACTTTCATCGCGTTTTCCCGGTTGCGGACCGGACGATCCGCTTCACACCCGGTACGACGAACCGGCGCCGGCGGAATCGACAAGGCCGCCGATCTTTTTTATGAACGCGTTAATGATTTCCGCGCCAGCGGTTTCCTGCGCCATCATGGCGGCCCACCCGGACCGGCCCCTGCCATGAAATTCCTGCTGCTGATCTACATCGACCCGGAACTGCTGCAGTCGCTGCCGCCGCACGAGTACGACGCGCAGATGCGCTCGTGCCTGTTCCACGCCGACGCCCTGCAGGCGCAGGGCACCCTGCTGATGGCGCAGAAGCTGCAGCCCCCGGCCAGCGCCCGCACCCTGCGCACGCGCGGCGGCCAGCCGCGCATCATCGACGGCCCGTTCGCCGAAACCCGCGAGGTCCTGGCCGGGTTCAACCTGATCGAAGCCGCCGACGCGGAGGAGGCCATGCGCATCGCCCACCAGTTCCCGTGGGCGGCCTACGGCAGCATCGAGGTGCGCGAGGTGGACGACCTGCAGGCCGAGCGGGTGCGGCTGGACGCCTGAACGGCCGTGTCCAGCCCGCGGCCGCTCAGGACACCACGATCCGCAGGTCGCGGCGTTCGACCGCTTCGTTCCCGCTGTAATCCCGGGCGGTGATCCGGATCACGTACTCGCCGGGCGGCAGGTCCGCCGGCTGCCACGCCTCGCTCGCCAGCCGGCCGTCGCGCACGGTGTTGGTGAGCACGTAGCGGAACCGCGTCACCGCGCTGCCGTGCACGGTGATGCCGCTGTCCTCGGCGTAGGCGACCTTCGCCGCGTCCGCCTGCGGCGGCATGCGGTTGAACTCGATGTTCATGCGCGGCTGTTCGTGGCCGGGCAGCGCGCGGCCGCCGGCGTCGAGGATCTGGTAGCCCAGCGCGTACAGGCCGAGCCTGCGGCGCGGCAGGTTGCCGTCCACCTGGTCCCAGGCTTCCACCACCAGCTGCAGGCCGCCTCCGTCGCGCGGCACCCGCAGGCGGCCATCGCGGCTTTCGCGCAGCCGTCGGCCCTGCGCGTCGAGCAGGGCGATGTCGTCGATGCGCGGCGGCACGTGGTCGGCGTAGTTGGCGAAGCCCAGCCGCACGGCGTTGCGCTCGTAGCCGGACGGCCCGACCGCCAGGTGCACGTGGGCCTGGCTGTTGATGCTGCCCAGCGCGTCGCCCGGCCTGAAGCGCGTGCCGCGGCGCACGCGCACCCGTTCCAGCTGCCCGGCTTCGTCGTACACCAGCTGGAAACGCGCCGGGTCCAGCGCGCGGCCGGCGGCGTCCCGGCCCACCTTCATGTGGATGTAGTCCAGCGTGTCCAGCGACAGGCCCTCGGCCTGCCCGCCCAGGCTCCACGCCGCCGCCGGGCTGCCGACCTTGGCGGCGGCGATGGCCAGTACCGTCTGCCCGACGTCGCCACGGATGTCGAAGCCGCCGTGCAGGTGGTGGCGGCTTTCGCCGCTGAAGTTGCCGCGCACCTCGCCCAGCGTGCCGACCACTTCGTGCCAGCCCAGCTGCGGCGCCAGCGGCCAGCGCCCTTCGTTGCGCGGCAGCGGATTGTCGATCGCCGGGCCGACCTGCGCTTCGGCCGTCGCCGTCCCGGCGACCTGCAGCCGCAGGTGGTGGACGCGGTAGGCGTCGGCGTCGCCGAGCAGCAGGCTTCCGTCCGGCGCCAGCGCCAGGCCCGCCGGCCGCGCGAACCGCTGCGCGTCGCCGGCCACGGCCACCACGTGCCCCGTGGGCGAGACCTGCACCACGCGGCCGGTGATGCGCTCGCCGACGTAGGCCACGCCGTCGTGGGTGAGCGCCAGCGTCATCGGCCCCCACAGCACGCGCGCGCTCCCGGGGCCGCCGGCGCGCGTGGTGACGCGGCCGGCGCGGGTCACGGTGCGCAGCGCGTCGTTGCGCAGGTCGGCCACCCACAGCGTGCCGTCGGCGTCGAGCTTGAGGTCGGTGGGGGTATCGAAACGCGCCGCGCCGCCCTGGCCGTCGGCCCAGCCCGGACGGTCGCCGCCGGCCAGCGTCCACACGCGGCCATCGGGCTCGATCACGCGGATGCGGTCGTTCCAGGTGTCGGCCACGTAGACGCGCCCCTGCGCGTCCACCGCCACGCCCATCGGACCGTCGAAGCGCGCCTGGCGCCCGATACCGTCGGCGAAGCCCGGGGTGCCGTCGCCGGCCAGCGTGCTCACCTCGCCCAGCGGGGTGATCCTGCGGATCGCGTGGTTGCCGGTATCGGCGACGTACAGGTTGCCGTGCCGGTCCAGCGCCAGGCCGGAAGGTGTGTTGAACGCGGCGGCTTTGCCGCGGCCGTCGGCGAAGCCCTCGCGGCCGCCGGCCAGCACGTGGAACGCGCCGTCCAGCCAGCGGTAGAGGATGCGGTTGTTGTCGCCGGCGTCGGCCACGTACAGCGTGCCGCCGGCGTCCATCGCCACGCCCCACGGATCGCTGAAGCGGCTCTGCGCACCGGAACCGACGCTGTCGCCTTCGACGCCATCGCCGGCCAGCAGGTCAACCTGCGCGCGCCAGCCCAGCGGCGTGGCGGCGGGCGCCTGCGCTGGCGGCGTCCGCGGCGCCCACAGATAGCTGGCTGCCAGCGCGCCCACGGTCAGCGCCGCCACCACCATCACCCCATGCCTGCGTTCCATGTACATACCAGCGGTTGCGGACCCGGCACCATAGACGCTCGCCGGCCGCGGAACCACCCGGCCCGTCGCAATCCGCTCAACCACCAGGGAGTCATCCATGAACCTGCGACTGCACCTGCAGGGCAACCCGATCCGCCTGCAACCGCCGCAGGGCGCGGCCGTCGTGCTGCCGCTGTCGCTGGATGGCCTGCTGGCCGCGGGACTGGAAAATTTTCCGCCGGGCGGCGCCGCGCTCGAACAGGCCATCCAGCAGGTCGAGGATGCGCTGATGCCGGCCATCCCCGCCCTGCGCGATCGGCCGGCAATGCTGCTGGAATGCGCGGACCCGGTGCTGGCGCCGTTGCTGCCGGCCGCCGGACGCGATCCCCTGGCGGCGGCCACGCTTTCCATCGCCGAGGTCGAGGACGTCTTCGACCGCCTCGCGCGGGTGGCGGCCGGCGTTCCCGCACGCAGCCTGGGCCTGCCCGGACAACCCCGCTTCGCCGCGGCGCTGGTGGTGGTGCGCGAACTGCTGCACCACGTCGGGCTCCCGGCGCTGCGCGTGCTGCCTGCGGCGGACTGACGCCTGCCGCGGGCTTCTGGCGTCAAGCGCGGCCGAACGCGTGCGGGCCCGGCTCGGCGGCGCCACACGCCCGCGCGGTCACCGCTTAGCGCGCGCCTGGCGCAGGTGCGTGCCGACCGGCACGGAGAACGCGCCCTTGTCGGCCACGTCCCAGTTGATCGACCAGGTCATCACGCCGCGGAAGTCCGGATACGGCTGCGCCGGCTTCACGCTGTCGCAGGCGGTGGCCATGGTCAGGCAATCGAAGGCGCGGTTGATGTCGGCCGGCGTGGCGTAGCCGTTGCCGGCCGCGGTCAGGCCGGAAGGCAGGGCCAGCGCCACCTGGTCCGGGCGCAGGCCGTCGAAGCGGCCCTTGCCGTCGGCGAGCTGGAAGCCTTCGATCAGCATCTTCGCCGAGCCCACCATCATGTCCACGCTGCCGGCCGGCAGCTTGTCCGCGTGGTAGGGCGTGGGCAGGCCGCCGTTGTTGTAGAGCTGCACGTGCAGCAGGTCCAGCTCGTCACGCAGGCCGTCGATCAGCGGCAGGTAGGCGCCCCAGATGCCTTGCATCGACACCCAGCCGCCCTGCACGTAGGGGTGCTCGGGCGCCATCGACACGTACAGGTTCGGGTACATGGCATGCAGGCGCTTGACCGCGGAGACGAGGTGGCCGGTCACCGGCGCGCCGTGCACGACGCCGGCGATCTTCTCCAGGTCGATGTCGATGCCGTCCAGCCCGTAGGCGTCGATGGCCTGCGCGGTGGTGCGCACGAAGTTGTCCTCGTCGCGCTGCGTCTGCAGGGTCACGGTGCCCAGTTCGCCGCCGAAGGACAGCGCCACGATCCCGCCGCGCGCGCGGCGGGCGGCGATGTCGGCGATCAGGCGGGCCTTGTCCAGCCCCGGCGCCGGGTTGAGCGCGATCCGGCCCTCGCCCATGTCGTCGGCGAACGCCAGCACGATCACGTCCCAGCTGTCGTCCACCTGCCCCAGCGGCAGCACGCCCGAGCCGTTGTCGAAGTTGTGCAGGTAGCCGACCAGCGCGTGGCGCGGAAGCGGATGGCTGTAGCCCGGCGTGATTCCGGGCTGCGGCTCGGCGGTCGGTTTCTGCCCGGCTTGGCAACCGAAACTGGTGAGGAGGACAAACGCGCACGACAGCAGGCTGATCGGCTTCATCGCAATCCCATGCGGTGGAGGGGATCCCGATTCTAGACAGGCGCCGTCGCGAAAAACCCTTCCGGAACATGAAGTTGGCGAAGTTGTCCGGTAATGACCTGGGCGGTCCAGCCGCTGTCCGGCGGGCCTGCCCGGCGGCTGTCGATGCGTTGTCGTATCGCACCGGCGCTCCCTTCGCGGAGGACATCGCCGGACCGTCGGACGCACGCGCGACGCCCCGGATCTGCCCCGCGCTGGCGGCCGCGCTCAGCCGCAGGTCTTCATGCGTCGCTCGGCGTCCCACAACGCGCGCCGCGCCAGGTCATAGGCGCTGTCGGCCGCCGAGGGCAGCGTGTGTTCGGCCTCGACCGGGTCGGCGCCGTGGCGGTAGCGGTATTCCAGACGCTCCAGCGCGTCCAGGTGCTGCAGCGCGGTGGCGAACCAGCGGCGGCGCGCGGCGCCGTCGCACCGCGGATAGCGCCGCTCCAGTTCGCCGATGGCGGTGCGGAGGCGGCGGCTGGCCTCGCCGTCGAGGCCCGGCAGCGGTTCGTGGCGGATCGGCGCGGCCTTGTAGGCATCGCCGGTCGCCTCGCTGCCCAGGTCGGACGCGCGTTCGTGCAGCGACGGGTTGAACGCCACCTCTGGGGGACGCCGCGCTTCCGCCGGCTGGGTGTCCTCACCGTAGAGCCAGCGCTGCATGCGCGACTGCTTCGTCCCCGCCCGCTGCTTCGAGAACAGCCCCGCGGTGGCGCGCTCGCCCACGCCCGTCGCCAGTTCGTCGCGGTGCTCGAACACCCGCTCGTCCTTGCCGGGGATGCGCCCGTCGGCAGCGACGCCGTCGGGCAGGTCGACCCCGCCATCGGCGGCGTAGAGGCGGCGCGACCAGTCAGTGGAAGACGCCGGCGGCGCGGACGCGGCCGGCGGCGGCGTGGAAGGGCGCATGGCCTCGGCCGGCAACGGCGCGGACGGAACGACGGGCGCCGTCGCGTGGGCCATGGCCGGGAGCGGCGGAGGCGGCGGCGCCGCGCCCGGTTCGCGCGGCAGCCAGCGAACCTGCAGGCGCTGCTGCCGCTGCTCCGGGGCGGTTTCGGGCACCTGCCACAGCACGCGCCCGACCAGGCAGAGGATCGCCGCGGTCGCCAGGCCGGCGCCGATGCGGTGGGACAGGGGTTCACTGACGCGGGAATCGTGCATGCCTCTCCATCGCAGACCTGCACGCGGGCGGGAGTCCCGCGGTGCACCGTGGCAACTAGACCGGAACCGGCGCGGCGAGTTCCATGGCGGCCGTCGCGCGCGGACGCCCGGGTTACGATGGCCGCCCTTTCCGGCACCGATGCTCCCACACGGGCACTCCCAGCGCATGACCCACTACTCCGGCCCCCTGCTCACCCGCCCGCTGCTCGACGCCATGCGCGACGCGCGCCGGCGCGGCAACGCGGCCTGGAGCGGCTCGTTCGACCTGGGGCGCGGCGAGGACGAGGCGCTCCTGGAAGCGGACCACTGGCGTTGGCGCGGCGGCGATTATCCGTGGCCCGAGCGGTTGAAGGACCGCACGGTCTACTACTGGGACGGCGGGGATTTCGTGCCCGCGTCGCGGTTCGGCAACGGCCTGTACAAGCTGGTGCCGACCGGCTGGGGCGTGCCGACGTTCGAGATCGACGGCATCAAGATGCTGGTCAGCGCACAGCTGTCGCCGATGGAGGACGCGCGCCGCAAGGTCGCGCTGGTCGCGCCGCGCGGCAAGCAGGTGCTCGATACCTGCGGCGGCATGGGCTACTTCGCCGCCTGCTGCCTGGAGTCCGGCGTGGCGGCGGTACGTTCGTTCGAGAAGAGCCCGGAAGTGCTGTGGCTGCGCACGCTCAACCCCTGGTCGCCGGACCCGGAGTCGGACGCTGCGGGCGGACGCCTGACGCTAACCCACGGCGATATCTCGCAGGCCATCGCAGATCTCCCCGACGCCTCGGTCGACGCCGTGCTGCACGATCCGCCGCGCTTCGGCATCGCCGGCGAACTGTATTCGCAGGCGTTCTACGACCACCTGGCGCGCGTGCTGCGCCGCGGCGGCCAGCTGTTCCACTACACCGGCACCCCCAACAAACTCACCAGCGGCCGCGATGTGCCGCGCGAGGTCGCCACGCGCCTGGCCAAGGCCGGCTTCCGCGCGCGGCCGGAGCTGGACGGGGTGTTCGCCGTACGCGCGTGAACGGCGCGCTACGCGTCGCGCCCTTCGGGCCGCTCCGCGTTGTCGCCCTTGGCATCGAAGGCTGTGCCCGCCGGCGTTCCGCTGTTGAGCACACGCAGGACTTTCCAAGGAAGAGCCCGCACTGACGCAATGGGTCACTACGACTGTGCGGGCTGGACTTTTGGCCTGTCCGGCACGTCGACACGGGCGTGTTCGCAAACGCATGTTTCCCGCCGTGCCGTTGGCGAACGCGATCTTCATCCAGGTCGCTCATGCGGGTCGTCGCAGGCGATCACTGATCCAGCACCGGCAGCCGGCCGGGCAACGCCGCTCGTGCCACGGATGCGGACGGAACAAGGGAAGGCGCACTGCTCCGGGCATGGCGACATAGCCGGATGCTATGCCTGACGCCCATCTTTTGAATGACGGCGACTGCACATCGGATGGAAGATCGAATCCGTGCCGTGGCCAACGGAATGAGTCGCGCACACCTGCATTCCCCCGGTCATCGCCGGTCTTCATGCCTGCCTCGTCCGCAACGCGTACGGTCCGATATCGACCCGACTGTACCGAGGACGCCGATCCTGCGGATACGGGGGTGGCAGACGGCAGGATCGCAATGGCAGCCCGCTCGAACTCTTCCATTCCCGTTCGCCGAGAGAGCCTGAATCCCATGATCCGACGCGTTGCCTTCACCCTGATCACCGGCCTGCTGGCCATCGCGAACATCGCCTCCGCGGCGGAGAATCCCGCGGCGCCACCGGCGGTCACCGCCCGTTCCTGTGCCATCGCCGACGCGGACAGCGGCAAACTGCTCTGGTCGCACCTGCCCGACGAGCCGCGCAAGGCCGCGAGCACCACCAAGATGATGGCCGCCTACGTGGTGCTGGAACTGGCCCGGGATGCGGCGATACTCGACGAACAGATAGAGGCTTCAGCGCTGGCCGCATCCACCCCGGGCTCCGTTGCCGGGCTCAGGCAAGGCGAGAGGATCGGGGTACGCGACGGTCTGTATGCGCTCATGCTGCCGTCGGGCAACGACATGGGCAACGCCTTTGCCGAGCATTTCAATTCGCGCTTCGAGGCACCCGGCGATGAGACGCCGGAGAACGCGAAGACGGAGGCCAACGCAACGCGCGTGAATTTCATCGCGGAGATGAACCGCACGGCCAGGCGGCTCGGCATGAACGATACGCACTACCGCAGCCCCTATGGGGACGGAGGTACCCCGGAGGATCGAACGACCACCGCCCGCGACCTTGTCACCCTGGCGGTAGCTGCGCGCAGGCACCCCTTGTTCCGCGAAGTGGTGGCCACCACGGACAAAGCCATCAGGGTCCATCTGCCCGATGGCAGCCTGCGGCGACTGGCCTGGGCGAACACCAATCGTCTCCTGGAGATCGACGGCTACGACGGCATCAAGACCGGCAGTACGAAGTTGGCCGAAAACTGCCTGGTGGCCAGCGGAACACAGGGAGGCAGGCGCTTCATCGTCGTCACGCTGGGCTCTTCCTCGGACCAGTCCCGCTTCACGGACAGCAAAGACCTGTTCCGCTGGGCATCGAGGCAGGTCATTCCGCAACAAGGTCGCTGACCGTGCCCGGCACGTCACGGGGCACTGCGGATCACGAACGATACCTCGGCCAACCGCGCCTGCCGCCGTCGTGCCACCCGCAGCGGCGGCACCGCTGCTCCGGGCCGGCGCCGGCTTCGTCGCCAGCGCGCAGCCGCTGGATTCCGAAGCCGGACGGGAAGTGGCGCACACGACTTCAACGCGATTGACGCTGCACATGCGGTACAGGTGATGCCGGACGTGATCGAACCGCGGAACTCCGGTCGGAAGAAGCGGCGCGATCCTGTTGCATTCGACGCCAGGCCGCGACGTGCCGCGCGAGGTCGCCACGCGCCTGGCCAGGGCCGGCTTCCGCACGCGGCCGGAGCTGGACGGGGTGTTCGCCGTGCGCGGCTGAGCGGCGCCAAACCTCGCGCCTTTACGGCCGTTCCACGTTCTCGCGCTGGAACACCACGCGCTCGGGACGATGCAGGGCGAAACCCTGGGCGCTGTCGATGCCCAGTTCGCGCAGCAGGTCCAGGGTGCCCAGGTCGTCCACCCATTCGGCCACCACCTTGGCGCCGCGCTGGTGGCCGATGCGGGTGACGGCGTCGATGATGGTCCGGCTCATCGGGTCGCGGCCGAGGTCGCGCACGAAACTGCCATCGATCTTGATCACGTCCACCGGCAGGTTCTTCAGGTAGCCGAACGAGGCCATGCCGGCGCCGAAATCGTCCAGCGCGATGCGGCAGCCGGCCGCGCGCAGCCGCTCGATCACCCGCACCACGCGCAGCAGGTCGCGCACCGCCACCGTCTCGGTGATCTCCAGGCACAGCCGCTGCGGCGGCACGCCATGGCGGGCGATGGCATCGAGGATGAAATCGGCCAGCCCCTCGTCCTCCAGACTGGCGCCGGACAGGTTGATGGCGCAGCTCTGCAGGCGTTCGCCGCAGGGATGCAGGTGGGCGAAGTTGGCCAGGGCGGTGCGGATCACCCAGCGGTCCACCGCCGGCATCAGCCCGTAGCGCTCGGCCGCGACCAGGAACACACCCGGCGCGATCACGCTGCCGTCGTCGGCGCGCATGCGCAGCAGCAGCTCCACCCGCGTGACCGGGTTGGCGCCGGCCGACAGCGGCACGATCTCCTGGTAGTCCAGCAGCAGGCGGTCCTGCTCCAGCGCCCTGCGCAGGTGGCTGGCCCATTCCATCTCGCCCATGCGGCGGGTGGCGTCGGCATCGTCGCGGTACACGCACACGCGGTTGCGGCCGTCTTCCTTGGCCTGGTAGCAGGCGCTGTCGGCCCACGCCAGCAGGTCCTTCAGCGTGCAGCCGGGGCGGTCGACCAGCACCAGCCCGATGCTGGCGCTGACCGTGTAGCTGCGTCCCAGCCAGCAGAAGGTCGAGCGCTCGATGCAGGCGCGCACCTGCTCGGCCAGCAGGTCGGCCTGCTCGCGGTCCACGCCGGACGCGAGCAGGCCGAATTCGTCCCCGCCCAGACGCGCCAGCAGGTCGCCGTCGCGGATGTGGCGGCGCATCGCCTGCGACAGCTGCACCAGCAGCTGGTCGCCGGCGGTGTGCCCGGACAGGTCGTTGATGAGCTTGAACTGATCCAGGTCGATGTACATCAACACGAACGGCCGGGCGCCGGCATCGTCGCTGCGGTCGGCCAGCGCCTGGCGCAGGCAGCGCTCGAACTCGCGCCGGTTGCACAGCCCGGTGAGCTCGTCGTGCGTGGCCTGGTAGCGCAGCCGCTCGGTCATCTCGCGCTGCGCGCTGGTGTCGCCGGCCACCATCAGCAGGTGCGGCACATGGTCCATGTCCAGCATGGCCAGCGATGCGTTCACCCAGAGCGCGGCGTCGGTACCGTGCACCACGAACGCCTCCTGGCTGCTCCACGTACCGTCGGCGAGGGTGGCGACGACCGCGGCCCGGCCCAGCGCGGCATCAGCGAACAGCTCCGCCAACGGCCTGCCGGCGACGTCGCCCAGTTGCGTCCGCGCAGCGCGGTTGGCATAGGTGATGTGCCCGTCGCGCGCGTCGGCCACCAGCACCAGCGCCGGCAGCATCTCGTTCAGGGCCTGGAAACGCGCCTCGCTTTCGCCGAAGCGGGCGCTCATGCGGCGGCCCAGTTCGACCGCGCGGCGGTGCAGGGTCGCCTGCGACCACAGGAACAGCGCCAGCAGCACGCTGATCGAACTGCCGCCGATGACGATCAGCCGCAGCTGCCCCCACGCGCCCATCGGCCGGCGCGGCCACAGGCGCAGCTCCCAGGTCCTGCCGCCGAACTCCATCCGGCGCGCCTGCACCTGGCCGGCAGCGGCCGGCAGCGGCGCGCTGGCGAACACGCGCGCATGCGCGGGCAGCGCGCCCAGGTCGCGGATGTCCACGTCCATGTGGTCAAGGATCCTTCCGTACAACGCCTGGCGCACCATCGGCTCCAGGCGCACGCTGACCGCCAGCGCGCCCAGTTCGCGCGCGCGCCGCTCGGCCACCGTGGCCGGCATGGCGCCCGGCGCATACGCGGGCAGGCGCACGGTGATGCCCATGTCGCTGGCTCCCTGCTGGCCGCGGAACTGCAGCAAGGGGAAAGGCGCGGACATGGCCGGCGCGTCGGCATCGCGCGCGCGCCGCAGTGCCTCCATGTTCTCCGGCTGCCGGGCGATGTCGAAGCCGACCAGCACCTCGTTGCCTTCCAGGGGCGCGACGTACTGGTAACGGTAGGTGGCCGCGCCCTCGTCGCCTGCATCCGCGCGCCGCTGCGCCAGGGCGATCAGCACGTAGCCGTGGATCCACTCCTGCGAGCGCAGGTTGCGCTGATAGCTGTCGAAAGTGGCCTGGTCCAGCGGCTCCTTGCCGGCCAGCAGCACGGTCTGCATCGCGCGCAGTCCCAGCGCGGCGCCGGCCAGCGGTTCGCGCAGGCGCGCCGGTGCCGCGTCGGCCAGCGACCGCTGCAGGGACTGCACCCGGTCGCGCTCGCTCTTCCATTCGCCCCACGCCATCCACGCCGTCAGCAGCAGGCCGGAAAGCAGCACCAGCACCGCCCAGAGCGGCGTGGTGAACATCGAGCGCGGCACGTCGCCGGCGCCGCGCCCTGCCGGGATCTCACGCTGCATGCGCGCATCCCCGGACAACGGCCACGGCACGCCGCCGGTCTCCCGTCGCCGTCAGGGTTCCCTGTTCCGCCATCGCCCCACCATCGTCCATACGGCACATGCCCTGTTCCCGATCCCCTGATTGCCGGCGGCGGCAACGCCCCGGCGACACGCACCACCAACGGCTTCCGTCGCACCCCGGCCATCGAAACGGCAGGCGTGGCCGGCGGAACGCCACGATTCTACCCACCGCACCGGCCCCGCTACCCTGAGCCGGTCCGCACTCCCGTGCATCCCGCGCTGCAACACCGCGGTACGACCCTGCGTGCGCCCGTGCCGGCGGTCCGGGGTTCATCCCTTTCTCTTAACTTCATCGCGTGTATACCTCGACGCAGGACGAAGCATCCCTGCGACCTGCCCGCTGCTGCACAAGCAAGCGCCAGGCCAGAAGCCCGCCGCCGGCAACGGCAACCGGGAACCGCCACCGACCTCCATGGGTACGTCAGGGGACTCCCGTGCGGGACCGGTGCGCGTCGAGACAGGACTCATGCGGCACCCGCACTCCCACGAAGGGATGTCGGGTTTCCCGCAGTGCGCCTTTGAGACGGCACGCCCGTGGACAGGTGGACCGGCATGGCGCGGCGGCCGTGCCGGCGCGGGCGGAAGGGAGCGGCGTCTTCGCCACAACCGTAGGACCATCGACAAGGAGAGCGGTCTTGAAAGAAGTGAACATGTTCCTGCAGGGACCCGGACTGGAGCGGCGCGCCGTCACCGTGCTGGCCACCGAACAGGTTCCGCTGGAAACGCTGGTCAGCCATGCGGTCAATGCCCGGCCCGGCGTGCTCGTCGACGTGTATGTGCTGGTGGACGAACACGGCAATCTCGCGCGCCAGATCGACCACGAAGGCCTGCGGTACCGGTTCAGCGATTCGAACGCGTCCTGGGTGCTGGTCGTCAGCTGACACCCGCGCACTCCGCGACGCCGTCCGCGATCCACGCAACGGCATCCCGGGACCGCGTGCTCGACAGCGGACCCACGGAGCGCTGCCGACCCAGCCGTGGAACGCCGGCAAGCACGCCGCCTTTCCATGCGGCCCCGGCGCCTTCTGGCCAGCGGCATCCGCCCTGTCCATCCGCAGACGCCGCAGTCAACCGCGCCTGGCCGGAACGCCGGGATTCGACCCGGCAGCCCTACGAGGAACCTTCCATGCCAAAAGCCGTCCCCAGCCGCCTGCCTCCGCCTTTCCACTGGGTCGAGGAACCCGAGCGGAAACGGCTGTGCCTGGGCGGCGTGCGGGTGCTGGAGATCTGCCGGCGGAACCAGGGATGGATCGTCGAGGTGTACCTGCACGAGCCCTCGCGCCCGTTGCCGATCATCGCCGTCCGCTCGGCCAGCGCCGGCATGCGATGGGGCGCGCGCTGGGCCAAGCAGCACATGCGCATGCTCACCACGCTGGCGCGCGAGCAGAACGAACCGGAACGGCCGCCGGCGGACTGAGGCCGCGGCCGTGCCGCGCTTCCAGGCAGGACGGCGCAGGCCCCGCTCAGCGCGCTGGTGCCGCGGCCGGATTCACTTCTTCCCTTCGGCGGCAGCGGCACGCGGGTTCCCGCCGCCTTCGGCCAAGCGGGTCAGCTTCTGGTCGATGCCCCGCTCCTCCTCGAGCGTCTGCAGCAGCAGTTTCAGCATTTCGTCGTGACCCAGCTGCCAGGCGATGGCAAAAGGGCATTGAACGAGCACCGGAGCGAAGTCATGAAACAAGAGCACCGTGCATCGCCAATTTCCCGCCATCCATACGGGTTGAGCAGACGCGGTTCTATACCGCCTCACGGTTTGTCTTCCCGGCCATCCGCCCACAGCACATACAAAGTTCCAGCAAATGGCGCAATGACGGGCTGCAGCCGCCCGTAACAATCGTGAAGCTTCACGCGGCCCAAGCTGTATCCAATGCTGTTCTTCCGGTCGAAGTCGCCGACCTCCCATCTTTCCAGCTCATCCTTGTGAAACTGAAAGCAGGTCACTCGCCACGCAAAGGAAACCCAACAGAGATTGGAGAGAATTCCATGTGCGCAGAACGCCTTAGTTGACCCGCGCAGCGAAGCGGCGTCAGCTTATAAAACTGAGGGGCAACAGCGAAAAACGTTGGCGCGTTGAGCCTCTGGATCGGGCCCGGCAGCCAATCAAGCAACATCTTCAGCGACCAAAATCCGAACGCGCCTGTGATGGCATGACCGGATTGCCCTGCGCATCGATCACGGTCACCTCTCCCAATGACAGTGCGCGCACCGGTGCCTCGATCTTCGATAGATCGCCCACCACGATCCAGGTCAGCTGCGCGGGATCCAGAATGCTCGCCGCAGCTTGTACCTGTTCGAGGTCAAGTTGTGCGATGGCCTTGCTTTTCCGAGCAACCCAATCGTCAGGGCGGGAGAATCGGACCATGTCCGCAATCTCCGACACGACGGCGTCTCTCGTCTCATGGCTTCCGGGGAGCCTGCGGATCTGGCTGCCCGTAAACCGTGCCAGCTCCTCTTCCGAGGCAGGCGCACCGCCCCGTACGTAGTCAGCGATCTCGCGCTGGATTTCGACTATCGCGTCAGCCACGCGGTCCGGCTGCACGGGTGCGACGACGCGCCACGGCCGTGGAACCGCAGCACTGCTTTGATTCGAGATCACACCATATGACCAGCCCTTGGCCTCGCGCAGATTCATGTTGAGCCGCGCGGCTGGCGAACCACCCAGGATGGAATTGGCAACCTCGAAAGCGATGGTTCTGGAATCGGTACTGGGAGGAATCAGCTGCCCCACGACGATGTTCGCCTGCATGGCTCCCGGGACATCAACAAGGAAAACCCGCGGGCATTCTGGCCGAGGGATATCGTCCGGCTTTAAAGCTGAAGTCGCTTCACCCGGTCCGCGCCAGTCACCGAAATGGCGTTCGAGCACGGCAACAACGGCCTCGAGCGTCGTGTCGCCGACGACTACCAGCGTGGCACGTTCGGGGCGAACCCAAGTGCGATGAAATTCCAGGATGTCGTTCCGGCCGAGTCGTTCGATTGACGCGATGGTGCCGCGTCCATTGAACGCTTCAGCATAGGGATGGTCAGCGCCATAGAGCAACGTGGGCAGGAGACGCTGCGCCAGGATCTGCGGATTGGCCTCTTCTTGACGGATGGCACCCACCGAGTTCGCGCGCGCGCGTTCGAGCGCAGCGGCGTCGAAGCGAGGTCGTCGGACCATATCCGCGTACAGCGCGACGGATGCATCAAGCGTTTCGCTCAGCGCCGACAGATTGACCGATCCAGCATCGACGTCAACATTCGAATCCAGCTGGGCACCCAGCGCCTCCGCGCGCGCCGCGAACGAGAGCGCATCGTGCTCACCCGCACCTTCGTTGAGCAGATTGAACGCCACGCCCGAAACACCAGAAGGCGACGCATCTTTGCCATGCCCCAGCGGAAACCGGTAGGACATCTGCACCAGGGGGACATCATCACGACGCGCGAGAATCACCTGTGTCCCGTTCGACAGCTGCGTACGCTCAAGCGCCGGAAACTTCAATTGAGGAAGCATCTCAGACACGGGCGGCCCCTGCTCCCGGTCGATGGCTGGTGCTCCATGAGAGTAACGCGGATCTGGCTCCCCCAGATGCATGGGGGGTGGTACTGCGGCAGGCGCCTCCTCAATCTCGGCCCGCGCGCCCGGCACCACAGTCAGCACGTGATCACCTTTCCGCAGCCAACGGCGTGCGGCGTTGCCTAGCGCCTCTGGCCTGGCGGATGCCAACACCTCCATGGAGCGCCTGAAGCAGCCAGCATCGCCCTCAAGTACTTCGCAGGCCGCAAGCACTTCCGCCTTGCCGTCGATGCCTCCATTACGCTCGATGCTCCTCACGAACTCGGCGCGCATCGCGACCCGCGCCCGTTCCACTTCAGCAGCACTCGGGCCGCGTGCGAGCAGACGCTCAAGTTCCTCGTCGATCGCGGCTTCCACCGAGGCGGGATCCACGCCTTCACGTACGTTCGCTACGATCATGAAGCGTGAACCCAGTTGCCCGCCCGCCTCAGCGCTGATGTCATCGACGAGTCGGTCCGAGTGCACCAGGCGTCGCCCCAAGCGTGATGCGCTGCCGCCCCCAAGGATGTGCGCCAGCATGCGCAGCTGGTCGAAGTCACGGGTTCCGCGTTGCGCCACATTCCAGGTGCGGTGAATGCGCACTTGCGGCACCTGGTCGGTGACCCTCTCCCGGCTTGTGGTTTCACGCCTGGCGATATCGATCTCATGTTTCGTGACTGCCGGTCCTGGCGGAATATGACCGAAGTACTTGAGCACCTTCTCGCGCGCGGTGTCGGCGTCGATGTCGCCAGACAGGACGAGCACGGCGTTGTTTGGCCCATACCACGCCCGGAACCAGTCGTGGACGTCACCCAAAGTCGCGGCGCGCAGATCGTTCGACGACCCAAGGGTGGAGTGGTGAAACGGATGCCCCTCGGGATAGCTGGCACGAGAGAGCAATTCCCAAGTGGCGCCATAGGGTACACCCCTGCGCTGGCGCTTCTCGTTCTCCACAATGGCGCGCTCCGTGTCCAAGGCGTCCTGATCGATGGCGCCCAGCAAGTGGCCCATGCGGTCCGATTCCATCCACAACACCACATCCAGCGCCGTGCTCGGGACAACTTGGAAGTAGTTAGTGCGCTCCGGCGTCACCGTCGCATTCACATCGGTAGCGCCCACGCGCTGGAGCGGCCCGTAGTAGTCGCCGGGGGAATGTTCCGTTCCCCTGAACATCAGATGCTCAAACAGATGCGCGAAACCTGTGCGTCCGGCCGGCTCATCGCCGGAACCGACGTGGTACCACACGCTGACAGCCACGATCGGCGCCTTGCGGTCGGTATGCACGATGACGCGCAAGCCATTGGGGAGGGTGAATGTCTCGAAAGCGATATCTATCGGATCGTTTGCCGGCACCGCAGTGGGCGTTGGCGTGGGAGATCCCGCCTCGACACTTGTTGCAAGGCACAACCCGATCAGGACAACCGACAGCCATGGTCGGCGAACCGCTCCAGACATCTCACTTCTCCTTCAATCTTCTTCTTCAAAGCAGGCAAGCCACTTTGCAGTCGATGCTAGTGCCACGCGGGCTATAGCGGGGAGTATTTGATTTTGGGACGCGGAGGTTCACCACCCAACCGTACGCGGAGCAGCCCTTACCGCGCGTCAATCTCTGATCTTCGGCATCCAACGAAAGTTCCCCTCAGGTCTACCAGATCTGGATCTCGACTCCGCAGCAAGCCGGTGATCAACTCCGAGCCCCCAACAGCAGCCATACGACTAGCCCGGAGTTGCCCTGTGGTGGCCATCTGGATCCGCACGCACAGATGCTGGGCTGCACCTAGTGATGGTGCTGGCTATGTACTTGCGCCAGGTCGCCGGCTTAGCAGCTGGACATCTTCGGCCCCGCGCGGGGCGCCTGGCCGAAATCAACCGCGTCGCCGCCGATGCAGCGCGCGTCACCTACAACTTCCCGCCCTCCATTCGGGAGGAGCGGGTGAGATTCTATCTGGCCGAGGCTGATCGATACGACGCCTTGGCCGCTCAATGCGCGCCGCCGATGGCGCCGAAAGGAGTATGCCGTGGCTGCGGCTGAGAAACTGGAAGAGCTACGGTCGATTGATCGTGTGTGCGAGCTGACCGGTGTCAGCCGGGCCTACATCTACATCCGCATCGGGGAGAAAACCTTTTCCGGGCAGATTGAGGTCGGCAAGAGATCGCTCTGGCTGATGAGCGAGGTGCAGGCGTGGATTGCTGCTGAGGTCTGCGCATTTCGAGAAAACGAAACGGGCACCAAACGGGCACCGGGCAGCTCTGAGGTCAGCGAAGAAGGAGCGAAAACGGAGCCAAGCCGTTGATTCAGTTGGTGGGCCCACCAGGATTCGAACCTGGAACCAAAGGATTATGAGTCCTCTGCTCTAACCGTTGAGCTATAGGCCCGCTGCCGGTGCGCAAGTGTAGTGGAGGCCGGCGCGGGCGACCACCGCCCGCGCGCCCTCGCCTGTGCGTCAGTGCGTCGACTGCGAGTACGGCCTTGCGTCGGCACGCGTACCCCATTCGCGGTTGGGCTCGGCCTGCATGGTGAAGCGCAGTTCGCCGCCGGCCATGATCTCCTCGTGGCGCAGGAAGGCGCGGTCCAGCGGCTTGCCGTCGAGGGTGGCGCTGGCGACGTAGGGATGGGCGTCGTCCAGGCCGTCGGCGACGATGGTGAAGCGCTTGCCATTGGGCAGGTTCAAGGTGGCGCGCGGCAGGAACGGGCGGCCGATGATGTACTCGTTGCTGCCCGGCGTGACCGGGTAGAAGCCCAGCGCGGTGAACACGTACCACGCCGACATCTGGCCCAGGTCGTCGTTGCCGGCCAGTCCGTCCGGGCGCGGCGCGTACTGGGTGTCCATGATCCGCTTGAGCCGCGCCTGGGTGCGCCAGGGCTGGCCGGCGTAGGCGTAGAGATAGGCGACGTGGTGGCTGGGTTCGTTGCCATGCGCGTACCAGCCGATCAGGCCGGTGATGTCTTCCATGTGCTCGAACACCTTCGGATCGACCTTCGCGTCGAACACCGCGTCGAGCCGGTCGAGCAGCCGCTCGGCGCCGCCGTGCGCGGCCGCCAGGCCGGCCACGTCCTGCGGCACGTACCACGAGTACTGCCAGGCATTGCCTTCGGTGTAGTCGCTGCCGTAGCCGCTGGCGGCGGGATCGAACGGTTCGCGGAAGCTGCCGTCGCGCCGGCGGGCGCGCATGAAGCCGGTGGACGGATCGAAGGCGTGCTTCCAGTTGCCGGCGCGCCCGGCGAATTCCGTGGCGATGTCCTCGCGCCCCATCGCCTCGGCCATGCGCGCGATGCTCCAGTCGTCGTAGGCGTATTCCAGCGTCTTGCTCGCCGCCTCGCCCTCCTCGTCGATCGGCACCCAGCCGAGTTCGCGGTACCGGGCGATGCCGTCATAGGGGCCGTAGTTGGCGCTGGCGACCATCGCCTGCAGCGCTTCGTCGGCATCGAAGCCGCGGATGCCCTTCATGTAGGCGTCGGCGATCACCGGCACGCCGTGGTAGCCGATCATGCACCACGTCTCCAAGCCGTGGAACGACCACACCGGCAGGATGCCGTAGGGGCTTTCGCGGCGCGCGGCCAGCAGCGAATTGACCATGTCGCTGCTGCGCTGCGGCGGCTGCAGCAGGGTCATCAGCGGGTGCAGCGCGCGGTAGGTGTCCCACAGCGAGAACGTCGAGTAGTGGGTCCAGCCCTTTGCCTGATGCACGGCGTTGTCCGGGCCGCGGTAGCGGCCATCGCTGTCCATGAACAGCGTCGGGCCGAGCATGCTGTGGTACAGCGCGGTGTAGAAACCGGTGCGCTGCGCCGGCGGCGCGTCCACGTCCACCGCCGCCAGGGCCTGCGCCCATTGCGCGCGTGCGGCGGCACGCATGCCGTCGAAGTCCCAGGCGGGCGCCTCGGCGTCGAGGTTGGCGATGGCGTTGTCCTCGCTGACCGGCGAGATCGACACCTTCACCACCAGCGGCGCGGCGTCTCCCGGGCCGAAATCGAAACTGCCGACGACCTGCCGGCCCTCGATCTGCGCACGCGCGCCCGGGTTCTTTTCCGCCGGCGGCGGGAAGCCGCGGTAGACCACGTCGGTCTCGGTGTCGTGGAAGGCATGCCCGCGGACCGGGCGCGAAAAACGCATGGCGAAGTACAGCTGGCGGCCGGGCGCCCAGCCGCGGGTCTGGCGGTAGCCGGTCACCGTACCGTCGGGGCGCAGCCGCAGGCGTGACCACAGGATCTTGCCCGGGTAGTCGTACATGCTGGTGCGCAGGTCGAGCAGCACGTGCGCCGGCCGGTCCGCGGGGAAGGCATAGCGGTGCATGCCGACGCGCGCGCTGGCGGTCAGTTCGGCGCGCACGCCGTAGTCGTCCAGCGTCACCGCGTAATAGCCCGGCTCGGCGCGCTCGCTGCGGTGGTCGAAGCGCGAGGTGTAGCCGCTGCCAGGCTTGCCGACATCGCCGCGTTCGTATTTCACCTCGCCGGCGATCGGCATCAGCAGCACGTCGCCGAGGTCGGAATGGCCGGTGCCGGAGAAGTGCGTGTGCGAGAAACCGACGATGGTGGTGTCATCGTGGCGGTAGCCGGCCGCCCAGCCGTAGCCTTCCTTGCGCGACCTGATCTGGGTGTCGGGGCTGAGCTGGATCATGCCGTGCGGCACCGTAGCGCCCGGATAGGTATGGCCTTCGCCGCCGGTACCGATGAACGGATCCACCGCCGCCACCGCGCGCTCGCCGACGCTCTCGCCCGCCATCGCCGTGCCCGCCAGCAGCACCAGCACCATCGCCCACTTCGCCTGTCCGACCGCCATCGCCCGCCCCTTTGGACCGATCCAACGCAGGCGTCGAAAATACCACCCGCCTCGCAACCGGGGGCGGCGCGGCGCCGCAAAAACGAAAAGGCCCCGCGCTGCGGGGCCTTTTCTTCCGTGCCGCGATGGCGCTGCGGAACGGTCAGTCGATGTCAAGGAAGCTGCGCAGCTGCTCGGAGCGGCTCGGGTGGCGCAGTTTGCGCAGCGCCTTGGCCTCGATCTGGCGGATGCGCTCGCGGGTGACGTCGAACTGCTTGCCGACCTCTTCCAGGGTGTGGTCGGTGTTCATGTCGATGCCGAAGCGCATGCGCAGCACCTTGGCTTCCCTCGGGGTGAGGCCGGCCAGCACGTCGCGCACGGTTTCGGACAGGTTGATGTTGGTGGTGTTGTCGATCGGGGACTCCACGTTGGTGTCCTCGATGAAGTCGCCCAGATGCGAATCCTCGTCGTCGCCGATCGGGGTTTCCATCGAGATCGGCTCCTTGGCGATCTTCATCACCTTGCGGATCTTGTCTTCCGGCATGTCCATTTCCTTGGCCAGCTCCTCCGGCGTGGCCTCGCGGCCGTACTGCTGGAGCATCTGGCGGGAAATGCGGTTGAGCTTGTTGATCGTCTCGATCATGTGCACCGGGATGCGGATGGTGCGCGCCTGGTCGGCGATCGAGCGGGTGATCGCCTGGCGGATCCACCAGGTGGCGTAGGTCGAGAACTTGTAGCCGCGGCGGTATTCGAACTTGTCCACCGCCTTCATCAGGCCGATGTTCCCTTCCTGGATCAGGTCCAGGAACTGCAGGCCGCGGTTGGTGTACTTCTTGGCGATGGAGATCACCAGGCGCAGGTTGGCCTCGACCATTTCCTTCTTGGCCTTGCGCGCCTTGGCTTCGCCGTAGGCCATGACGCGGCTGATTTCCTTCAGCTCGTCCAGGCTCAGGTGCGAGGCCTTCTCCACGTCGAGCGTGGCCTGCTGTTCGGCGACGATCTGGTCGCGGACGTCGCGCAGCGCCGACGACCACTTCTGCTTGCGCTTGATCGCGTCCTCGACCCATTCCAGGTTGGTCTGGTTGCCTTCCCAGGAGCGGATGAAGTCCTTGCGCGGCATGCGCGCGGTGACCGTGGCCAGGTGCAGCACGCGACGCTCCTGGGCCTTGATCTGGCCCATGGTGTCGCGCAGCATGCGGACCAGCACATCGGTCAGCGGCAGCGGCAGCTTCAGGGTCACGAAGGTCGCCGACAGCTCCTCGCGCAGCTTGGCCTGCGCCTTGGCGTCGCCCTTGGCGTGCGCCTTCTTGAACTTGGCCATGTCGCTGGCCAGTTGTTCCATGCGGTTGGCGACTTCTACCGGGTCCGGACCGGTCGGGCCGGTATCCTCGTCGCCGCCGACATCGTCCTCGTCCTCGTCGGCCTCGGCATCGCTGTCGTCCGAAGCATCGTCGCTCTCGGCGGTGGCCGGCGCCGGCACTTCCTCGACCAGGTCGTTGAAGCCGACGATGATCTCGGCCAGGCGCTTCTTGCCTTCCTTGTGCAGCTCGTAATCGGCCAGCACGGATTCGACGGCCGGCGGGAAGGTGCCGAGCGCGGCCTGCACCTGGCCCAGGCCTTCCTCGATGCGCTTGGCGATGGCGATTTCGCCTTCGCGGGTCAGCAGCTCGACCGTGCCCATCTCGCGCATGTACATGCGCACCGGGTCGGTGGTGCGGCCACCTTCGGTGTCGAGCGCGGTCAGCGCGGCCGCGGCTTCCTCGGCGGCGGTATCATCCACCTCGCGGTTGCCGGTGTTGCCGTCGCTCAGGATCAGCGTGTCGGCATCGGGCGCCACCTCATGGACGTCGATGCCCATGCCGGTGATCAGGCCGATGATGTCCTCGATCTGCTCCGGATCGACCATGTCGTCGGGCAGGTGGTCGTTGACTTCGGCGTAGGTCAGGTAGCCCTGTTCCAGGCCCTTGCTGATCAGTTGTTTGATATCGGACTGCTGGGCAGGACGTTCGTTGGCCATGTAGTGCTCGCGCCACCGGCGTGGGGAAAGATAGAGAACCTACTATTATACCAGCGCAGCATAACGCTTGCCGGGCGGTGGTTTCACGGCGCGTCAGGGTCTGAGCAGGAAGGTCACCGGTCCATCGTTGACCAGGCTGACGACCATATGGGCCCCGAACCGGCCGGTTTCCACCCCTCCGGCATGTTTTTCGCGGCAGATCGCCACCAGCCGGTTGAAAAGCCGTTCAGCCTCGGCCGGCGGCGCCGCGCTGGTGAAGCTCGGGCGCATGCCCGAGCGGGTATCGGCGGCCAGGGTGAACTGGCTGACCAGCAGCAGGCCGCCCCCGGTATCGCGCAGTGAACGGTTCATTTTGCCGGCATCGTCGGCGAAAACGCGATAACCCAGCAGGCGATCGGCCATGCGCGCCAAGCCCGCCTCGTCATCCCCCGGCTCCACTCCGACCAGCGCCAGCAACCCCGGGCCGATCTGCCCGACCACCTCGCCCTCCACGGTGACCGAGGCCTGGGCGACGCGCTGGATGAGGGAAAGCATGGGCACTCCTGCGGGGATGGAAGGCCGCACCATATACCGTCGGCGCCGCATCCCGCCGACCGCCGGCGACGGATGCGCCGCGGCGGCACCGGCAAGCCGGCCGCCACGGCGTACTAAACTTGCGCGGATGAAACCGGAACGTGCCGCCAAGCTGTACCACCGCCTAGCCACCGCGCTGACCCGGCTGCCCTGGTCCTGGCAGCGGACCCTGGCCGACGGCCTGGCCCGCCTCTGGCAGCGCCTGGACGCCCGCGAGAGCCGGGTGACGCGCCGCAATCTCGAGCTGGCCTTCCCGGAACTGTCCGCCGCCCAGCGCGCCTGCCTGCACCGCGACGTGCTGCGCACCACCGCCCGCCAGGCGCTGGAAACGCTGTACCTGTGGACCCACGATCCGGCCACCAACCTTGCCCGCCACCTGCACGAACGCCACGGACAGGACCTGTACGACGCGGCGCTGGCCGCCGGCCGCGGCGTGATCGTGGTCGCCCCGCATTACGGCAACTGGGAACTGCTGAACCAGTGGCTGGCCTCGCGCGGACCGATCGCCATCGTCTACGCGCCGCCGGAAAATCCTGTCGGCGACGAATTCCTGCAGCTGGTGCGCGGCGGCGACAACGTGCGCCAGGTACGCGCCGAAGGCCCGGCGGTGCGCCAGTTGTTCAAGGTGCTCAAGGACGGCGGCGCGGTCGGCATCCTGCCCGACCAGCAGCCGAAGAACGGTGATGGCGTGTTCGTGCCGTTCTTCGGCGTGCAGGCGCTGACCATGACCCTGGTCAACCGCCTGGCCGAACGCACCGGCGCCACCGTGCTTCACGCCTGGTGCGAGCGGATCGGCCCGGACATCGAATTCGCCCTGCACGTGGAACCGGCATCGGCGCGGATCGCCGATCCCGATCCGCTGGTCGCCGCCGGCGCGCTGAGCGCCGGCATCGAGCGCATCGCGCGGCGCGACCCGGCGCAGTACCAGTGGACCTACAAGCGCTATACGCTGCGCCCGCCCGGCAGCGGCGAGAGCGACCCCTACGCGACGGAACGCCACCCGCACTGAACGCCTGCCCGCAGACCGCGCACGCCCTCCCGCAACACTGCGTCACCCCGGTGGTCGTTTGAATCCGCGACCGCCGGCCCCATTAGGTTGCCGATGAACGCCATGCCCCCTTCCCCCGCATCCGCCTCCTCCAGCTTCGGCGAAACCGCGGCGATCCGCTGCGAACGTGCCGCCGCCGAACTGCGCGCGGGGCGGCCGGTGGTGGTCGCCGACGGTGTGCGCCGCCTGGCCACGATGGCGCTGGACAGCGCCTCTCCGGCGGGCTTTACCACCTTCGCCCGCGCCGCGGACGACCGGCACTACCTGTTCCTGACCCCAGCGCGCGCCCGCACGCTGGGCATCGACGGCGCCCACGGCATCCGCATCGCCCTGGCAGGGCACGGTTTCGACGACCTGCCGGCGCTGGCCTATCTGCGCGACACGCCGGCGCCGGCCGGCATCCCCAGCGAAGGCGATGCCCTGGATGCCGCCGCGGTGGAGGTCGCCCGGCTCGGCCTGCTGTTGCCGGCGCTGGTATCGGCGTCCCTGCCGGCCGGCGCCACCCCGTTCGACGGCTGCCTGCACCTCACGCTGGACGACCTGCGCTGCGGCGCGGCGCAGGCCGGCCAGGACTACGAACTGGTGACGCGGTCGCCGGTCCCGCTGCGCGAGGTCGGCATGACCGAATTCGCCGTGTTCCGCGGTGGCGTGGCGCAGCGCGACCAGGTCGCGGTGATCGTCGGCGCGCCCGACCTGCAGGGCGTGGTGCCGGTGCGCGTGCACTCCTCGTGCCTGACCGGCGACCTGTTCGGCTCGCTCAAGTGCGACTGCGGCGACCAGCTGCGGCGCGGCCTGCGCGCGCTGAAGGAGCTGGGCGGCGGCATCCTGCTGTACCTGGACCAGGAAGGGCGCGGCACGGGCATCGCCGCCAAGATGCGCGCCTACGGCTACCAGCACGAAGGACTGGACACCATCGACGCCGACGCGCAGCTGGGCTTCGGCGCCGACGAGCGCCGCTACGGCAGCGCGATCGCCATGCTGCGCGGCCTGGGCGTGGAACGCATCCAGCTGCTGACCAACAACCCGACCAAGGTGCAGCACCTGCGCAATGCCGGCATCGAGGTGCTGGGCAGCATCCCGGTGACCGGCGAGATCACCGCCGAGAACGAGCAATACCTGCGCACCAAGGCCGCGCGCGCCGGCCACCACCTGGACGTCGATGCGCTGATCATGTCCGCGCAGTGAGCGCGGCGGGCCGGCGGATGACGGCGCTCCCCGCGTCCCTGTAAGGTCGCGGCATGATTGAGCCTCCCAGCCTTCCCCCCGCCCCGCCGGCCGCCACGGGCGATTGGCAGCAGCTGCCGCGCCGCGGCGCGCCGTTCGCCGCCATCGGCACCGGACTGGCACTGATGTTCACCCTGCTGCTCGCCTGCGGCGCGCTGTCGCTGGCGCTGCACAACCCGTGGACGCTGGCGACCGTGCTGGTCGCCGCGGGCGTGGGCCTGCTGGGTGGCGCCTGGACCGGCTGGCGACGCCATCGCCGCACGTTCTGGCGGCTGGACGAACAGGCGCTGGGCGTGCGCCGCGGGCATCTGTGGCGGAGCGAAAGCCATGTCCCGGTGTCGCGCGTGCAGCACCTGGACCTGCGCCGCGGCCCGCTGCAGCGCGCCGCGGGGCTGGCGACGCTGATCGTGCATACCGCCGGCACGCGCATGAACACCGTCGCTATCGCCGGCCTCGCCCATGACGACGCCGAGCGCCTGCGCGACCGGCTCGCCCGCCAGCTCGATCACGACGACGCGCTGTGACGCTGCCCGATCTCCCGGCGCCAGCACAGGAACAGCGCCTGCACCCCTGGTCGTGGCTGTTCGAACTGCAGCAGCACCTGCAGCAGTTCCTGCTGCCGCTGGTGGCCCTGCTGTTCTTCGGCAGCCGCCGCCAGGACAGCGAATGGCCGTTCCACCTGGTCATGCTGGCGGTGCTCGCGGCGCTGGCCGCCACCGCGCTGCTGCACTACCTCACCTACCGCTACCGGATCGGCGAGGACACGCTGACCATCCGCAGCGGCATCCTCGAACGCACGCGCCGCGAAATCCCGTTCGCGCGCATCCACAACGTCGTCGTGCACCAGAACCTGCTGCACCGCCTGTTCGGCGTGGCGGAGCTGCGCCTGGAATCGGCCGCAGGCGACAAACCCGAAGCGCAGATGCGCGTGCTGCGGCTGGAGCAGGCGCTTGAACTGGAACGGCTGATCCGCCACCGGGGCGGCGACACCGTTCCCGCCGGCCAGGGCCCGCAGGCCGACGCGGCCCCGCTGCTCGCATTGCCGCTGCCGGAACTGGTGCGGCTGGGACTGATCTCCAACCGCGCGCTGGTGGTGGCCGCCGCCGCGCTCGGCGCCCTCTGGCAGATGCTCCCGCGCGACATGGCCGAGGACTTCGTCCGCGATCAGGGCCGCCAGGCATTCGGCTATGCCAGCCAGCTGCAGCTCGGCGCGTCCGCCTGGGTCGGCACCGGCCTGGTCCTGCTGCTGCTGGCCCTGCTGCTGATGTGGCTGGCGTCCATCGCCCTGGCGATCGTGCAGTACCACGGCTTCCGCCTCGGCGAAGCCGAGCGGCGCCTTACCGTCGAGCGCGGACTGCTTACGCGGCTGCGCAGCAGCGTCGCGCGCCGCCGCATCCAGGCCTGGACCCTGCGCGAAGGCGCGCTGCACCGCCTGTTCCGCCGCCGCCAGCTGCGCGTGGACATCGCCGCCGGCGGCGGCCAGGAGCAGGAGGGACGCGCGCTGAAGGAACTGGCGCCGCTGGCCACGCCCGACGACTGCGACCGCCTGCTGCAACACCTGCTGCCCGGCGTGCAGTGGCCGCCGCCGCAATGGCGGGCCGTGTCCATGCGCGGCTGGTGGCGGCTGTGCCTGCCGGCGCTGCCCATCGTGGCCGCGGCGACGGCGCTGGGCTGGCACGAATTCGGCGCCTGGGGTCTGCTGCCCCTGCTGTGGCTGCCATGGTCCGCGTTCAAGGCGCACCGCCAGGTCGCGCGCATGGGCTACAGCATCGACCCGCAACGGGTGGCGATGCGCGGTGGCTGGTGGAACCGCTGGTGGCGCGTGGCCGAGCTGGACAAGCTGCAGGCGCTGCGGCTGGACCGCTCGCCGCTGGATCGCCACTTCGGCACCGCCACGCTGACACTGGACACCGCCGGCGCTGCCGGTGCGCCGCCGCTGCGGCTGCGTTTCCTCGAGGAAACGCAGGCCCGCGAGCTGATGGCACAACTGGGCCGGGAAATGGCGCGGCGCCGGCTGCGCTGGTAGGAGCGCACTCCGGCACGCTCCAACGCACGTCCTACGGCCGCGACGGCCCCCAATAGCCGAGATCGCGACGGATCTGCAGCCCGCGCCACAGCGCGCCCAGCGGCTTGCGCGACAACCGCCCCAGGCGGCCGGCGATGAAATCCTCGGTGGCGGCGATCACCCGCTCGGACGAACGCCCGTCGCGGTACAGGTGGATCGAATCGGCATAGCGGACGATTTCCGCCATCAGCGCCGGCTCCGGCGACAGCGCGCGCGCCAGCATGTCCGGCAACCGGTCCGGATCGTCGAAATCGAGCATGTGCGGCTGCGGCACGCGGTTGCGGAAGGTCACCACCGGCTTGTGCTGGACGATGAACTCCGAAACGATCGACGAGGTATCGGAAACCAGCACGTCGGCGGCGCGCTGCGCGGCCATCACCTGTTCCGGCTCGACGAAGCGGGCGTTGTCGCCGGCAAGCGCGCGGTAGCGCGCGAACAGTTCCGGTGCGCACTTGGGGTGCAGGGTCAGCAGCCAGTAGCGCTCGCCCTGGGCGATGTCCGCGGCGATACGGTCGTACAGGTGTGGGGCCGCGCTCAGGCGCTCGGTGAAGGTGGAGCCGAACAGCACGACCGGCCGGCCGCCGGCCGGCGCGCGCAGGGCGGCAGCCTGCCCGCCATCGTCGCGGAACAGCGGGTCGAGCTTCGGCCAGCCGGTTTCCTTCACCGCGAAATGGCCTTCACGCGCGGCCAGTTCCTGGAACGGCCGCGTCGTTGCCGGGCCCTGCGTGCAATACAGGTCGAACAGGTCGCGCACCCGGAAGTGACCGCGCGTGTCCTCGCGCTTCTGCACGTTGAAGCCATGGAACAGCTGCACCTTGGCGCCGGCGACGAACGGCGGCACCCAGTTGGCCGCGCTCAGCACCGCACGCGGGCGCATCGCCAGCGCCTGCTGCAGCCCGATCGACGGCACGCCCTCCAGGGAAGCACCGGCCGCGCCATCCTCGAACCAGGCCGCGACCTCGTGGCCGCCCGCGTGCAACGCCTGCGCCAGAGGCGCGAGAATAGGCAGCGCATAGCGCTCCGTCGCAAACAGCAGGTATCCGGCCATCACCATGTCCTCTTCGACCGCTCCCACCGAACGGCCTCGCATCACGGCCTGCATTATCGCGTTCAACGAAGCCGCGCGCATCGGCGACTGCCTGACCTCGCTGGCGTTCTGCGACGAGATCGTGGTGGTGGATTCGTACTCCAGCGACGCCACCGTGGCGATCGCCGAAGCGGCCGGCGCGCGCGTGCTGCAACGGCCATTCGACGGGTTCCGCAGCCAGAAGGCGTACTGCGTCGAACAGGCCCGCCACGACTGGGTGCTGTGCCTGGACGCGGACGAGCGCGTGAGCGCCGAACTGCGCGGGGCCATCGAACGCGCGCGCGATGGCGGATTCGCCGGCGCGGCCGGCTACCGCTTCGCGCGCCTGTCCGAGTATTTCGGCCGTTTCCTGCGCCATGGCAACGCTTATCCGGACCGCGTGCTGCGCCTGTTCGACCGCCGCCGCGGCGGCTGGCGCGGCAAACGCGAAATCCACGAAGCCGCCAGCGTCGATGGCGTGGTGCGCACGCTCGGCGGCGACCTGGTCCACTATCCCTACCGCTCGTTCGAACAGCAGCTGGCCAAGACCCAGCGCTACGCGCGCATGATGGCCGAGCACGAATTCGCCCGCGGCAAACGCGCCACGCTCGGCAAACTGGTGCTCGCGCCGGCCTGGCGCTTCTGGCGCGGCTGGCTGCTGCGCGGCGGCTTCCGCGACGGCTGGCACGGCCTGGTCTATGCCTACGTGCGCGCCAATTACGTGCGGCAGAAGACCATCATGCTGTGGCTGCTGCAGAACGGCCGGAACGTCGCCGATCCGCCCCGCGATCAGCCCTGAGCGGCGTGCGGCCGGCGCCGTCCGGGCGCGGCGACCAGCGACAGGCCGGCGAGCACGCCGACCAGCGTGGCATAGGTGCTCGCGGTGATCTGGTGGGCGAACATGGACTGGGTGGCGCCGCACAGCACATAGGCGACCACGACCATCACCCCGGCCGCGGCCGGTCCGCGGAATCCCCCCTCGCCGCTGCGGCGATGCAGGTGGACGAACATCCACAACGGCAGCCCGTAGACGCACAACAGCAGCAACAGGCCGGGAATCCCCTGGGTCGCGGCCCACTCGGCGATGTCGTTGTGCGCATGCCCCAAGTGGCAGCGCTCCTCGGCCGCGCCCGGCTTCCGGCAGTCCGGCAGGCGCTGCATGGCCGCATCGAAGTGACCGATGCCCACGCCCGCCCAGGGGCGTTCCAGGAACGTATCCCAGGCCACCTGCAGTCGCTCCAGGCGCGCGCCGGCGGAGGAGTCCACATCGCCGACCTCGATGCGCTGCACGTCCTCGTGCAGCTCGCTCAACCGGGTGCGCTCGCGCAGCTGCGGGATGGCCAGGACCAGCACGGCGGCCATCACCACCAGCCCGGCCAGCGCGCCCAGGCGGACGCGCCCGCTGCCCCGGCGTATCGACAATGCCATCGCCAGCAGCAGCGCGAGCAATGCCGGCCATGCGCCCCGGCTGCCGCTGAGCAGGATCACGCCGCCACCGGCCGCCATGCCCAGCGCGATCCAGCCCCAGCGACCGGGGGGACGGCAGAACACCAGCAGCACCATGAACACCAGGGTGACGTCGGCCAGGACGATGGAGTTGGTCCAGGCCTCCGCGCGCGGCCAGCCCTGGACGACCTGGTAACCGGCGACGGCAAGGGTAGCGAACAGGCCGGCCAGCGCGCCCCACCACAGGGCCTCCAGGCGCGGACGGAACGCGCATACCCAGAGCAGCGCCCACGGCATGGCCAGGAACCGGGTGCGGTAGCCCTCGTCCCGGAACGCGCTTTCGAAATGCCAGGTGGACACGACGGCAGAGGCCAGCAACGCCACCGCCAGGGCCAGCAACAGGTATCCGAAGGTGCCGGCACGCTCGCGCGCCCGCCACAGGCTGGAAACGCCCATCGCGGTGGACGCCAGCAGCACCACGGCAAAGGGAAGCACGTTGAACGGCGTACTGACCATCACTGCCGGCAACAGGAACAGCCCTGCCGATGCCAGCATGCCCAGCGCGTCGTTCCGCTCGAGACCGGCCGTCCCGCTGTACGTCAGATTGCGTGCCATCGCCGCCACTCTGGGGCCGAAGCCATGAATCATTCCCTACCAGACAGTCCAACGGGCGCGAGGATTGAAGGGGTCGGCGGCGAATCAACCCCACCGGAAACGACACTCCGCCGGACAATATCACGCCTGTATAATTTCTTTTCTGCCCGTATTCACACTGTCGCCGATCTCCCTCATGAAACGCATCCTGGTAACCGGCGGCGCCGGCTTCCTCGGCTCGCACCTGTGCGACCGCCTGATCGGAAACGGCCACGACGTACTCTGCGTCGACAATTTTTTCACCGGCAGCAAGCGCAACGTCGCGCACCTGATGGGCAATCCCGGCTTCGAGCTGATGCGCCACGACGTGACCTTCCCGCTGTACGTCGAGGTGGACCGCATCTTCAATCTTGCCTGCCCAGCATCTCCCATCCACTACCAGCACGACCCGGTCCAGACCACGAAAACCAGCGTGCACGGGGCGATCAACATGCTCGGGCTGGCCAAGCGGCTGGATGCGCGCATCCTGCAGGCGTCCACCAGCGAAGTGTACGGGGACCCGGAAGTGCATCCCCAGCAGGAAGGCTACTGGGGCCGGGTCAATCCGATCGGCCTGCGCAGCTGCTACGACGAGGGCAAGCGCTGCGCGGAAACGCTGTTCTTCGATTACTTCCGCCAGCACGGGCTGGACATCAAGGTGGTGCGCATCTTCAACACCTACGGGCCGCGCATGCATCCCAGCGATGGCCGGGTGGTGAGCAATTTCATCGTGCAGGCGCTCAAGGGCGAGGACATCACCATCTACGGCGACGGCAGCCAGACCCGCAGCTTCTGCTACGTGGACGACCTGATCGACGCGATGGTCCGCATGATGGACAGCGAACGCGGCTTCACCGGGCCGGTCAACATCGGCAATCCGGGAGAGTTCACCATGCTGGAACTGGCCGAAAAGGTGATCTCGCTGGTGGGAGGCGGCTCGCGGCTGATCTTCCAGCCGTTGCCGGAGGACGACCCGAAGCAGCGCCAGCCGGACATCGCGCTCGCCCGTTCGGCCCTGGACTGGGAGCCGAAGGTGGCGCTGGACGATGGGCTGAAGGAAACCATCGCCTACTTCCGCCGGGTACTGGCGGCATGAGCACCATGGCCACCACCTTCTCCGTCGTCATCACCAGCTACAACTACCTCCAGTTCGTCGTGGAGGCGGTGGAAAGCGCGCTTGCGCAGACCCGGCCGGCCGCGCAGGTCATCGTCGTGGACGACGGTTCCACCGACGGCTCGCCGGCCATGCTGCAGGAGCGCTACGGCGCCGACCCGCGCGTGACCCTGCTGTTCGGCGAGAACGAGGGGCAGCTGGCGGCCTTCCAGCGCGGCGCGGCGGCCGCCACCGCCGACGTGGTCTGCTTCCTGGACGCCGACGACCGCTGGAAACCGCAGTACCTGGAGAAGATCGGCGCGGTCTACGACGAGCGCCGCGATGTCGATTTCGTGTTCAGCGACCTGCAGACCTTCGGCATCGACAACCAGGACATCCTCTACGAGGACAGCAAGGCGCCGATCGATCTGGGCTACACCGCGATCAGCACCTATTTCTTCGTCACCTGGTATGGCGCCCCCACCTCGGCGCTGTCCCTGCGCCGGCGCTGGGCGGACACCGTGCTGGACCTGCCGCACAGCTTCCGCAGGCAGTGGAAGCTGTGCGCCGACGCCTGTCTGGTCCATGGCGCCAGCATCCTGGGCGCGCGCAAGTTCTACCTGCCCACCGGCTGCGTCGAATACCGCACCCACGGCAGCAATGGCTGGTGGGCGACGCGGCAGCAGCCCGCCTCCCTGTACCTGAACGGCCTGCGCAACTACGGCATCGTCCGCCACTACGCCTGGCGCAGCGGACTGGACGACAACTGCAGCGTCCACAGCAAGAACGAATACCGTACCAAGCCCGCGCCGACGCGCAAGGAAAGAAAGCGTTACGCGTCGCTGGCCCTGCGCGGCGATGGCCCCTGGTGGAAACGCTACGAACGCGCCATCGGCATCCTTCTGGGTCGCAGGCGCGGCCGCCGCTGACAGGGCAAACTCCGGCGCCGCCCGGCGGCGCCAGACAGCTCAGTGGCAGGAGACGGCCCGGGTACGGAAGCGCCCGGGCAGGTTGTGCAGGAACCAGCGCACATCGAGCTTGAGGCGGTAGCCTTCCCGCGCCAGCCAGCGCCACAGCCCGACCGGTTCCTTCTGGCCCTCGCGGGCCTGGATGATCGAATCGAACGATTCGTCGCTGCTCACCAGGCCGGGTTTCAGGCCCAGGCATTCCACGCCATGCAGCCAGGCCAGGTCCATGTAGTCGTCGACGGCGACGACCCATTCGTCGGCATGCCGCAGAAAGCGCGCGGCCGCATCCGGCGCAAGGTAATAACCGAACGTGCACAGCGGACTGCGCCAGTAGCGATGGAGGACATGGTCGCCGATGCAGCGCCAGGGTTCGCTCGGCCTGTCGGCCGCATGCAGGCGGAAATACCCCACGTCGTCCGGCAACTGGCGCAGATCGGCCAGGAACGCGGGCAACGCCGGATCGATGGCGATGTCGTCCTCCAGGACGATCATCGGCTGCCCGCTGTCCACGCAGCGCTGCCAGAGCAGGTAATGGCTCGCCCAGCAGCCGATTTCACCGGGACGGAACGGCCTGCCCTTGCGCAGCAGCCGCTTCTTCTCGGCCACGTGGCTGAACAACGGGTGCGGCTGGCGCCCGTTCACGGCCTCGAAGAACCGGAACCGCAGTCCCAATGCCCCCGCCTGACGCTCCATCGACGACCGCCGGTCGGCCGAAGCGGGCAGGTTGATCACGTAGATCGGCAGGTCGGTCATGGGCCGAGGCGTCAAGGTACTTCTGGACTGGGTGATGCATGAGGGCGGGACACGCCGGCCGACGGAAACAGGGCAGATCCGTCGACCGTCCTGCTCCGGGCGCGGCGGGCGCGACGGTTGGCGGGATGGGAAGCCTTCACGCTACAGGCGGAGATTTTCACAAGCATTGCACACGGACCCGCGCGTCCATGTGAACGGGGCGCCTGCCAGCGCGGATGCCATTCAGCCAAGGAAGCCCGCCCGGCCGCCCCGCTACCGCGCCTTCACCAGCCGCGCCTGGAAGAACCCGTCGCCGCCCTGCTCTCCGGGCAGGCGCTGGCGCGTGCCGGCGTCGCCATGGCCGAACCCCTCCGGCAAGGCGTCGATGCGGGCATCGGGGGTGCGGGCGAGGAATTGGGCGATCTGCTGCTGGTTCTCGCGCCGCAGGATCGAACAGGTGGCGTAGAGCAGCACCCCGCCGGGCGCCACCACCTGCCATAGCGCGTCGAGCAGCCGCGCCTGCTGGGCGGCCAGCGCGTCGATGTCGCCGGGACGGCGGTGCAGCAGCACGTCGGGCTGGCGGCGGACGACACCGGTCGCCGAACAGGGAGCGTCCAGCAGCACCGCGTCGAAGGGCTCGCCGTCCCACCAGGCGCCGAGGTCGGCCGCATCCACCGCGCGCGCCTGCGCCGCCGCGCCCACGCCGGTGCGGGCGAAGGTCTCGCGGATGCGCTGCAGGCGGCGTGCGTCCACGTCCAGCGCCAGCAGGCGCAGGGTCGGATCACGTTCGAGCAGATGCGCCGCCTTGCCGCCCGGCGCGGCGCACGCATCCAATACCCGGGCGCCGGGCGCCGGCGCCAGCGCGTCGGCCACCTGCTGCGCCGACAGGTCCTGGATCGATACCCCGCCCTCGCCGAAATCCGGCAGGCTGGCGACGGGTACCGCGACCGGCAGGCGGATCGCATCGGCGGCCAGCGTCGACGCCTCGCCCTCGATGCCGGCTTCCCGCAGCCGCTCCAGATAGGCGTCGCGCGCGTGGCGCTGGCGGTTGACCCGCAGCCACAGCGGCGCGGGCTGCAGGCTGGCGGCGAACACCGCCTCGGCCTGCGCCGGCCAGTCATGCCGCACCTGCGCCAGCAGCCAGCCCGGCCAGGCGTCCTCGGCGCCGGCGGCGGGGAATCCTTCGCGCTGGGCGCGGCGCAGCACCGCGTTGACCAGACCGGCCTGGCGCTCGCGTCCCAACGCACGCGCCGCATCGACCGTGGCCGACAGCGCGGCGTGCGCCGGCAGTTCCAGCGCGTCCAGCTGGGCGAAGCCGGCCAGCAGCAGCCCCTTCAGTTCGCCGTCGCGCGGTCCCAGCGGCTTCTGCAGCCACTGCCGCAGCGCCTGTTCGTAGACGGAACGGCGGCGCAACGCGGCGAAGCTGATCGCCTCGAGCAGGGCGCGATCGCGGCTGTCATCCAGCCGCGGCAGCGTGGCCGCCAGTTCCGCCTTCAACGAGCGGCCGCGGCCGACGACCGCGGCCAGTACCCTGGCCGCCAGCACGCGCGTCTGCACGCCGGGCTGCTGCGCCGCGCCACCCTTCCACGGTCCGGATGCGGAAGCCACCATCCGCTCAGCCCCCGACCGGCAGGTCGCGCCGGGCATTGAGGTAGTCGGCGGCGGTGATCGCCTTGCCGCCTTCGCGCTGCACCACGCGCAGCCGCAGCGCGCCCTGCCCGCAGGCGATGTCGATGCCGTCGCGGGACGCGCCGATCACCGTGCCGGGTGCCTTGCCCTGGTTGTCGTCGATGGCCACGGCGCCATGGATGCGCACGCGCTCGCCGGCCAGCGTCGCCTCGGCCACCGGCCACGGATTGAACGCGCGCACCCGCCGCGCCAGCGCGGCGGCGTCCTGGCCCCAGTCCAGCCGGGCCTCGGCCTTGTCGAGCTTGTGCGCATAGGTGACGCCGGCCTCCGGCTGCGCCTGGGCGATCGGCTTGAGCCCGGCGCGCAGCAGGCCCAGGCCGTCGGACAGCACACGCGCGCCCATGTCGGCGAGGCGGTCGTGCAGCAGGCCGCCGGTATCGGTGTCGGCGATCGGGGTGCGCTGGCTCAGCAGCACCGGCCCCGTATCCAGCCCGGCTTCCATCTGCATCAGGCAGACGCCGGTTTCGCCGTCGCCGGCCTCGATCGCGCGCTGGATCGGCGCGGCGCCGCGCCAGCGCGGCAGCAGCGAGGCATGCACGTTCCAGCAGCCGTGGGTGGGAATGGCGAGCACCGCGCGCGGCAGGATCAGGCCGTAGGCGACCACGATCATCAGGTCCGGCTGCAGGTCGCGCAGCTGCTGCTGGGCTGCGGGCGTCTTCAGGCTTTCCGGCTGGAACACCGGGATGCCGCGGGCGATGGCGTCGAGCTTGACCGGCGACGGCATCAGGCCGCGGCCGCGGCCGGCCGGGCGGTCGGGCTGGGTGTAGACGGCGACCACTTCATGGTGGCGCGCGGCGGCCCCGAGCGAGGCGACAGCGAACTCCGGCGTACCGGCAAAAACGATTCTCATGCGATCCAACTCCCGGAAAGAACGACGGCGCCGAGGACGGCGCCGTGCGATGCGCGGACTGACGGCCCCGGCCGGGCCGGGCGGCCCGCCTCAGGCGACGTGCTTGCGCTGCTTGGCCAGCTTCTTGCGCACCATCTCGCGCTTGAGCGGCGAGAGGTAGTCGATGAACAGCTTGCCGTCCAGATGGTCCATCTCGTGCTGGATGCAGGTGGCCAGCAGGCCGTCGGCGGCCAGCTCGCGCTCCTTGCCCTCGCGGTCGAGGAAACGCACGACGATGCTGTCGGCGCGGGTCACGTCGGCATAGATGCCGGGCACCGACAGGCAGCCTTCCTGGTAGACGCGGCCGCTTTCGCTGGCGCTGGCGATCTGCGGGTTGATGAACACCTGCGGCGCATCGTGCTCCTCGCTCACGTCGATGACCATGAAGCGCTTGTGCACGTCCACCTGGCTGGCGGCCAGGCCGATGCCGGGGGCGTCGTACATGGTCTGGAACATGTCGTCGAGCAGCTGCTGGAACGCCGGCGTGGTCACTTCGGCGGCATCGACGGTGGCAGCCTTGGTACGCAGCCGTGGGTCGGGGAATTCGAGAATGGGCAGGAGGGCCATGGGGTACACCGATAGGGGATATGCCGCGCAATCCGGCAGGACGTCCCAATTCTAGCGCCTGCGCTTGCCCGGCGCCCCGGGTTCTGCACTATAGTGCGCGGACCTGTTGGGGAATCAGGCAGATCGCAGCCATGCTGAAACAATTACGTACGGTCGCCGCCGTCGCGTTGCTGACCGTGACGACCTATGCCGTGGCGGTGGAATCGGGCGCCACCCATCCCGACACCTATGTGGTGCGCAAGGGCGACACGCTGTGGGACATCGCCGCCCGTTTCCTGAAGAAGCCGTGGCTTTGGCCGGAAATCTGGCAGGCCAACCCGCAGGTCCGGAATCCGCACCTGATCTATCCGGGCGACGTGCTGAGCTTGGCTTACCTGGACCGCGTGACCCCGCAGGCCACGGTCCAGCCGGGCAAACGCGACGAGGCGCCGATCAATGCGGTGCCGCTGTCCGAGGTTGAACCGTTCCTGAAGAACCTGTCCGTCGTGGACAGCTTCAAGGAACTGCCCTACGTCGTCGGCCTGGAAGACAACCGTCTGCGCGGCAGCGCCGGCCAGCAGGCCTATGTGCGCGGCCTGCAGGGTGCCCAGCCCGGCCAGCGCTACGCGGTGCTGCGGCCGACGGTCCGTTATGGCCAGCCCAAGCCCAGCGACGACCTGGACGTGCGCGGCGACACCACGCCGCTCACCGGCAACCTCTGGAAGAGCTACGTCGCCAGCAGCGACCGCCATGAACTGCTCGGCTACGAACTGGCCCAGGTCGCCGTCGGCACCGTGAGCCAGGTCGGCAGCGGCGAGCGCGAGGCCTCCACCCTGCTGCTGCAGGACAGCGGCCGCGAGGTCCGCGTCGGCGACCGCCTGGTGCCGGTACAGGCCAATCCCTACGACCTCCAGTTCATTCCGCATGCCCCGACCGCGTCGTTCGCCGACGGCCACCTGCGCGTGCTGGCCGTCGCCGATGCCCTCACCTCCGGCGGCCCGCGCGATGTCATCGCCATCGCCGGCGGCAGCCGCGACGGCATCGACAACGGCACGGTGTTCTCGATCTGGCGCAGCGGGCGCCACGTCAACGACCGCGTGACCGGCATGGCGACCTCGCTCACGGACGACGCGCTGAAGCCGGGCGCCGGCCGCGTGTCGCTGCCCGACGAGTACGCCGCCCATGCCATGGTGTTCCGCACCTTCGACAAGGTCAGCTACGCGCTGGTGATGGAAGGCACCAAGCCGGCCCGCGTCGGTTACGAGCTCAAGCATCCGGACGCGCAGTAAGCGTCGCGGCAAAAACCGACGTTGCACCACGATGGCGCCCGAGGGCGCCGTCGTCGTTTCAGCGCCAGCATGCCGCGCATGCCCACTCCCGCAGACGATGTCCGCCGCCGCGCTGAAATCGATGCCCTGCTCGCGCTGGTCCTGACCGGCGGCCCGGCCGGGGTATCCCGCGACCTGCTCGACCGCTTCGGCAACGCCCCGGAGGCGCTGGCCGCAGCGCACCCCGCCCGGGCCGCGAGCGGGTGCGGCCCGCGCCAGGCCGAGGCCCTTGCCGTCCCGGCGCCGGAGCGCATGGAACAGGCCCGCCGCTGGCTGGAGCACCCGCGCCACCACCTGATCGGCTGGCGGGATGCCGACTATCCGCCCCTGCTGCGCAGCAGCCCGAATCCCCCGCTGGCGCTGTTCGTCGATGGCGACCCGGCCTGCCTCTGGCAGCCCGCGATCGCCATCGTCGGCAGCCGCAATCCCAGCGCGGGTGGACGCGACAATGCCTACGACCTCGCGCGCGCCCTGTCGGCGACGGGGCTGTGCATCGGCAGCGGGCTGGCCGCGGGCATCGACGCGGCGGCGCATCGCGCCGCGCTGGATGCCGGTGGCCCCACCTTTGCCGTGATCGGCACCGGCCCGGACCTGGCGTATCCCCGCCGGCACGCCCTCCTCCAGGAACAGGTCGCCATCAGCGGCGCGGTGGTCAGCGAATACCCGCCCGGCACGCCGCCGCGCACCGGCCAGTTCCCCGCCCGCAACCGGCTGCTGGCCGCACTGTGCCTGGGCACGGTGGTGATCGAGGCGGCCGAACGCTCCGGCGCCCTGATCACCGCCCGGCTGGCCGCCGAAGCCGGGCGCGAAGTGTTCGCGGTGCCCGGCTCCATCCGCAACCCGATGGCGCGAGGCTGCCACCGGCTGATACGCGATGGTGCAACACTGGTGACACAGGCCGCCGACATCCTCGAAGGCGTGGCCAATCTGGCCGGCGAACTGGCGGGCGCCTTGCAAAACCGGTTGTCGACCCCCATTCCGGATGCGCCGGGCGCCCCCTGCCCGGCCTTCGCCCCACCGGACCCGGACTACCAGCGCTTGTGGAATGCGCTGGGTCACGACCCAACCGGTATGGATTCACTGATCAGACGCACTGGATTGACGGCCAGCAGGCTGTCATCCATGCTGCTGGCCATGGAACTGGAAGGAAAGGTGTCGTCCGCATACGGCTGCTACACCCGCTCCTGAGGTTCCTTCACCTCCACAGCGCCGCCTGGCGCAGGCCGAGGGCAATGAAAGAGAGCATCCTGGACGTCCTGCTGTATCTGTTCGAACACTATTTCAGCGAGGACGCCGATCTCATAAGAGACCGCGATTCGCTGCAGAACGGCCTGATCCAGGCCGGTTTCAGCCCCACCGAGATCAACAAGGCGTTCGACTGGCTCGATGCGCTGGCCGAGCAGCGCCCGGCCGTGGGCCAGGCGCGGGTGGATGGGCCGGTGCGCATTTTCCATGGCCCGGAACTGGACAAGCTGGACGTGGAGAGCCGCGGCTTCCTGCTGTTCCTCGAGCAGCACGGCATCCTCGACGCCGACCAGCGCGAACTGGTGCTGGACCGCGCGATGGCGCTGGACCAGGACGAGCTGGACCTGGACGACCTCAAGTGGGTGGTATTGATGGTGCTGTTCAACCAGCCGGGCGCCGAAGCGGCCTACGCCTGGATGGAAACCCAGATGTTCGTCGACGAACCCGAGCCGCTGCACTGACAAGGCCGGCAACGCTTCGAAACCCGGCTCCGTTCGGGAAAAGGATCGGGGCAGGGACGAAGCTGCGCCGGATCGCCCGCAATCACGAGGCTGGACGCATCGCCACACGTGCTCCCGCGGACGACAACCGGGGACACGGCGGGGTGAACGGCATGCCGCACGAAGCTTCACGTAATCCGTCCACTCCCACGCGGTGCCGCTTCTCCCGGCGGGAGAAGACAATCCCTCGCGCACCCAGGTGCGTTCCCGCACGTACAGCCGCAAGGAAATCCCCGTGAGCCAATGGTTCTATGCCGAGGGCAACCGCGAGCGCCGCGGCCCGCTGCCCGCCGAGAACATCGCCGCGCTGTTCCGCTCCGGACGCATCGCCGGCGACACCCTGGTCTGGCGCGAGGGCGCCGGCGACTGGCGCCCGCTGCGCGACTTCGCCGCCGAACTCGGCCTGGACATGCCCGCCGGCCCCGCGCCGGAACCGGCCGCCCCGCCGCTGCCGCCCCCGGTCCAGCAGGTGCACGTCGTGGTACCGGCGCCCCGGCCCGGGCTGTCCGGCTGCGCCATCCTCGGCATCGTCGCCGCCGTGGGTGGCGTGATGGTGGTGGCGATCGCCGGCATCCTCGCGGCGATCGCGGTGCCGGCCTACAACGACTACCTGCTGCGCGCGAAGGTGACGGCGGCGCACGCCCAGCTGCAGCCGCTGGCCGCCGAGGTCGCGCGATCCGCCTCGGCTGGCGGCCACTGTCCGGTCAACGGCGACGAAGGCTTCGACAGCCCGGAAAGCTACGCCGGCGGCGATATCGGGACCGTGCGCATCGGCCGCTTCGACAATGGCCACTGCGGCCTGGAAGCGCGCTTCCACGTCCCCGGAAAAGACAAGCTTGACGGCAAGCACCTCTGGCTCGACTACGATACGCAGACCGCCACCTGGACCTGCAGCGCCGACGTGGCGGACAAACACCTGCCGGCCGGCTGCCGCGGCTGATCCAGGACGAACAGGACATTACGGGGAACACCAGATGAGTCAGTGGTACTACGCCGACGCCCAGCGCGAGCGGCACGGGCCGGTCGAGGCCGACATCCTCCGCGACAAGTTCCGCAGGAACGAGCTGGACCTGGCCACGCTGGTCTGGCGCGAAGGCATGTCGCAGTGGCAGCCGCTCTCGGCCATGGCCGAGGAACTGCAGCTGCTGGTGCAGGCGGATGCCAGCACCGGCATCGACCTGCGCGCGGATTACCAGGCCATCGAGGACGGCACCGCCGTCGCGAAGGCCGCCGCCAGCGCGCATTCGCCCTACGCCGCACCCGCCAGCACTGGAAGGGGCGAGGCGGTGGTCAACGGCGGCGAGATCGTCTATGCCGGCTTCTGGAAGCGCGTGGCGGCCTATTTCATCGACAGCCTGATCGTCGGCATGGTCGGCGGCGTGATCGCCATGGTCATCGGCATGGTGCTGGGCATCGGCATGGCCGGGCTGGGCAGCGGCGACACGATGGGCGCGGGCTTCATCGCGATCCAGCTGCTGACCAACCTCATCTCCATCGGCCTGTCGGCCGCCTACTACGCCGGCTTCCACGCCTCGGCGGGCAAGGCCACGCTGGGCAAGATGGCGGTGGGCATCAAGGTGGTACGCAGCAACGGCGAGCGGATCACCATCGCCCGCGGCATCGGCCGTTACTTCGCCGCCATGCTCAGCGGCCTGATCCTGTGCATCGGCTACCTGATGGCCGCCTTCACCGAGCGCAAGCAGGGCCTGCACGACATGATCTGCGACACCCTGGTGGTGGATCGCTGGGCGTTCACCGACCATCCGGAATGGCAGCAGCGCGGCCTGGGCACGGTGACCATCGTGATCCTGTCGCTGTTCGGCGTGCTGGTCGTGGTGGGCATCGTCGCCCTGCTGGCGGTGATCGGCATCGCCGCCTCCAATTTCAGCTGAGTCACGCGCCGCCGCTTGACAACGGCGGCCTCTCCGTGATTTCTCTGGACAGGAAAAAGCTGAACGCCCGGGCCCTGCCCGGGCGTCGGCATATACGGATCGGCCGCCGCTGCTTCACTAAAGGGCGCGTTTGCGCCACCCTAGCGCCCCCACCGGGCCCTGCCCTCCCCCGCAAGAATCATTGACATGCCCAAGCACCTGCTCATCGTCGAATCGCCCGCCAAGGCCAAGACGATCAACAAATACCTCGGCAAGGACTTCACCGTCCTGGCCTCGTATGGGCACGTGCGCGACCTGGTGCCGAAGGAAGGCGCGGTCGATCCGGACCATGGCTTCGCCATGCGCTACGACCTGATCGAAAAGAACGAGAAGCATGTCGAGGCCATCGCCAAGGCCGCCAAGAGCGCCGACGACATCTTCCTGGCGACCGACCCGGACCGCGAGGGCGAGGCGATCAGCTGGCACATCGCGGAAATCCTGAAAGAACGCGGGCTGCTGAAGGACAAGTCGATGCAGCGCGTGGTCTTCACCGAGATCACCCCGCGCGCGATCAAGGAAGCGATGGCGCAGCCGCGCGCCATCGCCGACGACCTGGTCGACGCCCAGCAGGCGCGCCGGGCGCTGGATTACCTGGTCGGCTTCAATCTCTCCCCGGTGCTGTGGCGCAAGGTGCAGCGCGGCCTCTCCGCCGGCCGCGTGCAGAGCCCGGCGCTGCGCATGATCGTCGAGCGCGAGGAGGAGATCGAGGCGTTCAAGGCGCGCGAGTACTGGTCCATCGAGGCCGACTGCGCGCACCCGACCCAGCATTTCTCGGCCAAGCTCATCAAGCTGGACGGGCAGAAGTTCGAACAGTTCACCATCACCGATGGCGACACCGCCGAGGCCGCGCGCCTGCGCATCCAGCAGGCCGCGCAGGGCCGCTTGCACGTCACCGATGTCGCCAGCAAGGAGCGCAAGCGCCGCCCGGCGCCGCCGTTCACCACTTCCACCCTGCAGCAGGAAGCCTCGCGCAAGCTCGGCTTCACCACGCGCAAGACCATGCAGGTGGCGCAGAAGCTGTACGAAGGCGTGGCGATCGGCGAAGAAGGCACGGTCGGCCTGATCTCCTACATGCGTACCGACTCGGTGAATCTGTCGCAGGACGCGCTGGTCGAGATCCGCGACGTGATCGCCCGCGACTACGGCACCGCTTCGCTGCCGGACAAGCCCAACACCTACACCACCAAGAGCAAGAACGCGCAGGAAGCGCACGAAGCGGTGCGCCCGACCTCGGCGCTGCGCACCCCGGCCCAGGTCGGCAAATACCTGACCGACGACGAGCGCAGGCTGTATGAGCTGATCTGGAAGCGCGCCGTGGCCTGCCAGATGATCCCGGCCACGCTCAACACCGTCAGCGTCGATCTCTCCGCCGGCAGCGAACACGTGTTCCGCGCCAGCGGCACCACCGTGGTGGTGCCCGGCTTCCTCGCCGTCTACGAGGAAGGCAAGGACAGCAGGAATGCGGAAGACGAGGACGAAGGCCGCAAGCTGCCGGCGATGAAACCCGGCGACAACGTGCCGCTGGAGCGCATCGCCGCCGACCAGCACTTCACCCAGCCGCCGCCGCGCTTCACCGAAGCGGCGCTGGTCAAGGCGCTGGAGGAGTACGGCATCGGCCGTCCCTCGACCTACGCCTCGATCATCCAGACCCTGCTGTTCCGCAAGTACACCGAGATGGAAGGCCGCAGCTTCAAGCCGACCGACGTCGGCCGCGCGGTCAGCAAGTTCCTGTCCAGCCATTTCACCCGATACGTCGACTACGACTTCACCGCCAGGCTCGAGGACGAGCTGGACGCGGTGTCGCGCGGCGAGGAGGAGTGGGTGCCGCTGATGGAGCGCTTCTGGGGCCCGTTCAAGGAACTGGTGAGCGACAAGAGCGAATCGCTGGACCGCACCGACGCCGGCAGCGCGCGCGTGCTCGGCACCGACCCGGCAAGCGGCAAGGAAGTCAGCGCACGCATCGGCCGCTTCGGCCCGATGGTGCAGATCGGCACCGTCGATGACGAGGAGAAGCCCAAGTTCGCCTCGCTGCAGCCCGGCCAGAGCATCTATTCGATCTCGCTGGACGATGCGTTGAAGCTGTTCGACATGCCGCGCAAGCTCGGCGCCGACGCCAACGGCGAGGAAGTGAGCGTGGGCATCGGCCGCTTCGGCCCGTTCGCCAAGCGCGGCAGCACCTACGCCTCGCTGAAGAAGGAGGACGATCCGTACAAGATCGACCTGGCGCGCGCCGTGTTCCTGATCGAGGAGAAGGAAGAGATCGCGCGCAACCGCATCATCAAGGAGTTCGAGGGTTCGGACATCCAGGTGCTCAACGGCCGCTTCGGTCCCTACATCAGCGACGGCACCCTCAACGGCAAGATCCCGAAGGACCGCGAGCCGGCTTCGCTGACCCTGGCCGAAGTGCAGCAGCTGATGGCCGAGACCGGCAAGCCGGCGCGCAAGGGTTTCGGCGCGAAGAAGGCCGCGGCCAGGAAAACGGCGGTGAAGAAGGAAGCCGCGCCGAAGAAGACCGCCGCGAAAAAGGCGCCGGCCAAGAAGGCAGTGAAGAAGACGTCAGCCAAGACCGCGACCGCGGCCAGGAAGGTCGCCGCGAAGAAGACCGTGGTGAAAAAGAAGGCCGCCGCGGCCGACGACGCGCCGCCGTTCTGATGCCTGACGAAGGAAAAGCCGGTAACCACTCCCCTTCTCCCATCGGGAGACAACCCGGCAGGATCGCCGGGTTGCACGGCGAAGCCGCCCGAAGGGTGAGGCGCATGGATGCGCCGAATGCAGGTGCCCGAAGGGCGGATGAGGGACGAACGAAGTCAGGTCAACCGGACCCTCACGCTCCATCGCCCCTCACCCCAACCCTCTCCCGGAGGGAGAGGGGCTTTCATGGCTTCACTCTCACCATGCTCGAACTGACCTTACAATCCGCCCCCCTCACCCTCCGCGACGGCGGCGTCATCGCCTACCCGACCGAGGCGGTCTGGGGCCTGGGCTGTGATCCGGCCAATGAAGCAGCGGTGATGAAGCTGCTGGCGCTCAAGCAGCGGCCGGTCGAGAAGGGCATGATCCTGGCCGCCGCCGACGTTGCGCAGCTGGAGGGCTGGATACGGCTCGACGCGCTGGCCGACGACCGCCGCCAGGCCGTGCTGGACAGCTGGCCCGGCGCCAACACCTGGATCGTCCCGGCCGGCCCCCGCACGCCGCGCTGGATCACCGGCACGCACGACGGCGTTGCCGTGCGGGTCAGCGCGCACCCGCTGGTGCGCGCCCTGTGCGAAGCCTGGGGCGGCCCGCTGGTCTCGACCAGCGCCAACCTCGCCGGCCAGCCCCCGGCACGCAGCCGCGGGCAACTCGACCCGGCGCTGCTTGCACAGCTCGATGGCCTGCTCGACGGCGCCACCGGCGGGCTCGCCCAGCCGACCCGCATCCGCATCGCCGCCACCGGCCAGGTGCTGCGCGATTGAGGCCAGCTCCCTGCAGGTGTGGGGCTCGCCCCGCACGGCCCCCCCACCAGCGAAGCCCCATCGCGCACTGAAGTGCGCTCCTACCCGCCGCCGGCCACATGCGGCAACATGGCGCCATGCGCGCCTGCCTGCTCCTGCTCGGGTCCCTGACCCTGCTGCCCACCGTGGCGTCGGCCGCCGAGCCGCCGCCCGCCGGCAGCGTGCGCATCTACCGCTGCGTGGCGGGCAATGGCGCCGTCGCGCTGCAGGACGCGCCCTGCGACGATACCCAGCGCCAGCAGGTGCTGGACATGCAGCGCCCGCAGGACCCGCCGCCGCGGCCAGCGTCGGCCTCTCCCGCGCCGGCCTCCACCAGTGCGCCGGCCGAACGCGGGATCCGCATCGTCACCGTGCAGCCGCCGCAGCCGCTGTACGAATGCATCTCCCCGGACGGCGGGCGTTATACCAGCGACGACGGCGTGGGCAATCCGCGCTGGGTGCCGCTGTGGGTCGGCGGCTATTACCCGCCGGTGCGCGTGGGCGGCAGCCTCTCCGGCAGCGCCGCCATCGGTTCCGGCCGGATCTCCATCCACGGCGGGCGGCCGCCCGGCCACGGCCGTCCCCGTCCCTACCCGGGCGGCGCGGCGGTCGCCACCGGCACCTGGGTCCGCGATACCTGCCATCCGCTGCCGCAGCAGGAAGTCTGCGCGCGCCTGCGCGACCGCCGCTGGGAACTGATACGCCGCTACAACAGCGCCCTGCAGAGCGAACGCCAGGACCTCACCCGCGAGCAGCGCGGCATCGAGGCGCGGCTGGCGCGGGACTGCGAGGCGGCGCCCTGACCGGCGCGGCCCGTGGGCGTTCCGCCCAACCCATGCGCTGCCGCTTTCCTGCATCCGGGTCGGAAGCTCCCGCCCGGGTGACCGGCAAACAGAAGCCCCGCGTTTCAGCAACACGGGGCTTCCTGTGAAACCGCTCCGGCCTCGCGGGAGGCCGGAGCATGTACTACCGCGTCAGAACGAGTAACGCACGCCCAGGTAGGCGCGGCGCGGCTCGACCCATTCGACGGCCTGGCCGAAGTCGTAGATGCCGTCACCCGCGACGAGGTCCTGCATGCGGGTTGCGCTCTGCTTGTTCAGGATATTGAAGATATCGAGGAAAACTTCCACCTTGCCCACCGGAAGCTCCTTGGTGTACTTGGCGCGCACGTCCAGGGTGGAATAGGACGGGCTCTGCTCGCTGCCCACCGAGCCCGGCGACAGCCAGCTGTCGGTCACGCCTTCGTACTCGTACGGGTCGTCCATCATCGGCAGGTGGCGCCTGGAGGTCAGCCAGGTACGGCTGTACAGCGTGCCGCTGTTCCAGTTGAACACGCCGCTGAGCTCCAGGCCGAAGTCCCAGTAGTAGGTGGCGAACGCCTTGAACTGCCGCTTGATGTTGCCCGGCTGCGGGCCCCACGCGTTCGGGGCGCGGGGATCCAGCGCGATCCAGTCGCCCTGGTAGTCGGCGTTGCCGTCCGAGTTGGTGTTGCCGTGCGCGTCGTTCAGGGTGACCGACATCATGCCCTGCCAGTTGTTGCTCTTGACCTTCTGCAGGGTGACTTCCAGGCCCTTGTACTCGCGCTTGCCGCCCTTCAGCGTGCCGAGCACGTAGTTCGTGCCCGGGTTGTCCGCATAGCCGAAGTAGGAATACGGCAGGTAGAAGTACGATCCGGCCGGGGCCTGGCTGTCGGCGCCCACGCCATCCGGGTCGGAGTACAGACCCAGGTCGTAGTCCTCCATGATGTCCTTGGTCTCGCGCTTGGTCAGCGTCACCGAGAAGGCGTAGTCCTGGCCGAAGTTGGTGGCGTAACCGAGCATCAGTTCGTCGGTGTACGGCGTCTTGATGTTCGGCGCGATGGCCGCATCGCCCGGACCGCGCTGGCGGAAGGTGTACCACTGGCCGTCGATGTTGACCTGTTCGTCGTAGGTCGGGCCGGTGACCGCGCCGGCGAAGTCCGCCATGTCCGCACGGATCGGATCGTAGTAGCGGCCGTAGTACGCCCAGACCTTGCTGCGGCCATCGCCATTGATGTCGTACGCCAGCGACAGGCGCGGGGCGATGTTCCAGTCGAACTTGTGGATCGTGGCGCCGGCCGAATTGACGAACTCGGTACGCTCGGCGCGGATGCCCACATTGGCCGAGAACTTGTCCAGGGTCCAGCTGTCCTGCAGGTAGGCCGAGGTCTGCTTGGACTTGACCGTGTAGGCCAGCCCCTCGTTCTCCGACTGCAGGATGCGGTAGACGTTGACCTGGTTGTAGGGATTGCCCGTGGTGTCGGTGAAGGTCTTTGCCAGCAGTTGGGCCTGGGTCAGGCCGGTGGCGGCCATGAGGCGGGCAATGTCGGTGGAGGAAATGGCAAGCGGGCCGCGCCATGCGTAGCCGCCGATGCCCATGTACTGGGCCATCGTCGTGCCCGCATCGCCCGCGCTGATGGAGGTGTAGCGCGGGCCGGCCGGATAGAGGGTCTGCTCCTCGTACGTGCCCTCGCCCTTGAGGAAGCCGGCCTTGAAGGTGTGCTCGCCCCAGTTCGTGCTCAGCAGGTAATCCAGGCTGGCGCCGAATTCCTTGGAGTCGCGGTTGGTGATCAGGTTGGAACCGGTGCCGCCCCGGCTGATGTCGGTATTGGTCGCATCGTCGCGGCCGTTGTGGAAGGCCACGCTGTTGAACGGATCATTGCTCGCGGCGAACTGGGAAAGCTCCGACTCGTGCTTGAACGCATACACGTCCAGGCCCAGGTTGTCCCAGTCGTGGGAGTACTCGAACTTGTAGTTGTTGCCGCCCTGCTTGCGGGTCAGGTCGCGGTTGTTCGGCACCGTGGGATCGAGCGAACCGCTGCGATCCAGCGGATCGTTGAAGAAGGTCGCGGTCAGGCGGTCGCGGTCCGTCATCTGCCAGGTCAACTTGCCGAAGCTGCGGTCGCTGTCCTGTTTCACCGTACGCATGACGTCCTGGGTGACCGGGTCGACCACGTCCTCCTCGCGGTTGACGCGCTGGTAGGACGCGAAGAACCACAGCTTGTCCTTGATGATCGGGCCGCCCAGGGTGACGGCCGTGTCGTAGGTGGAGAAGCTGGAGTCGTCCAGGTGCTTGTTCTTGGACACCAGCCTGTCGTTCTGCAGGTAGTAGTTGACCGAGCCATGCCACTCGTTGCTGCCCGACTTGGTGATGACCTTGGAAATCAGGCCCTGGCCACCGGCGTACTCGGCGGGAATGCCGCCGGTCAGCACCTGCATTTCCTGGATGATCTCGGAGTTCAGGTTGGAACCGAAGGTACCGGTCGACGGATCGGTGACGTTGACGCCGTCGATGTAATAGAGGTTGTCGGTCGACGAACCGATGGCGCCGTCGATGTCGGAATAGTTCACGCCGGACTTCGATGCCGGGTTGCCGCCCGCCGAGGGCTTCACGCCCGGCACCAGCTGCAGGTAGCTCTGGTAGCTGCGCGCGGTCGGCAGCGATTCGGTCATGTCCAGGGTCAAGGTGGTGCCGACCACCGCCGAGGTAGTGTCGATGGCGGCCAGGCCCGAGCCCGTCACCATGATCGTGTCCAGGTTGGTCGCGCCGCTGCTGCCGCCACCACCCAGCGCGTAGCCCAGGCTGAGGTCCTTGCCGCTGACCACGGCGACGTTGCTGGCGCTGAAGTCGCTATAGCCCGTGGCCGAGATTTCCACCGTATAGTTGGTCGCCGGATCCAGGCCGGTAACACGCGCGGTACCGTCGGCGCCGGTGGTTGCGGTCTTGCTGATGAGGCTGCTGGGCGAGCTGATCCGGACCGTGGCGCCGGCGACCGGGCCATCCGCGCCGCGGATGGTGATGCGCAGGCCGCCGGTATCGGCGATCGCCGCACCAACGAAGCACATGCTGAGTGCCATGCTGAGCGCAGTACGCCTCACGCCCCTGGAAAACACATTGAAACCGTGACGAGTAGCCATTCGTAACTCTCTCCGTAAGTTCAAAGGTGTCACCGCTAAAGCCGAGCGGGCGCAATTCTGAACAAATGCCTAACGAACCGCCCGGTGCGCGAGAGTAACGCAACTTTCATAACAAATGGAACTTGTTTAACGGGGCCCCATCCGCTAGCCACGGCGCGCCTCAGAAACCTTCAGAAGGCCTTCCATTGAGCCTCTTCAGGTTGTTCCAGGTACGGTTTGCCCCCAAATCACCAAAATCCATACGGCTATATATATTTCCGTATGTACACCCCCAAGACCGGGCGGAATCGAACCCAGGTCGGTCGATGATCCGGCAAGCCGCTGGCCTCACCCGCCGAACGAGCCAGTACTTCGCAACGAGCAGCGCCGCATCAAGACCAGTCGAGGGGCCACGGCTAGCGGCTTGTACCGGCGGCAGCGGCGTCCTCCGGCCAGCGCAGTTCGCAGCGGGCCGAATCCCCCGATACCTGCATTTCCAGCCGCCAGCCGATGCGTGCGGCCAACCGCCGGGCGATCTCCAGGCCCAGGCCGAAGCCTGGCGCGTCGGTCGCCGCCGTGCGGTTGCCTATCGCCAGTCGGCCGGCATCGGCCTCCACCTCGATCACGCCCGCGCCGCCGTGCTGGATCGCGTTGAGCAGCAGATTGGCCAGCAGGGTTTCGACGACCTCCAAGGGCGCGCCCCAGTACAGCGCCGGCGCGATGCGGACGCTGAAGGACTGCAGGCGCGCCGCCGCCAGCGGCCGCAGTTCGTCGATCAGCTCTTCCATCGCGGACAGCGCGTGCGTGCGGCTTGCGCCGGCCAGCACCGTGCCGCCGGACAGCCAGAGGATCGCATTGCCCGCCCGTTCCAGCCGCGACAACGCGCGCCGCAGCCGCGGCAACGCCGGCGAGACGGCTTCGGCCTCCTCCAGCAGGGCCAGGCTGGTGCGCGCAGACTGCAGCGGCGTGCGCAGTTCATGCGCGAGGAAGCCCAGGGTTTCCCGCTCGCGTTCGATGGCCTCGTGCCGTCCCCGCCAGACATCGGCATGCAGGCGCAGGATCTCGGCGAACTCGCTCACCGGCTCGTCACGGGCCATCGCCTCCAGGCTGGCCGGTTCCGGCGCCGACCGCACCTGCGCCAGCAGGCGCCGCGCGTGCCGCTCCGCGCGGCCGACGAAGGCGTTGGCCAGCAACCAGGCGCACAGCAGGGTGAAGGCGAACACGGCCGCGGCATAGCCCATCCCGGCCGGCAGGCCGGCGGTCACCGTGAGCTCGCCCGTCACGTCATACAGCAGCACCGCGCGCGCATCGCCGGGCGCCGGTACCAGCAGCGCATGCACGTAACGGCCATCGGCGCGCCGGAACTCGGCGATCGCCCCCACGGTCCGATCGGCCAGGCGTCGCTGTTCCGGCACCGGGAGCCGGTCGAAGGGAACCCACTGGAAATGCGCGGGCAGGGCCAGCGGGTGCGCGTCGGGCGGCAGGGTCGCCGCTACCGTGCGCAGGCGCCGGTCGATGAAGCTGTCCTCCAGCACGAACAGCAGCAACACGGTGGCGCCGGCGAACAGCAGCGACAGCAGCGCGGCAAACAGCATCCAGCGCCGGACGAGCGCCTGCCGCAGGCTACGCCGGCGCATCCGCGCCCTCCCCGCTGAAGCGATAACCGACGCCGCGCACGGTGGCGATCAGCGGCACGCCGAACACGCGCAGGCAGTGCTGGCGCAGCTGGTAGACATGCATGCGCAGCGGGTCGCTGTCCGGCGGCTCGCCCTGCCACAACTGTTCGCACAATGCCTGCCGCGATACAAAACCCGGGCTGGCCCGCATCAGCTCGCGCATCAGCACGAAGCCGGCGGCATGCAGCGGCAGCGAATGCCCGCCGCGCTGCAGCAGGTGGCGCTGCAGGTCCAGCACATAGCCGCCGGCGCGCAGCGGCAGGCCACCGCCCTGGGCCGCGTGCGTTGTGATCGCACGGGCACGGGCCAGCAGTTCCGCTGGCGCGAACGGCTTGACCATGTAGTCCACCGCCCCCGCCTCGAACGCGGCCAGCTTGTCGTCCAGCGCCCCGCGCGCGGTGAGGAACAGCACCGGCGGGCGCAGGCCGCCGCCGCGCTTGAGCTCGCGGCACAACGCCAGTCCGTCCTGGCCGGGCAGGTTCACGTCCAGGACCACCAGGTCGAATGCCTGCGCCTGCAGGCGCAGGCGCGCCTGCGGCGCGTTGCAGGCGAAATCGACCTCCACGCCATGGCTGTCCAGGTAATCGCCGAGGCCGGCGGCGATGTCGACATCGTCCTCCACCAGCAACAGCCGCAGTGTGGGTGCGCGCAGCGTCATCGCCTTTTCCCGTCGGAGCGCGAGTGTAGTCATCCATGCGCCAGCCGTTGCAAGTGCCAGGCATCGCGCCAGCGCCGCTGCATCGCCGCCACCAGCGCATGCATCAGCAGCAGCCGCTTGTCGGCGGCGGGCAGCGCCTGGCGGGCCGCGCGCGCGGCGGCGGCACCGCCCCGGCGGTACGCCTCCAGCACCCGCACCGCCTGCTCCTCGCCGGTAGCCTCGCGCGCCGCCGGCGCATGGCCCAGCGCCCTCACCATCGCCTCGGCGACCGACCACGTCGACCAGGGGTTCTGCCCGGTCACCAGGCGGCCGTCGACCACGGTGTTGTCCAGATACAGCGCGCCTTCGACGAAATGTCCGCCCTGCGCCGCGAGCGCATCCTGCAGCAGCGTGCCGAAGCGCTGGCGCGCGTCCTCCATCAGGAACAGTTCCTCGGCATTGGTGAAGCCGGTGACGCGGCGGCCGCGCAACAGCGGCGTGCCGTCGCCCAGCGCCACCCCGAGCAACGCCGCCGGGCCATGGCATACCGCACCGATCACGCCGCCGGTATCGTGGACGTGGCGCACGATCCGCGCGATGGCGGTATCGCCGGGAAAGTCGAACATCGCGCCCTTGCCGCCGACGAAATACACCGCGGCGTAACCGGAGGCATCCACCTGATCCAGCGGCAGGCTGGCGGCGAGCTTCGCCCGCGCCTGCGCATCGTTGAGGAAGGCATGGTCGGCCGCGCCCATGTCCTCGTCATCCACGCGCATCTGCGGGGTGCCGCCCAGCGGGCTGGCGATATCCACCGCGTAGCCATTGGCGAGGAAGGTGTAATAGGCGCGCGACAGCTCGGTCAGTTCGAAACCGGCGCGTTTCGCGGTGCCCGGGAAATACGCGGCGCTGCTGACCACCGCCAGGATCCGGCCGCGCGTCGGCGGCGGCGCGCCGCGCAGGAACGCCAGGTCGGCGGCGCTGCTGCGTGGATCGGGCGGCGGCTGGCTGTCCAGGTCGAGGCTGTGCAGGTACAGGCCGATACCCGCCGCCAGCGTCATCGCCGCAATGAACCCACCCAGCAACACCCGTCTGATCCAACGCCGCATGTTCCACTCCCGGGCCGCGCCCTGTTCGGTACGCGGCCACGTTGCAACGGCGATGTAGAACCAGGATCAGTCCACGCTGCCAGCGGGCGGCTCAGAACCCGTAGCGCAGGAAGCCGCCGTCCACCGCGATGCACTCGCCGGTGACGTAGCTCGACGCCGGCAGGCACAGGAAGCCGACCGCGGCGGCCACCTCTTCCGGCTCGCCTATGCGGCGCATCGGCGTGCGCGCGATCACCTCGTCGTAGTAGTCCGCGTCGGACAGCGGCCCGGAGGTACGGCGGGTGCGGATGTACCAGGGCGCCACCGAGTTCACGCGGATGCCGTCCTCGGCCCACTCGCAGGCGAGGTTGCGGGTCATCTGCTGCAGCGCGGCCTTGGTCATGCCGTAGACCACGCCGCTGCGCACGTGGGTGATGCCGGAAACGCTGCCGACGTTGACGATGGCCGACGACGCGTGGCGCGTGAGCAGCGGGTAGGCATGGCGCGACAGTTCGAACGCGGAGAACAGGTTGGTTTCGAAGATGCCGCGCCACTCGTCTTCGCTGTAGTCGTTGGCCGGCCTGGTGATGTTGCCGCCGGCATTGTTGACCAGCAGGTTCAGGCCGCCATGGTCCTCGACCCAGTCCAGGATCGCCTGGCGGTCCTCGTCGTCGGCGACGTCGGCGGACAGGCCATGGATCGCACGGTCGGGAAACTCTTCGGCAAGGTCGTCGCGCACCTGCTCCAGCGCATCGGCGTCGCGCGCCACCATCAGCAGGTCGGCGCCGAAACCGAGCAGTTCGCGCGCGATCGCCAGGCCGATGCCGGCGCTGGCGCCGGTGATCAGTGCGGTCTGTCCGTCCAGCCGCCAGCGGTTCGTGTTCATGCGTCGTAGCATACCGCCCACCCCACGGCCGGCCCATGCCCACGCCCCGCCCGCTGCCGTCCTTCCCGTCCGGCATCGCGGCAGCGGCGGCGCTCGCGCTGCTGTCCTGCACGGGCGGAACCGCGCGCGCGCAATCGCTGTTCGCCGGCGTGCGCGCCGACATGACCGCCGCACAGCTGCTGGCCACGGTGCCGGGCGCGGGCGTACCCACGGCGCCGCGCCGGCTGCACGGCGGCGACCGCGAGTGCGTGCGCATCGACGGCCTGCGCCTGGGCGGACATGCATTCATCGAGCGCGCGTACTACCGCGACGGGCGGGTGTCAGCTGTCGCTCGACCTGGCCCGGCGGGACCTGCCGCCAGTCGCGGCGCTGGCCGACCTGGAGGCCCGCCATGGCGCGCCATCGCACCGCCGGGATTTCCTCGACGATCCGCGGGCGCCGGAGCGCGAGGCGCTGGCGCGATGCCGACATCACCCTGCTCTACCTCGGCAACGGCGACGGCAGCGGCCGGTTCCTGTCGATCTAGAACGTGGTGTTCCGGCCGGCGCCCGCGGGCGGGTAAGGCGGCGGGACAGCCGCGCGGACGCGGGCCCTCCACCGGCATTGTGTCAGGATGTGGCCGGCTTCCACAGGAGCATGCCGATGAACCGCCGTCATTGCCTGTTGCCGTCCGCCCTGCTGCTGCTCGCCGGTTGCGGCAGTCCCCAGCCGCCGGACACCGAGCGCCGGCCGGACCCGCAGGCCGCGGCGATGCGCGGGGCCGTCGCGCAGCCGCTGGCCGAAGCCAGGGCCGCCGCGGCCGCGACCGAAGAGGCGGCCAGGAGCGGACAGAAGGCCGTTTCGGCCGCAGAGACCGTGCCGTAGGGGCGCATCCCACGAACGACAACGCCGCCCGGAGGCGGCGTTGCCGGGTCACGCGGCGCGGGCCGTCACAACCCGCAGAAGCAGTAGGCCAGCGCCTTCACCGGCGCGCTGTTGCGGTCCTTCGCCGCGTCCTCGACGAAACGCAGCTGCGTGTCCATTTCCGGCATCGTGCGCGCCAGAATCATGCGCGCCAGGCCGGAGTCGGACAGCATCCACGCGCCGGCGCGGCTGCCGGCGAAGCCGGTCATGAACTGCGCGAACGGGGTGGCCATCTTCTCGATGTAGCGCACGCGGTACTTGTCCTGTCCGCCGAGCTTGGCGCGCGTAGCGGCGTCGGCCACCGCGGCCTTCAGCCCGCCGAACTCGTCCACCAGCCCGCGCTCCTTCGCCTGCGCGCCGCTCCACACGCGGCCGCGCGCCACTTCGTCGATGGCCTCCACGCTGCGGTCGCGCGCCTGCGCCACCTTGCCGGTGAAGTCGGCATAACCCTTGTCGATCACCGACTGGATCACCCGGCCCACGGCCGGTTCCATCGGGCGGGTGACGTCGAAGGCGCCGGCGAAGCGGGTGGTGCCCACGCCGTCGGTGTGCACGCCGATCTTGTCCAGGCTGCGCGCGAAGTTGGGGATCATGCCGAAGATGCCGATCGAGCCGGTGATGGTCGATTCGTCGGCGTAGATGCGGTCGGCGTTCATGCTGATCCAGTAGCCGCCGGAGGCGGCCAGGTCGCCCATCGACACCACCACCGGCTTGCCGGCGGCCTTGAGCGCGTCCACCTCGCGGCGGATCTGCTCGGAGGCGAACACTTCGCCGCCGGGCGAATCCACGCGCAGCACCACGGCCTTCACGTCGTCGTCGTCGCGCGCCTCGCGCAGCAGCGCCGAGGTGGAGACGCCGCCGATGCGGCCGGCCGGCAGGTCGCCGCCGGCGATCTCGCCCTCGGCCACCACCACCGCCACCTGCGGGCGCTTGTCGATCGGCGAACGGCGCGCGTCGACCTGGGTCAGGTAGTCGCCCAGCGCGATCTGGCGGAAGCCGCCGTCGGCATCGCCGTCGGCCACGCCGCGGTCGGCGAGCAGCGCTTCCACTTCCTCGCGGGTCTTCAGCCCGTCCACCAGCTTCTGCTGCAGCGCGAAGCGCGCCAGGTCGCCGCCGGCGGCGGCGATGCCTTCGGGCAGGGTGTCGATGCCGGCGGCCAGCTGCGCGGCGTCGAGCCTGCGCGCCGTGGCGATGTCGCCAAGGTAGCGCTGCCACACGTCGTTCATCCAGAACAGGTCGGCTTCCTTGGCCTGCGGCGAGGCGGCGTCGAGCACGTAGGGCTCGGCGGCCGACTTGTATTCGCCCACCTTGAACAGGTGCACGTCCACGCCCAGCTTGTCCTGCAGGCCGGCGCGGAAGTACTGGCGGTAACGGCCCAGGCCCTCGAGCAGCAGGCTGCCCATCGGGTCCAGGTAGACCTCGTCGGCCTGCGCGGCCAGCAGGTACTGCGACTGGCCCATGTTCTCGCTGAAGGCCACGACCTGCTTCCCGGCCGCGCGCAGCTCCTGCAGCGCGGCGGCCACTTCGCGCATCGAGGCGAAGCCGCTGGGCTGGAGCTTGTCCAGGTTCAGCACCACGCGCTCGATCTTCTTGTCGTCCTTGGCCGCCTCGATCGCGCGGACCAGGTCGCGCAGCTGCAGTTCCTCGACGTTGGTGTCGCCCAGCGCCTTGCCCAGCGCACGGCTGACCGGGTCGGTGCTGTACTGCTCGACCAGCCGGCCTTCCGGCGCGATCACCAGGGCGGTGCGGTCCTGCAGCACCTTGGCCGACGAGGCGCCCTTGCCCATGGCCACCATGAACAGGATCAGCACCAGGAACAGCAGGCCGAAGAACAGCAGGTTGAGGATCAGCCGGCGGGTGAAGTTCATCACGTCCCACAGCCCGACGAAGAAGCTGGCGATGGGGTTGCGGCGGGGCAGCGGCGGGGGGTTCATGGACGCTCCATAAGGGGCTTGTTGCAACGCAGGATACCCATTACCGGCAGGGCCGGCATGGGCTTCAAGTCAGGGGGCCGGCCGGTGCAGCAGGCGCCGGCTGCTGACGCGCAGGCGCCAGCCCATCAGCACCGCGGCGGCGGTCAGGCCCATGATCAGGCCGATCCACATGCCCTGCGGGCCCCAGCCCAGGCCCAGGCCGAGCCCGGCGCCGAGCGGCATGCCCACGCCCCAGTACGCGAACATGGCGATGAACATCGGCACGCGCGTGTCCTTGAGGCCGCGCAGCGCGCCGGCCGACAGCACCTGGATGCCGTCGGGGAACTGAAAAGTGGCCGCGTACAGCAGCAGCGTGGAGGCCAGCGCGGCCACGGCCAGGTCGTCGGTGTACAGCCGCACCACCGCGTCGTGGCCGAGCAGCAGCACGGTGATGGACAGCATCTGCGTGACCAGCACGATGGCGTAGCCGGCCCAGGTGGCGCGGCGCACGCCCAGCGGATCGTTGCCGCCCACCGCATGGCCGACGCGCACCGTGGTGGCCTCGGCCACGCCCATCGGGATCATGAAGCACAGCTGGGCGACGTTGATGGCGATCTGGTGCGCGCTGGCCTCCACCGCGCCGATGCGGCCGATCAGCAGCGCGGTGATGATGAACAGGCCGCCTTCCATCAGCACGGTGATGCCGATCGGCAGGCCGGTGCGCAGCAGGTCCCAGATCGCGCGCCAGCGCGGCGGCTCGAAATGGCCGAACAGCTGCAGGTGGGCGAAGCGCCGGGTCTTCCACAGGTAGGCGGCGAAGCACAGCGCCTGCACCCACATCGTCACCGACGAGGCGATGCCCAGGCCTTCGGCGCCCAGCTCGGGAAAACCGAACCGGCCGTTGCACAACGCATAGCCCAGTGGCCCGAGCACCAGCAGCCCGCCGAAGCCGAGCAGCATGGTCGGCAGCGTCCAGTGCATGCCTTCGCTCAGGTAGCGCATGCAGAAGTACAGGGTCAGCGCCGGCACGCCCCAGCGGATGGCGTGCAGGAAGCTCGTGGCGCCGGGCACGATATCCGGCGCGATGCCGAAGGCCGGCAGGAACGCCGGCACCACGCTGAGGAAGGCGAACATCAGCACACTCAGGCCGATGCCCAGCCACAGCGCCTGGCGGAACAGCGGGCCGATGTCGCGCTCGCGGCCGGCGCCGTGCAGCTGCGACACCGACGCGGTGAGCGAGATCAGGGTGCCGATCGGCACCAGCATCGGCAGCCACAGCAGGGCGGTGCCGATGCTGACCGCGGCGAAGGTATCGGTGCCGTGGTGGCCAGCGATGGTGTTGTCGACGAAAGCGATCAGGCCGGTCGAGACGTGGCCCAGCACCAGGGGAAGGGCGAGCAACCCGGTGGCGCGCACTTCCTGGCGGAAGCGCGGCGTGGCGGACAGGGTGGACATACGGGAAAGAACGCGGACTGCGGCCGGCGCGGGACGCGCTGTTGCCGGGTCGCGGGAGCCGGCCATTGTAAGGGCAGCCGGTGAATGGGGGTGAAGGGTTGCCGCAGCGCCGGCGCGATCCCGCGGCCAGGCCGCGCGCGGTGCGCCGCCGTCAGCGCGCTTCGGTCTTCCGCAGCAGCCATTCGCCGCGGCCGCCGGCGGGCACGGCCAGCAGCTGCGCGCGCAGCGCGTCGCGTTCCTGCGGCGGCGTGCGCTGCGACAGCAGGGCCAGCTGCGCCAGCTGCTGCGCATCGAGCTGGCGCAGCAGGGCGAGCATCGGTTCGCGCTGCGGTTCGGGCAGGTAACCGAGCAGGGGCTGCAGTTTCGGGTACAGCGCGCCCAGCTGCGGGCCCAGCCGCCAGCCGTCGCGGTGCAGGCGGTCCAGGCCGAGGAAGCGGTCGCGCAGGGCCGCGCGCTCGTCCGCCGGCAGGGCGGCCATGGCGCCCGCGGCCGCGCGCACGCGCTGGCGCTCGGATTCGGGCAAGGCGCGCCACGCCGCGTAGCGCGCGCGCAGTTCCTGTTGCCGCACCGGCCCCAGCGCCGACCAGCGCGCCTGCGGGTCCACCGCGATATCGGGCGCAGGCGTGGCGGGGACCCGCGAACGGGCGCCCGGCACCGCCAGCGCCGGCCCCGCGGCCAGCGCCGTCAGCAGCGCCAGCGCCGGCAACAGGCGTTCAATCTTCCGCATCGACCGTCTCCAGCGCGGTACCGACCGGTTCGGCGCGGCTCGGTTGCGCCTGCGATTCGTCCACCGGCACCGGGCCGCCGGCCGCGTGCCAGGCATAGAAATCGGCGTCCTCGGCCAAGGCCAGCTCCGGATCGGCCAGCATCGCCGCGTCCGCCGCGGCGCGGCTGCCGTCGGCCGGCGGTGCGGCGGGAAGATCACTGTCGGGCAAGGCCTCGATCTGCACCGGGCCGTTGTCCGACACCGTGCCCTCGGCCGCCGGTGCGGCCGTGCCGGGCAGGGCCAGTCCGTGTTCCCGCCACCACCAGAAGGCGACGGCTGCGAGCAGGAGCAGCGGCAGGCACAGCAGCAGCCAGGTCCGCCAGGTCCAGCGCGACCCCGCGCGGCGCGACGGCCGGGCGGCGCGGTCGCCGGCCCCGGCCCGCGGCGGCGCGGCCGCGGCCGGCCTGCTCACGGGCGTCGCGTCGGCCGCCATCGGCTGGCGCAGGTGTTCCAGCTGCTGCAGCCGGGCCGGCGGAAGATCGCGTACCTGCGCCTGCACCTGCTCGGCCAGCCCGCGCCAGGCCACCGCATCCGGGTAGCCCTGCGCGTCCAGCGGGCAGGCGCCGGTGAGGGCGCGCCGGTAGTCTTCCGGCGCCAGGCCCAGGACCGCCGACGCGGCGTCCTCGTCCAGTCCGGCGCCGATGCGCAGCAGCAGCGCCAGCCGCTCGGCCGGCGCAAGTCCCTGCAGGTGCGCCAGCGGCGGTGGCCAGCCGCCGCCCGTGGACGGGGCGCGCAGCGACGGACTGCCGCACAGCAGGCTCCAGAACCGTATCGGCCAATCCGCCATGGGCATGCCGGCCGCCGGCCCGGCGAAGGCCCGCATGGCCGCCGCCACGGTCCAGCCGGCGGCGTCCTCGTCGCCGCCCTGCAGCCCGGCGACGACCAGGGCGCGGCGTTCGACGCCTTTGAGGAAAGCGGACAGGGCACCGGCTGCAGCCGTGGCGGACGTGGCGGGTGCAGCCATCAGGTGGACTCCTTCATCGCCGGAATGATACCCAGCGCGCCCGCCGCTGCGGACAGCCCGCGCACCGGCCTGCACACCGTCTTCACGACCGCTGGAACGGCCCATGCCGCAACTTGTGCACAGCGTCAATAGCCCGGCCGCGATCCGCCGCGATTCCGCCGCCGCGGCCGTGTTTCGCTTTTGTTTCACGCACAAGCCATTGATTTTAAATGGATTGATCGTATGGCTATTTTTTGACCAAGTTGAGGGAAAGGCTTCAACCACCGCCCTGGACGCGTGGAGCACAACGCTGATGCACAGAGTTATCCACATGTTGTGTGGATAAACCCAAATCTCCAGTGGCGGCCTGTGTTTACGCGGTGTTTATGCTCCCGGCGGGAACAAGCGCACGCAAGTTGGCGGCCGTGGCGGGCGAGCGCGGAAGGTCGCTGGACCTGGCGGTGCGCCGGGGGTGTGCCGGGCAACGGCCGGCACCTACACTGCCGCCCATGCCCACCTGCCCCACCCTGCGCATCGCCCTGCCGGTTCCGTTGCCGCAGACCTTCGATTACCTGCCGCCGGCCGGCAGTCCCTCCCCGCTTGCCGGCGACGTCGGGCGCCGGGTCCGGGTTCCGTTCGGCAACCGCGAACTGGTCGGCGTGGTCGAGGGCATCGGCACCGTGGACGATGCGGCGGCGCTGCGGGAGGCCTTCGAATGGCTGGACGGCCCGCCGCTGCTGGGCGGGGAACTGCTCGCCTCGCTGCGCTGGCTGGCGCGCTATACCCACGCGCCACTGGGCGAAGTGGCCGCCACCGCGCTGCCGGCGCCGCTGCGGCGTGGCGAGCCCCTGCCCGACACCCATGGCTGGGGTTGGGAACTGACCGACGCCGGCCGCGACGGCCTGCCGCGCCTGCGCAACGGCACCCGGCCGCAGCGCCTGGCCGGACTGCTGGGCGACGGCCCGCTGGCCGAGGACACCCTCCAATCGCGCATGGACGGCTGGCGCGAAGCCAGCCGCGCCCTGCTCAAGCGCGGTTTCGCGCGGCGGGTGGCGATGCCGGCCGAGATGCCGGTCGCCCATCCGCTACCCGGCCCGGCGCCCAACGCGCAGCAGCAGGTGGCGATCGACGCGATCACCGCGGCCGACGGTTTCCACCCCTTCCTGCTGGACGGCGTCACCGGCAGCGGCAAGACCGAGGTCTACCTGCAGGCCATCGCCCGCTGCCTGGAACAGGGCCGGCAGGCGCTGGTGCTGGTGCCGGAGATCGGCCTGACCCCGCAGATGCTCGCCCGCTTCCGCGCCCGCCTGGGCATCGCGGTGCACGCGCTGCATTCGGGTCTGAACGACAACGAGCGCGCGCGGGTGTGGGCGGCGGCCTCGCGCGGGCAGGCACGGGTGATCGTCGGCACCCGCTCGGCGGTGTTCACGCCGCTGCCGCAGGCCGGGCTGCTGATCGTCGACGAGGAACACGACGGCAGCTACAAGCAGCAGGACGGCATCCGCTACCACGCCCGCGATTTCGCGCTGGTGCGCGGCAAGGCGCTGGACGTGCCGGTGGTGCTGGGCAGCGCCACGCCGTCGCTGGAATCGCTGCACAACGCGCGCGCCGGCCGCTACGCGCACCTGCGCCTGCAGCAGCGCGCCGGCGACGCGCGGCCGCCGGCGGTGCGGGTGTTCGACGTGCGCAAGCGGCCGCTGCAGGACGGCCTGTCGCCGGAAGTGCTGGCCGGCATCGAACAGCACCTGCGCGCCGGCAACCAGGTGCTGGTGTTCAAGAACCGCCGCGGCTACGCGCCGGTGCTGCTGTGCCACGACTGCGGCTGGACCGCGCCCTGCCGGCGCTGCAGCACGCCATTGCACACCACGCCGATGACCGTGCACGGCGCCGGGCGCCGCCTGCAGTGCCACCACTGCGGCGCGCGCGCGCCGGTGCCGCTGGCCTGCCCGGACTGCGGCAGCCTGGCGCTGCAGCCGCAGGGCATCGGCACCGAGCGGCTGGAGGAACGGCTGCTGCAGCTGTTTCCCGATGTCCCGGTGCTGCGCATCGACCGCGGCACCACCGCGCGCCGCGACGCGCTGGAGCAGACCCTGGCCTCACTGGGCGAACGGCCCGGCATCCTGGTCGGCACGCAGATCCTGGCCAAGGGCCACGACCTGCCGCGGCTGACCCTGGTGGTGGTGGTCGGCATCGACGAGGGCCTGTTCTCGGCCGATTTCCGCGCCAGCGAGAAGCTGGCCCAGCAGCTGATCCAGGTCGCCGGGCGCGCCGGCCGCGCCGACCGCCCCGGCGAGGTCTGGCTGCAGACGCACCATCCGGACAACGCGCTGCTGCACACGCTGGTCAACGGCGGCTACCACGCCTTCGCCGACGCCGAACTGGCGCAGCGCGAGGCCGCCGGCTTCCCGCCGTTCGCGCATCTGGCGCTGCTGCGCGCCGAGGCCCGGCAGGCGGAACAGGCCAACGAATTCCTGGGCGCGGCCCGGCACCTGATCCCCGCGGAAAGCGTTGTCGAACGCTATGGCCCGATGCCGGCGCCGATGCCGCGCCGCGCCGGTTTCCAGCGCACCCAGCTGCTGCTGTCGGCCACGCAGCGGCGCGCGCTGCACGGGCTGCTCGACGGGCTGATGCCCCAGGTCCATGCGCTGCCGCAGGCGCGGCGCGTGCGCTGGTCGCTGGACGTGGACCCGATGGACCTGTACTGACGGCGGTTCATCCGCCGCAGCGCGCTTGCCGTGCGTGGCTGCGCCGCTCAGGCATCGACCGCCACGCGCCGCGCGGCCGATCCGGCATCGACCGGCGGCGTCCACCCGTCCTCGCAGATCCAGGCCAGCAGCCGGCGGGTCTCGAGCTGGGTATCGACGCCGAGGTCGCTGTGCAGCGCCTGCTGGATGCGCGCGTATACCGCCACCGCCGCCGCGCGCATGCCGTGGCCCAGGTAGGCGCGCATCGCCCGGCGCGCGTGCGCCTCGTTCCAGGCATCGCGCTGCAGCAGCACGCGCGCCGCCTGCAGCGCGCCTTCCCACCTGCCGGCGGCCAGCAGCCCGTCGCAATGGCGTTCGGCGACGCCGACCAGCTCCGCCTCCAGGGTGAGGCGCACGCTTTCCAGCCACGAACGGAAATCGGCGCCGGCCACGTCTTCCATGCCGGCGAGGAAGGAGCACTGCCCATCCAGCACGGCCAGCGCCGCCCCGGGATCGCGCGGCAGGCGGTCGATGTCGAACAGCGTCCGCCCGGCGCGCCGCAGCTCCACGCCATCGCGCTTCACGCACAGCACGTCGGGCCCGAGCCGCTGCCGGCAGTAGCGGTTGAGGTTGCACAGCACCTGTCGCAGGTTGGTCAGCGCCTGCGCTTCGCCGAGCTGCGGCCAGAACAGCATCGCCAGCGCCAGGCGCGGATGGCGGCGTTCCGGCTCGGCGGCCAGGTAGCCCAGCAACGCCCAGCCCTTGCGGTAGATCAGCGGCGCCGGGATGCCCGCGCACGCGCCCATGAGCCGCACCGGCGCACGGCCGGCGGCCGCGTCGCCGCGGCCTTCCCCTGGTGGGTACATATCCCCTCCGCTCGCCCATCCCCTGACCGGAACCGGTGCCGCCGAAGGCGACGCGGCCCGCGCACGGCGCCTGCCGTGCATGGGCGGGGACCTTAGCCCGCCACGGCCGCGGCCACATCCACGAAATCAGGTAGCGGGTCCGGCCGGTGCTCAACCGGCCAGTGGAACGTCCAGCGCCACCCGCGTGCCGGGCGCGCCGTCGCGCGCGCGCACGTCCAGTTCCGCACCCAGCCGGTGCGCGCGCTGGCGCATGCTGGCCAGGCCGGCGCCGCCTACCGCCGCGGCCCCGGTGCCGGCGGCGGGAAGGCCCACGCCATCGTCCTCCACCTGCAGCCGGAGGCGGTCGCCGGAGCGGCGCACCCGGATGTCCACGCGCCGCGCGCGGCTGTGCTTGAACACGTTGGTCAGCGCCTCCTGCAGCAGGCGCAGCAGATCCAGGCTGCGGTTGGCGCCAAGCTCGACGCCGCGCGCATCGTCCAGGTGCCAGCGCGCATCGATGCCCGCCGCGTCGAGCAGCTGGCTGGCGCGGTGCCGCATCGGCACGATCAGCTCGGCCAGGTCCGCGTGCTCGTGCGCGGTGCTGTCGATCACCAGGCGCAGGTCGTCGCGCATCCCGCGCAGCAGCGCCACCATCTCCCGGTGCGGCATCTCCTGCGGCGCCTGTTCCATGCGCGCGATGGCGCCCACCAGCGTGCCGCCGAAACCGTCGTGCAGGTCGCGCACCAGCTGCAGCCGTTCGCCGGCGCGGCTGTGCGCAAGTTCCAGCGCATGCTGCTGCCGCAGGGTGGCGGCCAGCTGCGTGGTCGCCTGCTGCACCTCATGGCGGAGCTCGGCGTTGAAGCCTTCCACCCGCTGCATGGTCCTGGCGAAGCGGTAGGCCAGCACGAAGCCCATGCCCAGCACGATCAGCGGCGAGGTGATCGCCCCGAGGTAGCTGACTCCGCCATACCAGCCCATGTACACGCCGAGGTCGTGCAGCGACACCGCGACCGGGACGACGATGCACAGCGCGAGCACCTGGCAGTCGCGGCGGCCGCTGCGCAGCGCGTAACCCATGAATACGAACGACACCAGGTACAGGAAGGCGATGGTCGGCACCAGGTAGACATTGCGGTTGGGCCCCATCCACTGCGGCCACAGCAGCGCCAGCGCCATCACCGCCGTCGCCGCGCCCAGCAGCAGGCGCTCGAACCGCGGCCAGCGCCGCTCGCTGAAGCGCAGCAGGAACACCGCGTGCGTCGCGGCCGACATCGCGTAGCAGCCGCCTATGAAGGCCTGCCAGCCGTCGGTGGTGGCGAACGGCCACGGGCTGGTGGCGAAGAAATTGGTGTCGTACAGGCGCCCGAACACCGCGCTCAGGGCGTACCAGCCGTACATCGTCTCCGTGCGGCGCAGCAGCCAGAACAGGCCGATCACCGCCGCCAGCACGAAGCCGATGGCGCTGTCGAGCAGCTGCAGGTCATGGCGGATCAACATCTCCTGGCGGAAACGCCCCTGCAGGATCCGCGGATCGCCCACGTCCACCACGCCGAGCGAAGGCTGGTACGCCGCCAGCCCCGACACGCGCACCAGCAGTTCGTTTTCGCCCGTGCGCAGCAGCGGCGACTGCAGCAGGAAGTAGCGCGGCACCTGCCAGCGGCGCGACAGCGGCTCGACCAGCGACGCATCGCGGTCGATCAGGCTGCCGTTGAGATACACCGCCGCGGCCATGCAGGTGTAGTCCAGCAGCAGGCCGGTGGGCTGCGCGGCGTCGGCCTGCCGCCAGCGCAGCCGGTACCAGACCACGCCGTCGTGCGCCGGCCAGCGGGTCTGCCACTGGTCGGCCAGCGCCACCGGCTCCCAGCCGACGGCCGGTGGCTGCCACGCGTTCCAGTCGGCGCGCACCGCCTCGGCGCGGTCGATGCGCAGCACGCCATCGCCATGGGCGTGCGCCGGCATCGCCAATGCCAGCGCGAGCAGCAGCCAGCACCAGCGGATCACGGCAGCAGTCCGAGGCTGCGCGCCTCGAATACGGCGGCGGTGCGCGACCCCACTGCCAGCTTGCGGTAGATGTTGCGGGTATGGCTCTCGATGGTGAGCCGCGACAGGCCCAGCAGGTCCGCGATCTCGCGGTTGCCGTAGCCCTGCGCGACCAGGTTGAGGATGTCCAGTTCGCGCGCGGACAGTTGCACCGGCGGTGCCGGCGTGGGCACAGCGTCTTGGGGCAGCAGCGCCAGGATGCGCCGCGCGATCATCGGGTCGATCGGCGCGCCGCCGCGCTGCAGGCTGCGCAGCGCGACGACCAGTTCGACATCGTCGCGGTCCTTGAGCAGGTAGCCGACCGCGCCGGCGCGCAACGCCGAGAAGATCGCCTCCTCCTCGGCGAACGCGGACACCACCACCGCCTGCACCGCCGGCGCGTGCGCGCGCATCCAGTGGATCAGGTCGATACCGGTGCCGTCGGGCAGCTGCATGTCCACCAGCGCCAGGTCGAAAGGACGGGCCTGCAGCAGTCCGCGCGCGCCGGCCAGGTCGGCCGCGGCATGGACCTGCGCCTGAGGTGCGGGCGCCGCTTCGCGCAGGAGCCGCTCCAGCCTCGCGAGCGAAGCCTCCATGTCGTCGACGATCAGGATGGAAGACAGCTCCATCGGCACCCGCTCCCCAGCGTTCCCGTATGGAGACGCAGTCTAGCGCCTGGCCCGGAAATCTCTCACTCCCTCACTGCTGGCGCAGGGCCGGCCGCTGCCACGCACCTGCAGCGTGCCGACACATGGAACAGCGGCGCGGGCGGGCGGCAGCCGAGCGGCATGGCCGCTCAGCGACGGTCCGCCGCCGGCAGAGCGCGATAGAACCCGGCGATCCGTGGGATGAAGTCCTGCGGATCGGCGCCGACCAGGTTGGTCAGCACGACGATGGCCAGGCCTTCGTCCGCATAGATGCGCATCGCCGCGCGGGCGCCGCCCAGGCTGCTCACCTCGCGATGGGGCGATGCGCCGGCCACGGGCCAACCGGCCGCCCAGGCGCCGGCGGTGCCGTCGTTCAATCGTTCCGGCGTCCACATGCGCTCGCGCAGGTGCGACTGGACCAGCCGTCCCTGCCGCAGCGCGATCAGCCACCGCGCGAGTTCGTCGGCGGTGGTCTGGATGCCGCCGCCCGCCCACAGCCCGTGCGGCACGTCATGGAACCAGTGCGACAGCCGCGCGGGCGCATCCGGCGCCTCGCTCGGGCGCGGAAAAAAGCTGTACACGGTGGCCGCGCCGGGGACCAGGTCGTAGCTGTCGCCGAACCGCGACCGGCGCATGCCGGCCGGTGCGAATTGGTACCCGGCCACGTAGTCCGCGTACGGTATCGCGGCCTGCCGTTCGACGATCCGCGCCAGCAGGCCGTAGTTGGTCTGGTTGTAGGCGAAGCGCTCGCCTGGCGCCGCCTCCATCGGCATGCGCATCACGGTGCGCCAGGCCGCCTGTTCCGATCCGCCGCCAGCCAGGCCCTGCGCACCGACGATGTCCGGCAGACCGGAGACATGCGCGAGCAGCTGGCGCACGCGGATTGCGCGCCAGTCCGGCGGAAGATCCGGCAGATACGTCGAGATCGGCGCCTCCAGGTCGATGCGGCCGGCCTGGACCAGCTGCATCACCGCCACGCCGGTGAACGCCTTGGTCGCCGAGTTGATCGGGAACAGGGTCGTGCGCTCGACCGGCTGCCGGTTCTCGACGTTGGCCAGGCCGTGGCTTTCGGAAAGCAGCAGGCGGTCGCCCTGGACGACGGCGATCTGCAGGCCGGGAATGCCTTTTTCCTTCATCGTCGTGCGGATGAAGTCCCGGGTCGCGGCGTTGGCGTTCTCCAGCGGACCGGCGCTCGCCGGGAAAGCGACCAACAGCGCAAGCGACGCCAGGAGCAGGAACAGCCGGTGTGGTGTGGCGCGCATCGATCTTCCCCTGGGCAGTCGTCATGGCATGCGCGCCTGCTTGCGGAGGCGTGCGACTGGAAGTTGGATGCGGGGGAAGACCGCAGGGTTTAAACCGGCGCGCCTGCGGCCGGGCGGCGCGCAAAAACAAGAGCCTGCGTGCCACCGGCACGCAGGCCCTGGTCGCCCACGCCGACGGCATGGGCGGATGCGGAACGGACCGCGCGGCTTACCAGGTCCTGCGCAGCGGGTGCGCTTCGGTATTGAACACCACGCCGTCGAAGTCCAGGGCACTGGCCGGGGCGAACAGCAGGTAGTAGTACTTGAAGGTCTCGGCGAACAGGAAGCTCTCCATCGAGTCGTCCTTCTCCTTGCTGCGCACGTCCTTCAGCGCCGAGAAGCCGTGTTCGGTGCGGGTGTACTTCACGAAGTCGTCGAAGAACTCCTTGCCCATGCCGCGGTAGCGCGCATCGCCGGTGTAGTGGTGCAGGTAATAGGCCGATTCGACGATTTCCGGGCGCAGCGCGTAACCGGGCGAGCGCACTTCCATCGCCGCGTAGTCCAGCGATTCCGGTTCGATGCCGTGCAGGCGCCACATCTTCAGGTTGGATTCCTGCAGGCGTTTGGCGCGGTCCAGGTCGCCGCCCAGGGCGAGCAGGCCCGGCATGAACGCATCCAGCGCGCCGTAGGTAGTGGAGGTGCGCGCGCCGCTGTCCATGTCGGCGTGCCCGTACCACAGCTCGCCCTCCCGCACGTCGTCGGCCAGGTACTGGTTGAGCGGGCCGATGCTGTCCTCCCACATGCGCTTGCAGTCCTGGTCGCCGAACAGCTTCCAGCACTTGAGCAGGTACTCGTAGTACGAGTCGATGCCGCCGGCGATCGAGGCGTCCTTGTTGGTCCACTCGCCGGTTTCGACATCGATGTTCAGGCCGACCAGGCCGATCTTCGAGCGGCGCTTGTAGGTTTCCACCAGAGCGCGCTTGGCCTTGTCGTAGTACGCCTGCTTGCCGGTGAGCTTGGCGAGCGTGCCGAACTCCAGCAGCAGGGTGCCGGTCTCGGCCGGGTTGCTGATCTTGCCGCGGGTCTTGCCGGTGCGCAGGTTGACGTGGGTGTACGGCAGGCCGGTGGGGCTGTCGAACACCGGCGACAGGCGCGTGCCCAGGTCGTCGGCGAGCTTGAGCAGGCGCTCATCATTGGTCATCTGGTAGGCCGACAGCAGGCCGCCAAGCAGGCGGATGGTGACCTCGAAGTTCTGCACCTCGATGTCCTGGTCGAACGACAGCTGGCCGACGATCAGCTCGCGCGCTTCGTTTGCCTCCTTGTCCAGGCCGAGCAGCAGCAGCGTGTCCAGCGCATCGACCGGCGACATCAGCAGCGGCACCGGGTACCAGTCGCGCGGCTGGGCGCTGATCGGCTTCAGGTCGTCATGGCCCTTGGCGTACTGCATGTAGCCCTGCCATGCATGGCGGGTCGCTTCACGCACCTGCTCGGCCATGCGCGCGGCTTCGGCGTCGTCAACGGCCGGCACATCGGCGGGTGCGGCCGGGGTGGCGGGCGCCGCATCGGCGGGCGCGACGCTGGAAGCGGGCGTCGAAGGCGTGCAGGCGGACAGCGCCAGCAGCAGGGCGGCGGCCAGGGGGGCGTTGCGCAGGGCTCGGTTCATCATCGGGTCCTCGGGATGGAAGCGGGGTCTTGCGGTGGAACGGAAGCGGCGTGCCGCGTGTCGCCCAGCGTGCGCACGCGCAGCGCCGCGCGCAGGGCGTCCAGGCTGGTGCCGCCACGCACGCGCAGGTCGCGGGTTTCGCCGGGCAGCAGGTCGAAGGCGTTGTCGTCCACGCGGGCGCCGGTGTCGCCGAAATCGACCCACACCGCGCGCACCAGGCCATCGGCGTGCAGCCGCAGGCGGTAGCCGTCGCCATCGGCGCTCAGCTCGGCGCGCAGCTGGTTGGCGGCGAGCGCCTGTGCCCTGGCCGGTACGAAGTGCACCAGCCGCCGCGCGATCACATCGCCATCGCGCAGCAGCTCGAACGCCGCGACGCTGCGCGCCGGGTCGTGGCCCTTGAGCAGGTCGGCATCGACCAGCTGCGCCACGGCGGTCGCGGCCATCGGCGCCAGGGTGATGGTTTCCTGCTGGCGCGCGAACTCGCCGCCAGCCACGTCCATGACCCGCACGCGCCACTGCGCGGTGAGCGCGTCGCGGCCATCGTTGAGCAGGCTGAAGCGGGTGACGCCGTCCTCGTCGCGCAGCGCCGCCACCGCCACCTCGGCGAAGAAGCGGCGCGCGTGGTAGTGCAGCGCCTTCCAGTGGCCGAAGTAGTCCAGGCTCGACCACGACGCGCCCGGCCATACGTCGTTGAGCTGCCAGTACAGCGAGCCCATCGTGTACGGCCGCGAGGCGCGGTGGTGCAGCGCCGCCAGTTCGATGCCCTCGGCCTGCATCACCTGGCTGAGGTAGACGAAATCGGCGAACGAAGCCGGCGTGCCGTATTCGCGCTCGATGTAGTGCAGCAGGCGTTCGTTGCCCCTGCCTGCCATGAACTTCTGGTGGGCGCGGATCACCGCGCCGTCGATCTGCTGCTCGTCGCGGCGGGCGAAGGCGTCCAGCGTGGACAGCTGCGGCCACGCCTGCAGGCCGTACTCGGACATGAAGCGCGGCGTCTCGCGCAGGTAGGCGGTGGCCGGCAGCGCCGGGCCGCCCCACACGTCCCAGTAGTGCTTGTCGCCGCGCCTGGAATCGTTGGCCTTCTCGTCCAGGTCGTTGCTCGGCGAGCTGGACCAGTACGGCACGCCCAGCCCCTCCTCGGCCACCACCTGGCGCAGGTCGTTGCCGAACAGGTCCACGTAGCCCTGCCATACCTTCGCCGCGAACGCGGGGTCGGCCGCGGTCAGCTGCCGGCGGTGGCCCCAGTCCTTCCAGGCGGTTTCTTCCTCGTTGTTGCCGCACCACAGCACGATGCTGGGGTGGTGGCGCAGGCGCCGGATGTTGTCGCGCGCCTCGGCCACCACGTTGGCGCGGAACGCCGGGTCGTAGCCGGGCTGCATGCCGCCGCCGAACATGAAGTCCTGCCACACCAGCAGGCCGAGTTCGTCGGCGATGTCGAAGAAATCGTCGCTCTCGTAGTAACCGCCGCCCCAGTTGCGCAGCATGTTCATGTTGGCGTCGCGCGCGGCCTGCAGGTCGCGGCGCAGGCGCTCGCGGGTGACGCGCGCCGGGAACGATTCGAACGGGATGACGTTGGCGCCCTTGGCGAACACCGGCACGCCGTTGATGACGAAGGCGAAGCCCTGCCCGCCCTCGGCATCGGTTTCGCGCTGCAGCTGCACCGTGCGCAGGCCGGTGCGGCGCGCGGCCTCGCGCGACGGATCGCCGCCGCCGTCGATGCGCGCCTGCACGGTGTAGCGGTCCTGCGCGCCGTAGCCCACCGGCCACCAGCGCCGCGGCTGCGCTATCTCCAGCGGCAGTTGCAGCGTGTTCTCACCGGGTTGCAGGACGACGTCACGTTCGAGGCCGGCGACGAGGCGCCCGTCCGGGTCGAGCACGTCCACCGCCACGCTGGCCTTGCCCGCCGTGGCGCCCTGCTCCACCTGCAGCAGCACGCCAAGACGTGCGCGCTGGTCGTCCAGCGCATCGGTGCGCACGGCCAGGTCGGTGATGCGGCGCTGGTCCCAGCTGTCCAGGTGCACCTGCCGCCACACGCCGGCGGTGACGTAGCGCGGCCCCCAGTCCCAGCCGAAGTGGTAGGCCGGCTTGCGCGCGAAGTTGCCGACCATCGCGTCCTTCGGCTCGTCGCCATAGGGCGAGGGATAGTTGCCGGCGATCTTGTGCGGCATCGCCTGCACCTGCGGCAGCAGGGTGCGGATCGGCGAGCGGAACACGACACGCAGTTCGTTGCCCTTCGCGCGCAGGCGGCCGTCGGCGCGGGCGCGCCAGGTGCGGTGCGCGTTGTCGGCCTTCAGCAGCGGCTGGCCGTTGAGGCTGACCTCGGCGAAGGTGTCCAGGCCGTCGAAGCGCAGTTCGGCATGGCGGCGCGCCAGCGTGGCCGCATCGACGTCGAAACGCGCGCGGTATTCCCAGTCGGCCAGGCCGATCCACTGCAGCCCGGCCTCGGCGGCGCCCACGTACGGATCGCCGATGACGCCGGCCTGCCGCAGGTCGTCATGCACGCTGCCCGGCACCTGCGCCGGGCGCCAGGCGTCCAGCCCGGGATGCGCCTGCAGCTGCGCATCGCCCGGCAGCAGGCGGAACTCCCACTGCGCCTGCAGCGGCGCCGCCGCCGTGATGCCGGCGAAGGCGCACAGCAGGCACGGCAGCAGCACGCGCCAGATCCCCGCCACCCGGGTTTGCATCGATCCAAAACCGACCGTCATCCGCTGCATGTCTCCTCCCGTCGCCGTCGTTGCCGATATCGCCGGGCCTCAGCCCGGCGTGCCCCCGCGCACCACGTTCAATACTTCGTGGCAGGCGCCCATGGTGTGGTAGTCGGTCTTGCCGGCCGGGCTCTTTTCGTCGTCGTACTTGCGGTTGTCGGCATCCAGGATGCGGAACCACGCGCCGTAGGTGTGGTCGACGAGGTGTTCCCACGAATACGCCCACAGCTTCTCGTACCACTGCCAGTACGCCTCGTCGCCCGTACGCTGGGCGAGCAGCGCGGCGGCGGCCAGGGATTCGGCCTGCACCCAGAAGTACTTGTCGTCATCACAGACGAAGCTGTCGCCACCGATGGCCGCGCCGTCCATGCCCGGCTGCCGGCGCGTTTCCGGCGCGAAGCCGTAATACAGGCCGCCACGCGCCGCGTCCCACGAGCGCGCGACGGCGCTGTCGAACAGGTGGCGTGCGGTCGGCACCAGCCAGTCGGCCTCGACGTGGCGGTCCAGGATCATCAGCAGCTTGGCCCACTCGGTCTGGTGGCCGGGCTGGAAACCCCAGGGACGGAACAGGTGTTTGGGGTTGTCGAGGTTGTAGTTCCAGTCGATGTTCCAGTCGACGTCGTAGTGTTCCCACACCAGCCCGCCAGCCTTGGCCGCCTGGCGGCGGGTCATGTTGTCGGCCAGCTGCAGCGCGCGCTCAACATAACGGCGCTCGCCGCTGGCCTCGAACGCGGCCAGCATCGCCTCGCACATGTGCATGTTGGCGTTCTGGCCGCGGTAGCCGGTGAAGTTCCACTGCGCGTCGGCCTCGTCGCGATACAGGCCGTGCTGCGGCTCCCAGAAGTGCTTTTCCAGCAGCTGCCAGGTTTCGTCCATCCACTGCCGGCCCTGCTCGATGCCGGCCTTGAGCGCGCAGCTGTAGGCCAGCAGCACGAAGGCCACGCCGTAGCAGTGGTTCATGTCGTCCTCGACCTTGCCCTCGCGCAGGGTCCAGGCGTAGCCGCCGGTGGCCGGATTGCGGTGCACGCTGCGCAGGTAGTCCACGCCGTGCTTGACCGCCTCCAGGTACTCGGCGTTGCCGAACTCGCGGTAGGCCATGGCGTAGTTGAAGACGAAGCGCGTACTGCTGACCAGGTGGCGGTGGCCGGCGTCGTAAACCGTGCCGTCGTCCTTGTAGTAGTGGAAGAAGCCGCCGGCCGGGTCGATGCAGCGCGGGTGGTAGAAGGCCATGGTGTCGGCGATGTGCGCGCGCAGGAAGGCCGGGGAACGGAAATCGGGAGCGGTGGTGTTCATGCGATGGCGTCCTGTTGCTGCAGCAGCTGCTGCACTTCTTCGAGTTCGGGCATGGCGGCGAACGCGCCCTTGCGGGTGACCGCCAGCGCGCCGACGGCCGCGGCGAAACGCAGGGTGGCGGTGATCGCGTCGTGGTCGTGGCAGAACGCATCGAACGCCGCGCCGGTGCCGCCGCGTTCGGCCAAGCCGTAGAGCACGCCGCCGACGAAGGCATCGCCGGCCGCGGTGGTGTCGACGGTCGGCACGCGGAAGCTGGGCACTTCGCCCTGGGCGTCGCGGGTCAGCCAGCGCAGCGGCGCGGCGCCGTTGGTGACGATCACCCAGCGCGTCCGCGCGCCGAGCAGGCGCCGCAGTACCCGTGCCTCGCCTTCGTCGCCGAGCGGCGCGGCCAGGTAGTCCAGTTCCTCGCGCGACAGCTTGACCAGGTCGGCGCGCTCCAGCGCCTGCCACAGCCACGGCGTCGGATCGACGTCCTGCGGCCACAGCGCCGGGCGCAGGTTGAGGTCGAGGCTGACCACCGCGCCGGCGGCGCGCGCGCGGTCCATGCCGGCGAAGGTCGCCGCGGCGATGGCCGGCTCGGTCAGGCTGTTGGAACAGACGTGGAAGCAACCGGTGCCGTCGAAGCAGGCCGGGTGGAAGTGCTCGGCGCGGAACAGCAGGTCGGCGGCCGGAGGGCGGTAGAAGCTGAAACTGCGCTCGCCGCCGGCGTCCAGCGCGACGAAGGCCAGCGCGGTCTTGGCCGCGTCGGTGCGCACGATGCAGTCGGTGAGCACGCCGGCCTCGGCCAGGCTGTCGGCAAGGAAGTCGCCGAACATGTCGCGGCCGAGCATGCCGGCGAAATGGCTGCGCGCGCCCAGCCGCGCCGCCGCCACCGCGACATTGGCCGGCGCCCCGCCGGCGTATTGCAGGAAAGCGCGCGGCGTTTCCGGCGTGGCCGGCGGCTGCGCCAGTAGATCAATCAAAATTTCACCGAAACAAACGATCTTGCCCATCTGGCCTCAGCCTCCCCGGCCGCTGGCGGTACCGGGGCGTGCGCCCACCAGCCCGTAGAAAATGATGTAGCCGTAGCACAGCAACGGCAGGATGAAGGAGTGTTGCAGACCGATGCGGTCGGCCAGCAAGCCCTGCAGGAACGGTACTACTGCGCCACCGACGATGGCCATGATCAGCAGGCTCGATGCCTTACTGGTCAGCGGTCCCAGGCGTTCGATGCTCAGCGCGAAGATGGTCGGGAACATGATCGAGTTGAACAGTCCGATCGCGATCAGGCTGTACACCGCCAGCATGCCGGTGCTGCTCATGGTGGTGGCCAGTAGCGCGATGTTCACTGCGGCGAACGCGGCCAGCGACTTGCGCGGCGACAGGATGACCATCATCGCCGAGCCTGCAAAACGGCCGACCATCGCCAGGAACCAGTAAGCCATCAGGTAGCGCGATGCCTGCGCCTCGGTAATGCCACCGATCTCCGGCAGCGAGAAGTAGTTGACCATCAGACTGCCGATCGTCACTTCCGCGCCCACATAGAAGAAGATGCCCAGCACGCCAAACACCAAGTGGGGGTGACGCAGCACGTCGGCCCAGCGGTGAGCGCGGGTATCGGACTGTTCGGTGGTTTCGATCAGCGCCGGCAGACGGAACAGGAACACGAACAGGGCCAGCACGAACAGGAAGATGCCCAGGCCCAAGTATGGGCCTTGTACCGCCTGCGCCTCAGAGACGAAGTACGCGGCCCGTTCCAGTTCGGGCATCGCCGCAATCTGCTCGCTGCTCCTGACCGTACTGGACAGGATCAGTACGCCGCCGAAATACGGCGCCAGCGTGGTGCCCAGCGAGTTGAGCGCCTGTGCCAGGGTCAGCCGGCTGGAACTGGTACGCTCGGGTCCGAGCAGCGCAACGTAGGGATTCGCCGCCACCTGCAGTACGGTGATCCCGGTGGCAAGCACGAACAGCGTGGTCAGGAATGCGCCATAGATGCGCAGCTCCGCTGCCGGCCAGAAACCGAGCGCACCAATGCCGGCAACCATCAGACCGATGACAATTCCCTTCTTGTAGCCAACGTGCGCCACCAGCCACCCGGCCGGCAGCGACATCAGGAAGTAGGCACCGAAGAAGGTGAACTGCACCAGCATCGCCTGCGCGAAGTTCAACTGGAACACACTCTTCAAATGCGGGATCAGGATGTCGTTCAGGCAGGTCAGGAAGCCCCACATGAAGAAGATCGTGGTGACCACTGCCAGGGCCGCACGGGGGTTGACCACCGGGGCAGATGCAGCGGTCGTTTTCAGCGGTGTGGAAGGTATCGCCATTGGCGGTGCGCCTCGGTGCGGTGGATTCGGGAAGGGGAGAAGGATCAGGTCGGGCGCGCCGCGCTGCTTTCGCGGATGCGCAGCTGCACCGGGGCGACGGTGCGCATCGGCGGCGCGTCGGGGTTGTCCAGGCGCTGCAGCAGCAGGGCAGCGGCCTGGCGCCCGCGCTCGCGCGGATCGGCGATCAGCGTGGTCAGCGGCGGCACCGCCACGGACGCTTCGGAAATGTCGTCGAAGCCGGTGACGGCGAAGTCGCCGCCGGGGCGGATGCCGCGCGAGGTCAGGCCCAGCATCAGGCCCAGCGCGACGGTGTCGTTGTAACAGACCGCGGCGCTGGGGCGTTCGGCGTCGGCGAACAGTTCGCCGGTGCGCGCGGCCGCCTCCAGGCGGTTGGGCGCCGATTCGATCATCCATTGCGGCCGCACCGGCAGGCCGGCTTCGGCCAGCGCCTGCTGGTAGCCGGCGCGGCGCTGGTGGCACGAACTGGACGCGGCGTGCCCGCCGAAGAAGGCAATGTCGCGATGGCCACGCTCGATCAGGTGGCGGGTGGCCAGGTAGGCGCCCTGCTGGTTGTCCATGGTCAGGAAATCCCACTCGGCGCCGGGCAGTTCGCGGTTGAACAGCAGCACGTTGGCGTGCGCGCCCAGTACCTGGCGCAGCTGCGCGGCATCGCTGCCTTCGGCCGGCGACAGGATGAAGCCGGTCGGCGTGTGCTCCATCAGGGTACTGAGCACCGCCTGCTGCCGCTCCGGCGATTCGCCGGTGCTGCCGAGCAGGGTCACGTAGCCCTTGCCGCCCAGCGCCTCGTCCACGCCGGACGCGAATTCGGCGAAGAACGGGTTGGACAGGTCGTTGATCACCAGCGCGATCGACGAGGACGTGCGCCGCCGCAGGTTGGCGGCGGTGCGGTTGTACACGTAGCGCTGCCGGCGCAGCTCGGCTTCGACGCGGGCGCGGGTATCGACGTTGACCAGCGGGCTGCCGCGAAGCACCAGCGACACGGTCGCCCGCGACACGCCCACGGCCTGGGCGATGTCGGTGACGGTGACCGCGCGCTTGCCGGCCCTGCGCGCGGATTTGCCGGTGGTGGAGGTGTCGTTGCTCATCGTCGCTCGGAGGTGGGCGGAAACGTCACAGCTTAAGAGCGGGGAATGGGGAAGTGGGAACGGGGAGGCCGGGCAGCGCGCGCTCCGCGTCGCCGCGGCGTTCCGTCCTGCTCCCGCTCATTCCATCGTGCTGCCCGGCGTGGCGCACCAGGAAACCGGCAGATCGGCCACGTCCGTGCCCCAGCCCTGCTCCGGCGCCTGCCGGGTCAGCGCGTAGCGGATCGTGCCGCCCTTGCCCAGCTGCGCCCAGTCCAGCCACACCGCGCGCTGCGGCTTGCCGTCGACCTGCACGCCCTGGATGTACTGCAGGCTGCGGCCGTCGGCGCCCGGGGCCTGCAGGCGCAGCGTGCGGCCGTTGCCCAGCGCGATCTCGGCCTTGGCGAAGCGCGGCGCGTGCAGCAGGAACTGGCCGCTGCCCGGCACCGCCGGGTACAGGCCCAGCGCGCTGAACAGGTACCACGCCGACATGGTGCCCAGGTCGTCGTTGCCGGTGACGCCATTGGGCGCGTTGGTGAACAGCTGCTGCGCGGCGCGCACCACCGTGGCGGTCTTCCATGGCTGGCCGATCAGCGTGTACATCCACGGCGAATGCAGGTCCGGCTCGTTGTTCGGGTTGTAGCGGTACTGGTTGTAGTAGCTGTACGGGCCGACCACCCACTCCTTGCGCGCGGCGGTCAGCGGCGCCTGCGCCAGCGCGTCGTAGGCGAAGAACGCATCCAGCCGGCGCCCGGCCTGCTCGCGGCCGTGCATCGCCGTCACCAGGCCCGGCACGTCCTGCTGCGCCAGCCACTGGTACTGCCAGGCGGTGCCCTCGTGGAAGCCGTGCTGCGAACGCGGGCTGTAGTGCCCGTCGGCCGGCGTGTACCACTTGCCGTTCTCGTCGCGCGGACGCGGGAAGCCGCTGAAGCCGGTTTCGGCGTCGCGCACCTGCGGGTCCCACACCTTGTGCCAGTTGCGGCCGCGCTCGCGCAGCGCCGCCGCGTCGTCGGCATGGCCAAGACCATCGGCCATCTGCGACAGCGCGCAGTCGGCCAGCGCGTATTCCAGCGTGGCCGAACCGCCATGGTGCGGGTCCACGTCCATGCCCTTGGACGGGAACGCGCGGTCGTAGACCACGTAGCCGTCGCGCAGGTAGCTGGCGTTGCCGGAGCGGCCGGCGGCGCGCGAGTTCAGCGGCGGCATGCCGAAGGCGTTGCGGCGCAGCGCGGCCCAGGCCTCGCCCTCGCGGCCGGCCAGCGCGCCGAAGCGCCACAGATCGACCAGGAACGGCGTGACCGGGTCGCCGGTCATGATGTTGGTCTCGAAGTTGGCGTAGCCCCAGCGCGGCAGCCAGCCGCCCTGTTCGTCGATCGCCAGCAGGGTGCGGCCGATGTCGCGCGCCACCTCCGGTTTGGTCAACGCCAGCCACTGGTTCTGCGCGCGGTAGGTGTCCCACAGCGAGAAGTACTCGTAATAGGTCCAGCCGTCGGCGCGGTGGATCGCGTCGTCGTAGCCGCGGTAGCGGCCGTCGGCATCGCTGCCGGTCATCGGCTGCAGCAGCGCGTGGTACAGCGCGGTGTACAGCACGGTGCGGTCGTCGGCGTTGCCGCCCTCGACCTGCACGCCCGCCAGTTCCCTGCGCCAGCTCTGCCGCGCCAACTCGTGCATGCGCTCGAAGCCGAGCAGCGTGTCGCCGCTCATGCCGTCGGCGCGCAGGTTGTTGCGCGCGCCCTCGGCGTCGACGTGCGAGATCGCGCTGGTGGCGGTGACGGAGCGGCCGTCGGCCAGGTCGAAGCTCAGCCACGCGCCATTGGGCTTGAGCTCGCCCTCCATGCTGTGGCGCGCGCCGGGCAGGCCGCCCTGCTCGCCCCAGGTGCCGAAGGCCTTGAACGGGCGGTCGAACTCGATGCGGAACCAAGTGGTGTACTGGTGGCCGCCGCAGAAGCTCTTGGTCACCAGCTTGCCTTCCACGGCACGGTCGCCGACCACGTCGACGACGCTGCCGATCACCGAATGGCGCTCGTTGGCCTGGCCAAGATTGACCAGCACGTGGCCCTGCCCGCTGCCGGCGCTGAAGGTATAGCGCTCGGCGGCGGCGCGGGTGCGCGCGGTGGCTTCCACGTCGATGCCGCCGTAGTCGGTCAGGCGCACCTTGTAGTAGCCGGCCTGCCCCACTTCGCCTTCATGGGTGTAGGCCGAGGCGTAGCGCTTGTGGTCGAAACGCTTGGCATCGGCGGTGTCGAAATCTCCGCCCGGACCGATGCTGCCGGTGACCGGCAGCACCGACACCTGCCCGCCCTGCTCCCAGCAGCCGGCGCCGGACACAAACGAATGGCCGAAACCGCGGATCTTCTCGTCGTCGTAGCGCCAGCCCGAATAGTGGCTGCCGATCGGGCTGACCTGGATCAGGCCGAACGGCGCCGACGCGCCCGGGAAGGTGTTGCCGTCGTCCTTGCTGCCGATGAAGGTGTTGACCTCGCGCTCCAGCACGAGCGGCGCGGCCGGGAGCGACGGCACGAAGGCCAGCGCCAGCAGGCAGGCGAGCCCGGCGACGGAGCGGTGGCGGGGAGCGGATGACGGCGATCGGCGCATGCGGTGGTTCCTCAGGGTCGATGTCGGTGCGTGGATAGGGTGGTCCGGCCGGAGCCGGACCGGTGATGCCCGGCCCATCCGCGGGGGATGGGGAGAGAGTGCCGGGATCAGGAAACAGGCCGGCGGGACGCGGCCGCTGCCGGTGCGTCCCCTTTCCGTGCCGGCGGATGCCGGCGGCGGCGATTCGGTTCTTGGTTCATTGCAAGCTCTCCCCGCTTCCAGTGGCGGTTGGCGCGCGATGCATCCGCGCCCGCCGGCGATTGCGTTGCCCGCCCCCGGTGGGCCGGGCAACGCATTTAGATCGATTCAAGTAAAGCATGGCCGTTCGCCGGCCTGCATTCTGCGCCGCACCATGACCGGCCCTCCAAGGCGCCGGCAGCCCTTGCGGCACCTGGGTTCCGGCGGGTCCCAAGCGGCCCGTACTTATTGCGCAGCAGCATGCGCCAGCCCGGGCGCTGTGCTAAAAATCCCGCGTCAGCCGTTTAGATCGATCCAAATAGAGACCGACGGGTGGTTGGCTGCGAACAGGGGAAACGGACCGGGTTCCGTCACTCGATCCATGCACGAAACGACCCCGGAAGTCCGGGGTTTCCGGCTTCAGAACTTAGATCGATTCAAAGTCCTTTCGTACCAGCGATTGTCAATCCAGGAGAGGGAGAGAGTGGAATGAAGAAGATGTCACGCACGCACGCCCGGAGCTCGTTGTCCGGCGCCATCGCGATCGCCTTGGCCGCCGCCGCGGCCCTGCCGGTCAGCGCCTTCGCCCAGCAGGCGGCCACGCCGTCGCCAGACGCGACCACCCTCGATGCCGTCACCGTCACCGGTTACCGCTACGCCATCGAGAAGAGCCTGCAGCAGAAGCGCGACGCCAACGCGGTGGTGGAAGTCATCACCGCCGAAGACGTCGGCAAGTTCCCCGACAAGAATGTGGCCGACGCGCTGCAGCGCGTGCCGGGCGTGATCATCACCCGCAGCGGCGGTGAAGGTAAGAACGTCAGTGTGCGTGGCCTGTCCTCGGAACTGACCCTGACCGAGTTGAACGGCAACTACATCGCCACCGCCGAGTCCAACGGCGACCCGACCCGTTCGTTCAACTACACGCTGCTGCCGTCGAACATGCTGGGCAGCGCCGAGCTGTTCAAATCGCCGGAAGCGCGCATCGACGAGGGCGGCATCGGCGGCACCGTGATCCTGCACACGCGCCGTCCGCTGGAGATGGAATCCAACACCGGCTTCGTCTCCGTCGAAGGCACCTGGGCCGACACCACCCGGAAGACCGACGGCCAGGCCTCCGCCTCGTACGCCTGGCACGACCAGGACGAACGCTTCGGCGTATTCGTCGGCTATACCGACCAGAAGCGCACCACCCGCACCATGGGCGCCAGCACCGAAAGCTGGCAGTGGTATGGCCGCGACGAAGGCGGCACCGCGGTCGACGTCAACGGCAACCCCTCCAAGTTCAACTCCAACTGGTGGGGCGGCACCGGCTTCTACGACCAGAGCGGCAAGTACTACACCGGCTTCATGATGCCGACCTCGGTGAACCTCGACGTCAAGGACGAGGAACGCGAGCGCAAGGGCAGCCAGCTGACCCTGCAGTTCAAGCCGCTGGACAACCTGACCCTGACCGCGAACTACTTCCGCTTCGACCTGTCGCAGAACTCCCAGACCCACACCATCAAGGTGCCGGAATGGAACATCGCCCGCTACTGGGGCGACGGCAACTGGGCCGGCGGGCGCCTGCTCGACGGACTGACCATGGACCCGAGCGGCACCATCGTCACCGGCGCCGACTACAGCCGGCATCCGGGCAAGACCTATTACTGCAGCGAGGACGAAGCCGCTGTCGGCGGCATGGCGCCGGGCGGCTGGGGCTCGGACGACTGCACCGTGCCGACCCCGCAGATCACCGGCAGCTACAACCTCGAAAAGGCGCTGTCGCAGACCGCCGACTTCTCGGCCGAATGGCGCGGCGAGTCGGTCGACATCGCCTTCAAGGGCGGGCGCACCTGGGCCAAGGGCGGCCCATCGCTGCAGTTCTCGGTGCCGCTCAAGCCGCGCAGCCAGAACGCTGACGGCAGCTGGAACCTCGGCAACCTGGCCAGCTCCTGGAACCTGGCCGGCACACCGTCGATGGCGTTCTCGCCGGAACTGATGCAGAACCTGAAGAACGGCATCCTGCAGGTCGACCTCGGCTCGACCGGTTCGTCGTGGACGCGCAACACCACCGAGCAGAAGTACGCCCAGATCGATACCACCTGGCACAACGACACCGGCTTCCTCGAATCGCTGCAGTTCGGCGTCAAGTACCGCGACGGCGGCATCCACCGCAGCACCGGCAACAGCTACTGGGCCTGCCCGGGCACCGACCCGGCCGACTACGAGAACCGCTACTGGAACGGCGGCTGCAACGACCTCGCCCAGCAGTTCTCGCCGGACTTCCTGTACGCGATGGGCAACCTGGCCGGCGGCATCAACGCCAGCGCGTTCCCGGCCATCAACTATCCGGCCTACATCGCGCATCTGAACAAGACCTACGGGCCGATGCAGACCCGCAACGAGGACAACTTCGTCTACAACGTGGACGAGAAGATCTACGCCACCTACCTGCAGGCCAACTTCCGCACCGAGCGCCTGCGCGGCAACGTCGGCGTGCGCGTGGTCAGCACCCGCCAGCACGCCGACTCCACCGACAAGGTCACCTCCTACAACGACTACTTCTACGACGACGCCAACGGCAATCCGCTGGCGTGCCAGGCCGGCGACACGGTGCCCGGCGGCGCCCCCGCCCGTACCTACTGCGGCACCGAAGGCTACTGGCGGCTCTCCGACAGCGAGGCGCGCACCGAGTCGTTCGCGGTCAGCGGCCTGGACCGCAGCTACACCGACGTGCTGCCGAGCTTCAACCTGGCCTACGACCTGAGCGAGAACCTGGTGCTGCGCGCGGCGGCCTCCAAGGTGATCGCGCGCCCGAGCTACAACAACATCGCCTCCCCGGGCAGCCTGGAATACTTCAGCCCCGAATACGTCAACGACCGCCGGCTCACCGGTGGCGCCGGCGAACAGGGCTGGTACGGGTCGGGCAGCAACAAGAACCTGGAAGCCTACAAGGCCACCCAGTACGACATCGGCGTGGAGTGGTACTTCCACCCCGGCTCGGTGGTGGGCCTGGACCTGTTCCGCAAGGACGTCAGCAACTTCTCGGTGCCGGTGGTGCAGGACGTGACCCAGAACGTCGGCGGCCAGACCGTGGTGGTGCAGAACTACTCGACCACCGCCGGCGGCCGCGACGCCGTTTCGCAGGGCCTGGAGTTCTATGCCCAGCACACGCTGGACTTCGGCCTGGGCTTCCAGGCGAACTACACGTGGAACGACACCAACGAAGCGGCCATCACCCTGGAAGACGGCACCGAGATCGGCAAGTCGCCGCTGGTCGGCAGCGCCAGGAACCAAGCCAACTTCACCGTTTTCTATGAAGTGGAGAAGCTGCTGCTGCGCGCCTCGTGGAACCGCCGCGGCGAAGTGGTGCAGGGCCTGGTCAGCGGCCTGAACCTCTACCAGGAGCCCTACCAGCAGATCGACCTGAATGCCGCGTACAACATCACGCCGGCACTCTCGTTGAGCGCCTCGGTGCTGAACCTGACCAAGGAAGAGACGCGCACCCACCTGGGCAACGACACCAAGGCCCGCTTCTATTCCAACAGCTATGCCGGTCGTGTCGTGTATCTCGGCCTGAACTGGAAGTTCTGATCCCTGCCCTTCGGGGCAGTCCACGACGACAGCCGCGCTGGTACAGGCGGCTGTCGTCGTTTGCGCGGGGCTGGCTTCGTAGATGCGGAGGCCTGCTCAGCAGGGGTCTCACCGGAAACGCACACCCGTAGGAGCGCACTTCAGTGCGCGATGGGGCATTACCGGGGAGGCCACAATCGTGCACTGAAGTGCGCTCCTGCAGTGCGCTCCTGCACGTGCCTCGTGCGGCGCCTCTCCCATCCACCGTACCCGCACACCTCAGGTCAACGGCGTCATCACGCCCTTGCGATAGGCCGGGCGCTGCTGCAGGCGCGCATACCAATCGGCCAGATGCGGGAGGTCCGGCCGCTGGATCGGCATCTCGAACCACGCATAGGCGAACGCGCCCAGCGGGATGTCGCCCATCGCGAACGTCTCGCCGGACAGCCACGGCTGCCGCGCCAGTTCGGCGTCGGCCAGCGCCATCAGCTCGCCGCAGCGCACCAGCGCCGCATCGATGCGCGCCGCGTCGCGATCGGCCGGCGCGGTACGCACCACGCCCCAGAACAGGTCGCGGAAGGCGACGGCAAAGCTCGATATGGTCCAGTCCATCCATTTCTCGCTCTGCGCGCGCCGCGCCGGATCCTCCGGATACAGCGTGCCCAGCGCGTAACGCGCCGACAGGTAGCGGACGATGGCGTTGGACTCCCACACCGGCAGGCCATGGTCCTCGATCACCGGCACCAGCCCGTTGGGATTCATCTCCCGGTATTCCGGCGTCTGCGTGCCGCCGAAGGCGCCGCCCACCTCGATCGATTCGTACGGCAGGCCGATCTCCTCGGCGCACCACAGCACCTTGCGCACGTTGCTCGAATTGCGGCGTCCCCAGATCTTCAGCATTCCGGTTCCCGTTGTGGCCGTTGCGAGGCCTGCACGATACGCCAGGTCGCGTTTCCTGTCGGCAGGCGCGGCGCAACGCGGCGATGCGGTGCGTCCCGGCCTGTCGCCGTCACGCGGCGCCCGGCTTCCCCGCCTTGGCCGCGGCCTTCTTCGGCAGCGCGCGCACGTAGGACGACTTGCCGTCCTTCTTCAGTTCGAACAGGCCGGTCGCCGCGAGCAGGTCGCTGAGCTTTCCATAGCCGTAGTTGCGTGGATCGAACGAGGCCTGGTTGCCAATCTGGCTGCCCACCGGCCCCAGGTGCGCCCAGCCGTCCTCGCCCTCGGCCGCGGTCACCGCGCGGCGCAGCATCTTCACCAGCCGCGTGTCGCCACGCAGCTCGGCGCCGCCCTTGCGCGGGCGCGCCGCTTCGTCGCCCGCGTCCGGGCCGACTTCGGGCGCGCTGGCGTGCGGCTGGCCCAGCGCCTCCAGGTAGGTGAACTGCGAGCAGGCGTTGACGAAGGGATCGGGCGTCTTCTTCTCGCCGAAGCCATACACCTTCACCCCGTCGGTCAGCAGGCGCATCACCAGCGGGGTGAAATCGGCATCGCTGGAGACGATGGCGAAACCGTCCAGGTTGCGCGCGTAGAGCAGGTCCATCGCGTCGATCACCATCGCCATGTCCGAGGCGTTCTTGCCCTTGGAATAGGCGAACTGCTGGATCGGCCGGATCGCGTACTCGTGCAGCACCGATTCCCAGCCCTTCAGGCGCGGGCTCTTCCAGTTGCCGTAGGCGCGGCGCACGTTGGCCACGCCGAAGCGCGCCACCTCGGCCAGCACTTCGTCGATCTTCGCCGCCGGCGCGTTGTCGGCGTCGATCAGCAGGGCGATGCGCTTCTCGGGATCGGACACGGCGTTCTCTCCATGGCACTCGACTGGATTCCAGTATCGATCATCGACATGGCCGTGCGTACCCCGTGCGAAGATGGCACCGGTTGTCACGCCCTCCAGCCGGCGTCCGCCGGCTCCCACCGGAGCATCGCATGTCCCACGACCGCCCTCCCCGCCTGCTGATCATCGGCGGCGGTTTCGCCGGCCTCTGGGCCACCCGCGCCCTCGCCGGGGCGAAGCTGCGCATCACCCTGATCGACCGCCGCAACCACCACCTGTTCCAGCCGCTGCTGTACCAGGTGGCGACAGCCGGCCTGTCGGCGCCGGACATCGCCGCGCCGCTGCGGCACATCCTCGGCCACCAGCGCAATGTCGAGGTCCGGCTGGGCGAAGTGGACGCCATCGACAAGCAGAACCGCCAGGTGCGGCTGCGCGACGGCGGCACGCTGGACTACGACCTGCTGCTGGTGGCCAGCGGCGCCACCCACGCCTATTTCGGCAACGACCAGTGGGCGCCGCACGCCCCGGGCCTGAAGACGCTGGACGACGCGCTGGCGCTGCGCCGCCGGCTGCTGCTGGCCTTCGAGAAGGCCGAGGCCGAACCCGATCCGGCGAAGAAGGCGGCGTGGCTCAGCTTCGCCATCGTCGGCGGCGGCCCCACCGGCGTCGAGCTGGCCGGCACCCTGGCCGAAATCGCGCGCCACACCCTGCGCAACGAATTCCGCCACATCGATCCGGCCTCGGCGAAGGTGCGCCTGGTCGAGGCCGGGCCACGGGTGTTGTCCAGCTTCCCGGAAGTGCTGTCGCTCAAGGCCCGCCGCCAGTTGGAACGGCTCGGCGTGGAAGTGCGCACCGGCACGCCGGTGACCGCCATCGACGCGGAGGGCTTCCGCCTGGGCGGGGACTTCATCGCCGCGCGCACCGTGGTCTGGGCCGCCGGCGTGTCCGCCTCGCCGCTGGCGCGCACGCTGGAGGCGCCGCTGGACCGCGCCGGCCGCGTGCAGGTGCTGCCGGACCTCACCGTGCCCGGCCACCCGGACATCTTCGTCGCCGGCGACCTGGCCGCGGTGACGCAGGCCGATGGCCGGCCCGTGCCGGGCGTGGCGCCGGCCGCCAAGCAGATGGGCAGGTACGTGGCCGACGTGGTCCGCGCGCGGCTGCGGCAAAGCCCCGCGCCGCCGCCATTCCGCTACCGCGACCAGGGCAACCTCGCCACCATCGGGCGCATGGCCGCCATCGTGCACATGGGCCGGCTGAAACTCTCCGGCCTGCTCGCCTGGTGGTTCTGGCTGGCCGCGCACGTGTTCTTCCTGATCGGCTTCCGCAACCGCCTGGTGGTGCTGCTCAACTGGGCGGTGGCGTACTGGAGCTACCAGCGCAGCGCGCGCATCATCTTCGGCGACGCCGATGGCGATGGCGATCCGCGCGACGGCGAGCCGTCCGCCCGCAGGTGACCGCCGCCGGCGTCAGGCGTCGCCGGGCGCGAAGCGCTCGAACACCTGTTGTCCGGTCAGCTTCTCGGTGTCGTTGGCCAGTTCGTAGAACGCCGGCTTCTCGTCGATGAAGATCTGGCTGGCCAAGGTGAAGTCGTGGTCCTGGAACAGGCCGGCCGACACGAAGTACTCGCCGTTGGGCACCAGCCGGTAGTAGAGCGTGCTGCCGCACGTGCCGCAGAACGCGCGCTCGGCCCATTCCGACGAACGGAAGGTCTTCAACGCATCGCCATCGAAACGAACCTTGTCGTCGCAATGCACCGCGAAGAATGGACCGCCGGTCCATTGCCGGCACATGCTGCAATGGCACAGCCCGATGTCGCGTGCGTCATTGGCCGTCACCTCGACCGCGCCGCACAGGCAGTTTCCCTTCATCGTCGTCTCCGTTCGTGGATGCAGAAACGCGAATCTACACTGCCGCGATGACGCGGGCGCGACCGGCCGTCGCGATTCCGGCAAGACATGGGAAACGCGGCTCGGCGGCCGCGCAACGAAAAAGCCCGGGTTTCCCCGGGCTTTCCGTGTGCCGTCCGTCGAACCGCCAGGCGATCAGGCGGCGAACAGCGCCTTCATCTTCTTCAGCGCGTTGGCCTCGATCTGGCGGATGCGCTCGGCCGACACGCCGTATTCGTCGGCCAGTTCCTGCAACGTCACCTTGCTGTCGGCATCCAGCCAGCGGCGGGCGATGATGTCGCGCGAACGCTGGTCCAGATTGGCCAGGCCCTCGCGCAGCAGCTGCAGCTGGTTCTCCTCGCTGTCTTCGCGCTCGTAAGCCTGCGACGGGTCCTCGTCGCGCGCGACCAGGTAGGCGGCCGGCGACGGCGGCGCATGGTCGTCGTCCTCGTCCGCCGGGGCGTCGAAGCCGACGTCGCGGCCGGACAGGCGCGATTCCATCTCCATCACTTCGCGCTCGGAGACGTTGAGGTCCCTGGCCACCGCGCTGACCTCGGCGGCGTTCATCCAGCCCAGGCGGGTCTTGGACTTGCGCAGGTTGAAGAACAGCTTGCGCTGCGCCTTGGTCGTGGCGACCTTGACGATGCGCCAGTTCTTGAGGATGAACTCGTGCATCTCGGCACGGATCCAGTGCACCGCGAAGGACACCAGGCGCACCCCCATGTCCGGGTCGAAGCGCTTGACCGCCTTCATCAGGCCAATGTTGCCTTCCTGGATCAGGTCGCCCAGCTGCAGGCCATAGCCGTTGTAGCCGCGCGCCACGTGCACGACGAAGCGCAGGTGCGAATGCACCAGCTCGCGCGCAGCGTCCAGGTCCTGCCCGTCGCGGAAGCGGCGCGCCAGTTCCTGTTCCTCGTCGACCGACAGCACCGGGATCTGGTGCACGGCACCGATATAGGCATCCAGCGAGCCGAGCGCGCTGGGGATCGGAAGATTGTTTGCCACAAGGGCAGTAGAGGTGTTCGGGCTCATAGGACCTCATCTTAGCAGTCGAACTATTGGACTGCTCGGTACAGAAAAAGTTCCAGTGTTCCAGATTTGTCGGAAAACAGCCTAGGAACTACCCTGAAGCCTTCCCATCCGGATCAATGGAAACGGGCTATGCAGCCTAGCAGGAAGCGTGTCGCCACCCCATGACAGCCCGCGGGACGTTCAGCCGCCGGCGAGCACGGCGTCCAGCTCCGCCCGGGGCGGCAGGCGCCAGTCGATCGGCGCCAGCCCGCGGCGCCCCAGGTACTCGTTGGCCTGGGAGAAGTGCCGGCAGCCGAGAAAGCCGCGGTGGGCCGACAGCGGCGAGGGATGCGGCGCCTTCAGCACGCGGTGGCGGCGGGTGTCGATGACCTTGCCCTTGGCCTGCGCATAACTGCCCCAGAGCAGGAACACCAGGCCCTCGCGCTCGCGGTTGAGCACGTCGACCACGTGGTCGGTGAAGCCCTCCCAGCCCTTGCCCTGGTGGGCGCCGGCGCGGCCTTCCTCGACGGTCAGCACCGCGTTGAGCAGCAGCACGCCCTGGCGCGCCCACGGCAGCAGGCAGCCATGGTCCGGACGGCGGAACGGCGGAACGACGGCGCCGTCGTCCTCCAGCTCCTTGTAGATGTTCAGCAGCGACGGCGGCACCGGCACGCCGGGCATCACCGAAAAGCACAGGCCATGCGCCTGGCCGAAGCCGTGGTAGGGATCCTGGCCGAGCACCACCACCTTCACCTGCTCGAACGGGGTGGCATCGAAAGCGGCGAAAATCTGCGGCCCCGGCGGGAACACGCGGGCGCCGGCGGCCTTGCGCTGGCGCAGGAAGGCGGACAGTTCGCGCATCTCCGGGCGCAGCAGCCAGTCGCCGACGCGCGCTTTCCAGCTGGGTTCGAGCTGGATGTTCGGGGCGGCGCTCAAAGCACCACCACCGGCTGCGCCAGTCGGGTCAGGCGCAGCTGGAACAGCACCTTGGTCACCAGCAGGCGTTCCTCGATCGGCTTCTGCACCAGGTCGTTGGCGCCGGCCTGCAGCAGCGCGGACTGGTTGTGCGGGTTGCCGTCGCCGGTCATCACCAGCACCGGCAGGCGGCGCTTGCCGTAGCCGAAGTCGATGCGCACGCGCTCGACCACGTCGCGGCCGTTGAGCTCACCCTTGAGGGTGACGTCGGTGAGCACCAGGTCGATGCGCCGCGTGGTGCGGCCCAGCGATTCGGCGGTGAGCAGCGAGAACGCGTCCTCGGCGGTGAGCACATGCACGACATGCAGGTCGTGGCGCTCGAGCATGCGTTTGGTGGCCTCGGCCACCACGCGGCTGTCCTCGACGTACAGCACGGTGGCGCCGGGTACCGGCTCGGGCTGCACGTAGCCGCGGATGAAGGTCGCCAGCGCCTCGTGACCCAGCGCCTTGTCGAAATAGTCGGTGACGAACTCGTTGAAGCGGCGCTGTTCAAGGTGGCGCTGCGCGTCGCCGGACACCACGATCACCGGCACATAGGCCTGCCCCGCCGCCTCGCGCACGCTGCGCGCCAGCGCCAAGCCATCGCCGTCGGGCAGCGCCAGCGAGGTGGTGACCAGGTGCACCGGGCCGGCCGCCAGCGCCGCGCGCGCCTCCTCGATACCGGCGCAGCCCACCACCTCCACGTCCGGCAGCTCGCGCTGCAGCACATCGGAGATCAGCTTGCGCACCAGTTTGGAGCCATCGACCACCATCACCCGGGGGGCGTCGCTGATCAGATGCTTGAGTTCGTGCGTGGACATGCGCGTGTCAGGTGTCGGTCGGGCGAGTCTGCCTGAGGAAGTGGCCGGTCACCAGCCACGCCCCCAGCCAGCCCAGGACCACCGTGCCCAGCAGCACCAGTCCCGAATGCAGGGCATCGAGCCCGTGCAGGGTGAACGGGCTGCCATAGCTGCCCGACAGCGCCGCCAGCGGCGGGCGCAGCGCCAGTCCGCAGGCGCCGATCAGCCCCAGCGCCAGCACGCCCGCACCCAGGCCGTACCAGGCGCCCAGATAGATGAAGGGACGGCGGATGAAGCCGTCGCTGGCGCCCAGCAGCTGCAGCACGCCGATTTCCTCGCGCCGCGCCTGGATGTCCAGGCGCACGGTATTGCCGACCACCAGCACCGCGCCCAGCCCCAGCAGCAGCGACAGCACCTGCACCAGCCGCGCGCCGAAGCCGAGCCAGGCGTCCAGGCGCTGGCGCCACAGCGCGTCGTGCTGGACCAGGTCGGCCTGCGGCAACGTTTCCAGCGCCCTGGCCAGTGCCGCGTCGTCGCTGGCCGGGGTGACGATCAGCAGCGTCGGCAGCGGATTCTCGCCGAGCGCGTCGATCGCCTCGCCCAGCCCGGCGCTGTCACGCAGCTCGGCCAGGCCCTCGTCGGGCGTGCGCAGCACCACGCCGGCGACATCGGCGCGCGCGCGCAGGGTGGCGGCCACGTCCTGCGCGGCGGCGCCATCGATCCCGGGCTTGAGGAACAGGTTGATGTCGCGCGACTGCTGCACGCTGCCGGCGAATACCTTGAGGTTGTCCAGCGCGATCGACAGGCCCAGCGGCAGCGCCAGCGCCAACGCCATCACCGCCACGGTCAGCGCGGTGGCCCACGGCTTGCGCAGCGCGCGGCCGAGGCTGAATACCACGCTGTGCAGGTGGTGGGCGAACCACACGCCCAGCCGCGACGGGGCCGCGGCTTCGGTATTGGCGGCCTTGTTCGCAGCTTCCTTCTTCGTGCCCGCGCTCATTCGGCCAGGTCCTGCGGCGAGATGTCGTCGACCAGGCGGCCGTGATCGAGGATCAGCACGCGCTTGCGCATGTGCTTGAGCAGCGGCAGGTCGTGGCTGACCACCAGCACGCTGGTGCCGCGACCCGGCAGTTCGGCGAACAGGGACATGATTTCCGCGGCGAGGGTCGGGTCGAGGTTGCCGGTCGGTTCGTCGGCCACCAGCAGCTTCGGCTCGGCGACGATCGCGCGGGCGATGCCCACGCGCTGCTGCTCGCCGGCCGACAACTGGGTGGGCAACGCTTTTTCGCGGTGGCCCAAGCCCATGCGCTCGAGCACCGAACGCACGCGCTTGCCGGTATCGGCGCGGCGGTCGCCGCGCAGGATCAGCGGCAGAGCCACGTTCTCGCCGACGGTGCGGTCGGTCAACAGGCGGTGGTCTTGGTGGACCGCGCCGACCTGGCGGCGGTGCAGCGCGACCTTGCCGCCGCGCACCTTGAGCAGGTTGCGCTCGCCGAACAGCACCGCGCCGCGGGTCGGGCGCTCGCTCAGGTGGATCAGTTTCAGCAGGGTGCTCTTGCCGGCGCCGGAGTGGCCGGTGACGAACAGCATCTCGCCGGCGGCCACCTCGAAGCTGACGTCCACCAGTGCCTGGTGGCCGCCCGCATAGTGCTTGCTGACATTGTCGAAACGCAGGACGCTCATGCGCCGATTATGCCGGAGGCGGACGCGCGGCGTGCATCGCGCAGGCGACGCCGGAAACGAAACAGGAGCGCACCGGGGTACGCTCCTGCGGTCGACAAGGCGGCCGGCCATCGGCCGGCACCCTCGCGATCAATCGCCCGCCAGCATCCGGCGGATCTTGCGGCCCAGGCGGGTCAGGAACGAATCGCTGTCGTTGCCGGCGGCGCGCATCGGCGTGGCCGGCACCTGCACCGGACCGGTGCTGGCGGCCACGGCCGCGGCTTCGGCACCTTCCACCGGCCGGCCATGGCGACGGCGACGACGCTTGCGCGGCGCGCGCTCGCCTTCCACCGCCGCATCCGGCGCGCCTTCGGCACGCGGCGGACGGGGCGGACGCGGTGCCGGCGCGGCCTCGGCAGCGGCAGCCACCTGCTCGCCTTCCACGCGCGGCTTGCGCGGGCCGCGCGGACGGCGCTCGCCGTCGCGGCGTTCGCCACGGCCACCGCCGGAGGAACGGCCGCCGCTGCGGCCGCCGCCACGGCGCTCCTCCTCGGCGGCGCGGGCTTCGCGCGCTTCGCGGAAGATCGCGCCGACGCTCTCGTTCTCCTCGCCCTCGCCTTCAGTCGGCGCCGGGCGTTCCGGGCGCGGCAGCGCGGTCAGCAGTTCCTTGGTGACCGGCTCGGAGGGAATCTTCTGCTCGATGTAGGCCTCGATGTCCGGCAGGCTCATCGCATAGCGTTCGCAGGCGAAACTGATCGCGTCGCCTTCCTCGCCCAGCCGCGCGGTGCGGCCGATGCGGTGCACGTAGTCCTCGGCGTCGAACGGCAGGTCGTAGTTGTAGACGTACTTGATGCCGTCGATGTGCAGGCCGCGCGCGGCCACGTCGGTGGCGACGAGGATTTCCAGCTGGCCCTTCTGGAAGCGGTTGAGCAGGCTCTCGCGCTTCTTCTGCGGCACGTCGCCGGACAGCACGCCGACGCGGTAGCCGGCCCGTTCCAGCGCGCGCGCCACGCGCTCGACGAACACCTTGGTATTGACGAACACCATGGTGCGCGCGCCCTCGCTGCGCGAGAGCAGGCCCAGCAGCAGCGGCAGCTTCTCCTCGTCGGACGGGAAGTAGATGCGCTGGCGCACGCGGTCGGCGGTGATGTTGTCGGTTTCCACCACCAGCTTCTGCGGCTCGTTCATGTGCTCGTAGGCCAGCTCCAGCACGCGGTGGCTGAGGGTGGCCGAGAACAGCAGGGTCTGGCGCGTGGTGCGCTCGGGCATGCGCCGCAGCAGGAAGCGGATGTCCTTGATGAAGCCCAGGTCGAACATGCGGTCGGCTTCGTCCAGCACGCAGATCTCGCAGGCATGCAGCGAGACCACCTTGTGCTGCTTGACGTAGTCGATCAGGCGGCCCGGGGTGGCAATGATCACGTCCACGCCCTTCTGCAGCAGCTCGCGCTGCTTGTCGTAGTCGACGCCGCCGTAGACCAGGGCGAAGCGCAGGCCCGAGTCGGAGGCGAACTTCATCGCGTCCTTGTGGATCTGGATGGCCAGTTCGCGGGTCGGCGCCAGGATCAGCGCGCGCGGGTCCTCCGGCTTGCGGTCGGCCAGCGCCGGCCGGCTCAGCAGCCGGTTGATGACCGCCACCAGGAACGCCAGCGTCTTGCCGGTGCCGGTCTGCGCCTGGCCGGCGACGTCGCCACCGGGCAGGGCCACCGGCAGGGTCAGCGCCTGGATCGGGGTACAGCGGGTGAATCCGGCTCCTTCCAACCCGGCCAGCAGGGCCGGTTGCAGCTCGAAGGAGGAAAAAGTCACATCAGTCAGCGGTTTGTCGCTCATTATTCGGTCTTGGTAGTGCCAGCCGGCCAGGTTGGCCGGGCGGCTTGCATCGTATCGGGCACCGTCGCACACTGCGGCCCCTGCGCCGGGTCGCGCGACGCCAAGGCCAAGCCTCAAGTCCGCGCAATGCCCCAGTTTAGCGCAATGCGGCAGCCAACCCGGCATGGGCCGTCGCATTGCCCCAGGAGACTCCCCAAGTGAGCGATAAGGTTCTACACGTCGGCGATGCCGATTTCGACGCCGCCGTGCTGCAGTCCGGTACCCCCGTGCTGGTGGACTTCTGGGCCGAATGGTGCGGCCCGTGCAAGATGATCTCGCCGGTGCTGGACGAACTTGCCGACGCCTACGACGGCAAGCTGAAGATCGCCAAGCTCAATGTCGACGAGAACCGCGCCACCGCGGTCAAGTACCACGTGCGCTCGATCCCGATGCTGCTGCTGTTCAAGGACGGCCAGATCCAGGCCACCCAGATCGGCGCCGTCGGCAAGGGCCAGCTGAGCCAGATGATCGACAAGGCGCTGGCCTGATCCACCCCGCCGGCGGCCGCCGCCGCCGGCTCCGGGCCAGCCATACCGCGGCCCAACGGGCGTTTCCCGCCTTCTTGCACCGCCGCGCGCGGCGGTGTTAGTGTCGCCGCATCCGGCAGCGTTCGCCTGCCGCACCCTCCGGCCGGGTTCTCGTCCGGATCATTCCCAACCAGTTCGCCGCCCCCATCGGGCGCTCGCACGTCAGCGAGAGGAATCAAGCACTTGTCCGAGAACACTCCTTCCGAAACCGGGAGCGCCGACGCGCCCGTCGAGAAGCGCGTGCGCAAGCCGCGTGTCGCCAAGGCCACCGAGGCCGGCGACAGCAGCAGCCCCGCTCCCGCCGCCGCCCCGGCCCAGTCCGCCCTGCCGCTGCCCGCCGGCGACGCTTCTCCCGCCCCCGCCGCTCCGGCCCCGGGCAATGAAGGCCAGGCGTCCACGCCGGCCGGCAACCCGCAGGGTGGCCAGGAGGGCGGCGAGCCGCGCGGCAACGACGGCAACAACAACGGCCAGCGTCACGGCCAGCAGAACCAGCAGGGCCAGGGCCAAGGCCAGGGCAACCGCCGCGACCGCTTCCGCAACCGCCGCGAGCGCAACCGCGACCGCTTCCGCGACGACGGCCTGCCCGGCGACAACGGCAACGAAACCTTCGTGCCGCGCCCGCACCCCTCGGTGCCGGAAGGCTTCCCGGTCTACTCGCTGAGCGACCTGAAGAAGATGCCGGCGCACAAGCTGCTGGAGATCGCCGAGCAGCTGCAGATCACCGACGGCGTGGCCCGCGCCCGCAAGCAGGACGTGATCTTCGCGCTGCTGAAGGTGCTGACCCGGCATGGCGAGGGCGTCGCCGCCGATGGCGTGCTGGAGATCCTGCCCGACGGCTTCGGCTTCCTGCGCGCGGCCGAGGCCAGCTACCTGGCCGGCCCGGACGACACTTACATCTCGCCCAGCCAGATCCGCCGCTTCAACCTGCGCACCGGCGACCACATCTCCGGCCGCATCCGCTTCCCGAAGGACGGCGAGCGCTACTTCGCGCTGAACATCGTCGACACCATCAACGGCGAGCCGATCGAAGCGTCGAAGAACAAGGTGCTGTTCGAGAACCTGACCCCGCTGTTCCCGCGCAAGCGCTTCACCCTGGAACGCGGCAACGGCTCCTCGGAAGACATCACCGGCCGCATCCTCGACCTGATGGCGCCGCAGGGCAAGGGCCAGCGCGCGCTGATCGTCTCCCCGCCCAAGGCGGGCAAGACGATGATGATGCAGCAGATCGCCACGGCCATCACCACCAACCACCCGGAAGTGCACCTGATCGTGCTGCTGGTGGACGAGCGCCCGGAAGAAGTGACCGAAATGCAGCGCACCGTGCGCGGCGAAGTGGTCTCCTCGACCTTCGACGAGCCGGCCGCGCGCCACGTGCAGGTCGCCGAAATGGTGATCGAGCGCGCCAAGCGCCTGGTCGAGCACAAGAAGGACGTGGTGATCCTGCTGGACTCGATCACCCGCCTGGCCCGCGCCTACAACAACGTCGTGCCCAGCTCCGGCAAGGTGCTGACCGGCGGCGTCGACGCCAACGCCCTGCACCGCCCGAAGCGTTTCTTCGGCGCGGCGCGCAACGTCGAGGAAGGCGGCTCGCTGACCATCATCGCCACCGCGCTGGTCGAGACCGGCTCGAAGATGGACGAGGTGATCTATGAAGAATTCAAGGGCACCGGCAACAGCGAAGTGCACCTGAACCGCCGCATCACCGAGAAGCGCGTCTACCCGGCCATCGACATCAACCGCTCCGGCACCCGCCGCGAGGACCTGCTGATCGAGCCGGAGCTGCTGCAGAAGATCTGGATCCTGCGCAAGCTGCTGCACCCGATGGACGAGATCGCGGCGATGGAATTCCTGCTGGACAAGATGAAGAACACCAAGTCCAACGACGAGTTCTTCGGTTCGATGAAGCGCTGATTCCCCGCGGGATCGGCTGTAACGGAAAAGCCCCGCGAACGCGGGGCTTTTCCGTGGTGGGTGCAGCCAGCGCGCTCAGCCTTCCAGCGGCGTCAGCAGCTTCGGCCCGCCGCCACGGCCGGCCATGTAGACGCCACCGTTGGCCAGTGCGTCCGAACCGTTCTCCCAGTCCTCGTCGCTGATCCACGGCGCGCGTTCGCGCGGTCCGGGGATGTAGGCCTGCCACGTGCCGTACTCGTCCGGCATCGGCTGGGCCCTGTCGAGCATTGCATAGTGCACCGGCACGCGCACATTCCAGTGCGGCGCATCCACGTCCTCGCCTTCAACCGGAACGCGGAACTCCCACTTGCGCGCCGCGGCCAGCGCATTGCCGCCCAGCACCTGGCGGAACCGGCGCATCTGGCTCTCGCTGGCCACCACGGTCATGTTGACCTGTTCCACGTATGCATCCTCGACGCGGCCATCGCGCCCGACCCTGACGATCAGGTAGACATTGCCCTGCGCCCCCACCTCGTACATCGAACGCGGGTAGCTCGGCGGCGTCATCTTCAAGGCCGTGACCGCGCTCCTGCTTTCCGGATCGTAGGCCTCGAAGGTGGCGCTGCGGATGGCCACCTCGGTACCTCCGTCTTCCAGCCTCTTGCCGACCAGGCGCAGCATCAACGGCGAACGTGCGGCGACCGGCTTGCCGTCTCGGACCACCGGCACGAAGGCCCAGCCCATCACCGAGCTCCGCACGAAACGGGCCAGCTCCGCGCTCAGCCGGTCCTGCTGGTCCAGCCGCACCGCCTCCACGCTGCCATCGGGCGCGATATCGATCTGCCCGGACAGCTGCATGCCCATCTCGGCCTGCTTGCGCACGGCCCCCGGCCCGGCGGCCGACGCGGCAACGGCCACCAACAGCAACGCGGCCAGCACGGCCCCGCGACGCAACGACTTCAGCATGACGCTCTCCTTGCCACTCCATGTCCAGGTCGCGACTGTAGCGTTTCCGGCGGCGATGTTCACGCCAGCCGCAGCGTACGTGGATAGGGCGGCGTGTCGGGGAACTCACCACGGGCGAAGGTGGCCTGCAGGCCACGCCACCACAGCGGGTCGAACAGTTCGCCATGCGCTTCGCGCACCGCGTCCATCAGCGGGCGCGGCAGGCCCATGAACAAGGGGAAGCGCTCGGGAAACACATCGTTGGACGCGACATGGAACCATGGCTCGGCAGCCATGGATTCCTCGGCGTCGCGCGGCCGCGGCCAGTCGCGGAAGTTGCAATCGCGGACCCTGCACAGTTCGTCGTAGTCGTAGAAAACGGCGCGGCCGTGACGCGACACGCCGAAGTTCTTCAGCAGCATGTCGCCGGGAAAGATGTCGTTGCGCGCCATGTCGGCGATGGCCTGGGCGTAGTCCAGTGCCGCCGCGCACGCGGCCTGGGCGGTCTGCTCGCGCAGGTACAGGTTGAGCGGGCGGAAGCGCCGCTGCACGTAGCACAGCGAGATCACCAGGTCCTCGCCCTCCACACGCACGCTGCGCGCGCAGCTTTGCAGCAGCTCGTCGCGCAGTTCCGGAGCGAAGCGCGCCAGCGGGAAGCGCAGGTGGCGATACGGCTGCGCGTCGAGCAGGCGGCCGATGCGGTCCAGGTTGAACACCAGCGCGTAGCGGTCCTCCACATCCTGCCGGCTCATGGTCTTGGGCCAGGCGAAGCGGTCGCGGATCAGCTTGAACACCAGCGGGTAGCTCGGCAGGGTGAACACCGCCATCACCATGCCCGGCGTGCCTTCGGCCTGCACCAGCCGCTCGTTCGCATGCTGCTGGAAATGGCGGAAGAAGGTGCGGTAGCGCTCGGTCTTGCCCTGCTTGGCGCGGCCGAGCACGGTGTAGATCTCGTCCACCGGCTTGCCCGGCAGCAGGCTGCGCAGGAACACCACCGCATCGGCGACGGTAGGCAGGTCGGCCTGGAAATAGCTGCGCGACACGCCGAACAGGTGCGCCACGTCGCGGCGGCGGCTGAGCACCGCTTCCGCGCGCAGGCCGTCGCCGTCGTTGACCAGCGCGATCACGCACGGCGAGAAACGGTGCTCGCCGAACACGCGGCCGACCAGGTAGGCACGGCGCTCGCGGTAGAACACGGTTTCCAGCAGTTCGATGGCACGCACCGGGTTCGGCCCCCAGTGCGCCAGGTCGTCCTGCAGGCGCACGGCGATGGCGGCGGCGCAGCGCAGGCGGTGCCGGTACGGCACGTCGAAGCGGTAGTCGGCCAGCACGCGCTCGAAAGCGTCGGCCGGGCGCGCCTCGGAAACGGTGTAGACGTGGCGCGCGACCGGATGGGTGATGGCGTCGGACGGCTCGATGTCGATCGCCATGAACTCGATGGCATCGTCCACGCCGCGAGTGGCGAACAGCCGCCGGGTCAGGGTGTTGTAGAAGGTCTTGTACAGCTCGCCGTCGATCAGCCCTTCGACCAGCGCGGCGAAGGCCGCACGCACCCGCACCCACGACGCGCGATCGGGCGCAGCACCGGCGATGGCCTGCAGGCGCGTCATGCACCCGCCGATGCACAGGTCGTAGAGTTCGATGCGTTCGACCGCATCGACGCGCGCCGCCGCCCAGTCGCGCTGCTCGAAACGCGACCGCGCGCGCGCGGTGATGGCGGCGAAACGCGCGTGGTAGTCCTCGAAACCATCGCGGATGCAGGCGGCGATGGCGTGGGCGGATTCGGTGGCAGGCATCGGCATTGCGGGAGTCGGGGCGCCGGGCTTCACCCTACCGCACCCGGGTGACGCTTGCCGCCCCCGTAGGAGCGACCTCAGTCGCGATGGGACTTTACCAGTGAAGCCCTTTCGCGACTGAAGTCGCTCCTGCGAAAGGGGCGGCGTCCATAAACGAAGAACCCGCATCGCCGGGGCGATGCGGGTTCGGGTCAAACGACAGCGGGGTCGGTCAGAGCGCCGCCAGCGCGGCGTTGAGGGTCGCGCTCGGGCGCATCGCCTTGCTGGTCTTGCCGAGGTCCGGGCGGTAGTAGCCGCCGATGTCCACGGCCTTGCCCTGCACCGCGATCAGTTCCTCGACGATCTTCTGCTCGTTGTCGGCCAGCGCCTTGGCCAGCGGGGCGAACTTCGCCTTCAGCGCGGCGTCCTCGTCCTGCGCGGCCAGGGCCTGGGCCCAATACAGCGCGATGTAGAAGTGGCTGCCGCGGTTGTCGATGGTGCCGAGCTTGCGGCCCGGCGAGCGGTCGTTGTCCAGGAACGTGCCGTTGGCTTCGTCCAGCGCCTTGGCCAGCACCGCGGCGGCGGTGTTGCCGTAGCGCTGGGCAAGGTGTTCCAGCGAGGCGGCCAGGGCCAGGAACTCGCCCAGCGAATCCCAGCGCAGGTAATCCTCTTCGACGAACTGCTGCACGTGCTTGGGCGCCGAGCCGCCGGCGCCGGTCTCGAACAGGCCGCCGCCGGCCATCAGCGGCACGATCGACAGCATCTTGGCGCTGGTGCCCAGCTCCAGGATCGGGAACAGGTCGGTCAGGTAGTCGCGCAGCACGTTGCCGGTTACCGAGATGGTGTCCTGGCCCTTGCGGATGCGCTCCAGCGAGAACTTCGTGGCTTCCACCGGCGACAGGATGCGGATGTCCAGGCCGCTGGTGTCGTGGTCCTTCAGGTAGGTCTCGACCTTGGCGATCACCTGCGCGTCATGCGCGCGGTGGGCATCCAGCCAGAACACGGCCGGCGTGCCGCTCAGGCGCGCGCGGCTGACGGCCAGCTTGACCCAGTCCTGGATCGGCGCGTCCTTGGCCTGGCACATGCGCCAGATGTCGCCGGCTTCCACGGTGTGCTCGAACACCACGTTGCCGGCGTCGTCGCTGACGCGCACGGTGCCGTTGGCCGGGATCTGGAAGGTCTTGTCGTGGCTGCCGTATTCCTCGGCCTTCTGCGCCATCAGGCCGACGTTCGGCACGCTGCCCATGGTGGCCGGGTCGAACGCGCCGTGCGCCTTGCAGTCCTCGATCACCGCCTGGTAGACGCCGGCGTAGCAGCGGTCCGGGATCAGCGCCTTGGTGTCCTGCAGCTTGCCTTCGGCGTTCCACATGCGGCCGGAGTCGCGGATCATCGCCGGCATCGAGGCGTCGACGATCACGTCGCTGGGCACGTGCAGGTTGGTGATGCCCTTGTCGGAATTGACCATCGCCACGGCCGGACGCCTGGCGTACTCGGCGGCGATGTCGGCCTTGATCGCCTCCTGGGTGGCTTCCGGCAGCGACGGCAGGCGCGCGTACAGGTCGCCGATGCCGTTGTTCGGGTCGAAGCCGGCCTGCCTGAGTTCGGCGGCGTACTTGCCCAGCACGTCCTTGTAGAACTCCTCGACCACCACGCCGAACATGATCGGGTCGGAGACCTTCATCATGGTCGCCTTCAGGTGCAGCGAGAACAGCACGCCCTGCGCTCGCGCATCTTCTATCTGCGCGGCGACGAAGGCGGCCAGCGCGCGGCGCGACATAACCGAGGCATCGACGATCTCGCCGGCCTTGACCGCAGTCTTTTCCTTCAGCACGACGTTCTGGCCGTCGTCCTGCACCAGTTCGATCTTCAGGTTGCCAGCGCTGGCCAGCGTGACCGACTGTTCGCTGCCGTAGAAATCGCCGCCGTCCATGTGCGCGACGTGCGACTTCGAATCGCCGCTCCACGCGCCCATGCGGTGCGGGTGCTTGCGCGCGTAGTTCTTGACCGACAGCGGCGCGCGGCGGTCCGAGTTGCCCTCGCGCAGCACCGGGTTCACCGCGCTGCCCTTGACCTTGTCGTAGCGCGCCTTGATGTCGCGCGAGACGTCGTCGGTCGGCGCGTCCGGATAGTTCGGCAGGGCGTAGCCCTGGTCCTGCAGCTCCTTGATCGCCGCCTTGAGCTGCGGCACCGAGGCGCTGATGTTGGGCAGCTTGATGATGTTGGCTTCCGGCTTCGTCGCCAGTTCGCCCAGCTCGGCCAGGTCGTCGCTGATCTTCTGCCCGTCCTGCAGGTAGTCCGGGAACTGCGACAGGATGCGGCCGGAGAGCGAGATGTCGCGGGTCTCCACCGCGATGCCGGCAGTGGTGGCATACGCGTCGATGATCGGCAGCAGCGACTGCGTCGCCAGGAACGGGGCTTCGTCGGTGAGCGTGTAGATGATCTTCGGCGTATCGGACATGGGGGATGGTTTCCGTCGGAAGTAAAGGCTGGAAAGTCAGCGCGGCATTGTCGCGCGTCGCGACGGTTCGGGCAAAACGGGCGGGTACGGTTCCGGCCACGGGCCTGTCGCCGCGGTTCATGGCATCTGGTCATGTGGCATGCATCAACCGGGCAGGCGCACGTCGATGCGCGAAGAAGCGTGGGAACCGCCGGCCCGCTCCGTCGAGGAAGGCGATGCCATGGGCATTGCCGCAGCCGATCCGGCACCGCCCCTCCGGCGATCGGCCGGGCGGACGGAAGAACGCACGACAGCCGCCGCAGCGGCTTTCGACATCGCTCTCCGGGAGCCCGCGGTCCCGCATGGACGGAGGGAACAAAAAAAGGCGCAGTCTCGCGACTGCGCCCATGGCCTGCACCTGCCGGGAGAGAGGGGCGGCAGGTGGATGCCGCTTGCTACTTCACTTCGAACTCCTGGGTGGTGCCGACCGGCTGGCCATCCAGGGTCACGTCCGCGCGGTACTTGCCGGCGGGCCATGCGCTTGCCTTGCTGAACTCGATGTTGGTGGTCTCGGCGCCGCTGGTGTTGAGCGGTGCGGTCTGCTCGCCGGCAACCTGCCCGTCCTGGTAGGTGAGCTTGGCGGCCAGCGTGGCGTTGTTGGCGGCGCCATCGGTCTTCACCGAGACGATGATCTTGTCCTTGCCGCCGATCATCGCCACCGGCGCCACCGACTTGTCGGCCGCGGCGGTATTGCCGACGGTGATCGAGGTGACGCTGACCGCAGGCGCGGCCGGGGCGGGAGCCGGTGCCGGCTCGGTCATCGGCGCGGGCGCCGGGGTGCTTTCCATCGGCGGCGGCGCGGTTTCTTCCTTCTTGCAACCGGCCAGGGCCAGCGTACCGGCCAGGGCGATCATCAGGGCACTGCTGAGCGAAGTCTTCTTCATGGGATGCTCCGGAATGGGAGGGAATGGGCGGTCCGGCCTGGCGGCCTCAGCCCTGGCGGGGCGGGATCTTCAGGGTCTGCCCGGGATAGATCTTGTCCGGGTCGTCGAGCACGTCGCGGTTGGCTTCGAAGATCCGCTTCCATGCATTGGCGTCGCCCAGCAGGTTCTTGGCGATCCTGGAAAGGCTGTCGCCCTTCTGCACGGTGTAGGCCTGCTCGCCGACGATCTGCGCGGTGGAATCCACGCGCGCCGTCACGTCGGAAAAGTCCGCCTTCTGCACGACCTCGGCCGTGCTGTCCACCCTGGACGTCACGTCCGAAAAATCGGCTTTCTTGTCGTTGCTCATCGGGTCGTTCCTCCTTGGCTGGGTGCCACGATTGCACCGCGCGCGTTAAGGAACCATCGCGCCGGCGTAAAGCCGGCGTATACCCGGGAACGGCCCCGGCCGGATTACTGGCGCGGGTCGCGGAAGGGGCGGTGGCCGGCGGCGAAGTCCGCGGTCGAACGGCGCGGATTGATGTCCAGGCCGCCACGGCGGGTGTAGCGCGCCTCCACGTCCAGCGAGCGGCAGCCGCAGTGGCGCAGCAGGTCCAGGAAGATGCGCTCCACGCACTGCTCATGGAATTCGGCGTGGTCGCGGTAGCTGGCCAGGTAGCGCAGCAGCCCGCCGCGGTCGATGCGCGGGCCGGCGTAGCGGATGCTGACGCTGGCCCAGTCCGGTTGCCCGGTCACCGGGCAGTTGGATTTGAGCAGGGCCGAGACCAGCGTTTCGGCGGCGTCATCGCCGGCGTCGGCATGCAGGAACCCGGCCTGCGGCGGGCCGTAGTGGTCGATGTCCAGGTCCAGGCCGTCGAGGGAGTCGCCCTCGGCGTCGGCCACCGGCGGCAGGCCGAACTCGACCGCGACCCCGGCCCCGGCGCAGGCCGAAAGATCGGCGGCGATGCGCGCGCGCACGTCGGCGGCGCTGTCGAAGCGCGCCGCGTTGAGGGAGTTCAGGTAGAGCTTGAGCGACTTGGATTCGACCAGATGGGGCGAGGTAGCCGGCACCCACAGCGTGGCGGTGGCCACGCACGGCTTGCCGCGTGCGTCCAGCCAGCCCAGTTCGTAGACATGCCAGCGGTCCTGGCCGACGAAGGGCAGCGTGGCGCCCAGGCCGATCTCGGCGCGCGCGGCGGCACGCGGAATCGGGAACAGCAGGCCCGGGTCGTACTGCGAGGGGTAGGCGACCTCGCGGCCCAGGCTGGAATCGTGGGGGGTGTTCATCGGCGCCATTGTAGGGGCAGCCGCTTGAGCGGCGTATTTACCGACCGGCGCTTTCGACTGCGCAGGTTCAGTTCAGCAGGCGCTTCCACCATGGCGTGCCCGGCCTGGCCTGCGCCACCTCCCCGCTCTGCAGGCGCATCACCTGCCGCTCCGGGTCCAGCGCCGAGGGGCCGTAGACGACGCGGATGCGTTCCTCGGCACTCGCCCCCAGGGTGTCGCCGTCGCCGATGACCATGCCGTTCTCGACCAGGTAATCGACGATGCCGGTGAGCCGGCCGAACACCTCTTCGGCACTGTCCCGGGTCTCGGGAATCTCGATGTCCATCAGCCCCAGCATGTCCATGCCGCGGGTGTGCCCGGTCATCACCCCGTCCGGGCGCTCGCCGACGTTGATCGCCACCCAGGCGAGCGGCATCGGCGCCGGCAGGGTGGCCTGGGCCAGGTCACGGAACAGGCCCGGCAGCACCACGTGGTTGGCACTGCCGAAATACACCGCCTGGATGCTGCCGGACAGGGCAATGGCCGAGGCCAGCACGCGGCTGAGCAGCGCGGCCTGGGCGAGCAGGTTGGTGTCCTGGCCGTCCTGGCCGAACTCCATCACGGTGACGAGGGTGTGCGCGGCGTAATCCACCGGCGCCGGCGTGGCGTTGGGCCACAGCCGGCTGTGCGCGCAGATCGGGGCGATGTCGTCGCCGATCCGCGCCGGGATGGGCATCAGCGCGATCAGGGAATCGCCGTACTCCAGGCACTGCACCGGCGACGCGTCATCGCCGGCGGCCTTGTCCGGGCCATCGTCGGCGGGCATTTCGCCCAGCCGCAGCAGCGACGGGTCCAGGTCGGGCCAATCGCTGCGCATCTGCGCGAGCAGGGCATCGGCAGTGAGCGTGGGATCGAGCTGCGACTGCAGCAGCATGGCCAGGCTGGCGCTCATGGGAGGTCCTTCTTCCGTATCGGGGGCACGATACTGGCGGGGGTCACCCCGCCTTGCCACCGTGCAGATAGTCCAGCGACACCTGCAGCAGCGCGCGCAGGCCCACGTCCAGCGCCTTCTCGTCGAGCAGGAACTTCGGCGAGTGGTTGCTGGGCGCGGTGGCCGGGTCGATGCCCTCGCCCGTCGAGCCGACGAAGAAGAACATCGCCGGCACCTGCTGCGCATACAGCGAGAAATCCTCCGAACCCATCTGCAGCGGCGGCTCGTAGACGTTGTCCTTGCCGACCACGGCCTGCAGGCTGGGCAGCATGCGCGCGGTCAGCGCCGGGTCGTTGACCGTGGCCGGGTTGCCGTCCTTCTCGTAGATGTCGGTGGTGGCGGTGGCGCCATGCGCGGCGGCGGTGTGCTCGGCGACGTTGCGCAGGTCGGCGAAGATCTGCCGGCGCATGTCCGGGTCGAAGGTGCGGATGGTGCCCACCATCTCCACCGCGTCGGGGATGATGTTGTAGCGGATGCCGCCCTTGATCGCGCCGACCGTCAGCACCGCCGGCTGTTTGGACAGGTTGGCGCGGCGGCTGACGATGGTCTGCGCGGTGCCGATCAGGTCGGCCGCGGCGACGATCGGGTCGATGCCGTTCCACGGCGCCGAGCCATGGGTCTGGCGGCCGTTGACGGTGATGGAGAAGCGGTCCGAGGCCGCCATCAGCGGGCCGCCGCGCACCGCGATCTGCCCCGCCTGGACGCTGGAGAACACATGCAGGCCGAACACCGCCTCCGGCTTGAAGTCCTTGAACAGGCCTTCCTTGAGCATCAGCTCGGCGCCGCCCTGCTCCGGCGGCGGCGCGCCTTCCTCGGCCGGCTGGAAGATCAGCATCACTTCGCCCGGCAGCCGCTCGCGCATCGCCACCAGCGCGTCGGCCACGCCGAGCAGGGTCGCGGTGTGGGCGTCGTGGCCGCAGGCGTGCATCACCCCGACCTTCTCGCCGCGGTACTCGGCCGTGGCGGTGGAGGCGAACGGCAGCCCGGTCTGCTCGGTCACCGGCAGCGCGTCCATGTCCGCGCGCAGGGCGATCTTCGGCCCCGGCAGGGCGCCCTTGATGATCGCCACCACGCCGTGCACGGCCACGCCGGTCTTCGGCTGCAGGCCCATCGCGCGCAGGCGCTCGGCGACCTTGGCGGCGGTGCGCTCCTCGCGGTTGGACAGCTCCGGGTGCTGGTGGAAGTCGCGGCGCCACTCCACCACCTGCCGCTGCAGGCGCGCGGCGGCCGCCTCCACTTCCGGGCGCTGGCCGTCGGCGGCCAGGGCGGAGGTGGAGGCCAGGGCGCACGACAGCGCGGTCAACAGAACGGTCTTGCGGATCATCCGGGCTTTCCTCGTCGGCAATCGAGAGGTGAATGTAGGGCAAACGGACGGGGGCGACGAGTGTCAACCGATGCGCGGCGGAACCGTTCACCACCAATACGGGTTTGAGCGCGTGGCCCATCGGTCATGCGCGGCCCGTCGCAGCCCGGCGTTATGCTCTGCGCCGTTGTGCCCGCCTCTTCGCCAATCGGTTCCCCGGGAGTTTTCCGCATGTCGCGTTTCTGGAAGATCGTGCTGCTCGTCATCGCCATCCTGCTCGTGGCGGGCATCGGCTACCGGGTGATGGGAGGCGGCAAGAAGGCCGGCGGCGCGGCGCCAGCCGCGGGCGCGGCCGGCGGCTGGGGCGGCGGCGACAAGGCGCGCGATCCGGTACCGGTCACCGCGGTGTCCGCCGAACGCAGGAACGTGCCGGTCTACGTCACCGCGCAGGGCACGGTGGCCGCCTACAACACGGTCACGGTCAGCCCGCAGGTCGGCGGCGAGCTGCTGAGCGTGGATTTCAAGGAAGGGCAGGCGGTGAAGAAGGGCGACCTGCTGGCCCGCATCGACCCGCGCACCTTCCAGGCCCAGTACGACCAGGCCATCGCCAGCCAGCGCCAGAACCAGGCCCTGCTGGCCACCGCCCAGTCCAACTACGAACGCTCCAATTCCGAGGCCTACCGCCAGTACGTGGCGCAGACCGACCTGACCACCCTGCGCAACCAGGTCGCCCAGTACCAGGCGGCGGTGGCCGCGGCCCAGGCCACGGCGAACCAGGCCAGGGTGCAGCTGGGCCATACCCGCATCATCTCGCCCATCGACGGCGTGGCCGGCATCCGCGCGGTCGACCCCGGCAACGTGGTGGGCGCCGGCACCGCCCTGGTCACGCTGACCCAGCTGCAGCCGATCTACGTGCTGTTCAACCTGCCCGAACAGCAGCTGGACGCGGTGCGCGCGGCGCAGGGCAGCGGCCCGCTGGAAGCGGCGACGCTGGACCGCGCCGGCGGCGCGGTGGTCAACGCCGACGGCAGGCTGCAGGTGGTGGACAACCAGATCAGCGCCACCAGCGGCACCTTCCGCCTGCGCGCCGAATTCCCCAACGCCGACAAGGCGCTGTGGCCGGGCCAGTTCGTCAACGTGCGCATGAAGCTCAACGAGCTGCCCGACGCCGTGGTGGTGCCGGCCGAGGCCGTGCAGCGCAGCAGCACCGGCGATTTCGTCTACCTGATCAAGCCGGACAACACCGTCACCCTGCGCGAGGTGGCGCAGGGCGGCCAGGTCGACGACAGCCACGTGGTCATCAGCAAGGGCCTGCAGCCGGGCGACAAGGTGGTGACCGAGGGCCAGTTCCGGCTCAAGGAAGGCGTCAAGGTCAATCCGCTGCAACCGGGCCAGGCGCCGCCGGCGCCGACCGAGGAACAGCTGAAGGCCGCCAGCCAGAAGCGCGGCGCCGGCCGGGGTGGCCGTGGCCCGCGCTGACGCCCGGTCCTGCTCGCGGCGCGTGATGGCGCGCGGCGGGCATCCGACACATCCGCACGCGTGAGCACCGCGCGCGGGACACGCAACGAGCGCGGCGGGAGCATGGGCGGGCGCTGACCGCCCTGCGCCGCGCGCACACTCACCACAGGAACCGACCGTGGGCTTTTCGACTCTCTTCATCCGCCGCCCCATCGCCACCTCGCTGCTGATGGTCGGGCTGATGCTGCTCGGCATCCTCGGCTACCAGCGCCTGCCGGTTTCGGCCCTGCCGGAGATCGAGGCGCCCAGCCTGGTGGTGACCACGCAGTACCCCGGCGCCAGCGCGCAGACCATGGCCTCGCTGGTGACCACGCCGCTGGAGCGGCAGCTGGGCCAGATCTCCGGCCTGGACCTGATGACCTCCGATTCCTCGGCCGGCCTGTCGACCATCGTGCTGCAGTTCTCGATGGAGCGCGACATCGACACCGCCGCGCAGGACGTGCAGGCGGCGATCCGCCAGGCCACCCTGCCCGGCTCGCTGCCGTACCAGCCGGTGTACAACCGGGTGAACCCGGCCGACGCGCCGATCCTGACCCTCAAGCTGGCCTCGGACACGCGCCCGCTGCGCGAGGTCAACGACCTGGCCGATTCGGTGCTGGCGCAGCGCCTGTCGCAGGTGGACGGCGTCGGCCTGGTGTCGATCGCCGGCAACGTGCGCCCGGCCGTGCGCATCCAGGCCAACCCGGCGCAGCTGGCCAACATGGGCATGACCCTGGAAGACCTGCGCAGCGCGCTGACCCAGGCCAACGTCAACGCGCCCAAGGGCTCGCTCAACGGCAAGACGCAGAGCTACACGCTGTCCACCAACGACCAGCTCAGCGACGCGGCGGACTACAACGACATCATCGTGCGCTACCGCAACGGCGCGCCGGTGCGGCTGCGCGACGTGGCCAGCGTGGTCGACGGCGTGGAGAACGACCAGATCGCCGCCTGGGCCGACGGCAAGCCGGCGGTGCTGCTGGAAGTGCGGCGCCAGCCCGGCGCCAACATCGTCAAGACCGTGCAGAACATCCGCCAGATCCTGCCGGGCCTGCAGAACATGCTGCCGGCGGACGTGAACCTGGACGTGTTCTCCGACCGCACCGTCACCATCCGCGCCTCGGTGCACGACGTGCAGTTCACCCTCGTCCTCACCATCTGCCTGGTGGTGGCGGTGATCTTCGTATTCCTGCGCCGGCTGTGGGCCACGGTGATCCCGTCGGTGGCGGTGCCGCTGTCGCTGCTGGGCACCTTCGGCGTGATGGCCTTCGCCGGCATGTCGCTGGACAACCTGTCGCTGATGGCACTGACCGTGGCCACCGGATTCGTGGTGGACGATGCGATCGTGATGATCGAGAACATCGTGCGCTACATCGAGCAGGGCAAGGAGGGCCAGGACGCGGCCGAGACCGGCGCGAAGGAGATCGGTTTTACCGTCCTGTCGCTGACCGTGTCGCTGATCGCGGTGTTCCTGCCGCTGATCCTGATGCCCGGCGTGACCGGCCGCTTGTTCCACGAGTTCGCCTGGGTGCTGTCGATCGCGGTGGCGATCTCGATGCTGATCTCGCTGACGCTCACCCCGATGATGTGCGCCTACCTGCTCAAGCCCGACGCGCTGCCCGAGGGCGACGACGCGCACGAGCGCGCCGCCGCTCAGGGCAGGGTGACGGCGTGGTCGAAGCTGGTGCACCTGTACGAATCCAGCCTGGACTGGGTGCTGCGCCACCAGCGCATGACCCTGGGCATCGCGCTGGGCTCGGTGGCGCTGACCGTGCTGCTGTACACCGCCATTCCCAAGGGCCTGCTGCCCGACCAGGACACCGGCATGGTCAGCGGCGTGGTCATCGCCGACCAGAACGTGGCCTTCGAACAGATGCAGCAGCGCACCCGGGCCGTGGCCGAGGCGCTGCGCCAGGACGAGGCGGTGACCGGCGTCGCCGCCTACATCGGCGCCGGCTCGATGAACCCCACGCTCAACCAGGGCCAGCTCAACATCGTGCTCAAGGACCGTGGCGAACGCGGCAGCCTGGAGGTGATCCTGCCGCGGCTGCAGGCCGCCGCCGCGCACATCCCCGGCGTGGCGCTGTACCTCAAGCCGGTGCAGGACGTGACCCTGGACACGCGCGTGGCCGCCACCGCCTACCAGTTCTCGCTGTCGGACATGGACAGCCGGGAGCTGGCCGAACAGGCCGCGCGCGTCACCGACGCGCTGCGCCGCCTGCCGGAACTGGCCGACGTGGACAACAACCTGGCCAACAACGGCCGCGCCCTGCACGTGGAAGTGGACCGCGACAAGGCCAGCCGCTACGGCGTGCCGATGCAGACCATCGACGACACGCTGTACGACGCCTACGGCCAGCGCCAGATCTCCACCATCTTCACCCAGCTCAACCAGTACCGCGTGGTGCTGGAAGTGGCGCCGGAGTTCCGAACCTCCGACGCACTGATGAACCAGCTGGCGATCGGCAGCAACGGCAGCGGCGCGCTGACCGGCAGCAACGCCACCACGCTGGGCCAGGTCAGTTCCAGCAACTCCTCCACCGCCACCGGCATCGGCAACAGCAACACCGGCATCGCGCTGGGCGCCGGCGGCACCATCCCGCTGTCGGCCATCGCCACCGCCACGCCGGGCACCGCGCCGCTGATCGTCAGCCACCAGCAGCAGCTGCCGTCGGCGACGATCTCCTTCAACCTGGCGCCGGGCTATTCGCTGTCCGAGGGCGTGGCGGCGATCAACAAGGCGGTGGCGGACCTGCAGCTGCCGCAACAGATGCAGGCGCAGTTTGTCGGCACCGCCGCCGAGTTCTCCAGCAGCCAGACCGACGTGGTGATGCTGCTGCTGGCCGCCATCGCGGTGATCTACATCGTGCTGGGCGTGCTCTACGAGAGTTGGATCCACCCGCTGACCATCATCTCCACCCTGCCCCCGGCCGGCGTCGGCGCGCTGCTGGCGCTGTACCTGTGCGGCATGAGCCTGTCGGTGGACGGCATCGTCGGCATCGTGCTGCTGATCGGCATCGTCAAGAAGAACGCGATCATGATGATCGACTTCGCGCTGGACGCGCAGCGCGCCGGCATGAACGCCTTCGACGCGATCCGCCGCGCCTGCCTGCTGCGCTTCCGCCCGATCATGATGACCACCGCCGCAGCGATGCTTGGCGCGCTGCCGCTGGCGCTGGGCACCGGCATCGGCTCGGAGCTGCGCCGCCCGCTGGGCGTGGCCATCGTCGGCGGCCTGCTGCTGTCGCAGCTGGTCACGCTGTACACCACGCCGGTGATCTACCTGTACTTCGAGCGGTTCTCCGAGTGGGCCGCGAAACGACGCGAGCAGCGGACGGCAGCGGGAGCGGGGGCGTGAAGGGGCTGCTCTCTGGCGGGACCCGGGACCGGGGACCGGGGACCCGGAACGGCAAAAGCAACGGCAACAGCGCCGCACTGTTGCTCCTGCTTCCCCGGGTCCCCGGTCCCGGGTCCCCAGTCCCGGTGTCTACCCCATGAACATCTCCGCGCCCTTCATCAAGCGCCCGATCGGCATCACCCTGCTGGCCATCGGCCTGTTCTTCGCCGGCCTGCTCTGTTACCTGCGGCTGGGCGTGGCGGCGCTGCCGAACCTGTCGATCCCGGTGATCTTCGTGCAGGCCAGCAACATCGGTGCCGACGCCGACACCATGGCCGCCACCGTCACCGCGCCGCTGGAACGCCACCTCGGCCAGGTGCCGGGCATCAGCACCATGCGCTCGAGCAGCAGCGACGGCCGCAGCATGGTGTTCCTGATGTTCGACACCAGCCGCGACATCGACGCCGCCGCGCAGGACGTGCAGGCGGCGATCAACGCCGCCATGGCCGACCTGCCGGCCGGCATCAACACGCCGACCTACCAGAAGGCCAACCCCAACGACGACCCGGTGGTCGCGCTGTCGCTGACCTCGGACACGCAGTCCGTCGCCGAGCTGTACAACCTGGCCGATTCGCTGCTGGCGCAGCGCCTGCGCCAACTGCCCGGCGTGTCGCAGGTGGACATCGCCGGCGCCTCCACCCCGGCGGTGCGCGTGGACCTCAACCTGCGCGCGATGAACGCACTGGGGCTGAGCCCGGACGACCTGCGCAACGCCATGCGCGCGGCCAACGTGGCCTCGCCGCTGGGCTTCCTCAGCGACGGCAGCAGCCAGACCGCCATCGTGCTCAACGACCAGGTGCGCAAGGCCGCCGACTTCGCCAACGTCGCCATCGCCAGCCACGACGGCGCGGTGGTGCGGCTGAAGGACATCGCCACCGTCTACGACGGCCAGCAGGACGCCTTCCAGGCGGCGTGGTTCAACGGCAGGCGCGGCGTGCTGATGTACGTCTACCTGCGCAGCGGCGCCAACCTGGTGGCGACCGTGGACAGGGTGAAGTCGGAGATGCCGGCGCTGTCCGGTTACCTCGACGCCGGCACCACGCTCACGCCCTACTTCGACCGTACGCCGACCATCCGCGCCTCGCTGGCCGAAGTGCAGATCACGCTGATGATCAGTCTGGCGATGGTGATACTGACCATGGCCCTGTTCCTGCGCCGGCTGGCGCCGACGCTGATCGCCGCGGTGACCGTGCCGCTGTCGCTGGCCGGCGCGGCGGTGGTGATGATGGTGCTGGGCTTCACCCTCAACAACCTGACCCTGCTGGCGCTGGTGATCGCCATCGGTTTCGTCGTCGACGATGCCATCGTGGTGATCGAGAACATCATGCGCCACCTGGACGACGGCATGCCGCGCATGCAGGCGGCGATGGCCGGCGCGCACGAGATCGGCTTCACCATCGTCTCCATCACCGCCTCGCTGGTGGCGGTGTTCCTGCCGATCATCTTCGCCCAGGGCATGATCGGCGCGTTCTTCCGCGAGTTCACCCTGACCCTGGTGGCGGCGATCATGGTCTCGGCGGTGGTGTCGCTGACCCTGACCCCGGCGCTGTGCGCGCGCTTCCTGCAGCCGCACGAGGCGCATGTGCGCGAATCGCGCATGCACCGCCTGCTCGACAAGGTGCACGGCGGCATGTTGAAGGTCTATACGGTCGCGCTGGATTTCTCGCTGCGCCACGCGCTGCTGCTGGCGCTGACCCCGCTGCTGCTGATCGTGGCCACGTTCTACCTCGCCGGCGCGGTCGGCAAGGGCAACTTCCCCGAGCAGGACACCGGCCTGATCTGGGGCCGCGCCAGTTCCAGCGCCACCGTGTCCTTCAACGAAATGAGCGCGCGCCAGCGGCGCCTGAGCGACATGTTCCTGGCCGACCCGGCGGTGAAAATGGTCGGCTCGCGGCTGGGCTCCAGCCGCCAGGGCAGCAGCGCGCAGTTCAACATCGAACTGAAGACCATGGCCGAGGGCCGGCGCGAACCCACCAGCCTGGTGGTCGCGCGTCTGAGCGCCAAGGCCGCGCAGTTCCCCGACCTGGACGTGCGCCTGCGCGCCATCCAGGACCTGCCGTCCGATGGCGGCGGCGGTGGCGGACAGGGCGCCCAGAACCGCGTCACCCTGCAGGGCAACGACGCCGCGCAACTGGCCGAATGGCTGCCGAAGCTGGTGGAGGCGCTGAGGCAGAACCCGAAGCTGCGCGACGTCGGTTCGGACGTGGACAAGGGCGGGCTGATGCAGAAGATCGTCATCGACCGCGAGAAGGCCTCGCGCCTGGGCGTGGGCATCGGCGCCATCGACGGCGCGCTGTACGGCGCCTTCGGCCAGCGCCAGATCTCCACCATCTACGCCGACCTCAACCAGTACGGCGTGGTGGTCAACGCGCTGCCGGAACAGACCGGCAGCCCGGCCGCGATCAACGATGTGTACGTGCGCTCCAGCAGCGGGCAGATGATCCCGCTGACCGCCTTCGCCCACCAGGAACCGGGCCTGGCGCCGTCGCAGGTGACCCACCAGAACCAGTACACGGTGATGGACCTGAGCTACAACCTGGCGCCCGGCGTGAGCAGCGGCGAGGGCGATGCCATCGTCAAGGCCGCCATCGACGGCCTGCGCATGCCCGGCGACATCCGCCAGGCCGAACCCGGCGGCTTCCGCCAGGCGCTGGACCCCACCGCGATGCTGATGCTGATCATCGCCGCCATCGCCACGGTCTACATCGTGCTGGGCATGCTGTACGAGAACCTGGTGCACCCGGTGACGATCCTGTCCACCCTGCCCGCCGCCGGCATGGGCGCGCTGCTGGCGCTGTGGGTGACCAACACCGACCTGTCGGTGATCTCGACCATCGCCCTGGTGCTGCTGATCGGCATCGTCAAGAAGAACGCGATCATGATGATCGACTTCGCCCTGGTGGCGCAGCGCGAGCACGGCAGGTCGCCGGCCGAAGCGGTACGCGAGGCCAGCATCGTGCGCTTCCGCCCGATCATGATGACCACCATGGTGGCGATCCTGGCGGCGCTGCCGCTGGCCATCGGCCTGGGCGAAGGTTCGGAACTGCGCCGTCCGCTCGGCATCGCGATGATCGGCGGCCTGCTGATCTCGCAGAGCCTGACCCTGCTCAGCACCCCGGCGCTGTACGTGATCTTCTCCTGCCTGCAGCAGCACTGGCGCGGCTGGCGCGCGCGGCGCCGCGAGCGCCGGAAGCAGCGGCGGATCGCACGGGCCTGACGCTTCCAGCGAAGCTGGCGCAATGCCCCGATGGAACGCGATGGCAACGCCTCTGCCGGGCATTGCCCGGCATGCGGATCAGGCCGCCAGCTGCGCCAGCGACTCCGCCTGCAGGCGTTCGTAGATCGCGAACTCGTCCGCCACCGTCGCGCCCAGCGCCTGCTCGAACGCCTCGCGGTTGGCGCACGCCGCGTAGGCGCGCTGCTCCTCGCCGCCCAGGTTGGACTGGAAGATGCCCGCCGCGCTGACCGGCAGGAAGTCCTCGTAGACGATCGGTTCGGCGGTGGCCAGGCCGCGCTCGATCAGCACCTCGGCCGGCAGCGTGCGTTCGGCGGCCGGTGCGGCGCGGCCGGCGTCGGTCAGCGCGTAGCGGTAGTACCCCAACCCCTCGCGGCGCAGGGTGGCGTGGTCGTCGGGGAAGCCGGCGAACGCGGCCTGCAGGCGCTGCGCGTAGTCGCCGCCGGTGCTGCCGGCGCCGCCGTTGTCGCGCGCCTGCGCCAGCAGCGCGTCGTACAGCGCGCGGCCCTTCGGAGTCAGCGCCAGGCCGCGCTGCTCGATCTCGCCGAAGCGCGCGGTGTGGGTGCCGGCGGCGTTGTCCTCGCCCGACGGGAAATGCACCAGTTCCTCCAGCGCCTTGAAGCTGGTCTGGCGCAGCAGGATCGGGCAGTCGCGGCGCGGCGGGCCTTCGATCACCGCCTTGGCGGCCAGGCCGCGCGCGTGCATCGCCGCCTGCGCGGCATCGATGTCCAGCGTGCGCGGAGTGAGGTGGTTGATGTGCGGGCCGCGGAAGCTGACCACGTCGGCCACCAGCCGGTGCGCGGCGTGCAGCGCGTGGTAGGTCTCCAGCGATACGGTGGCGGCGTTGTGCCAGCGGAACGTCTCCAGCGCCTCGACCACGAAGCGCCATGCGTCCTCGTCGGACAGGCCGCCGTCGCGTTCGCACTGTTCGATCAGCTGCAGCACGCCCGGGGTGAAGATGCAGCGGCGCGACAGGATTTCCGCGGCCTGCGCGCGCAGCGCCTCATCCTCGATCAGCTCCAGCCGCAGCAGCGAGGTGAACACGCGGAACGGATTGCGGTTGAGCGATTCGCCGTCGACCGGGCGGAATGCGGTGGAGTGCACCGGCACGCCGGCCACCGACAGGTCGTAATACCCCACCGGCTGCATGCCCATCACCGCGAACAGGCGCCGCAGCGTGCACAGCTCCTGCGCGGTACCGACGCGGATCGCGCCATGGCGTTCCACGTCCAGGCGCTCGCGCTCGCCGCTGCGCTGCATCTGCGCCGCCAGGTCCGGCTGCGCGGCCAGCACGCCGGCGTTGACCTCGCCGACCAGCTCCACGAGGGTGCCGTACAGCGGCACTTCGGTGCGGTACATGTGCGACATCGCCTGCGAGAACAGGCTGCGGATGTGGTCGGTGGAGACGAAACGGTCGGCGGTCATGGCGGGGGGCGCACGGCGTGGCGGGGGAAGCGGCCATTTTCGCCCGGATGACGGCCCCGGGTCATCCGTCTTCTCCCCGAAAACCGCAGGAGCGGCTTCAGCCGCGAACGGCCCTGCCCGTGCGGGTTCCGGTCGCGGCTGAAGCCGCTCCTACGGGTGACCGCGGGCCGCGTCGCGCTCCGCGCGATCACCCAGCTGGCGCCGCAGCAGCGCGTCCAGCGGGACCGGGCGGTCCCAATGGTCGTAGCTGGCGACGAGCGCGTGGCGCACGGCGCGCCAGTGCAGGTTGTCCGGCGCCACCGGCAGAGTTTCCACCACGGCTTTCCAGCCTTCGCCCGGGTGCCGGGTGCGGGCCTGCACCGGCTCGCGGCAGCTGGCGCCGATGGCCTGGCCCCAGAAGCAGGCGAACCAGACGTCGCCGGGCACCCAGCCATGCTGCTGCAGCAGCGCCTCGACGTAGCCGCGGCGCGCGCCGCCATAGCGCACCAGCTCGTCGACGAAGGCATCGGGGTAGCGCGCGGCATACAGATTGACGTCGGCCAACTGCCGGTCGAGCCAGGCGTCGCCGGTGCGCGGTTCATAGGGGGCAGCGGCCGATGGCGCAGACGTCGCCTGTGCCAAAGCCGCACCGGGAACGGCCAGGAGCAGGAACGAGTGGAGAGGAACGAGGAACGAGAGAAAGCAGCAACGCAGCCGCTTCGCTCTTGCCTTTGCCTCCGCCTTTACTCGGTCCTCATTCCTGTTCACTCGTTTCTCGCCTCAATCGCCGCCACCGCCTCCGGCCACTGCCAGGCGGTATCGGCCAGGCTCAGGCGCGGTTCGTCGCTGGAAACCCCATGCTCGGCTTCATGCGCCCAGGTCACGGCATACGGCGTGTGCACGCCCCAGCCGCCGAGCGCCAGCACCGGCTCGATGTCCGAACGCAGCGAGTTGCCGATCATCACGAAGCGCTCGGCCGGCAGGTCGAATTCGGCCAGTACCCGCGCATAGGTGGCCGGGTCCTTCTCCGAGACGATCTCGATGCGCGGGAACAGGTCGCGCAGGCCGGAGCGCTCGATCTTCTGCTCCTGGTGGAACAGGTCGCCCTTGGTGATCAGCACCACCGGCCAGCGCGCAGCGATAGCGGCCACCGCCTCGCGCACGCCGTCGATCACCTCGACCGGATGCTGCAGGGTGCGGCGGCCGATCTCGACGATCTGGCGCAGGTGCGCGGCGGAGATGCGCTCGCCGGTAAGTTCGATGGCGGCCTCGATCATCGACAGGGTCATGCCCTTGGCGCCGTAGCCGAACACCTCGAGGTTGCGCCGCTCGACCTTGAGCAGGTGCTGCGCGGTGCCGGCGTCGTGCAGGTCGATGTAATGGCCGAGCACGGCTTCGAAATCCTGCTCGGCCTGGCGGTAGTAGTCCTCGCTCTTCCAGAGCGTGTCGTCGCCGTCGAAGCCGACCAGGCCGATGGCCGCTGGAATGGAGGGGGAATCTGCGGATGCGGGGGATGCGGAAGTCATGCGCCACAGGATAGCAACCGGCCCCCGCCGCCGCGCGCGGCCTTCGCGCCGCGCCAGGTGGCCCCCTCGCGCCGGCCTCCGGATACGACGGAAGCGGCCAGAGGCCGCTCCCGTCGGTTCTGCCGGAGGCCGGAGGGTTATTTCTGCTGCGAGGCGGCGTAGGTGCGGTACTCGTCCGGCGTCAGTTTGCCGTCCTTGTCGGCGTCGGCGGCGTCGAAGACCTGGGCCAGGCCGGCATGGGCCTGCGCCTCGGTGCGGTTGATGCTGCCGTCGCCGTCGGCATCCAGGCTGGCCCACGACTGGCCTTCGCCATTGGCCGATGCCGCGGCGTCGGCGGCCGTGCCCTGCTGCGCCTGGGTGGCATCCTGCGCGGCCCGCTCCTGCGCCTGGCGCTCCTGCTGCGCCTGCGGGTCCTGGGCCATGGCCGGCATCGCCAGCGCGGCACCGACGGCGGCGACGAGGGCGAACAACGGGTTGCGGTTGCGAACGGTCATCGGGTGTTCTCCTGCGGTGTTGGGAAAGCGCGGTGGATCCGCACGGCCCCACCCTCGCAACCCCGCGCTGAATCGCATGCCCCCCGTGGATCGACGGCAGACACGCTCTTAACCACCGCCGCCCGCCGATCCGTTACCGCCTTGGTTAGCGCCGCGTGAGCCGCAGGTAAGCCGCGCATTCGGGCGTTCCATCGGCGGCAACACGCGCGGCCGCGGGTGCGCTCAGTCGACGCCGTTGTCGTCGATCGCCGCGCTGTGCGAACTGAACGCCCGCCATCCCAGCCCCACGCCGACCAGCGCGCCGGCCACTTCCAGCACCACGCGCGTGCCCAACTGGTCCGGATCGTGGATGCCGGCCAGCGCCAGCCGCGCATAGAGCGGCGACTCCAACTGCACCATGCCCAGGTAGAACAGGTTCCAGCCGTCCACGCCCGCGCCGATGGCGACCGCGGCCAGGCAGGCCCAGGCGATGGCGTGGCCCTGCGACAGCCCGGCGCGGCGGCAGACCTGCCACCACAGGAAGAACACCACGAAGCCGACCGCCAGCGCGATCAGCGCCGCTTCCAGCGAGCCCAGCAGTCCGTAGTGCAGTTCCAGGTTCATCGGCGTCGGTCGCGGCAACGGGGAGCGGCAGTGTATCCGGGCTGCGCAAAACCCGTAGGAGCGGCTTCAGCCGCGAAAGGGCTTTGCAATTGATCCCCATGGGAATGCGGCTGTTGCGCGACATTTCCACGCACGCCCCTTCGCGGCTGAAGCCGCTCCTACGGGCGGACCGTCAGCGGACCGGGAAGTCGTAGGCGGTGTCGGGGGTCGGTTCGGGGCGGAAGGTGTAGTGCCACCATTCCATCGGGTAGTTGGCGAAGCCCTCGGCGCGCATCGCATCGAGCAGCAGCTGGCGGTTGTGGCGCTGCTGCGGGGTGATGTCGGGGCTGTCGGTATGGGCCAGCGGGTCGAAGCGGTCGAAGCCGGTGCCCATGTCCCGTTCCACGCAATCGCCCTGGCGGCAGTCGAGCAGGCCCAGGTCCACGGTGGCGCCGCGGCTGTGGCCGGAATGCTCGGCGATGTAGCCGTCCAGCAGCCGGCTCTTGTCGATGTTCGGGTAGTAGCGCGCCTTGGCCTGCTGGTCGGCCGGGTCGTGCGCCCAGGCGACGAACGACTGCACCGAGCGCACCGGGCGGTAGCAGTCGTACAGGCGCAGCGCGTGGCCCTGCGCCTGCAGGGCGCGCTGCACGCGCGCCAGCGCCTGCGCGGCGGGCGCGAGCAGGTAGCAGCGCGGTGCGTCGTAGCCGGGCACCGGCCGGCCGGTGAAGTTGTCGCTGCCGGCGTAGCGCATGTCCAGCGAGAAGCCCGGCGCCAGTGTGGCGACGTCCAGCATGCCGGCCTGCGCCGGCGTCGTGGCCGGGGATACCGTCGGCGCGGCTGCCTGTACGCCCGTGCAGGCCAGCAGCAGAGCCAGCGCATGGCCGCGGTTACGCATTGCAATCTCCTGTGGGCTTGTGGTGGCAGGAGCGCATGTAGGAGCGCACTTCAGTGCGCGGTGGGGCTTCACCGGGAAAGCTTCTTCGCGCACTGAAGTGCGCTCCTACATGCGCTCCTGCAGGTCAGTTGCGTTCGCGCAGGTAGCCGTTGAGGCCCTTTTCGCGCAGCTGCCGTGCGGCATCGGTCCAGTCCAGCGGCCTGCCGCTGTCCAGGCGTTCGAGCACGGCGACGATCGCCAGTTCGACCTCGGGCAGCTGCCCCGCTTCTGGCAGGCGCGCGCGCTGGTCGATCGCCTCGTACAGCACGCGGTTGGCCTCGGCATAGCTCAGCGGCGCGGTGTCGCCGTGCTGCGCGCGCCAGCGCTTGCCGTCGAGCACCGCGTTGACGTGCGACTGGATCAGGTAGGTGGCGCGGCCAATCAGCTTCAAATTGCCCGGCTGTACCGCGGTCATGGTGTTGCCGACGGTGCGCCCGAGCCGCGCCATCACCGCGGTCGAATGCGCGTTGAGCAGCATCTTCAGCGCCAGGGTGCGGTCCAGGCCGAGCGGATCGTGGCGCTGCGGCAGGTCCAGCGCGATGCCCTGCGCCGCGCCATCCAGGCTCTTCAAGGCATCGCCCGAAGCCGCGCCATGCCCCACGGTGACGGTGAGCCGGCCGGCGCCGGCGTCGCCGAACGCCTTCCACCATTGCCGGGCCAGCGCGTCCACCGGTTCGCCGGCGTACCGCAGCAGCACGCCCAGGTCGCCCGCCTGCGGCGGCAGGCGCTGGCGGTTGGCCGGCGACCAGGACAGGTCGTACAGCGCCTGCTGCTCGGCGCCGGCGCGCTCCAGGCTGCGCAGCGCGGTGGCGCGCAGCGCCGGGTCGTCCACCTTCTGCTCGAACTGCGGGCGGTACTGCGCGGCGTCCAGCCCGTGGAACGGGCGGTGCAGCAGGGCGTCCCAGGCGGCCTGCGGCGTGGCCACCGGCGCCCACACGCGGATCCACGACGCCGGCGGCGCGGTGTCGGTGCGGTCCAGCGCCGCCAGGCGGAAGGTCGGCGCGCGCTCGGTCACGTCCACGAACACCGGCATCAGGGTTTCGCCGGCCAGGTAGGTGGCGTGGCGGCCATCGGTGTAGGCCTGCGCTTCGCGCACGGTCCACTGCGCCAGCTGCGGCGCGCTGCCGGCCACGCTGCGCTGCAGGCCGGCGAAGCCGCGCAGGCGGCTCTCGATGCTGTCCTTCGCGTCCAGGCCCAGGCGCTGCGCGTCGGCCGCCGGCAGGTGCGGCAGCAGCAGCGCGCGCAGCGCGTCCTCCAGCACCAGGCCCAGCGCGTACAGACTGGTGGTGGTGGCCTGCATGCGCGTGGAGCCGGTGATGGCCTGCGGGCCGGTCGGCAGCGCGATCTTGTGGATGCGCGCGTCGTCGAGCACGCGGCGGCTGCGTTCGAACGGGCGCAGCACTTCGTCCGGGTTGTTGTAGACGAACCAGACGCGGTCGGTGTCCGCGCCGCGCTGGTCGGCGGCGGCCAGCGCGGTGCCGATCACCGCCGAGGTCTCGCCGCCTTCGGTCACCGCGAACACCACGTCGTCGGCGCCGATGCCGTCGTCGCGCATCTGCAGCGCGCCGATCAGCTGCAGGTCCTCGAAGCCTTCCAGCGAGCTGATCAACGCGCGGTCGCCGCCGGTGATCTCGCCGCGCACGCGCTCGCCGAGGTTGGACGGCAGCTTGGCGGCGATGCGCGGCCACGCCGGGTCGGCCTGCATGCGGTTCCAGAACGGGCGCCACACCCCGCTTTCCAGCGTCTCGGCGAGGCGGCCGGTGGAGCCAGTGCCATAGAAGTAGATGCGGTGGCCGTCGCGCAGCGCGCGCTGCACCGCGCTCGATGCCGCATGCAGCTTCGCCATGCGCTGCGGGTCGTCGGCCAGCGCGGCGAAGGCGCGGGCCACGTCCTCGTCCACCGAGAACAGCTGCGCCAGCGCCTGCGCCGGGTCGGTCGCCGCCGCTTCGCTGAGGTTCCAGGTCCTGGGGTGGCGCTGTTCGGTCAGCAGCGTGTGAAGCTGGAACTGGGTACGCTGCCGCACGAACTCGGTCGATGCCGGCAACGGCGGCAGGCCCAGCCGTCCGGCGTCGTCGGCGGCAAGCGCGGCCGGGCTGATCGCCGCCAGGCTCAGGGCGAACGTCATGGCGATGCGTCCGGTACGGGGAAAGGATGCACGGTTCGGTCGAGTCATGCGCCGGCCTCAGGGAGTGATGGGGGCGGATGGGTCGCGCGGCGCCAGCGCATGCAGGATGCGCAGGTCCTCGGCGTCCAGTTCGGTGCCGCCCTGTCCACGGAAATGGTTGCGGAAGGCGCGCACCGTGGCGGCGCGGTCGTCCAGCGGATAGCCGATCAGGCGCAGCGCGGTCCACGGGTCGAACCCGTCCGGCGCCGGCGGCGCGTCGGCGGCCGGCCAGCGGCCGAAGCCGGCGTCGGCCAGGCGCTTCCACGGGAACAGCGGGCCCGGATCGGGCTTGCGCGTGGGCGCCAGGTCCTGGTGGCCGATGATCTGGCTGCGCGGGATGCGCAGGCGCGTGCACAGGTCTTCCAGCAGCACCAGCAGGCTCTGGATCTGCGCCTCGGCGAACGGCGACTTGCCGTCGTTGTCCAGTTCGATGCCGATGGACGCGGAGTTGAGATCGGTGAACGGTCCCCAGCTGCCGGCGCCGGCGTGCCAGGCGCGGCGTTCGTCGCTGACCAGCTGGTAGTTCCTGCCATCGGCGCCGATCAGGTAATGCGCGCTGACCGGGCCGCCGCTGTTGCGGCTGCGCAGCGTATCCAGGCTCTGCTGCACCGAGTCCTGCTCGGTGAAATGGATGACGATCAGGTTGGGCCGGCGCACGTCCTCGTTGGGCGAAGGCACCCAGGTCGCCAGCGGATTGCGCGGGGGCGTGTGGCCGCAGGCGGTGAGCAGGGCGGCAGCGAGCAGCAACGGCGGCAGGCGCGAAATCGAAATGTTCATGAGCGATGAGATTGGGTTGAATCCTATCGAAGCATGGATCAGGCCCCTCTCCCGGCGGGAGAGGGGTCGGGTGAGGCGCGGCGCTCCGCGCCGCCCTCATCCGCCCTGCGGGCACCTTCTCTTAATAGGGAGAAGGGCAAGACGGAACCACCGCTGCCGCATTACTGGAAGCGGTACTCCAGCAGCAGGTTGAAGGAACGGCCGCGCGGGTCGGCCACGCGCGCTTCCCAGCCCGCGCCGTCGCCGTCGTCCAGGTAGCGCACGGTGAACGGCGGATCGGTGTTGAGCAGGTTGCGGATGCCGAACGTCGCCTTCAGGTTCTCCATGCCGGACCAGGTCAGGCTGTAGTTGTAGGTGATGTAGGCATCGACGTTGCCGTCCCAGGCCGGCGGGGTGTAGCCATTGACGATGCCGCCCGGCTTCCAGTCCTTGTAGCCGCCACGGTAGACCTGGGTCAGCGTGTGCGCCCAGTCGCCCCTGGCCCAGCCGATGCCGAGGGTGTGCTTCCACTTGATCGGCAGGTTGTAGTAGCGCTCGTACTCGCCGACCAGGTTGTCGCTGTAGGGCAGGCTGTCGAAGGTCTTGGTCTTGAACGTGTCCAGGTAGTTGCCGTTGAGGTGGACGTTCCAGTTGCCGCCGGCCAGTTCGCCGCGCAGGTTGGCGTCCAGCTCGATGCCGCGGGTCAGCGTGCCGCCGGTGTTGATGTAGCGCTGGTCGATGGCGATGATCTTCCCGCTCCCGTCGCGGATGAAGTTCGACGCGTACAGCGGGTAGTTCGCTGTCATCGTGGACAGGTTGAAGCCGCTGCGGATCGTGTTGGAACGCTCGATCTCCCACCAGTCGACGCTGACGTTGAAGTTGCCGTGCGGCGCGAACACGAAGCCGATGCTGCGCTGTTCGGCTTCTTCCGGCTTCAGGTTCGGGTTGCCGCCGGTGATGATGTCCGGGCGGATCTGCTCGCTGCAGTTGGCCACGTCCGGGTTGTACTGGCCCTTCGGGCAGGTCGCCGGATCGGCCAGGTCCAGGCCGGTGTACTGACTCTCGGTGATGCCGCGGAACAGCTTGGCGAAGTCGGGCACCTTGAAGCCGGTGCTGTAGGAGCCGCGGAACACCAGCCAGTCGATCGGCTGCCACTTGAACGAATACTTCGGATTGGTGGTGCCGCCGAAGCCGTCGTAACGGTCGTGGCGCACGGCCAGGTTCACTTCCAGGCTGTCGACCACCGGCAGGTTGACCTCCGCGAACACCGCCTTGACGTTGCGCTGCTTGGGCGACATGTAGTTGGAGGCATCGCCGGGAACGCCGAAGACGTAGGCGTTGCCCGCGACCCATTCGGCCGGGCCGCCGAACTCGTATTCCTCGCGGCGCACGTCCACGCCCGCCGCGGCCTGCACGTCGTTCCCGCTCCACAGCCTGAAGCCGAGGCTGCCGCTGAAGCTCGCGTCGAACGTGGTGGTGGTCGAGGTGCCCTCGTAGATCTGCAGGCCGCTGGCGTCGGCCGCGGCCAGCGCGTCGTAGGCGGCCTGCGACTGGTCCTGGCCCGGCATCAGGAACGGGTTGAGCACGCCGTTCTTGAGCGCGGCCTTCAGCTGCGGGGTGTAGTAGTAACCGCCGGCGGTCACCGACTCGGCCTTGCTCTGCGCGCGCGACAGGCCGATGTTGTAGTCCCAGCTGCCGAGGCTGCCGGTCATGCCCAGCAACGCGCGGTAGGCCTTGGTGGTCGTCTCGATCTGGCGCGGGCCGCACACCTCGCAGCGCCAGCGGTAGGCGATGGGGCTGCCGTAGACCAGGTTGGCCTGGTCGCCGAAATAATCGTGCAGCTGGTTGTAGATCGCGTCGTAGGTCGCCTTGGTATTGGCGTTCAGCTCGTAGGCGTCGAGCTGGGTCGCGCTGGCGTTGATGCTGGTGGTGATCTGCTGCGCCTCGAACTGGCGCTTGGAGGTCACCTTGGAGCCCATGAATTCGGCGAAGAACTCATGGTTCTCGCCGACCTTGAAGGTGGCACGGCCGATGCCCTGCACCGTGTCCACCGGCTGCTGGATGGTGCGCGCGCGGCCGTAATCCCACGCGCAACCGAAGCTGGCGCCGGGGCTGGCCCAGATCTTGTCGCCGTAGTCGCCCATCATGTCGCCGCCGTTCTCGCAGCCGGCGCCGCCGGGCAGGCGCAGCGTATTGATGGTGGTCTTGGTGAGGTTGGTGTTCGGGTCCTTCAGGCCGCCGCCGATCATGCTGCCGGTGCCGGTGACGATGTTGGCGAACGGCGTGCCGCGCGTATCCGGCGACAGGCCGCGGTCGGCCTGGAAGCTGTTGACGAAATCGCGCTGGTTGCCGCGCAGGATCTTGTTCTTCTTGGCGTTGACCGCGGCCCAGACGTTCCAGCGGTCATTGTCCAGGTCGCCCCAGCCGCCGAGCAGGCTGCCGTGGTAGATGTTGCCGCCGCCTTCCTCGGTGACGTCGGCGCCGGCGGTAAGGGTGATGCCCTGGTAGTTGTTGCGGGTGATGAAGTTGATCACGCCGCCGATGGCGTCGGTGCCGTACACGGCCGACGCGCCATCGCGCAGCACTTCCACGCGCTCGATCGCGGCGAAGGGAATCGAGTTCAGGTCGACGACCTGGCCGGCCAGGCCGTGCGCGGCGACGCGGCGGCCGTTGAGCAGCACCAGGGTCGCGTCGGCGCCCTGGCCGCGCAGGTTGGCGCCGGACACGCCGTTGTTGCCGCGCGTACCCGGAGGGGCCACGCCGCTGTTGGCGGCCAGGCTGTCGGGGCCGCTGCTGGCGATGTTCAGCTGCTGCAGCAGCTGTTCGGCCGAGGTGATGCCCTGCGCCTCGATCTCGGCCTTCTGGATGATGGTGACGGGCATCGCCGCCTCGACATCGGTGCGCTTGATGCGCGAGCCGGTGACTTCGATCTTGTCGAGCGTGCGGGCTTCGGGCGAGGACGTGCCTGCCGCCGGCTGGGACTGGGCGAAGGCGGCCAGCGGGCTGCCGAGCGCCAGCAGCAGTGCGGCGCTCAGGTGGTGCATTCGTGGGGTGCGTGCGGATGCGGACATGCTCTCTCTCTCCAAAAAAGGGCGCGTAACGGGGGGATGCTGCGGGAACGATGCCGGTCCACTTCCAAATCCGTGCTGGCGGGTTACGGCGACCATCCATCGATCCTCAAGGGGGCGGCACGATTCCGCCAAGGCAACCGGATGCGCGCCACCTCCCCGGGGCCGCACCTCTCCTTCCATGGTTGCACCGCACCGGGGAGCGTCCTTGTCTGCCGGCCTGCAACATGCCAAGCCCGACTGCAGGCCTGTCCAGCGCCGGGGTGTCCTTCCAGCGGCTGCGTCGTGCAGGCCTCTGTGCAAGGAAACGGCGGGCGCATCCGCCTCCGCCCAGCCCGGTTTCACAGCTGTTTAACACGTGCCGATTCCGGTGGTCAATAAACCATTCCCCATGCCCTTGGCTATGGAAATAAAATATTTTCGTGATGCGTTGCACAACATGCGCGGCATCGCCCATTGCCCTGGTGCATGACCGCGTCAGCCGCGCGGCCTGCGGCGCGAGCATGTTGCAGCCGTCCGCCCATTGCACTCACGGGCAATCACCGACCCGGCGGAACGCCAGGTCCTGGTAGTCGTAGCTGAAGTCGATGTCCGGATCGATGGCGCGCATGCGCAGCGTGCGCTGCGCGCCGTCACCGGAAAACTCCAGCCACGCCTCCGCGTCCTCGCCCAGGTCCTGCCACTGCACCCAGGGGCGGCCGCCGGACGACATGACCCGGCCGCGCATGGCCGGCGACTTCACCGAGGCGAACACGATGCCTTCGCCGGCCGGGCACAGCGCGACCTGCCCGAACCACGGGTCGGACCACACGCCCGCATCGCCGCCGAAATCCCGTGCCGCGACCGCCATGGCCTGCGCCAGGACAGGGCGCACATGGCCGTCGGCACGGCGCTGCGCCCGTTCCTGTTCCAGCAGCCGCGCGTAATGGAGGACATCGTGGCCGGCGGCCGGTGCGGTCTGGCGCTTGAGCAGCGCCTGCATCAGCGCGGTGCGCGCGTCCTCGCCCTCGCCGTTGATCAGAATGACCACGCCGCCGCGCCGGTCCGGCAACAGCGCCAGCGACGAATACATGCCCGACAGCGTGCCGGTATGCGCCACCTTCCACTGCCCGTCCATGTCCGACAGGCGCCAGCCGTAGCCGTAGGCGAGGAAATGGGTGTTGTCCCAGTCGCGCAGGCGCTGGCCGACGGGCATGGGCATGTGCGCGGTCCACAGCGCGCGGCGCTGGGTGGCGTCCAGCCAGCCTGGCGCCTGCGCCGGGTCGAGCAGCGCCCGCATCCAGCGCAGCATGTCGTCCAGGCTGCAGCGCACGCCGCCGGCCGCCATCGACGGGAAATCCACGGCCAGGTCGCCATCGCGCCCACCGACCACGTTGCGCCCGTCCTGCCGGTAATGCGGCTGGGCGACGTTGCCCACCGCCTGCGGCGACCATTCGCCGACCTGGCAGCGGTCCATGCCCAGCGGCGCGAAGATCTCCTGCCGCACCAGCGCCGCGTAGGGTTTGCCGCCGGCGACCGCGGCCACCTCGCCCGCCACCACGTACAGAAGGTTGTCGTAGGCGTAGTCGGCGCGGAAGCTGCCGGCCGGCTTGAGGTGCGCCAGCCCGGCGATGATGTCCTGGCGGGTGAAGTGGTTCGGCTCCGGCCACAGCATCAGGTCGCCCGCGCCCAGCCCCAGGCCGCTGTTGTGGATCAACAGGTCGCGCACCTGCATGTTGCGCGTGACCCACGGGTCGTACATGCGGAACGACGGCAGGTACCTGGTCACGGGATCTTCCCAGCGCAGCCGCCCGGCCTGCACCAGCCGCGCCAGCACCGCCGCGGTCATCGCCTTGGTGTTGGAGGCGATCTTGAACAGCGTATCGGCATCGACCGCCTTCCCTTCCCCGGCCGCCTGCTCGCCGCGGGTGGCCACATGCACCACCTTGCCGTCCTCGATCACGCCGACCGCGACGCCGGGCAGCCGGTAGTGCTCGAAGGCCTGTTGCACGGCCTTGTCGTAGAACGCCGCATCGTCCGTGGGAACCGCGGCGTGGGCGATGCCCGGGAACAGGGCGAGGCAGAGCAGGAGTCGTTTCATCAGCATGTTTCCAGAACCCGGCGGCGGGGTGCGCCGCCGGGAGGTTGCCGCAGGGAGAGCTGCGGCAACAGCTACCGAAAAATCCGGCCCCGGCATCAGAAATCGATGTCGAGGTTCACGTACACCGCGCGTCCCATCAGACCGTAGATGCCCTGGTAGTACGGGAAGGCGGTGTAGGTGTCGTCCTTCGGGCCGTAGTTGTTGAACACGTTGACCACGTCCACGCCCAGCCGCATGTTGTCGGTGATCTGCCGGGACACGCTGGCGTTCCATTGCACGAACGGACGCAGGAGCTTCGTCGCGTAGTAGTTCATGCGCGGGCCGTTGCGGTAGCCGTACAGGTTGACGTTCCAGTCGTCCCTGGCCCAGCTCAGCGTCCAGTTGGTGCGGGTGCGGAAGGCCACACGCGAGGTCCAGTGCATCGCGTCTTCCCAGTCGTCGCCCTCGGTGGTCTGCTCGTCGTAGCCCAGCACACGGGTGAACCCGGCGTTCACGCCGAAGTCGCCCAGCCTGCCCCAGGTCCAGTTGTACTTGAGGCTGGCATCGAAACCATCGGTACGCACGCCGGCCTGGTTGATCGCGCCGGAACTCAGGGCGGTGATGCGCCCCTCCGCGTCACGCTGGACATAACCGGCATACATCGCGCACTTGCCCGACCCCGAGTCCACCGGGTCGCCATTGATCTTCGATCCCATCAGGCAGTCGGTATTGCCTTCCAGGATGCCAGCGACGCTCAGCAGCGAACTCTTGCCCTCGAGCTTGACCCGCCAGTAGTCGGCGCTGAGCGAGAAGCCCTGGAACACGTCCCAGACGAAGCCGATGCCGTCGGACTCGGCGGTCTCCTCGTGCAGCTGGGTGTTCATGCCGCCGGAGGTCCACCACAGGCCGTCGACGTAGTCGCTGTTGTTGCACTCCCTGCGACCGGCGGTCGTCGACAGGTCCATCCCGTCCTTGCGGCACATGTAGTCGTTGACGAAGTTGCCGTAGGACGACACCGGCCCGCCATACACCCACATCAGGTTCGGCGCGAGGAAACTGGTCTGGTGGTTGGCGCGCACCAGCAGGTTGTCCAGGGGGCGCCACTCCAGCGCGGCCGCCCAGGTGGAGGCACCCCCGACGTCGGAGATGTCGTCGTATCTGTCATAGCGGCCGGCCAGGGTCGCGGTCAGGCGCTCGAACACAGGAACGCGCAGCTCCAGGCCGGTGCCGTAGCGGTCGCGCGAGCCGCCGCCCCAGGTGGCGTTGTAGTTGAAGGTGTGGTCCTCCCCCTGGTAGGAGTTGCGCGAACGCATGTCCGGGGCCAGGTCGTACTTGGAATGCGAGGCCTCGGCCACGAACGCCATTTCCACTTCGCCGGCCGGCAGTTCGAACAACGGGCCCGTGAACACGAACTGCGCGGTGCTGGCCGAGGACTTGTTGCGGTTGACCACGATGTCGGTCATGGCCATGAAGTCCGCCGCCGAGGTCGGCCCGAACATGTGCTGGAACTGCTCCGGCCCCAGGTCGTACAGCGGGCCACCGTTGGCGGTGCCGATGGCCTCGCCGAACAGGAAGGTGTGCACCTTGTTGGTCAGGCCCTGGCGCCACCAGCTCTTCATCTCGCTGCTGGAGAAGGTCAGGCCCATGTCCCAGTCGAAGCGGTCGAACACGGTACCGCGCACGCCCATGTTGGCGCTGATGCCGATCTCCCTGTAGACGCGCTGCGGCATGCCGCCGGACTGCTCCGGATCGAGGATGCGCTGGTACTCGAACATGCCCAGGGTCTTGTCGGTGGCGTTTCCCTGGTTGAACACGTACAGGCTGGCGCGGCTGGTCATCTGGTCGCGCGCATGGGTGACCAGCAACTGGCCATAGCCTTCGAGGTTGTCGGTGAAACGATAGTTGCCTGACACGTAGGCCGAGGTCTTGTTGTACTTGTTCGACAGCGTGGCCCAGTCGTAGTAGTGCATGTTGCCGCAGGCGGTCGGCGTATCGCCGTCGGCCGGGTCGTCGTACGGGTAGTACGGTGTGTACTTCGGGCTGGCGTTGGCGCAGGAGTACTGCAGCGCGCCGCCGGCATCGGGCGAGCCCGGGGAAGCGGTGACCAGGTTGCCGTCCCGGTCCAGCCACGAGTTGTAGTGCATGTAGCCGCCGGGCGTGTCGTAGAACCACAAGGTCAGGCCGTCGGCCGGCGCCCAGGTCAGGCGGTTCGGGTCCTTGCTCTGCAGCGGGGCGGTCCGCATGTCGCCGATGCCCCGGTCATTGCGTTGCCAGGCGTAGACCGGCTCGCGGTTCAACTGCTCGAACGCATAGGTGATGCTGCCGCGCTCCCACGCCTTGCCGCCGCTGAACTGCAGGTTGCCGGTGTCGCCGCCGCCGTCGGTATAGGTACCGCCGCGGATGCGCAGGTGGTTACCTTCCCAGTTGTCCTTGGTGATGATGTTGACCACGCCGGCCACCGCGTCCGAGCCGTAGATGGCCGACGCGCCGCTGCTGAGCACCTCGATGCGCGCGACCGCCGCCGCCGGGATGCTGCCGATGCTGATGCCGGTGTCCGACGGCGTGGACGCGGCCGCGTAGTCGGCCATGCGCTTGCCGTTGAGCAGGATCAGCTGGTAGCCCACGCCCAGGCCGCGCAGGTTGAGATAGGACGCGCTCGGCGCCTGGTTGCCGAAGTTCCACTCGCCACCGACGACGTTGCCGGTGAACTGGGTCAAGGTACCCAGCGCCTCGGCGATGGTGCTGAAACCTTCCTTCTTGATGTCCTCGGCGGTGATCACCACCACCGGCGAAGGGCCTTCGACTTCGGTGCGCTTGATGCGCGAGCCGGTGACCTGGATCTTGTCCAGGGTCTGCGCGGCGGCCTTGTCCGTGGCGGCGGGAACCGGGTCCGGTTTATCGGGTTGCTGCTGGGCGGCGTTGTCCGCGCTGGCGGCCGACGCGAGGGCTGGCAGCGTCAACCCCATGATGATCGCCGCGACCAGCCGGCCGCGCTTCAGTTCGTTACGACAAACGGGCATTACGACCTCTCTCCGGTTTTTCCGGTGTGGTGGAAGGGTGGAGGTTCAGCGAGGTGTAGCGGCGATGCAGGCCAGTCCCTGGCCGATCTCTCCTGTACGTGGCGCCGGGCCGGCGGCCCGGTCCCGGTTCAGTCCCGCGTTCGCAGCAGCGCGCGGCTCAGGCCGTAGAGGATGCGCAGGTCCTCGGCGTCGAGTTCGGCGCCCTCGCTGCGCATGCCGCGGAAGTGGTGGCGGAAGGACTGCAGCGCGTTGGCACGGTCGTCGAGCGGATAGCCGATGGCGGCCATCGCCAGCCAGCCGTCGAACTCCGGCGGCGGATCGCCGGCGGCCGGGTCGGGCCAGATGCCGAAGCCGGCCTCATGCAGACGCTTCCACGGGAACAGCGGGCCCGGATCGATCTTGCGCCCCGGCGCCAGGTCCTCGTGGCCGATGACCTGCTGGCGCGGGATGCCCTGGCGCCGGGTCACGTCCTCCAGCAGCACGATCAGCTTCTCGATCTGCACGTCCGGATAGGGCGTGTAGCCGTCGTTGTCGATCTCGATGCCGATCGACGCCGAGTTGAGGTCGGTGATGGTGCCCCAGCGGCCGTCGCCCGCGTGCCAGGCGCGCTTTTCCTCGTCGACCAGCTGGTACAGCGTGCCGTCCTTGCCCAGCAGGTAGTGAGCGCTGACCGGGCCGTTGCTGTTGGCGGTCTGCAGCGTGCGCAGGCTGCCCTCGGCGGTCTTGCCGGCGGTGTAGTGCAGCACCACCACCACTGGCCGGCGCGTGTCGAAGTTGGGCGAGCGTTCCCACTTCGCCATGGGATTGCGGTGCGCACAGGCGCTCAGCAGCAGCAATGAGAGAAGAGGAACAAGGAACGAGCGAAGGCGAAAAGCCCGCACTCTCCCGCTCTCTCTCGTTCCTCGTTCCTCCACACTCGTTCCTCGCTTACTCATACCCGCCTCCAGTCGCTGGCGGGCTGTTCACCGGCCAGCATTTCATCCAGGCTCTGGCGGTGGCGCACCACCGCATAGCGCTCGCCGTCCACCAGTACTTCGGCCGGCAGCGGGCGCGAGTTGTAGGTCGATCCCATCGACGCGCCGTAGGCGCCGGCGCCGAGGATCGCCACCAGGTCGCCGGCCTCGCAGCGCGGCAGCGCGCGCGCGGTGGCGAAGGTGTCGCCGGTCTCGCACACCGGCCCCACCACGTCGTAAACCACGGTTTCGCGGCCGGACGCGTCGCCGACCGGCACGATGTCGTGCCAGGCGTCGTACAGGCTGGGCCGGAGCAGATCGTTCATGGCCGCGTCCAGCACCAGGAAGCGGCGCGCCTGGCCGTGTTTTTCCAGCAGCACGCGCGTCAGCACGATGCCGGCCTCCGCTACTAGCCAACGTCCCGGCTCGACCAGGATGCGCCCGCCGAAGCCGGCCAGCGCCTGGCGGATCGCATCGGCGTACTCGCGCGCGTCCGGCGCCTGCTCGCCCTCGCGGTAGCGCACGCCCAGCCCGCCGCCGACGTCGATGCTGGCGATGGCGTGGCCGGCGCTTTCCAGTTCCTTCCAGAACGCGGTCATGCGCGCCAGCGCCTCGCGTACCGGGTCCAGGCTCAGCAGCTGCGAGCCGATATGCATGTGCAGCCCGTCCAGGCGTACGGCGGGCCACTGCGCCTTCGCGTCGAACCAGGCACGCGCCTCGGCGATGGATACGCCGAACTTGTTCTCGGCCTTGCCGGTGGAAATCTTGGCGTGGGTCTTCGCGTCCACATCCGGATTGATGCGCACCGAGGCCACGGCGGTGACGCCGCGCGCGGCGGCGATGCGCTGGATGGCGTCGAGCTCGGCGCGGGATTCGATGTTGAAGCGGCCGATGCCCACGTCCAGCGCGAGCGCGATCTCCGCGTCGGACTTGCCCACGCCGGAGAACACGATGTCGGCCGCGGCGATGCCGGCGCGCAGCGCGCGTTCCAGCTCGCCGCCGGACACGATGTCCGCACCCGCGCCTTCCTCGGCCAGAAGGCGCAACACCGCACCATTGCCGTTGGCCTTCACCGCGTAGCGGATGCCGGCGTCCAGACCGGCGAGCGCGTCGCGCAGCGCCCGTACCCGCTGGCGGATCGCCGGCGCGGCGTAGACGTACAGCGGCGTGCCCTCGCGGGCCGCCAGGGCCGCCAGGTCCACCTGCCGGAACGCGTCCGGAAAGGCGTGCCCGTCGTGTCGTGTGAATCCCTGATCCAAGGCATTGCTCCAAAAAAGATGGCGGCCCCATGCACGGGCCGCCAGAGGAGGAACTCAGTACCGCGGTTGCATCGTCATTGCCGTGGCCGGATCAGAAGTTCCAGGTCACGACCAGCTGTGCGTAGCGGGGCGACTGCCAGCGGGTACCGGTGCCGAAGGTGTCACGCATCACGCCCGGCTGGCCTTCATAGCGTGCAGCCACGTTGATCACTTCCTGGGTGTTGAGCAGGTTGTAGATGGACAGGTTGGCCTTCAGGTCGATGCCCTCGACCGGCAGTGTCCAGGTGACGGTCGCTCCCAGGTTGTAGGTCCATGGCATGCGCCCGAACGCGCCACGGCCGGAGTACTTGTACACGCGGTCCTGCCAGGCCCCGGCGCACTTGTCCACGCAGAGCCAGCCGGTACCGCCGCCACTGCCGGTGCTGGTGTAGCTTGCGACGGCGCGGTTCTCGTCCGGCCAGGTGACGCCGAAAGCGGTGATCGGGCCGCCGGACAGCGCCGTCAGGGTGCTGCCGAAGGACCACATCTCGTTGAGTTTGTAGGCGGCGCGGAGCTTGATCTGATGACGATGGTCGTTGAAAAGATCGCCATAGCGCTCGTTGTTGGCCGGATGATCCCAGTGCTGGACCATACCGGTATCGCCATAGTTGGTATCCGAGTTGACCGGACCCTCATGGTTGCCCTCGGACTTGGACCACAGGTAGGACGCATTGAACGCCCACTTGTCGTCCCATGCCCGGTCGATCTGGAACTCCATGGACTTGTAGGTACGCTTGGGCTTGGAGTAACCGATGATGCGGTTGCTGCCCACCGTCATGTAGCCTTCCTTGGAGGTATCGATCGTCACCCAGCCATCCTGCGCGCAGCCCATGGCCTTGGTGCCCCACAGGGTCAGCTTGTCGCCAGGGTTGGCGATCGGCCACAGGTTGCCGTGGCGCGTGCCGCACAGCGAATTGATGAGCATGTCGTCCATCGCATTGGGCATGCGCCGGTAAGTGCCGGTAACGCCCCAGGACCACGCCTGGTTGATCATGCTCTGGAAGCCAAGGATCGCTTCATCCTGATAGACCGCATCCAGGTCGCGATCCACGCTCTGTCGCAAGTCCTGCACGACAATGTTCTGCGACTGGTCCACCGGGCCGATCTGCGCACCAATGATCGGCGCCATGTACGGCGCACCGGTGACCGGGTTGGTTTCCGGGCGCCAGCCGTCCAGCGCGTAGTAGGTGTACTCGTCGAGGAGACCGCCGGCGAAGTTGTAGCTCAGGATGCTCGGGATCGGCATGTAGTAGCGGCCGAGATTGCCGAACAGCTTGGTGCTGCCGTCGCCCTTCATGTCCCAAGAGAAGCCCAGGCGCGGCGAGAACAGGTTGTCCTGCTTGGTGAAGGTGGTCCCCACCGTGGTCATGTTCTCGAAGTTGTCCACGCGCACGCCGAGATTCAGCATCAGGGAGGGTGTGACGTTCCAATTGTCTTCCAGATAGAAGGCGCTGGCCTTGATGTCGAACACGCCGCCATCGGCGCGCTCGCGTGCGCGCAGGATCGCGTTCACACCCGCCGGAACGACCGAGCCGTTGTCGAGCAGGTTGCCCGGCTTGGTGCCATAGGCGGTGTAGTACTTGCGGGTCGGCCCCGGATAGACCGTCCTGCGGTCGGTGGTCATCAGCTCATGGTCCCAGCCGAAGCGCAGCTGGTGGTCTCCGAGCACCCACTCGAAGTCCAGGCGCTTGGCGATGCGCTCGTCCTCGTGATTGACAATCGTTCCACCCGGGTGACAGCCCAGCACCGGGCTGCCCATGGCCCGGTAGACCGCGCCGTAGCTGGAGTTCTCATAGGTCACGAAGTCGCACAGGGCGTCTGCGGGAGACTTGTTGTAGCTGCTGCTGCGATTGAAGCCGTACATCGCCTTGGCGGTGAAATTGTCACCAAAATGTCCGGTGTAGGTCGCCGAACCGCTGGTGCCGCCGCTGGAGGCACGGGATTGGCTGGGCTGATCCGTGCCACGCGTGGATGTCGCGAAATTGTAGGTATAGATCGCGGCGTCGCTGTCGCCCTCATCGGAGAACGCCATCAACTCCAGAAGATGGTTGTCGGTTATGTTCCAGTCTAGCTTGGTTCCCCAGAATCCATTGTCAGAGGTGTTCTGGGTCCAGCTGCTGCCGGCCGAATTGGTGCTGCCTACCTTGCTGTCGCGCTGCTCATACATGGCGAACAGGAACAGCTTGTCCTTCACGATCGGGCCGGAACCCCATACGTTGGCCTTGGTGAAGCTGCGGGTGTTGTGGCTGGACAGGACGTTGACGCGACCGTCGGCGTAGTAGTGATCCTCGGCCTCCGAGCGCCAGGCCGCCGGCTCGAACGTCATCGTCACGCCGCCCTTGAATTCGTTGCTTCCCGAGCGGCTGACCGCGTTGATCACGCCGCCGGTGGACCTGCCGAATTCGGCGGAGTACCCGCCGGTCTTGATCTGGAATTCCTCGAAGAACGCGAAAGGCGCCGCTGAAAAGCTCTGCCGCTTATAGAAATCGGTGACGTTCAGGCCATTGATGAACACCGAGTTCTCGGCCACCGACGAACCGCCGAAGGAGATGCCGCCGAACGACGAGTTGCCGCCGATGACACCCGGCGCGAGCAGCGCGACCGAGGACAGGTCCTGCGCCACCGGCATGCGCGCCAGTTCCTCGCGGTTGATGTTGAACGAAGACTCCGTGGAGTACACGTCCACCCGGTTCACGATGCGCGAACCCACCACCTGCACCGAATCCAGCGTCACCGCGCCGGCGTCGCTGCCGCCGAGGTTGACCGTGGTGGTGCCGCCCAGCGATACGTTGACCGCCACCGGTTCCTTGTCGCTCTGTCCGTCGCGCTTGACCGTCAGGCTGTAATCGCCGACCGGCAGCTGGCTCAGGCGGTAGCTGCCGTCGCGGCCGACGGTCACCGTGCGGGTCAGCCCCGTGGCGGTGTTGGTGATGGTGACCTGGTCACCTGCGTTGGCGCGGCCGGCGATGGCGCCGGTCGCGCTCTGCGCCATGACCGTGGGCGCCAGCGCGCCGAGGCACGCACCCAGTGCGACGCTGAGCGCCGCCTTCTTCAGCATTTTCCTGTTCATCCCCTGCCCTCTCCTGCAGTGTTGTGAAATACAGCGGTGTGATGGACGCTCAGCCTTCTGGCGGCGGCAGGACCTGCCACTGGAAGTCGTAGTCCCATTGATCGAAATAGAGATTGCCGCCCGCCCACTCGGCCTCGCCGCGCTGCGAGTCCACGGTTTCGGAGCGGAAGTGCCGCTTGGCCGGTACCAGCGGCTGCGCGTAATCGTCGTTGAAGGCGATGCGATAGGCGTCCAGCCCGCCGAAATAGAAATCGCGCACCGCCGGCACCGGGCTGTCCAGCGCGCCGGTGGTCACGTCCATCGGCACCCAGCCGTAGGGCGCCAGGTACAGCGCGCCCCAGTCGTGCAGGTTGCTGTAGCCGGTTTCGTTGTCCGAATACACCATGCCCGACTGCCAGCGCGCGGGTATGCCGTTCAGGCGCAGCAGGGCCATCAGCAGCAGCGTCTGCTGCCCGCAGTCGGCGTGGTTGGCGTGCAGCGCGTAATCGCTGATGTTGCCGATGGTCGAGTATTCGCGCGCGCCGCCCCAGGGGATGCGGTCGACCGCGTCGAACAGCCGGCGCGCGACCCGGTAGGGGTTGGTCTCCTCGCCCACCACGCGCCGCGAGAACTCGCGCAGCGCCGGGGTGAACACGATGTGCGGTGCGCGCTCGGCCAGGTAGGGCGCCAGCGCGGGATCGTCCGGGGTGGGCCGCACCGCGTCCGGGTCGATGGCGAAATGGCGCGCATGGACCGTGACTTCGTAGCTGACCGAGAACTCGGTCGGCGTGCCGGCCACCGCCTTGCGCTCCAGGTAGGCGGTGCGCTGCAGCGTCGCTTCCGGTGCGACCTGCGCGCCGGCCGGCACGCTGCCCAGCCAGCGGATGTCCTGCTGCTGGCCGGGGATGGCGCGCGGGTACGGAATCCAGGCGCGCACGGTCTCGCCGGCCGGTACCGCGTCGGCCTTGACCGTCAGCGACTGCGTCACCCGCACCCGCCGCGGCGCCACGCTGGTGGCGCCGGCCTGCGCGGCCTTGAGCACCTCGAGATGATGTGGCGTGACCACTTCGAACGGACCGGGTGCGGGCGGCTTGATCGCTGGCGAGCGCCGCGCGACCGCGGCGTCGCTGACGCGGAACAGGTTCGAGGGCGCGCGGTTGAACCAGCGGCGCTGGCCATCGATGTCCAGGTGTTCGATCAGCCCGGCGTCGTCCCAGGCGCGGAACTCGTCCTCGCGCAGGTCGGGAATGTAGCGGCGCACCGCGGCCATGGCGCGCTCGCGGTCCAGGCCGAAATCCAGGCGCATGCGGCGCATGCGCTCGCGCTGGAACAGGTACGCGTCGCGCTGCGCGTCGTCCAGCGCCGGCTGTTGCAGCGCAGCGTCGATCTGCGCGCCGGCGCCGGCGAAATCGCCGCGGTCCACGCGCGCGGCCAGCTGTTCCAGCGTATCGGCCGCGCCCGCGGTGCCCGAAAGCAGGCACAGCAGGCCCGCCATGAGCCGGTATCGGGCAGGCATGAAAGCGACTGGGACTTGGCGCGATGCTGGATCCACGGCAACACTTCCACGAACACGCGGGATAACGGTTGTGTAACACGCATGCGACAGTGGGTCAATAATTTATTCTTGATTTCATAGACGAAAGGAATAAGTATTCCGTTGCATCCAGAGGGAGCCCCCATGAACGCCATTCCCGTCCGACCCCGTCGCCGGCGCCTCGCCCGGGCCTGCTGGTCCTTCCTGATCGCCGCGCCGCTGTGCGCGGGCCCGGCCTTCGCGCTCGGCGCGGCCACCGCCTCGCCGCAGGACTACGCCGGCGTGATCGGCCTGCGCGAGGACTACCTGTCGGCCGCGCACTGGATCGCGCAGCTGTCCGATCCGGACCGGGTGATCCTCGACCGCGCCGGCATCGCCGCGCAGAACGCGCGCATGCGCCAGCTCGACGGCTCCATCCACGACCTGCGCGCGCTGCCGGCCACGCTGCCGCGCGGCTTCGTGCGCGAACAGATCGAGGCGATCTCGCGCCCGCCGACCCGCACCCTGTACGACGTGCAGGGCAAGGAAATCGGCGCCGCGCAGCTGCGCGCGGTCATCGACAACCTGGCGCTCGGGCGCATCGACGACAAGCGTCCACTGCAGTACGGTCTGGTCGTGCACCGCGCCGCGCTGCGCGCCTTCCCCACCGGGCTGCGCGCGTTCTCCAGCAACGACGACACCGACATCGACCGCTTCCAGGAATCGGCGCTGTTCCCCGGCGACGCGGTGGCGGTGCTGCATGAAAGCGCCGATGGCGACTGGCTGTTCGTGGCCAGCGAGCGTTACGTGGCCTGGGTGGAGAAACGCTTCGTCGGCATCGGCGACGCCGCGCAGGTGTTCGGCTACGGGGCCAGCGGCCCGCACCGGGTGATCACCGGCGCCACCGCCACCACCGCCCATACGCCGGAAGAGCCGCGCGTCTCGCGCCTGCAGCTGGACATGGGCGTGCGCGTGCCGGTGCTGGCCGACTGGCCGGCGCTGCGGCCGGTCAACGGCCAGCAGAGCCATGCCGCCTACGTCATCCAGTTGCCGGTACGCAACGACGACGGCAGCCTGGCGCTGGTGCCGGCGCTGCTGCCGCGCTCGCAGGACAGCAGCGACGACTACCTGGCGCTGACCCCGCGCAACCTGCTCGTCCAGGCCTTCAAGTTCCTCGGCGAACGCTACGGCTGGGGCCATTCCTACGACACCCGCGACTGCAGCGGCTTCGTCTCCGAGGTCTACCGCAGCTTCGGCGTGCTGCTGCCGCGCAATACCAGCGCGCAGGCGGTGAGCCCGGCGCTGGACCGCATCGCCTTCGGCGAGAAGGACGGCAAGGCCAGGCGCGAGGCGGCGGTGGACGCGCTGCAGGTCGGCGACCTGGTCTATATCCCGGGGCATGTGATGATGACCATCGGCCATGCCGACGGCATGGCCTGGATGATCCACGATACCTCCGGTGGCAGCTGGTTCGGCGCCGACGGCAAGCGGATTCCCGCCCACCTCAATGGCGTCTCGGTGACGCCGCTGCAGCCGATGATGGCCAGCGACACCGCCAGCTACGTCGACCGCATCACCAACATCCAGCGCATCCGCCCGCATACCGCCAAATGAAGATCACCGACATCGAACTGGGCATGCTGCGCGTGCCCCTGAAAACCCCGTTCAAGACCGCGCTGCGCACCGTCGAATCGGTCGAGGACATCGTGGTGCTGGTGCGCACCGACAGCGGCCATACCGGCTATGGCGAGGCGCCGGCCACCGCGGTGATCACCGGCGACACCCACGGCTCGATCATCGAGGCCATCAACAACTTCATCAAGCCGCGCCTGATCGGCGAGGACATCGCCAACCTCAACCGCATCTGCGGGCTGGTGCAGTCCTCGCTGGAACGCAACACCAGCGCCAAGGCGGCGGTCGAGATCGCCATCTACGACCTGTGGGCGCAGCTGCACGGCGCGCCGCTGTACCAGATGCTCGGCGGCGGCGACCCGGTGATCACCACCGACATCACCATCAGCGTGGACTACATCGACAAGATGGTGGCCGATTCGCTGTCGGCGATAGAGCGCGGCTTCGAGTCGCTGAAGATCAAGGTCGGCAAGGACATCGGGCTGGACATCGAGCGGGTCAAGGCGATCCACGCCGCGGTCGAGGGCCGCGCCCTGCTGCGCCTGGACGCCAACCAGGGCTGGACCGCCAAGCAGGCGGTCTACGCGATGAACGCGCTGGAGAACGCCGGCGTGGTGCTGGAACTGCTGGAGCAGCCGGTCAAGGCGGCCGACATCGACGGCATGAAGTACGTCACCGAGCGGGTCAATACGCCGGTGATGGCCGACGAGAGCGTGTTCGGCCCGCACCAGGTGTTCGACCTGATCCACCAGCGCGCGGCGGACATCATCAACATCAAGCTGATGAAGACCGGCGGCATTTCCAACGCGATCAAGGTCGCCGACATCGCCTCGCTGTACGGCATTCCCTGCATGATCGGGTGCATGCTCGAGTCGAGCATCAGCGTGGCCGCGGCGGTGCACCTGGCCGTGGCCAAGTCCGGCGCGATCACCAAGGTCGACCTGGACGGGCCGTCGCTGAGCCTGTTCAACCCGGTCAATGGCGGGGTGATCTTCAACGAGTCGGAGATCAGCATCACCGATGCGCCGGGGCTCGGCATCACCGAGGTGCGCGGGCTGGAGATGCTGAAGGCATGACCGGCATGGCGACGGCAACCGACCTTGTTGCTGTCGCACTCCCTGCCGGGTGGGCCGCATCCGGGGAGGCAGTGGGGAATGCTTCTGCCGTCGCTTCTGCCGTCGCTTCTGCCGTCGCTTCTGCCGTCGCTTCTGCCGTCGCTTCCGCCGTTGCCGTTGCCGTTGCCGTTGCCCGTGATTTTGCTCTTCGGCTTTTGACTTCCCCGGCCGTAGAGCGAGCCGAGCACCGCAGCGGGCCGAGGGGCGAAGAGGCGCACGTGTCTGAGCGAAGCGAGTTGTGCGCCGTCCCCTCGGCACGCGAGGAGCGCAGGGGACCGGCGGGCGCAGCCCGACGGATTGCGTCCCGGCCCATGTTTCTTTTGGCTACCTTTTCTTTGCACGAGCAAAGAAAAGTAGCTCGCACCCCGAAGGGGAGCGAAAGCCCTTGCTTCTGCCGCTGCCTGGGTCTTTGCCCTGGAAAGAAACAACAACCAGGCCAGAAGCTTGAAAGCAGAGCTTTCGCCCCTGCTTCGCAGGAGCGAGCTACTTTTCTTTGCTCGTGCAAAGAAAAGATAGCCAAAAGAAAGCACGCCCTGCCTCCGCGCCCGACGCGCTGCGCGCGCCGGGTCCACTCCGCCGGCGGGATTTTTCGACGAGACATCCCTGTCTCGTCGAAAAACGACGTGCATCCCTGCACGTCGCCCCTGCGGGGTCTTGTCCGCCAGCTCCGTCGCTGCGGAAGGGAACCCGGAAAGTCAAAAGCCGGAGCAACGGCCGAAGCCCAGTCAATAGCCCCGATATCCCTTCATTCCCGATATCGCGCTGCAAGGCCTTAACGCCTCCCTGAATTCCTTTTAGAGTCACCCCATCGCAGCCGACATCCCGCCCATGCCACCCCTGGTAAAAATCCGCTCCGAACGCGAACAGATGTCGGCGATCGAACGGCGCATCGCCGACTTCATCCTCGACAACGCCCACCTGCTGCGCGATTACTCGTCCCAGCAGCTGGCCAACGCCCTGGGCATCAGCCAGTCGAGCGTGGTCAAGTTCAGCCAGAAACTGGGGTTCAAGGGCTACCCGGACCTGAAGTATTCGGTCGGCGCGGCGGTGGCGCTGGCCAACAACAGCAACGGCGACGTCGCCGAATGGCCGCCGGAAAGCGACCCGCACGGCTACCTGCAGGTCGCCGAGGGCCTGCGCCGCAGCAAGGCCGCCGCCGAGGAGGAAACCCGCGTCGCCAACCCGCAGGAGGAGGTCGAGGCGGTGATCGCGCTGATCGACGCCGCGCCCAAGGTGTTCGTCTACGGGCTGGGCGATGATGGCCTGTACGCGCGCGAGTTCGCCATGCGGCTGGCGCTGCTGGGCATCCTCACCGTGCAGCACGCCGACCCGATCCTGATGACCGCCAACCTGTCGGCGGCGCGCCCCGGCGACGTGCTGCTGGTGTTCTCCGAGTTCGGCAAGCTGCCGCAGCTGTGGCAGCTCTCGCGCCAGTTCCAGGAGATGGGCGGCAAGGTGGTGTCGATCACCCGCCACACCGCCAACCCGCTGCGCGCGCACGCCGACGCCTCGCTGGCGATCTGCGCGCACGACCCGCAGCCGCCGGTCGCGCAACTGCTGTACCGTTGTTCGCTGCAGTACCTGCTGGACTTCGTGTTCGTGCTGCTGTGCCATGCCAACCCGGACCGCCAGCGCCAGCTGGCGTTGAACCAGGAACGCATCCAGCAGCTGATCGACAACTGATTGCCGGAGCCGCCGCCATGTCCTCCCTGTTCCGTTCCCTCGCCCGGTGCCTGCTGCCGTCGCTGTCCGCGATGGCGCTGGTCGGCGCCACCTCGGCCGCGCCGCCGGCCACGCCGGTGCACGATGCGCGCCAGCTGGTGGTCGTCACCACGCCGTCGTGGGACACGCCGTCGGGCCGCCTGCAGGCCTACGAACGCACCGCGCAGGGCTGGAAGCCGCAGGGCGCCGCATTCGACGTGGCGCTCGGCCGCAACGGCAGCGCCTGGGGGTTGGGCGTGCATCCGGCACAGCAGGACGGCCCGCAGAAGCGCGAGGGCGACGGCCGCAGCCCGGCCGGCGTGTTCGGCATCGGCGAAGCCTTCGGCTACGCGCCGCGCATCGACAGCGCCCTGCCCTACCAGCCGATGCTGGCCACCAGCTACTGCATGGATGTGCCCGATTCACCGCTGTACAACCGCATCGTCGACGCCGAGGTGGTGGGCAGCGAGGCGGTGGAAGGTTCCAGCGAGCCGATGCGGCTGGACCTGCACAACAAGGGCGACCGCCGCTACCGCGAGGGCTTCGTGATCGAGCACAACCCGAAGGCCCAACCCGGCCAGGGCAGCTGCATCTTCGCCCACCTGTGGCGGCAGAGCGGCGAGGCGACGGCCGGCTGCACCGCGATGGAACCGGCGCGCATGGAGGCCCTGCTCGGCTGGCTGGACCCGGCGGCGCATCCGTTGTTCGTGCTGCTGCCCGAGGCGGAGTACGCGCGCCTGCAGCAAAGCTGGGGCCTGCCAGTGCAGCATCCGCAGGCCGCTCATTGACCCTTTTCTTTTCCCTTCTCCCTCCGGGAGAAGGTGCCCCAAAGGGGCGGATGAGGGTGCGGGCGAAGCCTCGCCATGTTCGATTGCATGAGGCTCCGCCCGTACCCTCACCCCCAACCCCTCTCCCGGAGGGAGAGGGGCTTTGAACCCCGGTCGCGACTCACCTCGCTCCTACAACCTCCTCTGGCCTTCCATGACCACAACCACCCGACGCTTCCGGCTCTCCGCTCCCGTCAAAGTGCTGATCTCGCTGCTGGTCGGCGCGGTGGTCGGCCTGGCGCTCACCCACCATGACCCGGTGCTCGCGCTGCAGGTCGCCGAGTTCGCGCGGCCCATCGGCCGGCTGTGGCTCAACGCGCTGCAGATGACGGTGGTGCCGCTGGTCACTGCGCTGGTGATCGTCGGCGTCAACACCGCCAGCAACGCCGCCGCGTCCGGTCGCACCGCACGCAACGCGATCCTGGTGTTCATCGTGCTGCTGGTGGCCGCGGCCAGCTTCTCGGCGGTGATAACCCCCGCGCTGCTGGGGCTGGTGCCGCACGACAGCGCCACCATGCAGACCTTCCGCGCCGCCCTGCACGCGCCGGAAACGCTGTCCAAGGCGCCCACCGCCGCGCAGTGGATCTCCTCGCTGATCCCCAGCAACGTGCTGGCCGTGGCCTCGGCCAACGCGATGCTGCCGCTGGTGGTGTTCGCGATGTTCTTCGGCTTCGCGCTGAGCCGCCAGGACGCCGAACGCCGCGACCGCATCCTGGAGATCATCAAGATCGTCGGCGACACCATGATCACCATCGTGCGCTGGGTGCTGTGGGCCGCGCCGCTGGGCGTGTTCGCGCTGGTGCTGGTGGTCTGCGCCGAGGTCGGCATGAGCGTGCTCGGCATCCTCGGCTACTACATCCTGCTGATGTGCGTGGTCTACATCCTGATCACCCTGCTGCTGTACGTGGTGGCGGTACTGGCCGCGCGCGAGGGCCTGCGCCGCTTCGCCGCCGCGCTGGTGCCGGTGCAGGTCATCGCCGGCAGCACGCAGTCGTCGCTGGCCTCGCTGCCGGCGATGATCGACAGCGCGCGCAACCGGCTGGGCTATCCCGCCGCGCTGACCTCGCTGGTGCTGCCGATGGCAGTGTCGCTGTTCCGCGTGACCAGCCCGGCGCAGTACATCGCCGTGGCCAGCTTCATCGCCTGGCTGTACGGCATCGACATCACCTTCTCGCAGTACGCGGTGGCGGTGCTGCTGGCCGCGGCCATCAGCATGGGCTCCACCGGCCTGCCGGGCCAGGCCAACTTCATGACCAACAACATGCCGGTCACGCAGAGCATGGGCCTGCCGGTGGAACCGCTGGGCGTGCTGCTGGCGGTGGACACGATTCCCGACGTGTTCTGCACCATCGGCAACACCACCGGCGACATGACCGCCACCTCGATCGTCGCCAAACGCATGGGCACGCCCGAGGAAGTGTGAAACCAACCGTAGGAGCGGCTTCAGCCGCGACGGGGCTTTCACGCAGCTCTGGGCACCGGGGACTGCACGCTCAATGGATGGGAATCCAACGGGAAAGCCTCATCGCGGCTGAAGCCGCTCCTACCGTGAGTGACGGCGGGCGGCCTTTCCCGCGCTTGCCGACTTCGCCTATGGTGGGATCCTTGCCGCATTCACCCGGAGGACGTGCCATGCCCCGCCCGCTGCTGCTCTGTCTGGCCCTTGGCCTGACGCCCGCCCTGTTCACCACCGCCTGCGCCGCGGACCCCGCCGCCGAGGCGGCGGTCAAGCCGGCGCAATGGCCGTTCGCCGCTACCGAGGTGGCCCGTTTCGACGAGCCGTGGGCGATGGCCTTCCTGCCCGACCGCAGCCTGCTGGTCACCGAGAAGGCCGGCAAGCTGGTCCATTTCGATCCGGCCAGCGGCCGCCGCCATGAGATCGCCGGGGTGCCGACGGTGGCCTATGGCGGCCAGGGCGGCTTCGGCGACGTGGCCGTGCATCCGCATTTCGCCCACAACGGGCTGGTCTATTACAGCTATGCCGAGCCCGGCGGGAAGGACACCCGCGGCGCCGCGGTGGCGCGCGCGAAACTGGTGCTCGACGCCGACGGCGGCGGCCGCCTGGTCGACGCGCAGGTGATCTGGCGGCAGACGCCGAAGGTGAGCGGCAACGGCCACTACGGGCACCGGCTGCTGTTCGGACCGGACGGCAAGCTGTGGATCAGTTCCAGCGAGCGGCAGAAGTTCGATCCGGCGCAGGACATGGGCGGCAACCTCGGCAAGATCATCCGCCTCAATGACGACGGCAGCGTGCCGGCCGACAACCCCTTCGCGGCGCAGGGTTCGCCCGCCGACCAGGTGTGGTCGCTCGGCCACCGCAACATCCTCGGCCTGGCCTTCGACGCGCGCGGGCGGCTGTGGGAAAACGAGATGGGTCCCAAGGGCGGCGACGAGCTGAACCTGATCCAGCGCGGCGGCAACTACGGTTACCCGCTGGTCTCCAACGGCGACCACTACGACGGCCGCGACATTCCCGACCACGACACCCGGCCGGAGTTCGTCGCGCCCAAGGTCAGCTGGACGCCGGTGATCTCCCCGTCCAGCCTGGTCATCTATGACGGCGCGCTGTTCCCGCAGTGGCGCGGCAACGCCTTCATCGGCGGCCTCTCGTCGCAGTCGCTGGTACGCATCGCCTTCGACGGCGACAGCGCGCGCGAGGCCGGGCGCTTCGACATGGGCAAGCGCATCCGCGCGGTGGCGCAGGGCCCGGACGGCGCGCTGTGGCTGCTGGAGGATGGCAGCAACGCTCGGCTGCTCAAGCTGACGCCGCGCGCCCTGTAACGCATTGCAGGAGCGCACTCGTAGGAGCGCACTTCAGTGCGCGACGGGGCTTTGCCGGGAGAGCTTCATCGCGCACTGAAGTGCGCTCCTACGGTTTCCGGCGCATGCGCAGGTGCAGGCCGATGGCCTGCACCAGGCCGTAGCAGACCAGGGCGGCAGCCAGGCCCAGGGTCAGCGGGCTGGCGTTGGCCGCGCCGGGCGCCATGCTCTGGCTGAAGGCGCCGTCCTGCCAGCGCCAGGCCAGCCGCGCGACCAGCAGCAGCGACAAGGCGCCGCCGATCCACGGATTGGGCGTGTAGCCGGGCCGGCCTTCGCGCTGATCGAAGCGCGTGTGCTTCAGCGCGAACCATGCCAGCGCGATGCCGGCCAGCGCACCCACGGCCATGCCGGCGGCCACGTGCGGCACGAAGGCCGCGGCCAGTCCAAGCATCGCCGCCACCAGCGCCAGGATCACGATGCGCGCCAGAGTGCGGCGCGGCTGCCAGGGCTGCCAGCCGAAATGGCGGCGGAGCCGGCGGTAGTACATCCAGCCGAAACCGGCGGTCATCAGCCACGGCAGGTAGGTGGGCATCGGGGCAGGCATCGGCAGGTCTCCGACAGGCGCAGCCAAAGCATCGCATGCCCGCCGCCGGCATCAAGATGCCGGTCGCCATCCCGGCCCGGCAGCAGGCCGGAAATACGAGGTCAGGGCGCCAGCAGTTCGAACCGCACCGGCTCGCCGCTCGCCGACGAAGCGCATACCCACAGGTCGAACAGGCCCGGCTCGGCGGCGAACACGCCTTCGCCGTTGGTGAAGGCCAGCTGCCCGCGGTCGAGCCGGAACACCACGTCCTTCGCCTCGCCCGGCGCCAGCAGGATCTTCTCGAACGCCTTGAGCTCGCGCACCGGGCGCACGCGGCTGGCGACGCGGTCGTGCACGTACAGCTGCACCACTTCCTCGGCGGCCACCATGCCGGTGTTGGTGACGGTGGTGGTGACCACCAGTTCGCCGTCCCACTCCAGCTGCGGCGTGCCCAGGCGCGGCGCGCCGTAGGCGAACGTGCTGTAGCCCAGGCCATGGCCGAAGGCATACAACGGCGCGTCGGGAATCTCGCGCCAGCGCGCCTTGAACTCGGACATCTCCGGCAGTTCCGGGCGTCCGGTGCGCGGGTGGTTGTAGAAGTACGGCTGCTGCCCGGAGTGCTGCGGAAAACTCACCGGCAGCCGACCGGACGGGCTGTAAGCGCCGAACAGCACGTCGGCCACGGCGTGGCCGGTCTGGGTGCCGAGGAACCAGGTCACCGCGATGGCCTGCGCCTCGCGCACCGCGCCGTGCAGCGCGAGCGCGCGGCCGTTGCGCAGCAGCACCACGAGCGGCGTGCCGGTGGCGGCGACCGCCTCGGCCAGGGCCTGCTGCGCCGGCGGCAGCACGATCTCCACCCGCGACTGCGCCTCGCCGCTGTAACGCTGCGGCTCGCCCAGCGCCAGCACCGCCACGTCGGCGCGCCGCGCCGCGGCCACCGCTGCCTCGATGCCGCCTTCCAACGCCTCTTCCAACGCGCAGCCGGGCACCACCTCCAGCAGCGCGTCGTCGTCCAGCGCCGCGCGCACGCCCGCTTCCAGCGTCACGTAGCGCGCCTTGTCGCCGAACAGCGTCCAGCAGCCTTCGATGTTGTCGCGGTCCTGCGCGAACGGACCGATCAGCGCGATCTTCTGCCCGGCCCTGCGCAGCGGCAGCAGCGCACCCTCGTTCTTCAGCAGCACGATCGAACGCCGCGCCGCGTCGCGGGCCAGCGCGTCATGCGCGGCGATGTGCGACGCATCGGCCTCGCGCGCCGGGTCCAGCGAGCGGTAGGGATCGTCGAACAGGCCGATGGCCTCCTTCAGGCGCAGGATGCGGCGCACCGATTCATCCAGCACCGCCACCGGCACCTGCCCGCTTTCCACCAGCCCGGGCAGGTGCGCGGCGTAGAAGCCACTCTGCATGCTCAGGTCCAGGCCGGCGCTGAACGCCTTGCAGGTCGCGTCCACCTCGTCGGCGGCATAACCGTGGGCGATCAGCTCCATGTCGGCGGTGTAGTCGGAAACCACCACGCCGTCGAAGCCCCACTGCCCGCGCAGCAGGTCGGTCAGCAGCCAGCGGTTGGCGCTGGCCGGCACGCCGTTGATGTCGTTGAAGGCGCTCATCAGCGCGCGCGCGCCGGCCGCCAGCGCGGCCTTGAACGGCGGCAGGTGCACGTCGTGCAGGGTCTGCGGCGAGATGTCCACCGGCGCGTATTCCATGCCGGCGGCGACCGCGCCGTACGCGGCGAAGTGCTTGGGCGTGGCCAGCAGCGAATCGGCGGCGGCCAGGTCCCCGCCCTGGAAACCGCGCACGCGCGCGGCGGCGAAGGCGCAGCCCAGCACCACGTCCTCGCCGGCCGATTCGGCGCCGCGGCCCCAGCGCTGGTCGCGGGCGATGTCCACCGCCGGCGCGTAGGTCCAGTGGATGCCGGCGGCGGTGGCTTCGATGGCGGTCGCGCGGGCGGTGCGCTCGGCCAGCGCGGGCTCGAAGCTGGCCGCCTCGCCCAGCGGGATCGGGAACACCGTGCGCATGCCGTGGATCACGTCGGCGGCCAGCGCCACGGGGATGCCGAGCCGGCTCTCCTCCACCGCCACGCGCTGGATTTCCCGGCCCTGCGCCGCGCCGACGCCGTTGAACAGGCAGCCCACGCGGCCAGCGCGCACCTGCTCCAGCACCTGCCCGGCGTTGCGCACGTTGGCGTCGGGATTCACATCCGGCGCGAACGGGCGGACCATGTCGGCGAAAACCCCCAACTGGCCCACCTTTTCTTCCAGGGTCATGCGGGCGATCAGGGATTCGATGCGGTCTGCCACCGGCGGTCCTTGTATGGAAACGCTTGCAAAGCGCGGATTCTAGCGCCGTCGTCGTGAAGCCCGGAAAGCCGGCCCGGCCCGCGCACCGCTAGGCGGACGCCGGCCCGCCGCGCATCGCCATCAGCATCGCGTCGCTGGATTCCTGGAATACGCGCAGGCCGAATTCGGGCAGGATCGCCAGCAGGTGGTCAAACACGTCCGACTGCGTGGCCTCGTACTGCACCCAGGCCACCGACGCGGTGAAGCAGTAGACCTCCAGCGGCAGGCCCTGCGGCGTCGGCGCCAGCTGCCGCACCATCAGGGTCATGCCCTGGTGGATGCCCGGATGGCTGCGCAGGTAACGCTCGACATAGGCGCGGAAGGTGCCCAGGTTGGTCATCCGGCGCGCGTTGACCTCTTCCGGATGCGCCTGCGCCACCTGCGCGTTCCACTGTTCCAGCTCGGCGCGCTTGCCGGCCAGGTAGTCGTCGAGCAGGCCGAACCGGTCCAGCCGCGCCAGCGCCGCCGCGTCGAGGAACTGCACGCTGTGCTGGTCCAGGAAAATCGAGCGTTTGATGCGCCGCCCGCCCGATTCCTGCATGCCGCGCCAGTTCTTGAACGACTCGGTGACCAGCTTCTTGGTCGGGATGGTGGTGATGGTCTTGTCCCAGTTCTGCACCGTCACCGTATGCAGGGCGATGTCGATCACGTCGCCATCGGCGTTCTGGCTGGGCATCTCGATCCAGTCGCCGATGCGCACGCGGCCGTCGCCGCTGATCTGCACGCTGGCCACCAGCGACAGGATGGTGTCCTGGAAGATCAGCATCAGCACCGCGGTGGCCGCGCCCAGGCCGGTGACCAGGTAGCGCAGGTCCACGCCGGCCAGGGTGGCGACGATGGACAGGCCGGCGATCACGAAGATCACGATCTTCGCCACCTGCAGGTAGCCCTTGATCGGCTTGTTGCGGGCGTCAGGACGCCGCTCGTAGAGGTCGTTGGCCGCATCCAGCGCGTGCGACACCGCCAGCGCCACGGTCAGCACCGCCCAGGCCTGGCAGGCGCCGACGACGAAGGCCACCACGCCCGGCGGCAGGTCCGGCACCACCCGGATGCCGGCGGCGATCACCTGGCTGGGCACCACGTTGGAGAGCCGCGCGATCACCCGCATCAGGTGGCTGCCGCGCCCGGTCTCGGCGCCGGGCAGGCGGCTGAGCAGCCGGCGCAGGCCACGCAGCAGGATGCGTTTGGTGACCCAGTTGGCCAGCGCCGCGGCGACCAGCAGGGCCGAAATCATCAGTGCCAGATAGGCGCCGGGATAGGGTTCCAGTGTGTTCTGCAACCGCTCGAGCCACTGTACCGCCACCACCGCATCCACCATCCGTCGTCTCCTGTGTGTTTCCGTCGTTCTTGAAATCGCCGGCCGCCGGCCGGCACTGCCGCGTCAGGCCCGTTCGCGCTCGATGACCACGCCCACCGCGCGCGCGCCGCGCACCGCGCCGGGCTTGCTCAGTTTCAGGCGCAGCCAGCGCACGTCGAATTCATCCAGCACGATCCCCGCGCAGCGCTCGGCCAGGGTTTCCACCAGGCCGAAATCCGATTCGCGCACGTATTCCTGCAGGCGCTTGCTGACCGCCTTGTAGTTGAGCGTATCGGCAATGTCGTCGGTCGCCGCCGGCCTGCGGTTGTCGAAACCCATCTCCAGGTCGAACACCAGGGTCTGGCGGATGCGCCGCTCCCAGTCGTAGATGCCGATCAGGGCGTCGATCTCGAGCCCTTCGATGAATACCTTGTCCATGTATGAAGCGGGGAACCGGGATTGGGGAACAGGGAATGTTACGTGTTGGCGCGTAAAGGGAAGTGGAGAGCGGCCGATCCGGCGGGAAGCACCCACGCGCCGATTCCAGGACCGGAACGGCGCGCGAACATCGCGCACTCGCCGCGATCAGGCACTTCCCGCTTCCTGTTTCCCCTTCCCTGCCGCCACCGGCGGCAGTGTGGCCATGTCCCAGCGCGGCACCACCTTCACTTCGGCCGGGCTGTGCTGGCCGGCCTGCAGGCGCAGCGCGCCGGCGAAGGCGATCATCGCGCCGTTGTCGGTGCACAGCGCCGGACGCGGGAAGCACACGCGGCCGCCGCGACGCTGCGCGGCGTCCTGCAGCCTGGCGCGCAGGCGCTTGTTGGCGCCGACGCCGCCGGCCACCACCAGCACGTCGCAGCCAGCCGCCTCCAGCGCGCGTTCGCACTTGATCGCCAGCGTATCGACCACCGCATCCTCGAAGCCGCGCGCGATGTCGGCGCGGGTCTGCTCGCTCTGGTCGCTGTCGCGCCAGGCCAGCAGCACCTGGGTCTTGAGACCCGAGAAACTGAAATCCAACCCCGGCCGGTCGGTCATCGGCCGGGCGAACCGGAACCGCCCCGGCGTGCCGGCCTCGGCCAGCCGAGCCAGCTGCGGGCCGCCCGGGTACGGCAGGCCCATCAGCTTGGCGGTCTTGTCGAAGGCCTCGCCGGCGGCGTCGTCCAGGGTCTCGCCCAGCAGGCGGTAGCTGCCGATCGCATCCACCGCGATCAGCTGGGTGTGCCCGCCGGAAACCAGCAGCGCCACGAACGGCGGCTCCGGCGGGTCGTCCTCCATCAGCGGCGCCAGCAGGTGGCCTTCCATGTGGTGCACGCCGATGGCCGGCACGTCCAGCGCCCAGGCCAGCGAACGCGCCACGCCGGCGCCGACCAGCAGCGCGCCGACCAGCCCGGGGCCGGCGGTATAGGCCACGCCGTCGATCTCGGACACGGCGATGCCGGCCTCGTCCAGGGTCTGCCGGATCAGCGGCAGGGTCTTGCGCACGTGGTCGCGGCTGGCCAGTTCCGGCACCACGCCGCCGTATTCGGCATGCAGTGCGATCTGGCTGTAGACCGCATGGGCGCGCAGGGCGTCGACGCCGGACAGCGCGGTGTCGTACACCGCCACGCCGGTCTCGTCGCAGGAGGATTCGATACCAAGGACTTTCATGCCGGTATTGTGAACCCCAAGGCGCGCGTTTACGAACCGCGGCGGCGGTCGCGGGCGCCTCCGGACGTCCCTCCGCCCGGCCCCGCCCGTCGGCATCGCGGCCGACTTCCTGCCACGGCGCCAGCGACCAGGCGGCTGACCCAAAGGCCATGGCAGGCCGCTCCCCTCGGCCCGGCCAGCCGGGCCCACTTGCGCCCGGATTCAAAGCGGCTATAATGCGCGGCTCACCGGGCGTGACCCGGTCTCACTGTGTTCCGGAGATTCCATGCCCAGCGTCAAAGTCCGCGAGAACGAACCTTTCGAGTTTGCGCTCCGCCGCTTCAAGCGCACCTGCGAAAAGGCCGGCGTGCTGGCCGAGACCCGCAAGCGCGAGTTCTACGAAAAGCCGACCCAGGAACGCAAGCGCAAGGCCGCTGCTGCCGTGAAGCGCCAGCTGCGTCGTTCCTCGCGCGACGTCACCAAGCGTCAGCGCCTGTACTGATCGGACGCAGCTCCTGAGCGGGGGCTTCGGCCTTCCGTAACGGGAGTGAAAGCCGGCACGCGCGAGCGTAGCCGGCTTTTTGCGTTCCCGCGCCCCGTGCGCACCCCGCATTCAGATCCCGCAAGAGGTGATCCATGAGCCTGAAACAGCAACTGACCGAAGACATGAAGGCCGCCATGAAGGGCGGCGACAAGCACTCCCTCGGCGTGATCCGCCTGATCAACGCGGCGATCAAGCAGAAGGAAGTCGATGAGCGCATCGAGCTGGACGATGCCGCCGTGATCGCCGTGCTGGACAAGATGGTCAAGCAGCGCAAGGACTCGGTGAGCCAGTACGAGGCCGCCAACCGCGAGGACCTGGCCAAGGTCGAGCGCGACGAGATCGTGGTGATCGAGCGCTACCTGCCGGCCAAGATGGGCGAGGCCGAGATCCTGGCCGCGATCAACGCCGCCATCGCGCAGACCGGCGCCAGCAGTGCGGCCGACATGGGCAAGCTGATGGGCGTGCTCAAGCCGCTGCTGGCCGGCCAGGCCGACATGGGCCTGGTGTCCAAGCTGGTCAAGCAGGCCCTGGCCGGCTGATCCGCCGCCGCTCCTGCCGGACGCCATCGCGCCCGGCAGGAGCGCATCCATCACGGTCCTCTCCGGGACGGCGTGCGATCCTGCCTGCCATGGCGCCCCTGTCACCGGACATGAAGCACCGCCTGGAGCGGTTGCAGCAGAGCCTGCCGGCTGCCCTGGTCCGCCGCTTCAGCGAAGCGGACGTGATGACCCAGGCGGCCTCGCTGGCGTTCTACACCCTGCTCTCGCTGGCCCCGCTGCTGGTGCTGCTGCTGTGGCTGACCGCCTCGCTGTACCCGCCCGCGCAGCAGGCGCTGGTCGGCCAGATCGGCGACCTGGCCGGCAGCAGCGTCGCGGACGTGGCCGACACGGTCATCGCCAACGCCAGCGCGCGGCCCGATCTGGGCTCGCTGGCCGGCGTCTGGAGCCTGCTGCTGCTGTTCGTCGGCGCCACAGTGGTGTTCGCCCAGCTGCAGGGCGCGCTGAACCGGATCTTCCGCGCCGACCTGCAGCGTTTCGACGGCGTGCTCGGCTGGCTGAAGAAGCGCATCTTCTCCGCCGGCGTAGTGCTGGCGCTGGGTTTCCTGCTGATCGTGTCGATGGTCGCCACCACCGCCCTGCAGGTGGTGTTCGCGCACCTGCCCTCGCTGCTGCCGGCGGTGGGCTATGTGTCCACGCTGGTACTCTACGCGCTGGGCTTCGCCTTCCTCTACCACTACCTGCCCGACCGGCCGGTGGCGTGGCCGCAGGCCTTCGGCGGCGGCGCGATCACCGCGGTGCTGTTCACCCTGGGCCGCTACGGCATCGGCCTGTACATCGCCAACGCCGCGCCCGGCAGCGCCTACGGCTCGATGGGCACGCTGGTGATCATGCTGGTGTGGGTGTACTACGCCAGCGTGGTGTTCTTCGCCGGCGCCCTGGTCACCGCGGTCATCGACGAACGCGCGCACCCGCGGGCGCCGCAGGCCGCCTGACGGCGCCCGCGGAGGAGACGCCATCCGTTCCGGTGCCGGGCCTCTAGTACACTTGCCGCACACTTCGCCATGTACCGCTGCCGGCGGTGCTCCACTTTCCCGCATGGCCCGAATCCCCGACGCGTTCATCGACGACCTGCTCGCCCGCTCCGACATTGTCGAAGTGGTCGGCTCGCGCGTGCCGCTCAAGCGCCAGGGCAAGGAATACGCGGCGCGCTGCCCGTTCCACGACGAACGCTCGGCCTCGTTCACCGTCTCGCCGACCAAGCAGTTCTACCACTGCTTCGGCTGCGGCGCGCACGGCACCGCGATCAGCTTCCTGATGAACTACGACCGCCTCGAGTTCCTCGACGCGGTGGAGGAACTGGCCAAGCGCGCCGGCATGGAAGTGCCGCGCGATACCAACCCGCGCAGCCCGCAGCAGCAGGACGACAGTCGCGACCTGTACTCCGCGCTCGATGCCGCCACCCGCTTCTTCCAGAAGCAGCTGGAAGGCAGCGACAAGGCGCGGGCCTACCTCGACGGCCGCGGCGTCGACGCCGACACCCGCGCGCGCTTCTCCATCGGCTACGCGCCGGACGGCTACAGCGCGCTGAAGGACGCACTGGGCAAGGACGAGCGGCGCATGAAGCTGCTCGAGCGCGTCGGCCTGTTCTCAAAGAACGACCGCGGCCACGTCTACGACAAGTTCCGCGACCGGGTGATGTTCCCGATCTTCGACCGCCGTGGCCGCGTCATCGCCTTCGGCGGCCGGGTCATGGAAAAGGACGACGGCCCCAAGTACCTCAACTCGCCCGAGACCGCGCTGTTCCACAAGGGCCGCGAGCTGTACGGCCTGTGGCAGGTGCGCCAGGCCAACCAGAAGATCGAGCGGCTGATCGTGGTCGAAGGCTACATGGACGTGGTCAGCCTGTTCCAGTTCGGCGTCACCCAGGCGGTGGCGACGCTGGGCACGGCGACCACGCCGGACCACGCCGAGCTGCTGTTCCGCAACGCGCCGGACGTTTACTTCTGCTTCGACGGCGACAACGCCGGGCGCAAGGCCGGCTGGCGCGCGCTGGAGTCGGTGCTGCCGCGGATGAAGGACGGGCGCCAGGCGTTCTTCCTGTTCCTGCCCGACGGCGAGGACCCGGACACCATCGTGCGCAAGGAAGGCGCCGAAGCCTTCGACGCGCGCCTGAAGCAGGCCACGCCGCTGTCGCAGTTCTTCTTCGACGAACTCACCCGCGAGATCAACCTGGGCACGCTCGACGGCAAGGCGCGCCTGGCCGAGCGCGCGAAGCCGATGCTGGCGCAGATTCCCGACGGCGCCTTCGGCGACCTGATGAAGCAGGAGCTGCAGCGCCTGACCGGCGTGGGCCGCGTGCCCGCCGGCAACGCGCCGGCCGCCGCGCCCATGCGCCGCGCACCGGTCGCGCCGGTGCAGAAACGCAGCCTGGTGCGCGCGGCCATCGCCCTCCTGCTGCAGCAGCCTTCGCTGGCGCTGAGCCTGGAGGGCCACCACGCCATCGCCGGCCTGCGCCTGCCCGGCATCGAACTGCTGCTGGAACTGCTGGAACTGGTGCAGCAGCGCCCGGACATCAGCACCGGCGCGCTGCTGCAGCATTTCGACGGCCGCGAGGAACAGGCCGCGCTGCACCGCCTGGCGGCCGTGGCCCTGCCCGGCGACGAGGCCAGTTGGACCCAGGAGCTGCACGACGCCATCGTGCAGCTGGAAAAGCAGCTGCTGCAGCAGCGCCTGGACGAGCTGCAGGCCAAGCAGCGCCAGCAGGGCCTGGACGAAACCGACAAATACGAACTGCGCGAGCTGCTCAAGACACGCGCGACCATGCGCTGACGCGCGAACGGAGGAGCGATGAACCCGTACCTGCCGAAACTGCTGTTCCTGCTGCTGGCCGGCGCCAGCGCCGCGGACGCCGCCGAACATGCCCTCAAGCAACCGCGCCCGGGGCTGTTCACCAGCGGCCAACCCAGCGCGCAGCAGCTGCGCGAAGCCGCGCGGGCCGGCGTCACCACCGTGATCGACCTGCGCATGCCGCAGGAGGAGCGTGGCTACGACGAAGCCGCCACTGCCGAAAAGCTGGGTCTGCGCTACGTGCGCCTGCCCATCGACGGCGCTGGCGGCATCAGCGAGGCCAATGCGCGCACGCTCGACCGCCTGCTACGCCAGGACACCGGAACCACGCTGCTGCATTGCGCCTCGGGCAACCGCGCCGGCGCGCTGCTGGCGCTGGCGCAGGCGCGCGTGCATGGCGCCTCCCCCGATGCCGCCCTGCAGTTCGGCCGCGACGCCGGCCTGACCTCGCTGGAACCGGCCGTGCGCGCGGCGCTGGAGACCCCCACCAAGCCCTGAGCCCGGCTTCCTGCCCACAAGGACACCCCCACCGATGACCCGCTGGTGGTCGCGCCTGCGACCGGACAACTTCACCCTCGCCCTGCTCGCCACCGTGGCCCTGGCCACCGTGCTGCCGATGACCGGCAACGCCGCGCGCGGACTGGACCGCTTCACCGATTTCGCCATCGCCGCGCTGTTCTTCCTGCACGGCGCGCGCCTGCCGCGCGAATCCATCGTCGCCGGCATGCTGCACTGGCGCCTGCACCTGGTCATCCTGGCCTGCACGTTCGTGCTGTTCCCGCTGCTGGGGCTGGCATTCAAGCCGCTGGCCGGCTGGGCGCTCACCCCCGACCTCTACATCGGCGTGCTGTTCCTGTGCGCACTGCCGTCCACCGTGCAGTCGTCCATCGCCTTCACTTCGATGGCCGGTGGCAACATCCCGGCGGCGGTCTGCGCGGCCTCGCTGTCGAGCATCCTCGGCGTGTTCCTGACCCCGCTGCTGATGGGCCTGCTGGCCGGCAGCCAGGGCGGCATGGCCGATCCGCTGCACGCGGTCGGCGCGATCATGCTGCAGCTGCTGGTGCCCTTCGTCGCCGGCCACCTGCTGCGGCCGTGGATCGCGCGCTGGGTGGAGCGGCAGCGCGCGCTGCTGCGTTATACCGACCAGGGCACGGTGCTGCTGGTGGTCTATGGCGCGTTCGGCGAATCGGTGGTCGAAGGCCTGTGGCGCAAGACGCCGGTGGGCTCGCTGCTCGCCGCCGCGCTGGTGGCCGTGGTGCTGCTGGCCATCGCCATGCCCGGCATCACCTGGCTGGCGCGGCGCCTGGGCGTCAGCCGCGAGGACGAGATTCCCATCGTGTTCTGCGGCTCCAAGAAGAGCCTGGCCACCGGCGTGCCGATCGCCAAGGTGCTGTTCGCCGGCGGCAGCCTCGGCGCGATCGTGCTGCCGATCATGATCTACCACCAGCTCCAGCTGATCGTCTGCGCGGTGGTGGCGCAGCGTTATGCGCGCCGCGCCCCGTAGCTGCGGGGCTTGCCCCGCAGGAGGCGTTCCCGGTGAAGCTTCGTGCGGGGCGAGCCCCGCACCTGCGGCGCAGGCCCGGCCTCAAAGCCAGGGCAGCAGCCAGTGGTCCACCAGCAGGAAGGCGAACAGCGCCATCAGGTAGACCACCGAGTAGCCGAACATCTGCATGTTGAACATCTCGTCCGGCGGGTCCTGCATCTTCCACGCGTACCACAGGAACACCAGGTTCAGCACGGTGGCGCCGCCGAGGTAGAACACGCCGCTCATGCCCAGCGCCACCGGCAACAGGGTCACCACCACCAGCACCACCGAATAGAACAGGATCTGCCGGCGGGTATGCGGCACGCCGTGGGTGACCGGCAGCATCGGCACCGCGGCCTTGGCGTAGTCGGCGCGGCGGAAGATCGCCAGCGCCCAGAAATGCGGCGGCGTCCAGACGAAGATGATCAGCACCAGCAGCGAGGCGTAGGCCCAGTCCGACGCGCCCTGCATGCCGGTGATCGCCGCCCAGCCCAGCAGCGGCGGCGTGGCGCCGGCCAGGCCGCCGATGACGATGTTCTGCGAGGTCGCGTGCTTGAGGTACACGGTGTAGACCACCGCGTAGCCGATCAGCGAGGCGAAGGTCAGCACCGCGGTGATCACGTTCACCCACAGCACCAGGATGGTCATCGACAGCGCGGCGAGCGCGGCGGCGAACACCAGCACCTGCCGCGAGGACACCTTGCCGACCACCAGCGGGCGCCACGAGGTGCGCGCCATGTTGGCGTCGATGCGCGCGTCCAGCAGCTGGTTGATCGCTGCGGCGGCCGCCGCCGCCAGCCAGATGCCGATGAAGCCCACCGCGCCGGTCGCCGCCTGCGCGGCGGTCGGCCAGCCGGGGATCGCCAGGAACATGCCCACCAGCGCGGTGAACACGATCAGGGCCACCACCTTGGGCTTGGTCAGGTCCCAGTAATCGCGCAACGTCGTACTCATCGGCTCACTCCGGGGCACGCAGCCGCGCCAGCAGCGAGACCAGCACGAACAGCAGCAGCACGGCGCCGCCGTTGTGCATCACCGCCACCGCCAGCGGCAGGGCGAGCTTGACGTTGAGCACGCCCAGCGTGGCCTGCAACAACACCAGCAGGCCCAGCGCGCTGGCCCAGCCGCGCATGCCCGGCAGGCGGAACATGCGCGCCGACAGCACCAGCAGGTACAGGGCGACGACAACGGCCATCATCCGGTGCGCCATCTGGATGGCGATGCGCGAGGCGCCGTCGAGCACGCCGCCTTCGTAGTCCACGCCGATGCCGCGCCACAGGGTGAAACCCTCGGCGTAGTTCTGCGGTGGCCACCACTGGCTCACGCAGCGCGGGAAGTTGTCCAGCGAGGCGCTGCCGCCGCCGCAGGCCAGCGCGGCGTAGTTGGCGCTCACCCAGCCGCCCAGCGCGATCTGCAGCACCAGCAGCGCCAGCCCGGCGCGCAGCCACCAGCGCAGGCGCGGCGCCTGCGCCAGGGTGATGGGCAGGTGCGTGGCCTTCCACGCCATCCACACCAGCAGGCCGAACATCAGCATGCCGCCGAGCAGGTGGCCCATCACCACGATGGGCTTGAGCAGCCAGGTCACCGTCCACATGCCGAGCAGCGCCTGGAAGACGACCACCGCCAGGGTCAGCACCGCCGCGCGCGACAGGTCGATGTTGGACCAGCGCAGCGCCGCCAGCAGCAGGATCGCCTCGCCGCCGATGGCCAGCACGCTGGAGGCGACATGCTCGCCGCGCATGTACAGGGGTATGGCCAGCGCCACCAGCACCGAGGCCGTGACCACCTGCGCCACGCCCCAACGGTGGCGGCGCGCGGCCAGCAGCGCCAGGGTCAGGATCTCCACGCCCAGCAGGCCGGCCAGGAAACGATGCACCTGCTCGCGCCAGGCCTTGTGGCTTTCCAGCGGGCGGATCTCGCTGGCCACGTGCTGGGCGGCTTCCACCTGGGTCTGCGGCCAGGTGACGCGGCCGTAGCAGGTCGGCCAGTCCGGGCAGCTCAGGCCGGCGTCGGACAGGCGCACGAACGAGCCGAACATGATCGTGCTCGCGGTCATGATCAGCGCGAACCACGCCAGGCGGTGGAAATTGCGGTGCAGCGCCGGGCGCGCGGGGGCATTCATCGGATGGAACTCACTTCAGTTTCAACAGCCTGGAAAGGTCGGTGCGCAGGCCGCCCGGGTCGAAGCCGGGCGCATAGCGCAGTACCACGAAGCCGTTGGGATCGATCACGTACACGGGGATGCCGGCGGGGTCATCCACCCCCGGCAGCTTCGCCCGGAACGCCGGCGAGGCCTGCAGCACCTTCAGCGCCGGCGAGGCCGCCACCTGCGCGGGCGGCGTGCCCAGCCACAATATCTCGACATTATCCGCGTTATGGCCGAACAGCTGCCACACCGTGTGCAGCTGCTGCGACAAAGTGACGCAGGCCGGCGCGCAGTCGACCGCCGGCGCCAGCACGATGCGCCAGTGGCGCGCAGTCGGATTCCAAGCGTAGGGGCTGCCATCGGCCAGCTGCAGGCGTTCCTGGCGCAGGTCCACCGGCGGCTCGAACAGCTGCCCATGGTTGCGGTTCACCTGCGGCATCCAACCGGAAAAACGCAGGATGCCGGCCAGCGCCATCGAGCCGAAGAACATGGCGAAGATCAGCAGCAGCACGCGGCGGCCGCGCTTGCGGATGGCGAGCTGTTCCGGAGTAAGGGCATTCATGTGCGGCATTTTCCCATGGCTTGGCGTTCAGCGCCCGCGGCGGCGGCGCCAGTGCAGTACGAAGGCGATCACCAGCACCGCCAGCGCCATGGCGAACCATTGCACCGCATAGCCAAGGTGGCGCGAGGGCGGCAGCGTGTTGGGCAGCAGGTCCAGGTCGCGGGTGTAGCCCAGCGGTGCGGCCGGATCGAGCCGCAGCACATGCACCGGAAGCGCGTCGGCCGGAAGCCCCAGGTTCGCGGCGATGGCCGGGAAATCCAGGCGCGTGGCCAGCCATACCCGTGGCTGCGGTGTCCCGGTCAGCGCCGGTCCCAGCGCCAGGCCGGGCGACGGCGGTGGCGCCCACAGCCCTTCCACGTCGATCCCGCCCTGCAGCGGCGCGATGCGCGGCAGCTGGCGGTCGGCCGGCAGGGGCAGCCAGCCCAGATCGACCAGCACAACGGCGGCCTGCGCGCGCGCGGCCTGGTACACCTTCAGGCCGGCGCGGCCATCGCGCAGCTGGTTGTCCAGCAGCACCGTGGCAGGCAGGAACTCGAGCCGGTCATGCACCCAGTGCAGCGTGTCCGGCGTGCGCAGCGCCTGCGCCAATGCCATCGCCTCGCTGCGGTCCGGCGGCACCTGCGCCAGCAGCGCCTGCTTCTCGTGCATGCGCTGCAACTGCCAGGCACCCAGCGCGCTGAACATGGCGACGACCGCGAGCGCCAGCAGCCAGCCGAACAGACCCGTGTGCTGTCGCGTCATGACAACTGCGCCGCGAGCAGGTGAGATAGCAGCGCCTTCCCACTCCTCGAGCCGTGCATGAATGATTCGCTGAAGACACTGCTGGTGATCGCGTTCCTGATCGTCATCGTCTGGAATCTTGGCGCCGGGCTGTACTACCTGATGATCGACCGTGGCCAGACCAAGCGCACGGTCAATGCGCTGACGCGGCGCATCGTGCTGTCGGTGGTGCTGATCCTGCTGATCGTCCTGGGCATCTACAGCGGCTGGATCAAGCCGCATGGCGTCGGCGGCTGAAACCTGGCAGGTGCCCTCAAAGCAATCAGGGAGCGGCGTACCGGGACGCGATCCCGATGCCCCGCTCCCTGTTTTTTCCCGTCGCTTACAGCACGTAGACGAACAGGAACAGCATCAGCCACACCACGTCGACGAAGTGCCAGTACCACGCTGCGGCCTCGAAGCCGAAGTGGTTGTCGCGGGTGAAGTGGCCCTTGGCCGAACGCAGCCACATGACGATCAGCATGATCGTGCCCAGCAGCACATGCGCGCCGTGGAAGCCGGTGAGCATGAAGAACGTCGAACCGTAGATGCCCGAGCCCAGGGTGAGGTTGAGCTCGCCGTAGGCGTGCATGTATTCCTCGGCCTGGAAGAACAGGAACACGCAGCCCAGCAGCACCGTGGCGCCCAGCCAGATCAGCAGCTGCTTGCGGTTGCCGGCCTTGAGCGCGTGGTGGGCGATGGTCAGGGTCGCTCCGGAAGTCAGCAGGATCAGCGTATTGACCAGCGGCAGGCCCCAGGCCGGGATGGTCTGGAACATGCCGCCGATGCCGCCCGGGCCGTTGGTCGGCCATGCGGCCGAATAGCCGTCCCACAGGATCTCGTTGGTCGCCACGCCGTGGCCTTCGCCGCCCAGCCAGGCCAGGCCGTAGACACGGGTGTAGAACAGCGCGCCGAAGAAGGCACCGAAGAACATCACTTCCGAGAAGATGAACCAGATCATGCCCATGCGGAACGAGCCGTCGACCTGGCGGTTGTAGTTGCCACCGACCGACTCGCGGATCACGTCGCCGAACCACAGGAACAGGGTGAACACCAGCATCGCCAGGCCGATGAAGAAGGTCCAGCGGCCCCAGCTGGCGTCGTTGAGCCAGCTGGCCACTCCGACCATCAGCACCAGCATGGAGATCGAGCCGACGAAGGGCCAGCGGCTCTGGCTCGGCACGAAGTAGACGTTGGCATCAGGCGTGTTGTGGGCCATGGCTTGCTTCCGGATCCGTGGTCAGGGGGCTGCGTGCGACGAGCCGCCGGCCGAGGCCGGTGCCAGCTGCGCCGTCAGCGCGTCGTTCTTGTAGAAGGTGTAGGACAGGGTGATCGTGCGGACGTCTGCGGGCAGGTCCGGATCGACGATGAAACGCACCGGCATCTCGCGCTGCTCCCCGGCCTGCAGGGTCTGCGCGGTGAAGCAGAAACACTCGGTCTTGTTGAAATAACCGGAGGCGCGCGCCGGCGCCACCGAGGGCACCGCGCTGCCGACCAGCGCGTGGTCGCTGTCGTTGCGGGCGAAGTACAGCGCCTCGTTCAATTCGCCCGGCACCACGTCCATCGTCAGCTTTTCCGGATGGAAGGCCCACGGCAGCTTGGAATTGACGCCGCCATCGAACTCGACCCGTACCACGCGCTTGCCGGTCGCGGCCTGGGAAGCGCCCACCTGGCTGGCGCCGCGCTCAAGGCGCACGCCGAACACCTTCTCGCAGGCGATGCGGTACAGCGGCACCAGCGAGAAGGTCAGCACGAACACGCCCAGCGCGACGCCGAGCAGCCGGACGATGCCGGCGCTGCGTTCGGGCCGGGGCGCGGGCGTGGTCAATGCGCCAGCACTCCGGACAGGATGAAGCCGGCGTAGATCGCCACCGCGATCAGGCCTACCACCAGCGCCGTGCGCCGCGAACGGCGGCGGCGCAGGGCCAGTTCATCGGGTTGCCAGTCGGGACGGCTCATCGACACGCGCCTCAATGGGTGACGTCGTCATGGGCCAGGTCGCCCGGCTGGATCACCGGCGGCACGGTGAAGGTGTGCGCCGGCGCCGGCGACGGCACGGTCCACTCCAGGCCCTTGGCGCTTTCCCAGGCGCGCGCGTCGGCGCGCTGGCCGCTGCGCAGCGACGACAGCAGGATGGCGGCCATCAGGAACGGGGTGACGAACATGCCGAACGCGCCGATCGAGCTGACCAGGTTCCAGTCCGCGAACACCGGGTTGTAGTCCGGGATGCGGCGCGGCATGCCGGCCAGGCCGAGGAAGTGCTGCGGGAAGAACAGCAGGTTGACGAACACCATCGTCCACCAGAAATGCACTTTGCCCCAGAACTCGTTGTACATGCGGCCGGTCCACTTCGGCCACCAGTAGTAGACCGCGGCGATCAGCGCCAGCACCGCGCCGGTGACCAGCACGTAGTGGAAGTGCGCGACCACGAAGTAGGTGTCGTGGTACTGGAAGTCGGCCGGCACGATGGCCAGCATCAGGCCGGAGAAGCCGCCGATGCTGAACAGCACCACGAAGGCGATGGAGAACAGCATCGGGGTTTCGAAGGTCAGCGCGCCCTTCCACATCGTGCTGACCCAGTTGAACACCTTCACGCCGGTCGGGATCGAGATCAGCATGGTGGCGAACATGAAGTAGATCTCGCCGCCCAGCGGCATGCCCACCGTGAACATGTGGTGCGCCCACACGATGAACGACAGGAACGCGATGGCCGCGGTGGCGTACACCATCGCCTGGTAGCCGAACAGCGGCTTGCGGCTGAAGGTGGGGATGATCTCGCTGATCACGCCGAACGCCGGCAGGATCATGATGTAGACCTCGGGATGCCCGAAGAACCAGAAGATGTGCTGGTACATCACCGGGTCGCCGCCGCCGGCGGCGTTGAAGAAGCTGGTGCCGAAGAACTTGTCGGTCAGCAGCATGGTCACCGCGCCGGCCAGCACCGGCATGACCGCGATCAGCAGGAACGCGGTGATCAGCCAGGTCCAGCAGAAGATCGGCATCTTCAGCAGGTCGATGCCTGGCGCGCGCATGTTGAGCACGGTGGCGATGATGTTGATCGCGCCCATGATCGAGCTGATGCCGGCCACGTGGATGGCGAACACGCTGAAGGCGACGTTGTAGCCGCCCTGCAGCGACAGCGGCGGGTACATGGTCCAGCCGCCGGCGGGCGCGCCGCCGGGCAGGAACAGGGTTAGCAGCAGCAGGGTGAAGGCCACCGGCAGCAGCCAGAACGACCAGTTGTTCATGCGCGGCAGCGCCATGTCCGGCGCGCCGATCTGCAGCGGGATCATCCAGTTGGCCAGGCCGACGAAGGCCGGCATCACGCCGCCGAAGATCATCACCAGCGCATGCACGGTGGTCATCTGGTTGAAGAATTCCGGCTTCATGTGCTGAAGCCCGGGCTCCATCAGCTCCCAGCGGATCAGCACCGACATGAAGGCGCCGATGATGAACATCAGGAAGCTGAAGAGCAGGTACAGCGTTCCGATGTCCTTGTGGTTCGTGGAGAAGAACCAACGCTCGAAGAAACCTTGCTGGTGGCCGTGATGGTCGGAGTGGCCCACTGCGGAGTTCGCCATTGCAGCTATACCTCGTTATCCAGTTTCCAGGCATCGCGCCGGCCCAGGCCGGCGCGCAGCGGTATCAGGCGCCGGCCGCCGCGGGCGCCGGTTCCGCGGCGGGCGCGGCCTCCGGCTGCGGGGCGTCGGTGGCCGGCTCGGCGGCAGGCGCGGGTTCGGCCGCAGGCGCCGCTGCGGGCTTGCGCGAGGCCAGCCACGTCTTGAATTCTTCCTTCGACACGGCCTTGACCACGATCGGCATGAAGCCATGGTCCTTGCCGCACAGTTCGGCGCACTGTCCGCGGTACACGCCTTCCTGCTCGATGTTGGTCCAGCGCTCGTTGATGAAGCCCGGCACGGCGTCCTGCTTCCAGCCCAGCGCCGGCACCCACCAGGCGTGGACCACGTCGTCGGCGGTGATGACGAAACGGATCTTGGTATCCACCGGCAGCACCAGCGGATTGTCGACGTCCAGCAGGTAGTGCGGATCGGTGGCCATGGTCGGCACCGCGCCGCTCTGGCGCACCTGGTCGGACTTGCGGTCCAGGCGGCTGGTGAACTCCACGTTCTCGCCCAGGTACTCGTACTTCCACATCCACTGGTAGCCGGTGATCTTCACCGTCATCTCGGAATCGCGGGTGTCGTACATGGCGATCAGCTTGGCCGTGGCCGGCCACGCCATCACCACCAGGATGATGATCGGGATGACGGTCCAGATGATCTCGGCCTTGGTGTTGTGCGAGAACTGCGCCGCCACCGCGCCCTTGGACTTGCGGAACTTGAAGATGGCGTAGCCCATCGCGGCGAACACGATCACGCCGATGACGGTGCACACCCACAGCGCCACCATGTGCGCGTCCCATGCCATGCGCGCGGTATGGGTGACGCCCTTGCCCATGTTGAGCTGCCAGCGCTGCGGATCGCCCGCCTGCGCCCATGCCATCGGAGCCGCCAGCGCCATCGCCGCCAGACCGAGGCCGTTCCTGCACCACATTCCCCACCTGTTGCTTTGCTTCATTGCCTAGACCCTTGAGACGTCATCGGTTGCGGCCGTCACTGGCCGCGAGCAAGCCTTCCAGCGTCGCCGCCAGTTCCCGGCGTTCGGCGGGTGCGAGGAGACTCCCCACTTCGACCCGCTTCCCGCTGGAGACCAGCGCGACCCGTTCATCCTCGATCACCACGCGCACCCAGTACGGGTGGGCGCGGAAGACCGGCGGACATCCGGCTGCGCGGATCACCTCCACGCAGTCCGGTCCAACCCGGATCTCTTCCCGGCGCTCGCCGCCGCGCCATGACGCGCGCAGGGCCGCTCCCACCAGGAAGCAATGCAATACCGCGAAAACAGGGGCGAAAACGTTTCCAGACAGCCAGCCCAAGCCCGCCGAGAACGCCATCAACCCTGCCAACGCAACGAACAACAGGACGAACTGCCGGGCGCTGAGTGCCCGTGGGGGATGCAGCACCAGCTGCGCACGTGAGCCGCCTTCAACCCGCCGAAGCATCTCGATCATGTCGCAACCGCGTCCGTACCGCGGAAAACGGCTTCGATGGTAGCCCCGCCCAATCACCCCGGCAAGCTCTCATTCATCATTGTCGTGATTGCTGCACTGCACACTGGATTTGTGCCCGACCAAATCGACATCGGCAGATAATTTGCCGGATTCAGCACAAATTGATGGAGGCCTGCGATTTTCGCTGGATCGCCCTTGTACCAATGGTTGCGGCGCCACCAAGAGGCCGCCGGGAGGGCTGGGAAATCCGCCGCCAGGGATTAAAATGGCCGAATCCCAACGTGTCCCGATGTGGTCATGCCCATGAATGCAACACCGTCCACCCACGCCGCCGCGGCCCTGCCGCTGCTCTCGCCCGAACTGCCGCCCCGACCGGCTGCGCTGCGCCAGGCCATCACCGACGCCTGGCTGAAGGACGAGGCCAGCCACGTGCGCGAACTGCTGGAGCAGGCCCGCCTGCCCGCCGCCGAACAGGCCCAGGTCCAAGCCACCGCCGCCGACCTGGTGCGCCGGGTGCGCGCCCGGGCCAAGGACCAGGGCGCGATCGAGGCCTTCATGCGCCAGTACGACCTGGGCAGCGAGGAGGGCGTGCTGCTGATGTGCGTGGCCGAGGCGCTGCTGCGCATCCCCGACCAGGAGACGGCCGACAAACTGATCCGCGACAAGCTCGGCGAGGCCGACTGGAAGCGGCACATGGGCCAGTCCGATTCGGTGCTGGTCAATGCCTCGACCTGGGGCCTGATGCTGACCGGCCACCTGGTCGACCTGGCCGACGCCACCAAGCGCGACGTGCACGGCGCCTTCAAGCGCCTGATCGGCCGCGTCGGCGAGCCGGTGATCCGCCTGGCCGTGCGCCAGGCGATGAAGATCATGGGCCACCAGTTCGTCATGGGCCGCACCATCGACGAGGCGCTGGCGCGCTCGCACAAGGGCGACAACGGCAACTACCGTTATTCGTTCGACATGCTCGGCGAAGGCGCGCTGACGATGAAGGACGCGGCGCGCTACCTGGACGCCTACAAGCGCGCCATCCATGCCATCGGCAGCGACAATATCGCCCGCGGCGGCAAGGCCGATGGTGACGTGACGAAATCGCACGGCATCTCGATCAAGCTCTCCGCGCTTTACCCGCGCTACGAGCACGCCAAGCGCGAACGCGTGCTGGCCGACCTCGTGCCCGGCGTGCTGGAACTGGCGCAGCTGGCCAAGGGCTACGGCATCGGCTGCACCGTCGACGCCGAGGAAACCGACCGCCTCGAACTGTCGCTGGACATCATCGAGCGCGTGGTCAGCGATCCCTCGCTCAAGGGCTGGGAAGGCTTCGGCATCGTGGTGCAGGCCTACCAGAAACGCACCCCGTACACGATCGACTACCTTGCCGACCTGGCCCGCCGCATCGGCCACCGGCTGCAGGTGCGCCTGGTCAAGGGCGCGTACTGGGATGCGGAGATCAAGCGCGCGCAGATCGACGGCCTGCCCGGCTACCCGGTGTTCACCCGCAAGCAGAACACCGACGTGTCCTACCTGGCCTGCGCCAAACGCCTGTTCGGCCATGCCGACGTGCTGTACCCGATGTTCGCCACACACAACGCGGCCACCATCGCCGCGGTGAAGCAGATCGCGCAGGGCCGCACCTACGAGCACCAGAAGCTGCACGGCATGGGCGACGACCTGTACGCCGAGGTGATCCCGGCCGACCGCCTGGACGTGCCGTGCCGTGTGTACGCGCCGGTCGGCTCGCACGAGGACCTGCTGCCCTACCTGGTGCGCCGCCTGCTCGAGAACGGCGCCAACTCCAGCTTCGTCAACCGCATCACCGACGAGGACGTGTCCATCGACGACCTGATCCGCGATCCGGTCGAAGCCGTGTCCTCGTTCGAATCCATCCCGCATCCCAAGATCCCGCTGCCGGTCGACCTGCTGCGCAGCCAGAACCACGACAGGAACAACTCCATGGGCATCAACCTCGCCAACGACAACGCACTGCGCGCCCTCGCCGAGCAGCTCGACGCCGCGGTCAAGCCGTGGCAGGCCGCCCCGCTGGTGCCCGGCGCCAGCGCCACCGGCGCCAGCGTTGCAGTGACCAACCCGGCCGACACGCGCGAGGTGGTCGGCCACTGGCAGGCCGCCGACAGCGCCACCGTGCAGAAGGCGCTGGCCAATGCCGTGGCCGCACAGCCGGCCTGGAACCGCACCCCGGCCGCCAGCCGCGCCGCCATCCTCGAACACGCCGCCGACCAGCTGGAAGCGCGCATCGCCGAGTTCATGGCGCTGTGCGTGAAGGAAGCCGGCAAGAGCCTGCCGGACAGCGTCGCCGAAGTGCGCGAGGCGGTGGACTTCCTGCGCTACTACGCCAAGCAGGCGCGCGAGCAGTTCGGCAGCGCCGAGAAGCTGCCGGGCCCGACCGGCGAGAGCAACGAGCTGCAGCTGCATGGCCGCGGCGTGTTCGTCTGCATCAGCCCGTGGAATTTCCCGCTGGCGATCTTCCTGGGCCAGGTCAGCGCCGCGCTGGCCGCCGGCAACAGCGTCATCGCCAAGCCGGCCGAGCAGACCAACCTGGTCGGCTACTACGCGGTGAAGCTGCTGCACGACGCCGGCGTGCCGGAAGGCGTGCTGCAGTTCCTGCCGGGCGACGGCGCCACCGTCGGTGCCGCGCTCACCGCCGACCCGCGCGTGGCCGGCGTGGCCTTCACCGGCTCCACCGAAACCGCGCGCGCCATCAACCGCGCCATGGCCGCGCGCGACGCCGCCATCGGCGTGCTGATCGCCGAGACCGGCGGCCAGAACGCCTTCATCGCCGACTCCTCGGCGCTGCCGGAGCAGTTGGTCAAGGACGCGATCGGCTCGGCCTTCACCTCCGCCGGCCAGCGCTGCTCGGCCGCGCGCGTGCTGTTCGTGCAGGACGACATCGCCGACAAGGTGATGGGCATGCTGGCCGGCGCGATGGCCGAACTGAAGGTCGGCAACCCGGGCGAGCTGTCCACCGACGTCGGCCCGGTGATCGACGCCGACGCGCTGCAGATCCTCGAGGACCACGCCGCGCGCATGGACAGGGAAGCGCGCCTGATCGCCACCGCGCCGCTGTCCGACGCCACCGCGCACGGCAACTTCTTCGCGCCGCGCGCCTATGAACTGAAGGACCTGGGCCAGCTGCACAAGGAAATCTTCGGACCGGTACTGCACCTGATCCGCTGGAAGGCCGACCAGCTCGACGCGGTGATCGACCAGATCAACGCCACCGGCTACGGCCTGACCCTGGGCGTGCATTCGCGCATCGACGAAACCGTCGACCGCATCGCCTCGCGCGTCAACGTCGGCAACGTCTACGTCAACCGCAACCAGATCGGCGCGGTGGTCGGCGTGCAGCCGTTCGGCGGCCAGGGCCTGTCCGGCACCGGGCCGAAGGCCGGCGGCCCGCACTACCTGCTGCGTTTCGCCACCGAGAAGACGGTGACGGTGAACACCACCGCCGCCGGCGGCAACGCCTCGCTGCTGACCCTGGGCGACTGATCCCGCGCGGTCGGTGCGTCACTGGAAAGCCCCGCGAAAGCGGGGTTTTTCATGGGTCGACGCGGTGCAGCCGGCGGAGCCGGTGAAAGGTGCGGGCGACGCAACCGGTCCACCATGGCCGACCGGCCGCCATGCGCGGCCGGCTCAGGCAGCGGCGTCGACCGCCTGGGCCGGTGCCTGCGTGCGCATCAGCCGCCGCCAATGGCGCAGCGCCACCAGCGCATTGATCCAGAAGCCGACGTAGAGGATCGAGGTCAGGTGCAGTCCGCGGCTGTAGTACAGCGGCACGGCGATGCTGTTCACCAGCAGCCACACCCACCACGATTCCAGCTTGCGGCGCATCATCAGCACCTGCGCGATCATGCTCAACACCAGCACCGCCGAATCGACATACGGTGCATAGGCGTTGGTCAGGCGGGTCAGCATCCAGCCGTAGCCGAAGGTGGCTGCCACCGCCAGCGGCAGCAGCCAGCCCCATGCGCTTGGGCGCAGGGCGGTGATCGGCAGCGGCGCGCCATGGTCGCCGCGCAGCCATTGCCACCAGCCGAGCACGCTGACCGCGATGAAGAAGAACTGCAGCGCCATGTCCGCGTACAGGTGCGAGCGTTCGAACACGATGGCGAACAGCGCGCAGCCGACGATGCCCAGCCACCAGGTGTGCACGTTGTTGCGGCCGGCCAGCAGGATCGAACCGGCGACGGCGACATTGGCGGCCAGCTCCAGCTGGAACGCGGGATCGGACAGGTTCATGCGCCATTGTCGCCTGCGCCGCGCGTCCAGGCCATGGCATCGCCGCCGTGCGGCGGGCAGGCGCGCGCCGCACGGCAGGAAAACGAAAGGCCCCGCTTGCGCGGGGCCTTCCGGGTTGCAGCGACAGGCGGTGCCTGGATCAGAACTTGTAGTTGATCGACGCGGCGAGGATGTCGCCGGCGACCTTGTACTTGCCCTGCAGCACGTTGCCGGTCGCCGAGGTGGCGTTGATCGCCGGTTCGTTGGTGAACAGGTGGGTGTAGCCGAAGTTGAACTCGGTGTTCTCCTTCGGGGTCCAGCCCAGGCCGAACGACAGCCACTTGCGGGTCACGTCCGGCACGCGCACGTCGCGGTGGCCGTAGGTGGTCGGGGTTTCGTCGTAGGCCACGCCGCCACGCAGGGTGACGGTGTCGGACAGCTTGTACTCGGTACCGATCGAACCGAAGGTGGTGTCCTTGTAGCCGAACACCAGCGTGTTGTCGGGCTGGTTGGAGGCGAAGTCCACGGTCACCTTGTCGAACGCGGTGGCCCAGGCGGTGCGCGTCACGTCGCCCATCACCGTCCAGCGGTCGTTGATGCGGTGGGTCACGCTCATGGTGAGCGAGGCCGGCAGGGTCACGGTGGCCTTGCCGCTGGTATCGACGAACAGGCCGCTGGCCGGCTGGCCCAGCGCCGCGGCGACATTGCCCGGGACGGTGAAGTCGGCCTTGCCGCCGGTGATCTTGTGTTCGACCTTGGAGCGGTAGCTGAAGGCGATGTTGGTGTTCTCGCTCGGGCTCAGCGTGGTGCCCAGCACGTAGCCGACGGCGTTGTTGTCGCCTTCGATGGTCACCGAACCATCGGCGCTGCCCGGGTAGAAGCCAAGGGCGGCGGCCTGCTGGGCGCCCTGCCCACGCGCCGCGCGGATCTGTGCTGCGGTCGGGTTGGCGATCAGCTTGCGCAGCTGCGCTTCGGCCTTGTCCTGGGCGCCGCTGCTGACGATGGCGCCCATGTCCAGGGCGTTGCCCAGCTCGATGGTCAGGTGCTCGACGAACACGCTGGCGCCGAAGGACACGTACGGGTTGACGTCGTAGGAGAACGCCGCGCCCAGGTCGACGGCCTTCAGGTCGGTGGTGGTGCCGTGGTAGCGACCCACCCAGCCCTTGTCGTACTCGGTCTTGAAGCCGAACGGCGCGGTCAGCGACAGGCCGAAGTGCATGTTGTCGTTCTCGCCGAACGGCACGTGGAAGTAGGCCGCCGGAACCGGGGCGATCATGCCGGCGTCGCCGCCGTTGCCGCCGGAGATCGGCGTGCCGGTGCCCGGACCGGTCGCGCCGGCGTTGCGGGCGTTGTAGACGTCTTCCATCTTGGCCGAGAAGCTGATCGCGCTCAGGTCGGCCTGGAACTGGCGGCCATTGAGCAGGCGCATCGATGCCGGGTTGGTGGCGATCACCGAGGCATCATCCCAGGCGGAGGTGGAGCCGGCGAAGGCGCGGCCCAGGCCCTTGGCGCTGTTTTCCTTGAGCTGGAACGCGGCGGCGTCGGCGTTGCTGAAAGCCAAGGCACCAGCAATGCCGACGGCCAGGGCGGTGACGCGTGCGAGGGTGGAAGCGGTATGCATGTTGGAAGCTCTCTCCGTAGGGCGGTGGTGATTCGTTGTGCGCCTGCACCGCCAAGCCGTTGCCAGCCCTGCGGTGCGCCGGAGTCCCCTCCCGACATACGACGCCGTATGCAGTATCCATCAAGCCTGTTAACTAAACAATAACGCCGCCCCCATTCATTTCCTCTCGCTCCATCACCCTGTCCCGGGCCTTCACGGGGTAGGCTTGCGCGCCCATGTTCATTTCCATTCCCTCCCGCCATAAACCAGGACCGCGCTGGGCGGTGCCGCTGTTGTTCGCGGCGATCTGGCTGGCCTTCCTCTGGTCGATCTCGCGGCCGGACGAGGCCCGCCGCTCGCTGTGGATGGACTGGGGCGCGCTGTCCACGGGCCTGGGAAATCCCCAGGACTGGTGGGCCGCCCTGCGCGACGGCAGCGTGCTGCGCCTGTTCACCGCGCTGTTCCTGCACGCGGACTGGTCGCATCTGCTCGGCAACCTGGTGTTCCTGCTGATCTTCGGGCTGCCGGCCGAGCGGGTGCTCGGGCCGTGGCGGCTGCTGCTGCTGTTCCTGCTGGGCGGAGCGGCGGCCAACCTGACCGCGCTGTACGCGATGGAATCCCCGGACCAGATCATCATCGGCGCCAGCGGGGCGGTGTCGGCGCTGCTGGGCGCATATCTGGCGCTGTTCCCGGGCGCGCGGCTGGGCGTGGTGGTGCCGCTGGGCCTGTTCCTGGAGTTCGTGCGCGCGCCGGCCTACTTGCTGATCGGGGTATGGGCGGCGCTGCAGGTGGTGTTCGCCTACATCGGCCCCAGCTTCGGCATGGTCGCCTGGTCGGCGCACGTGGCCGGTTTCCTGTTCGGCATCGTCTACGGCCTGTACATCCGCGCGGCGATCGCCCGGCGGCTGCGCAAGCGCCACGGCTTCTAGCCCGGGCACGGCGGCGCCCGCAGCGTCCCTATAATCGGGCGATGAGCAGCAAGCCCCTGTACAAGATCACGTTCCTCAACCACGGCAAGGTGTACGAGCTGTATGCCCGGCGCGTCGGCAGCAGCCACCTGTGGGGATTCAACGAAATCGCCGAACTGGTGTTCGACCTTCACGACGGCCTGGTGGTGGACCCGACCGAAGAGCGCCTGCGCGAGGAGTTCGGCGATACCAAGGCGCTGCATCTTCCGATGCAGAGCATCGTGCGCATCGAGGAAGTGGAGAAGAAGGGCCAATCGGCCATCCGCGACGCGGCCACGGGAGAAAAGGTGGTCACGCCGTTTCCGATGCCGGCCAAGCCGCGCTGAGCGCACCTCTTCCCCTTTCGGGAAAGTCGCGTTTCGGGGAAGGCGCGTGGCTGGCGAACTCCCGCCCATGCACGTGTATGACCGATGCTCGGCAGCAGCGCGTGTTGGTGCTAAACGCCGGGGAGAAGTCGCGTGAGGTTTCGCGACAGGCGAAGGTCGCAAGGGCTTCCCGACCCTCACCCCAACCCCTCTCCCGGTGGGAGAGGGGCTTTCAAGGACATGCCAACACGCACTGTCACTTGTCGCTGTCGACGGTTTCCGGCTTGGCATCTTCCGGCTTGGCCGGCACGGTGGCGCCTGCAGGCTGCGCCTTCGCTTCGGGCTTCGTGGGCACGGTGACGCCCACCGACGGGGCCTTCGCTTCCGGTTTGGCCGCGGCCGCAGGCCGGGCCGCGAGCGAGCCGGGCTGCTTGAGCTCGCGCAGCGCCGACTGGATCGGCCCGTCGCCCGGCAGCACCACGCCGCTGGCGACGCCGGACGCCTCGTCGTCACCGCGCAGGTGGCCCGGCAGCTTGGCTTCGCTGAAATCGGCCAGCGCGGCCGGCATGTCCCTGGTGGCGTTGGCCGGGTCGGGGGCCAGTTCCACGTCCGGCACGATGCCGGTGGCCTGGATCGAACGGCCGCTGGGCGTGTAATAGCGCGCGGTGGTGAGTTTGACCGAATCGCCGTTGTCCAGCGGCAGCACGGTCTGCACCGAGCCCTTGCCGAAGGTGCGGCTGCCGACGATGCGGGCGCGCCGGTTGTCGTGCAGGGCGCCGGCCAGCACCTCCGACGCGCTGGCCGAGCCGGCGTCCACCAGCGCCACCACCGGCGCACCCTTCATCAGGTCGCCCGGCGTCGCCTCGAACTTCGCATCGCTGACCGAAATGCGGCCGCGGGTACTCACGATGCCGCCCTGCTCCAACAGGTCGTCGGCCACCTGCACCGCCGCGGTGAGCAGGCCGCCGGGATTGCTGCGCAGGTCCAGCACCAGGCCCTTCAACTTGCCCCCGGCCTGCGCCTGCAGCTGGGCGATGTGCTTCTGGAAATCCGCGCCGGTATCGGCCTGGAAGGTGCTGATGCGCACATAGGCATAACCGGGTTCGAGCATCCTGCTGCGCACGCTGGTGACGCGGATGGTCTCGCGGGTGACGGTGACGTCGAACGGCTTTTCCTCGCCGCGCTCGATGGTCAGCACCACCTGGCTGCCGGCCGGGCCGCGCAGCGGCTCCATCGCCTCGATCGCATCGATCGGCTTGCCGTCGATGGCCACGATCAGGTCGTTGGCGCGCAGGCCGGCGCGGGCGGCCGGCGTGTCGTCGATCGGCGAAACCACCTTGAGCACGCCGTCCTGCTGCAGCAGTTCGACGCCGATGCCCTCGTAGGCGCCGGTCGCCTGCTCGTCGAACGCCTCGGCGTCGGCCTTGTCGAAGTAGGTGCTGTGCGGGTCCAGGTCCAGCAGCAGGCCGCGCACCGCCGACTGCATCAGCTTCCTATCGTCCACCGGATCGACATAGGCCGCGCGCACCGCGTTGTACACGGCGACGAAGCGGCGGATCTCCTCCAGCGGCACCCGCGAGGTGACCGACTCCTTGGCATCGGGATCGTCCGCCCCGGGCGTCTTGTCCGGGACGCTCTGCGCCAGGCCGACGGCCGGCGACAGCGCGAACAGCAGGGCAGCAGCAAGGCCGGCTACACGCATGAACCACTCCATGAAAAACGCATGCGCACCATGCGCGTCGGAACCGATTATGCGCGAAGCCCGGCCGAATTCCCGTTGAACGCGGGGCACCGGGACCGCCGCCCGCTCAGCCTGCGGTCACTGGCGCTGCAGCCAGGTGGAAGGGTCGACCGGCTGGCCATTGCGGCGCAGTTCGAAGTACAGCGCCGCCACGCCCTGCCCGCCGGAGTTGCCGACCCGGGCGACCGCGTCGCCGCGGCGCACGCGCGCGCCGGCATCGCGCAGGAGGGTGTCGTTGTGGGCATACAGGCTCATGTAGCCATTGCCGTGATCGACGATCAGGATCATGCCGTAGCCGGTCATCCAGTCCGAGAAGACCACCGTGCCGTCGGCGACCGCGGTCACCGTGGTGCCGGGAGGCGCGCCGATCAGCACGCCGCTGCTGGTGCGGCCATCGGGCAGGCGACCGCCGTAGCGGGCCAGCAGGTTGCCCGACAGCGGCCACCCCAGCCCGCCGACCTTCGGCGCCGGTGCGTTCGCGGTGACCCGTGGCGGCACCTTGCCTGGCGCGGGCCGCGCCGTCCCGGAGGCGGCCTGCCGCGACTGGCGGGCCTGCTCGGCCTCGGCCCGGCGGGCGGCGGCGCGACGCTCGGCTTCGGCGCGGGCCGCTGCCGCACGCAGATTGGACAGCAGCCGCTCGAGTGCGCGCGCGTCCTTGCCCAGCACCTTTTCGCGTTCGCTGCGGTCCTGGTAGCGCTGGTCCAGTTCGGCCGCCACCTGCGCCCGCCGGCGGCGGTCCTCGGCCAGCGCCGCCGCCTGTTCGCGCTGCTGCGCGCGCGCCTGTTCCAGTTCGCGGCTGCGCGCCAGGATCTCCTGTTCGTTCGATGCCAGCGCCTGCAGGTCGGTGGTGAGCGAACCGATGGTCCTGGCCCGTTCGCGCTGCAGGTAGCGGTGATAGGCCAGGTCGCGGTTGGCATCGGCCACGCGGTCCTGCGACAGCAGCAGCTTCAGCGGCGCATGGTCGCCCAGCTGGTAGGCGCTGCGCAGCAGGGCGGCAAGCTGGCGGCGCTGCTTTCCCAGGTTGGCTTCGAGCGCAGCCCGGCGCTGCTGCAGCTCGGCCAGCGCCTGCTGTTCACGGCGCATCGCCGCTTCGGTATCGGCGACCGCACGGCCGCTGCGGGCTACCTTCTGGTCGGCTTCGCGCAGGCGCCGGGACGCGGCGTCGCGCTCGCCCTCCAGGCGCTGCCGCTCCTGCGCCACGTTCTTCAGCTCGCCACGCACCTGCTGCAGCTTCTTCTCCGCGTCGCGGCTGTTCTGTGCCTGGGCGAGGGGGACCGCGAAGGCCAGCGCCAGCAGGCAGCCGGCCATCCAGGCCGGCAATGCCGGGGAGCAGACGGTCGGGCGGCGTTGGCGGTACGGTCGCAAGGGCGTTCCAGTGACTTCAGGCAGATGCGGATTGTACCCAGCCATGCTGCCATCCATTCCCGCCCACAGGAATTCCCGACGGAGACGCACGATGAACCGATTCCTTCTTCTGCTGGCCCTGGGGCTGACCTGCCCGCTGGCGATGGCGTCCGACGACATCAGCAAGGTGAACGGGAGCATCCGCACCGAGTCCGGCACCGCGTACCGCGACCTGGATACGGTCAACGGCAGCATTCACCTGGCCAAGGGCGTGCAGGCCCGTGGCGTGGAGACCGTCAACGGCAGCATCAACGTCGACGACAACGTGCAGGCGCGCAGCCTGGAGACCGTGAACGGCGCGATCCGCGCGGGGCGCGGGCTGGTGCTGTCCGGCGGCGTGGAAACCGTCAACGGCAGCATCTTCATCGACCAGGGCGGACGCGTCGGCGGCGGCGTGGAAACCGTCAACGGCGGCATCGGCCTGGTCGGCACCGAGATCGGCCGCGACGTCGAAACCGTCAACGGCGACATCACCGTGGGCATCGGTTCGCACGTGAAGGGCGGCATCCGCGTGACCAAGCCGTCGTTCGGCCTGTCGCTGACGCCGCCGCGCAAGCCGCGCATCATCATCGGCCCCAACGCGGTGGTCGACGGGCCGCTCAACTTCGAGCGCGAGGTGACGCTGTACGTGCACGACAGCGCGTCCATCGGCACCGTCAGCGGCGCCACCGTGCGTCGCTTCGACACCGAGGCCGCGCCGAAGGATTGAGCGCTTCCCGGAGCGCTTGCCTAGAATCGGGCTTCGCCCCTCATCCGGAGCCCGTTTCAATGCCCCGCAAGATCCTGTTGTGCCTCGCCGCGGGCGCGGCCCTGGCCGCCTGCAAGCAGGAAGCCGTTTCCCCGCCGGCTCCCGTCCCGGTGCCGCCGCCGGCGCATGCCTTCTCCAGCGACATCAATGCCGTCGACTTCGCCGAACTGGTGAAGACGCTCGCCTCGGACGCGTTCGAAGGACGCGCGCCCGGCAGCCAGGGGGAAACGCTGACCGTGGAGTACATCCGCGACCAGATGCAGCGCATCGGCCTGCAGCCGGGCAACGGCGACAGCTGGTTCCAGGACGTGCCGATGACCGAGACCATCGCCGACCCCTCGACCGTGCTCACGCTCCGCCACGGCGATGCCAGCCGCACCCTCGGCTTCGGCGGCGACATGGTGATCGGAACCCGCACCGGCCAGCCGGAAGTGAAGATCGAGGCCAGCGAGATGGTGTTCGTCGGCTATGGCGTCGATGCGCCCGAGCAGGACTGGAACGACTACGCCGGCCAGGACTGGAAGGGCAAGACCGTGGTGATGTTCGTCAACGATCCCGGCTTCCATGTGGACGACGCCCGCCTGTTCGAAGGCAAACGCATGACCTACTACGGGCGCTGGACCTATAAGTTCGAGGAAGCCGCGCGCAAGGGCGCGGCGGCGGCGCTGATCGTGCACGACACTGCCGGCGCGGCCTACGACTGGGACGTGGTGCGGAACTCCTGGGGCGGGGCGCAGTACGACCTGCCGGCCGCCGAGGACAAGGAACCGCGCCTGCAGGCGCAGGGCTGGCTGAGCGCGGACGCCGCGCGGCAGGTGTTCGCCGACGCAGGCCTCGATCTGGAAAAGGCCTACCGCGACGCCAACAAGCGCGGCTTCAAGCCGGTGCCGCTGCGCACCACGCTGTCGCTGGACCTGAAGAGCAGCATCGCGGCGAAGAAATCGCGCAACGTGGTCGGCGTCCTGCCCGGCGGGCAGCGCGCCGACGAAGCCGTCCTCTACATGGCGCACTGGGACCATCTCGGCAGGCATGAGGGCCAGGCATCGGACAAGGATGGCGGCGACAGCATCTACAACGGCGCGGTGGACAACGCGACCGGCGTGGCCGGCATCCTCGAGATCGCCGACGCGATGACCCACCAGCAACCGGCGCCGCAGCGCTCGGTGGTGTTCCTCGCCGTGACGCTGGAGGAATCCGGCCTCCTGGGATCGCAGTACTACGTCAACCATCCAACGTTCCCGTTGGACAAGATCGCCGGCGTCATCAACATCGATGCGATGTCGGTCAACGGCCGTGCCCGCGACATGACCGTTACCGGCTACGGCAGCTCCGAGCTCGAGGACATCCTCAAGCCGTTGGCCGCCGCACAGAAGCGCACGCTGCATGCCGAATCGTCGGTACAGAGCGGCTTCTACTTCCGCTCCGACCACTTCAACTTCGCCAAGGCGGGCGTTCCCGCGCTCTATGCCGGCGGCGGCCAGGACCTTCTGGAGGGCGGCATCGAAGCCGGCCGCAAGGCCGCCCAGGCCTACGGGCGCGACCGCTACCACAGCCCGCGCGACGAGTACGATCCCGCCACCTGGAAGCTGGACGGCGCCATGGAAGACCTCGCGCTGCTGTACGGCGTCGGCAAGGAACTGGCCGGTGGCGACAGCTGGCCCAACTGGTACGAAGGCAACCCGTTCAAGGCCAACCGCGACCGCATGATGGAAGGTAGAGCCGCAGGCGGCGACTGATACGCCTGTAGCGTCGAGGAGATCGTCAACGGCATGTTGTCGCCGCTCTCCTCGACCAAGGCGCTGTCGGGCCATTCCCTGGGCGCCGCCAGCGTGCACGAGGCGATCTTCTGCCTACTGATGCTGCGCGACGGCTTCATGGCGGGCCCTGCCAACATCGAGACGTTGGACGCGCGCGCCGAGGGCTTCCCGATCCTGCGTCAGACGCGGGAGGCGGCGCTGGAGACGGTGATGTCCAACAGCTTCGGCTTCGGCGGCACGAACGCAACGCTGGTATTCGGCCGGGTGTGATCTTCGCGTTCCAGCGACAGTGATTGAAGCAACGGCGCCTATGGGCGCCGTTGTCGTATGCGCGACTGGCGTTGATCTAACCCAAAAGACCCTTCGCTCACGAGGATCCCGTTCAGCAGCCCGGCCTGCGGGTGATGGCTGAGAAGCACTTCAAGAAACACCGCCAGTGGGCGATTTTCTTCGAGGACCCGCACGTGGCGCGTCAGCACGAGGCGGACATCCAGTTGCTGGAGCGGGCGGTGACCACGGTGACGGACAAGGCGGTGTGTATAACTGCGCCCAATCTGGCCGCCCGCTGGGCCATTGCGGCGCGGCAGCGCCCGCAGCAGCGCTGATCTTCACGGCGTCGCAAACAGCAACGGCACCGTGAGGTGCCGTTGCTGTTTGAGCTTCTGGTCGACGTCTGGCCAGTCGCGCGTATGGCGTCTGTAGGCGGACCTGTAGTGCCGCTGTGGCCGCACTTCCCATGCAAGTAGCTGAGTTCGCGTAGTCAAGGCTGGGAGTTTGGTAGCGCACTCCCGCCTCCAGATGCCTTAGCCAGCCGTCCTGCCGAACGCGGTGTCCGGATGTCTTCCCGCGCGCAAAAGCAAACCCCCGCTGCGCATGCAGCGGGGGTTTGGGGGTAAAAACCCTGGCGATGACCTACTCTCGCATGGCTTGAGCCACACTACCATCGGCGCAGCTGCGTTTCACTTCCGAGTTCGGGATGGGATCGGGTGGTTCCACAGCGCTAATTTCACCAGGGAGAGGGTTGGAGGGTCGCTATCGCTTCTCTTGAAGAGTCCGCACATGGATGTGCGGGCTCTTGCGCAGGGAAGCGCATACAAGCGCCAGCCTCTCGTAGGTTCTTGTGACGTAGCGTGCACTTGGGTCCATCGACATGTCATGTCGGCCAAGGCAACTTGAGGTTATATGGTCAAGCCACACGGATCATTAGTATCAGTTAGCTCAACGCGTTGCCGCGCTTACACACCTGACCTATCAACCACGTAGTCTACATGGTTCCTTCAGGGGGCTTGTGCCCCGGGAAGTCTCATCTTGAGGCGCGCTTCCCGCTTAGATGCTTTCAGCGGTTATCGCTTCCGAACATAGCTACCCGGCAATGCCACTGGCGTGACAACCGGAACACCAGAGGTTCGTCCACTCCGGTCCTCTCGTACTAGGAGCAGCCCCTCTCAAACTTCCAACGCCCATGGCAGATAGGGACCGAACTGTCTCACGACGTTCTGAACCCAGCTCGCGTACCACTTTAAATGGCGAACAGCCATACCCTTGGGACCGACTACAGCCCCAGGATGTGATGAGCCGACATCGAGGTGCCAAACACCGCCGTCGATATGAACTCTTGGGCGGTATCAGCCTGTTATCCCCGGAGTACCTTTTATCCGTTGAGCGATGGCCCTTCCATACAGAACCACCGGATCACTAAGTCCTACTTTCGTACCTGCTTGATCCGTCGATCTTGCAGTCAAGCACGCTTATGCCTTTGCACACAGTGCGCGATGTCCGACCGCGCTGAGCGTACCTTCGAGCTCCTCCGTTACTCTTTAGGAGGAGACCGCCCCAGTCAAACTACCCACCATACACGGTCCCCGACCCGGATAACGGGCCTAGGTTAGAACGTCAAGCACGACAGGGTGGTATTTCAAGGATGGCTCCACTGCAGCTGGCGCCACAGTTTCATAGCCTCCCACCTATCCTACACAGACGAACTCAACGTTCAGTGTAAAGCTATAGTAAAGGTTCACGGGGTCTTTCCGTCTTGCCACGGGAACGCTGCATCTTCACAGCGATTTCAATTTCACTGAGTCTCGGGTGGAGACAGCGCCGCTGTCGTTACGCCATTCGTGCAGGTCGGAACTTACCCGACAAGGAATTTCGCTACCTTAGGACCGTTATAGTTACGGCCGCCGTTTACTGGGGCTTCGATCAAGAGCTTCGCCTTGCGGCTGACCCCATCAATTAACCTTCCAGCACCGGGCAGGCGTCACACCCTATACGTCCACTTTCGTGTTTGCAGAGTGCTGTGTTTTTGATAAACAGTCGCAGCGGCCTGGTCACTTCGACCATCGCCAGCTATAGCCCGCATGGGCCACCGGCAATGGTGCACCTTCTCCCGAAGTTACGGTGCCATGTTGCCTAGTTCCTTCACCCGAGTTCTCTCAAGCGCCTGAGAATTCTCATCCTACCCACCTGTGTCGGTTTACGGTACGGTCTGCGTAAGCTGAAGCTTAGGAGCTTTTCCTGGAAGCGTGGTATCAGTGACTTCGTCTTAAAGACTCGTCTCGGTGCTCGGTCTTAAAGGATCCCGGATTTGCCAAAGATCCAAACCTACCGCCTTTCCCCAGGACAACCAACGCCTGGTACACCTAACCTTCTCCGTCCCTCCATCGCACTTACGCGAGGTGCAGGAATATTAACCTGCTTCCCATCGACTACGCATTTCTGCCTCGCCTTAGGGGCCGACTCACCCTGCGCCGATTAACGTTGCGCAAGGAAACCTTGGGCTTTCGGCGTGCGGGTTTTTCACCCGCATTATCGTTACTCATGTCAGCATTCGCACTTCCGATACCTCCAGCAAGCTTCTCAACTCACCTTCACAGGCTTACGGAACGCTCCTCTACCGCGCATAACAAAGTTATGCACCCCAAGCTTCGGTTCTGTGCTTAGCCCCGTTAAATCTTCCCCGCAGACCGACTCGACCAGTGAGCTATTACGCTTTCTTTAAAGGGTGGCTGCTTCTAAGCCAACCTCCTGGCTGTCTGTGCCTTTCCACATGGTTTTCCACTTAGCACAAAATTTGGGACCTTAGCTGTGGGTCTGGGTTGTTTCCCTTTTCACGACGGACGTTAGCACCCGCCGTGTGTCTCCCATACAGTCCGTCTCGGTATTCGGAGTTTGCAATGGTTTGGTAAGTCGCGATGACCCCCTAGCCATAACAGTGCTCTACCCCCGAGAGGATACATATGAGGCGCTACCTAAATAGCTTTCGAGGAGAACCAGCTATCTCCGGGTTCGATTAGCTTTTCACTCCTAATCACACCTCATCCCCTACCTTTGCAACGGGAGTGGGTTCGGGCCTCCAGTGCGTGTTACCGCACCTTCACCCTGGGCATGACTAGATCACCCGGTTTCGGGTCTACTGCCCGCGACTATGCGCCCTTATCAGACTCGGTTTCCCTTCGCCTCCCCTATACGGTTAAGCTTGCCACGAACAGTAAGTCGCTGACCCATTATACAAAAGGTACGCAGTCACTCTTTCGAGCTCCTACTGCTTGTACGCACACGGTTTCAGGTTCTATTTCACTCCCCTCTCCGGGGTTCTTTTCGCCTTTCCCTCACGGTACTGGTTCACTATCGGTCGGTCAGTAGTATTTAGCCTTGGAGGATGGTCCCCCCATGTTCAGACAGGGTTTCACGTGCCCCGCCCTACTCGTCTTCACTGGAATGGCCCTTTCAAATACAGGGCTATCACCTTCTATGGCCGGCCTTTCCAGACCGTTTTTCTAGAACCATACCAGCTTAAGGGCTGTTCCCCGTTCGCTCGTCGCTACTCAGGGAATCTCGGTTGATTTCTTTTCCTCTGGTTACTTAGATATTTCAGTTCACCAGGTTCGCTTCCAGCAGCTATGTATTCACTGCAGGATACTGCCGAAGCAGTGGGTTTCCCCATTCGGACATTACCGGATCAAAGCTTGTTGCCAGCTCCCCGATACTTTTCGCAGGCTGCCACGTCCTTCATCGCCTCTGACCGCCAAGGCATCCACCGTGTGCGCTTATTCGCTTGACCATATAACCGCAAGTTGCCTTGGGTTATCTGATGTCCAGGGGTACAAAGCCCGGACACGAATATAACGACTCAATCAATAAAGAGACTTGCGTCTCTCGCCTTAGCCTCACGACACGTCAAGATAGACATCTCAAACGCTCGCTACGTCACAAGTTTTAAAAGAACAGGACACGGCCACAATGCCGTCCCCAATCAATTCTTTCGTATGCGCCAATCATTCAGAGTGGTGGGTCTGGGAGGACTCGAACCACCGACCTCACCCTTATCAGGGGTGCGCTCTAACCACCTGAGCTACAGACCCAATGTTCTGTCAAAGCTTAGTGGTGGAGCCTGTCGGGATCGAACCGACGACCCCCTGCTTGCAAAGCAGGTGCTCTCCCAGCTGAGCTAAGGCCCCAAAATGGGACTTCTCCACACCGGCTGCCGGTGCAGAACTCTGAATGCAGGTCTCTTGTGAGGGCGCCTGACAGGCGATGCTGTCATGCTCAAAAGGAGGTGATCCAGCCGCACCTTCCGATACGGCTACCTTGTTACGACTTCACCCCAGTCATCGGCCACACCGTGGCAAGCGCCCTCCCGAAGGTTAAGCTACCTGCTTCTGGTGCAACAAACTCCCATGGTGTGACGGGCGGTGTGTACAAGGCCCGGGAACGTATTCACCGCAGCAATGCTGATCTGCGATTACTAGCGATTCCGACTTCATGGAGTCGAGTTGCAGACTCCAATCCGGACTGAGATAGGGTTTCTGGGATTGGCTCACCGTCGCCGGCTTGCAGCCCTCTGTCCCTACCATTGTAGTACGTGTGTAGCCCTGGCCGTAAGGGCCATGATGACTTGACGTCATCCCCACCTTCCTCCGGTTTGTCACCGGCGGTCTCCTTAGAGTTCCCACCATTACGTGCTGGCAACTAAGGACAAGGGTTGCGCTCGTTGCGGGACTTAACCCAACATCTCACGACACGAGCTGACGACAGCCATGCAGCACCTGTGTCACGGTTCCCGAAGGCACCAATCCATCTCTGGAAAGTTCCGTGCATGTCAAGGCCAGGTAAGGTTCTTCGCGTTGCATCGAATTAAACCACATACTCCACCGCTTGTGCGGGCCCCCGTCAATTCCTTTGAGTTTCAGTCTTGCGACCGTACTCCCCAGGCGGCGAACTTAACGCGTTAGCTTCGATACTGCGTGCCAAATTGCACCCAACATCCAGTTCGCATCGTTTAGGGCGTGGACTACCAGGGTATCTAATCCTGTTTGCTCCCCACGCTTTCGTGCCTCAGTGTCAGTGTTGGCCCAGGCAGTCGCCTTCGCCACGGATGTTCCTCCTGATCTCTACGCATTTCACTGCTACACCAGGAATTCCACTACCCTCTGCCACACTCTAGTCGTCCAGTTTCCATCGCCATTCCCAGGTTGAGCCCAGGGCTTTCACGACAGACTTAAACAACCACCTACGCACGCTTTACGCCCAGTAATTCCGAGTAACGCTTGCACCCTTCGTATTACCGCGGCTGCTGGCACGAAGTTAGCCGGTGCTTATTCTTTGGGTACCGTCAGAACAACCGGGTATTAACCGGCTGCTTTTCTTTCCCAACAAAAGGGCTTTACAACCCGAAGGCCTTCTTCACCCACGCGGTATGGCTGGATCAGGCTTGCGCCCATTGTCCAATATTCCCCACTGCTGCCTCCCGTAGGAGTCTGGACCGTGTCTCAGTTCCAGTGTGGCTGATCATCCTCTCAGACCAGCTACCGATCGTCGCCTTGGTGGGCTCTTACCCCGCCAACTAGCTAATCGGGCATCGGCTCATTCAATCGCGCAAGGCCCGAAGGTCCCCTGCTTTCACCCGTAGGTCGTATGCGGTATTAGCGTAAGTTTCCCTACGTTATCCCCCACGACAGAGTAGATTCCGATGCATTCCTCACCCGTCCGCCACTCGCCACCCAGAGAGCAAGCTCTCCTGTGCTGCCGTTCGACTTGCATGTGTTAGGCCTACCGCCAGCGTTCACTCTGAGCCAGGATCAAACTCTTCACTTAAAACTACATGCCCGAAGGCAAATACTCTTAGCTGCAGATGCTCGACCTCTGGCAACGTTTCGCTTGCTTTAACAAACTATTCATTGCTTGATCAAACGTCTGCAAGATGGACAGTCATCCACTCCTGCAGGCGCCCTCACAAGATACCTGCGCATACTTTCAAAGAACTTCGGAATCGGCCTCAGCGCCTTCTTCCAAGTGCCCGACGTTTCCGTCCGAGCGAGCCGCCCATTATAGCCGGCTTTTCCGCTTCGTCAACACCTCGTTTCGAGGCCCGACTCCGCCGCTCCAACCCCAAACCCGAGGGCTTTTCGTCGAAGCGAGCCGCCTATTATGGCAGCCTTTTCGTTGCCGTCAACACCTTCGTGCGGGTGACTTCAACTTCTCCCTTCGCTGCCAACCCGTGGGCCGGCGGCGAAGGAGCGGAAGTATGCGGCCTCTTCACAGTTTTGTGAAGAGGCTGCACAGGAGATCAGGCAGATGGACGTCGTCCATTCAGCCAATCATCCACGCCCTGCTGCCGGCTGCCTATATATGTGACTTCAGGCCGCAACCAGCAGCACACGGGCGAAGGTGCGCTTGCCTACCTGCAGCAGGCCTTCGAAGCCCGGCTGCAGGACCGTCTGCGCGTCTTCGACGACGTTGCCGTCCACCTTCACCGCGCGCTCCTTGAGCTTGCGCGAGGCCTCGGAGTTGCTCGGGGTCAGGCCGGCAGCGGTCAACAGCGCACCGATGCGCAGGCCCTCGGCCGGCACCGTCACTTCCTGCAGCGGCAGCTGGGTGATGTCGCCCTGCCCGGTCACCGCGGCGTTCCAGCCGGCGATGGCCTGCTCGGCGGCGGCGGCATCATGGAAACGGGTGGTCAGTTCGCGCGCCAGGCGCAGCTTGATCTCGCGCGGATTGATGGCGCCGGCCTCGACGTCGGCGCGCAGCTGCTTCGCCTCGGCGATGGAGATGTCGAAGCTCAGCAGGTCGATCCAGCGCCACATCAGCGTGTCGTCGATCTTCATGGTCTTGGTGACGATGTCGATCGCCGGCTCGCTGATGCCGATGTAGTTGCCCAGCGACTTGGACATCTTGTTGACGCCGTCCAGGCCTTCCAGCAGCGGCATGGTCAGCACGATCTGCGGTTTCTGTCCGTAGTGCTCCTGCAGGCCGCGACCCATCAGCAGGTTGAACTTCTGGTCGGTACCGCCGAGCTCGACATCCGCTTCCAGCGCCACCGAGTCGTAGCCCTGCACCAGCGGGTAGAGGAATTCGTGGATGGCGATGGACTGCTGGGCGGCGTAGCGCTTGGCGAAGTCGTCGCGCTCGAGCATGCGCGCCACCGTGTGCTGTCCGGCAAGGCGGATCATGTCGGCCGCCCCCATTTTGCCGAACCATTCGGAGTTGAAGCGGACCTCGGTACGCTCGCGGTCGAGCACCTTGAACACCTGCTCCTCGTAGGTGCGGGCGTTGGCCAGCACGTCCTCGCGCGAGAGCGGCTTGCGGGTGACGTTCTTGCCCGAGGGGTCGCCGATCATGCCGGTGAAGTCGCCGATCAGGAAGATCACCTGGTGCCCGAGCTCCTGGAACTGGCGCAGCTTGTTGAGCAGCACGGTGTGGCCCAGGTGCAGGTCCGGGGCGGTGGGGTCGAAGCCGGCCTTGACCCGCAGCGGACGACCGCTCTCCAGACGCTGGCGCAGTTCATCCAGCTTGAGGATTTCATCGGCACCACGGCCGATCAGGGCAAGGGCTTCATCAATCGAGGACACGCTAGAACTCCCGGCTTCGCCGTCAGACATGGGGGTGTTAAGTGGAGGTTAACCGCCCAATTCATCAAAAAGCCATGCGGCTCAATGGTTTGACGCGGTATTGAAGGGTGACTATGTTACCCGCGTTTGGGCCCGCGATCCGGGCTGGCGAGAGAACCGAGCGATGTCCCAATCCGATCACGGCCAGGCGCGCAAGCAGCGCTTCCAGGAACGACTCCACGTCCTGCACGACACCGCCCTGCATCGGAAGCTCAAGCAACATCTCCCGGCCGCGTTCAACGAACGCTGGACCCGCCGCCACTGGATCCACGCCAGCCTGTTCGCCACCATCGGCGCGCTGGCGGCGACCATCGTGCCGGGCTTCTCCAACGCCATCGACGCGCCGCTGCCGTCGGCGCATTCGACCCTGGCCCTGCCGCTGCCGCCGCTCTCGCTCGCCCGGCGCAGCGAAACCCCCGGCGACAGCTGGCAGATCCTGCGGGTGGAACGCGGCCAGACCCTGAGCGACCTGTTCGAAGTGGCCGGCGTGCCGGCGACGGTGATGCACCAGGTGCTGGAGCATCCGGGCACCCGCGAGGTACTGACCCGGCTCCGGCCGGGCGCCGAGGTCGCCTTCGACCTGCCGGTGAACGGCCAGCTGCGCACCATCCGCTTCGACCGCGATCCCAGCCACCGTGTCGAGCTGTCGCTGCAGGGCGACCAGATCCGCGAGAAGGTGCTCGAGCGCGTCACCACCACCCGCACCGTGGTGGCCAGCGGCGAGATCCGCAGCTCGCTCTACGCGTCGGCGATGAAGGCCGGGCTGTCGCCTTCGGCCATCAACACGATGACCGACGAGATCTTCAAGTACGACATCGACTTCTCCAAGGACGTGCAGCCGGGCGACCGCTTCAGCGTGGTCATGGACGAGACCTGGCGCGAAGGCGAGCGCATCGACACCAGCAAGATCCTGGCGGCCACCTTCAGCACCGGCGGCAAGACCTATACCGGTTTCCGCTTCGAGCGCGGCGGCAAGGCCGAGTACTTCGACCTCAACGGCCGGCCGCTGAAGAAGAGCTTCATCCGCATGCCGATCCCGTTCGCGCGGTTGAGCTCCACCTTCGGCGCGCGCCGGCACCCGGTGCTGGGCACCATGCGCATGCACAAGGGCGTGGACTATGCCGCGCGCACCGGCACCCCGATCATGGCCGCAGGTGATGCCCGCGTGCAGTTCGCCGGCACCCAGCGCGGTTATGGCAACGTGGTGATCCTGGACCACGGGCGCGGCTACACCACCCTGTACGGCCACATGTCGCGCCTGGGCAGCTACCGCACCGGGGCGCGCGTGCCGCAGGGCGCGGTGATCGGCTACGTCGGCTCGACCGGCCTGGCGACTGGCCCGCACCTGCACTACGAATTCCGCGTCAACGGCCAGCACCGCAACCCGCTGTCGGTGACCATGCCGCCGCCGGAACCGCTCAAGGGCGCCGAGCTGGCCGCGTTCCGCGCCCAGACCTCGCCGGCGATGGCGCGCATCCAGGGCATGGAAGAGCTGATCTACGCCGATGCCGGCAAGGACAAGCCCACCACCACGGCGACCGCCGCGGCCCCGGCAGCCCGCAACAAGCGCGGCTGACCGGCAAGGCGTCGCATTGACGACCAGGGCAGGGAGCCTAGAAGCTTCCCTGCCCTTCTTCTTTCCGGCCTCCGCATGGCACCCGTCGATCCGCAGCTACCCCTGTTCCTCGGCCTGATGTCCGGCACCAGCGCCGACGGCATCGACGCCGCGCTGGTGCAGTTCCCGGCAGACGGCGGCTGCCGGTTCGTGCATGGGCACACCTTCGACTGGAAGGCGGAAACCCGCGCCGCGCTGGTCGCGCTGGGCCAGGGCGCCGAACCCGCCTCGCTGGACGCGCTCGGGCAGCTGGATGCGGAGGTCGGCATCGCCTTCGCCGCGGCCGCCAACGGCCTGCTGGAACGGGCCGGCATCGACCGCGCGCGGGTGCGGGCGATCGGCTCGCACGGGCAGACCATCCGCCACCGCCCCACGTCCAGTCCCGGTTTCACCTGGCAGATCGGCGACGCCAACCGCATCGCCGAACTGACCGGGATCACGACGGTGGCCGACTTCCGCCGCCGCGACGTGGCCGCCGGCGGGCATGGCGCGCCGCTGATGCCGGCCTTCCACCTGGCGATGCTGGGCAGCGCCGGCGAGGACCGGGCGGTGCTCAACCTGGGCGGCATCGCCAACCTGAGCCTGCTCGCCCGCGATGGCAGCCTGCGCGGCTTCGATACGGGCCCGGCCAATGCGCTGCTGGATGGGTGGTGCCAACGCCATCTCGGCACCGCGTTCGACGCCGACGGCGCCTTCGCCGCCAGCGGCCGGGTGGACGAGGCGCTGCTGGCGCGGTTGCGGGACGATGCCTGGTTCGCGCTGCCGCCGCCCAAGAGCACCGGGCGCGAGCAGTTCCACCTGGAGTGGGTGGAGGCGCGGATCGGCAACGAACCGCCGGCGCCGGCCGATGTGCAGGCCACGCTCGCCGAACTCACCGCCGCCACGGTTGCCGATGCGCTGCTGGCGCACCTGCCCAGCGTGAAGCGGCTGCTGGTCTGCGGCGGCGGGGTGCGCAACCCGCACCTGCTGCGGCGCATCGGCGCGCGGCTGCCCGGCGTGGACGTGGTTTCCAGCGCCGCGCACGGGCTCGATCCGGACTACATGGAGGCGATGGGTTTCGCCTGGCTGGCGCACGAAACCCTGGCCGGGCGCCCGGGCAACCTGCCCGGCGTCAGCGGCGCGCGCGGGCCGCGGATCCTTGGCGCGATATATCCGGCGTGAAAACGTTGGGGCGCAGCCCTGGCAGGCGCCCGCCCGGCCGCTGAAGCGTCGGGCGTCATCCTGCGCCACCTGTTGTCATAGGTACCGGGCTTGCCCGGCACGGTTTGCCCCGGAAGGCTCCATGCGGGGCGAGCCCCGCATCTACGGCGGTGCTTGAAGACAGAGGCCTGGGGCGCGCAGCCCCGACCCATGCTGGACGTGCACTCAACCGAATTCGGCTCCGGCAGGCAGCGCCTGCAGGGCATGGATGGCCTCGGACAGCACGTCCACTTCCGGGTGTTCGAAGCCGTGGCTCATTTCGTGCTCGCCGGCGAACAGACCCTGTTCGAGCAGCACCATGCAGGTGTGTTCGCGGGTCCAGCCGCGCGCCACCGCGAGGCGGCGGATGCGTTCGAGCAGCAGCGGGTCGACATCCCGCAAGATCACGTCGGCCATGTCCACCACGTCAACAGTCGGTGGATCCCCCCGTCGCATCATCTGCGAGGCGGCCGGGGGATTCAATACGAACGACTGGTTCAGCCTGCCCCGGCCACCCGGGTGGTGGCATCCACCTCGCGGCGCAGCCACCAGGCCATCAGCAGGCCCGGCACGCCGACCACCACCGAGACCAGGAAGAACACCTGCCAGCCATAGGCATCGGCCAGCACGCCGGCGAACGGACCGACGAACACCCGCCCCAGCGTGGCGAAGGCGGACAGCAGCGCGTAATGGGTGGCCGAAAAACGGGTGCCGCACAGGCCGCTGAGCAGGGCCACGAACGCCGCCGTGCCCATGCCACCGGCGAAGTTGTCCAGGCTCAGCGCGAACAGCAGCAGGCCGTCCATCGGCGTGGGCGCATCCAGGTGCACGATCAGCAGGTTGAAGGCGGGCACGTCCACCGTGCCCCAGGCGCCGGCACCCTCGCGGGCCAACAGGTAGAAGCCCAGGTTGGAGACCAGCTGCAGCACCCCGAAGGCGATCACCGCGGTGGACAGGCGCAGGCGCAGCAGGAAGAAGCCGCCGACGATGGCGCCGACGATGGTCATCAGCAGGCCGATGGTCTTGTTGGCCAGCCCCACCTCGGCCTGGCTGAAATGCATGCCCTTGAGCAGGAACGGCGTCGACAGGCTCAGCGCGAACGCATCGCCGACCTTGTACAGCACCACCAGCGCGAGGAAGGCGCCGGCGCCGCGCATGCCGAAATAGCTGCGCAGCGAGGCGGTGAGGGTCTCGAAGCGGACCCAGCGGGTGACCCCCAGGCCCAGCACCATCGCCGCGGCGATCTGGGTGACGACGAATACCAGCCGCACCCAGCGGTCGCTGCTGTCCGGGTCCAGTCCGATCAACACCAGCAGCTGGTGCGCCAGCCAGGCGCCTGCGGCCACGCCCAGCACCAGCGCCAGGAACCCCCGCAGTTCGCTGCTGGCCCTGGAGACCGGTGCCTTGAAGCGTTCCGGCAGCGGCGGCATCAGCACCAGCGCCAGCACGCCGACCGCGGCCGACAGCCCGGCCATGACCCGGTACACCTGCGGCCAGCTCTGCCACTGCTCGGCCCAGATCAGGGTGATGCCGCCGGACAGGACCATCGCCAGGCGGTAGCCGAGGACGGTCAACGAACCGCCCAGGCCGCGTTCGGCCGGCTGCAGCAGGTCGGTGCGGTAGGCGTCGATCACCACGTCCAGGGTGGCCGACAGGCAGGCCACCAGCACCGCCACGGAGGCGAACAGGCCCAGGTTGCGCGAGGGCGAGAGCGAGCTCATCGCCAGCAGCGCCGCGGCCAGGGCCAGCAGCATCAGCACGATCCAGCCTCGGCGGCGGCCGAGCAGCGGCAGGTCGAAGCGGTCGATCAGCGGCGCCCACAGGAACTTGAACGTGTACGGGATGCCGATCAGGGACAGGAAACCGAGAGTGACCAGATCCAGGCCATCCACGGTCAGCCAGGCCTGCATGGCGCCGCCGGTCAGCGCCAGCGGCAGGCCGGAGGCGAACCCCAGCAGCAGGATCACGAACAGGCGGCGCAGCCGCTGCAGGCCGCGATGCGGCGCCTCCACCAGCGCTTCGGTCACAGAGCGTAGTCCACGGTGAACGGTGCGTGGTCGGAGAAGCGCTGGCCGGTATAGATCGAACAGCCGCGCAGGCGCTCGCGCAGGCCGGGCGTGACGAACTGGTAGTCGATGCGCCAACCGACGTTGTTGGCGCGGGCGGCGCCGCGGTTGCTCCACCAAGTGTAGTCCTGGCCTTCCGGGTGCAGCGCGCGGTAGGCGTCCACCCAGCCGCGGCCGGCAGCCGGATCATGGTCGCCGGGCAGGTCGGCGCACAGGCCATTGAGCCAGTCGCGCTCCTCGGGCAGGCAGCCGGAATTCTTCTGGTTGGATTTCCAGTTCCTGATGTCCAGCGCGCTGCGCACGATGTTCCAGTCGCCGCACAGCACGTAATCGCGGCCGCTGGCCAGCCATTCGTCCAGGATCGGCCGCAGCCATTCCATCACCTCGAACTTGAAGCCCTGGCGCAGTTCGCCCGACGAACCGGAAGGGATATAGAAGGACACCACGCTCAGATTGCCGAAGCGCGCCTCGATATAGCGGCCTTCGTCGTCGAACGGCGCCCAGCCCAGCCCGGTGCGCACCTCGTCCGGCTCGCGCCGGCTCCAGATCGCCACCCCGCTGTAGCCCTTCTTGGTGATGGCGTCGCGGTAGAAACAGTGGTGGCCGTCGGGGCGGAACAGGGGGTCGGCCAGTTGCGACTCCTGCGCCTTGGTTTCCTGGATGCACAGCACGTCGGCCTGCTGCTGGGCGAACCATCCGGCAAAACCCTTGGTGGTGGCCGAACGGATGCCGTTGGCGTTGAAACTGATCATGCGCATGGAGAACCACTGACAGGCCGGGACCGGCACAGCATACCGCCCGCGCCAGCATTCCCCGAAGCCATGCTTTACCCTAGACACCTTCTATAGACGACAAGAATGCGCATTACATGAGTGACCACCGTTCCCGCTTCCTGCAGCTGGCGCTGAACGCCGACGCCCTCCGCTTCGGCCAGTTCACCCTCAAGTCCGGCCGGGTAAGCCCCTATTTCTTCAACGCCGGCCGTTTCGATACCGGCCTGGCGCTGGCCCAGCTGGGCAACTGCTATGCCGACGCGGTCGAATCGTCCGGGGTCGCCTTCGACCAGCTGTTCGGCCCGGCCTACAAGGGCATCCCGCTGGCCACCGCCATCGCCTGCGAGTTCTCGCACCGCGGCCGCAACCTGCCGCTGACCTTCAACCGCAAGGAAGCCAAGGACCACGGCGAGGGCGGCAGCCTGATCGGCGCCGACATGGCCGGCAGGCGCATCCTGATCGTTGACGACGTGATCACCGCCGGCACCGCCATCCGCGAGGCGCTGGCGATCATCCGCGCCGCCGGCGGCATCCCGGCCGGCATCGTGGTCGCGCTGGACCGCCAGGAAATCGCCTCCGAGGACGACCCCCGTTCCGCCGCCCAGGCCGTGGCCGCCGAGACCGGCATCCCGGTGATCGCCGTGGCCAACCTGGCCGACCTGCTTGCATTCGCCTCCGGGAACCCGGAACTTGTCGGCTACCGCGAACCGTTGCTGGCCTACCGGGCCCGTTACGGAAGCAATCCAACGGGCTGACCGCAGGGGGCTGCCATGAGGCCGAATCCGTCCACCGCCGGTGCGGGCATGCTGCTGGCGCTGGCCGCGCTGGCGATGCCGTCGCCGGCGCTGGCGCAGAACAAGCCGGCCGATACCGGCAAGAAGCTGTACTGCTGGGACAACGCCCGCGGCGAGCGGATCTGTTCGGACACCCTGCCGCCGGAAGCCGTCAACAGCGCGCGCGAGGAGTTCAGCGCGCGCAGCGGCCTGCGCAGCGCCGAGGTGCAGCGCGCGCTCACCGCCGAGGAACGCGCCGACGCCGAGCTCGCGGCGGCGCAGGCGCAGGTGGACGCGGCGGCGGCCGAGACCCGCCGGCGCACCGAACAGGCGATGCTGTCCACCTATGGCAGCGAGGACGCGCTGCGGCGCGTGTTCAACGAGCGCGCGGCCATCGTCGACAACAACATCAAGACCGCGGCCTACAACGTGGCCAGCCTGCGCGAGGCGCTGGCCACCCAGCTGTCCACCGCCGGCGACCGCGAACTGGCCGGGCAGAAGGTTTCCGACAAGCAGGCCGGGGACATCCGCCAGCGCCACGCCGAGCTGCTCGCCCAGCTGCGGCTGCAGGCGGCCTTCGAGCAGCAGCGCAGGGCACTGGACGTGGAGATCGCCGAAACCCTGGCCCGCTACCGCGAGCTCAAGGGCATCGCCGCGCCGGCCGCCGCCACTGCACCCGCGGCGACGGAGCCACCGCCCAGGCAGGGCTGACGGCCACGGCGACCGGATCGGAAGCGGCCTTCGGGCCGCTTTTCTTTTGGGCGGCCGCATGACGGGACGCAGCACTACCCCCCTGCCGGCGCGTCCCCCTCCTGTGGGCGCAGCCCGGATGGGCTTGCCGCGCAGGTTTCCCGCTTTTTTATGGCGTTTTTACGCCGATTCCCGCTCCACGACGTCGAATGTTTACGCCCTGCGGGAGGACGATGCCGGCCCTGAACGGGGCGAGCGGCGAAGGCCGGCGCCCTGCCCTTCCATCAACGGGCACCGGCCATCCGATGCCCCTCCGAGGTGTTCCATGCCCGGCTGGCTTTCCCTGTTGTGCGGCGTGGTGGTGCTGATCGCCGCCGCCTACCTGCTGTACGCGGTCCTGCGACCCGAGTCGTTCTGAGGACCGCGCCATGACCGAAACCCTTGTCATCCTGCTGGCCGGCATGGCGCTGGCCTGGCCGTTGGGGCTGTACCTGGCGCGGCTGATGCGCGGCACGCCCATGCGCATCGACATCCTGTTCCACTGGATCGAGAAGCCGCTGTACCGCGTGCTCGGCGTGGACCCGGCCCATTCCATGTCCTGGCGTGGCTACGTGCTCGCCTTCCTGCTCAGCAACCTGGTGCTGGCCGTGCTGACCCAGGCGGTCTTCATGACCCAGGCCTGGCTGCCGTTCAACCCGGACAACATCCCCAACCTGCGCTGGGACACCGCGCTGCACACGATGGTGTCGTTCCTGACCAACACCAACCAGCAGCACTACAGCGGCCAGGCACAGCTGTCCTACCTGTCGCAGATGACCGGCATCACCGGCCTGCAGGTGATCACGCCGATGATGGGCCTGGCGCTCGCGGTGGCCACGCTGCGTGCGTTGTTCGCCAAGGCGCCGGCGGCCACCACCGCCGACACCCATACGCCGGTACGCGTCACCGTCGGCAATTACTACGCCGACGTCGTGCGCCTGTGCCTGCGCTTCCTGTTGCCGCTGTGCCTGCTGTGGGCGCTGCTGCTGACCTGGCAGGGCGTGCCGTCCACCTTGGCCGCGGGCCCGCAGGCCACGCCGATCGATGCCAGCGCCGGCATGGCGACGCAGAAGATCCCGCTGGGCCCGGTGGCCGCGATGGTGGCGGCCAAGCAGCTCGGTGCCAACGGGGGCGGCTGGTACGGCCCCAACAGCAGCGTGCCGCTGGAGAACCCGACGCCGCTGTCCAATGCGCTGGAGCTGGTCGGCATCGTGCTGATCCCGATCGCGATCATCTTCATGATCGGCCGCTTCACCGGGCGCCGGAAGTTCGCGGCACTGGTGTTCGGCTGCATGCTCGGCATGTCGCTGCTGTCCACCTTCGCCAGCCTGTGGTCCGAGGGTCACGGCGCCACCGCCGCCAGCGCACTGCTGATGGAGGGCAAGGAAACCCGCTTCGGCGCGGATGGCACCGCGCTGTGGGCCACGCTCACCACCCAGGTGCAGAACGGCTCGGTCAACGGCATGCAGGACTCGATGAGCCCCCTGACCGGCCTGGTATCGCTGGTCAACATGCTGGTCAGCGCGATCTGGGGCGGCATTGGCTGCGGGTTGCAGCAGTTCCTGGTCTACCTGCTGATGGCGGTGTTCCTGGCCGGGCTGATGACCGGGCGTACGCCGGAACTGTTCGGCCGCAAGCTGGAAACCCCGCAGGTGCGACTGCTGGCGGTGCTGGTGCTGCTGCAGCCGATCACCCTGCTCGGCCTGACCGCACTGACGCTGGCCCTGCCCGGCCTGGCCGGCACCTCCAACCCCGGCTTCCACGGCATCAGCCAGGTGTTCTATGAGTTCACCTCCGCCTATGCCAACAACGGCTCGGGGTTTGAAGGGCTGGCCGACAACACCCTCTGGTGGAACCTGAGCTGCGCGCTGGTGCTGGCCCTGGGCCGTTTCCCCGTGCTGATCATCCCGCTGGTCATCGCCTGCCAACTGGCGGCCAAGCGGCAGGCCCCGCAGAGCGCGGGCAGCCTGCAGATCGAAACCCCGACCTTCGCGCTGACCCTGGTCTGCGTGATCGTCGTCCTCACCGTGCTGCAGTTCATGCCGGCCTTGGTCCTCGGCCCGGTGGCCGACCACCTGAGCCTGACACTGCAGGGAGCCTGATCCCCATGAATGCCTCTGTTCCACATGCCGGCGTACGCCGCCCCGCCCTGCTCGATGCCGCCGGCTGGCGGCGGGCGCTGCTGGAGTCGGTGCGCAAGCTCGCCCCGGCCCACCTGCTGCACAACCCGGTGATGGCCATCGTCATGGCCGGCACGCTGCTGGCCTTGCTGCTCACCCTCAGCGGCAATGCACCGCTGGGCTTTGGCCTGGCCGTCACCGCGATCCTGCTGGTGACGGTGCTGTCCGGCAATTTCGCCGAAGCCGTCGCCGAGGCGCGTGGCCGCGGCCAGGCCGCGTCGCTGCGGCGCGCACGCCAGGACCTGGTCGCGCGCCGCCTGGCCACCGCGCTGGCCGGTGCAGGCGAGGACAAGGTCGCCGCCGCCGAGCTGCGCCCGGGTGACCTGGTGATCATCGGCGCCGGCGAGTTCGTGCCGGCCGATGGCGAGATCGTGCGCGGCCTGGCCACCATCAACGAGGCCGCCGTCACCGGCGAATCGGCCCCGGTGCTGCGCGAGGCCAACACCGACCGTTCCGGCGTGATCGGCGGCACCAAGGTGCTGTCCGACGAGATCGTGGTGCGCGTCACCGCCGAGCCCGGCCACAGCTTCCTGGACCGCATGATCGCGCTGGTGGAAGGCGCCAACCGCCAGAAGACGCCCAACGAGATCGCCCTGACGCTGCTGCTGGCGGCGATGTCGCTGACCTTCCTGGTGGTGGTGGCGACGTTGCCGGCGATCGCCGGTTTCGTTGGCGTGACGCTGGACCCGCTGCTGCTGATCGCGCTGCTGGTGTGCCTGATCCCGACCACCATCGGCGGCCTGCTGCCGGCCATCGGCATCGCCGGCATGAACCGCGCGTTGCAGGCCAACGTGCTGGCCAAGTCCGGCAAGGCGGTGGAGGTGGCCGGCGACGTGGACGTGCTGTTGCTCGACAAGACCGGCACCATCACCTACGGCGACCGCCAGGCATCGGCCTTCCACGCGCTGGCCGGCATCAACGGCGACCAACTGCGCGAGGCGGCGCTGCTGTCCTCGCTGGCCGACCCGACCCCGGAAGGCAAGTCCATCGTGCGGTTGGCGCGCGAACAGGGCTGCGCCACCGCTGAACCGGAGACGGCCGACTATCTGGCCTTCTCCGCGCAGACCCGCATGTCCGGCGTGGACCTGGCCGGCGGCCGCGGCATCCGCAAGGGCGCGGCTGACGCGATCGCCGCGCATGTCCTGGCGTTGGGCGGCAACGTGCCCAACGAGCTGCAGGCGCGCGTGGACCAGGTCGCGCGCGGCGGCGCCACGCCGCTGGTGGTCAGCGAAGGCCGGCATGTGCTCGGCGTGGTGGAGTTGGCCGACGTGGTCAAGCACGGCATGCGCGAGAAGTTCGCGCAGCTGCGGGCGATGGGCATCCGCACGGTGATGATCACCGGCGACAACCCGCTGACCGCCGCGGCCATCGCCGCCGAGGCCGGCGTGGACGACTACATCGCCCAGGCCCGGCCCGAGGACAAGCTGGCGCGCATCCGCAGCGAGCAGGCCGGCGGTCGTCTGGTGGCGATGGTCGGCGACGGCACCAACGATGCGCCGGCACTGGCGCAGGCCGACATCGGCCTGGCGATGAACTCCGGCACGCAGGCGGCCAAGGAGGCCAGCAACATGGTCGACCTGGACTCGGACCCGGCCAAGCTGCTGGCGGTGGTGGAAGTGGGCAAGCAGCAGCTGATCACGCGCGGCGCGCTGACCACCTTCTCGCTGGCCAACGACGTGTCCAAGTACTTCGCGATCCTGCCGGCGCTGTTCGTGGCCGCCATTCCCTCGATGCACGCGCTGGACGTGATGCAGCTGTCCAGCCCGCGCAACGCGGTGCTGGCCGCGCTGATCTTCAACGCACTGGTGATCCCGGCCTTGATCCCGCTGGCGCTGCGCGGGGTGCGCTTCCGCCCGGCCACCGCCACCGCGCTGCTGCGCCGGAACATGCTGGTGTACGGGCTGGGCGGCGTGCTGCTTCCCTTTGCGGCCATCAAGGCCATCGACCTTCTTCTTGCCATGGTGTTCGGCGCATGAAATCCACGACTTCCGCTTCCCTCTGGCGCCCGGCCATCGGCCTGTCGCTGTTCGGCCTGATCTGCACCGGGCTGGTCTATGCCATCGTCGCCACCGGCATCGCCGGCGTGCTGTTCCCCGCCCAGGCCGAGGGCAGCCTGCTGCGTGATGGCGATGGCACGGTGCGCGCTTCGCTGCTGGTCGCGCAGCCGTTCAAGGGCGATGGCTACTTCCAGGCACGTCCATCGGCGGCCAACTACGATCCAATGGCCGCTGCCGGCAGCAACCTGGCGCGCAGCAACCCGGACCTGGCCAAGCGCGTGGCGGATGCCACCGCCGCCGTCGCGACCCGCGAGAACATCGACCCGGCGAGAGTACCGGGCGAACTGATCACCCAGTCCGGCAGCGGCCTGGATCCGGAGCTCTCGCCAGCCGCCGTGCAGGTGCAGGTGGCCCGCGTCGCGCAGGCACGCGGCTGGCCGGTCGGGCGCGTGCAGGCGCTGGTGGATGCGCAGGTGCAGGGCCGTCAATGGGGCGTGTTCGGGCAGCCGCGGATCAACGTGATGGCGCTCAACCGCAGGCTGGACGAGGCCGCGCATGCCCCTTGATGCAGGCGCGACCGGCAACGGCGCACAATCGCGGCCATGAACGACACCCGCAGCCGCCAGGCCGACGCCCTGGTGGAAGGCCTGCAACGCGATGCCGGCGGCAAGCTGACGGTCTTTCTCGGCGCCGCCCCGGGCGTCGGCAAGACCTTCCGCATGCTCACCCGCGCCCAGGAACAACTGCGGCGTGGCGTCGACGTGGCCGTGGGGCTGGTCGAGACGCACGGCCGCGGCGATACCGCCGCGCTGCTGGACGGCCTGCCGGTCATCCCGCTGCAACAGGTGGACTACCACGGCCATCGGTTGCAGGAGATGGACCTGGACGCGGTGCTCGCCCGGCACCCGGCGCTGGTGCTGGTCGACGAGCTGGCCCACCGCAACGCCCCCGGCAGCCGCCACGAGCGGCGCTGGCAGGATGTGATGGAGCTGCTCGACGCCGGCATCGACGTCTGGACCACGCTCAACATCCAGCACCTGGAAAGCCTCAACGACGTGGTGATGCGCATCACCGGCGTGCGCGTCACCGAGACGGTGCCCGATGCGGTGTTCGACCGCCTGCACGACATCGTGCTGGTCGACCTGCCGCCGCGCGAGCTGATCGAGCGCCTGCAGCAGGGCAAGGTCTACGTGCCCGAACAGGCCGCGCAGGCACTGCAGGCGTTCTTCTCGCCGGCCAACCTCACCGCGCTGCGCGAACTGGCGATGCAGGAGGCGGCCGACCGCGTGGACAGCAGCCTGCGCGAGACCCGCGCCGCGCGTGGCGAAGGCAACCTGCCGCTCCGCCGTCGCGTGCTGGTGGCCATCGACGGCGGCGGCCGGAGCGAATACCTGGTAAGGGTGGCGCGGCGCATCGCCGAGCGCCGCGATGCGCCATGGACGGTGGTGACCGTGCAGCACCGGCGCCAGGACGAAGCCACGCGTCGCGAGATCGATGCCGCCTTCGCGCTGGCGCGCCGCCTGGGTGGCGACGCCGAGCTGCTGCACGGGCCAGGCATCGCCGACGCGCTGCTGGACTACGCCGCGCACAACGCGGTGTCCGCGCTGGTGCTGGGACGCACACGCGAGCGACCGCTGGCGCGGCTGTTCAACCAGACCCTGACCCAACAGCTGATCCAGCGCGGCGCGCATTACGAGATCACCATCGTCAGCACTCCGCAGGCGCGGGCCCGCGCGCGGCGGGCAGGCCTGTCGCTGGATACCGAAAGCTGGGCCAGGGACGCCGGGCTGGCCCTGCTCGCCACCGGCGTGGCCTGCGTCGCGGCGTGGCTGGGCGAACGCTGGATCGGCCTGAGCGACCTGGCGATGGTGTTCATCGTCGCGGTGGTGCTGGTCGCCGCGCGCACGCGCATGAGCGCGGCGGTACTGGCGGCCACGCTGTGCTTCCTGGCCTACAACTTCTTCTTCATCGCGCCCCGTTTCACTTTCGCCATCAATGCGCGCCAGGGCGTGATCACCGTGTTCCTGTTCCTGGCCGCGGCACTGGTCGCCGGCCGCCTGGCCTCGCGGCTGCGCATGCAGGTGGTGGCACTGCGCGCGGCCAACCGCCACGCCACGCTGCGCCAGGCGCTGGGCCGGCAGCTGGCCGGTGCCGCCGACAACGCGCAGGTCGCGCACGCCGGGCGCGCTGCGCTGGAACAGGCACTGGATGCGCCGGCCTGGGTGCGGTTGGCTGGCGATACCAGCACCAGCGGCAGTGCCGCGCCCGGCGACACCGACCTGGCCGCGGCCGACTGGGCGCTGCGGCATGGCCAGCCGGCCGGCCGCTACACCGACACGCTGGCCGGCGCCGACTGGTGGTTCCTGCCGCTGCTCGACGGCGAAGGCCGGGCCATCGGCGTGGCCGGCCTGCAGTTCGGCCGGCAGCACCCACGCCTGGCACCGGAACAACGGCAGCTGGCCGAGGCCATGGCCGACGACATCGCCCAGGCCGCGCTGCGCACCCAACTGGTCACCGAGCTGGAAACCGCCCACCTGCACAACGAGACCGAACGCCTGCGCTCGGCGCTGCTGTCCTCGGTGTCGCACGACCTGCGCTCGCCGCTGGCGGCCATGATCGGTTCGGCCGACAGCCTGTCCAACTACGCCGAGGCCATGGATGCGGTCGATCGCCGTGCGTTGCTCGACACCATCGTGGTCGAGGGCGAGCGCCTGGACCGCTACATCCAGAACCTGCTGGACATGACCCGGCTCGGCCACGACGGGCTGAAGCTCAACCGCGACTGGATCGGCGTGGACGAACTGATCGGCTCGGCGGCGCGGCGCCTGCAGCGCTACCAGCCCGAGGTGCGGCTCAGCCTGGATATCCCGGCCGACCTTGCACCGATCTGGGTGCATCCGGCGCTGGTCGAGCAGGCGGTGTTCAACGTGATGGAGAACGCCGCCAGGTTCTCCCCGCCCGGCGTTCCCGTGCAGGTGCGTGCACGCCAGCAGGACAGCACGCTGCGCATCGAGGTGATCGACGAAGGCCCGGGCATCCCCGATGCCGAGCGCACGCGCATCTTCGACATGTTCTACAGCGTGGAGCGTGGCGACCGCGGCCGCCAGGGCACCGGCCTGGGCCTGACCATCTGCCAGGGCATGATCGGCGCGCACGGCGGCCACGTCGAAGCGCTGCCTGGGCGCGACGGACGCGGTACGCTGGTGCGCATGACCCTGCCCCTGCTCCAGCCTCATCCGGAGAACCGGCACGACGATGGTTGACGCCCCTGCCATTCCACCGGCGCGCGTGCTGGTGATCGACGACGAAGTGCAGATCCGCCGCTTCCTCGACATCTCGTTGCGCGCGCAGGGATACGCGGTCAGCCAGGCTGCCAGCGGCAGCGAAGGACTGCGCAGGCTGGCCGGCGAGGGCGCCGACCTGGTGATCCTGGACATCGGCCTGCCCGACATGGAAGGCCACGAGGTGCTGGCCGAACTGCGGCAATGGAGCCAGGTGCCGGTGATCATGCTCAGCGTGCGCGCCGGCGAGGCCGAGAAGGTGCGGGCGCTGGACAATGGCGCCAACGACTACGTCACCAAGCCGTTCGGCACGCAGGAGCTGATGGCGCGCGTGCGCGCCCTGCTGCGCGGCCGCAGCGCCGACAGCGAAGGCCAGGTGCCGGTGTTCGACGATGGCTGCCTGCACATCGACCTGGCCCGCCGCGAGGTGCGCGTGGACGGCGCGCCGGTGGCGCTGACGCGCAAGGAATACGCGCTGCTGGCGCTGTTGCTGCGCAACGCAGGGCGCGTGGTCACCCAGCCGCAGATCCTGCAGGAAGTCTGGGGCCCGAGCCATCGCCACGACACGCACTATCTGCGCATCCTGGTTGGCCGGCTGCGTCACAAGCTGGGTGATTCGGCGCTGGCGTCGCGCTACCTGTTCACCGAGCCCGGCATCGGCCTGCGTTTCCGCGTACCGTAGACGGCATCCCGCCGGCACGTTGCAGGTGGCTCCCGGCAGGGTGTTGCGCATCGCGCGTCCGCGCATCGCACGGGCGTCCTGCGGATGCGCGCCAACCGGTCAGAAGCCCAGTTCGGTTCCCGCCGGCAGCACCTGCCGCAGCTGTTCGCGGAACAGTTCCTTGATCCGCTCCAGCGCGGCCTCGTCGTCCGCCTCGAAACGCAGCACCAGCACCGGGGTGGTGTTGGAGGCGCGCACCAGGCCCCAGCCGTCGCTGAAGTCGGCGCGCAGGCCGTCGATGGTGGAGAGGCGGGCGCCGGCGAACGGCGAATCCCCGGCCTGCGCCGCCGCCACGACCAGCGCCACCTGCGCGTGCTGGGTGCCTTCGGCCACCGCCACCTTCAGCTCCGGCGTGGAGACGGCGTCGGGCAATTCATCGAACACCTCGGACGGGTCCTCTTCGCGCTGGGCGAGGATCTCCAGCAGCCGCGCGGCCGCGTACAGGCCGTCGTCGAAGCCGTACCAGCGCTCCTTGAAGAAAAAGTGGCCGCTCATCTCGCCGGCCAGTTCGGCGTCGGTCTCGCGCATGCGCGCCTTGATCAGCGAGTGCCCGGTCTTCCACATCATCGGGCTGCCGCCGTTGCGCAGGATGTAGTCGGACAGCTTGCCGGTGCACTTGACGTCGTAGATCACCATCGCGCCCGGGTTGCGCGCCAGCACGTCGGCGGCGAACAGCATCAGCAGGCGGTCGGCGAACACGATCCTGCCTTCCTTCGTCACCACGCCGAGCCGGTCGCCGTCGCCATCGAAGGCCACGCCCAGGTCGGCGCCGAAACGCTGGACCATCTGCACCAGGTCCTCGAGGTTGTGCGGCTCGCTCGGGTCCGGGTGATGGTTGGGGAACTGCCCGTCCACGTCGCAGTACAGCGGGATCACCTCGGCGCCGATGGCTTCCAGCAGCTGCGGCGCGACCGCGCCGGCGACGCCGTTGCCGGCATCGGCCACCACCTTGAGCGGGCGGTCCAGCTGCACGTCGTCGGCGATGCGCTGCACGTAGTCGGCGACAACCTCGCGCTGCTGCAGCCCGCCCGGCATGTCGGCGCGCTGCAGGCGGCCCTCGGCGATGCGCCGGTACAGGTCGGTGATCGCCTCGCCGGACAGCGTCTCGCCGCCGATGACGATCTTGAAGCCGTTGTAGTCCGGTGGGTTGTGGCTGCCGGTCACCGCCACGCAGCTGCCGGCGCGCAGGTGGTAGGCGGCGAAGTACACCACCGGGGTCGGTGCCATGCCGATGTCGATGACCTCGCAGCCGGCGCGGCGCAGGCCTTCGACCAGCCCCGCGACCAGCTCGGGGCCGGACAGCCTGCCGTCGCGTCCCACCACCACGTCGCGCAGGCCCTGCGCCTGCATCTGGCTGCCGATGGCCTGGCCGATCAGCGTGGCCACGGCCGGGGTCAGCTCGCTGCCGACCACGCCGCGGATGTCGTAGGCGCGGAAGATGCCAGGAACCACCGCCGCGATGTCCGCTTCTACGGCGGCGGGCGTCTGTCCGGCCTCGCGTTCGCGCGCCGCCGCCACCGGCAGCGGCTCCTGCGCCAGCGCTTCGCTCAGGGTGACGCCGTCGTCGGCGACCGCCGGTTCGCCGGCGCGGCGCAGCGCCGGAAGGCGCAGGCGCTTGCGGCCGACCAGCAGCAGCACCGCCGTCGCCAGCATCAGCGCCGCGACCACCGCGCAGGCCACCATGCCGAGCCCGAGCGGGCCTTCGACCGCGTCCGGCACCGCGGCGACCACGCGCAGGTGGGTATCGGCTACTGTCCGGGCCAGCGCGTCGGCGCCATTGCCCAGCGCGGCGTCGCCCTTCTGCAGCACGGTGTAGCCGCCCTGGCGCAGGCCGAGGAAGGCCGCCTCCGGCGACGCCAGCCCGTCGAACACGGCCGACAGCCGGGTCAGCGGCTGGCGCACGTAGGCGACCGCAGGCCGGCCCTGCAGCTGCACCGGGGCGGCCAGGCCCAGGCGCGGCCCGTTGCCGTCGCGCACCACGCGCGCGACCGGCCTGCCCTGGCTCATCGCCAGTTCCAGCAGGGCCAGCCGCGAATAACCGAAGGCGGCCGGATCGGCATAGGCATCGGACAGCGCGCCGTCGAAGACCTGCGCATCGTCCACCCCGTTCCATTTCTCGCGCAGCGCTGCGGCCGCGGCGGCGGCGTCGCCCCCGGCCAGGGCCGTCCTCACCGGCTCCAGCTCGAGCTGCCGGGCGAACTGCGCGGCCTGCGCGGCGATCGCCTTGTGCAGGCCGTCCACCGCCTGGTCGCGCGCCTGCTCCAGCCGGGTGCCGGTATCGGCCTGCTGCCACTGCTGGAAGGCGCTCCAGCCGAACCAGCCGGCCAGCAGCACCAGCAGAACCGCCAGCAATGGCGTCGAGCGGCCCAGCGCGACGCCCGGGCGCCGGCTTTCGTTCCCTTGGCTCATCGTGCGTTTCCCCCGTCAGCGCACTCCGGTGTGGCCGAATCCACCCGTTCCACGCGCACTGTCGACGAAAGTGTCCACCACCTGCAAGGCCACCCGCGCGATGGGCATGATCACCAGCTGCGCGATGCGGTCGCCCGGCTCGATGGTGAAGGTCTCGCGGCCGCGGTTCCAGACGCTGATCAGCAGCGGCCCTTGGTAATCAGCATCGATCAGGCCGGTGCCGTTGCCCAGCACGATGCCGTGGCGGTGGCCCAGGCCCGAGCGCGGCAGCACCACCGCGCACAGGCCCGGGTCGGCGATGTGGATGGCGATACCGCTGGGCAGCAGCGCCGCGTCGCCGGGCTCGAGCGTCATCGGCGCCTCGATCGCCGCGCGCAGGTCCATGCCGGCGCTGGCCTCGGTGGCATAGGCCGGCAGCGGCCAGGCATCGCCGAAGCGGGGGTCCAGCAGCTTCACCTGCAGCGGCTGCAGTGCGGTGTCCGTCTTCATGCGTCCAGTCTCTCCGCGATCAGGTCCAGCAGTTGTTCGGCCAGCTGCGTCTTGGCGGTACCGGGGAATTCGCGGTGGCCGTCGTTCCAGTAGGCGGTGGCCGCGTTCTGGTCGCTCTCGAAGCCGCCACCGGGGATGCCGACCTGGTTGGCGACGATCAGGTCCAGGTGCTTGTCGGCGAGCTTGCCGCGCGCGTACCTCTCCACGTCGTGGGTCTCGGCGGCGAAGCCGACCACCAGCTTCAGCATCTGCTCCTGCGCGGCCACCTCGGCCAGGATGTCCGGGGTACGCACCAGTTCCAGCGTCAGGGTCTGGCTGCCGGCGGTCTTCTTCAGCTTCTGCTGCGCCACCTGGCGCGGCGTGTAGTCGGCCACCGCGGCGGCGCCGATATAGATGTCGGCCGGCAGCGCGGCCAGCACCGCCTCGCGCATCTGCGCGGCCGAACGCACGTCCACGCGCTGCACGCCGGGCGGCGTCGGCAGCTGCACCGGCCCGCTGACCAGCACCACCTGCGCGCCGCGGCGCGCCGCGGCCGCCGCCAGCGAATAGCCCATCTTGCCGCTGGAACGGTTGCCGACGTAGCGCACCGGGTCCAGGTCCTCGTAGGTGGGGCCGGCGCTGATCAGCACGCGCATGCCCTGCAGTCGGTCCGGCGCCGCCGGCGCCAGATTGCCGGCCAGCGCGGCGACGATGGCGTCCGGCTCGCTCAGCCGGCCGGGACCGGATTCGCCCTCGGCCAGCGGCCCATCCTCGGGGCCGACCACCTGCACGCCACGCTCGCGCAGCAGCGCGATGTTGGCCTGCGTGGCCGGGTGCAGCCACATGCGGTGGTTCATCGCCGGGCACACGGTCAGCGGCGCGGTCGTGGCCAGGCACAGTGTGCTGACCAGATCATCGGCATGGCCGTGCGCCAGCCGCGCCAGCAGGTCGGCGGTGGCCGGCGCGATGACCACGCGGTCGGCCCAGCGCGCCAGCTCGATATGGCCCATGGCCTGTTCGGCGGCGCTGTCCCACAGCGTGGTGCGGACCGGCTGCCCGGACAGGGCCTGGAAGCTCAGCGGCGTGACGAACTGCTGCGCGCCATCGGTCATCGCCACCTGCACGCCAGCGCCGGCGTCGCGCAGGCGGCGCACCAGTTCCAGCGATTTGTAGGCGGCGATGCCGCCGCCGACGCACAGCAGCAGCTTCTGTCCGTCCAGCGGCCGCGATGGCGCGTGGACACTATGGGGAAAGCCGGTCACTTGGAAATCCTACCTGCACAAGAATCTTTAGCTTACCCGAAGGGTCCGTGACGACTTATTACCTTGCGCACGGTTCGCGCTCACTCTGTGGCCATGCACATCCGTCACTGGCCCCGCTACGAACGCCCCCGCGAGAAGCTGCTGGCACATGGCGCCCGCGGCCTTTCCGACGCGGAGCTGCTGGCGATCTTCCTGGGCTCGGGCCTGCGCGGCCAGGATGCGATAAGGACCGCCCGCGAGATGCTGCACGCCCACGGGTCGCTGCGGCAGCTGATGGACCTCGGCGCGCGCGAGCTGATGCGGGTGCCGGGGCTGGGCCCGGCCCGCGCCTGCCGGCTGGCCGCGGCGCTGGAGCTGGGCCAGCGCCACCTGGCCGCCGACCTGGAACGCGGCACCACCCTGACCGACCCGGATTCGGCCGGCCGCTATTTCGTCCAGCGGCTGCGGCCCCAGCCCCACGAGGTCTTCGCGGCCCTGTTCCTCGACACCCGGCACCGGGCTCTGGCCTTCGAGGAGCTGTTCCGCGGCACCATCGACAGCGCCGAGGTGTACCCGCGCGAGCTGGTGCGCCGGGGGCTGGCCCACAATGCCGCGGCGGTCATCGTCGGCCACAACCACCCTTCGGGCAGCGCCGAGCCCTCCGCGGCCGACCGCGCCGTCACCCTGCGCCTGCGCGACGCGCTGTCCCTGGTGCAGATCCGGCTGCTGGATCATTTCGTCATCGGCGACGGCCTGCCGGTGTCCCTGGCGGCCCGTGGCTGGATGTAGCCGGGCGCGATCCCGGCGCCTGGCCACGGACTCCGCGGCGGCGCGCGGCGAGCCGGGCCGGCGGCGGCCGGCACCGCCGGTGGAACGCGCAGGCCGGCCGCCATGTGCGTCTCCACACCCGGCAGGTGGCCTGCAACCCGGTCCTGCACCCCGCGTTGACTTCGCTGACCGACGGGCCGGCCCCGGAAGCAGCCACCCCGCCGGTCGGGTAAAATGTGCAGTTCCGCGCTCCAAGCAGACAGTCACGTGAAATCCCTACTCCGCGCCCTGATAGGCCAAGGCATCGAAGCCTTGCGCGCCAACGGCACCCTGCCTGCCGACACCCTGCCGCCGGATTTCGTGGTCGAACGGCCCAAGACCCGCGAGCACGGCGACTTCGCCACCAACGCCGCGATGCTGCTGGCCAAGGCCGCGCGCAGCAATCCACGCGCCGTGGCGCAGGCGCTGGTCGCCGCGCTGCCGCCCAGCGACGACGTCGCCAGCGTCGAGATCGCGGGTCCGGGCTTCATCAACTTCAAGCTGGCGCCGGTGGCGTTCCAGCGCGAGGCGGCCAGCGTGCTGCGCGAGGGTGCCGACTACGGCCGCAACCTCGGCGGCAACGGCCGCAGCGTCGGCGTCGAATATGTCTCGGCCAATCCGACCGGCCCGCTGCACGTCGGCCACGGCCGCGCCGGCGCCATCGGCGACTGCATCGCCCGCGTGCTGGAAGCCAATGGCTGGAACGCCAAGCGCGAGTTCTACTACAACGACGCCGGCGTGCAGATCGAGAACCTGGCCCGCTCGGTGCAGGCGCGCGCGCGCGGCTTCAAGCCGGGCGACGAGCAGTGGCCCGCCGAGGCCTACAACGGCGAATACATCGCCGACGTCGCCAAGGCCTACCTGCTCGGCCAGACCGTCGAGCTGGAAGGCAGCCAGGTGGTCGGTGCCGGCGACGCCGAGGACATCGAGGCCATCCGCCGCTTCGCCGTGGCCTACCTGCGCAACGAGCAGAACCAGGACCTGGCCGCGTTCGGCGTGGATTTCGACATCTACTTCCTGGAAAGCTCGCTGTACAAGGACGGCAAGGTCGCCGAGGCGGTGGACCAGCTGGTCGCCTCCGGCCACACCTACGAGGAAGGCGGCGCGCTGTGGCTGCGCAGCACCGACTTCGGTGACGACAAGGACCGCGTGATGCGCAAGTCCGACGGCACCTACACCTACTTCCTGCCGGACGTCGCCTACCACCTGAGCAAGTGGCAGCGCGGCTACGAACGCGCCATCACCGAACTGGGCGCCGACCACCACGGCTCGCTGGCGCGCGTGCGCGCCGGCCTGCAGGCGCTGGGCGTGGGCATCCCTCAGGGCTGGCCGGAATACGTGCTGCACCAGATGGTGACGGTGATGCGCGGCGGCGAGGAAGTGAAGCTGTCCAAGCGCGCCGGCAGCTACCTGACCCTGCGCGACCTGATCGACGAAGTCGGCAGCGATGCCGTGCGCTGGTTCCTGATCGCGCGCAAGCCCGATTCGCAGCTCACCTTCGACATCGACCTGGCCCGCCAGCAGAGCAACGACAACCCGGTGTTCTACGTGCAGTACGCCCATGCGCGCGTCTGCTCGCTGCTGCGCCAGGCGCAGGAGAAGGGCCTGGATTACGACCAGGCGCAGGGCCTGGCCGCGCTGGCGCAGCTGGACGACGCCGCCTCGCTGGAGCTGATGAACGAGATCTCGCGTTACCCGGAAGTGGTCGAAGCCGCCGGCGTATCGCTGGAACCGCACCTGGTCGCGCAGTACCTGCGTGAATTGGCGCACGCCTTCCACACGTGGTATCACGGGACGCCGGTGCTGGTGGACGATGCGGCCGCACGCAACGCCCGGCTCGCCCTTGCCTGCGCGGCCCGCCAGACGCTCGCCAACGGCCTGGGCCTGCTCGGCGTGAGCGCACCGGAAAAGATGTAAGCAAGGAGAAGTGGCAGAAATGGCAGCACGACGCGGCAAGAGCCAGGCCCGGCGCAACAGCGGCAACGGCACGCCCGGCTGGGTATGGCTGGTCGCCGGTGCGGCGATCGCGGCGGTGGTGTTCCTGGCTGCCCCGAACCTGTTCAAGAAGGACGGCGACGGCTTCCTTCGCGTAGGCCCGCAACCCAATCCGGACGCGCAGCCGGCGCCGGTCGCCGATGCCGACATCGATGCCGGCGCGGACCTGCCGCGTCCGGCCGCGCGCGACGGTGCGACGCCGGCGGAGAAACCGGCCGCGACCCAGTACGACTTCTATACGCTGCTGCCGGGCAAGGAAGTGCAGATGTCCGACGCCGAACTGGCCGCCAGCGCCCGCGCCGAGGAACAGCGCCGCGCCCAGGCCGCGCGTGCAGCGCAGACCAGCGAAGCCCAGCGCGCGCAGGCCGCACTGGAAGGTCGTGCCGTGCCGCCGGCCGCAGCACCGTTGCCGGCGCCGATCAGCGAGGCGCCGCGCCAGGCAGTGGCCAGCGAAAGCACGCCCGCCCGTACCGCTGCGGCCACCACCGCGACGCCCGCCGCTGCGGACAGCGCGCCGAAGCGGCCTGAACCGGCGGCACCGGCGAATGTCGCGACCAGCGACAACGTCCGCTACATCCTCCAGGCCGGCGCCTTCGGCGCTTCCGGCGACGCCGAGGCGACCAAGGCCAAGCTGGCGATGATGGGCCTGGCCGCGCGCGTGGAATCGGCGCAGATCAACGGCAACACCGTCTACCGCGTGCGCATGGGGCCGTACGGCACCGCCAGCGAACTGGCCGAGGCCAAGGCCAAGCTCAACGGCAGCGGCCTGCAGGCCATGGCGATCAAGGCGCAGTGAAGTCGCCTACGGCGGCTTCACCCCAAAGTTTGTGAAACAAACTTTGGGCCCCGTGCCAGTTACCCCCACAACCCCGCGCCTGTCGGCGCGCCCCCTTGACTCAAGGGGGCTGTTTCCTTCGGTAGGTGGGCGGCGAACGTCTTGGCAGCATCGCGGGACCACACCGCGTAGGAGCGACTTCAGTCGCGATGGCTTTCCGGCAGCTTCGCCCAGAGCTTGCGACGCAAACCTTCGGCTGCGTATCCGTCACCCCTCGACCTCGCGCTTGTCGGCACACATCCTTGACTCCGGGGGTCGGGGCCCGGTCGGCCCACCGTAGGTGCGGGGCTCGCCCCGCACGGGGCTTGACGAAAATTCCTCATGCGGGGCAAGCCCCGCATCTACGATGCACCCGCGTCTCATGGTGGGAAAACGAAGGCGTAGCGAAATGGTCTATGGCGGCTTCGCCCCAGATCTGTGAAACAAACTGGGGGTCCTCGTGCCCGTCACCGCTACAACTCTGGTCTGCCAGTGCCATTACTCCAAGGGTTGGTTATTCGGTGGGTGGCGGCGAGCGCCCCTTACAGCCAGCGCGGGACCACATCCCGCAGGAGCGACTTCAGTCGCGACAGCTTTCCGGCCAGCTGCTTCAGCCATGCGCAGGTGAGACCTGCTCCCCGCAGCGGCAGTTCCGCTCCCCTCCCCGACGCCATGTGCGCATCGGGCCAAACAGGCAGGGACAGGACATGCCGGCGCCACGACCCCGCGAAGGTGCGAAAATCGATGGCCCCTTCCCCTGGAAATCCGCCATGTCCAAGACCGTCCTGATCACCGGCGCCACGTCCGGCTTCGGTGCCGCTGCCGTCCGTCGTTTTGCCGGGGCCGGCTGGAAGGTGATCGCCACCGGCCGCCGCACCGCGCGCCTGCAGCCGCTGGTGGACGAGTTCGGCGCGGACACGGTGCACGCCGCGGTCTTCGACATCCGCGACGCCGCGGCGATGGAAGCGGCGCTGGCGGCGTTGCCGGCCGCGTTCCGCGGCATCGATCTGCTGGTCAACAACGCCGGGCTGGCGCAGGGCACCGCCGCCGCCCAGCACGCCAGCCTGGAAGACTGGCGCACGATGATCGACACCAACGTCACCGCGCTGGTCACCCTCACCCATCGCCTGCTGCCGCAGCTGATCGAGCGCCGCGGCGCGATCATCAACATCAGCTCCACTGCCGCCATCTATCCGTATCCGGGCGGCAACGCCTACGGCGGCACCAAGGCCTTCGTCAGCCAGTTCTCGCTGGGCCTGCGCGCCGACCTGCACGGCACCGGCGTGCGCGTGACCGCGATCGAGCCCGGCATGGCCGAGACCGAATTCACCCTGGTGCGCACCCACGGCAACCAGGCCGCCTCGGACCAGCTCTACAAGGGCGCCAACCCGATGACCGCGCAGGACATCGCCGAGCAGATCTTCTGGGTCGCCAGCCTGCCGCCGCACCTGAACGTCAACCGCCTGGAACTGATGCCGGTCAGCCAGTCGTTCGCCGGTTTCCAGGTCGCGCGCGAAAGCTGAGTCCCCCGCCGGCCTGCACGCCAGCGGCGTTCAGGCCGGCGCTCCGGCGGCATGGATGCGGTAGCCGTTCTTGCCGCCGCCCTTGATCTGGTACATGGCCCGGTCAGCGCATTCCAGCAGCTCGGCCAGCGTATCGCCGTGCAGCGGATACAGGCTCACGCCGATGCTCGCGCCCAGCACGTACTCGCGCCCCTCCACCAGCAGCGGCGCGGTGAACTCGCGCAGCAGCTTCCGCGCGATGCCGTGGGCGTGGTCCGCATCTTCCAGCTGGGTGCAGATGGCGACGAACTCGTCGCCGCCGATGCGGGCGCAGATGTCGGTGCTGCGCGTGGACTGGCGCAGGCGCGCGGCCAGCAGCTTGAGCACCTCGTCGCCGATGCGGTGCCCGGCGCGGTCGTTGACCGGCTTGAAATTGTCCACGTCGATGTAGATGACCGCGGCCAGCTGGTGCGGGCGATGCGCCAAGACCAGCGCGTTCTCGAACAGCGTGCGCATGTAACGCTGGTTGCTCAGGCCGGTCAGCGGGTCCTGGAAGGCCATGTCCAGCGCCTTCGATTCGGCTTCCAACAGGCGCTTCTGGAAACTGCGCAGCACCGCGGCGAGCAGCGAGAAGTACTGCACCAGCACCAGCAGCGCGCCGAGCAGGAAGCCGTACACGAACCACCCCGGCACGCGCTCGATGATGGCGAAGGCGCAGGCCCAGTGCAGGGCGAGCAGGCCGCTGGACACGGCGGTGATGGTGAGCAGGCGCCGGTCGAGCTGGTCGCGCCGGGTCCACGCGATCCAGGCGGCGGCAGCCAGCATCCCGGCGTTGAACAGCGCTACGCCGGCGCCGCGCAGCAGCGGCGGGAACGACCAAGCCCAGGCCGCGAGTATCCAGACCTCGACCGCGAAGGTGGCCACCAGCAGGTCGCGCAATCGCAGCGGCACGTCGAAGAACCGCACCAGTCCGATCAGCAGGCAGGATTTCTCGACCACGTTCAGCGCGGTGTACACCGACACGATGGCGGTGCGCCCGTGGTACTCGTCCAGCAGGACGACGAAGACCAGCCGGGAAGCGAGCGCGAACAGCATCGCTCCGGCCCACCAGCCGGCGCCGGGGTTGATCCGCGGCGTTCGCCGCACCCACAGGAACAGCAGGAAAAAAACGAAATAGACGGTCGAGCCGATCGTATGGACGATCTCGTACGGCATGCGGCACCCTCTGTTGTGCCTTTCCACACGAAGGTGCGGCCCATACCGGGCTGGCTCCGTCCCGGTGAGGTGCCGCTTCCTCCGTTCCCCGACAGCCACTATCGACCCAATCCGGGCCGTCTAGCAAGACGTCACATCAGGGAAGCCGCAGGGCGGCGCATGCCGCCCTGCGGTAGCCGGCCCACTACGGTTTCCCGCAGCACCGCTCAGCCCAGCGGTTCGTCCGACAGGCAGGTGTAGCCGGTGAGGCCGGCTTCCAGCGCCGCGTCCAGCTCGGCCGCGCGCAGGTCGTCCAGGCGGAAGGGGTCGGCGCGGACGCGGTGCACGCCGCGCTCTTCGACCGACTCAGTACAACGAAGCCTGCACCGTCACGCCCAGCCAGCGCGGGATGCCCGGCTTGTACGAGTTCCAGGTCAGCGGCACGCCGGTGTCCTGGTCGAACAGGTTCCTGGCCACCAGGCTGATCGCGAAGCGGCCGTCCTGGCGCCCCAGCCCGATCGAGAAGTCGGTAGTGCCGAGCGGGTCGGTCTTCGCATACCGCGACAGCAGCGTATCGGTGTAGTAGCTGCTCTGGTAGTTGTAGTTGAGGTTCGACTGCAATGCCCATACCTGCCCTAGCGGGTACGAGAAGTCGGCGAACAGGTTGCCGCTGACCTTCGGCGCACCCGGCAGGGTCTTGCCGGTGGCATCGTAGTACGGGCCGGCCGGATTGCCGCCGCCCAGCTCGGCCGGGTTCGGTGCGCGCGGGAAACTGCGGTAGGTCGCGTCCGTGTACGCACCGGAGAAACGCAGCGTGGTGTACGGGATGCCGAAGTAGGCCACGTCCAGCTCCAGGCCGCGGGTGCGCACCCTGGGCACGTTGCCGAGCGCGGCCACGTAGGCCGGCTTGCCGTCGTTGTTCAGCGCGGTCTGCACTTCGTCGTAGACGAAGGTGTTCTGGATGTAATCGTCGATGTCCTGCAGGAACACCGTACCGGCCAGCGACAGCGTGTCATCGAGCAGCAGCGACTTGAAGCCCAGCTCCCAGGCCTGGGTGGACTCGGCCTTGGCCGGCACCGATTTTCCTCCCAGCGCGGTGGCGCCGACGATCTGGGTGATGCCCGGCTTCTCGCCGTAGCGGTAGGAGCCGTACACGGTCAACGCATCGTTGATGCGGTAGTTCGCACCGAGCACACCGCTGAACAGCGTCTCCTCGTACTCCGGCGCGGCGACCTCAAGGTAGGAGCTGCCGATGCGGCCGGCGCGGATCGCCTTGGCTGCAGCCACCTGCTGGCGTTGCTTCGCACTCAACGCACCGTACGTCGCCACGCCGAAGTACTTCTGCGCAACCAGGTCCGCCAACGCCAGCTGCGCTGCGTTGTTGCCCGTTGCGAGGTTGCCGGATGCATCGTTGGCAAAGCCGTTGTAGACGACGTTGTTGACCTTTGCCGGGTTCAGTTCCCCGGCAAAGCCGTCGGCGAGGATACCGCTGCCGGCGTGGGTATTACGGGTCTCGCGGCTGACACGCAGGCCCGCGTTGACGCTGAAGTCATCGGTGACGTCCCACTTCAGGTTGGAGTAAGCCACCAACGATCTGTTGTCGTAGCGCTCCTTGCGCTGGGTGATCAACCCATAGGTTGAATTGAACAGCAACAGCCGGCCGGCGGCGTCCACCGCATTGGGCAGCGCCGGGTTGATCGGGTCGAGCAGAGCGTACTGCGCGGCGTTGGCGTAGTAGGCGCCAGCGTCGGTGCCATAACGCTCGGTCTGGCTGTAGTTGGGGAACTTGCCGTGGAAATAGAAGCCACCGGCGCGCAGGCTCAGGCCATCGCTCAGCTGGCTGTCCAGGCGCAGTTCCTGGCTGAGCTGCTCGAAGCTGGTCTGGGTGCCGCGCGGGGCGCGCAACCATTCGAAGCCGGTATGCGAGCCCGCACCCTGCGAGAAGTCGTAGTCACGCCAGCCGGTGATCGAGGTCAGCGTGGTGGCATCACTGAGCTTGTAGGCGAGGTTGGCGGTGACACCGGCGGTCTTGTAGGTGTTCGGGTACTCGCCGATGGTGTTGACGCGCGGGCGGTAGTAATCGTCGATGGTGTAGTCCGGGTTCTGCGCGAACCAGCGGCGCTGCAGCTTGCCGAACACGTCCTCGGCGTAGTTCACCTGCCCCGGCTGGCCGGTGACCGGATTGGTCCAGTCGTAGGTGGCCGGCGTCCTGGTGTTGAACCAGAAGCAGTTTTCGCAGATCTCGCGGCCCTTCGGGGTGACGTCCACCGACAGGTTGGCTTCCAGGCGGTCATTCGGGGCGAACAACAACTGCGCGCGCACGTTGGTGCGGTCGGTGTTGCGCCAGCTGTAGTGCGTGTCGTTGGCATTGTCGAACGGGCCATCGGCCGCTTCGCGGTTCACGCTCAGGCGGTACGCCAGCTTCTGGTCGATGAGGGCGCCGCCCACCACCGCGGTGGCGATGGTGGTGTTGCGCTCACCCAGCGTGATCGCAGCGCGCGCTTCGGGAGTAAAGCTGGGCTTGCGGGTGGTGATCTCCACGCGCCCCACGTTGGCCGCGCGCCCGCCTTCGGTGCCGTTGGGCCCCCGCACCACCTGCACCGATTCGATGTCCAGGTAGTTGCTCAGCGCGGAGATCGCATTGATGCCGTGACCGACGCCGTCAACGCTGACGCCGACGCTGGGTTCGAGCACGCCGGCGCCGGCGGCCCAACCCACGCCGCGCACGAAGATCGAGGCGGTGTTGGGGTTCTGCCAGGAGGTGCGCACGTTGCCGATGCGATTGACGATGTCGCGGAAATTGTTGACGTGGAACTTTTCCAGTTCCTCGCCGGTAACCGCCGAGATCGACGCCGGCTGCTGCTTGATCTGCTCGCTCTTGACGATCACCGCATCCAGCAGCGCGGCGTCGCCGGAGCCCGAAGCAGTTACCGGATCGATCGGTGCCTGCGCGGCGGCGCTCGGCGGCGCCGTGGTGCCGACTTCCGGTGGGAGGCCTGCCGCCTGGCGAAGGCGCGCGATCTCGGCCTTCAACTGCGCGTTCTCACGTTGCAGCTGTTCGGCCGATTGCGCATGGGCCTGCGACGGTGACACCACAGCGGCCAGCGCGGCGACGATCACGCAGGCAAGTACGGAACGTGCAGGCAGTTGACTGCTGCGCCCCGCGACAACGGGACTGATGGTCTTGCGATGATGCTCGGGCTGGGACTGCATCCGTACACTTCCTCTGATCGGGCTGAGCGACGGATGCTAGGAACTCGTTCACGCGCTGAATAATGACGGCGTCGCATGAGATCCTGCGGTCGGCGGTATCAGCCCGCAAGGGGAGGCCAGCGGTATAACAGCATCGCCATCGGCTATTTCCGCGCATTCATCGCAGCGTGGAAAGTCGGCAGTCTTCCGGCCATCCGGCCCATCGCGGAGTCCTGCCTGTCATGCCCATCGCACGCCCGTTGTTCCTTGCCCTCACCGCAACCGTGCTGTCCACGGCATTGCTGCTGCCACCGGCGTCGGCGGCGCAGTCGAGCACGCCGTTGCGCGACTACCTGGTCGAGAAGAAGGCCGCCATCCAGACGCAATCGGCGCAGAATGGCGTGCCCATCGCCATCCACACCAAGGTCACCGCCGAAAGCCGCTCCGGCGTGCGCCGGCTGCGCATCGGGCCAACCGGAACCTTCCAGTACCTCAGCGACAGTGGTCGCGACTACGCCGGCTACAACCTGGGCGCGGGTTCATGGGATTCGCTGGTGGGCGTGCTGTCCAGCGCCATCGCCGACGAATACCTGGTGCAGGCGGCGGCAGCGAACATCCCGATCGACGGGCTGGACGTGGTGTTCACCAGCATCCCCAAGCGCAAGAGCGCCAACCTCAGCTACCCGAACAACCTTTCCTACGTGGCCTACATCGACTCGCCGGCCACCGATGCGCAGCTGCAGGCGCTCAAACGCAGCGTCCACGAGCAATCCCCGGCGATCAACCTGGTGACGCAAGCGCAACCGATCAGCCGCATCGAAGTGGAGTACATCCAGACCCCGGCCACGCGTGACCCCAACCTGCCGCCGGGCCTGCGCGACTTCATCACCCAGGAGAAGCGACCTGCCGTGCTGGCCAAACAGCGCGAAGCCGCGTCGGGCGCGCCGGCCGCCGCCGAGACGCTGGTCGCACGTGCGCACGTCGAACCGCACACCGGCCTGCGCCAGGTGTTCATCGGCAAGGACGGGTATCACCTGCAACTGCACGACAGCGCGGCGGGCCTGCTCGGCTACGGACTGGCACCGACCGCCGAGGAGCACCTGATCGGCGTCACCACCACCTGCCCCACGCACATCTTTGAAGTGCAGGCCGGTGCGCGCAACGTGCTGCTGGACTCGCTGGAAGTCACCGCCAACGCCGAACTGACCCCTCGCTTCGGCAGGAACGTGAACGGCCCGGCGCGCTTCCACAACATCCGCTACACCGCGCGGATCGAGTCGCCGGCGTCGGAGCAGGAGATCCTGGCGCTGCGCGATGCGGTCGAGGAAACCTGCCCGCTGTACAACCTGGTCAAGGATGAGCAGACGCTGGAGGGCAGCGTCGTCCACGGCGCCTTCAAGGGCAGCTGAGCCGCATCCGCGCGGACAGCCCGATGATGCAGAGACGGCGGCGCAAGCCGCCGTCCTCCTGTATTCGGATGCAGGAAACGAAAACGCCCCCTCCCGCATGCGGAAGGGGGCGCATCCACCACACCGCTCAGCCCAGCAGTTCGTCCGACAGGTAGGTGTAGCCGGTGAGGCCGGCTTCCAGCGCCGCGTCCAGCTCGGCCGCGCGCGCGGCCGGCAGGTTGGCGGCGGCCACGCGCTGGCGGTAGGCCGCGCGCAGGTCGTCCAGCCGGTAGCCGACGTAGTCGAGCATCACGTCGGTGGTGTCGCCGCGGCGCTGCTGGGCGATACGGTAGCCGCTGCCGTCGACGGTGACTTCCACCGCGTCGGTGTCGCCGAACAGGTTGTGGATGTCGCCGAGGATTTCCTGGTAGGCGCCGACCAGGAAGAAACCGATGCGGTAGCTCTCGCCGTGGCGCAGCGCGTGCAGCGGCAGCGAGCTGTCCAGGCTCTCGTTCTCTACGTAGGTCTCGACCATGCCATCGGAATCGCAGGTCATGTCGGCGACGATGCCGCGACGGTCCGGGCGCTCGTCCAGGCGTTCGATCGGCACGATCGGGAACACCTGGTCGATGGCCCACACGTCCGGGATCGACTCGAACACGCTGAAATTGACGAAGTACTTGTCCACCAGCCGCTCGTTCAGCTCGTCCAGCACCGGGCGGTGGCTCTTCTCGTCGTAGATCAGGCGCGCACGCACGCCGTTGGCGATGGCGTAGAACAGGTCGTCGATGCGCGCGCGCTGCGGCAGGTCGATCTGGCCCAGCGCGTAGGCGCTCAGGCCCTCGGCATGGAAGTGCTGCGCCTCGTGGAACAGCTCCACCGCCGGGCGCACGTCCAGTTCGTCGTGGATCTCGCGCAGGTGGCGGATCGCCGCCGGCTCGTCATCGTGCGCTTCCGGCACGCGGCCTTCCGGCGCCTGCTCCACCTCGGCCACATTGGCGATCAGCACCGCGTGGTGCGCGGTCATCGCGCGGCCGCATTCGGTGACGATGCGCGGCTGCGGCAGGCCGTGGGCCTCGCAGGCCTCGGCCAGCGGCTGCACGATGTTGCTGGCGTAGGAATTGAGCCCGTAGTTGATCGAGCAGTAGCTGCGCGAACGGGTGCCTTCGTAGTCGATGCCCAGGCCGCCGCCGACGTCGACGTGACTGATCTTCGCGCCCAGACGCGAAAGCTCTATGAAGTAGCGGGTGGCCTCGCGCATGCCGTTGGCGATGTCGCGCACGTTGCTGATCTGGCTGCCCATGTGGAAGTGCAACAGGTTCAGGCAGTCGGCGTACTCGGTGTCGCGCAGCGACTTCCACAGGTCCAGCAGCTGGCGCGGCGACAGCCCGAACTTGGCCTTGTCGCCGCCGCTGTTCTGCCACTTGCCCGCGCCCAGCGAGGCCAGGCGCATGCGCACGCCGATGCCCGGCTTGACGTCCAGCGCGCGGGATTCCTCCAGCACCAGCTTCAGCTCGGACGGCTTCTCGATGACGATGAAGGTCTGCAGGCCCAGCTTGCGGCCGATCAGCGCCAGGCGGATGTACTCGCGGTCCTTGTAACCGTTGCAGACGATCAGCCCGCCCGGGCGCGACAGCGCCAACACGGCCATCAGTTCCGGCTTGGAACCGGCTTCCAGGCCGAAGCCCTCGCCGTGGTGGCTGGCCAGGGTGCCGGCCACGCCGCGGTGCTGGTTGACCTTGATCGGGTACACGGCGGTGTAACCGCCGGTGTAGTCCCAGTCGTGCTGGGCCTGGGCGAACGCGGCCTGCAGCTTGCCCAAGCGCTGGCCCAGGATGTCCGGGAAACGCACCAGCAGCGGCAGCTTGGCGCCGGCGGCGCGGGCCGAATCGACGATTTCCGGCAACGACACGGCCGGGCCCTGCGCGCCGGTGGGGCGCACCACGACGTGCCCGGCGGCATCGACATCGAAATAACCGTCGGACCAGTGCGGGATCGAATAGGTCTTGCGGGCCTGGTCGAGGGACCAATCGCTCATCGGCGTAGCAACTCTCGGCTGTGGATAAGAATGGCGCGCATTCTAACGCCTGCGGGGCAAGGGTCCGTTACAATCCGCGCCCGCGCCTTCAGGCCTCTCTCCCGCCGGGAGAGGGGTTGGGGTGCTTCGCGCCACCTTCTCCCGGGGGGAGAAGGAACAGCCCTTCCTCCCAGGAGCATCGCCATGACCACCAACGAAAACTGGTTCATCGAACACTTCCAGCCGACCGGCTCGGCCATCGGTTTCCGCATCACCGGCAAGCTGGACGAAGTGCAGTCGCCGTTCCAGAAGATCGAGATCTACGACAGCACCGACTGGGGCAAGCTGATGGTCATCGACGGCGCCATGATGCTGACCACCAAGGACAACTTCTTCTACCACGAGATGATCAGCCACCCGGTGCTGTTCACCCACCCGGCGCCCAAGCGCGTGGTGATCATCGGCGGCGGCGACTGCGGCACCCTGCGCGAGGTGCTCAAGCACCCGGGCGTGGAGAGCGCCACCCAGTGCGACATCGACGAGCAGGTCACCCGCATGGCCGAGAAGTACTTCCCGGAACTGTGCGAATCCAACGGCGACGCGCGCGCCGAACTGCTGTTCGACGACGGTGTGGCCTACATGGCCAACTGCGCCCCAGGCAGCGTGGACGTGGTGATCGTGGACTCCACCGACCCGGTCGGCCCGGCCGAGGGCCTGTTCAACAAGGCCTTCTTCGAGAGCTGCTTCCGCGCGCTGAAGGACGACGGCCTGCTGGTGCAGCAAAGCGAATCGCCGCTGGCGCTGCTGGACCTGATCAAGGACATGCGCGCGGAAATGGGCAAGGCCGGCTTCCAGTCGTTCAAGACCCTGCCGTTCCCGCAGCCGTGCTACCCGACCGGCTGGTGGTCGGTGACCGTGGCCAGCAAGCAGGCCGGTTTCGGCTTCGGCTTCCGCCAGGCCGATGCCGCCGCCAAGCCGTTCGACACGCTGTACTACACCGCCCCGCTGCATACCGGCGTGCTGGTCAGCCCGCCGTTCGTGGCCAAGGCGCTGGGCGAGTAAGCCCAGCCTTCGCCCACAAAAAACCCCGCGGCGACGCGGGGTTTTTTGTGGCGGTCAGAATGGGCGCGACCTTGCGGGCGGCTTCGCCGTGAAAACGAAGGTCCTGCCGTTTTTTCTCGCGGCGATCGGTTGCCTTCACCTCGCCCGGCGACGGCGGATTTCCGGGACCCCGAAACCGATCCGGCAAGTCCCCGGCAGAACGGCACCGGCCGCTGCACGGCATGCGCCGACACCCGGGGCACACCGATCCTCGGCTTCCACGTTCGCGCCGGGCTGACCCGTCGCGGCCCGCCGTTCTTGGTCAGCCCCGGAAATCGCGCCACAGCGGAATGCCACGCCGGCGCGCAATCCAACGCCCATACAGCCCCATCGACAGGCCGAACAGCACGCCGGCCACCACCATGGCCAGCAGCACCATGCCCACCGGCATCTGCGAACGGCGCCAGACCATCAACCACATCACCAAGCCCCAGATCGGCCCGAAGAGGCCCCCCATCAGCAAGGCGTTCGGGACAAACCCCATCATGAGCGGCGGCGGCACGCGGAAACCGAGCTTCCACAACAGCCGGTACAACAGCGGCGCGGACGTACCGCGCGGCAGGCCCTTGCCATCCAGCATCGCCAGGGCCCGCTGCAGGCGCTGGTCGAATTCCCCGTCAATGGCCGCCATGGTTCAGAGCGCGTCCGCGTCGAGCTCGCCGGTGCGGATGCGCACGACGCTGCCCAGGTCGTAGACGAACACCTTGCCGTCGCCGATCTTGCCGGTGCCGGCGGCCTTGACGATGGCTTCCACCACCTCGTCGGCCTGGGCGTCGGTCACCGCGACCTCGATCTTCACCTTGGGCAGGAAATCGACCACGTACTCGGCGCCGCGGTACAGCTCGGTGTGGCCCTTCTGCCGGCCGAAACCCTTGACCTCGGTGACGGTGATGCCGGCCACGCCACGCTCGGCAAGCGCCTCGCGCACGTCGTCCAGTTTGAACGGCTTGACGATGGCCATGATCATTTTCATCGGTCGGTTCCCTGTCGGTGTGCCCCTGAAGGATAGCCTGCCCTGCGCCGGGCGGGCAGGCCGGCGTGCCGCCGCCGGCACCAAGGGATTATCCTTACGTCCCTACGCAACAGAGCCCGATGGCCGCGGTTGCGGGCGGCGCCTAACCTGCCAGCCTGCCCCTGCGGAGACTCCCCATGATCGACCTGAACCACATCGATGCGCTGGCCCGCCGCCTGAGCGACCTGGTCCCACCGGGGCTGCGCGAATCGCGCGAGGAACTGCAGGCCACCTTCAAGAGCGCCCTGCAGGCCGGCCTGGCCAAACTGGACCTGGTCACCCGCGAGGAGTTCGAGGTGCAGCGCGCCGTGCTGCTGCGCACCCGCGAGAAGCTGGACGCGCTGGAACAGGCCGTCGCCGCACTGGAAAAGCGCCCCGCCAACGACGCCTGAGGCGTCGGCCATGAGCCTGGCGCTGGTGCACAGCCGTGCACGCGCCGGCGTGCATGCGCCGCCGGTACGGGTCGAGGTGCACCTGTCCGGCGGGCTGCCCTGCACCCAGATCGTGGGCCTGCCCGAAGCGGCGGTGCGCGAATCCCGCGACCGCGTACGCGCGGCCATCCTCTGCGCGCAGTTCGAGTTCCCGGCCCGGCGCATCACCATCAACCTGGCGCCGGCCGACCTGCCCAAGGACGGCGGCCGCTTCGACCTGCCCATCGCCTTGGGCATCCTCGCCGCCAGCGGGCAGATCGACCGCCAGGCGTTGTCCGGCCACGAGTTTATCGGCGAACTGGCCCTCACCGGCGAGCTGCGTGGCGTGGACGGCGCGCTGCCGGCCGCCATCGCGGCGGCACGCGAACAACGCACGCTGGTGGTGGCGCCGGACAACGCCGGGGAGGCGGCGCTGGCCGGGCAGGCGACGGTCAAGGTCGCGCGTACCCTGCTGGAGGTCTGCGCCAGCCTGGGCGGCGAAAAGGCGCTGCCGGACGCGCAGCCCGCCGCGGCCGAGCCCGTCCCGCTGCCCGACCTGGCCGACGTGCGCGGCCATGCGCAGGCGCGGCGCGCGCTGGAGATCGCCGCGGCCGGCGGCCACCATCTGCTGCTGGTCGGCTCGCCCGGGTGCGGCAAGACCCTGCTGGCCTCGCGGCTGCCGGGCATCCTGCCCGAAGCCAGCGAGGCCGAGGCGCTGGAAACGGCCGCCATTGCCTCGGCCGGGCGACACGGCGTGGACGCGGCGCGCTGGCGGCAACGGCCGTACAGGTCGCCGCACCACACGGCCAGTGCGGTGGCGCTCGTCGGCGGGGGCTCGATTCCGCGACCCGGCGAAGTCTCCCTCGCCCACAACGGCGTGCTGTTCCTCGACGAACTTCCGGAGTGGAAGCGGCAAACCCTGGAAGGGCTGCGCGAGCCGCTGGAATCGGGCGTGGTCACCATCGCGCGGGCGGCGCGCAGCACCGAGTTTCCGGCCTGTTTCCAGCTGGTGGCGGCCATGAACCCGTGCCCGTGCGGGTGGGCCGGCGACCGCAGCGGCCGCTGCCGCTGTTCCGGCGATGCGATCGCCCGTTATCGCGCCCGCATCTCCGGCCCGCTGCTGGACCGCATCGACCTGCAGCTGCAGGTTCCGCGATTGCCGCCGGCCGAGCTGCGCGGCGCGGCCCCACCGGGGGAAACCAGCGCCGTGGTCCGCGAACGGGTGGCGCAGGCCCGCGCCCGCCAGCTGCAGCGGGCGGGCAGGCCCAATGCGCGGCTGGATCCCGGGCAGACCCTGCACCACTGCGGGCTGGCCCGGGCCGACCAGGCGCTGCTCGAGCAGGCGATGGAGCGCCTGCAGCTGTCGGCGCGTTCGATGCACCGCATCCTGCGCGTGGCCCGCACCATCGCCGACCTGGCCGGCGGCGGCGCCATCGAACGTGCGCACCTCACCGAGGCCATCGGCTATCGCCAGTTGGATCGCGGCTCTCCGGATGGCTCGCAGTAGAGCAGGCAATGTCCCCCTGCGGACGCTGACGGGAATGCTCTGCCGGTGTTGCCCCACACCGCACACCTCCTATCGGATATCGACCCGCAGTTGCAGGTTCCGCGATCGCCACCAGCCGAGCGGCACGGCTTCACGAAACCCCTTTCGGCGGATGGAATCCCCTAGGAGCGGCTTCAGCCGCGAATGCCCGTAGATGCGGAACTCGCCCCGCATTGGGCCTTACCGGCCCAGCCCCGCCAGGCGACACCCGCGCTGCATGACACCGCAGGCCGCTGGATCGCAGTTCCCCGACATGTCCCGGAGCGGGCAGTACCCTGCGGCAGGGTGCCGATGAACAGGTACCGCTTCGGCACTACGGGATACACGGGCTATCGAACCGTGCGTATCCGCAGGCGACGCCCGGCGCTACACGACACCGCAAGCCGTTGGATCGCAGCTCTCCGACATGTCCCCGTGAAGCGGGCAGTGCCCTGCGGCAGGGCGGAATGAACAGGCACCGCTCGGCACTACACGCAGGCTACCGAACCACGCGTATCCGCAGGCGAAGTCTTGCGCTACACGACACCGCAGGCCGCTGGATGGCAGCTGCCGTACATGTCCCCGCGGAGCGCAATGCCCTGCGACAGGGTCCCGACGAACAGGCGCCGCTCCGGCACTACAGGACACCTGGGCTATCGAACCATGCGTATCCGCTGGAGCGCAGCAATACCGCCAGCCTCCAGCTGGGCCTGCCGTCGAGCAGGGCGCGCCGGCTGGACTTGCCGGCCCGCGCCCGCCATTCACCTGCGTCATGTGACCAACAAGGAACACCACAACCCCGCCACCCAGGCCCCGCCGGCCTATCGCGCCACCCGGGCCCGTCCCCGGTCGCCCCGGATGCGACGACAATGGCGCAGCATCGCCTTCCCCTCCCGCGGAGCCGGACATGGACAGGATCGAACGCCCCTTCTTCCCGATCATCTACGTGCGCGGTTACGCGATGACCCGCTCGGAGATCGTCGAGACCACTTCCACGCCGTTCATGGGCCTGGAGGCCGGCTCCACCAAGATCCGCCAGGCGCAGGACGGTTCGGTGGTGAAGTTCGTGTTCGAGTCGCCGCTGGTGCGGCTGATGAAGGACTACGGCTACCGCGACGTCTACGACGGCGGCGCCGAACTGCGCGGCGGCATTTCGCCACGCAGCATCGTCATCCACCGCTATTACGACGTGGCCGACCCGGCGTTCGGCGACGGCAAGGCACCGTCGATCGCCGAGGCCGCCGCCAGCCTGGGCCGGCGCATCCTGGAGCTGCGCGACAGCGTGTGCGGCAACAACGCCAGCCAGCGCCGCGATTTCCGCGTCTACCTGGTCGCGCACTCGATGGGCGGGCTGATCTGCCGCTGCCTGCTGCAGAACCCGGAGGTCGCCAGCGCCGAGGCGCGCACGCTGGTGGACAAGGTGTTCACCTACGCCACGCCGCACAACGGCATCGACATCGCCGGCATCAACGTGCCCGACCTGCTGTCGATCAACGACATGAACAACTTCAACCGCGGCAACATGGCGCGCTACCTGAAGGTGCCCAGGGACAAGGTCAACACGCTGGGCGATTCCGGCTTCCCGCCCGAGCGCCTGTTCTGCCTGATCGGCACCAACAGCCGCGACTACGCGGTGGCGCGCGGGCTGTCCTCGTTCGCGGTCGGCGCGCTCAGCGACGGCCTGGTGCGCATCGCCAACGCGTATGTGGAAGGCGCGCCGCGTGCCTTCGTCAACCGCAGCCACAGCGGCTACTTCGGCATCGTCAATTCCGAGGAGGGCTACCAGAACCTGTCGCGCTTCCTGTTCGGCGACATCTGCGCCACCGCGCAGCTGGACATCACCGCGCTGGCGCTGCCGCCGGAAGTCGAGGCCGCGCGCAGGCGCGGCAGGCAGGTGCGTTCCTCGTACTACATCGAAGCGACGGTGGCGCCGCGCGGCGCCTATACCTACCAGCTCACCGCGCGCACCCAGGCCAACGAGTGCGCGATACGCCGCGAGTACAGCGACATTTTCGACGCGGACGGCAAGGTACGCCGCGACGCGCACGCGCCGGTGCTGTTCTCGGTGTTCCTGGACAGCCGCCGCATTACCGCCGGCAGCGAGGTCGCCTTCTCCATCGAACTGGCGGTGTGCAACGCCGGCTACGAGGTCGATGGCGCGCTGTTCCTGAAGAACCATATCCCCGGCGAATACCTGTTCCGCAACACGCTGGTGCTGTTCGCCAAGCCCGATGGCGACAGCTGGCGGCTGCGTTATGTCTGGGGCGACGACCAGTGGGCCGGCGGCCCGAAGACCCAGGCCGAACTGGACAGCGCCAAGGCCCGGGCCATCGGCATCAGCCAGCAGTCGCCCAACGTGTTCACGGTGCCGCTGTCCTCGGCCAAGGGCTTCGCGGCGGAACTGAAGATCGCGCTGTCGGACTGGGAGTGAGGCGGGGAACAGGCCGCTGACAGCGGCGTTCTCCGACGGTTGCCAGACCGGATGAAGCGGCGGAAGTCCGCGTCATGCTGGCCTGCGCGACGTCGGTACGCACACCAGCGAAGTGTTCAAGCTGGAACAGCTTGAAGTAGTAGAGGCCCCTGTCGGCGACCCTCGGGCGCTTGGGCGTACACAACCGCACCCAGTCCAGCGTGGCGCTGTGCGCAGACGCGCTGCTGGTCAGTTGCAGGTGGGCAGACGCTGCTGGCGCTGACCGAAGGCGAAAAGTTGCAGGTGCTTGCGCCGGGGCCCGACGCGTACCGACCGATGCGATGGCGGCCGCCAACCTTGCGGTGTGCAGCGCCACTCCGTACTGGAACCGGGCGGCATGCGGCGCCCGGCGTCGGCCCTGCCCGGCGCCGCGAAGCCTGCATCGGCCACGCCGCCGCGCTCCCCGCGCGTTGCGCTAGTGGAAATCCCGCGAGCGGGTCTGCAGATCGCCCAGCAGGTGGCTGAGGTCGTGCAGGTCGCGGGCGATCAGGTGCTGCACGCCGTCCACCTGTTCCCAGCGCCCGCGCACCGCCATCAGCCGCGCGCCCAGCAGCACCTTGCGCCGGCGCGCGGCCAGGTCCTGCCAGACCACCACGTTGAGCGGGCCATGCTCGTCCTCGAGGGTGACGAACACCGTGCCCTTGGCCGTGCCCGGGCGTTGCCGCTGCACGACGATGCCGGCCACGTGCGCGCCGCGCCCGTGCGGCAGCTGCCGCACCTGGGCGATGTCGAGCACGCGCTCGCGCCGCAGCCGCGCGCGCAGCAGCGACAGCGGATGCTCGCCGAGGGTGAGGCCGAGCGTGCGGTAGTCGGCCAGCGCCTCCTCGCCGGCCGACGGCGCCGGCAGCGCCACGGCGTCCTCGTCGGGGCTGCCGGGCAGCAGCGGCCGCTGCCGCTCGATGCCGGCCACTTCCCAGCGCGCGGCGTGGCGGTGCCCGGCCAGCGCCTGCAGCGCGCCGGCCTCGGCCAGCGCGCGGCGACTCCGCTCGTCCAGGTTGGCGCGCAGGCACAGGTCGCGCACGTCGGCGAACGGGCGCCGGGCGCGCGCGGCGACGATGGCCTGCGCCACGGTTTCCGACAGCCCGGCCACCTGGCGCAGGCCCAGGCGCAGGGCCGCCTGCCCCTCGTCGTCGCCCTCGCCGCGGCGCAGCCGCCCGCCTTCCAGCGTGTTGTCCCATTCGCTGCAGGTCACGTCCACCGGCCGTACCTCCACGTTGCGGCGACCGCCGCGGCCGGCGCGGCGCGCGTCCTGCACGATCTCGCTGGGCGAATAGAAGCCCATCGGCTGCGCGTTGAGCAGGGCGCAGGCGAAGGCCGCCGGTTCGTGGCGCTTGAGCCAGCTGCTGATGTAGACCAGCTTGGCGAAGGAGGCGGCATGGCTCTGCGGAAAACCGTAGGAGCCGAAGCCCTTGATCTGCTCGAAGATCTGGTCGATGAACGCGTCGGAGTAGTTCTTCTGCTTCATCAACGCGCGGATCTTCTCGCGGTGCGGCTCCATGTCGCCGCCGCGGCCCCAGGCCGCCATCGAGCGGCGCAGGTGGTCCGCTTCGTGCTCCTTGTAACCGGCATGCATCACCAGTTCCATCACCTGTTCCTGGAACAGGGGAATGCCCAGCGTGGGCTTCAGGATGTCCCGGATGCCATCGGAAGGGTAGGTCACGTCCTCCTTGCCCTGCCGCCGCCGCAGGTACGGATGCACCATGTCGCCCTGGATCGGCCCGGGGCGCACGATCGCCACCTCGACGACCAGGTCATAGAAACACTCCGGCTTCAGCCGCGGCAGCATGCTCATCTGCGCACGCGATTCGATCTGGAACACGCCCACGGTGTCGGCGGCCTGGATCATGTCGTAGGTGGGTTTGTCCTTGGCCGGCGCCGCCAGATCGATACGGTAGCCGCGATGGCGCTCCACCAGGTCCAGCGCCTTGCGGATGCAGGTGAGCATGCCCAGCGCCAGGCAGTCGACCTTGAGCAGCTTCATCGTCTCCAGGTCGTCCTTGTCCCACTGGATGATGGTGCGCCCGTCCATGGCCGCGTTCTCCACCGGCACCACGCTGGACAGCGGCGCATCGCCGATGACGAAGCCGCCCACGTGCTGCGACAGATGGCGCGGGTGGCCACGCAACTGCGCGGTCACCGCCATCAGTCGCCGGATCAGCGGATTGTCCGGGTCGAAGCCGGTTTCGCGCAGCCGCTGCGCCATCGGCACCTCGCCGTTGCCCCAGCCATGGCAGCCGGCCAGCAGCGCGATCTGGTCCGGCGGCAGGCCGAAGGCGCGGGCCACGTCGCGCACCGCGCTCCTGCCACGGTAGCGGATCACGGTGGCCGCCAGCGCGGCGCGGTGGCGGCCGTACTTGCCGTAGACGTACTGCAGCACTTCCTCGCGCCGCTCGTGCTCGAAATCCACGTCGATGTCCGGCGGCTCGTCGCGCTCGCGTGACAGGAAGCGTGCCATCAGCAGCCGGCTCTCGGCAGGATTCACCACGGTGATGCCCAGCGCGAAGCACACCGCGGAGTTGGCCGAGGAGCCACGGCCCTGGCACAGGATGTCGCGCTCTTTGGCGAAACGCACGATGTCCTGCACGGTCAGGAAGAACGCCTCGTACTGCTTGTAGGCGATCAGCTCCAGTTCGCTGTCGATCTGCCGGACCACGTCGGGTGGCGCGCCTTCCGGCCAGCGCTCGCGCATGCCGCGCTCGGTCAGTTCGCGCAGCCAGCTGGTGGGCGTGTGCCCCTCGGGTACCAGTTCTTTCGGGTAGTGGTACTGCAGCTGGCTCATGTCGAAGCTGCAGCGGCGCGCCAGCCGCACCGCGTTTTCCAGCAGCGCGGGCGGATGGATGTTGCCCAGCGCGCGGCGGGTGCGCAGGTGGCGCTCGCCGTTGCGGAACAGGTGCGCGCCGCACTCGGCCAGCGGCAGGTTGTGGCGGATGGCGGTCATCGTGTCCTGCAGCATGCGGCGGCGGCGCACGTCCATGTGCACGTCGCCGCTGGCCAGCGGCGTCATGCGCAGCGCATCGGCCAGCGCCAGCAGCGCCTGCAGGCGCGCGTCGTCGTCCTGTTCGCGGTGCAGCTCCACCGCCAGGTGCGCGCGCGCGCCGAACCGCTGCTGCAGCCAGAGGCCCTGTTCCTGCCGCGGTTCCGCGCCCGGCAGCCACAGGGCGAACAGGCCCGAGGCTTCTGCGGCGATGCCGTCCAGCACCGCTTCCACATCCGCGCGCGCCAGCCGGTAGGCGCCCTTGCCGGCGGCCCGGCGGCCGCGGGTGATCAGCTCGCACAGCCGCGCGTAGCCGGCGGCGGTTTCCACCAGCAGCACGCAGCGCAGGCCGCAGGCCAGGGCGAACTCGCTGCCGACCACCAGCTTCACGCCGCTGGCGCGCGCGGCTTCCCAGGCGCGCACGATGCCGGCCAGCGAGCATTCGTCGGTGATCGCCAGCGCTTCGTAGCCGCAGTCGCGCGCCCGCGCGAACAGTTCCTCGGCGCTGGCCGCGCCGCGCAGGAAGGAAAAATCGGACAGGCAGTGCAGTTCGGCGTAGGCCGGCAGCGCGTCCTCGCCGGGCGCGCCATCGTTGGCGGCCGCGCGGGCCAGCCGCTGCGCCACTTCCCAGGCGCGCGGCGCGCGGCTGCCGGCATGCGAATCGCGCGCTTCGCGCCGGCTCACGCGAACCACCCGTGCAGCATCCAGCCGCCCTGCTCGCCCGGCGGCGCGAACGCCCAGGCGCGCTGGCCCTGCGAGGTTTCCAGCACGTAGTAGTCGCGGCGCGCGTCCTCGCCGTCCCACCAGCCGCTTTCCAGCCGTTCCGGGCCGGACACGATGCGCGGGCGCGGATCGCGCAGCGGCACCGGCTGCGGCAGCAACCAGGCCGGGCGCGGCGGCAGGCCCGGGGCGGCGGCGCCGATGCGGCCCTCGTCGCCCTGCACTGGCCGCCAGGCGCGTTCCGGGCGCGGGTCGCAGGTGGGCGTGATGCGGTGCACCGCACTGTCGCCCAGCCGTGCGCGCAGGCGCTCGCGCAGCTGCGGCCACGGCTGCTGCTGGCGCGTGCGCGGATCGAACAAGTCGCGCGAGGCCGGCACGAACGGCGGCAGTTCGCGCGCCAGCAGGCGCAGCGCGACCACCGGCCGCTCGATGCGCACCTGCTCCAGGCGGTTGCGCACCAGCTCGAACAGCAGCGCCGGCTCGCGCTCGGCGGCCAGCAGCCCCACCGCCACGTCGCTGTGACCTTCCTCGTGCTCCAGCCGCAGCACGAAACGCTGCACGCCGCCGTCGCGCACCGACAGGTAGGTGCACAGGTCGCCGACCAGGCGGCGCAGCGGGAACAGCAGCGCGGTGTGGCTCTCGACCTCGTAGCCCAGCTCCAGGCGCGCGTCGAAATGATCCGGCGGCGCGTAATACGCCAGCGGGTCGTCGGCTTGGCCGTACAGGCGGTCCAGGTGGTCCAGCAGCGGCAGGCCGAAACGGCGGCGCAGCGCGTCGCGCGGCAGCGCGCGCAGCGTGCGCAGGTCACCGATGCCCATGTGCCGCAGGCGTTCGCCGGCCTCCTCCGGCAGCCGCGCGCGGCGCACCGGCACGCGGTCCAGCAGGGCCGCCATCGCCGCCGGCTGGGTCACCGCCAGGCCGTCGCGCAGGCCGGCCAGCACCTGCGCGGCGCGCGGCGTCGGCGCCAGCGCGATGCGGTGGCTGAAGCCCAGCAGTTCCAGTTCCTCGCGCAGCCGCGCCTCGATGCGCGGCCAGGGCCCGAGCAGGGCGAAGCTGGCGCGCACTTCCAGCACGATGCAGCCGGGCCACTGCGCGCTGACCAGCGAACTGTGGCGGTAGGCCCACGCGGCGAGGAAACGCTGCCAGCGCTGCTCGGCCTGCGGATCGTGTTCGACCAGGGCCAGACCGGGCAGCAGCGCGTGAGCGGCGGTCAGGCGCATGCCGGCCTGCACGCCGGCGGCGGCCGCGGCGGCATTGACCGCATGCAGGCTGCGCAGCTGCGCCGGCCCACTGACCAGGGCCAGCGGTGCCTGCGGATCAGGGCAACGGCGCAGGACGGCGTCCAGCGCCAGCTGCGGCAGCAGTACACAGGCCCAGAGCATGGCCGCGCCTCACCGCGTGGCCAGGGCGAAGGCGCGCGCCGGCGCCGGGCCGCCGCGGCACTTGCGCACCTGCCAGGCGGTAGCGCCATGCGCGTCGCGCACCGCCTCCAGGCGCAGCGCGGCCGGCGAGGGATTGGCGGCATGGCGGCGGTCGCGCAGGGCGAAGCCCAGGCATTGCCCGCTGTCGGCCGCCACCTGCAGCCGCCGCAGCGCCTGCGCATCGGCCTGCAGCGGCCAACCCAGCACGGCGGCGCAGGCGCCGCTGCGCAGGCATTGCTCGAACGCCCACAGCGCATCGCGCGGCACGGCCTGCACGATCTCCAGCTTGTCCAGCGCCACGCCGGCGGCCTGCCAGGCCGGGGCATAGGGCACATAGGGCGGCGCCACCACCGCCACGGTGGCGCCAGCCCCGCTCAGCCGCGCCAGCGTGGGCAGCAGCAGGGCCAGTTCGCCCACGCCGTCGGCCGGCAGCAGCAGTTCGGTCAGCGCATGCCGCGGCCAGCCGCCCTGCGGCAGCAGCGCATCGAGCGCGGCATGGCCGGTGGGCTCGCCCAGCGCCGCGACCGACGCACGCCCGGCATGCCACAGCGTCTGCGCGGCCAGCAGGCTGTCGAGGGCGACCACCGTGCCCATTCAACCCGGGCGTACCAGCCCGCAGTAGACGCCCTCGATGGCGAAGTCCTGGCCCGGCCGCACCTCGATCGGCGCGTGCGCGCGGTTGCGCGGCAGCAGGCGGATGCGCCTTGGCCCGCGCTGCAGGCGCTTGATGGTCAGTTCGCCATCCACGCGCGCCACCACGGTCTGGCCGTCGCGCGCCTCGGGCGTGCGCTGCACCCCGACCAGGTCGCCGTCGAGGATGCCGTCGTCGATCATCGAATCGCCCTGCACCCGCAGCAGGTAATCCGGGCGCAGCGCGAACAGCCGCCGGTCCAGCCAGAACTGCTGGTCCAGGCCGATGTCGGCACCGATCGGCTGACCCGCGGCCACCCGCCCCAGCACCGGCAACGGCAACAGGTCGGCCTCGCCGCCGGGCAGGCGCAGGCCGCGCTTGCGCCCCGGCACCTGCTCCAGCAGGCCCTCGGCCAGCAGCGCCTGCACGTGCTTCTGCGCGGCATTGCGCGAGGCGAAGCCGAACGCTTCGGCGATCTCGGCCAGGCTGGGCGCACGCCCGGCCGCCAGCTCCCCGCGCAGGAAGGCGAGGATGGCGGCGCGTTGCGGTGGCAGGTCGTCGGGGATCATGAGGTGTACATTTGTACACCCATCGCGTGACCGGGGCCAGTGGCGGCTGCAGAGGTGCTGGGACAACCGCCCTGTCTGCCGGGGCAGATGCCCGGGGCCCGCCGGAACCGGGAGCGGTGATGCATGCCGCGGAATCCATAGCCTGCCGTTATGCGCAGCCGGCGTCTTTTCAATGGTGCCGGCTGGCGGTGGGAACGAAGATGACTGCGGACTTTCCCGGACACCCATCTCCCGCCATGCACGCCCTCCCCCAGCCCTTCCCCCTCGACGATTCGACCTGGCCCCCGCCGTTCCTGCTGTACCTGGGCAACGCGCCCGACGACCTCGCGGCCAAAACCGCGCGCGGGCTGGTGCAGTTCCGGCCCGAATGGTGCCTGGGCCAGTTCCGCGGCCCCGACTGCCGGACCAGCGTGCACGTGCCGGACATGGGCTTTGCCCAGGCGCGCGCGGCCGGCGCCAACACCTTGATCGTCGGCGTGGCCAACGCCGGCGGCCGCCTCGGCCCGGAGTCGGTGGCCGACATCGTCGCCGCGCTCGACGCGGGCCTGAACGTGGCCTCGGGCCTGCACGAACGCCTGAACCTGCAGCCGGAAATCGTCGAAGCCGCGCGCCGCAATGGCAGGCATCTTTTCGATGCGCGCAACCCGCCGCCCACGCCGGTCGGCAACGGCCTCAAGCGCGCCGGGCGGCGCCTGCTGACCGTCGGCACCGATTGCTCGACCGGCAAGATGTACACCACGCTGTCGCTGGAGAAGGAAATGCGCGCGCGTGGCCTGGCCGCGGATTTCCGCGCCACGGGGCAGACCGGCATCTTCGTGGCCGGGCGCGGCATCCCGATCGACGCGGTGGTCGCCGACTTCATCTCCGGCGGCATCGAATGGCTCTCGCCTGACCGCCACGATGGCGGATGGGACCTGATCGAAGGCCAGGGCTCGCTGTTCCACCCGTCCTTCGCCGGGGTGTCGACCGGCCTGCTGCACGGCGCGCAGCCGGATGCGCTGGTGCTGTGCCACGAACCCGGCCGCGCGCACATGCGCGGCCTGAAGCACTATCCGGTGCCGGATCTCAGGACCACGCTGGAAGCCAACCTGGTCACGGCACGCCTGACCAACCCGGACGTCGTCGCGGTCGGCGTGGCCCTCAACACCGTCAGGCTGTCGGCCGAAGAAGCCGAGCGCACCTGCCGGGCCGCCGAAGACCTGCTCGGCCTGCCGGCGCAGGACCCCGTGCGCGACGGCACCGCGCGCATCGTGGACCGGCTGCTGGAAGCCTTCCCATGCTGAGCCTGGCACACGTCAGCCATCCCCTTGCCACGCCGTTCCGCATCTCGCGCGGCGTGCGCACCTCCACCGAGGTGGTGGAGGCGACCATCCGCAGCGGCGGGTTCAGCGGCCGTGGCGAATCGCTGCCCTACGCGCGCTATGGCGAGACCGTGGAGTCGGTGCTCGACGATGCCAGCGCGCTTTCGGAGGCCATCGCCAAGGGCCTGGACCGACTCCAGCTGCGCGACATGCTGCCGCCGGGCGCGGCGCGCAACGCGCTCGACTGCGCACTCTGGGATATCGAAGCGCAGCGGCAAGGCATGCCGGTGTCGGCATTGCTCGGCCAGCCCGGGCCGCTGCCGCCGCTGGCCAGCGCGCAGACGGTGAGCCTGGACACGCCCGCGCGCATGGCCGAGGCGGCGCGCGCGCTGGCCCACCTGGACCTGGTCAAGGTCAAGGTCGATGCCGCCGACCCGGCCGCGCAGATCCGCGCCGTGCGCGGCGTGCTGCCGGACGCGCGCCTGATCGTCGATCCCAACGAAAGCTGGACGTTCGATCTCCTGCAGGCGCTGCAGCCCACGCTGCAGGAAACCCGCGTCGACCTGATCGAACAACCGCTGCCGGCCGGAGAGGACGACGCCCTGCTCGGCTTCACCTCGGTCGCGCGCCTGTGCGCCGACGAGTCGTGCCACGTCGCCACCGACCTGCCGCGCCTGCTCGGGCGCTACCAGGTGGTCAACATCAAGCTGGACAAGGCCGGCGGCCTGACCGGCGCGCTGGATCTGCTGGAAGCGGCGCGCACGCAGGGCTTCGGCGTCATGGTCGGCTGCATGATCAGCTCCTCGCTGGCGATCGCGCCGGCGTGGCACGTGGCCCGCCATGCGGAGTTCGTCGACCTCGACGGCCCGCTGTGGCTCAGCGACGACCATGCCGGCGGCGCGGTGATGCGCGACGGTCTGCTGCAGCCGCCCGCCGCGGCCCTGTGGGGTGGCGGCGGGCATCCGCCCGGAGCAACCGCCGCATGACCCACAACATGCTCCACTGCCCGTCGAGGCCCGCCCGGCCGCTGCGCAGGCTGGATCGAAGCCGGCATTGCTGCGCTGGTCGCCGCCCCGGCATGGAAACGGCAACGCTCATGGTTCTGGTCTGAAATGACGCGCCCGGAGGGGTGAGAGGCCGCGCCTGCACGCCACTGGCGTGCGCGGCATCGAACGCCTTCGCGCCCTGCGCGAAGGCCGGCAATCACGACGAAGCGACATCGTAAAGATGGCGCGCCCGGAGGGGTGAGGGGCCGCGCTTGCACGCCACTGGCGTGCGCGGCATCGAACGCCTTCGCGCCCTGCGCGAAGGCCGGGAATCACGACGAAGCGGCATCGAAGATGGCGCGCCCGGAGGGATTCGAACCCCCGACCAATGGCTTCGGAAGCCACTACTCTATCCGGCTGAGCTACGGGCGCGTTGTGTGTCGCAGCGGGAGCCGTGGGGCTCCCGGCCGACCGGCGCTGCCGGGCGGAGGCGCATTCTAACGGCAAATGCAGGCGCAGGTCTGCCCCCTGTCGCATCCGCCCGCGGCAACGGCAGGCCGGGCCCGGCTGGTAACCTGTGCGCATGGGTTACGAACGATACGAACGACAGCCGGCACCGGCGTCCTCGCGGCTGGCCAGCTACTGGAAACTGATGCGCGCCGATCGTCCGATCGGCACCCTGCTGCTGCTGTGGCCGACGTGGTGGGCGCTGTGGCTGGCCTCCGGTGGCCTGCCGGCGCCGTGGACGCTGTTCGTGTTCACCGCCGGCGTATGGCTGACCCGCTCGGCCGGCTGCGTCATCAACGACTACGCCGACCGCTGGCTGGACCCGCACGTCAAGCGCACCAAAGACCGCCCGCTGGCCACCGGCGCGGTGTCCGGGCGCCAGGCGCTGGCGCTGTTCGCCGGGCTGATGCTGGTCGCGTTCGCGCTGGTGCTGACCCTGAACGCGCTGACCATCGGCCTGAGCTTCGTCGGCGTGTTCCTGGCCGCCACCTATCCCTACCTCAAGCGCTACACCCACCTGCCGCAGGTCTACCTGGGCATGGCCTTCGGCTGGGGCATCCCGATGGCCTTCGCCGCGGTGCAGGGCGAGGTGCCGCCGCTGGGCTGGGTGCTGTACGCGGCCAACATCCTGTGGTCCACCGCCTACGACACCTGGTACGCGATGGTGGACCGCGACGACGACCTCAAGGTCGGCTCGCATTCCACCGCCATCCTGTTCGGCGACCTGGACCTGGTGATCCAGGGCATCCTCTACGCGCTGTTCTTCGCCGCGATGGCGCTGGCCGGGCAACGCGCCGGGCTGGGGACGCTGTACTGGGCCGGGCTGGGCGTGGCGGTGGCGCTGGTGGCCTGGGAGTTCTGGCTGTGCCGCCGGCGCGAGCGCGAGGCCTGCTTCCGCGCCTTCCTGCACAACAACTGGGTCGGCGCCGCGCTGTTCGCCGGCATCGTCGCCAGCCAGTACCTGGATTGACCCGCAACGACCCGCCCTTCGGCGGGTCGTCCGCTTTCACGCCCGCGATGGCTCAGACGGCTGTCCTGCCCAGGCCGCGCAGGCGGAACGCCACCACCACCTGCAGCACACCGTAGACCAGCGCCATCGCGCCGATCCACAGCGAGGTGACCATCAGCCCGCCCAGCGGGTTGAGCGCGAACATCACCCCCAGCACCACCGCCAGCAGGCCGCTGAGGATCAGCAGCCATTCGCCGCGGATGCGCCTGCGCACGCGGATGGCGAAGACGATGCGGTAGATGCCGCCGACCACCAGCCACGCCGCCAGGAACAGCAGCAGCACGCTCGCCGTCGCCAGCGGGTTGAGCAGGGCGAGCACGCCGAAGGCGATGGACACCAGCGCATAGAACACCGCCCAGCCGCGCGACACCGGCGCCGAACCGCCGATCGCCGCGGCCAGCGCCACCACGCCTTCGACGATGGCCATCACGCCCAGCCACATCGCCAGCACCGCCGCGGTGCGCACCGGCGCCATCAGCGCCAGCACGCCGAAGGCCACGGCGAACAGGCCGAACAACAGCACCACCCACCAGTGGCGGGACAGCTCGCCAAACAGCGTGCCGGACGGAAAACCCGGGTTGCTACTCATGTCATCGCTCCTTGCAGTGATCGGACGGGATGCCGTTGCCGGCCGAGCATAGGCGCCGCGGCGTCACCTCCCCGTGTTCACGGCACCCGCGCACAGACCCAGGCATCGACCCGCGCCACGCCGGCCCGGCGCAGCGCACGGGCGGCGGCCTGCAGGGTGGCGCCGGTGGTCATCACGTCGTCGACCAGGGCCACGTGCGCCGGCAACGGCCCCCGTGCGGCGAAGGCCGCACGCAGGTTGCGGCGCCGCGCGGCCGCGTCCAGCTCCGACTGCGCCGCGGTGGCGCGGGTGCGGCGCAGCCCGGCCAGCAGCGGCAGCCGCAGCGTGCGCGCCAGTGGCCGCGCCAGTTCCAGCGCCTGGTCGTAGCCACGCCGGCGCAGGCGCGACAGGTGCAGCGGCAGCGGCACCAGCGCCTGCGGCCGCTCCACGGCCGCCAGCCGCACGTGCATCAGCTGCGCCAGCAGGCGCCCGGCGGCCAGGTCGCCATGGAACTTGAAGCGGCGCAGCAGCCCGTCCACCGGCGCGGCATACAGGAACGCGGCCTGCACCCCGGCCAGGGGCGAACGCCCCTGGCGGCAGGTGCCGCACAAGGCACCGCCCGGCTCGGTGGCCGGCAGCGGCAGGGCGCAGCCGCGGCAGGCGCCTTCCAGCCATGGCAGCGCGGCGGCGCAGGCCGGGCACAGGTCGCGGCCGGGCGGGCCCGGCTCCGCGCACACCAGGCAGGTGGGCGGGAACAGCAGGTCCGACAGCCGCCCGCCCACCCTGTAAACCCCATCCAATGGCGATTTGTTGACAGTGGCGCGCATGCTCACCAGACTGCGCCGCTTCCATTGCCCGATCCATCAGGAAACCCCCATGTCCGCCGTCATCCGCCACGACTGGAGCCGCGAGGAACTGCTGGCGCTGTTCGACCTGCCCTTCCCCGAGCTGCTGTTCCGCGCCGCCAGCGTGCACCGCGAGCATTTCGACCCGGCGCAGGTGCAGGTCTCCACCCTGCTGTCGGTCAAGACCGGCGGCTGCCCGGAGGACTGCGCCTACTGCCCGCAGGCGCAGCGCTACGACACCGGCGTGGACGCGCAGAAGCTGATGGACACCGACAGCGTGGTGGCCCGCGCCCGCGCCGCAAAACAGGCCGGCGCCTCGCGCTTCTGCATGGGCGCGGCGTGGCGCTCGCCCAAGGATCGCGACATCCCCAAGGTGGCGGCGATGATCCGCGAGGTGAAGGCGCTGGGCCTGGAAACCTGCGCCACCCTGGGGATGCTCGAAGGTCACCAGGCCCGCGCGCTCAAGGACGCCGGGCTGGACTACTACAACCACAACCTCGACACCGCGCCGGACTACTACGACTCCATCATCCACACCCGCCAGTACCAGGACCGGCTGGACACGCTCGAACACGTGCGCAACGCCGGCCTGAAGACCTGCTGCGGCGGCATCGTCGGCATGGGCGAGACCCGCGAGCACCGCGCCGGCCTGCTGCTGGCGCTGGCCAACCTGCCGGCGCACCCGGATTCGGTGCCGATCAACCGCCTGGTGCAGGTGGCCGGCACGCCGCTGCATGGCAGCGCCGAGCTGGATCCGTTCGAGTTCGTGCGCATGATCGCGGTGGCGCGCATCGTGATGCCGCGCTCGATGGTGCGGCTGTCGGCCGGGCGCGAGAGCATGAGCGACGAACTGCAGGCGCTGTGCTTCGCCGCCGGCGCCAACTCCATCTTCTACGGCGAGAAGCTGCTGACCACCGGCAACCCGGATACCGCGCGCGACCAGGCGCTGTTCGCGCGGCTGGGCATCCGGCCGATGGAAGTGAACGTCGATGCCGACGACCACGACCACCCCGGCACGGTGCACCTGGACATCGCGCCGCGCTGCGCGGTTCCGGCCTGACCGTAGGAGCGCACTTCAGTGCGCGATGAGGCTTTCCCGGGAAGGCCCCATCGCGCACTGAAGTGCGCTCCTACCGTACGCTTCTACGCCGGTTCGCCCCGCAAGCGCTGCCACCGGCAACCGGTTACCCTAGCCGCCCACCCGTCCATGAACTGACGCCATGGCCCGCCCCGACCTCCTCGCCCGCCTGCAGGACCAGCGCAAGCTGCGCCAAGCGCAGGGGCGCATCCGCGTGCGCCGCAGCGTCGGCCGCCGCGACGGCGTGCGCCTGGAAGTCGGCGGCAGGTGGCTCACCGGCTTCTGCAGCAACGATTACCTGGGCCTGTCGCAGCAGTTCGAAGTGGTGGCCGCGCTGCAGGACGCCGCCGGCCGCGAGGGCGCCGGCAGCACCGCCTCGCACCTGGTCTGCGGCCACCATGCGCTGCACGAACAACTGGAACGCGAAATGGCCGACTGGCTCGGCTACCCGCGCGCGCTGCTGTTCGACAGCGGCTTCATGGCCAACCTGGCCGTGCAGCAGGCGCTGCTGTCCGAGGACAGCGACGTCTGCGTGCAGGACCGCCTCAACCACGCCAGCCTGCTCGACGCCACCCGCCTGGCCGGCTGCCGCCTGCGCCGCTACCCGCACCTGGACAGCGAAGGCGCCATGCGCCAGCTGAAGAACGCCGCCGACGGCGCGGCCATGCTCGCCACCGACGGCGTGTTCAGCATGGACGGCGACATCGCCCCGCTGCGCTCGCTGTCGCTGGTGGCGCGCATGCAGGAGGCGCTGTTCTACGTGGACGACGCGCACGGCGTGGGCGTGGTCGGCAAACATGGCCGCGGCTGCGTGGCCGACGCCGGGCTGGGCGTGGCCGAAGTGCCGCTGCAGCTGGCTACGCTGGGCAAGGCGCTGGGCGGCCACGGCGCGGTGGTGCTGGGCGAGGAGAACCTGGTCCAGCACCTGGCCGAAACCGCGCGCCCGTACATCTACACCACCGCGCTGCCGCCGGCGCAGGCCGCCGCCTCGCTGGCCGCGGTGAAGCTGGCGCGGCGCGACCACTGGCGCCGCGAGAAGCTGGTCGAACTGATCGCCGCCTTCCGCGACGGCGCGCGCCGCAACGGCCTGGAACTGATGCCCTCGGAAACGCCGATCCAGCCGCTGCTGTGCGGCGACGAGGCCACGGTGATGGCGCTGGGCGCGGCATTGGAGCAGTCCGGGTTCATGGTCGGGGCGATCCGCCCGCCCACCGTGCCCGAAGGCAAGGCGCGGCTGCGCATCACCCTGTCGGCGCTGCACACCCTGGAGCAGGTCAGGGCGCTGGTCGAGGCCACCGCCCGCGCCCGCGACCTGCTGTCCTACGAGCAGTCGCTCAATACCGCCAGCGCCTGAAGCACACCCTATACGCATGCATATCCACGTCACCGGCAGCGGTCCGGCACTGGTCCTGATCCACGGCTGGGCGCTGCACGGCGGCATCTTCGCGCCGCTGGTCGAACGCCTGTCGCCGTGCTTCCAGCTTCACGTGGTGGACCTGCCCGGCCACGGCTTCAGCCGCGATGACGACACCCCGCTGCGCCTGCCCTACCTGGTCAACGCCATCGCCGCCGCCACGCCGCCGGCGGTGTGGTGCGGCTGGTCGCTGGGCGGGCTGGTGGCGCTGCACGCCGCGGCCACGCTGCCGCAGGTGCGCGGGCTGGCGATGCTCGCCGCCACGCCGCGCTTCGTGCGCGACGCCGACTGGCCCGACGCGGTGGACCGCAGCGTGTTCGAGCAGTTCGGCCAGGACCTGGAACAGGACTACCGCGGCACGCTGGAACGCTTCCTCGCGCTGGACGTGATGGGCTCGCAGCACGCGCGCAGCGAACTGCGCACCCTGCGCGACGCCCTGGTCGAGCGCGGCGAACCGGCGCCGCGCGCCCTGCACGAAGGCCTGACCCTGCTGGACCGCAGCGACCTGCGCGGCGCCCTGCCCAAGCTGCGCACGCCGGGCCTGTGGATCGGCGGCCAGCGCGACCGGCTGGTGCCGGCCAAGGCCATGCACAGCGCCGCGGCGCTGGCGCCGGCCGGCCTGCATGCCGCGCACACCATCAACGGCGGCGGCCACGCGCCGTTCCTCGGCCATGCCGACAACGTCGCCGGGCTGCTGCAACGCTTCGTTGCGGACTGCACGTGAGCCGGCGCCTGCGCGCATCGCCGATCATGTGCAGCCACCGAATACACCGGGAGTAGGCCGATGGATCTGGGAATCGCCGGGCGCTGGGCGCTGGTCTGCGGCGCCAGCAAGGGGCTGGGGCTGGGCTGCGCGCGCGCGCTGGCCGGCGAAGGCGCCAACGTGGTCATCGTCGCCCGCGGCGCCGACGCGCTGGAAGCGGCCGCGGCGGAACTGCGCGCGCTTCCCGGCGCCGGCCAGGTCGTCGCCGTCGCCGCCGACATCACCACCGCCGCCGGCCGCGCCGCCGCGCTCGCCGCCTGCCCGCAGGTGGACATCCTGGTCACCAATGCCGGCGGCCCACCGCCGGGCGACTTCCGCGACTGGGAGCGCGAGCACTGGCTGGCCGCGCTGGACGCCAACATGCTCACCCCGATCGAACTGATCCGCGCCACCGTCGACGCGATGGCCGCGCGCGGCTTCGGCCGCGTGGTCAACATCACCTCCAGTTCGGTGAAGGCGCCCATCGACATCCTGGGCCTGTCCAACGGCGCGCGCTCGGGGCTCACCGGCTTCGTCGCCGGCGTCGCCCGCACCCACCTGGCGCGCAACGTCACCCTCAACAACCTGCTGCCCGGCGCGTTCGACACCGACCGCCTGCGCGGCACGCTGGACGCCAGCGCGCGCCGCCAGCAGCTGCCGCTGGACGAGGTGGCCGCGCGCCGCCGCGCCGGCATCCCCGCCGGCCGCTTCGGCACGCCCGACGAGTTCGGCGCCGCCTGTGCCTTCCTGTGCAGCGCGCACGCCGGCTACATCACCGGGCAGAACCTGCTGATCGACGGCGGCGCCTACCCCGGTACCTTCTGACCCCGTTGCAACTGCGTATTCCCATGCCTTCCCTGTTCGATGCCAAGCACGTCCGCCGCGCCTTCTCGCGCGCCGCCTCCAGCTACCACGCAGCCGCGGTGCTGCAGCAGGAAGTGGCCAAACGCCTGCTGGAATCGCTGGACTACCTGGAGGAACGGCAGCCGCAGGTGGTGCTGGACGTGGGCAGCGGCCCGGCGCACGCGACCGCGGCGATGAAGAAGCGCTGGCCCAAGGCGCAGGTGATCGCGCTGGACCTGGCCCTGCCGATGCTGGCCGAAGCGAAGAAGCAGGCCGGCTGGTGGCGCCCGTTCTCGCGCGTGTGCGCCGATGCGCGGGCGCTGCCGCTGGCCGACAACAGCGTGGACGTGATCTTCAGCAACCTGTGCCTGCAGTGGGTGGAAGACCTGCCGTCGGTGTTCGCCGGCTTCCGCCGCGTGCTCAAGCCCGGCGGCCTGCTGGTGTGCTCCACCTTCGGCCCGGAGACGCTGGTGGAACTGCGCGAGGCGTTCGCGCAGGCCGACGCCACCCCGCACGTGAACCGCTTCGTGCAGATCGCGCAGTTCGGCGACGCGCTGATGATGGCCGGCTTCCGCGACCCGGTGCTGGACCGCGACCTGTTCACCCTCACCTACGACGACCTGCCCGCGCTGATGCGCGAGCTCAAGGCCATCGGCGCGACCAACGCGCTGAGCGAACGCCGCCACACCCTCACCGGGCGCAGCCGCTTCAACGCCGCGCAGGCGGCCTACGAACCGCTGCGCCGCCCCGACGGCAAGCTGCCCAGCAGCTGGGAAGTCATCTACGCCCACGCCTGGGCGCCGGAACCGGGCGCGCCGATCCGCGAGCACGGCCATGATGTCGCTTCGGTGCCGGTGTCGGCGATTCCGATCCGGCGGAAGAATTCTTCGTAGGAGCGCACTTCAGTGCGCGATGGGGACTTCCCGGTACAGCCCCATCGCGCACTGAAGTGCGCTCCTACAGGCGGCTCAGCCGCCGACCTGCGCGATCCAGTCCTGCAGGTTGTAGTAGTTGCTGACGCGCGCGATGCGGCCATCGCGGATATCGAAGAACGCGCCGCCCGGCAGCACGTAGCGCTGGCCGTTGGCCGGCGGCAGGCCCTCGTCGGTGTGGTGGTACTCGCCATGCACCACGTACTCGGCCGCGGCGCGGGTGCCGTCGGTGCTGGCCATCACCACCACCTCGCGCAGCTGCTCGCGGTAGCTGGCGTCCATGCGCCGCAGGAACGCGGCGAACGCCTCGCGGCCGCTTTCGCGCGCGCCCTGGTTGAGGTCGTGCGCCACGTCGTCGGTCAGCCGCTCCAGCATGCCGGCCCAGTCGCCGCGGTTGAAGGCATCGTAGTAGGCGCGGACCAGGTCGATGGCCTGCTGCTGCGCGGGAAAAGCGTCGTGGCTCATGGGGTTCTCACGGAAGGAACGAGGACGGCGCTCAGGCGCCGCCGGCGAACAGGTCGCGGTGGAAGAAATAGATTTCCTGCGCCAGGAAGCGCCAGCTGGTATGGAAGCTGCGGAAGCGCGTGCTCGGCGTGGACGAGGCCAGCGCATCGATGCCCAGCTCCTCGGACAGGCGCAGCGCGCGCGCCATGTGCAGCGGGTCGCTGACCAGGATCACGCGGTGCATGCCGTGCGCATCCATCAGCCGCTTGGCCTCCACCAGGTTCTGGCGGGTGGTGCGCGAGCGGTTTTCGATCAGGATGTCCCTGGCGGGAATCTCCTGCTTCAGCGCATAACGGCGCGCCACCTGCGATTCGGAAAAACGCGCGCCGGCGCCGCCGAAGCCGCCGGTGAAGATCAGCTTGGGCGCGTAGCCCTGCCGGTACAGGTCCAGGCCGTGGCGGATGCGTTCCTCGAATACCGGCGACGGCTTGGCGTCGTAGGCCGCCGCACCCAGCACGATGATCGCGTCGGCCGGCGCGGCCTGGTCGCGGTCGCCCACCCAGATGATCCACGCCGCCACGCCGAGCAGCCACAGCAGCACCAGCACGCACAGGCGCCACAGCCAGTCGAACAGGCCGGTGCGCCTGCGGCTCATGCGCCCATCCACGGCAGCGCGTCCAGGTCGACGTTGCCGCCGGACAGGACCAGGCCCACGTTGCGTCCGGCAAAGCGCTGCGGCTGCGCCAGCACCGCCGCCAGCACCGTGGCCGAGGAGGGTTCCACCACCTGCTTGAGCACCTGCCACAGCAGGCGCATCGCCGCCACGGTGGCGGCGTCGGCCACGGTGATGACGGTGGCGTTGCCTGCAAGCAACGCGAAATTGGGTTCGCCCAGCGCGCCGCGCAGGCCGTCGCAGACGGTGTCGGGCACGAAATCGACCAGCCGCCTTCCCGCCTCCAGCGAGCGGGCGGTATCGGCCGCACCGGCCGGTTCGGCCAGCACCAGCTCGCAGTCCGGCGCCGCCTGGCGCAGCGCCAGCAGGGTGCCGGAGGCCAGCCCGCCACCACCGGCCGGCACCACCACCGCATCCAGCGTCGTGCCGGCCTGACGCAGCAGTTCCAGCGTCGCCGTGCCCTGCCCGGCGATCACCTGCGCATCGGCATAGGGATGGACCAGGGTCGCCCCGGTTTCCCGCTGCACCCGCGCACATTCGGCCTCGCGCGCGGCCTGGGTCGGCGCGCAGCGCCACAGCGTCGCGCCTTGGCGGGCGATGTTGGCCAGCTTGGCCGCCACCGCGCCCTCGGGCACCACCACGTGGCAGGGAATGCCGCGCGAGCGCGCCGCCAGCGCCAGCGCCGCGCCGTGGTTGCCGGAGGAATGGGTCACCACGCCGCGGCGCGCCTGCGCCTCTTCCAGCGCCCACACTGCGTTGCAGGCGCCGCGGAACTTGAAGGCGCCGCCGCGCTGCAGGTGTTCGGCCTTGAAATGCAGGCGGGCGCCGGCCAGCGCATCCAGCTCGCGCGAACGCAGGACCGGGGTGACCGTGGCATGGGGCGCGATGCGGGCCGCGGCGGCCAGCACGTCGGCCGGCCCTGGCAGGGTGAGTTCAACCATGGGGAAAGGTTAACGTAGGCCCCGGTGCCCGGCCATCTCGGGCGGCCGCTGCACCTGCGTTCAGCCCCTGCCGGCAGGGTTAAGGACCGATTCAATGCAAGCGCACGAAGCTGGCCGCGTGCCCAACAGGGGGAAACTCATGAAAATGCGCCTGATCCTTTCGGCCGGCCTGCTGCTCGGCCTGTCCGGCTGCGCCACCTACGACTATGTCGACGGCGGCGCCGGCGGCTATTACCGCGGCGCCACGTCGGTGCAGCGCACCTACCCGTACGGCTACCCCTACGGTGGCGGCTATGGCCCTTACGGCTATGGCAGCTACGGGTATTACGACTACTACCGCTCCCCGTACCCGGTGTACCGCCCGCCGTACACCCCGCGTCCGCCGCATGGCGGCCACTGGGGCAATGGCCACCGCCCGCCGGCCCATGGCAACGGCAATGGCGGCCACCGCCCGCCGCCGCGGCCCGGCGATGGCGACGGGCGCCCGACCCGTCCGCCGCGCCCGCCGGTGGAAGGCGGCAAGTCGCCGTGGCGCGACATGGACCGCCTGCAGCGTCCGCAGCCGCGCCCGGCCCAGCCGGTGCAGCGGGCGATGCCGGCACCGCGCGCCGACGCCGCCCCGCGCCCGATGATGCAGCGCCCGGCACCGTCCCGACCGCCGTCACAGTCCCGCCCGCGCGAGTCGGCACGGCAACAGGAACTCTGAGGCGCTTGCATTTGCCGAAAAACCAGGCAATCTTGTCGAACCGGGTGACCGGCAGCGTCGTTAACTGACACGAACTGCCCTTCACACCGCACCGCTTCAATGTCGATGTCCGTCAGGAAATCTGGATCCCCCCTGTTCCGGCCCTGTCGGGCATCGGCGCCTACAACGACAAAGCCCCGGCCATGGCCGGGGCTTTGTTTTTCCAGGCATGGGCCGCCGCCTTCCTCCGGTGCAGCAGGCGGCGTGGCGCAAGGCGCCGCAACCCTGCGGCCCGCGTGCGCGCCCCTGGCGAAACCCGCGATAAAAGAAGGGCCGGCAGTCCCCCGACTGCCGGCCCCATGCTTCCCCGGTGTGCGCTTCGGCCGGCCCCTGTTCCAATTCCAGCCATTGCGCCCATGTCGCACGCCACACCGGGTGCAAAGACGTTAGCTGCAGTTTGTGTGCCAACTTTAGGGTCGCGTCCGTGCCCACCAGGCATTGGCGGTAAAATCACCACACCGTCGCCCAAGGCGCATGCCGCCGGCCGACGACGGACTTCACACTTCAAGCGTCCATCCCACCCATGACCGACTCCTTCCATCGTTACGACGTCATCGTCATCGGCGGCGGCCACGCCGGCACCGAGGCCGCGCTGGCCGCGGCACGCGGCGGCGCCCGCACCCTGCTGCTGACCCACAACGTGGAAACCGTGGGCGCCATGAGCTGCAACCCGGCCATCGGCGGCATCGGCAAGGGCCACCTGGTCAAGGAAATCGACGCGCTGGGCGGGGCCATGGCGCACGCCGCCGACCTGGCCGGCATCCAGTGGCGCACGCTCAATGCCTCCAAGGGCCCGGCGGTGCGCGCCACCCGCTGCCAGGCCGATCGCAACCTGTACCGCATGGCGATCCGCCGCATCGTCGAATCGCAGCCCAACCTCACCGTGTTCCAGGCCGCGGTGGACGACCTGGTCATCGAAGGCGACGCCGTGCGCGGCGCCATCACCCAGACCGGGCTGACCTTCCATGCGCCGGCCGTGGTGCTCACCGCCGGCACCTTCCTGGCCGGCAAGATCCACATCGGCGAAACCCAGTACACCGCCGGGCGCATGGGCGACCCGCCGGCCACCACGCTGGCCGCGCGCCTGCGCGAGCGCCCGTTCGCCATCGACCGGCTCAAGACCGGCACCCCGCCGCGCATCGACGGCCGCTCGCTCGACTACAGCGTCATGGAAGAACAGCCCGGCGACGACCCGCTGCCGGTGATGTCCTATCTGGGCAGCGCCGCCGAGCACCCGCGGCAGGTGAGCTGCTGGATCACCCACACCAGCGAGCGCACCCACGAGGTGATCCGCAACGCGCTGCACCGCTCGCCGCTGTACAGCGGCCAGATCGAAGGCATCGGCCCGCGCTACTGCCCGTCCATCGAGGACAAGGTGGTGCGCTTCGCCGAAAAGGACAGCCACCAGATCTTCGTCGAGCCCGAAGGCCTGGACGTGGTGGAGATCTACCCCAACGGCATTTCCACCTCGCTGCCGTTCGACGTGCAGCTGGAACTGGTGCGCAGCATCCGCGGCTTCGAGCACGCGCACATCACCCGCCCCGGCTACGCCATCGAATACGACTTCTTCGACCCGCGCGGGCTCAAGAACACGCTGGAAACCCGCCAGGTCGCCGGCCTGTTCTTCGCCGGCCAGATCAACGGCACCACCGGCTACGAGGAAGCCGGCGCGCAGGGCCTGCTGGCCGGCATCAACGCCGCGCTGTTCGTGCAGGGGCGCCAGGGCTGGTGCCCGCGCCGCGACGAGGCCTACATCGGCGTGCTGGTGGACGACCTGATCACCCACGGCACCAGCGAGCCCTACCGCATGTTCACCAGCCGCGCCGAATACCGGCTGCAGCTGCGCGAGGACAACGCCGACGCGCGCCTGACCCCCACCGGCCGCGAGCTGGGCCTGGTCGACGACCGCCGCTGGCGCGCCTTCGAAACCAAGCAGGCCGCCGTGGCCAGCGAAAGCGCGCGCCTGCGCGGCCTGTGGGCCACCCCCGCCAATGCGCTGGGCCGCGAAGTGCAGGAAACCACCGGCGTGGCGGTGAGCCGCGAAACCAATGTGCTCGACCTGATCAAGCGCCCGGAACTGGACTACGCCAAGCTCATGCGCGTGCCCTCGCTCGGCCCCGGCGTGGACGATGCGCGCGTGGCCGAACAGGTGGAAATCAGCGTCAAGTACGCCGGCTACCTGGACCGCCAGCGCGAAGAGATCGAACGCCAGCAGCGCCACGAGAACACCGCCATTGCCGAGGGCTTCGACTTCGCCGCCGTGCGCGGCCTCTCCGCCGAAGTGCTGCAGAAACTCGAACGCGTGCGCCCGCAGACCATCGGCCAGGCCCAGCGCATCCCCGGCATGACCCCGGCCGCGATCTCGCTGCTGCTGGTGCACTTGGAGCGGGCTCGGCGCGGGAAGGTGGCGTGACTCCAGCCGTCAGCATTGGTCGAGCAGAAGACTTTTAATCTCCTGCGCAACGCCTTCGCGTCATGCACCTGACTGCGTTACCCAAGAAGAAGCCCGCGCAAGCGGGCTTCTTCTTTTCATGACTGCGGAAAGCGCACCGCTGCGGCCATCAACCGTTGAACAGCCGCAGCGCCGCGCCGCTCAGTCGTCGTTCGTGCTGCGGCTGATCAACAACAACCCGTTCCCCACCGTCACCTGCAACGCATCGCCCACGGCAAAGCCGCAACGTTCCAGCCAACGGCCGGACAGGCGCAGCTTGGGCACGGCCCGGCCCACGACCTGCTGGCCCCGGCGCTCGTCGTAATACAGGTAGCCCATCGTGCAGCGCTTGGGCATGCGCGCCCAGCCGCTGGATGTGGATGGCATGGGCAACGGCGGCGAGAACAACTCCGGAACCGCCGCGGAATCGATCATCCGCGGCGTGGATGCCTCGTGCCTGGATGGGCTGCGGTTGGACGCAACGGTGGAAACGCGCGTGATTTCCTTGGTACGACTCATGTCGGACTCCTTGTGCGATAGGGAATCCTTGTGTTTTCGAGCTGCCAAACCCGGCTGCGGACTTCAGCCGCAACCAGTGAATAGTGCTGTCGGATAGCGACAGTCGTCAACGGATCGGGGCGGCCCATGAGTATCCAAGATGGCCAACAGGACCATAAGAGAACCGCCATCCGTTCCAACCCGCAATTGGGCGCGACAAATGGAACGACCTGAGCCGCCCAGCAGTACCCTGATCAACATGATTGCCGCTACAGTCTCCTTCCGTGAGATCCATCCATGGCACACATGGATGGCACGGCACAGGGGATCGACATGGAACAGTTGCAGTCTTCGGACCTGAAGACAATCCTGCATTCAAAGCGGGCCAATATTTACTACCTTCAACACTGCCGGGTACTGGTCAATGGAGGCCGCGTCGAGTACGTCACCGACGCCGGGAAGCAATCGCTTTACTGGAACATCCCGATCGCCAACACCACCACTGTACTTCTGGGTACCGGCACCTCCGTCACCCAGGCAGCGATGCGCGAACTGGCCAAGGCGGGCGTTCTGGTGGGTTTCTGTGGCGGGGGTGGAACGCCCCTCTTCAGCGCCAACGAAATCGACGTCGACGTGGCCTGGTTCTCGCCGCAGAGCGAGTATCGTCCTACGGAGTATCTGCAGGCGTGGGTGAAGTTCTGGTTCGACGACGACCTCCGTCTTCTGGCGGCCAAGCAGCTCCAGCAACTGCGGCTGCAGCGGCTATCCAGGCAATGGCAGCAACGTGCGTTGCATGAGGCTGGCTTCAAGGTCGATGCCGGCCGGCTTGAAAGCCTGCTGCAACCTTCAAGCCGCAACATCGAACTGGCGCAGGACACCACGGCACTGCTCACCGAGGAAGCACGCCTGAGCAAAGCCCTGTTCAAGCTTGCGGTGGATACCGTCGGCTATGGCGAATTCAGCCGCGCCAAACGAGGTACCGGCACAGATCCGGCGAATCGCTTCCTGGATCATGGCAATTACCTCGCCTATGGATTGGGCGCCACTGCCTGCTGGGTACTGGGCCTGCCGCATGGCCTGGCCGTACTGCACGGAAAGACCCGGCGCGGCGGGCTGGTATTCGATGCCGCCGACCTTATCAAGGACGCCAGCATCCTTCCCCACGCATTCCTCTCGGCGATGCGCGGCGACGACGAGCAGAGTTTCCGCCGCCATTGCATCGAGTCGCTCACACGCAGCGAGTCGCTGGACTTCATCATCGACAGCCTCAAGGCCATCGCGCTCTCGACGGCTGCGCAGGTGAAGGCTTGAACATCCTGCTGATCTCGCAGTGCGAGAAAAGGGCGCTTTCCGAAACACGGCGCATCCTGGATCAGTTCGCCGAGCGCCGTGGCGACCGCACCTGGCAGACCGCCATCACCCAGGAGGGACTGGATACCCTGAGGCGATTGCTGCGCAGGACCGCGCGGAAGAATACCGCCGTTGCCTGTCACTGGATCCGGGGACGCGACCACAGCGAACTGTTGTGGGTGGTTGGCGATGCCCGGCGTTTCAACGCCGAGGGCGCCGTACCGACCAACACCACTCGGCGCAACATCCTGCGCACCCACGATGAGAACGATTGGCACACCGCTCAGCCAATCCGGCTCCTGGCCCAGTTGGCCGCCCTCCTGCACGATCTGGGCAAGGCCAGCATCGCTTTCCAGGAGCGCCTGCGCGGCATCCGTACCGAACGCAACCTGTATCGCCATGAGTGGGTATCGCTGCGCTTGTTCCAGGCCTTCGTCGGAACCGATGATGACGCAGGATGGCTGCATCGGTTGAGCGATAGCGAGAACGCCAACGAACTGGACTGGCTGGCCGAGGGCCGTTATCAGCGCGACGGCATGGATGCCGCGCACGCTTTCCCGTTCCAACGGCTGCCTCCCCTCGCTGCCGCCGTAGCGTGGCTGGTGGTCAGCCACCATCGTCTTCCCGTTGTTCCGGCGCTTGACAGCGACGGCGATCAGCAGCCGCTCGGGTGCCGTACCGCGCACTGGAATGAGCTCTGGCTGAAGGAACCGCTGGCACTGGTCGCACATGGATGGAATGAAAGATCTCAATCGCCTTCGGACCAGGAAGCCCGGCCCTACTGGGAACCTGCTGCAGTCCTGCCGGTGATGGAAAAGGACTGGCTGCATCAGGCTGCGCGCGTTGCCAGAAGCTTGTTGCAACTACAGCAACGCGACGACAGCCGGTGGATCGACAATCCCTACGTCATGCATCTCGCGCGCCTTTGCCTGATGCTGGCTGACCACCATTACTCCAGCCTGCCCCCGGATGCTCCTGATCGGCTGAAGGTCAAGACAGACAGCACGCTGTATGCCAACACCCACAAGGATGGGAAGCTCAAACAGACATTGCTTGAGCACCTGCTCGGCGTGGCCCGCGATGCAGGCATGGTCGCGCATGCGCTTCCCGGCTTCGAGCGCCATCTTCCACGGCTGGCCAATCACCGGGGGCTGCGCAAACGCAGCAGCAACCCGAAGTTCGCATGGCAGGACAAGGCGGCTGATGCCGCGGCAAGTCTGCGCCATGACTGCCAGAAGCTCGGCGGCTTCATCGTCAACATGGCATCCACGGGCTGCGGCAAGACGCTGGCCAATGCACGTATCCTGCATGCACTCAGCGATCCGCAACTCGGCATGCGCGTGACGTATGCGCTCGGCCTGCGCACGCTCACGCTGCAGACCGGCCGCAGCTACCGCAACGACCTCCATCTCGGAGAGGACGAGCTGGCCATACGTGTTGGCGGGTCGGCGAGCCGGGCGTTGTTCGAATACTACGAACAGCTGGCAGAGTCTTCCGGATCGGCATCCATCCAGGACCTTATCGAGGAGGACAGCCACGTCCTTTACGAGGGCAACAGCAGCCAGCATCCGTTGGTGTCGCGCGCCCTGCACGATCCGGACATCCGCAACCTGCTGTCGGCGCCCGTGCTGGTCTGCACGGTGGACCACATGGTGCCTGCCACGGAGTCCCTGCGTGCCGGCCGCCAGATCGCGCCGATGCTGCGCCTGATGAGTGCCGACCTGGTGCTCGACGAACTCGATGATTACGACCTGGACGACATGCCGGCACTCACCCGGCTGGTGCACTGGGCTGGCATGCTGGGCAGCCGCGTGGTGTTGTCCTCGGCCACGCTTCCACCGTCCTTGGTCACTGGCATGTATCTCGCCTACCGTGCCGGGCGACGGCTGTATCGCCAGAACCGGGGCGAGCCAGGAGCCGCGAATGTTGGAGCTGAGATTCCTTGCCTATGGGCGGACGAGTTCGGCGTGCAGGTGGCGGGCGTGAGTGGCCAGGACTTCGAACAGCAACACCTGCGATTCGTGGAAAAACGTGCCGCCCGACTGAGGAACGTCGCACCGTTGCGCCGCGCACGATTGCTGCCACTGTCGCTTGGAAACAGGAAACCCGAGCAGCAGCGCGCTGAGTTCGCTCCACACGTCCGCGACGCCTGCCTGAAACTCCACCAGGCGCACTTCCAGACAGACTCTGCCAGCGGAAAGCGGGTCAGCTTCGGGCTGGTGCGCATGGCAAACATAGGTCCGCTGTTCGACGTTGCGCGAGCCCTGTTCGCGCAGGATGCACCAGAAGGTATCCGTATCCACCTCTGCGTCTATCACGCGCGTTTTCCCCTTCTGCAACGCTCCGCCATAGAAGCAATGCTGGATGGCGTCTTCAATCGTCGCGGCGGCACCAACGTCGTATTCCAGCATCCCACCATCCGTAGCGCGCTGGATGCCCACCCCGAACCGCAGCACTTGTTCGTGGTGCTGGCTTCACCCGTCTGCGAGGTTGGCCGGGACTGGGATGCGGACTGGGCAGTAGCCGAACCTTCGTCCATGCGCTCATTGATCCAGTTGGCTGGACGCGTGCAGCGACATCGGGGTCATGCATCGTCGGAAGCGAATGTGCTGGTGTTCGATACCAACCTTCGCCACTTTGCAGAGGCTCATTCCGACAGGTTGGCATTCCAGCGGCCCGGTTATGAGAAGTCCGGCTCCAGCCCCGCTCAGAAACGCCTGCAGTTGTCCACGCATCGCCTTGCCGAATTGCTGTACCCGACCGAGTTCGAGGTACTCGACGCCTTGCCGCGTATCCAGCCGCGGCCGTCGAAGATCTGGCGGACACGCCACAGCCTCGTGGACCTGGAACAGGCGCGTACCGCCCTCAGCATGCTGCCTGTACCTGCCACCGCGGAAAGCCAGATTCCTCCTGTCGAGCAGGATCAGGCTTACGTGGCGTGGAAGTACCCACAAGCCGCATTGACCGGCGTTCTCCCCCAACAGCAGCGGTTCCGGCGGCAGACCATGCAAACCACGACGCTGGTTTTCCTGCCCGACGACGAGAGCGAACGACTGCTGTTGCATCGGGTCGAGGAAGCCGCCGACCGGCGTTCCGCTCCCCTGTACATCCTGGTCGAGCAGAGCCAACGCAGGGATGTCCCGCTGACCTTCGGCACCGGAATCAGCCCCTGGGGGCAGTTCGAGCTGATGTCCCTGCTGGAAGATCAGACCGCACACTCGGGAGACTCGCTGGACTACTGCGCCCGACGCTTCGCCACGGTCGAGGTGCATTCCAATCCGAATGGCTGGCGATGGCATCCATTGCTTGGCTTTGGCGACATGGCATGAGGTGGGGCATCCCTGCCCCAGCTGCCTGTTCGGCAGCAAGCAACGATCAGCATTCCACACCTAAATTTCCTGAGCTGCCTACACGGCAGAGTGGTCTTGCACCTGCTGATCGTTTAAGCCATAGTCTGCACCAAGACCTTATATCTTGTCGATCTGCAATTTACACATAAATGGTAAGAAGCCCGGAGTCACTGGCATGACTCCGGGCGAACAGAGAGCCGGTTGGTCCCCGGACCTACGCACAAGGACTGCTGTGCAAAGGAGGATGTGGAAGTGTTTTATCGACGCTTTTCCAGAATATGCGTCCGAGGGTAGAACCCTCACGACACCCCACGGCAGCTCGCTGCCGTGGGGATTCTACAGGCACGCCCTGCAACGGGCGAATGAAAGGATTCTCCATGAACGAAACATCGGAACGTCTTCGCTCCGGCCGTTTCCGCTCGGCCATCGCCGGCTTCATCGAAGCCCGGCGCGAGGCCAAGCTGAAAGGCAAGGAGGAAGAAGGCGATATCTCGGCCAAATACGACTATGGCGCCTGGTTGGCCGATGCCGCCCGCCGGGTAGGCCAGATCCAGGCAGTCACCCACGTACTCAAGGCGACCCACCCGGACGCGCGGGGCAGCAGCCTGCACGTGCGGCCAGACGCCCTGCCCCGCCACGCCGAGATCGGCACCCATGTGCTGGGCGACGACTTCGCAGAGGATGTCGTGGGCAATGCCGCAGCACTGGATGTATTCAAGTTCCTCAAGATCGAAGTGGAGGGACGCCGGCTGCTGGATTGGATGCAGGCCGGCGATGCGGACCTGCGCTCAGCTCTGCACGCGGATGCCAAGACCGCAGACAGCTGGATGAAGGCCTTCAGCGGCCTGGTCCGCGGCGATACCCATCCCGCGTCGCACGAGGCCGCCAAACAGCTGTACTGGCTGGTCGACGGCCCCGCCACCGAAGACGCGGCCTATCACCTGTTGCAACCCCTGTTCTCCAGCAGCCTGGCCCATGCCGTGCATGCCGAGATCCAGAACGCGCGTTTCGGTGAGGACAACAAGGCCGCACGGCAGGCGTTCCGCGCCAAGGAGGCGCACGAAACGCCCTACCGCGACTACCGCAACCTGGTCGCCCGCAAGCTGGGGGGCACCAAGCCCCAGAATGTGTCGCAGCTCAACAGCGAACGCGGCGGCGTCAACTACCTGCTTGCCTCCCTGCCGCCGAGCTGGGACATCGAGCAACCGCGCAAGCTGCTGAATCTCGAATCGGCAATGGATCGCCTGGCTTGGTTCCCTGGCGTTCGCGACACCGTCGACCAACTGGCCAGCTTTCTTCTGTCCAATCCGTCCCCTACCGATGCAACGCGACGGAAGCGCTCCGAACTGGCGCAGGAACTGGGAGCTCAGCTGGCCATCTTTGCCGTGGAAACGCAGGTTCGTTTCGAACCGGGATGGACGAGGAACGAAAGCTGCACCTTGCCCCTGCACCAGCAGGTCTGGCTGGACCCCGAACGCGTGGAGCTGGATCCGCGCCCGCAACCAGAGCTGGCCGCCGAGGACGAAGCCTTCATCGCTGCCTGGGAGTTCGGCGATTGGCCGGATCAGGTGGCGGGCGATTTCGCCAACTGGTTGAACGACCGGCTGCGTTCCGCCGGACTGGTCGCCGTCGGGGACGCGGAGTACCGGCACTGGGCGCGCCATGCGGTCGTCGATGCGACCTGGCCGGTACCCGTGCAGCGGCGCGCGCCGAAAGGAGGCACGGCATGAGCACTTGCCCGCAATTCGATCACCTGCTTGTTTTCCCGCATCTGCAGGTGCAGAACGCCAACGCCATTTCCGGCCCGCTGACGCACGGCTTCCCATCGATGACGGCGTTCCTGGGGCTGATGTGGGCCTTGCAGCGCAAGGCGGAAGCCGCGGGACTGGATGTCCGGTTCAATGCCGTGGGAGTGGTCTGCCACCAACATCGCGAATTGGCCACCGAAGGCGGCTTCGTCAACAGCTTCTACCTGACCCGCAACCCGGTGAACAAAGACGGCGGCAGCTCTGCGATCGTCGAGGAGGGTCGCATCCATTTGGGCCTGAGCCTGCTGCTGGCCGCCACGAGCCTGCGCTGGCAGAAGCAGCCAGAAACGCGCGAAGGCGATCTGCGGGCACTGGCCGAACTGCTGGCCGGCATGCGCATCGCAGGTGGCAGCCTGATACCGCCGGCCCATCCCTGGCGTCGGCGCTACCAACCTTGGGCGCTGGAGCTGACAGGCACCGCAGCCGATCGCCAGGCACTGTTCGCCAAGGCACGCATGCGCCTGTTGCCTGGCTTCGCGCTTGTGAGCCGTGACGACCTGCTGGCCGAGCGCCTGCAGCAACAGGAGCAATCAGGCAAGGCGCCAAGCCCGTTGGATGCCTGGCTGTCATTGGCCCGCATCAATTGGCGCTGGCAGGCCGACCACGATACCGGCAAGGGCAGCTGGACCAACGACCGAACTGGCAATGGCTGGGTGGTTCCCATCCCAGTGGGTTACGGCGCGCTGGGCGAACTGCACGCTGCCGGCAGCGTGGTCAACGCCCGCGATGCCGGAACGCCGTTCCGCTTCGTCGAAAGCCTGTACTCGGTGGGCCAGTGGATCAGCCCACACCGCCTGCATGTGCCTGAAAGCCTGCTCTGGTATGCCGACACGCAGCCCGAGCTAGGCCTGTATCGCTGTCGCAACGACCATGCGCAACCTCTCGACGAGGGTGAGCTGGATACGCCTTTTGAATTCGACACCACCACCTACTGACCCGGTAGAAAAGGAATCCCATCATGTCCAAGGAACTCAAGACCGCATCCGTCCTGGCCTTCGAACGCAAGCTGGACCCGTCCGATGCCCTGTTCACCAGTGGAAACTGGGCGGCACGCACCCAAGCGGCGGACTGGAAACCGGTAGGCCTGCGCGAAAAATCCGTGCGCGGCACCATCTCCAACCGCCTGAAAACCAGCGGCCAGGATCCGGCCAAGCTGGACGCCGCCATCCAGAACCCCAACCTGCAGACCGTCGATGTGGCGGCATTGCCGGCCGATGCCGACACGCTGAAGGTGCAGTTCACCTTGCGCGTGCTTGGTGGAACCGGCAGGCCCTCGGCCTGCAACGACGCCGCCTATCGCAGCAAGCTGCTGGAAACGGTGGACGGCTACGTACGCCAGCACGGCTTCAACGAGCTGGCGCGCCGCTATGCAGCCAATCTGGCCAATGGCCGCTTCCTGTGGCGCAACCGTATTGGCGCCGAACAGGTCGAGGTGACGGTGTCCCATCTGCGCGACGGCAAGCCCGTCCAGCAGTGGACCTTCGATGCGCTTGCACATTCGCTGCACGATCTCGTGGCGCCGGCCGGGGAAGCCGCCGCCCTGGCCGAACTGGGCGAGCTGATCGCCGCTGGCCTGGCCGGTGACAACCACGTACTGCTGCAGGTCACCGCTTTCGTCCGCATGGGCGCTGGCCAGGAGGTTTTCCCCTCCCAGGAACTCATCCTGGACAAGGCGGCCGGCAAGAAGAGCAAGACCCTGTACCACGTCGACAAGGTGGCTGCCATCCACTCCCAGAAGCTCGGCAATGCGCTGCGCACGGTGGACACCTGGTATCCGGAGGCGGCCAGCAACGGCCCCATCGCGGTAGAGCCTTACGGCTCGGTGACCACGCAGGGCAAGGCCTATCGCCAACCCAAGGAAAAACAGGATTTCTACAACCTGCTCGATGCCTGGGTACTGAAGGACAAGGCGCCACCGGTGGAGCAGCAGCACTTCGTCATCGCCACCCTGGTTAGGGGCGGCGTGTTCGGCGAAGCAGGCTGAACACCATGACCAGCCACCATGTCGACATCCAGGTGGTCCCCGATCCGGAGACCACCGCCCCGCAACTACTTGGCGCGCTCTACGACCGCCTGCACCTGGCGCTGGTCCAGCGGCGTATCGAGGACATCGGTGCGAGCTTCCCGGGCTACAGCACTACTCCTCGCACCTTGGGCACCGTGCTGCGGCTGCATGGCAGCGAGGCCACCCTGCGTCGCTTCCTGCAGGAAGATTGGCTCAAGGGTCTGCGCGACCACGTACGCCTTACCGGGATCACCCCGGTTCCGGAAGGAGCACCGCAGCGCACCGTGCACCGCCGGCAGTTCAAGACCAACGCCGAACGCCTGCGCCGCCGTCGCATGCGGCGCAAGGGGGAGACCGAACAGCAAGCGCAACAAGCCATCCCCCAGACCGTGGAGCGCCGCCCCAACCTGCCCTACCTGCACCTGCGCAGCCGCAGCACAGGGCAGCCCTTCTGCCTGTTCGTCGCCCTGGGTCCGTTGGCGGACACCCCCACACCGGGGACGTTCAACAGCCACGGATTGAGCAGCACCAGCACCATCCCGTGGTTCTGACCCTATTTCCAGGGAGTCAGTAGCGCTCTTTGAAAATCAGTGACTTGCGAATGCCCCCGGAAATTTGGGGGCATTCCTTTAATCATGAATTTCCTTAGCATTACCAATGACTTGACGTGAAATTCGTCTAGTTCGCTGCCGCGTAGGCAGCTCAGAAATGGACACCAGCGCCCGCGACGCGAAGTCGGATGTTCGCTGCCGCGTAGGCAGCTCAGAAAAAGGAGGTCGCGGACAACAGCTTCAACCCGGCGTTCGCTGCCGCGTAGGCAGCTCAGAAATTCAACGGAGAATCCCACGATGGCACTGCCTCGTTCGCTGCCGCGTAGGCAGCTCAGAAAAATGGCCCAAGACTTCCACCACGGCGTTCGCGGTTCGCTGCCGCGTAGGCAGCTCAGAAATTGCCGGAGCCTTGGGCGAGTACCGGTTTCGTGTTCGCTGCCGCGTAGGCAGCTCAGAAAACTGTCGGCGCGCGATCAGGAAACGCGCGCGCGTTCGCTGCCGCGTAGGCAGCTCAGAAAAGGGTAACGGGGGCCGAACGACCGCGCAGCGTGTTCGCTGCCGCGTAGGCAGCTCAGAAAGTGCTAACCAGCTTCTTGATCGCCCATACGCAGTTCGCTGCCGCGTAGGCAGCTCAGAAATGGACGACTACAAGGTCGATCTGTGGGCCATCGTTCGCTGCCGCGTAGGCAGCTCAGAAAATGAAGGCCATGCGCTCGCTGATTTCGTCGGCGTTCGCTGCCGCGTAGGCAGCTCAGAAAAGCGCGACCTGGAGAAGTTCATCGACAGCCGCGTTCGCTGCCGCGTAGGCAGCTCAGAAATGGGAGTTCCCGCGGATCCCCACGGGCTACTTGTTCGCTGCCGCGTAGGCAGCTCAGAAAATGTGCCTGTGACGCCGAACGCATCGGCAATGGTTCGCTGCCGCGTAGGCAGCTCAGAAAACGTTGATCAGGTAGTAATCGTCACCATCGAAGTTCGCTGCCGCGTAGGCAGCTCAGAAAAGTCGTACTGCTCGGCGTAGAAGCGCTCGGTTGTTCGCTGCCGCGTAGGCAGCTCAGAAAGACCAGCGGGCAGGTGTCGACAACAGCCCGCAGTTCGCTGCCGCGTAGGCAGCTCAGAAAGGCCGGTTCGGCGATATGGCGCCACCGCACGCGTTCGCTGCCGCGTAGGCAGCTCAGAAAAGATCGACAACGGCGTTCTTCGTGAACGCGCCGTTCGCTGCCGCGTAGGCAGCTCAGAAAAGCAAGCTGCGCGGCGGCATCGATGGCCTGAAGTTCGCTGCCGCGTAGGCAGCTCAGAAAAGCCGCCTTTCGATTTTCTCGTCGCTCAGCATGTTCGCTGCCGCGTAGGCAGCTCAGAAAGTCCACCCTGAGCCCGTCTCGTCCGCCGTGTTGTTCGCTGCCGCGTAGGCAGCTCAGAAATTGAACCGAACTGCCTGGACGATTCGGTCTGTGTTCGCTGCCGCGTAGGCAGCTCAGAAAAGCCCCAAGGGCGGCAGCGAGGATCGGCATGCGTTCGCTGCCGCGTAGGCAGCTCAGAAAACCGTTCGTGGCACGGATCGTCCACGCGTATTGTTCGCTGCCGCGTAGGCAGCTCAGAAAAACCCTTCGGCGCTTCCGAACTGTTCGTTCAGGTTCGCTGCCGCGTAGGCAGCTCAGAAATGCGAACACTCGCTCACCGCCCGTCGATGTAAGTTCGCTGCCGCGTAGGCAGCTCAGAAAAACTCGCGCAGCACCGCGAATACCTGCTGCGCGTTCGCTGCCGCGTAGGCAGCTCAGAAATGCGGCTCGACCAGGCCGAGCAGGCTATGGATGTTCGCTGCCGCGTAGGCAGCTCAGAAAAGTAAGGCGATTCACAGCCGCCGACGAAATCAGTTCGCTGCCGCGTAGGCAGCTCAGAAATGTCATCGCCGCCGTCGAAGCTGCATTGTCGGGTTCGCTGCCGCGTAGGCAGCTCAGAAAACTTGCAGGAACGGACCCTTGACGAACGTCCAGTTCGCTGCCGCGTAGGCAGCTCAGAAAGCTGGTGATCCGCCAGGCGCAGACGCGGGTTAGTTCGCTGCCGCGTAGGCAGCTCAGAAATGGCGGGCGCAATCATCGAAAAGCTGGCTTACGTTCGCTGCCGCGTAGGCAGCTCAGAAATTGCCGATGCCTTTGTTCACTAGCCCGAGTACGTTCGCTGCCGCGTAGGCAGCTCAGAAAAATTCCGACTGTGAAAGTTATACGGCACCTTATGTTCGCTGCCGCGTAGGCAGCTCAGAAAACACGCAGGTGCTGCCGGAACAGCTGTCACGCGTTCGCTGCCGCGTAGGCAGCTCAGAAATCTTCCGGCTAGATATCCCAGCCTCCCCCCTGGTTCGCTGCCGCGTAGGCAGCTCAGAAAGATCCGGGCGCGACCATCGCAACGCACAACATGTTCGCTGCCGCGTAGGCAGCTCAGAAATTGGCGCGCAGGCCGTGGAGCATGTCATCGAGGTTCGCTGCCGCGTAGGCAGCTCAGAAAACCTGGTGCTGAACATCGAGGTGCAGAACTTCGTTCGCTGCCGCGTAGGCAGCTCAGAAAATCAGGCTCGGCCCGAAATGCTGCCGCATGCGGTTCGCTGCCGCGTAGGCAGCTCAGAAATCCGCGGCTGTTCGCTGTAGTCCCGATACCGCGTTCGCTGCCGCGTAGGCAGCTCAGAAATGAACATGAACACGTTCCCCCGCGAGTTCGAGGTTCGCTGCCGCGTAGGCAGCTCAGAAATGCGCGACGCCATGGACCTCGCGTACTTGACCGTTCGCTGCCGCGTAGGCAGCTCAGAAATCCACCAGCGCCTGCGAAAAGAGCCAGCTCATGTTCGCTGCCGCGTAGGCAGCTCAGAAACCAATCCTGGCGCGCATCAGTTCATCACCCGTGTTCGCTGCCGCGTAGGCAGCTCAGAAAATCAGCCACTCGACGCGCTCAGCGTAGCCGCCGTTCGCTGCCGCGTAGGCAGCTCAGAAACCGGAGCGGCACGCATGAAGCCCGGGCCTCAATGTTCGCTGCCGCGTAGGCAGCTCAGAAAATGAAGTCGGCAAGGCCGGCATGGACGGCGGTGTTCGCTGCCGCGTAGGCAGCTCAGAAACAGACCCTGGGCGTCGGCGCCGAGGGCGCGGTGTTCGCTGCCGCGTAGGCAGCTCAGAAACTGACCGACACCAGACGCCGCTCGTTGTCGACGGTTCGCTGCCGCGTAGGCAGCTCAGAAATTCGGTGATGCGGTCAGCTGGCCCTCGATCAGGTTCGCTGCCGCGTAGGCAGCTCAGAAAGGAGCCGTATCGCAGCGACTGCGAACGCGACCGTTCGCTGCCGCGTAGGCAGCTCAGAAAATTCATGCCGAAACGAACGCTATCCTCTCCACGTTCGCTGCCGCGTAGGCAGCTCAGAAACAGCAACCCCGATGAAGGCGTGAGCCTCGCCGGTTCGCTGCCGCGTAGGCAGCTCAGAAAATACAGAAGGAAATCCAGATGACTGCTTCGACGTTCGCTGCCGCGTAGGCAGCTCAGAAATGATCGTCACGAGCCCGCGCATCTGCGCCGCGGTTCGCTGCCGCGTAGGCAGCTCAGAAAAGAGACCGACATGATCGTCAGGTACACGTCCTGTTCGCTGCCGCGTAGGCAGCTCAGAAAGTGTTCCTCTGGTTGAGCCGGCGCAGGGTCACGTTCGCTGCCGCGTAGGCAGCTCAGAAAACTCAAGGCCAGTTGCCGAGCCCGCCGGCGACGTTCGCTGCCGCGTAGGCAGCTCAGAAAAGCTGCGGGTGCAGCGGCTTGTCCACTGCCCAGTTCGCTGCCGCGTAGGCAGCTCAGAAATCGGCATGGTCGAAATCGTCAACGGCGAGGATGTTCGCTGCCGCGTAGGCAGCTCAGAAAAGTGGATGGGCAGGTCCGAGCTGGAGGCCACCGTTCGCTGCCGCGTAGGCAGCTCAGAAATGCACGGCCTGGCGGGCGGCTGGGGCTACGAAGTTCGCTGCCGCGTAGGCAGCTCAGAAAGTCGAGACCGAGAGCGAGGACGACGCGCCCCTGTTCGCTGCCGCGTAGGCAGCTCAGAAAGTCGTGCCGCGTTGGAGGACCGCCCCGGCGAGGTTCGCTGCCGCGTAGGCAGCTCAGAAAAATCCGAACCCGGTCTGACCCCTCCCGCGTGCGTTCGCTGCCGCGTAGGCAGCTCAGAAATGGCTCACCAGGGCAGCGACACCCGTGACCTCGTTCGCTGCCGCGTAGGCAGCTCAGAAATCATCGGCAAAGGCCGCCGCCTCGTGCTGAAGGTTTGCTGCCGCGTAGGCAGCTCAGAAATCAACGAAGTAGGCACCCTGCCCCCAAACGTCGTTCGCTGCCGCGTAGGCAGCTCAGAAAACCTTGACCGATTCCTGCGCGAGTACCATGCCGTTCGCTGCCGCGTAGGCAGCTCAGAAATTTCCCGCCCCTTGTTCGAGAAGCGTGGCAGCGTTCGCTGCCGCGTAGGCAGCTCAGAAATGACCGATGGCTACCTGGCCGCGCTGTGGCATGTTCGCTGCCGCGTAGGCAGCTCAGAAAATCAAGAGCTTGTCTTTCATCCCCACTCCCTGGTTCGCTGCCGCGTAGGCAGCTCAGAAATTCCACCGGGTCCTTCAACTCGCACTCTTCGCGTTCGCTGCTGCGTAGGCAGCTCAGAAACTCGGCATCGCTGTGCGCTTCAGGGCGCTTTCGTTCGCTGCCGCGTAGGCAGCTCAGAAATGTTGCAGGTCCTGGCAGACGTGGGCGGTGTCGTTCGCTGCCGCGTAGGCAGCTCAGAAAGCGCACGGAATGACGAAGAGCGTAGCGCTATTGTTCGCTGCCGCGTAGGCAGCTCAGAAATTGCGGGCATTGTCGAGCGGACGGCCCATGCGGTTCGCTGCCGCGTAGGCAGCTCAGAAAGCTCAGGTCGGCACCGCGCAGGTCGGCACCGCGTTCGCTGCCGCGTAGGCAGCTCAGAAATTAGCCAGGGACTTGTCCAGGCGCGCCGCCATGTTCGCTGCCGCGTAGGCAGCTCAGAAAAGGCCATGCGCCGTAAGCTGGGCCTGGACGACGTTCGCTGTCGCGTAGGCAGCTCAGAAAACGACGTAGTAGCCCTGTTCCTGCAGCCGGGCGTTCGCTGCCGCGTAGGCAGCTCAGAAACTGCGCGCCGCGCCGGAGGGGTTCGTGCTGGTGTTCGCTGCCGCGTAGGCAGCTCAGAAAGGCAAGATGAGCCGCGTGCTGATCGAGCGCGCGTTCGCTGCCGCGTAGGCAGCTCAGAAAATGTACAACGCAGAGATTACCTTCACCGGTGAGTTCGCTGCCGCGTAGGCAGCTCAGAAAATCGGCCCGGAGTGGCACCCGGACAACCGCACGTTCGCTGCCGCGTAGGCAGCTCAGAAAATCGACTCCGCGGCATTCCTCCTGGTGCTGGGGTTCGCTGCCGCGTAGGCAGCTCAGGAATGAAGTTTATATCTTGGATTCTTTGAGTTCGCTGCAGAGCAACCAACCTATAAACCTTCGACGGTATCCAGTTAGACCTTCAGGTTTTCTGTTCATTCCGCTTGGCAGCCACTTCACTTCCGCCACTCCATCCGATGTAGGAGAAAGCAAGGCATACGCCTATCATCCAAAGTCGGACGACCACCCTTGGACTCTTTCAGTGACTTCCCTCCGCCCCTTCCTGGAAAAATCCCCCACCCTCGGCCAGCGCGTCTACATCGACCCCGCGTGCACCATCATCGGCGACGTGGTGCTGGGCGATGACGTGTCGGTGTGGCCGGGCACGGTGATCCGGGGCGATGTGAACCATGTGCGCATCGGGGCGCGCACCAACGTGCAGGACGGCACCATCATCCATGTCAGCCACGAGAGCCCGTACAACAAGGGCGGGTACCCCACGCTGATCGGCGAGGGCGTGACCGTGGGGCATGGCTGCATCATCCATGCGTGCCGCATTGGCGATTACTGCCTGATCGGCATGGGCGCGTGCGTGCTGGATGGCGCGGTGATCGAGGACGAGGCGTTCATCGGCGCCGGGGCGGTGGTGGGGCCGGGCAAGCGGGTGGCGCGCGGCGAGTTGTGGGTGGGCAACCCGGCGCGGCCGGTGCGCACCTTGAGCGAGAAGGACATCGAGGGGCTGCGCTATTCGGCGGACCATTACGTGCGGTTGAAGGACCAGTACCTGGGAATGGCGGGCTGAAGGAGCCTGCGGGGCAAGCCCCGCAGCTACGGTGCACCGCCGGCGGTTTCCGTTGCCGCCGGGGCCGCGCTTGCCCCACACTGCCGGCCTCGGGCGCGGGGGCGCCCTTCCAGGGAAAGGAACCCTTCATGTCGATCAGATCCATGGCGCTGGGCCTGCTGGCCGGCGCGACGCTGTTGTGCGCTGCTTCGCCCGCTCTGGCGCAGGACGAGCAGGACGCCGCGGCGTTCGTGCAGTCGCTGCATTTCCGCTCCGGCACCATCGAGGTGCCCGCCGCCAAGGCGCGCTTCAACCTGGGCCCGGAGTTCCGCTACCTGGACCAGGCCGATGCGCGGCGCGTGCTGGAGGACATGTGGGGCAACCCGCCCGACGAGGACGTGCTGGGGCTGATCGTGCCGCGTTCGCCCAGCCTGGCCGACGACGACAGCTGGGCGGTGGTGGTGACGTATTCGGACGACGGTTACGTGTCCGACGAGGACGCGTCGAAGATGGACTACGCCAAGCTGCTGCGCGAGATGCAGGAGCAGACCAATGACGCCAACCCGGAGCGCGAGAAGGCCGGTTACGGCACGCTGAAGCTGGTGGGCTGGGCGGTGCCGCCGCGCTACGACGCCGGCAACAACAAGCTGTACTGGGCCAAGGAGCTGGAGTTCAACGGCCAGCCCGGCCACGTGCTCAATTACGACATCCGTGTGCTCGGCCGCCACGGCTACCTGAGCCTCAACGCGGTGTCGGGCATGAACGAGCTGCCGCTGGTGCGCACCGGCATGGAAAAGCTGCTGCCGATGGCCGAGTTCGAGCCCGGCGCGCGTTATGCCGACCACAACCCCAAGACCGACAAGATCGCCGCCTATGGCGTGGCGACGCTGATCGGCGGCGGGCTGGCGGCCAAGGCCGGGCTGTTCGCCAAGCTCGGGCTGGTCTTCGCCAAGTTCTGGAAGCTGCTGCTGATCGGCGCCATCGCGCTGGGCGGCGTGGCGCGCAAGTTCTTCGGCGGCGGCCGCAGGAACGGTACCGTACGCTGAACCCGGCGGCACCCACGCAGGAAGGCAGGCCATGGCCCATACCGACCAGTCCATCGACACGCTGATCTCGATCAGCGGCACATTGGCGAGCATCAACCTGGCGCTGGTGGCGATCCTGGCCGCCAAGACCTCGATCGACCATGTCGAGGTGGCGGCGGACGATTTCTTCCTGTTCTCCTCGCTCGGCTTCCTGTTCGTCGTGGTGCTCGGCTACCTGGCGCAGAAGAACCAGGGCAGCGCCAACGCCAACCGCCTGGTCAGCATCTCCGAATGGATCTTCTCCGGCGCGCTGGCCGCCACCGTCATCGGTGCGGTACTGATGGTCTATTCGGCCGTTTGAACGGGCGGGCATGGCCGCCCCGGCCGCGTGCGCAGGCTGGGTTTTGGCGGGGCCGGCAGGTAAAGTCGGCCCCTGACAAGGACGCAGCAGAGAGCCCCATGCCCGCGGCAGCCCCCCGTGCCGGGATAACCGCTTTTCCCCGCGACCCGGCCGTTGCCCGCGCGACGCCGGTGGCGTCGCGTTGAACCACGCTTTGCCCATGCTCGACACCTTCCGCGAGGTCATCACGCCCGAAGGCGTGCCGCTGCAGTTGCCGGCGGCCGGGCCGGTGCCGCGGGCGCTGGCGTGGCTGATCGACCTGATGACGCGCTTCGGCGTGCTGGCGCTGATGAGCCCGCTGCTGATGGCGCTGGGCGGGCTGGGCCAGGGCCTGTACCTGGGGCTGATGTTCCTGATGTTCTGGGGTTACCCCATCGTGCTGGAGGTCTGGTTCGGCCAGACCTTGGGCAAGCGCGCGCTCGGCCTGCGGGTGGTGGCGCGCGACGGCGCGCCGCTGGGCTGGATGCCGGCGATCGTGCGCAACCTGCTGCGCACCGTGGACATGCTGCCGTTCGGTTATGCGCTGGGCCTGCTTGCCTGCCTGTGCGATGCGCACGGGCGCCGGCTGGGCGACCTGGTGGCCGGCAGCCTGGTGGTGCACGTGCCGGCGCCCGCGCCGGTGCCGCCGGCGCGCATCGACACCGTGCTGGCGCCGCCGCTGCCGCTGCAGCCGGCCGAGCAGATGGCGGTGATCGCCTTCGCCGACCGCGCCCCGGCGCTGTCCGGCCCGCGCCAGAGCGAGCTGGCCGATATCGCCAGCGGCCTGAGCCGGGCGCAGGGCCCAACCGGCGTGCTGCGCCTGTACGCGATGGCCAACTGGCTGCTGGGGCGGCGATGAGGCAGGAACAGTTCGTCACCCGCCACCAGCATGAATGGCGCCAGTTCGAGGACTGGCTGCAGCAGCGCGGCGGCAGCGCGCGCAAGGCGCGCGGTACGCCCGCGCCCGACCTGCCGGGCGACGAGACCATTCCCGAGCGCTACCGGCGCCTGTGCCAGCAGCTGGCGCTGGCGCGCCGCCGCGGCTACAGCCCGCAGCTGGTCGAGCGCCTGCAGCAGCTGATGCAGCGCGGCCACAACCTGCTGTACCGCGCGCCGCCGCCACGCTGGCAGCGTGCGGTGGAATTCCTGTTCGCCGGTTTCCCGCAGCTGGTGCGCCGCCAGGCCGCGGCGATGTGGGTGGCGTGCGCGCTGTTCGTGGCGCCGCTGGTGGGCGTGTTCGTGCTGCTGCAATACAGGCCGGAGCTGGTGCACCTGCTGCTGGACCCGCCGCAGATCGCGCAGATGGAAAAGATGTACGCGCCCACCGCCGACCACCTGGGCCGCGACAGCGGCACCGACTGGGCGATGTTCGGCCACTACATCATGAACAACATCAGCATCGGCCTGCGCACCTTCGCCAGCGGCCTGCTGGCCGGCGTCGGCACGGTGCTGGTGCTGCTGTTCAACGGCCTGACCATCGGCGCGGTGGCCGGGCACCTGCAGCAGGTGGGCTATGGCGATGCGTTCTGGCGCTTCGTGGTGGGGCATGCGCCGTTCGAATTGACCGCCATCGTGATTGCCGGCGGCGCCGGCCTGCAGCTGGGGCTGCGGCTGATCGCACCGGGCCGCAAGCGCCGCATCGATGCGCTGGTGGAAGGCGGGGTGATCGGCGCGCGGCTGTGCCTGGGCGTGGCCTTCATGCTGCTGGTGGCGGCCTTCATCGAGGCGTTCTGGTCATCCATCGCCTGGGTGCCCGCGTGGGGCAAGTTCACCGTCTCCGGCGTGCTGTGGACGCTGGTGTTCGCCTGGCTGTGGCGCGGCGGGCACGGGGGCGGCGATGCGCATTGACCAGCTCGACGTGGTGCTGCGCGCGCGTTCGCAGTGGGAGGCGATGGAGCTGGGCAGCGCGCTGGTGCGGCGCCACGCCGCGGCCATCTGGAAGCCGTGGCTGCTGCTGACCGCGCCGCTGTTCGTGCTGCTCAACCTGGCCGGCTGGTGGCTGGACGCGTTCTGGCTGCCGGCGCTGCTGATGTGGTGGTTGAAGCCGGCGTTCGAGCGCATTCCGCTGTACGTGATTTCGCGCGGCGCGTTCGGCGCGGTGCCCGGCACCGCGGATACGCTGCGCGCGCAGTGGCGCTGGGGCTGGCGCGGCCTGCTGGCCTACCTGGGCTGGCGCCGGCTGAGCCCGGCGCGCTCGCTGCTGATGCCGGTGGACCTGCTCGAAGGCGGCGACGCCGGGCAACGGCGCCTGCGGCGGCGCGTGCTGGGCGGCGCGGCCTACGGCCATGCGGCGCTGCTGACCCTGGTGTGCTGGCATTTCGAGGTGATGCTGCAGCTGGCCGGCATCGCCCTGGTCTTCATGTTCGTGCCGCTGGATGCGCTGCCCGAATCGCTGCGCGTGGCGGTATCGCTGATCGGCAGCGACACGCCGTCGTGGGTGTGGCTGGGTTTCAACCTGCTGGCCTGGGGCGCGATGACGCTGATCGGCCCGTTCTACAGCGGCGCTGGCTTCGGCCTGTACCTCAACCGCCGCACCCAGCTGGAAGCCTGGGACGTGGAGATCGCCTTCCGCCGCCTGCGCGAGCGGCTGTCGCGCGCGGCGCCGCTGCTACTCGTGGCGCTGCTGGCCTGCGCGCCGTTGTCACTGCCGGTCCATGCGCAGGAGGCCGGCGATGCGGCCGCCGCGACGCACGACAACCACAAGGGCAGCGCCGCCGCGCCAGCGGCCGCGGCCACGCCGGCAACGGTCTTCGGCCCCGCGCAGGTCGATACCGCCGGCTTCCGCCAGGCGGCCGCGCGTGCCTACGAAGACCCGCAGCTGGGCGCCAGACACATGGTCTGCCGCTGGGAGCGCAGGGCCGTGGAGGAGGAGAAGCAGAAGCCCGCACGCGATTGGGATTTCCCCGGCGGCGAGCTGCTCGGTGCGCTCGCCAAGCTGCTGGCCCTGCTCAGCGAAGGCTTCCTGTGGATCGTGGTCGGCGCGCTGTTGCTCGCGCTGGCGCTGACCGCCCGCTGGTGGCTGCCCTGGCTGCGCGGCAGCGGGCGCCGTCGTCGCCGCGAAGCCCAGTCGGACGTCACCCAGCACGAACTGCAGCTGCCCGACACCCTGCCGCCGGACATCCTCGCCAGCGCCCGCCGCCTGTGGCAGGACGGCCGGCCGCGGCATGCGCTGGCCCTGCTGTACCGCGCCAGCCTGGACGAACTGGCCCGGCGCGCCGACATCGTGCTGCCGCCGGGCAGCACCGAAGCGCAGTGCCTGCGCGCATCAAAGCGCATGCCGCAGGAAGCGGACCGGCGCCTGTTCGCGCGCATGGTGCGCACCTGGCAGTACGCCGCCTATGCCGGGCGCCTGCCATCGGACGATGAGTTCAACACCCTGCTCGACGACCTGCACCAGCAGTACGGGTGGCCGGCATGAGCCCGCGTTGGCGCAACGCGCTGATCGCCCTGGCCGTCCTGCTGCTGGCGGGCGTGGCGGTGATGTGGTTCCTGCGCACCTACCAGCGCGTCTGCGAGCAGGCCACGCTGCCGGCCTATGGCGAACCCAGCTTCAACCCGCTGTTCGCCCTGCGCGAAACCCTGCGCCGCGACGGCGTGGAGGCGGAGACGCGGCGCACGCTCGACCTGCCGGCCATGCGCCTGCAGGCCCGCGACACCGTGCTGCTGCTGGACGATCCGCGCCAGCTCGCGCCGGAGCAGGTCGAACAGCTGGCGGACTGGGTGGAATACGGCGGCCACCTGCTGCTGCGCATGCCCAGGGCCGACGAGGCGCTGGATGGCGAACGCACGCTGTTGGGCCGCTTCGGCATCACGCCCAGCGAAGCCGCACCGCGCTGCCAGCCGTGGCAGGTGCAGGGGCAGGAGGAGCACCAGGAATTCTGCGCCGGCCCCCGCTTCACCCTGGGCGAGAACGCACGCGCCGAGCGGCGCTGGGGCGATGCCGCCGACGACACGCTGGCCTACGCGCGGCTGCGCTACGGCAGCGGCCGGGTGGACGTGCTGGCCGACATGGATTTCCTGCGCAACGGCCAGGACGAAAGGGACACCGGCCTGCGCGACCAGCCGCACCGCGACCTGGCGCGGCTGGTGCTGGCCCCCAACTACGGCAAGGGCCGCATGCACCTGGTCTACGCGGCCGAAGCGCCGTCGCTGTGGCGCACCGTGCTGCAGCGCGGCTGGCCGATCTGGCTGCCGCTGCTGCTGGCGCTGCTGGCGTGGCTGTGGATGCGCGCGCAGCGCTTCGGTCCGCTGCTGCCCTCGCCGCGGCAGGAGCGCCGCTCGCTGCTCGAACACGTGCGCGCCAGCGGCGAGCACCTGCACCGCTACGGCAAATCGCCGCTGCTGTACGACGCGGTGCTCCAATCCTTCCTGGCGCGCCTGCGCCGCCGCGCGCCGCTGGCCGCGGCCCTCACCGGCGATGCCCAGCTGCAGGCCATCGCCGACCACCTGCGCTGGCCGCTCGAACGCGTGCGGCTGGCGATGCAGCTTCCTCCGTCACGCGACGACGCCGCGCTGCGCGAACGCATCGCCCTGCTCATCCAGATGAGAAACCAGCTATGACCGACCTGCCCGCTCCGCCCGCCCTTCCCGGCGATGCGCCCGCACCGGCGCCCGCGCCCGGCAACACCGAACTGATCGAACGCGTCGAACGCCTGCGCGAAGCGGTGGGCCAGGCCTTCATCGGCCAGGCCGACGTGCTGGACCAGATCCTGGTGGCGCTGCTGGCCGGCGGCCACGTACTGATCGAAGGCGTGCCCGGCCTGGGCAAGACCCTGCTGGTGCGCGCGCTGGCGCAGGCGCTGGAGCTGGATTACGCGCGCGTGCAGTTCACGCCCGACCTGATGCCCAGCGACGTCAGCGGCCACGCCGTGTACGACCCCAAGACCGAGAGCTTCAAGATCCGCCGCGGCCCAGTGTTCACCCACCTGCTGCTGGCCGACGAGATCAACCGCGCCCCGGCCAAGACCCAGTCGGCACTGCTGGAAGTGATGCAGGAAGGCCAGGTCACCATCGAAGGCCGCGCCTTCCCGCTTACCCCGCCCTTCCTCACCCTGGCCACGCAGAACCCGGTAGAGCAGGAAGGCACCTACCCGCTGCCGGAAGCGCAGCTGGACCGCTTCCTGCTCAAGGTGCTGATCGACTACCCGCAGCTGGAGGACGAGAAGCGCATGGTGGAGGCGATCACCGCCGGCCGCAGCGCCAGCGACTTCGACCTGTCGCAGGTGCCGCGGGTGATGAGCGGCGCCGACGTGGTGGCCATGCAGCAGGCGGTGGCGGCGATCACGGTGGACCCGCAGGTGATCGACTACGCGGTGCGCATCGTGGCGGCCACGCGCAAATGGCCGGGCATCGCGCTGGGCGCCGGCCCGCGCGGCAGCCTGGCGCTGGTGCGCGCGGCGCGCGCGCAGGCGGTGCTGGCCGGGCGCGATTTCGTCACGCCGGATGACGTGCGCGAGATCGCCAGGCCCGCATTGCGGCACCGCATCGCGCTGGCGCCGGAGCTGCAGATCGAAGGGCAGTCGGCGGACGATGCGTTGACCGCGCTGCTGGCGAAGGTGGAGGCGCCGCGCAAATGAGCCGTACGGGCAGCCACGCTGCTTCCACTCCCTCCCTTTCGCACGCAGTGCGAAGGGGAGGGTCGGGGAGGGGTGCCGTTGCCGTGATTTTGCTTTCCGCTTCTGCCTTTCGGGTCCCCTTCCGCAGCGACGGAGCCGACGGACAAGACCCCGCAGGGGCGACGTGCATGGATGCACGTCGTTTTTCGACACGACAGGGATGTCGTGTCGAAAAATCCCGGCGGCGGAGTGGACCCGGAGTGCCGCAGGCACGGAGGGCGCGGAGGCAGGGGCGTGCTTTCTTTGGGCCACGTTTCTTTGCACGAGCAAAGAAAGGTGGCTCGCTCCTGCGAAGCAGGGGCGAAAGCTCTGCTTTCAAGCTTCTGCTTTCGTTCTTTGCCTTCATGCCACGGCTTCTGCTCGGGCCGTCGCCTTTTTCCGTATGCAGAAAGAGCCTGAGCAACGGCAGGGGCAGGATCAAAGGCTTTCGCTCCCCTTCGGGGCGCGAGTTACTTCTCTTTGCTCGTGCAAAGAGAAGTAACCAAGAGAAAGCACGCCCCTGCCTGCGCGCCCGACGCGCTGCGCGCGCCGGGTCCACTCCGCCGCCGGGATTTTTCGACGAGACATCCCTGTCTCGTCGAAAAACGGCGTGCATCCATGCACGCCGCCCTTCGGGTTTTTCCCGCCGGCTCCGTCGCTGCGGAAGGGGACCCGAAAATCAAAAGCAGGCGGCAACAGCAAAGTCACAAGCAACCGCAACCGCAACCGCAACCGCAAAGGATCTTGTGCTTTCGCGCTCGTCCGCAGGCATCGCATCCGGCATGAGGGCCACCGCATGAGGCCCGCACCGCTGTTGATCGCACTGCTCGCCCTGTGGGGCCTGCTCGGCATCCCCGTTGCCCTGCGCCTGCTGCCCGTCGAAATCTGGACGGCAGCCGCCTGCGCGATCGCCCTGCCCACCCTGGTCGACGCGTTGTGGCTGTGGCGCCGGCCCACGCCCACGGTGCGGCGCGAGCTGCCCGAAACCCTGGCGCTGGGCGTGGAGCGCGAGACCTGGCTGCAGCTGGACAGCTTCGGCAGGCAGCGCGTGGACGTGTTCGACCTGGTGCCCGGCGGCTGGGCCACGCGCGGGTTGCCGCGCCGGCTGCGCCTGTCGCGCGCCAGCGAATCACGCTTCAGCTACCACTTCACCCCCGGCGCGCGCGGTGCCTTCGCCTTCGACGGCGTGCAGCTGCGCCTGCATTCGCCGCTGCGGCTGTGGCGGCAATCGCGCATCGCCGGGCCGGTGCAGAAGGTGCGGGTCTACCCGAACTTCGTGCCGCTCACGCGGCTGGCCCTGCTCAGCGCAGAAATGGCCTCGCGCCTGGTCGGCGCGCACCTGAAGCGGCGCCGCGGCGAGGGCACGGATTTCCACCAGATGCGCGAGTACCGCGTCGGCGACAGCCTGCGCCAGATCGACTGGAAGGCCACCTCGCGCGCGCGCAAGCTGATCTCGCGCGAGTACCAGGACGAGAAGAACCAGCAGCTGGTGATGATGATCGACACCGGCCGGCGCATGCTGGCCGACGAGGGCGGGCTGTCGCATTTCGACCACGTGCTCAACGCCTCGCTGGTGGTGTCCTACCTGGCGCTGCGCCAGGGCGACGGCGTGGGCCTGTTCGCCAGCGGCGGCGAGAGCCGCTGGGTGGCGCCGCAGCGTGGGCTGGGCGCGATCGACACGCTGCTACGCGCCAGCTTCGACCTGCAACCGCAGCCGGTGGCCACCGACTACCTCGCCGCCGCCACCGAACTGTCGCTGCGGCAATCGCGGCGCTGCCTGGTGATGCTGGTGACCAACGTGCGCGACGAGGACATCGAGGACCTGCTGGCCGCCGTGCGCCTGCTGCAGAAGCGCCACCTGGTGTGCGTGGCCAGCCTGCGCGAGCGCGAACTGGACGATGCCCTCGCCCGCGGCGCGGATACCCTGCCCGACGCGGTGCAGGCCGGCGCCATCGCCCGTTACCTGCAGCAGCGCGCCGCCGCGCATGAGGCGCTGCGCAGCCACCGGGTGATGGTGCTCGACGTCACCGCCGAGGAACTGCCGGCCGCGCTGGTGGAGCGCTACCTGGCGGTCAAGCGCGACGGGTTGCTGTAGCGCCTTGAAAGCCCCTCTCCCTGTGGGAGAGGGGTTGGGGTGAGGGTAAGGACGAAGTCCCGCGATGTCTGGCTGCACAAGGCTTCGCCCGCCCCTCATCCGCCCCTTCGGGGCACCTTCTCCCGGAGGGAGAAGGGTCTCAAAACCCTCAGACGTAGATCCGCGTACTCCCCTGCGGTGCATCGTCTACGATGGCGTGCGGCAGGAAGCGGGCGCTGTCGCGGGTGATGCGGCTGTCGTCCTCGCGCACGCCGATGCCGCAGGCGCGGTCGCCCACCACCCAGCTGCCGACCAGCGGGTAGTTGCCCTCGAACGCCGGCAACGGATGGAAGGCCTGTACGATGCACGGCCCGGCGTACGGGCCTTCGCTCTCCTGCCAGCGGCCGTCGCTCATGTGCATGGCGACGTTGGCGCCTTCGCGCGAATGCAGCGGCTTGCGCACCCAGCCGGCCGGCAGGGCGCTGCCATCGTCGAAGTGCGCTTCCAGCAGGTTGGGATGGCCGCGGTGGCGCTGCCACAGCAGCGGCAGGATGCCCTTGTTGCTCAGCACCGCCTTCCACGCCGGCTCCAGCAGGCGCACGCCGGAACCAGGCAGCGCCGCGCCGAATTCCTCGCGCATCAGGTCTTCCAGCGGATACAGCTTGAACAGGCTGCCGATCACCACGTCGTCCAGGTCGGTGAAGCGGCCGTCGGCCGACAGGCCGATGTCCTCGATGGCGATGGCCGCGCCGTGCAGGCCGGCCTGCGCCGCGCAGTCGCGCAGGTAGGCGACCGTGCCCTGGTCCTCCTCCGAATCGCGCACCGCGCTGAAATACAGCGGCGGCGGCAGCTGCGCCGCCAGTTCGGCGAAGCGCTCGACCAGGGTTTCGTGCAGGGAATTGAACTGGTCGGCCTGCTGCGGCAGCGCGCCGCGGTTGCGCTGGTCCTCCAGCCACTGCCACTGGAAGAACGACGCCTCGTACAGCGAGGTCGGCGTGTCGTAGTTCAGTTCGTACAGCTTGGCCGGGCCGTTGCCGCCGTAGGCGAAATCCAGCCGGCCGTACAGATGCGGGTCGCGGCGCCGCCAGCTGTCGGCGATCCAGTCGCGGAACGGCGCCGGGATCGCCAGCCGCTCCATCAGCGCCTCGCTGGCCACCACCTCGCCGACCAGGTCCAGCGCCATGGCGTGCAGCTCGGCGCTGGGGTCTTCCAGGTCGTTCTCGATCTGGCGCAGGGTGAAGGCGTAGTACGCGGTTTCGTCCCAGTACGGCGCGCCGTCGATGGTGTGGAAACGGAACCCCGCCTCGGCCGCGCGCGCGCGCCAGTTGGAGCGCTCGGCAATGGCAACCCGCCTCACCGCATCAACCGCCGACGGTGGTGCGGCCGCCGCTGCGCGAGCCGAAGCCGCCGCGGCTGGCGGTGACGGCGCGGTTCGGCTCGGTGGTCACCGGCGCCAAGCCGGCCTTGCCGGCGCCGATGCCGCTGGCGGTGTTCAGCCCGCCGCTGCCGGCCGGCTTGGCCCAGCCGTTGGCGTTGTCCTTGAACGCCGGCTGCGCGGCCGGCGGCGCGGCCACCGCGCCACGGCCGCTGTTGAGCATCTGCGACATGAAGAAGCCCATCATCATCGGGCCGACAAACGAGGTGCCGGCGCTGGTGTGCTGCTGCACGCACTGCTCGGCCGGGTACTCCTTGGCGCACTCTTCCCTGCTGGCGTACTTGGGCGCGGCGTCGGCGGCCTGCTGCTGCGCGGTGGCGAAGGCCGTACGGCAGGCGGACGGATCACCAGTGGCTTCGCTGCAGGCTTCCACCGAGGTGTACAGCCCTTCCTGCACCTGCACGGCCTGCTCCTTCTGGCAGGCGGTGAACAGCAGCGGCGCCGTGCTCATCAGCAGCAGCGCGGTGGTCCTGGATCGCTTCATCGTCGTAGCCCCATGAAAGTCGTCCCCGAATGATGCCCGATCCGGCCGCGCGGGCGGAAATCGGCGGCACCGCGAACCTGAACATCGTTTCAGGTAAAGGGCCGGGCGCATCCCCGAGCAATGCCCGGTTTCGCCGACCGCTGATTTCCCGCGCCTGCGCTTTCCAGCGGTCATTCCATCGCCACGATGGTTGCAACAGCAACCGGGTTCTTCATGCAGAATCAATGGCACTGCGTTCGCTGCCTTCCCCCATGCCTGAATACCGCTCGAAAACCTCCACCGCCGGCCGCAACATGGCCGGCGCCCGCGCCCTGTGGCGCGCCACAGGCATGACCGACGGCGATTTCCACAAGCCGATCATCGCCGTGGTCAATTCCTTCACCCAGTTCGTGCCCGGGCACGTGCACCTGAAGGACCTGGGCCAGCTCGTGGCGCGCGAGATCGAAGCGGCCGGCGGCGTGGCCAAGGAATTCGACACCATCGCCGTGGACGACGGCATCGCCATGGGCCACGACGGCATGCTGTACTCGCTGCCCAGCCGCGAGATCATCGCCGACTCGGTGGAGTACATGGCCAACGCGCACTGCGCCGACGCGCTGGTGTGCATTTCCAACTGCGACAAGATCACCCCCGGCATGCTGATGGCCGCGCTGCGGCTGAACATCCCGGTGGTGTTCGTCTCCGGCGGGCCGATGGAAGCCGGCAAAACCAAACTGGCCGAGCACAAGCTCGACCTGATCGACGCCATGGTCGCCGCCGGCAACGAAGCGGTGAGCGACGAGCAGGTGGCCGCCATCGAGCGCAGCGCCTGCCCCACCTGCGGCTCGTGCAGCGGCATGTTCACCGCCAACTCGATGAACTGCCTGACCGAGGCGCTGGGCCTGTCGCTGCCGGGCAACGGCACCGTGGTGGCCACGCACAGCGACCGCGAGGCGCTGTTCAAGCGCGCCGGGCGGCTGGTCGTGGAGCTGTGCCACCGCTGGTACGGCGGCGAGGACCCAAGCGCGCTGCCGCGCGGCATCGCCACGTTCGAGGCGTTCGAGAACGCGATGACCCTGGACATCGCCATGGGCGGCTCGACCAACACCATCCTGCACCTGCTCGCCGCCGCGCAGGAGGCGGAAGTGGCCTTCGACCTGCGCGACATCGACCGCCTGTCGCGGCGCGTGCCGCAGCTGTGCAAGGTCGCGCCGAACACGCAGAAGTACCACATCGAGGACGTGCACCGCGCCGGCGGCATCATGGCCATCCTCGGCGAGCTGGCGCGCGGCGGCCTGCTGCATACCGGCGTGCCGACCGTGCACAGCCGCACCCTGGGCGAGGCCATCGCGCGCTGGGACGTGACCCAGGTGCAGGACGAGGCGGTGCACCAGTTCTACAAGGCCGGCCCGGCGGGCATCCCCACCCAGGTGGCCTTCAGCCAGAGCACGCGCTGGCCGTCGCTGGACACCGACCGCGCCGAAGGCTGCATCCGCGACGTCGCCCACGCCTTCTCCAGCGAAGGTGGCCTGGCCGTGCTGTACGGCAACCTCGCCGCCGACGGCTGCGTGGTGAAGACCGCCGGCGTGGACGAATCCATCCACGTGTTCGAGGGCAGCGCCCGCGTCTACGAAAGCCAGGACGCGGCGGTGAAGGGCATCCTCGGCAACGAGGTGCGGGCCGGCGACGTGGTGGTGATCCGCTACGAAGGCCCCAAGGGCGGCCCCGGCATGCAGGAAATGCTCTACCCCACCAGCTACCTGAAATCCAAGGGCCTGGGCAAGGCCTGCGCCCTGCTCACCGACGGCCGCTTCTCCGGCGGCACCTCGGGCCTGAGCATCGGCCACTGCTCGCCCGAAGCCGCCGCCGGCGGCACCATCGGCCTGGTCCACGACGGCGACCGCATCCGCATCGACATTCCCCAGCGCGGCATCCACCTGCTGGTGGACGACGCCGAACTCGCCCGCCGCCGCGAGGAACAGGCCACGCGCGGCTGGAAACCCGCACAGCCGCGCCCGCGCAAGGTCAGCACCGCGCTGAAGGCCTACGCGCTGCTGGCGACCAGCGCGGACAAGGGCGCGGTGCGGGACAAGGCGCTGCTGGACGGTTGAGCGCCCCACAGGGGGCCGCCTCTTCCCGGCTCGCACGCTTCCTGTAGGTGCCGGGCTCGCCCGGCACACTCGCACGCGGAATTTCCCTTCGCGCGAAATCCACATCCTTGATCCATTGCCGCAGGCATTCCATCAAGCGCATGCCGGCCCCAGGCAACGGGCACGCCATCAACTCGGGCAGACCTTCGGGCATGCCCGCCACCACTCGCGCCACCTGCTGCTGCGGCAACACCACCGGCAGCAGGCGCCGCCTGGCACGTACCACGCCTCCATCCAGGACGGCTCAATCCATACATGCCCAGAGTGATCATTACCAACAGTGGCGGCTATAAGATGCAAGTCGCAGGAGTTCCTCGCGCAGTTCGCGTGGAGCGCTTGAAGTAGTTAACTGGCCCTGCGGCCTGACAATTCATCCAAGCCGACGCCGTTTCGCGGCGCGGTTTAGTTCAAGCATTAGGCCCCTAAAGCAATGAACGACCCGATCCTCACTTTCAAGGACCAATCCGCATGGGAGTCCTGGCTTGAGCTGACAGGAAGTGTGTCAACTGGCGCATGGCTTCGCATTGCCAAAAAAGGCGCCGGTATAAAAACCGTCTCCTATGCCGAAGCGTTGGAAATCGCCCTTTGCCACGGCTGGATTGATGGTCAAAAGAAGGCAGAGAACGAGCACTATTGGCTTCAACGATTCACGCCCAGGACAGCCAGAAGCATCTGGTCCCAGATCAACAAGGCAAAAGCTGAGGCTCTTGTCTCGACGGGACGAATGCGTCCTGCCGGAATGCGCGAAATTGATCGAGCCAAGAAAGATGGTCGCTGGGATGCCGCGTACTCATCGGCCAGCAATTCGGTCGTCCCGGATGACTTGCAACAGGCCCTCGATGCCAACAAGAAAGCCAAAGCCTTCTTTTCAACCCTCAACAGCCAGAACCGATACGCCATACTTTTCAGAATTCAGAGTGTCAAAAAGGCAGAAACGCGTGCCAAGAAGATCACTCAGTTCATCGAGATGCTTGCTCGCGGCGAAAAGCTCCACCCGTAGCCTCCGCTTCGGGTCAGGGGATCGTATATGCGGTGTTTGCGACACTTTTTCTCCATTTCCGGCCGACGTCGCTTCGCAGCGCGGCTTGATTCAGGTGTCAGGCATGAAAGCAGAACGACTGGCCATTACTGCGCTCATTGCGGTCGTTGTCGCGGCTTGCAAGGACAAGAGCACTCCGGCAATCAAACGCACCGCTCAGCTTGGTTCTCGCCAATGACGATCGAAAAGAAGACAACTCTCAAGCGCGCCAGGAACCCCATGCCCGCTTCCGTGGAGGCCGCATTGAACGAGCACGGGCTGATGGCGGCATACCGGGCGCGGCCACCGTATCAGCAGAACGACTATCTGGGCTGGATCTCCCGCGCCAAGCGTGAGGCAACCCGGCAGAAGCGGGTTGACCAGATGCTGGCCGAGCTCAGGGACGGAAGAAAGTACATGAACATGGCATGGTCCGGCGGCCGGTCATAGACCTGACACTTCATGCGTGGACTTCCACCAGGCAGCGCAGCACACCACACGGCCTGCTCGGCGAATCGCTCGACCACGTGGTGAAAGACAGGAGAGACATCCACCCGACCGTGAAGCACCGTCGTGGAGCACACGTGCTTCGATAGGTTGCCCCTCCATGCGGCAGGGCCATCCAATCAGGACACCGGCCGCCATCACCCCATCGACCCCGCAACCATGGAGGACCACCGTATGGCCATCCTGGGACTGCGGGCCGCCATCTTGCCGGTCTCATCGCCGGCAGCGTGGCCGCCGCCACATTGCCCTGCATCGCCAGGCGGGTAAGGAACGCTTCGACCTCCGGGACCGAGTTCCCTCGGATGGCGCCTGTCGTTGGCGAGAATGAAGCGTCGGACCCACCCCACCCGACGTAGGCCTGTTCGGTACGGATGCTGTAATGGCGCAGTCGGGTCCGCTCACGGACATGATCAAGCAAACGCGGTGGCCCTGGCTCCAATACGCCGGTAGATTGAGGGGTGCAATCCATATGGTGATGCTCCTGCGGCATAACGCCGCCATCCTGCCGCCTGCGCCTCACCGACTCCATAGTCCAACTCACTGATACGAAGTAGGATTCATCCGATTCACAAGGCAGCGGGAAGCCGCCATACTCGGGACAACGCCGCAGATAGGCGGCGAATAAGCGTTAGGCGCCAATAGACATGCCCGCGAGCTTGCTAACAGATATCCTGTTCCGTGGTGCCTTTGAGATTGTGTTCTATGGTCTCGGCTATCTCATTGGTTGGGCGGTCGTCCCAATATTCTCCCTTGGCTACTACAGTGTTGAACCTTGGGACCTCAGCAGCCGCAAGAAATCCAAGAGCCGCTCGAGACAACTGTTACCAAGGCAAATCTCGGCAGACGCGGCATGCGGTGTTGGGCTTGTCACTTTGGTTGTAGCATCAGCAATCGCATATCTCTTGTGGCGTGCGGCAGGCGCCTAACAATTCATTCAAGCCGAAGCCGCTTCGCGGCTCGGCTTAATTCTGGCGTTAGAGGGCTATGTTGGGAGACTGCCGTCTGATCCTGCTTTCAGTCGCCTTGGCTTGTACGGCTTGTGTTTCGCATCCCAAGGTTGACCTGACGCAATGCGCAGCGCAAGGCGGTACAGTTCGTGGCGTCGGTATGTTCGCTACACCGGCCTGTGTTCTTCCCTATACAGATGGCGGCAGGGAGTGCAAAGACGGGGCGGAGTGCCAAGGTATGTGCAAGGCCGCACCGGATGTCGCCATTGGAGCCAAGGCCGTCGGCACATGCCAAACGGACACGCATGACATCTACGGTTGCTACAACGAGGTCAAAGCAGGGGTAGTTGTGGCTGGTATTTGCTTCGACTAGGCGTGGCGCCCCCTAACCATTCATTCGAGCCGACGTTGCTTCGCAACGCGGCTTAATTCAAGCGTTAGACAGCAGATTAAACAATGCCGTACTTCAAGGTCATCCATTCTGGTCGCGGCATTGACCTGCCGTTCGAGGGGCGATTCGGCGGTCGGGTTCTTCACCACCAAGCTGGTTCGTGCCACTGACCTGTCAAGCGCAGAATCTTTGGCAAAAGCGATCATCTTGTCTGAGTGGAGCTCCGGCGGCACTTACGCTCAAGCGAATCGCGGCCCGTTACCCACTCTATCCGTGGAGCGCTTATTCCCTGTGGGCTGGCTAGCCGGCACCCTTGGGCGCAAGCCATCTGGCTATACCTTTTACCTCCATGAGGAATAGACTGCTGCCTAACAGTTCGTTCAAGCCGACGTTGCTCCGCAACGCGGCTTAACTCAAGCGTTAGGCTGCTATGTCACATTTGTTCGCCGCCGAGATTCACCTGCTGCCCACAGACACTGGTGGACGCATTGGCCCACTGGTGCATGGCGAATGGCGTACGGTACTGTGCATCAACAACGAGCACTGGTCCGCCCGCCTATTCTTCTCGGGCAACCCATTGCCTGGACAGACTTTCCCGGCTACGGTGCAACTGCTCATGCCAGAGGCAGCTCGATACTTTCCAGCTGGCACTGAGTTCACGGTCTGGGAGGGTGGCACAAAAGCTACAGGTCGCGTGCTGTCGGCGCAGCCCAACAATTCATTCAAGCCGACGCCGCTTCGCGGCGCGGCTTTACTCAGGTGTTAGCTTGCTCAGATGGATAGCCGGCTGTTCTATACAGTTTTCCTCCACGCACTGAAATCCGTCGCTTGGGACAAGCACGGCGAGAATGAGTACGTGCTTGTCGGTGACGGCACCGCTATATACCAGGACAGGCTGCAGTCCTTGGTATCACAGACCTTCAGAGATTCCGTCCTGTTCTATCCGGAGAGCCGCAGCGATACTCTAGAGATTGCCCTACCTGCTGCAGCCGCTTTTATTGCTGAGCGACTTCCGCCAAAAGGCACTTTAACTTTGTCTGACACAACAGCTTCTACTTTCCTACAAGTGCACGACGTGGGCGTCGCGCGCACCGGGCGGACGCAGGCTAGCAATTCATTCAAGCCGACGCCGCTTCGCGACGCGACTTAGTTCAAGCATTAGGCCTGCTGTCCAGATAATCGGCACGTGTAAAGAAGAGGAAGAATAAGATGGAGCCAGTTTGGGATGCTGATGACCCGGTGGATCCCAACGGATCCTTGAATAGCAGAGGCCTTGCTTGCTTTGTAGTCGATGCACTGCTCCGTGCGGGGATTGTCACTCAAGAAAGTGCTGAGTCTGCTATTGAGGTGGCAACGGAAGAGATCGCCGTGAGATATTTCAGCGGCGAGCTTCGCTACACATGAGCAGCATGCCTAACAATTCATTCGAGCCGACGCCGCTTCGCGGCGCGGCTTAATTTCAGGCATTAGGCATCATGATCGCAACTCATCGCGAGATTGTTGATTACTGGGCAAGGCACGAGGACGAGTGCGGCCTATCGGTTGACTGGGCGGAGGCTGAGAAACTTTGTTGGCGTTGTGCACACAAACGCTTACTTCAGCGCTGCCATATCATTCCCAGATCTCTTGGAGGTGACGGGAGCCCGAGCAATCTTGTTTTGCTTTGCGCGCAATGTCATGCAGAGGCGCCCAACGTTGCAGATCCTGCGTTCATGTGGACTTGGTTGCGCGCCCATGCTGTTCCCTTCTACGGCACGTACTGGCAGCAGCGTGGCGTCTGGGAGTACGAACTAATCTTTGGCGAAAAGCCGTTTGTTGGCCTCTCCCATTCAGACGAGCTAATGGAACGCGTTACCGCTAGGCTCAGCGAGCTCTTTGCACGTACCAGCACTCACTGGGGTCAAGGCAAAATTAATCCTTCCACATGAGCTTGGGTTATGCGCCAGGTTGATCAGATCGCCCGGGCATGATGCCTAACAGTTCATTCAAGCCGACGCCGCTTCGCGGCGCGGCTTAATTCAGGCGTTAGGCCACAGAGGACACATGACAGCGACTGACCCGATGATGATTGGCTGTGGAGAACACGGCGAGCTGATCTCCGCTGTTGTTTGTAAGCACATGCTTCAGGGGCAGCCCGCTCTGGCCGGCTTTGTCGAGAACAGCAGCGACCCGAATGACCTTCAAGCATGGTGCTACCTGTGCGAGGACAAGTTCCAGCAGGAAGGAGGTATGACGGATGCCTTCAGAGAGTTCAATGGCATGGCTATTGTCTGTGTAGTCTGCTACAGCGAGGCCAAGGCCCGTCATACAGTTCCAGCAGGTCATTAGATCATGCCTTTCGAGATCGTCTTCATCACTGAAGGTCGAGATGACAGTCCAGCCGCTGAAGTCCAGTTCAACGGTCAGCGCCTCTGCATTGTTCGTCTCTTGGCTTCGGATGCACCTCAGATTGAGTTCCTGACAGACCTGTATGTGGGCCGGGACGTAAAAATGGTGTTTCCCTACTCACAGTTTCAAGAGCAGATTCAGTTGGCCACAAGCGAGTTGACCTCATGGCAAAGAGAGATTGCCAGTGGTCGCGCTGAGGCCTAACAGTTCATTCAAGCCGAAGCCGCTTCGCGGATCGGCCTGATCCGGTCGTCGGAGCGCATGGGAAATCATGAAATCCAGATATGCCATCGCGCTTTACTTGGTTCTCCTGCCCACCCTGCCCTGTGCAGGCAATCCGGTTCAAGCCGTTCCGGAACAGTTCCTGGGCAGCTGGGGTACCAGCCTGGCGGACTGCGGGGGCAAGTCGGATGAGGCTTCCCTGCACATCGAGGCAGATCGTATTTCGTACCACGGGGGTTCCGGCCCGTTGCGGGCCGTTGTCGTACGTGGGAAGAAGGAGGTGGCCTGGGTCGCCGAGCTCACGGGTGAAGGGCAGACCTGGCTCGATGCATCAGCCTTCGCGCTTTCTGCGGACGGCGACCAGCTTACCCAGAGATCCGGAATGGACGGGGAGCCCTTTATCCGGGTGCGGTGCAGCTCCATACTCGGCTGACGGCCATGTGGCCCCCGGAGGTTTCGCTTGCGCGCCGGGACGCTGCGATTGGCCTACGGGAAGCCGGGTTCCGGCCGCCACGACATGCGACGGGAAATCTGCGGATGCATGTGCAGGGATCAGGGGCAGGCTCCTACCAGGCCCTGACGACTCACCCCGGGCCAAGGCAGCTTCGCGGCACGGCTTCAACTCCGGCATCAAACGTCAATCGAGGACGCCATGAACATCTGGATTACGCTGCTGGCAGCCGTTTCGAGTTTTGTTGTTGGCGGGCTCTGGTACTCGCCCATGCTGTTCGGCAAGGCGTGGATCGCAGAGAACGGTGGCCCGCCGACGACAGGGCACCCGGCGAAGGTGTTTGGCGTGAGCTTTGCCTTCTCGCTTCTGGCGGCTGCCTGCTTCGCGGTTCTCGTTGGGCCCTCTCCCACGCTGGAGTCCTCGCTCAGGCTTGGCGCTCTGGTGGGCGCCGGCCTGGTTGCGGCCAGCTTTGGCATCAACTATCAGTTCGCGCAGAGAACCTTCAGGCTCTGGCTCATCGACGGCGGATACCACGTCGCGCAGTTCCTGCTGTTTGGCGTGGTGTTCGGCCTGTTGGGTTGATGCCAGTCAAGTCATCCAGGCCGGTGCCGGCTGGCGGCTCCACCTGGTCCAGGCGCCGGACCGCACCGGGCGCCGCCTCTGCCCCATCCTTTCGGGTCACCGATGCTTCATCACATCTCACTGGGTGCGTGCGATATCGAACGCGCGGCAACCTTCTACGACGCGGCTCTTCGACCGCTGGGTTATGTCCGGGTCTGGACGGACCTGCGGCCTGGCGAGCAGGAGCAGGCCGTCGGCTACGGGCCGCCAGGCGCGGGCGACAGGCTCGCGATCAAGCAGGTGTCGTCTCCGCTACCCTGGATCCCGGGGTTCCATGTAGCGTTCTCCGCGCCAGGCAGGGCATCGGTCGATGCCTTTCATGCCGCGGCACTGGCCGCTGGCGGGGTGGACAACGGACGGCCGGGCTTACGGCCGGACTACGGCGAACACTACTATGCGGCTTTCGTCATGGACCCGGAAGGCCACCGGCTGGAGGCTGTGTGCAGGACGTCCGAGTAGTGGGCGCGCGCAGTTCAGCAGCCCATCCAACAGGTGGAAACCGCATGACCGGGTGGCCGTACTGGATTCAGGGTGGCGGACTTCTCACCACACTCATGGTGCTCTCCGCGCCCTTGTACGCAATGACGCCATGTCCGAGCGAGTACGGGCCGAAAAGTCCGTTGATCAACCTCCTTGGCTGGTTGGTTGTGGCGCTGGGGGTCGTGGCCGGTGGATTGTTCGCCGCCTGCCTGCTGCGCCGCTCCCGCCGGATGCAGCTGTTTCCACGCCTTGCGGTGGCGCTTCTCGGCCTCGTTGGCATGGCCATCCTCTGGGCCGGCGGCCTGGCCCTGGCGACGGCGTTCTTCTTCCTTCGCTGCTAGACGGTTCGTTCGGGCCGGCGCCGCTCCGTGGCTGTGATCCAGGCGCCAGGCCGGAGAGAAAGCCTGCCTGCAGACCGTCGGTAGTACGATGCCGGCAGCAGCGTCTTCATTCGTTTCCGCAGTCGTCCGGACTTCTGGATCGACGCAGGGTCCCGACCGACGCGCCGGCCGCCGTTGTCCCAACCGCCCCGCACCCCTGGAGGACCACCGCATGCCCATCCTGAGACTGCTGCTCGCCATCGTTGCCGGGCTCATCGCCGGCAGCGCGGTCAACATGGCCCTGGTGATGGCGGGCGGGCATATCGTCGCGCCTCCGGCCGGGGCGGACATGACCACGGCCGAAGGCATACGCGCCGCCCTGCCCCAGCTCGCGCCGCGCCACTTCCTGTTTCCGTTCCTTGCGCATGCGCTCGGGACGCTGGCCGGCGCCTTCGTCGCAGCGAAGCTCGCCAGCCGCTACAAGCCGGTGGGCGCGCTGGTGGTAGGCGTGTTCTTCCTGGCCGGCGGCATTCTCGCGGCACGGATGATCCCGGCGCCGGCCTGGTTCGTCGCCACGGACCTGGCCTGCGCCTATCTGCCGTTCGCATGGCTCGGCTACCTGCTGGCGCGGCCGCGGCGCTGAACGCGGCCGGCCCCGGGCCGGCCTTCGCGGCACCTGCCGGTGCGGCTTGCTAGTCTTGCGGCTCCCGCCGCCGCGCCGGCGACGCAACCGATGCCAGCTGCACGGAGCGACCATGGCCATTCAGAGCAACGCGGACAAAGCCACCGGTTTCCTGGCCATGTGCACGGCCGGCCAGGTCAGGCAGGCCTACGATACCTACGTTGCGGACGATTTCCGCCACCACAACGCGTACTTCCCCGAGGACCGGGAATCGCTGCTGCGGGGAATGGAGGAAAGCGCGAGGGTCGAGCCCGACAAGTCGTTCACCGCCAGGCAGGTCATCGAATCCGGCGACCGGGTGGCGGTGCTTTCCCATGTGCGCCGCGGCAACGCGGGCGTCGACATCGTCGTCGTCCACATCCTGCGCTTCGAGAACGACAGGATCGTGGAGATGTGGGACATCGGCCAGCAGATTCCCGCGGATTCGCCGAACAGGCTCGGCATGTTCCAGCCGCCAACGCCATGGCCGCGCGGCTGCATCGAACGCGCCCGTGGGCACGGCTCTCGATGCATGATGCGTGAGCCCCGCTCCGCCGAGGCACTGGAGTTGGCAGCGGCAGTTCCAACGTTTTCGTCATCAACCACAGGAGAAGCACATGGCCAGATACCTGATCTCCTTCCCCAGCGCAGCGATGGTCGTAGCCGACGACGAGTGGGAGACGGTGGGAAACGATGCGCACGACGTGATCGAGGAAGCCAAGGCCGCCGGCGTCTACGTCTTCGCCGGCGGCATCGACGAGAGCACTCCACCCGTGCGGGTGTCAGCCGATGGCGCGGTGGCCGAGGGCGGTTACCCGTGGGCACCGCCGCTCAATGGCGGCTTCACCGTACTTGAACTGTCAACACGCGAGGAGGCCGTGGCCTGGGCCGCACGCATAGCGAAGGCGTGCCGTTGCGATCAGGAGCTGCGTGTGTTCGGGCCTGATCCGCGATCCTGACGGCCCAGGACGACGCAGTTGCGACACTGCACGCCACGCCAACCGCCCCTTGCGCCATGCGCCTGGCCGTCGCGCTACTTCGACCCTCGGGAAGCGCATATCCTGCGCGCCCGCCTCGAGACCGAGGGCATCCCCGCCTGCATCACCGGCGATCAGCACATCATCGTGAACTGGCCCTTGTCGGTGGCCCTGGACTGCGCTGCGCTGCAGGTTCCGGAAGGCAATGCCGGGCGGGCATGGGACATCATCGCCGCCTGCCATGCCGGCGTTCTCGAGCAGGACCTGGTCACCGCGCACCCGGAGGCCGCGGAAGCCTGCGCCGGCTGCGGCGCCACGCAGACGAGCGCCATGGTTCCCCTTCGGGCAACGGGCGTTGGCCGTTGCCACTTTCTTGTTGGCGCCGGCACCTTTCCCGACCCGCGCTTCGCGCATGACGTGCGGGGCGTGCGGAAGGCAGTGGCGATACGGGGATGGCATGTCCCCGGGCGCGCCGCCCGGCAACGCATCTGCAGAAGCATCATGCGATCCGCAGTGAAGGCTGTCTGTATCGGTGGTTTCCTCGGCGGCGCCCTGGACCTGGCGTTCGCGATCGGTTTTGCCGCGTTGAACGGGCTCGCGCCTGCCACGCTGCTCCAGGTCATCGCCAGCGGCTGGTTCGGCAGCGCGGCCTTCGACATGGGCGCGGCAAGCGCGGGCATCGGGTTCGTTTCCCACTTCGCGCTTTCGCTGGGATGGGCCGCCTTGTTTGTCGGGTTGGCGATGCGGTTGCGCGTGGCGGCGCGCCCGTTGCTGAGCGGGCCGGTCTTCGGCACCGTGGTTTTCCTTGGCATGCGACTGGTGGTGCTGCCGCTGTCCGCGTTTCCCAGGCCGGTCAACTTCGACATGCAGGCCGCGCTGTACGACCTGCTGTCGCACATGTTCCTGTTCGGGTTGCCGATCGCCCTGGCCGCGCGCACCTTCATGCCCGGCCGAAGGACGTGAGGTCCCACCCTGCCCTTTCAACAAACGCTGCTCGGAGAACAACGATGGATGCAACCGGACGTCGCGACCTCATCGAACGCTATATCACCGCCTACAACGCCTTCGACGTGGAGGGCATGCTGGCGACGCTTTCGGCGGATGTGGCGTTCCGCAATTTCTCCTCCGGGCAGCTCACCGCGCAGTCGAACGGCAAGGAGGCGTTCCGGCGCCTGGCCGAGCAGGGCAAGGCGCTTTTTTCCGAACGCGAACAGACCGTGGTTTCCCTGCGCGAGGAAGGAGAATCAACGATCGTGGACATCGCCTATCGCGGCAGGTTGGCCGTGGACATCCCGGATGGCCCCGCAGCGGGCACGCTCATCGAGCTCACCGGGCAGTCGGAATTTTCCTTCGGCGAGGGCGGCATCACGCGCCTGATCGACCGCAGTTGACGGGCACTGGCCGGCCTGTCGCGGCGACGCCTGTTCACCCTCGCCGCGGGTCCAGCAACAGGCAGCGGGCGCCCGCGGATTGGAACATCGCCGCCGGGTCGGTGAAAATGGGGCATCAGACCGTCGCCACGCCATCGCCGGCCCCAGCCAAGAGTCCCCGCATGAATACTGAAGCCTCCTCCACCCTCCCGCCGCGCGAAGCGATGGAGTTCGACGTGGTGATCGTGGGCGCCGGCCCGGCCGGGCTGTCCACGGCCATCCGCCTGCGCCAGCTGGCGGTGGAGAAGGGCCACGAGCTGTCGGTGTGCGTGCTGGAGAAGGGCTCCGAGCCGGGTGCGCACATCCTGTCCGGCGCGGTGATGGACCCGCGTGCCCTTGGCGAGCTGTTCCCGGACTGGCAGGAAAAAGGCGCGCCGCTGAAGCAGGCGGTGACCCGCGACGAATTCCTGTTCCTGGACGCCACCGGCGCCAAGGCCACGCCCAACTGGCTGCTGCCCGAATGCTTCCAGAACCACGGCAACTACATCGTCAGCCTGGGCGAGGTGACGCGCTGGCTGGCGCAGCAGGCCGAGGCGCTGGAAGTGGCGATCTTCCCGGGCTTTGCCGCCGCCGAGGTGCTGTACGACGACGCTGGCGCGGTGATGGGCGTGGCCACCGGCGACATGGGCATCCACAAGGACGGCACGCCCGGCCCGAACTACGAGCGCGGCATGGAACTGCATGCCAGGTACACGATCTTCGCCGAAGGTTCGCGCGGCCACCTCGGCCGCCAGCTGATCAGCAGGTTCAAGCTCGACGCCGGCAAGGACCCGCAGAGCTACGGCATCGGCATCAAGGAGCTGTGGCAGATCGACCCGGCCAGACACGAGCCGGGCCTGGTGGTGCACGCGGCCGGTTGGCCGCTGGACGACGACACCTATGGCGGCGCGTTCCTGTACCACGCCGACGGCGGCAAGGTCTCCATCGGCTACGTGGTGGGCCTGGACTACAAGAATCCCTGGCTGAGCCCGTTCGAGGAGTTCCAGCGCTTCAAGACCCACCCGGCGATCCGCAAGCACCTGGAAGGCGGCAAGCGCATCGCCTATGGCGCGCGTGCGATCACTGCCGGCGGCATCCTGTCGCTGCCCAAGACGGTGTTCCCCGGCGGGGCGCTGGTCGGCTGCGAGGCCGGCTACCTCAACGTCAGCCGCATCAAGGGCAGCCACGCGGCGATCAAGACCGGCATGCTGGCCGCCGAGGCGGCGTTCGAGGCGCTGGCGGCCGGACGCTCGCGCGATGAGCTGGCTGCCTACCCGCAGGCCTTCGAGAACAGCTGGCTCAAGACCGAGCTGCTGCAGTCCAAGAACTTCAAGCAGTGGTTCAAGAAGGGCCGCACCCTGGCCACGCTGATGACCGGCATCGAGCAGTGGCTGCTGCCCAAACTGGGCCTGCGCAACGCGCCGTGGACGATCCACCGCACGAAAGCCGACCACGAATGCCTGGAGCCGGCCAGCCAGCACACGAAGATCGAGTACCCCAGGCCGGACAACGTGCTGACGTTCGACCGGCTGAGCTCGGTGTTCCTGTCCTCGACCAACCACGAGGAAGACCAGCCCAGCCACCTGACGCTGAAGGATGCGACGGTGCCGGTGCGCATCAATCTGGCCGAGTACGCCGGCCCGGAGGCGCGCTATTGCCCGGCGGGCGTGTACGAGTTCGTCGGCGAGGGGGCCGACACGCGCCTGCAGATCAACGCGCAGAACTGCGTGCACTGCAAGACCTGCGACATCAAGGACCCGACCCAGAACATCGTGTGGGTGACCCCGCAGGGCGGCGGCGGGCCCAATTACCCGGCGATGTGATGGCGCAACCGCGCGTGCTTGCCGGAAGGGGAACGGAAAGGGCTTCGCTTTCTGCCGGGCAAGCCCGGCAGCTACGGGAGCACTGTCGTGGGAGCGTCGTGCGGCGCTGCGCATGGCTGTTCGGAATGGCGGCCGCGCTATGCGCCTGCGGCCAGCGCGATGCGTTCAACCATGCCGCCGACGCCACGCCGCACCAGCGCGAACTGGAACGGGCCTTCGCCATCTGCGCCGGCTGCCACGACACCCGCGCCGACCTGGGGCACCGTTTCGGCCCCAACCTGCATGGCGTGATCGGCCGCCGCGCCGGCAGCGCGCCGGGCTATTCCTATTCCGAGGCGATGAAAAACAGCGGCATCGTCTGGGATGCGCGGACCCTGGATGCGTTCCTCGCTTCGCCGCAGAAACAGGTGCCCGGCACGCGCATGCGCAATGCGACGTCCGATCCGCAGCGCCGGCAGGCGGTGATCGAGTATTTATCCGGGCAACCGCAGTGACCGGGCCGGCGCCCCCGATGCAATCCATCGGGCCATGCCTGGCCGGGACGCCGCTCAGCCGCCGATGTTTTCCTGCAGGAATTTCTCCAGCGCGCGATAGAACGCGATGCTGTTGTCGTCGTTGTAGAAGCCGTGGCCCTCGCCCGCGACGGCCATCCAGCCCGGCGTGTTCCCTGCGGCGACCAAGGCGGCGCGCATGGCGTTGGCCTGCGCGATCGGCGCCCGTTCGTCGCGTTCGCCATGCACCAGCAGCACGCGGGCCTTGATGCTCGCCGCCAGGCTCACCGGCGAGTTCGCCAGCAGCTCCTCGTCGCTGCGGCCGATCACCCGCTCCAGGTAGTTGCGCCCATAGGCGCTGTCCTTGATGTCGCCCTTCCTGTACATCATCTTCAGGTCGTAAACGCCAGCCAGGCCCGCCGCGCAACGGATCCGTTCCGGCGCGCGCACGGCCAGCATCATCGCCGAGTAGGCGCCGAAACTCGCGCCATACGCGCATACGCGCTGCGGATCGGCCAAGCCGGCCGCAACCGCATGGTCCAGCCCATCCAGCAGGTCCTGCTGGATCCGCGTCCCCCAATGCAGGTAGCCCAGGCGTTCGAACGCACGCCCGCGCCCGCCGCTGCCGCGATAGTTGACCTGCACCACCAGGTAGCCGCGGTTGGCGAGGAACTGCGCGTCGGTATCGTAGAACCAGTCGTCGCTGACCCCGTGCGGACCACCATGCGGCAATACCACGACGGGGAGGCGGCGGCCATCGCTGTTGCGTGGAATCGTGAGCATGGCCTCCAGCTCGACCCCGTCGCTGGCCTTGAAGCGCACCGGGCGCCGCTCGGCCATCAGTGCCGGATCGATCGCATCGCGCGACGAAAGCACCTTCTCCAGCTTGTTCGTCGAGCGCTTCAATACGTACCAGCTGCCTGGGTCGCGGTCGCTGGCGATATGGATCAGCGCGACCTGCCCGTTGCGGCTGACATCGACGAAGGTCACGTGCTGCTGCGGCAGCAGCTCGGCCAATGCCTTGTGCAGCTCGGCTTCGGGGCGGCCCGGATCGAAATAGACCAGCCGTGGCCGGCCTGCCTGAGGCGCAGCCGCGAACGGTATAGATGGATGGCCCGTCCACTGCGTCAGGCCGACGCCCGCGAAGCCATCGCCGACAAGCACCTCGGCATTGCCGCCGTCCAGGTCGCTCAACACCAGCTGCGAAGGCCCATCAGTGCGGCTGAGGCGGGCATACACCTTGGTGTTGTCCACCGAGAACGACAATGGCGTCCAGATGCTTCCGGCCTGCGGCGGCGCCAACGGCTGCCAGCGCATGCCATCGTCGGACCGGTACAGCAGATGGTTGTCGGCGTCGTCGCGCCCCCATGCATAGCGCGCGACGCCGTTGCGATCGATCACGAACTCCAGCCGCGGCACGCCGATATCGGCGATGAGCTTGAACGTCGGCCGTTGCGTATCGACCACATAGAGCATGGATGAGGTGGGATCGCGCTGGAGCTGGCGCATGTAGAAGCGGCCATCGTTGCTCTCGGCCACGCTTTCGATATAGCCAAAGCCGCGATCCAGGCCGGCCGCGGCGTTCTGCTGCTCGTAGCCGTAGATATAGCGCTGGTTCCGGCCATCGAAATCGCTTGCGATGATCTCGCCGGTGGGAAGCGGCTTCTCCAGCGAGCCGTACTTGCGTCCCTTGGCCACGACCAGACGCGCGTCGCCCACCCACACGATCTGGAAAGGGCTTTCGTAACGTGGCAGGCGCAGTACTGCCATTCGCTCCATGTCCGACAGGCGCAGCACCTGCACGGCATGGTTGCCTTCCCCGAAGTCGGTTGAAACCGCCAGGTAGTCGCCTGTCGGGGAAAGACGCGGCATCGAGAACGGACTGGCCTTGGCGAACGCTTCCAATGGCACCGTCTGCGCCTTCGCCGGCGCCACCCCTGCCATGCCCGCCAACATCCCTGTCAACAGCAGCACAAGCCTGCGCGATCCCCTTCCCATGACAACACTCCAGAAGCCAGGTGTGGGCGCAGCGTAGGGCATGGGCCCCTTCCCGGGAAGGGGGCTACGGACTCACGGCACCGACGCCTTCCCTGCGCTGTAGTTTTTCTGGCAGTGGGTGCAGAAGAACGTGCGGCGATGGGTTCTGCCCATGTAGACCTTCCTGACCGGGCCACCGCAGACGGGACAGGTTCGGCGGGTGTGCACCTGCCAGTACTTCCTCAGTTCGAAGATGCGCTTCCAGGCGAGGAAGTCGAAGCTGTACTCGCGCGCCTGGGCGATGAGCTGGCCGAGTTTCCGGGGCGGCAGGTCGCCGACGCGCGTGGCCGGGTGCACGCGGATGCGGAACAACACCTCGTTCTTGATGATGTTGCCGACCCCCGAAAAGATCTGCTGGTCCAGCAGCGCGTCGCAGACCAGCATGTCGGGCGATGCCTTGAGCTTGCGGCGGGCCAGCGCGGGATCCCAGCGGTCGCTCATCACGTCCGCGCGCCAGTCATAGACCTCGTCCAGCGGCTGCTCGATGAACTTCACCGAGCACGCGTAGAAGTTCAGTTCGCCGTTGTCGAAGCGCAGGGACACGCGCGGCGGCGTGGGCTTGCGTTCGTCGATCAGCCAGCTGCCGAACATCATCAGGTGGATGCGCATGCTGAAATCGTCGAACTCCAGCAGGAAATGCTTGCCCCAGCTGCGCACGTCGACCACCTCGCGCCCCTGCATGCGCGCCAGATCCTCGCGGGAGTTTCCGCTCACCTGCCGCACGGTCCAGCCGCGGAACCGCTCGGCGGCTTCGCGCAGCAGCACGAGGGACGGGCCTTCAGGCATGCCGGCAGCAGACCCATGAACGTGCGGGCGCACGGGCGCCGGCGGTCGGCCTGCAGGTAATCGCACCGGCGCCTGCGTGCCGTTCGTATCGCAAAGCGCTCCCGCGATGGAACATCGGCCACTCCCGGTATGTGGAGTGGTCTACCGTCCCACCGCACCTGTCATCCGCTCGTGAACCGATGCATGCGCCTTCGTGAAGAAAGGAAGATGTGGTGTGGGCGACGCGCCGGATTCACTGGTGGGCCGCCGCTGAAAGCAGCGCATGACGGACACGATGCGCTCCAGGCCACGCAGGCCCCGGCATCGCGACGATGCACGCGTCGCGTGGCGCCGATGCTCCGTCAGCTCTGCTTGACCAGCGTGCGCCGGCCGGTGGCCGGCGCCTTCGGCGTGAGCCTGGCCACGCCCGGGATCAGGAAGTCGGCCACGCTGCGGCCGTGCCGAGTCTTGGCCGCCAGCCAGCGCGGCATGCGGCCGCGGCCGGTCCACGTGTTGCGGCGGTTGTCCGGATCGCGGTACTTCGGCTCCACCCGCGCCCGCTTGCGCCTGCGCCGGCCCTTCGGCGCCGGCTGCGCCTGTTCCGCATCCAGCCCGAACAGCTCCTCGATCGTGTAGCCGGCGCGCTGCGCCTGGGCAATCAACAGGCGCCTGACCTTGGCGGGCGGCTCGCGCTCGGTGAGCGCCTTGTGCCTGTCCTGGGCGGCGCGGATGAGGGTGTTCAACTCGCGGAGGTTCAGCGGGGTCAGGTCGATGCTCATGGCGTTAGCGTCGATTCCAGAGCGTGCGGGTGTCAAGGCATGGTTTCCGCTGTCGCGCTGATGCCGCTCACTCCGGTGCCAGCGGCGGGCAGGCGTGGACCAGCCCTTCCTCCGCTCCCCTGGCCAGTACCTGCGCGACGATGCGGTCGCAGCGCGCGCCGTCGAAGCTGAAGGCGTCGGCGAGCGCGGCATCCACGTCCTGCGCCAGGCTTTCGCGCAGCAGGCTGCGCGCGCGGAAGAACCGCGTCCTGACGGTGGCCTCGGGTATGTCCAGCGCCTGCGCGGTTTCCTCCACGCTCATTTCCTCGACCGCGCGCAGGACGAATACCAGACGGAAGATTTCCGGAAGCTGGTCGATGCGCGCCTCCATCACCCTGCGCATCTGCCCGCGCATCGCCGCCTGCTCCGGGCCGCGGTCGGCTTCGTCGGCGAACAGGGACTGGATTTCGGGATCGTGGTTGCGCATGGCGGCTTCCAGCGGGATGACCTGCGCGCTTTTCTGGCGCAGGCGGCCCAGTGCCTCGTTGATGGCGATGCGCACCAGCCAGGTCGAAAGCCGGCTTTCGGTCCGGTAGCTGCCAAGCGCGCGCCAGGCGTGCAGGTAGGCGTCCTGCACGACGTCCTCCGCTTCCGCGTCGTCCCGGACGATGCCGCGCGCGGCGCGGAACAGCAGCCGGTTGTGCCGGCGCATCAGCGTTTCGAATGCATGCCCGTCGCCCGCGGCGGCACGGGCGACGAGCGCGGTTTCCGCCGGTTCGGCCGGACTTGGCGGGTGCAGGGTGACAGGCGTGGCGGACATGGCGTGGTCGCTCATCTCGCAGGCAGGGGAATCGTAACCGGGTATCAGTGTCCTGGCCGTGCAGCGCGCCGGGAGGTCAGCGGCCGACGCCGTGGCCGTACACCAGGCGCCCGCCCAGCCACCCGCCGACCAGCAGCGCGACGGTGCCGGAGGCGTCCAGCAGCAGGGCCAGCGCATCCGGCGGCAGCGGTCGGCCGTGCTCCAGCCGCAGCAGCAGCCGCGCCGCGAACAGCACGAAGGCCAGCAGCATGGCGGACATATGGGCATAGGCATCGCGCATCGCCACGCCCTCGGGCATCCGCCGCAGTTCCATCAGGCCGGCCAACATCGCCGGCAGCGCCATGGCGCAGCCGACGCCCAGCAGCCCCGCGGACCAGCGCCATGCCGTTTCGCCGAACCACAGGCTGGCGGCATCGGCGGCCACGGCCAGCGACCAGCAGGCCACCGGGAAATGCACGATCGCCGGGTGCAGGGGATGGCGCATGGCGTCAGAACACCTGGCTGAGCAGCACAAGGAAACCGGCGACGGCAACGCCGGCATGGATGACCACCACCGCCTTGGGCGGCAGCTTCCGGCGCAGATGGAACGAAGCGAGGAAGAACCCGCCGAGCGCGGCGAGCAGCAATACCGCCAGGCCGACCAGGACCGGCCGGGAGGCCGCGCCGCGGAGCAGCAGCATGACCAGCAGGACCAGACCGGTGGCGCCCAGCGCCGCATGCAGCAGCGACAGCGCCCACGGCGCGAACTTTCCGCGCAGCACGTGCGCGGCGAGGACCAGGCCGCCGAGGGCGGCGACCGCAAAGACGATCAGGGCATAGGCGAGCATTGGAAGGCTCCGGCAGATGGCGTGGACAAGGGTCCTGGGAAAGCGGAATCGGCGGATCGGATCGCGTTTCTCCGCTCCTGCCCATCTGATGCGATCAGCGCGGACTACGTTCCCGGCGCCGCCAGCTCCACGCCCACACCCACGCCGCAGAGAAGCGGCGACTGCTCCCGCAGGCAGGCCGCATTCGACCCCGCGCCACAAGTTCCCGCAGACGCCGCGCAATTTATGTACTGGTCAGTTTGATATTCAGGGTCGATTCCGTCGGCTAACGGATAATTCACACCTGTCGACCGGCAAGCCGTTCCGCCGGGTCGATCAAACCAAAATAAAAAGGTAATCCGTAATGAAGACTTCCCTGATCGCTCTGGGCCTGCTGGCCGCCCTGCCGTTCGCTGCTTCGGCGACCGATGGCCTGTCCTACAACTACGTGGAAGGTGGTTACGTGAACACCGACGCCAAGGGCGGCGACGCCGATGGCTGGAAGGTGAAGGGTTCGGTGGCCGTGCACCCGAACTTCCATGTCTTCGGCGACTACAGCGCCCAGGAGACCGACACCTTCAAGAACGACGTCGACCAGTGGCGCCTGGGCGTGGGCTACAACTACGGCGTCGCCCCGAACACCGATCTGCTGGCGCGCGTGGCCTACCAGCGCTTCGACCTGCAGCATGCCCCGACCCTCAATGGCTACAGCGCCGAAGTCGGCGTGCGTACCGCCTTCACCCCGATGATCGAAGGCTATGCGCTGGCCGGTTACGAGGACTACAGCAAGAAGGCCGGCTACAACCCGGACGGCGAGTTCTACGGCCGCGTCGGCGCCGCCGCCAAGTTCAACGCCAACTGGGGCGTGAGCGGCGAAGTGAAGCTGGGCAAGGGCGGCGACAAGGAATGGTTCGTCGGCCCGCGCTTCACCTGGTAAGCCGGCAGTACATCGTTTCAAGGCGCGTGCTCTCTCTCCCCCGCGCCCCCGGAGCCCGGTCCTCCCCGACCGGGCTCTTTCTTTTTGCGGCTGGCCGACAGCGGGGCCGGCGGTCCATGGATGCCGAGCGCGGGATGTGGGGTGCCCGTGCACCGAGCTGGTGTCGGGTCATCGGGAAGGCTTCTTCGCGACTGAAGTCGCTCCTACACGGGCTGCGGCCGACGTGGCGGCAATAAAAAGCCCGGCATTGCCGGGCTTTTTATTGTTTCTTCGCCGATTGTTACTTGAACAGCGTTTCCGGGTATTCCGGCTTCTGTTCGCGGGCCAGCAGCTGCTTGAGGCCCTCGGAGGGGCTCAGTTCGCCGTGCAGCACCGATTGCACCGCCTTGGAAATCGGCAGGTCGATGCCGTGGCGACCGGCCTGGCGCATGACCTCGTCGGCGGTCTGCACCGACTCGACCACCTGGCCGATCTCCTTCACCGCGTCGGGCAGGCTCTGCCCGCGGCCCAGCGCCAGGCCCAGCCGCCGGTTGCGCGACAGGTCTCCGGTGCTGGTGAGCACCAGGTCGCCCAGCCCGGCCAGGCCCATCAGGGTCTCGGGCTTGCCGCCGATGGCCGCGGCCAGCCGCAGCATCTCGTTGAGGCCGCGGGTGATCAGGCCGGCGCGGGCGTTCAGGCCCAGCTGCATGCCGTCGGCCACGCCGGTGGCCACCGCCAGCACGTTCTTCATCGCCCCGCCCAGTTCGGCGCCGACCATGTCATCGCCCGTATAGGCGCGGAACGCCGGGCCGTGCATGGCGTCGGCCACCTGCTGGGTGAAGGCGGCATCGTCGCCGTGGACGGTGATGGCCGTGGGCAGGCCCAGGGTCACTTCCTTGGCGAAGGACGGGCCGGTGACGACCGCCAGCGGCACGTCCGGGCCCAGCACGTCGCGCGCGACTTCATGCAGGAAACGGCCGGAACCGGGCTCGAAGCCCTTGGTCGCCCAGGCCACGCCGGCACCGGCCGGCAGCAGCGGCGCCAGGGCGCGCACGGTTTCGCCGAAGGCGTGCGACGGCACCACCACCAGGATCCAGCGGGCACCGGCGACGGTACCGGCCAGGTCGGTGCTGGCGTGCAGCGCATCGGGCAGCGGAATCCCCGGCAGGTACCGGGGATTCTCGTGACGGCGGTCGATCGCCTCGACCACGTTCGCATCGCGCCCCCACAGCACGGTCGGGTGACCGTGCCGTGCCAGCAGGCTGGCCAGCGCGGTGCCCCAGGAGCCCGCGCCGAGGACGGCGATCTTTTCCGCGTCGTTGGTACTCATCCGCAGGGATGGACGCCGGTCAGGCGTTGCCGGCCGGCTCGGAGTCGGCCAGCGAGGCGCCATCGGCCTGCTGCTGGCGCTGGCGCAGGGTTTCGGCGTACAGGCCTTCGAAGTTGATCGGCTGCAGGTAGAACGGCGGGAAGCCGCCGGCCTGGATCAGGTCCGACACCATCGAGCGCACGTACGGGAACAGGATGTTCGGGCACTGGGTGCCGAGCAGCACGTCGATCGCCTGCGGCTCCAGGCCGATCAGGCCGAACACGCCGGCCTGCTCCACTTCGGCCACGTAGGCGGTCTTGTCGCCGGCCTTGCAGGTCAGGGTCACGCCCAGCACCACTTCGAAGGCGTTCTCGGACAGGCGCTGCACCTTCTGGTTCAGGTTCAGCTGCAGGTCCGGCTGCACGTTCTCGTTGAAGATGGTCGGCGAGTTCGGGGATTCGAAGGAAACGTCCTTGACGTAGATCTTCTCGACGGTGAACGCCGGGCCGTTGTTGGCTTCGGCCGGGACGGCGTTGTTGTTCTCTTCGGACATTTCTCTAGGACTCCAGAACGGTTCGTGCGTTGAATGGGATTGTTACCCCACCTGCGATGGGGGCGGCGCTGGCCCCACACAAGGGCTTAACGCCAAATGAAGATCAGCCGCGGCCCTTGACCAGCGGCAGGTCCGCCGCCTGCCAGGCCGGCAGGCCGCCGTCGAGCACGAACACCTGCTCGAAACCGGCCTTCTTCAGCGCCTTGGCGGCGTTGGAAGACGCGTTGCCGGTGCGGCACACCAGCACCACCGGGGACTGCCTGGCCGAGGCCAGCAGCTTGTGCGCGGGGGTCAGCTGGGCCGGTTGCACGTTGCGGCTGCCGGTGATGTGGCCCTTCTCGAAGTCGCTGCCCGCCGACAGGTCGATCACCACGGCGTCGCCGGCGTTGATCATGCGGGTCAGTTCGGCCGGCTTGAGCGACTTGTAGCCACGGAACAGCCGCGCGATCTCGGTGACGATGATGGCGATGGTCAGGCCGGCGAAGGCCAGCGACAGCATCGGGTTTCGGCCAGCGAAGGCCAGCAGCTCTTCGTAATTCACTCGGGTCACGGTCAGACAAGCGGGCGGCGATTGTCGCACAAGCCGGCCGCGGGACGGCCAGCGGCTACTGGCCCTGCCACAGGTCCGGCAACCCCTGCACCTGCCACCAGCGCTTGGCTTCGGCGTCCCAGCGCCAGCGCTCGGTCACCGTCACGGTGCGCTCGGCCAGGGTGTTGCGGTTGACCACGCCCATCTCCACGCGCCGCTCGATCGTGCCGTCCGCGCCGGCGCCCCGGGAGCGCTCGCGGTAGCTGGACACCTGCACCTGCCGGTAGCGCTCGCGCTCCAGGTCGGTCAGCGGGTGCGCCTGCCGGTAGGCCGGGTCGATGAACCCTTCGGCGGTCTCGAAATCGCTCCAGCGCACCGCCGCGACATAGGCGTCCTGGGCCTGGGTGAGCTTGTTGAGCTGGCCGCGGCCGGGACCGGCCGCCTGGGCGGCCATGGCCAGGCCCAGCAGCAGGACGGCGGCGGACTGGATGAGGCGTCGGTGCATGGCTTCTCCCGGGGTCGGCGCCATCCTACGCCCTGGCCAGGGCGACGAAGCGCCCTTCCAGTTCGGCGGCGCCGCCTTCGATCTGCGCGCGCACGCTGATGCGCGCCCGGCCGCGCTTGTCGAACAACGCCAGGAAAGCGTCCCAGTCCTCGCCCGGGGCGGCGTGCGCGGTGGCGTCGAGGTCGCCGTACACCGGCGCCCGGTAGCGGATGCTGCTGTCGGCGACGTACACCTCGGCGTCCTGCCCGGCCAGCGACAGGCGCAGGCTCACCAGTGCCCAGCCGGCCAGGGTCATTACCGACGCCAGGCTGCCGCCGAAGGCGTTGCCCTTGTCGTTGACGTTGGTGGCCAGCGGCGCCTGCAGGCGCAGCGCGCCGTCGGCGTAGCCGGCGATGCGGATGCCCATCGCCGCCACCGGCGGCATCGCATCGAGGGTGGCCTGCAGCTGGCGCAGCAGAGCGTCGCGGTCGGGGGTGTCGGACATGGGGCCGTGCGGGGAACAGGAAGCGGAAAGCGCCCGCATAATGCATGGAATGAACAGCCGCGCCTATGTGCCGGCCGACACGGCCTGGTACCTGATCTCCCTGCGTCCTTCCGGCCAGCACGATGGCCTGCGCCGCGCCGCCGCCCGCTTCGGCGCGCGCACGGTGGCGGTGTCGCCGTGGCGGCTGCAGGCCCGCGACGACGAGGCGACCCGGTCGCGGATGGCGCAGGCGCTGGCCTGCGATCGGCTGATCTTCACCAGTCCGGCGGCTGCCGTGGCCGCTGCCGGGTTGATGCCGTTGGAGCGGCTGGACGCCGGCCGCCTCGTCGCCGTCGGCCAGGGCACGGGGCGGGCCCTGCGCCGGCACGGCGCGGCGGCGGTGCAGGCGCCGACGCGGATGGACAGCGAGGGCCTGCTGGCGCTGCCGGCCATGGCGGACCTGCACGGCAAACGGGTGGCGCTGGTCACCGCGCCGGGCGGCCGCGGAATGATCGCCGCCCAGGTGCAGGCGCGCGGCGCGCAGCTGCTGCGCGTGGACGTGTACGACCGCGTGCCGCTGCCGGTGCCGGCCGCGCTGTGCGCGCGCCTGCAGGCGCTCGATGCGCCCGCCGTGCTGGCGGTAAGCAGCGGCGAAGCGCTGGAACGGGTGATGCCGCAACTGCCGTCCGCGCTGCGCCAGCGCTGGCAACGGCAGCCGCTGGTGGCCGCCAGCGCGCGCCTGGCCGCGCTGGCCACGACGCTCGGCTTCGCCCATGCGCACGTGGCCGCCGGCCCCATGCCCGGCCAGCTCGCTGCCGCAGCCCATGCCGCGCTGTTTCCACCCGCCGCGTGAACGGCATGGCGCGGCTTGCAGCCGCGCCGCGTCGCGGGCGATGCTTGAAGCGCATCGCCGCCCGTCGGGGCGCATGCCTGCCAAGGAAGTCGTACCCCCATGAATGACGTTTCCTCCCCTTCCCCGCGGCACCGCCCGATACGCTGGATCGTCGCCGGCCTGCTGCTTGCCGCGCTGTGCGCGGCCGGCGTGTTCGGCTGGCGGGCCTGGCAGGCGCGCCAGCACCAGGCCGAGCGCGACCGCGCCGCCGCCGGCCAGCAACTGGCGGCGCTGCAGCAGTCGGTGGAGGCGCTGCGCCGCGACCAGCGCGCCAACGCGCGCGGCCTGCAGGACGTCGCCGCCACCAACCGCATCCTGCGCGACGAAGTGCTCGGCCTGGGCCAGCGCAACGCGCTGCTGGAAGAAAACGTCGCGCGCCTGGCCGACCATTCGCGCCAGGGCGCGCAGGCGGTTCGCCGCGAGGAAGCCGAACTGCTGCTCAGCCAGGCCCAGCAGCGCCTGGCCTACGCCGGCGACCTGGACGGCGCGCGGCACCTCTATGCGCTCGCCGCCGGCGTGCTGGAGGAGATCGACAGTCCGGCCTACCTGAACCTGCGCCAGGCGCTGCTGCAGGAGCGCACCGCGGTCGATGCGCTCGGTCCGGGCGTGCGCGCCCGCACCGCCGGCCAGCTCGCGCAGTGGGCCGCGGCGCTGGACGCGCTGCCCGAACAGGCCGAACAGCCGGCCGACGCCCGCCGGCCGTGGTGGCAGCAGGTGCTTTCGCCGCTGGTGCAGATCCGCCCGGCCGATCCGCAGATGCTGGTGGCCCGGTCCGAACGCATCGCCGCCGGCGACGCGCTGCAGATCGAACTGAGCCTGGCCCGCGCCGCGCTGGAACGCGGCGACACCGGCGCGTGGCAGCAGGCGTTGCAGCGCATGGACGGCTGGCTGCTGCGGCTGTGGCCGGATTCGCCGCAGCGGCGCCGCCAGCGCCAGGCGCTGGCCGAGCTGCGCAAGGTCGACCTGCACATCGCGCTGCCGGAACTGGGCAGCACCCTGCAGCAACTGCGCGCCATGCGCGACGGGAAGGAGGCGCCATGAAAGCATTCCGTTCGCTGGTGGTGGTCCTGCTGGTAGCCGCCATCGGCATCCTCGGCGCGCAATGGCTGGGACAGGAATCGGTCCGCGGCATCGGCGAGGTGATCGTGCGCGCCGGCGGAAACGACTACATCGCCACCCTGCCGCAGGCGCTGCTGGCCCTGCTGATCGCCGGGCTGCTGCTGTGGCTGCTGTGGACCCTGCTCAGCGCGCCGTTCCGCAGCTGGGCGCGCTACCGGCGCCGCCAGGGCCGCGCGCGGCTGATCGACGGCCTGCAGGCGCTGGACGGCGGCCAGTGGCAGCGCGCGGAAAAACTGCTGCTCAGCGCCGCCGGCGAGAAGGAAGTGCGCCCGATCGCGCTGGTCGCGGCGATGCGTGCGGCCGAAGCGCGCGGCGACGCCGCCAGCGCCGGCCAGCACCTGCAGCAGCTGGGCGCGCTGGACGCCACCCTGCACGCGCTGCACAGCGCCGAGCGCTGGCTGCAGCTGGAAAAACCTCAACAGGCGATCGACGCGCTGGACATTCCGGCCATCCAGCCGCTGCCACCGCGCGGCCTGTGGCTGCGCACCGACGCGCTGGCCCGTGCCGGCCGCGCCGAGGAGGCCTACGGCCAGCTCGGCGCGCTGCGCCAGCAGCAGGCGGTGCCGGGCGACACCTTGGCCGCGCTGGAAACCCGGTTCGCCCTGCAGATGCTCGACGAGGCCGCCGACGTGAACATGCTGGCCGCACGCTGGGAAGTCCTGCCCAAGGCGCTGCGCGCCACGCCAACGGCGGTGGCGCGCTACGCCCGTCGCGCGGTGGCGCTGAACTGGAACGACGCCGCCCTGCACAGCATCGAGCAGGCGCTGGACAGCCACTGGGACGAAGAGCTGATCGCGCTATACGGCGAACTGCCGGTGGACAAGCTCGACTCGCGCCGCGCCAGCGCGCAGCGCTGGCTGCAGTCGCACGCCTCCAGCCCGGCGCTGCTGCTGACCCTGGGGCGGCTGTCGCGCGGCCAGGGCCAATGGACGCAGGCCGAGGAATTCCTGCACCGCGCCATCGCCCAGGGCGCCGGCGCCGAAGCCTGGGAGGAACTGGGCGAAGGCTTCGCCGCCGCAGGCGAGGACGCGCTGGCGCGCCAATGCCTGCTCAACGCGCTGCACCACCGCCGAGGCCGCGCCGCACAGCCGCTGCAGCGCCGCGACCTGCGCCAGCAGATCCAGGACCAGGCGGTGGCCGAGGAACGCGACGCGCACGGGTTTCCGCGCTTGCCGGGTTGAACAATCCTCACGCGAGAAGGCGCATGAAGAAACTGGCCGCACTTGCCCTGTTGGTACTGTCCACCTCGCCCGCGCTGGCGGAAAGCCGCTACGCGCAGGCGCGCGCACTGGCATTTGATGTCCTGGGCCATCAGTACGAAAACACCCGCACTTCCGGCAATGTCTGCGCATTGGGGCTGCCGACCGAGGCGCAACGCAGCGCCCTCAGCGCCGCATTGGCAAGCGTCGAGCCCCCTTTGCCCGAGTCGCCCGATCCCACGTTCGTTGCGGCCTCCGCCAACCCCGCCCTGCTGACCGAACGCAGCTGGCTCGATCCACTGATCCTGGCGACCTTCGCCGACGACGTGGCCATGCTCGAACGCATGGAAGCCAACGGCCATCCCCTGCAGGAACGCGCTGGCGGTCTGCTGCAGGATGCGGTCCATGCCGGCTCACGGCAGGTGCTCGATTACCTGCTGGCGCACGGCGCGGCGCCGGATGCGACCAACGAGTCCGGCGCCAGCGCCCTGATCGTCGCGGCGGCCAACAACCGGCTCGACATGGCCCGCGTCCTGCTCCAGGTCGGCGCATCACCGGACCTCGCGACCGGCAGGGGCGCCACGGCACTGCGCTATGCCGTCGGCTGCCGCAACCAGCCGATGGTGGACCTGCTGCTGGCGGCCGGTGCCACGCCGGACGAGGCCATTCGCCAGTCGGCAATCAAGCGGAACGTGCGGCTGGATACCGCCAGCGGGCACTGACGCCAGCTCAACCGATGGCAGCAGGCGCGACGCAGGCCGACGGGATTCGGCCCGTCACGCGGACCTGTGGGGAGCCGCAGGCCGACAGCCGTCACCTGCACTTAACGCTCGATGATCGCCACCACGCCCATGCCGCCGGCGGTGCAGATCGACACCAGCGCGCGGCCTCCGCCGCGTTCGGCCAGTTCCTTGGACACGGTGGCGACGATGCGCGCGCCGGTGGCGGCGAACGGGTGGCCGGTGGCCAGCGACGAGCCCAGCGGGTTGATCTTGTCCGGGTCGATGCGGCCCAGCGGCGCGTCCAGGCCCAGGCGGTTGCGGCAATAGTCCTCGCTCTCCCAGGCGCGCAGCGTGCACAGCACCTGCGCGGCGAAGGCTTCGTGGATTTCGTAGATGTCGAAATCCTGCAGGGTCAGGCCGTTGCGCCGGAGCATCTCCGGCACGGCGATGGTCGGCGCCATCAGCAGGCCTTCGCCGTGCACGAAATCCACCGCCGCCACCTGCGCGTCACGCAGGTAGGCCAGCGGCTCATGGCCGTGGGCGCGCGCCCATTCCTCGCTGGCCAGCAGCACCGCGGCGGCGCCGTCGGTCAGCGGCGTGGAGTTGGCGGCGGTGAGCGTGCCGCGGCCGGAGGTCTTGTCGAACGCCGGCTTCAGCGTGGCCAGCTTCTCCAGCGAGGTATCCGGCCGCAGGATGTTGTCGCGCTCGACGCCGCGGAACGGCGCGATCAGGTCGCCGAAGAAGCCGCGCTCGTAGGCGGCGGCCAGCTTGCGGTGCGAGGACACCGCCCATTCGTCCTGCGAATCGCGCGAGATGTTCCACTCCTTGGCCATGTCCTCGCAGTGGTCGCCCATGCTCTTGCCGGTGCGCGGCTCGGCCACGCCGGGGAACTCCGGCTTGAGCTCGGACAGGCGGAAGCCGGACAGCAGCGCCTTGACCTTGTCGCCGGTCGATTTGGCGCGGTTGGCGGCCAGCAGGCGCCCGCGCAGCTTCTTGCCGTAAACGATCGGCACGTCGGACGTGGTGTCCGAACCGCCGCCGATGCCCGACTCGATCTGGCCCAGGGCGATCTTGTTGGCCACGGTGATGATGCTGTCCAGCGAGGTGCCGCAGGCGCGCTGCAGGGTGATGCCCGGGGTCAGCGGCGACAGCCCGGAGGACAGCGCGGCCTCGCGGCCGAGGTTCCAGTCGCTGGGATGCTTGATCACCGCGCCCATCGCCACTTCGCCCAGCTGCTGCCCGTGCAGGCCGAAACGCTCGACCAGCGCGCCGAGCGTGCGCACCGACATGCCGAGATTGCCGACATCCGCGTAGGCGGTGTTCTGGCGGCAGAACGGAATGCGGACACCACCGAGAATGGCGACGGGACGGGCGCTGGACATGCGGTTACCTGGGAGCTGGTGGGGGAAGGCGACGCGGACCTGCCTGCGGCAGCAGGCATAATGCACATCGAGTGTAGCTTCGAGCCCGTGACGGGCCAACCGCGAACCATGAGCAATTCCAACCCCGACATGAACGCACTGGGCGTGATGGCACTGGAACTGTCCGGCGGCCAGCAGCCCCGGCTCGCCGCGCTGCCTTCCGCGCAGGCCGGCGAACTGGCCGCGCTGGTGGGCCGCGATCTGCAGAAACTGGTGCCGCAGGCCAGCGGGCTGGACCTGGTGCTGGCCGCGGCCCATTTCGACCCGGCCGAGGTGCTGCGCCCGGGCTGGCCGGTCCACCGTCGTCTGGAAGAGCTGCAGATGCGCGCGCCGGGCCGCAACCAGGGACCACGCCTGCTCGCCTTCGGCGCCGACGCGGCCGGCGACGTGCCGCTGCCCCTGCAGGCCGACCCCGCGCTCACCGGCGGCGGCCTGCGCGTGCTGCCGTTCGTGCTGACCGGCAGCGACGCCACGCTGCTGGCCGAGACCCGCGACGCGCTGGAAGACGTGCTGCTGGCCAACGGCATGGCCCAGGCCGACACCGCCCTGCTGGCGCAGAACGCCTTCGGCGCGCAGATCGAGCACGCGCGCTATTTCACCGTCAACGACCTGGCCGCGATGATGGCCATGCAGTACGACAACCAGGGCCTGGCCGGATTGTGGCCGCTGCTGGAGACCGCCATGTTCTCGCCGGAACGCGAACAGTGGCTGGACGCGGCGCCCGAACCGCTGCTGCGCTATGCCGGCAGCGAAGTGCGCATGGCCCTGTTCGACCCGGCCGGCTGGTGCGCGCACTACGCGCAGGACAAGAACGACTGCGACCGCCTGCAGCGCATCTACGAGCAGTACCTGATGCGCCAGCGGCAGATGGCCGCGGTGCTCGAGGCACATGGCCTGGACGTGCTGTACGTGCATGTCGAGGCCGGACAGGACGCGCGCGTGGTGATGGCGCGCTGACGGTTCCGCGGGCCCCGGCCATCGTCTTCAACGGAAAACGCCGGCATGCGCCGGCGTTTTCCGTTTGTGCGGCAGCGGGCTGCCTTATTCGGCCTTGGCGATCACCGCGCAGGCCAGGCGCGCGCCGGCGTTGCCGGTGGGCTGGCTGTGGTAGTCGTCCGGGTCGGCATGGACGATCAGGCCGCGGCCGATGATGTCGAAGCCGTCGCCCTTGCCGGCGTTGACGTTGCTCGACACCGGACCATCGACATGGGCGTTGCCCTGCGCGTCGGCGACGATGTTGGGCATGTCGCCGCCATGGTGCGCGGCCGCGTCAATGCTGCCGTGTTCGGCATTGCCCGGGTTGAAGTGGCCGCCGGCGCTGGTGCCGTCCGGCGCGCTGCAGTCGCCCTTCTCGTGGATGTGGAAGCCGTGCTCGCTGCCCGGCTTCAGCCCGCCGATGTCGCCGCTGGCGTGCAGCCTGCCGTCCACCAGGGTGAAGCGGATGCTGCCCTTGACCGTGCTGTCCTTGGTCGGCTGCAGCTCGGCGGTGGCCACGGCTGCCGCGTTGGCTGCGGCAGGCTCCATGGCCGGCGGCGCGGCGGGATCGGCGGCCGGCGCCGGCGCGCTGGCGGCGTCGGCAGGTGTGGCAGCGGGTTCGGCGTCCTGCCTGCACGCACTAAGCGCCAGCGCGCTGGCGAGGAACAGGCTGGTGTGGATCAAACGCATCGTCGTACTCCCTTCGTTGAACTGGATCGGCCGGATCGCCGCATTCAGCGGGTGACGCGGATCACGCCGCAGGCGATCCGGGCGCCGGCGTTGCCCGCCGGCTGGCTGTGGTAGTCGTCGGCGTCCGCATGGACCACCAGGGCGCGGCCGGCGATGTCGTTGGCCGCGCCGCCGCCAAGGGTAACCCCGCGCAGGCGTACGTCCACGTGTACGACGCCCTCGGCATTGGCCTGCAGGTTGTCCATGTCGCCGGCATGGTGCGCGCCGCTGCCGGCGCGGCCGTGCGGCTGGGCCGCCGGATTGAAGTGGCCGCCGGCGCTGCTGGCGTCGACCGCGCTGCAGTCGCCCTTCTCGTGCACATGGAACGCCACCTGGCGGCCGCGCGGCAGGCTGCCGATCACGCCGGTGATGTGCACGCCGCCGGCTTCCGGCACCAGCGCCACGCGCCCGCTGACCAGGCTGGCCGATGCCGGCGCCAGGTTGGCCTCGGCCATGCGCGCGGTGCTGACCGCCGGTGGCGCGGGCGGCGCTTCCTGCCGGGTGGGCGGGCGCGTGCCGCAGGCAGCGAGCAGGGCAGTGCCGACGAGGGCCGTCAGGGGGAGGCGAAAATGCATGGCGAGCTCCTTTGCGTTTCCGGCAAGCGTACCGCCTCGCATGGAAAAATCCCCGCATGCACCGGTGAAGCTGGCGTGCCATAGGAAGCGACGCGCGCGCGGGATGCCCCGCCCGCGCGGTCCGTGTATCGAGCCGGGCGACACGCCGTACCGCCTCTATCTAGATCCACCGGCAGCCTTCCTGGCTTCTTCGACCTTCGCCAGCGTCTCGCGCACGCTGCGCAGCGGATCGTCGCGCCCATCGCCGTAGACGGCACGCATCGCCGCGAGCGCGGCCCCGGCATGGGCATGCGCGCGGCCGACATCGCCAAGCGCGAGTTCGGCTTCGGCCAGTCCGCGCAGGATCTCGGCGGTGACCGGGTGATCGCGCAACAGCGTCCGCTCGGCGATCTCCAGCAGCGCGCGCTGTTCCTGCTGCGATTCCCGTGTGCGGCCCGCCGCCAGCAGCCAGTTGGCATGGTTGTGGCGGTTGATGAGCGCATCCAGCGACTCGGGGCCGGAGTGGGCGATGCTCCATTCCATCGCGGCGCGGTAGTGGGGGCCGGATTCCTCCAGCCTGCCCTGCTGGCGCAGGGCGCTGGCGAGCAGGCCGCGGGCGTAGGCAGTGTAACTGTTGTCGTCCCCGTATAGGCGCCGATACGCGCCCACCACCTGCTGCAGCTGGGCCTCGGCGGCGGCGAATTCGCGCTGGTACAGATGGGCGACGGCGAGGTCGCGGCGGGTGACCAGGGTCAGTGGATGGTCGGCGCCCTTCAGGCGCTCACGGCGCTGGACGAGGTCGCGCAGCAGGGCGATGGCCTGCTGTTGCCCACCGGTGCTGGAGAGTACGTTGGCGAGCCGCTTCTCGGCGTCCAGCCGGTATTGGTCGTCCGCCGGCAGCAGGCGCGCGAGCCCCGCCTCCGCCGCACGCGCCTCGCGCAATGCCTCGTCCGGGCGCCCGAGGTCGATGAGCACCATTGCCCGGCGCGACTGCATGTCGTGGGCGAGCCAGAGATGTCCGGGCGCGCCACGCCGCGCCCTGTCGATGCCTTCGGCGAGCAGCGCATCGGCCTGCTTGCGTTTTCCGGCCCCCACCAGCGCATCGCCCAGCACCTGGGTCGCGCGCAGGTACTGGAGCTCGAGCTGGTCCGGGTACCTGCCGGCCAGTTCGCGCACCGCTTGTAGGTGCGCGATCGCAGTCCCGAACTCGGCCAGGTGGGTCTGGTTGATGCCGATGAGCAACTCCATGTCGGCCAGGATGTCCGGGTAGGCCGACAGTTCCTGCGACGCGCGCCTGGAGGCATCGTCGAGCACGCGCAGCATCAGGGTCTTGTCCAGATCCTGCGAGATCGCAGGATCGACGCTGTCCAGCACCGAGGCCAGGAACTCCGACGTCACCTTCGCCCGCGCCGCTTCCTGGCGCGCTTGGCGCAACGACCAGGTGGTGGCGGCCAGGCCGGCAACCAGCGCCACGGCCACTGCGGACATGGCGGCCACCGCCAACCGGTTACGGCGCACGAAGCTACGCACAGCCAGCCATCGCGCTGGGCCGGCTGCCTGCGGTGGGTAGTGGCAGAGCCACCGCCGCAGATCGTCCAGCAACGACGATACCGAGGCGTAACGCGCGGCGCGATCGGGCTGCAACGCCTTGAGGGCGATCGCGTCGACACCGTAGCGCAGTTCGCGCCGCAGCCCGCGCGGCGTGCTGCCACGCAGGGCCGCCCGTTCCCGCCGGCACGGTAACGCCTGTCCCTGCAGCTGGCGCGAAGGAGCAACGAGGGCACTGCTTTCCGGGCGGGCGCCGCAGGCCAGTTCGTACAACAGGGCACCCAGCGAATACACGTCGCTGCGCGCGTCGATGCCACCGCCCGGATCCGCCTGTTCCGGGCTCATGTAACCGGGCGTGCCGCCGCCGATCGTTTCCGTCGTGCCTTCGGTTTCCATGGCGATGCCGAAATCGATGATCTTCGGCAGGGGGTGTCCGTCGACTTCGGCGACCAGGATGTTGCCCGGCTTCAGGTCGCGATGGATCACGCCCTTCTGGTGCGCGTGCTGCACGCCCTCGCCGGCCTTGACCAGCAGTTCGATGCGCTGGCGCAGGTCCAACGCGTTCTCGTCGCACCAGGTGGAGATGGGATGGCCGTGGATGTACTCCATCACCAACCACGCATGGCCATCCGCATCGACGCCGGCATCGTGGATCTGCGCGATGGCCGGATGCTGCATCTGCGCCAGCAGCCGGCATTCGTATTCGAAATGACCGTGACGGCGCGCGTCCACCAGGGCCGCCGCTCGCACCAGCTTGATCGCGACCTCGCGCTCGTAGGCGCCGTCCGCGCGCCGCGCCAGGTAGACGCGTCCCATGCCGCCCGAGCCGATCATGCGCTCCACCGCCCATGGCCCGAAACGCGTCCCGGGCGCGACGTCCGGATCGCTGGCCCGCACCACCTCTTCGACCGCGCGTCGCAGCGGGGCATGCAGGCGCGTGGTGTCGGTATCGGCAGCGATCAGCGCCAGCAGTTCACGTTGCAATTCCGGATCGTCGCCGGCCTGCGAGTGGACGAACGTGATCCGTTCGGATTCGGGAAGCTCCGTGGCGCGGTGGAACAGGTCGGTCAGACGGTTCCAGGCATCGGCGTTCAACATGACGCTCGCATCGCAGGCCCGGTACGGCCGCACGGCGACATCGACGACGGCGGCATCGGCAGCCCGTCCGACGCGCGCCGGACGATGCCCGCGATGTCCGAAGGTGGCATCTGCGTCCCCATCGGAGGCCGATCATACACGGCCATTCAGGTCGGGGAGCGCAGCCACACCGGGCTCCCCGGATGGATCGGGCGCTCAGCGTTTCCTTCCCGGCCCCAGCTTGCGGGTAACGGTATTGCGGCCGAGGCCGAGCCTTGCCGCCGCTTCGCTGCGGTGTCCGTCGGTGGCGGCCAGGGCGGCGTCCAGCAGCACCGATTCCATGCGCTCGCGCACCTCGGCGTGCAGGCCGCTGGCGCCTTCGGCCAGGCGTTGCCGCGCCCATTCGGCCAGGGCCTGGTCCCAGTGCGCCGGCGCGGGCGCCTGGCCCGCGGCGCGGGAGCGCGCGCCGCGGGCCAGCGCCGCGTGCACGTCGGCGGCGGCGATGGTGTCGGCCACCGCCAGGGCCGCCAGCCGCCAGCACACGTTTTCCAGTTCGCGTACGTTGCCGGGCCAGGGATGCTGGCGCAGCGCCTGCACGGCGGCGGAGGACAGGCGCTTGGGCGGCATGTCGAGGCGGCGCGCGGCATTGCCGAGGAAGGTCGCGGCCAGCGTCGCCACGTCGTCCAGGCGTTCGCGCAGCGGCGGCAGCCACAGCCGCACCATGTCCAGCCGGTGCAGCAGGTCGGCACGGAAACGGCCCTGCTCGACCAGCGTCTCCAGGTCCTGGTGGGTGGCAGCGACCACGCGCACGTCGACATGGATCAGCTCGCGGCCGCCGACGCGGAAGAACTCGCCTTCGGCCAGCACGCGCAGCAGCCGCGTCTGCAGCGGCAGCGGCATGTCGCCGATTTCGTCCAGGAACAGGGTGCCGCCATGGGCCTGCTCGAAGCGGCCTATATGGCGTCTGGCCGCGCCGGTGAAGGCGCCGGCCTCGTGGCCGAACAGCTCGCTCTCCAGCAGTTCGGCGGGAATGGCCGCGGTGTTGAGCGCGACGAACGGGCCGCGCGCGCGCGGCGATTCGCGGTGCAGCGCGTTGGCCACCAGCTCCTTGCCGGTGCCGGTTTCGCCGTTGATCAGCACCGACAGCGGCGCCTGCGCCAGGCGCCCGATGGCGCGGAACAGCGCGCGCATGGCCGGCGTATCGCCGATCAGCTGCGGCGCCTGCTGGTCCTGCGCGGGCGCGTGCGGCGTCTCCACGCGCGGCTCGGGTTCGGGCAGCGCGCGGCGCGCCAGCTCCACCGCGTCGTCCAGGTCGAACGGCTTGGACAGGAATTCGTGCGCGCCGCCACGGAACGCGCCGGCGGTGCTGGCCACGTCGGTATAGGCCGACATCACGATCACCGGCATCTGCGGCAACGCGGTCTTGAGCTTCTCCAGCAGCACCAGGCCATCGTCGCCGGGCATGCGCACGTCGGTGAACAGCAGGTCGGGCGCCGGTTGCCGCGCCAGGGCATCGAGCGCGGCGGCGGCGCTGTCGAAACCCTCCACGGTGTAGCCGGCGTCGCGCAGCGCGGTGGTCAGCACGAAACGCACCGCGCGGTCGTCGTCCACCACCCAGATCGTCGCCGCCGGCGCGGGAACGTCATGCATCGGCCGCCTCCTTTTCCTCGCCGGCGGCCGGCAACGGCAGCAGCAGGGTGAACACGGTATGCCCCGGGCGCGAACGGAAGCTCAGCGTGCCGCGGTGCTCGCGCGCCACCTGCTGCGCCAGCGCCAGGCCTAGGCCGGTGCCCTCGGCGCGGCCGCTGACCAGCGGCAGGAACAGGTGTTCGGCCAGGTCGTCCGGCACGCCGCGGCCGTCGTCGGCCACTTCCAGGCGCAGCGCCAGCGGCGCGGCGTGCTCGGCGATGCGTGCGCCGTGTTCGACGCGGGTGCGCAGCACGATGCGTGCGGCGCCGGCCTGGATCGCGTTGCGCACCAGGTTGAGCAGGGCCTGGGTCAGGCGGTCGGCATCGCCGGCGAATTCGGGAATGCTGGGGTCGTAGTCGCGCTGCAGTTGCAGGGCCCAGCCGGCTTCGTTTTCGGCCAGGCGCAGCACGCGTTCGAGCGCGGCATGGATGTTGAGCGGCGCGTGCGGCCGCTGCGGCGCCGGCGACAGCAGTTGCTCGAGCAGGGTGTTTAGGCGTTCGATCTCGGCGCCGATCAGTTCGATCAGCTCGCTCTCGGCGGCGTCGCGGTTGCCCGCGCGCCGCGCCAGCAGCTGCGCCGCGCCCTTCAGCCCGGCCAGCGGATTGCGCAGTTCGTGGGCCAGTCCCTTGAGCGCGGCGGCGAAGGCGCCGGGCAGCACCTGCGCCGGATCGGGTGCGGCGAACTCGTCCACCGGGTGCGCTTCCAGCAGCCAGCCGCCGGCGTCCAGCGGCGTCAGCCAGCCTTCGGCGAAACGCGGGCGTTCGCCGGGCAGCGCCAGCGCCAGCCGCGACAGGCGCACGGCATCGAGGGCGCCGGCCTGCGCGAGCCTGTCGGCCAGCGCTTCGCCCTGGCTTTCCAGCGAGGCCAGCGGCTGCCCCAGCAGGCGCCGCACGCTTACCCCCAGCCAGCGGCAGAACGCCGGGTTGGCGCCGGCGATGCGTCCATCCGCCGTGGCCCACGCCAGGGGCGTGGCCATCATCTCGGCGGTGGGCAGGGAACCGGTGTCGCGCATTGCACCAATGTAGTGCAAAGAGGGCGAGGGTCGCCACGCCGAAGCCGGCCAGACCCGCGGCGGCGGGCCCGGCCGTTCCCGCTCAGGCCTCGTAGGCCGATTCGCCATGGGTGCTGATGTCCAGGCCGGTGCGCTCGGCTTCCTCGCTTACGCGCAGGCCGACCAGCGCGCGCACCACCAGCAGGATCAGGGCGGTGACCGCCGCGCTCCACAGCACGGTGAAGCCGACGCTGACGGCCTGTACCCAGAGCTGGTGGCCGATCTCCAGGCCCGCCTTGGTGCCGCCCAGCGACTGCGCGCTGAAAACGCCGGTGAGCAGCGCGCCGACGATGCCGCCGACGCCATGCACGCCGAACACGTCGGCGGTGTCGTCAACCCGCAGCAGCCGCTTCAGGCCGGTGACGCCCCACACGCAGACCATGCCTGTGACGAAGCCGATCACGATGGCGCCCAGCGGCCCCACCGTGCCGCAGGCCGGGGTCACGCCGACCAGGCCGGCAACCGCACCGGAGGCCGCGCCCAGCGCCGAGGGATGGCCCTTGGTCAGCGCTTCCACCAGCGTCCAGCCCAGCACCGCGGCGGCGGTGGCCAGCACGGTGTTGAGGAAGGCCAGCGAAGCGACGGTATCGGCCGCGGCCGCGGAACCGGCGTTGAAGCCGAACCAGCCCACCCACAGCAGCATCGCGCCGAGCCAGGTCAACGGCAGGTTGTGCGGCTTCAGCGCGACATGGCCGTAGCCCAGGCGCTTGCCGACGAACCACGCCGCCACCAGCCCGGCCACGCCGGCGTTGATGTGCACCACGGTGCCGCCGGCGAAGTCGATGGCGCCCATTTCGCCCAGGTAACCGCCGCCCCAGACGATGTGCGCCATCGGGATGTAGCCCAGGGTGAACCACAGCGCGGAGAACAGCAGCACCGCGCGGAAGCGGATGCGTTCGGCGAACGCGCCGACGATCAACGCGGTGGTGATGCCGGCGAAGGTGGACTGGAAGGCCACGAACAGGTAATCCGGCAGGCCGGCGATCGGCGTGTTGCCCACCGATTCCGGGGTGAAGCCCCTGAGGAAGGCGAACTCGGTGAAGGAACCGAAGAACGGGTTGCCGGCGCTGAACACCGCGCTGTAGCCGTAGGCCACCCACAGCAGCAGCACCAGCGAGAACACCACCAGCACCTGGCTCAGTACCGACAGCACGTTGCGGGCGCGCACCAGGCCGCCATAGAACAGCGCCAGCCCCGGCACCACCATCATCAGCACCAGCAGCGTGGAGGTGAGCATCCAGGCCACGTCGCCGCGGTCGAACGCGGGCGCGGCATCCTGCGCCGATGCGGCCAGGGGAAACAGCGCCAGCGCGAGGCCGGCGGGCACGGACGACAGGCACAGACCACCCGTCCGGGCCTTGGGCCCGGTGAAAATTTCCTTTCGCATTGTCGACTCCGGTTGGGGGTGGATCAGCGCAGAGGGCGACTGCCGGAGCCTCTCTCCCTCCGGGGGAGGGATCGGGGCGGGGAGTGGTGGAGTCCCGTTGGTTCAAACATCACCGGCTCCGTTCGTCCCTCATCCGGCGCTTCGCGCCACCTTCTCCCGAAGGAGAAGGAACAACCGTCCTTCGCGCTGATTCAAGGGTTGGGGTTCAGAGCGCGTCGGCGCCCGTTTCGCCGGTGCGGATGCGCACCACCTGTTCGAGCGGGGTGACGAAGATCTTGCCGTCGCCGATCTTGCCGGTGCCGGCGGCCGCCTGCAGGGCCTCGATCACCGCCTCGGCGTGGTCGTCGGTGACGGCGGTCTCGACGCGGATCTTGGGAAGGAAATCGACCACGTACTCGGCGCCGCGGTACAGCTCGGTGTGGCCCTTCTGCCGGCCGAAGCCCTTGACCTCGGTGACGGTGATGCCGGAAACGCCGGCCGCGCCCAAGGCCTCGCGCACTTCGTCGAGCTTGAACGGGCGGATGATGGCGGAGATCAGTTTCATGCGCAGGTCCCGATGTGGAGGAGACCGGCCCGGGGGGGGCCGGCATCGTGTCTTCCATCGGCCAGGGATCGGCCGCTGGCGTTGCGCCGGATGCGCTGCGGGCCGGTGACGCGGGGAGGAAAGCCTGGCCCGCGCGGCGCGTTTCCGGGTTCTCTTGCCACTGCCTGGGTGTTGCCGGGTTTGCCGCCGGGGGCGGCGATGGCGAAAGCGGGAGGGGAGGGACTTTGCCATCGCCGCCGTTGCCGGCAGCAAGGGGGTACGGCGGCCGCGCGAGGGCGGCCGTCCCGATCAGCTGGCGTAGTACAGCTGGTATTCCAGCGGATGGGTGGCCGCGCGGAACGCGGTCACTTCCTTCATCTTCAGAGCGATGTAGGCGTCGATGAAGTCGTCGCTCATCACGCCGCCGGCCTTGAGGAACTCGCGGTCCTTGTCCAGCGCTTCCAGCGCCTGGTCCAGCGAGGAGCAGACCTGCGGGATCAGCTTCTCCTCTTCCGGCGGCAGGTCGTACAGGTCCTTGTCGCTCGGCGCGCCCGGGTCGATCTGGTTACGGATGCCGTCCAGGCCGGCCATCATCAGCGCGGTGAAGGTCAGGTAGCCGGACTGGATCGGGTCGGGGAAACGCATCTCGATGCGGCGCGCCTTCGGGTTGGACACCCACGGGATGCGGCACGAGGCCGAACGGTTGCGCGCCGAATAGGCCAGCATCACCGGCGCCTCGAAGCCCGGCACCAGGCGCTTGTAGCTGTTGGTGCCGGAGTTGGTGAAGGCGTTGATGGCGCGGGCGTGCTTGAAGATGCCGCCGATGTACCACAGCGCCATCTGCGACAGGCCGCCGTAGCCGTCGCCGGAGAACAGGTTCTTGCCCTCCTTGGCCAGCGACTGGTGCACGTGCATGCCGCTGCCGTTGTCGCCGACCAGCGGCTTGGGCATGAAGGTCACGGTCTTGCCGTTGCGGTGCGCCACGTTCTTGATGACGTGCTTCATGCGCTGCAGTTCGTCGGCCTTGGTCACCAGCGTGTTGAACTTGGCGCCGATCTCGCACTGGCCGGCATTGGCCACTTCGTGGTGGTGCACTTCGACCTCGATGCCGACCTTTTCCAGCACCTTGCACATCTCGGCGCGGATATCGTGCAGCGAGTCGGTCGGCGGCACCGGGAAGTAGCCGCCCTTCACGGTCGGGCGGTAGCCGCTGTTGGCGCCGTCGTAGCTCTTGCCGGTGTTCCAGGAACCTTCCTCGGAGTTGATCTTGAAGAAGGTGTGGCCCATGTCGTTGGCGAACTGGACCGAATCGAAGATGAAGAATTCCGGTTCCGGGCCGAAGAAGGCCAGGTCGGCGATGCCCGAGGACTTCAGGAAGGCCTCGGCGCGCTTGGCGATGCCGCGCGGGCAGCGGCCGTAGCCCTGCATGGTGGCCGGGTCGAGCACGTCGCAGGTCAGCACCAAGGTCGGATCGGCGTAGAACGGGTCCAGGTAGGCGCTGGCCGGGTCCGGCATCAGCACCATGTCCGATTCGGCGATGCCCTTCCAGCCGGCGATCGAGCTGCCGTCGAACATCTTGCCTTCCTCGAACAGCGACGGCTCGATGATCGAGACCGGGAAGGTCACGTGCTGCTCGATGCCGCGCATGTCGACGAAACGCAGGTCGACGAACTCGACCTGGTTGTCCTTGATCAGCTTCTCAACGTTTTCCAGGGACATCGGGCAAAACCTCGGATGGAGTGGCGTGCCTTGGGTATAGCAACTCGCGTGCCAACTTCAGAAGGCCCGCAAGCCCTTGTTTTTACAAGGAGCCTGTGGGTCCCGAGTGCCAGCAATGCACCACAATGGGGCATCTGACGGATGAACGCACCACAAGGGTGCAGGCGGGCGATGCTCTATCCTTTGCCGATCCTTTCCCATTGCACGCCCATGTCCGACCCGATTTCCGCCCTGCTGCTCGGCATCCTCGAAGGCCTGACCGAATTCCTGCCCATCTCCAGCACCGGCCACCTGCTCATCGCCGAGCGCTGGCTCGGCGCGCGCTCGGACTTCTTCAACATCGTCATCCAGGCCGGCGCCATCCTCGCCGTCACCCTGGTGTTCCGGCAGCGGCTGTGGGCGCTGGCCACCGGCCTGGGCGAACGCGAAAACCGCGACTACGTGCTGAAACTGGGCACGGCGTTCCTGGTGACCGCGGTGGTCGGCCTGCCGGTGCGCATGGCCGGCTGGGAATTGCCGGAAACGGTGACGCCGGTGGCCTGGGCGCTGGTCGTCGGCGGCGTATGGATGCTGCTGGCGGAGGGTTTCGCCGCGCGCCTGCCCGACCGCGACAGCGTCACCTGGAAAGTCGCCGTCGGCGTGGGCCTGGCGCAGGTGGTGGCCGGCGTATTCCCGGGCACCTCGCGTTCGGCCGCGGCGATCTTCCTGGCCATGCTGCTGGGCCTGAGCCGGCGCGCTGCCGCCGCCGAGTTCGTCTTCCTGGTGGGCATCCCGACCATGTTCGCGGCCAGCGCCTACGCCTTCCTGGAACTGGCGCGGCACGGCCAGCTCGGCCACCAGGACTGGGGCGACGTGGGCATCGCCTTCGCCGCCGCCGTGGCGACCGGTTTCGTGGTGGTGAAGTGGCTGCTGGGCTACATCAAGCACCATCGCTTCACGTGGTTCGCGGTATACAGGCTGGCGTTGGGCGTCGCGCTGCTGCTGTTCCTGCCTGCTGGAAACTGAATGCGGAAAGCCGCCGGCAACCCCCGCGGCCGGCGCCATGCGTTTGCATCACCGCCTGCCACGGCGGCCCCGCCGGGCCATCGCCGGCGCGACGTCGAAGAACCGCCCCGGGCGGCTCTTCCATCCCCTTTCCCCATGCTTCCCAAGGAGTACGACATGAAGCGCATCCTGCTGCTGGCCCTGCCCATCGCCCTGATGACTGCCTGCAACAACGCCCCCTCCACCACCCCGGCAGACGCCGCGCCCGCGCCTGCGGCCGATGCGGCGCCGGCCACCGCGGCCACGCCGGTCGACGCCGGGCAGCTCGGCGCCAACCACTGGGTGCTCGACAACGCGGTCGACAGCGCTGGCAAGCGCATCGACGCGCTGTTCGTGCGCGCCGACAAGCCGGTCACCCTGGGCTTCGCCGATAGCCGCCTGTCGGTGGACAACACCTGCAACCGCATGGGCGGCGGCTACACCCTGGCCGGCAGCGAGATCACCGTTTCGCGCATGGCCTCGACGATGATGGCCTGCGCCGACCAGGCGCTGATGGCGCTCGACCAGGCCGTCGGCAGCCGCCTGGAAGGCACGCTGAAGATCGACCAGCTCGACGCTTCCACGCTCAAGCTGACCAGCGCCGCCGGCGACGTGCTGACCTTCCGCGGCGAACCGACCGCCGAGACCCGCTACGGCGGTCCGGGCCAGACCGTGTTCCTCGAGGTCGACGCGCAGACCAGGCCGTGCCCGCACCCGCTGATCCCGGACAAGCAGTGCCTGCAGGTGCGCGAAGTGCACTACGACGACAAGGGCCTAGAGCAGGGCAAGCGCGGCGAGTTCAGCCATTTCTACGACGCCATCGAGGGCTATACCCACGAGGACGGCGTGCGCAACGTGCTGCGGGTCAAGCGCTATGCGGTGAAGAACCCGCCGGCCGATGCATCCTCGCAGGCCTACGTGCTGGACATGGTGGTCGGCTCGGAAACGGTGAAGAAGTAACCGGCCTCGCCACCGCTGGAAACGACGAAGGGCGCCGCAAGGCGCCCTTCTTTTTTATCCACCAGGAGCATGCCCTGGGGCGCGGTGGACTATCGTGCAGATCCTCCCGCAACAGCACCCACATCCGTACGCGGGGATTGGAGCTTCCGTGCGGGGGCGAGCCCCGCACCTATACGCTCAACCCAGGGCCGGGTTGAGCGTATAGGTGCCGTGCACCGCCGCTTCGGCCAGCACGTGGCCGTGCATGGCGCGGTACACGTCGGCGGCGGTGAAGTCGCCTTCCACCGGCAGGCGTTCCACGTCCAGCGCGAACAGGCGGAAGAAGTACCGGTGCACGCGCTCGTCGTTGAACGGCGGGTACGGGCCGTCGTAGCCGCGGTAGGTACCGGCCATGTCCGGGTTGCCGGCGAACCAGGCGGTGTAGTCGTTCACGCCCTGGCGCGCGCCTGCCGGGCCCATCGGCGGCTGCTTGCCGCGCGCGGTGAAACCCTCGCTGCAGCTGCCGGCGGCGATCTCGCGCAGCGGGGCGGGAATGTCCACCATCACCCAGTGGATGAAGTCGCCGCGCGGCTGTTCCAACGGGATGGTCACGTCGTCGCGGCCGACCAGTTCGGGCACGGTCGGCACGTCCGGGTCCACGCACACCAGCGCGAACGAACGCGTGCCTGCCGGCACGTCGCTCCAGGCCAGCTGCGGGTTGCGGTTGGCGGCGAAGCCGGTGGCATCGCCAGCCGCGAATCCGGCCGGGATCGGCCGGCCGTTGTCGAAACTCTGGCTGCTCAGTTGCATTGCCTTCTCCTGAAAGGGAGGCGCCGGCCGCGGCCGGCGCCTGCCATTACGTGTGGATCGACGGGTGGATCGCGCGCTCAGGCGTCGGGATAGCCCAGGCGCGCGGCGACCGGGGCCAGGTGCGCGAATTCGGCGGCCAGCACCTGCGCGTACCGGCGCCAGTGGCCGGGCGGGATGGTGGCCGGGCCGATGCTGCGCACCGGCGGGAAGCGCAGCCCGAAGGCCTGTTCCAGCAGGTTGCCCATCGCCGCCGGGTCGTTGACCGCGTCGTCGATGCGCAGGATCAGGTGGGTGTAGAGATCCTGCTCGTGCAGGTCGGCCACCTGCTCCAGCGCGCGCGCCAGCCAGCGCGCCGCCTCGTCGGCCGAGGTCAGCGCCAGCGGTGCCGGCGCGCCCAGCGCCAGCCATTCGACCAGCATGTCGCGCGGGTCGCGCACCACCACCACCAGGCGGCCTTCCGGCAGCTGCGGGCGCAGCGCCCACAGCAGGGCGTTGTCCCACCACAGCAGCCAGTCGATCACGTTGCCGTCGGCGATGCCGCGCGCCGGCAGGGCATCGCGCCACTGCTGCACGAACTGCGCCGGGCTCAGCGCGTCCTCGGCCAGGCGCTGCAGGGTGTGGAAGTTCTGGAAGGCGTCGTCCGGCGGATTCGGCCCGAAGCGGTCGCCGCGCAGCACCGGGCTGCCGGCGGCCATCACCGTCACCACGCGCTCCACGCCCGAACCCGGCGCGCCCCAGACGAACAGCGGCCGCATCGGGTTGTCCTGCGCCACCTCGCCCATCGCAGGCCATTCGCCCGGCGCCCTGGCCTGCGGCGGCAGCGGCAGGCGCGAGGGCGCCAGGTCGCCGTGCAGGCGCTGCCAGGTGGCCAGCGCCGCGGCCGGCTCGCCGGCGCGGTCCTGCACCGCGCCCAGCCACACCCGCAGTTCCGGTTGCGCGGCTTCCGGCGCGCTGTCGATCAGCGCCTGCACATGGGCGATGGCCGCCGCCGGCTCGCGCTCGAGCAGGGCTTCGACGATGCGCTGCTCGCCGCTGACGCGGCCCGGCTCCAGGGCGACGATGCGCCGCGCCACCGCTTCGGCGGCATCGGCTTCCTCGTTCATGTCGTGCAGGCGCAGGCGCGCTTCCAGCGCCGGCAGGTGATCGGGCATCGCCGCCAGCCAGCGCTCGACCACCTCCACCGCTTCCGGGCTGCCGACCGGCGCCACCGCCAGCCGCGCCAGCCACAGGTCGTGCAGCTGCGGGTGCGCGGCCAGCGCCGCGTCCAGTTCGGCGCGCGCCTCGTCCTCGCGGCCCAGGCGCTGCCAGGCGACCAGCAGCATCTGCAGGGTGGCGCGGTCGCCGGGCAGTTCGGCCAGCAGCGGGCGCAGGTGCTCCAGCGCCTGCAGCGGCTGGCCCGATTCGAGCTCCAGCTCGCCGGCCAGGCGGCGCATGCCCGGGGTGTCGCCTTCCGGCGTGGACAGCACCTGCCGCATTACCTCGGCGGCGCGGTCAGGGTGGCCCTGGCGCAGCGCCAGCTGCACCAGCAGGCCGCGCAGCGCATGGTTGGACGGATTCAGTTCGACCACGCGGCGGAACGCCTGTTCGGCGAAGGCCAGCAGGTCCTTGCCCAGATAGGCGAAGCCCAGCGCGTAGAGCACGCGCGGATCGTCGGGCAGGCGCTGGCTGGCGGCCGACAGGACCGCCAGCGCACGGTCGGCGTCGCCGCGGCGCAGCGCGACCATGCCTTCGATGGCGCCCAGTTCCGGGCTGTCGGGCTCCACGCGCGCGGCCATGCGGCCCAGGCGCTCGGCCTCGTCGATGTCCTCGCGCGCCAGCGCCAGGTGCGCCTGCATCAGGTAGGCGGAGAATTCGTTGGGGTTGAGCGCGGTGGTGCGCTCCAGCGCCTGCCCGGCGTCGTCGATGCGGCGCTGGGCCAGCAGCAGCCCGGCGTGCTGCAGGTGCAGGTCGGCATTGTCCGGCGCCAGCGCCAGTGCCTGTTCAAGGCTGGCCTGGGCGGCGGCGGCATCGCCCTGCTGCTGCAGGGCCAGCGCCAGCCAGCGGTGCGCCTGCGGCTGCTGCGGTTCGGCGGCGACCCACTGCCGGGCGGCGGCGATGGCGTCGTCGGTGGCGTTGCGGCGCAGGGCTTGAATGATCGTGTCTTGCATGGCGGTCCGGCGTAGGCACAAAGCGCCATTGTAGAGGCGCAGCCTGCTCCGCACGCCTTTGGCGCTGCGGACTCAGGAACCGAGCGCCAGCGCGGCCTCTTCCGGCGCCTGCCAGGCGCCCACCGCCGCCGCCAGCCGCTGCGCCACCCAGCGCTCGGCGAAACCGTCGCCGCGCAGGTTCTCGATGAAGCCGCAGTGCCCGCCCCAGCGCGCGATTTCTAGCCGCGCGTGCGCCGGCAGGCGCCAGTGGCGGAAGGTGGTGAACGGGATCACCGGATCGTCGCGCGCCATCAGGATGTCGGCCGGCACTTCCAGCGTGGACAGGCGCGGGCCGGCGATGGAATAGCCGTCGAAATAGTCCTGCAGCGTGGCGAAGGCGGTGTGCCGCTCGACCAGCCAGCCGGTCAGCGCGCGGATGTCCAGCTTCAGCACGGTGTCGTCGCAGTCGGCCAGTTCCGGGAACAGGTCGCGCTTGCGCCGCAGCGAGCCGGTCCACTTGCGGCGGAAATACCAGTCGTACATCGCCGGGCCGCGCTCGATGCTGTCCATGGTCAGCGCCGGGTCCAGCACCGGGCATACCGAGGCCACGTGCCGCAGCGGCACGCCGGCGGCGGGCGCGTGCAGGGCCAGGCGCAGCACGAAGTTGCCGCCCAGCGAGTAGCCCGCCGCCACCAGCGGCAGCCCCGGGAAGCGCCCGGCCAGGTCGCCGGCGGCCTGCACCACCTCGTCGATGCGGCAGGAATGGAAGATGCCCGGGTTGAGGTGATGGGTGTTGCCGTGGTCGCGGAAGTTCAGCCGCACCACGTCGAAGCCCTGTTCGAGCATGCGCGCGGCGGTCATGCGCATGTAGCTGGATTCGGCGCTGCCCTCCCAGCCGTGTAGCAGCAGCGCCAGGCCGACCGGCGCGCCGCCCGGCAGGCGGCTGTGCCAGGCCTGCAGGCGCACGCCGTCGCCGCCGTCGAGGATGAGTTCGCGGGTGATGGCGCCGCTGGAGGCCAGCAGCCGCTGGCCGCGGCGCAGGCGCACCCCGCTGGACGCCAGCATCGACTGCAGGTGCGGATTGCGCAGCCAGCGCGGCGGCTGGTACTGGGTGGCGCTCAACATGGCGCTCATGCTGCGCGCCGCCGGCGGGAGAAGGCGTGAACCAGCGCCATCGCGCTAGGCGCCTTCCATCACCGCCACGATGCGCGCGCGCGAGGTCTCGGCGATGCGCCGGCGCCCTTCAAGGTCGTGGCTGCCGACCGGCTCGAGGAAATGCACCTCGGCGCGGCGCGCCGGCTCGCCCAGCAAGCGCAGGAAATTGCCGAAGAAACTCTCGCCCGGCGCGAACGCGACCCGGGTCTGGGCATCGCCGCGCACGCCGTAGCGCAGCGCCACCGGCTGCACCGGCACGCCGGTCTCCACCGCCGCCTGGAAGATGCGCGCATGGAACGGGCCGACCTCGTGGCCGCCGCGGGTGCGGCCTTCGGGGAACACCGCCACCGGCCGGCCCTCGCGCAGCCGCTTGGCCATCTCCTCCATCACCCCGCCCAGCGATTCGGTGTTGCCGCGCTGGTGGTAGATGGTGTGGCCGCGGCTGGCCAGCCAGCCGACCAGCGGCCAGCCGGCGATCTCGCGCTTGGCGACGAAGCCGACCATCTTCTGGCTGTGGATCATGCTGATGTCGACCCAGCCGACATGGTTGGCGACGAACAGCACCGCCCCCGGCTGCGGCTGGCCGAGGCGGCGCAGGCGGAAACCGAAGATCCACATCAGCCCGCCGGACCACCAGCGCACCACCTTGTGTTCCAGCGGATCGGTGGCCGCGCCGAGGCGGCCGAACGGCGGCGCCATCAGCAGCAGGATCAGCGGCAGGAAGATCACGACGTGGACCAGCAGCAGCGGCACGCGGTACAGATAACGGAACGCACGCGCCACGCTGCCCTGGCGGGCGGGACGGGGGGAAGTCATCCGCGCACGATACCGGATGCGGTCCGGCTTCCGCCAGCGGCGGCCAGGGCCGCGGCCGGGCGCACGGCGGCCGCGGCGCGCTCACCCGGACGCGCCGGCAAAGCGGTATAAATCCGCTCACGCCTTCTGGGGGAACCGGACATGGAGCAGCTAGCGCGGTCGGCGGCCGGGGACATGCTGCGCCTGTTCTCGGCGGCGCTGGAGGAAGTCGACAGCGGCGTGATCCTGTTCGACAACCAGAACCGCATCGTGCATTTCAACAAGGCCATGGAAGTCCTGTCCGGCTGGCCGCGCGCCGAGGCGGTGGGCCGCAACCTGGGCATCCTGGCGCCGCCGGCCATGCGCGAGCGCTACGACAGCGAACGCCACCCCGGCCCGGCCAACCGCGTGCAGGAACTGGCCAGCCAGCCGCGCGACGTGCAGCTGGTGCGCAAGGACGGGCAGACGCGCTGGATCAGCGTGTCGCTGGCGCAGACGCCGGGCGCGGACGGTCAGCTGCACATGGCCTTCGTCAGCGACGTCACCGCGCGGCGCCAGCGCCAGGAACGCGAACGGCTGCTGTCGCTGGGCTTCGACGAGACCCAGAGCGCGGTGCTGATCACCGATGCGCGCGGCCGCGTCGTGCACCTGAACAAGGGCTTCTGCCGCCTGTTCGGCTTCGACGCCAGCCAGGTCCTGCGCCGCCACGTCGCCGCGCTGCTGGTGCCCGACCGCACCCGCCGCCGCGCGGTGCTGGACCACGCCGCGCGCCTGCTGGCCGGCGAGCCGGTGCGCTGCGACGAGCGCGTGGCCTGCCGCGACGGCCGGCCGCTGTGGTGCTCGGTCAGCGTCAACCCGATCTTCGACGACTACGGCACGCTGGCCAACCTGGTCATCGTGCTGATGGACATCACCCACACCAAGGTGCACGAGGTGCTGCAGCACCGGATGCTGGACGCGCTGGTGCGCGAGGTGCCCACCAGCGAGGTGATGCAGATGATGTGCCGCGACGTGGAGCAGACCGCGCCGCAGGTGCTGTGCTCGGTGCTGCGGGTGGAGGACGGGCGGCTGCGCACGCTGGCCGCGCCCAGCCTGCCGGAGGCCTACATCCGCCAGGTGGACGGCATCCCGGTCGGTCCGGGCGTGGGCTGCTGCGGCACCGCCGCCCACACCGGGCAGACGGTGGTGGCGCGCGACATCGCGCTGGACCCGAACTGGCAGGGCATCAGCCACCTGGCGCTGGAGCATGGGCTGGCGGCGTGCTGGTCCACGCCGATCAAGGCCAGCGACGGCCGCGTGCTGGGCACCTTCGCCTTCTATTACCGGCGGCCGCACGATCCGGACGCCTTCCACCGCCGCCTGGTCGACGTGATCGTGCACCTGTGCGCGCTGGCGCTGGAGCGCGAGGAAGCGCGCAACCGCATCCGCCGGCTGGCCTTCTACGACGACCTCACCGGCCTGCCCAACCGCAACCTGCTGCATGCCCAGGCCGACCAGGCGATCACCGCGGCGGCCGGCGCCGGCCAGGCGCTGGCGGTGCTGTTCATCGACCTGGACCGCTTCAAGCAGATCAACGACTCCTTCGGCCATCCCGGCGGCGACCAGCTGCTGCGCGCGGTCTCGCGGCGCCTGCAGGACGAGGCCGGCGCGGCGGACATCGTCGGCCGCCTGTCCGGCGACGAGTTCGTGATGGTGCTCGCCGCCTGCGACGCGCAGTCCGCGGCCGAGCGCGCCGAGCGCATCCTGCGCCGGCTGTCGCTGCCGCTGCCGCTGGACGAAGTGCAGATCCGCCCGTCGGCGAGCATCGGCATCAGCATGTTCCCGCACGACGGCCACGACATGGAAACGCTGCTGCACCACGCTGACATGGCCATGTACCAGGCCAAGAACGGCGGCCGCAACGGCGCGCGCTTCTATTCGCGCGAGATGGACCACAACGCGCAGGAACGGCTGGCGCTGGAGACGGCGCTGCGCGAGGCCGTCGAGCAGCGCCAGCTGCACCTGCACTACCAGCCGCAGATCCGGATCGGCGACGGCCGCCTGTGCGGCGTGGAGGCACTGGCGCGCTGGCGGCATCCGCGCCTGGGCGAGGTGCCGCCGATGCGCTTCATCCCGCTGGCCGAGGAATGCGGGCTGATCGTCGATATCGGCCACTGGGTGCTGGAGGAGGCCTGCGCGCAGCTGGCGCGCTGGCGCCGCGCCGGACTGGACGTGCCCTGCGTGGCGGTGAACCTGTCCCCGACCAACTTCCACGACCTGGACCTGCCGGCGCGGATCGAACAGGTGCTGCGGCACAACGCGCTGCAGCCCGGCGACCTGACCGTGGAGATCACCGAGGACGTACTGCTGGATACCGACCCCAGCACCCTGCGCACGCTGCATGCGGTGCACGCGCTGGGCGTGCGCCTGTCCATGGACGACTTCGGCACCGGCTACTCCAGCCTGAGCTACCTGCGCCTGCTGCCGATCAGCGAACTCAAGCTGGACCGCAGCTTCGTGCGCGGCATCGAGAGCGACGAGGTGGCCAGCGCCCTGACCCGCGCCATCGCCCATATCGGCCAGAGCCTGCGGCTGACGGTCGTGGCCGAGGGCGTGGAAAGCGCCGAACAGCTGCGCCTGCTCGGCGAACAGGGCTATTGCATCGCGCAGGGCTACCACTTCACCCCGGCGCTGCCGGCCGAGGAGCTGGAGGCGTGGGCCCGGGAACGGCCGTAGGAGCGCACTTCAGTGCGCGATGGGGCTCTACCGGGGAAGCCTCGATCGCGCACTGAAGTGCGCTCCTACGGCAACCTCAACCTGTGGAAGCAGGTCAAACAGGCACCACCGCCAGGGTCAGGCGCGAAATGCACACCGGCTTGCCGGCTTCGTTCTCGATGCGGATTTCCCAGACCTGGGTGGTGCGGCCGACGTGCAGCGCGCGCGCCGTGCCGGTGACCACGCCCGAGCGGGCCGCGCGCAGGTGGTTGGCGTTGATCTCCAGCCCCACGCAGACCTGGCTGGCGGTATCCACGCACAGGTTGCCGGCGCTGCTGCCCAGCGTCTCGGCCAGCACCACCGAGGCACCGCCATGGAGCAGGCCGTAGGGCTGGCGCGTGCGTTCGTCCACCGGCATGGTCGCCTGCAGCCAGTCCTCGCCGGCGCCGGTGAATACGATGCCGAGGTGGTCGATCAGGGTGCCCCGGCTGAGGCGGTTGAGTTCGTCCAGTGAAACGGGGGCGCGGAAAACCATGGCGATGACCGGTGTGGAATCGATGCCAGTTTACGGGGCCGCGCGCAGGCCGGGTTCACCCGAACAGATCGTCCTGCGGCGGCGGATAGACCAGCCGGCCATCGACCAGGCGCGCGGTGTCGGTCAGCGCATGCACCTGCAGGTGGGTCGCGTCGAGGATGTGCCGCACCTCGATGCCGCGCGTGGTGAGCACGTCGGCGATCAGGCGGCGATGGCAGCGCCACCACACCGCTTCGGCGCACATCAGCGCGGTGCGGCGGCGCGCGGCCAGTTCCAGCAGCAGCGCCAGGCCTTCGGCGAACTCGGCGCTTTGCAGATGATCGGCGTAGCCCTGGAAGGCGGCATTGCGCCACGCGCCGTTGGGCGAGCCCGGCAGCGCGCGGCGGCGCCCGCCCAGCTGCGGCAGCCAGAGGTAGTCGAAGCCCGCCGCCGGCAGGGTGCGGGCCATGGTCTCGCCGGCGAACCAGGGATGGCGCCGCGAGCCGGGGAAACGGCGCACGTCGGCCACCGCCTCGATGCCGTACCCACCCAGCAACGCGAGGAAGTCGTCCCAGTCGCGGGTGGAATGGCCGACGGTCCAGACGGTGGCGACGCCGGCCATGTCAGCCGATCTTCTCCAGCACCGCGCCGCGGTGCATGGCGATGTGGTCGGTGCGGTCGCTGCGGATCTCGTACTGCGGGTCGTCCTCGCTGCAGCGGCGCATGTGGCCCTTGTACGACGTATCGCGGGTATGGACCTTGATGATGTGGCCGGTGACGTGGCCGGCCTCGGAATTCCAGCGGACGTGGTCGCCGACCTTGAAGGCGTGGCTCATGGCAATGCTCCGGGTGGGAACAGAAGGCGGTTCCGGCGGCAACGGCGGGATGTGCGTCATGCGCAGGGCGCCACCGGCCCGTGCCGCGGCCCCCTGGAAGGCGGAGCGGGCCCGTTCCACGCGGCGCGGGAACGGCGGGCGGGCGGAGCGCCGGAACACGGGCCGCGCGGCGGCCCACCCTTGTTTTATAGGTCCCTGCCGTGAATTCCCGGTCAAGGGCGGCAGATGGTTCAGGACGCCAGCGTCCAGCGCAGCGTTTCCAGCGTCCTGCCGTTGAGTTGGACGGAGAGCGCGTGCGCACCGGGGTGATGCACACGGGTGGTTACCTGCCGCAGGGCGTGGCGCTTCTCCAGCCGCAGCCGGGCGCCGGGCGGAAGCTCGAAGGTCTTCCACTTGAAGACCTTGGGGCTGAGCGCGCCGTTCGCCTTGCGGTAGTGCACCGCATAGTCGAGCACGATGCGCTGGTTCCGGGACGAGCGCGATTCCAGATCGATGGCGAAGACCAGCGTGTCGCCCATCGCGTAGACCGCCTCCTCGAAGCGCAGGCCATGCACGCGGACGGCGGCGCCGGCATCGACGCCGATCGCCGCCAGGGCCGGCGCGTGGCCGGCCTTGATCAGGGTGCGCAGCGCATGCCGGGTGATCCATTCCAGCCGCGCCTTCTCCTCGGCGGTCGTCGCCTCCCTGCGCCAGGCGAGCAGGGTATCCACCACGTACCCGGGATGGTCCTTGGCGATGTCGTTCAGGTGGTTGGCGACGCTCTTGCGCACGTAGAGCGAGGCGTCGAAGACCAGCGCGCGCAGGATGGGCAGGGTCGGCGTGGGGTCGGCAACCAGCTGCTGCAGGCGTTCGCCCCAGGGCAGGCGCGGCCGCGAGCCCTCCGAAGCCCAGCGCCGGTCGTGTTCGTTGTCCGATGCCGTGCAGCGCAGGAGATGGGCCAGCGTTTCCTGCGGGTGCAGGCGGAGGAAGGGCCGGACGGCGAATTCGGCGGTGAACAGCCGGGTGAGCACGGTCAGCGCATCGAGCGAGCGCCTGCGGTCGTCCAGGCCGAAGGTCTGCACGAAATCGGTGAACGGCCAGATGTCGAAACCGCGCAGGTTCCCTCTCCCGGCGGCGGCGAGCAGGACGGCCAGCGCGTCCGGGTAGGAGGCGGGCAGCCGCCGCGCGAGCTCGTCCCGCACCCGCGCGATGCGCGGCTTGAGCTCGAGCCGCGCCAGGTCGCCGGCGATGCCTTCGAAGGCCCTGCGATCGAAGGCGGGATGGACCGCCTCGATCTCACGGCCCATGCGCTCCAGCAGGGCCGGGCCCACGCTGTGCTTGAAAGCGGAAGGGTTGTGCTCTTGTTCCAGGCCCACGGTCGGTTTCCTCGCTGTGGCGGCGGTCTGCCGGATGCATGCCGGCGACGCGGGATGGATCGCGCGCCGGAACCAAACGGCCGCCGCGCATGATGAGGATCGACGCCGGGCGCACGACCCGGTGGGCGCCACGACCCGGCCGGATCACAGGATCGGCACCAGCCCCGCGCCGAACGCGGTGAGCATGCGCACCAGCAGCCATTTCGGCCCGACGTCGACCTCGGGGAAGTCGCCCACCGGCACGTAGCAGCGGCGGAAGTCCGGATCGTGCCGCGACAGCGGCAGCGGGCATTCCGGTCCCGGCTGGAACGCGTAGTTGGTGGCATAACGCCACGGCCAGACGTCGAGGATCGGCAGCGCCTCGGAGGCCTTGCCCAGGCTGTAGTTCAGCCCCGAAAGTACCGGTGCCTTCTCGCGCGGCGCCACCACCCAGGCGTTGTCCGGCGCGATGTCGCGCAGGATGCTCTGCGCCAGCCGCTCGGCGAACACCGGGTCGTCGATGATCACCGCGCCCTCGGTGTTGTAGTTCTCGCTGCGCGGATCGAAGTTGTGGGTGCCGACCACGCCGATGCGGCGGTCCACCACCAGCGACTTGGCGTGCAGGCCCATGCGCGCGCCGCGCCGGGTGACCGGCAGCGGACGGTTGGCCGCCTTGCTGCCGAGGAACGAAGGCCGCGTCTCGGTACGCAGCACCTCGCGCTCGACCTCGCTGCCATCGGCGCCCGCGCGCCGCCCCGGACCGCTGCCGCGCACGTTGCTGCCGGCCACGCTCGCGCCGATCACCCGGTCCGGCGGCGGCGGCGCGTCGTCCAGCGCCGCGGACAGCAGGTTGGCCGGGGCCACCGGCGCATCCAGCGGGAACGGCTTGTACTCGTAGACGTCGAAGCCCAGCACGCGCAGGTTGCGGCGCTTGTACTTGTAGGACATCGCATAGACGATCGGGTTGTCGGTCGCCGCCAGGCTGTTGGTGGACACCACCACGCGCGGCGGCGACTGGCGCGCGCGCAGGTCCTCGAACAGCTTCTGCGCCGGCCTGGAGAGCACCAGGTACGGGGTCTGCAGCAGCACTTCGGACTGCGCGCCGGCGATGAGCGCGTCCAGCCGCGGCTCGGTGGCGTGCGGCGCCTGGTCGCCGCGGTGCTTGCGCGGCAGGTCGGCGACGTAGGCCACCGAACGCACCGGCAGCGCGGTGTCGACGAAGGCCTCGGCGACGAACGCCGGGTCGGCGGCCTCGGCGGCGGCGCGCGCCACCCGCTCCGGGCGCAGGAAACGCGCTTCGGGCAGCGCGGGCACGCCATGCCGCAGCAGGGTCCGGCCGACGTCGTTGAGGCGCTCGGCCGGCACGCTGCGGCGCGCTTCCCAGAACGCCTGGAAGTTGGCGGCCATCTCGCGCGCCTCGGGCCCGGCCACCACCACGTCGCGGTCGCGGAAGTTGTACTCGCGGTCCCAGTCGTAATAGTCGTCCTGGTAGTTGCGCCCGCCGACCACGCCGACCACCCCGTCCACCACCAGCAGCTTGTTGTGCATGCGCTGGTTGAAGCGGCGGAAGCAGCACAGCACGCTGCCGGCGTAGTCGAAGTAGTTGAGCTTGGCCTTGCCAAAGGTGGGGTTGTAGATGCGCAGCTCGAAGTTGGCGTGCGCGCCGGACAGCGCGCCGAGCATCTGCAGGTCGGAAATCGCCGAAAGCTGGTCGATCAGCAACCGTACCTTGACCCCGCGCCGGGCGGCGTCCAGCAGCGCGTCGATGATCATGCGCGCGCTGTCGTCGGTATCGAAGATGTAGGTCTGCAGGTCGACGCTGCGGCTGGCGCTGCGGATCAGGTTCAGCCGCGCCACCAGCGACAGCTCGCCCTCATCCAGCAGGGTGGCGTAATGCCGCGGCGCGCCGGCGGCCTCGGAATCGGCGATGGCCTGCGCGCCCAGCGCGCGCAGCGGCGAATCCAGCGCGCAGCGGTCGGGGCGTTCGCAGTCCAGCGCGGTGGAGCGGGCGGCCACGGCGATGCCCTCGGCGCGCTCGCGCTGCTGCGGCGACAGCGACGCGCAGCCGCCGGCCAGCAGGGCCGAGCCGAGCAGCAGGAGGCGGAGCAGCAGGTTCACGGCAGGGGGGCGCCCACCAGGCGCGTACGCAATATGAAGGTCACACGGTCACTCAGGGCGAACTGCCAGCTGTCCATGCCGTAACGACCGCGCTGGACGGTACCCCGGCTGACGAGGTCGCAATCATAGCCCGGCCTCGCGCATTCAGGCTCCTCCAGGCGCAGCACCTCGCGCCGGCTGACGCCGCGGATGGTCAGGCGCCCCTGCACGCTGCCGCCGCGTTCGACGATGTCCGGCTCGTAGGGGTCGGATTCGAACTCGACCAGCGGATGCCGCTGCGCGTCGAAGAAGTCCTCGCCACGCATCCAGCCGGTGTAGCGCGGCTTGCCGGGAATCTCGACGTACTGGGTGAACATGCGCAGGCGCACCTGGTGGCGGCCGTCGGGCAGCACCGTGATCCAGCCGTCGAAGCGTGGGAACTCGCCCTCGATCCGCTGCCCGAACCGGGTGCGGATCTCGAAGCCGAAGCGCGAATGTACGGTATCGAACTGCAGCGGCTGCGACGCGGACGCCGCGCCCGTCGCCGCCAGCAGTGTCAGCAGCAGTCCAGCACACACCGACCGCATGCGCTCAGCCCCTGTCCACGTTCCCGTCGCATCCGCCGGCAGCCGGGGACGGGCCGCCGGCGCCGTCCGCCCATGTACCCGCACCGGCGCGCATGCGCCGCGCGCCACCCTGGCCCCCGGACCGTCGCACGCGGCGGATCGCGGTCATGGGCTCAGGGCCACCAGAAGGCGGCCAGGCGGGCGATGCCCGGTTCGATCGCCGCGGCCATCGGCAGCGACAGCACCGCCACCGAGGCGGTGGGCATGCCGCGGTAGTCGCCGGACTGGCCGCTGTGCATCAGCGCCACCAGCCGCTCCATGCCCGGGTTGTGGCCGACCAGCAGCAGGCGCTCGACCTCGCGGTGCTCGTCCACCAGCGCGGCGAGGGTCCCGGGCGTGGCGTCGTAGATCCGCTCCTCCAGCCGCTGCTCGACATAGCCGGTCAGCGACAGCACCGCCTCCAGCGTTTCGCGCGCGCGCCGCGCCGGCGAGCACAGCACCCGGTCCGGCACCAGCCGCTGCTCCAGCAGCCAGCGACCGGCCGCCTCGGCCTCGGCCAGGCCATGCGGGGAAAGCGGACGGTCGATGTCGGCCAGGCCATTGTCGGCCGGCTCGGCGTGGGCATGTCGCAGCAGGATCAGTTCACGCATGAGGTTTCATTAGCTCCGGGTCAGACCTTGTTCAACCATTTCAGAAGCGGCTCCCAGTCCTGCTGGTGCTCGCGGACCTGGGCGGAGTGGTAGTCGAACAGGCTGCGGCCCAGGCCGACCATGACCACGTAGCTCTGGCTGTCGCGCAGCTGCGCCACCACTTCGTACGGCCATTGCGCCAGCATCTGCCGCGCCTGCTGCGACGTCTGCGTCCACGGCTTGGTGCGATTGAGCACCAGGCCCACCGGCAGCGCGCGCGAGTGCACGCGCCTGACCTTGGCCAGACTGTTCAGGAAACCGACGATGGCCTCGATGTCCAGCGCCGACGGCAGCACCGGCACCACCACCGCGTCGGCCACGTCCAGGAAATGCTCGAGATCGTCCGCATGCGCGCCGGCCGGGGCGTCGATGATCACCTGCTCGGCGCCATCGGGAATGTGCTTTTCCCAGGCCTTCTTGCGGTAGACGTCCACCGGCAGCACGGCGCTGTCCAGGCCGGCGCGGCGTTGCGCCCAGCGGGTGCTTGACCCCTGCGGGTCGGCGTCGGCGATCACCGTCGCCCTGCCCTGCAGCGCCGCGTGCGCGGCCAGATGCGTGGCGATGGTGGTCTTGCCCACACCGCCCTTGGAACCGGCCACCAGGATCGTCTTCATGCACGCCTCGTTTTGCGCGGGACTGCCCGCAGCGTACACCGGCGCGCGACGGCCGCGGTAGTCGGTGCGTGAGGACGGCGCGCGGTGGGCGTTCCCGGCAAAGCCCGCCGCGCACCAGGCTGCGCTCCTGCGGGTGCGGCGCGCGCTTTGCTATCGTGGCGGTCCACACCGGAGCCGCCATGAGCGAACTGCAGGACCTGACCGCGCTGATCCGCGCCAATACGCCACTGATCGTCATCGAAACCCCGGACGAGGCGCGGGTCGTGGACCTGTTCCGGCAGGCGCTGATGCACGTATGGCGGGCGCTGTACCGCTGGTCGATCACCGAGGGCCTGCGCCGCATCGACATGGACCGCGAAGACGAGGCGGTCGGCCCGCCCGACGCCAGCGCGGCGCTGCGCATGATCCAGGCCGCCGAGCAGCGCGGCATCTACCTGCTGCTCGATTTCCACCCCTACCTGGGCTACGCCAGCCACCAGCGCCTGCTGCGCGACATCGTGCAGCGCCGCCACAGCCAGCCGCACGTGCTGGTGCTGGTCGGCGCCAAGGTCGAACTGCCGGCCGAACTGGAAGCGCTGGCCACCCGCTTCAACCCGCGCCTGCCCGACGCAAACGCGCTGCTGAAGATGCTGCGCGAGGAAGCGGCGGCCTACGCCGGCGACAACGGCGGCCGCCGCGTGGAGGTGGACCAGGACGCGGTGCGGCAGATCCTGCGCAACCTGCAGGGCCTGAGCCTGCCCGACGCGCGCCGCATCGCCCGCCAGCTGATCTACAGCGACGGCGCGCTGCGCGCCGACGACCTGCCGCAGCTGGCGAAGCTGAAGTTCGAACTGCTCAACCGCAGCGGCCACCTGCACTACGACTACGACAGCGCGCGCTTCGGCGACGTGGCCGGCGCCGCGCGGCTCAAACGCTGGATCGAGCAGCGCCGCGCGGTGTTCGTCGCCGGCGACGCGCCGCCCGGGCTGGACCCGCCGCGCGGCATGCTGTTGCTCGGCGTGCAGGGCTGCGGCAAGTCGATGCTGGCCAAGGCCACTGCCGCCGGCTTCGGCGTGCCGCTGCTGCGGCTGGACTTCGGCACGCTGTACAACAAGTACCACGGCGAGACCGAGAAGAACCTGCGCGACGCGCTGGCCTCGGCCGAGCAGCTGGCGCCGTGCGTGCTGTGGATCGACGAGATCGAGAAGGGCCTGGCCAGCAGCGGCGAGGACGGCGGCGTCTCGCGCCGGGTGCTGGGCTACCTGCTGACCTGGATGGCCGAACGCAAGGCGCCGGTGTTCATCGTCGCCACCGCCAACCAGGTGCACGAGCTGCCGGCCGAACTGCTGCGCAAAGGCCGCTTCGACGAGATCTTCTTCGTCGACCTGCCCGCGCCCGACACCCGCGTGGAACTGTTGCGGCTGCACCTGGGCAAGCGCGGGCTGGACGCCGACGGCTTCGCCCTGCCGGCGCTGGCGGCCGCGGCCGACGGTTTTTCCGGCGCCGAGATCGAGCAGGCGGTAGTCGCCGGCCTGTACGCCGCGCACGCCGAGCGCGCGCCGCTGGACACCGACCTGCTGATGGCCGAGATCCGCAACACGCGGCCGCTGTCGGTACTGATGGCCGAACAGGTACAGGCGCTGCGCGACTGGGCGCGCGGGCGCACGGTGCCGGCGGACTGAGGGCACCCGCCAATACGCCGCCGGGCCGGCCCGGCAGCGGGGTTTGCCTGGCAGCTCAGGGCCAGGCCGGCGGATCCGCGGCCCAGGCCTGCTGCACTTCGGCCAGACGCGCGCGTTCTTCGTCCTTCCACAGCGGCAGCAGCTGCGGGAAGCGCGCCGGGGTGTTCCACTGCTCCGGCTCGGTGCGGACCGCTGCCGCGTACCACTGCAGCGCTTCATCGCGACGGCCCAGTGCCCACAGCGCCAACGCCAGGGTCGGCGGTGCCCAGCTGGCGTTGCCGCGCGTGCCGCTGGCCGCCTGCGTCCACAGCGCCAGTGCGCCCTCGGCATCGCCCTGGCGGTACAGGTCCCAGCCCTGGTTCCAGCGGATGCTGCGCGACTGCAGCGAGTTTTCGGAGACCGACGCCAGCGCTTCCTGGTAGAGCTTGGCCGCCAGCTCCCCGCGGCCTTCGGCATAGGCGATGCCCGCCAGCTGGACCGTGGCATCCACGCCCTTGCGGCCGCGCTCGCGCAGTTTCATCAACTGGTCGACCAGCCCCGGCTGTTCCGGCGGCAGCGCCTGGATGGGCCTGGCCGCGGTGTCGTCATCGAAATAGAACTCGGCGATCTTCGGCATCCCCTGTGCCCACGCCGTCGAACAGAACAAGCCAGCCAGCAGCAACAGGCCGCCGGCCACGCACCTTATCACCTGCATGTTGCAATCCCCATCGTTCAGCATCCAGCAAGGGTCCGATCCTAACCGCTCGGGCGGCCGCCCGCGAGTCCGCCCGCCGGAGCAGCGGCGGGCGCCAAAACCCCCGCTGTTACAATCGCCGGCCGCGTGCGCGCCGCCCTGGCGCGGCCGCGCTGCCAGCCGTTCCTGCAATGGGCCAGCCATGACCAGTACCGCCGAACTCACCTCCCCCGCCTCCGCCAACACGCCGCTGACCGGCGTGCGCGACCGCGACTACACGCTGGAGCACAAGTACACCCGCACCGACGGCCGCATCTACCTGAGCGGCGTGCAGGCGCTGGTGCGGCTGCCGCTGATGCAGCAGCAGCGCGACACGGCGGCCGGGCTGAGCACCGCCGGCTTCGTCAGCGGTTACCGCGGCTCGCCGCTGGGCGGCTTCGACCTGGAGCTGTGGCGCGCGCGCCGGCACCTGGAGGCGGCGAAGGTGAAGTTCGTGCCGGGCCTCAACGAGGACCTGGGCGCGACCATGGTGTGGGGCACGCAGCAGACCAACCTGTTCCCCGGCGCCAACGTCGATGGCGTGTTCGGCATGTGGTACGGCAAGGGCCCGGGCGTGGACCGCTGCGGCGACGTGTTCAAGCACGCCAATGCCGCCGGCACCTCCAGGCACGGCGGCGTGCTGGCGCTGGCCGCCGACGACCATGCCTGCCGCAGCTCCACCCTGCCGCACGGCAGCGAGGACGAATTCGTCAGCGCGATGATGCCGGTATTGAACCCGGCCGGCGTGCAGGACATCCTCGACATGGGCCTGGTCGGCTGGGCGATGAGCCGCTACACCGGCCGCTGGATCGGCTTCAAGACCATCGCCGAGACGGTGGAATCCTCGGCCTCGGTGGACGTGGACCCGTTCGCGCGCCAGATCATCCTGCCGGAGGACTTCGAGATGCCGCCGGCCGGCCTCAACATCCGCTGGCCGGACCCGCCACTGGACCAGGAGATGCGCCTGCACCGCTACGCGGTGAAGGCCGCGCAGGCCTTCGCCCGCGCCAACGGCATCGACAGGGTGGTGATGGATTCGCCGCAGGCGCGGCTGGGCATCGTCACCACCGGCAAGAGCTACCTGGACGTGCTGCAGGCGCTGGAGTACCTGGGCCTGGACGAGAAGGCCTGCGCGCAGATCGGCATCCGCGTCTACAAGGTCGGCATGACCTGGCCGCTGGAGCCGCAGGGCATCGGCGCGTTCGCGCGCGGCCTGGAAGACATCGTCGTGGTGGAGGAGAAGAAGGCCTTCATCGAGCGGCAGATGAAGGAGTACTTCTACAACTGGCCGGCCAGCTGGGGCGCGCGCCCGTCCATCGTCGGCAAGTACGACGAGCAGGGTGAGTGGATCCTGCCGTCCACCGGCGAACTGACGCCGGCCACCATCGCCGGCGTGATCGGCCGCCGCATCCAGCGTTTCTTCAACACCGAATCCATCGAGCAGCGCCTGCGCTGGATGGACGAGAAGGAAGCGGAAATGGCGCTGCCGCGCGCGCAGTTCCCGCGCGTGCCGCACTACTGCTCCGGCTGCCCGCACAACACCTCGACCAACGTGCCGGACGGCTCGCGGGCGATGGCCGGCATCGGCTGCCACTACATGGTGACGTGGATGGACCGCGACACCGACACCTTCACCCACATGGGCGGCGAAGGCGTGACCTGGGCCGGGCAGGCGGCGTTCACCGACACACCGCACGTATTCCAGAACCTGGGCGACGGCACCTATTTCCACAGCGGCTCGCTGGCGATCCGCCAGGCCATCGCCGCCGGCGTCAACATCACCTACAAGGTCCTCTACAACGACGCGGTGGCGATGACCGGCGGCCAGCCGGTGGACGGCACGCTCACCGTGCCGCAGATCGCCCAGCAGATGCGCGCCGAGGGCGTGCACACCATCGTGCTGCTGTCCGACGACATCGAAAAGTGGAAGCTGCGCCGGCACGAGTTCCCGCACGAGGTAGAATTCCACGACCGCGCCGAGCTGGACGCGGTGCAGAAGCACCTGCGCACGGTGAAGGGCACCAGCATCCTGATCTACGAGCAGACCTGCGCCACCGAGAAGCGCCGCCGCCGCAAGCGCGGCAAGCTGGTCGATCCGCCCAAGCGCACCATGATCAACTCGCTGGTCTGCGAAGGCTGCGGCGACTGCGGCGAAAAGAGCTTCTGCGTGTCGGTGCTGCCGAAGGAAACCGAGTTCGGCCGCAAGCGCGACATCGACCAGTCCAACTGCAACAAGGATTTCTCCTGCACGACGGGCTTCTGCCCGAGCTTCGTCACCGTGCACGGCGGCCAGCTGCGCAAGGGCAGGAAGAGCGATGCCGCCAGCCTGCTCGACAACCTGCCCGACCCGGTGTTCCACAGCGACCTGTCGCAGCCCTGGAACATCCTGATCACCGGCGTCGGCGGCACCGGCGTGGTCACCATCGGCGCGCTGCTGGGCATGGCCGGCCACCTGGAGGGCAAGGGCGCCACGGTGCTCGACCAGACCGGCCTGGCGCAGAAGGGCGGCGCGGTCACCACCCACATCCGCATCGCCAACACCCCGGCCGACATCCACGCCGTGCGCATCGCCGCCGGCGAGGCCGACCTGGTGCTGGGCTGCGACATGGTGGTGGTCAACGACTACTGGGCGCTGTCCAAGGTGCGCGGCGAGCGTTCGCAGGTGGTGCTCAACACCTACGAGGCGATGCCCGGCACCTTCACCACCCACCCGGACATGCAGTTCCCGGCCGCCGACATCATCGCCGGGGTCAAGGTGGCGCTGGGCGGGCGCGACCCGATCCTGCTCGACGCCACCCAGCTGGCCACCGCCCTGCTCGGCGATGCCATCGCCTCCAACCTGTTCATCCTCGGCTTCGCCTGGCAGCAGGGGCTGGTGCCGCTGTCGCTGGAAGCGCTGATGCGCGCCATCGAGCTCAACGGCGCCGCCATCGAGATGAACCAGCGCGCCTTCGCCTGGGGCCGCCTGGCCGCGATCGACCCGCAGGCGGTGCAGCAGGCCGCCGGCCTGGTGCGCAACGCGCCCACCGAGGCCGAGCGCACCCCCGGCCCGCTGCGCGAACTGCCGCCGGGCGAATGGGAAGGCAGCGAGGCCGGCGCGCCGTCGGCGCCGCGCAACCCCGGCAACGAACCGGAAGTGCGCGGCCTGCCGTCCAACGACCCGCAGCCGGGCGACGTCACCTTCCCGACCCTGGACGACGCGCGCCTGTCGCGCTCGCTGGACGAACTGATCGCCCGCCGCAGCGGCTTCCTCATCGACTATCAGGACGCCGCCTACGCCACCCGCTACCGCCAGCTGGTCGACGCGGTGCGCAAGGCCGAACAGCGCGTGGCGCCGGGCAGCACCGCGCTGACCGAGGCGGTGGCGCGCTATTTCTTCAAGCTGATGGCCTACAAGGACGAGTACGAGGTGGCCCGCCTGTACACCAGCGGCGACTTCCTCAAGCGCGTGCAGCAGCAGTTCGAAGGCGACTACCAGGTGCGTTTCCACCTGGCGCCGCCGCTGTTCGCCAAGCGTGACGAACAGGGCCGACTGCAGAAGAAGGAATACGGGCCGTGGATGTTCAAGGCCTTCGGCCTGCTGGCCAGGCTCAAGGGCCTGCGCGGCAGCCGCTTCGACCCCTTCGGCTATACCGCCGAGCGCCGCGGCGAACGCCAGCTGATCGCCGATTACGAGAAGACCCTGCAGGAACTGCTGGGCACGCTCGACGCCGGCCGGCTGGCGCTGGCGGTGGAGATCGCCAGCATTCCCGAGCACATCCGCGGCTACGGCCACGTCAAGGAAGCGCACCTGCACGAGGCCAAGGCCCGCGAAGCGGCGCTGCTGGCGACTTGGCGCAATCCGAAGGCGCTGCATATCGTGCAGGCGGCGTAGTCCCAGCAGGCAATCCGTACATCGCATGCAGGACATGCAATGTATGGGTTGCATTCGGGAAATGAAACCTATGCCTTGCATTTTGCATATGCAAGGCATAAGTTGCCTCGGCACCTCGTGCTTCGGGCGCCCGCCATGACAAACAAACGCCACACCCTCCGCACCGCCCACCAGTTGGGCCCCTTGATGCGGGCATTCCGCAGGCAGGCCGGGCTCAGCCAGGCCCAGCTGGGCGAACGCCTCGGCATCTCCCGGCAAGCCATCACCGCGCTGGAGCGCGAGCCCGAGGCGGCCACCTTCGAGCGGCTGATGCGGGTATGGGCCGAACTCGGCTTGGAGGTTTCCCTGCAACCACGCGGCCAGGAAACGCCCGATACCGGCCTGGAGTGGTGAGCCATGGGCGAGTTGCGGGTATGGATGAACGGCCTGGAAGTCGCCTCGTGGCAGGAGGGCGCGCGCACCGGGCCACGGCTGACCTATCTCCCCACGTGGCTGGACTCCGAACTGCCGCGTCCGTTGTCGCTGTCGTTGCCGCTGCTGCCGGACGGTGAAAGCCACCGCGGCCCGGTGGTCACGGATTACTTCGACAACCTGCTGCCGGACAACGGCGTCATCCGCAATCGCATCCGCGACCGCTTCGGCATCCGCTCATCCGGCACGTTCGACCTGCTGCAGGAAATCGGCCGCGACTGCGTCGGCGCCGTACAGCTGCTTCCTCCCGGCATGGTGTCGGAAGACATCCACCGCATCGATTGCACGCCGTTGAGCGATGCCCAGGTGGCGGGCCGTCTGCAGGCGGTCACCAGCGCCGCGCTGCCGGGCCGGCATGTGGATGACGAGTTCCGCATCTCCATTGCCGGCGCGCAGGAAAAGACCGCCTTCCTGCGCCATGACGACCGCTGGTGCGTTCCCACCGGCAGCACGCCCAGCACGCATATCTTCAAACTGCCGCTGGGGCTGGTAGGGAACATGCGCGCCGACATGCAGCTGTCGGTGGAGAACGAATGGCTGTGCATGCAGCTGCTGGCCGCGTTCGGCATCCCCGTCGCCGCTACCTCGATCGGCCAGTTCGGCGATCAGCGCGCCTTGATCGTGGAGCGCTTCGACCGCCGGCTTGCCCGCAACGGCCGCGGGTGGCTGCGGCTGCCGCAGGAGGACATGTGCCAGGCGTTCGGCCTGCCCTCCTCGCGCAAGTACGAAAGCGACGGCGGCCCGGGCATCGTGCAGATCATGGAACTGCTGCGCCAATCGGAGCAGCCGCAGGACCGTGCCACCTTCTTCAAGACCCAGCTGCTGTTCTGGATGCTGGCCGCCACCGACGGGCACGCCAAGAACTTCAGCCTGCACATCGAAGCGGCGGGGCGCTTCCGGCTGACGCCGGTCTACGACGTGATCTCGGCATATCCGATCCTAGGGAACGGGCCGAATCACGTCTCCCCGCACAAGGCGGCACTGGCAATGGCGGTGAGCGGCCGGAACCGGCATCGCCAGCTCCTGCATATCCGTCGCAGGCACTGGAACGAAACCGCACGCGCCTGCGGCGTTGCCGAAGGCGCCGAACCGTGGATCGTTGAACTGCTGGAACGCGTCGAGCCGGCCATCCGGACGGTGCAGGCAACACTGCCGCCCGACTTCCCGGATCGTGTCGCCACCCCGGTCTTCGAGGGCCTGCGGCAAGCCGCGGCGCGCCTGGCACAGATGACGCCGGACGCCTGACGGCGGCCCGGAGCGCTTCGATCCACACGAAGCGCATGCGGGCCAATGACCTCAACGCCGCGGCGCAAGAATCTCCGTCAACAGATCCTTGCGGCCGGCGATGCGGCGCAGGTGCGGGTAGCGCAGGCCGTCGCGGTAGTCGATGCGCACGGTGCGGAAGCTGTCGGCCTGGCGCACGATCAGCTCGACCGGCGTGCCGCCCTTGGCGTCGCTCACCGCCTGCTTCAGGCGCGCCCCGCTGTAGGCCAGCCCGTTGACCGCCACCACGGTGACGTCCTTCGCCAGCCCGGCCTTGAACGCCGGGCCGTCCCAGCCCACCCACTGCAGCACGCCGTCGCTGCCGGCCTTCAGGCCCAGCGAATACTGCAGGTCGGTCACGCCATCGGCCTCGCCGTCGGCGACCACCAGGTTCGGCGCTTCGCCGTAGTACAGCTCCCAGCCCGCGGCTTCCAGGCCGTCCGGCGCGCTGCCATCGCGCGCGTCCAGGCGCTGGCCGATGAAGGCGTCCCAGCCGCCGGGCTGCACCGCCTCCAGCGCCTGCATCACGTCGGCGCGGTCGTACAGGCGGATCTCGCCCTGCGCGCCGCCCTGGTGGAAGCGGCGCGCGAAGTCGTCCAGCGCCACCTTGCCCTTGGACAACGTGCGCAACCGCGCATCCACGCCCAGCCACAGCAGGGTGCTCTCGTTGTAGAACTCGAAGGCGCGCTGCCAGTCGGCCCAGGCCTGCGGTCTGGAATTGAAGTCGAGGATGCCCTGGTGCACGGTGTCGTGCAGGTCGCGCCACTGCCGCCCCGGCTGGGTGGCGTAGTTGGCCTGCAGCTGGGCCAGCATCGCCATGGCGTAGTCCCGTTTCCAGAGGCCCGAGCGCGTGGCCAGCATCACCGCCCAGTACTGGGTCTGGCCCTCGTACATCCACAGCTCGTCGTTGTGCATCGGCGCGTTGTAGTGCGGCACCCAGGTCGGGCGTGGGCGCCACGCCTTGCCGATCCACGCATGGGCGTATTCGTGCGGCAGCAGGTCGTTGTCGGCGTAGGGACGCTCGCCGCGCAGGTAGCCGTCGTGCATGCCGTTCTCGCTGGACTGCGCGTGCTCCAGGCCGATGCCGCTGAACACGTCCGAGACCGCCAGCAGGAAGTCGTAGCGGGTATACGGGCGCGGCCCGAACACCTTGTCGGCCTCGTGCACCAGCGCGCGGTGCGCGTCCAGCACCTTCGGGTCGGCCTGCAATGCCTGCGGGTTCTCGGCCACCACGTCCAGCCATACCGGCTGCGCGGCCTTGTCGTCCAGGGCGAAGCGCCGGAACCAGCGCCCGGCATAGACCGGCGAATCGATCAGCGTCATCAGCGGCACCGGCGCGTAGTGCTCGGTGGCGCCGTCGCGCCGGGCCAGGTCCAGCGCCGTGCCGCTCTGCCAGCCTTCGGGCAGGCGCAGCGCTGGCTTGACCTGGATGCCGCGCGCGTCGAAGCCGGCCGGGTACAGCACCACGCGGTGCCATTGCAGGTCGAGCAGGTTGGGCGTCATCGCCACCCGGCCCTGGTCGGCGGCGGTGGGCGAGAGGTACTGGAACTCGATGTCCAGCGTGTCCACGCCCGCGGGCACCTGCAGCCGGAAGGCGTACATGTCGCCGGAATCGCGGGTCCAGGGCAGCGGCTGGCCGTTGCCGTGGATCACCAGCCCGGCGATCTGGTTGATCGGCCCGGTCGGCGCATGGTTGCCGGGAATCCACTGCGGGTACCACAGGGTCAGCGGGCCGGGTGACACCGGAATGCGTTCGCGCACGCGCTGGATGCGGCGCTCGATGTCGCTGGCGTCCACCTCCAGCTCGATCACGCCCGGATAGCGCGCCTGCACCTGCGTCGCCGCCTGCCGCGCACCGCCGTCCTGCGCCTGCGCGCCGGCCAGCGGCGCCAGGCCCAGCATCATCGCCAACAACCAGTCGCGCACCTGCATCCGTCCACCTGCCCCGTGTTGAAGTTTCCGCATCCTAGCCGGTCCGCGCCGGCGTCCGCCGCCAGACCAGAGTGCGGTTGTTGGCCGGCATCGCCGCGTCCTCGCGCAGTTCCATCCCCTGCGCGCGGGCCAGGGCGTCCACCGCCTCGAAATCGCGGATGCCCGAGCGCGGGTCGCGCGCCTTCAGCCAGCCGTCGAAGGCGCGGTTGCTGTCGCTGCTGAAATTATCGCCATAGTTGAACGGCCCATAGGCGATGAACAGCGCGCCCGGCGCCATCAGCGACGGCAGCCCGGCGAACAGCGCCTGCACCGCATCCCAGCCCATGATGTGCAGGGTGTTGGCGGTGAACACCGCATCGAAGCCGGCCACGCCGTCGACGACCGGCAGCGGCGGCGCGGGCCGCAGCCCGGCGCCCACCACCGCCTGCAGTTCCAGCGGCGCCGGCGTGTTGGGCAGCGCGGCCTCGTCCAGCCATTGGCCGATGCCGCACAGGTGGTCGCGGTGGTCGCTGGCCTGCCAACGCAGCCACGGCATCGCCGCGGCGAAGTGCACCGCGTGCTGGCCGGTGCCGCTGCCGATCTCCAGCACGCTGCGGGCATCGCCCAGGTGGCGCCGCAGCACCGCCAGGATCGGTTCGCGGTTGCGGTCGCAGGATTCGGCGTGGGGCTTGGCGGTCATCGCGGCGGGGCGTCTCCTGTGGTCCGGGCGATTGTGCCGGAGCGCATGCGCGCGCCACGCATGACCATGGTCACTTGTGCCGGCACCGCGCCGCGGCCGAGATTCGGGGGTCCCGCGCGATGCCCGCATCGCCACGCCCATGGAGTTCCGCATGCAACGCCGCCAGTTCCTCGCGCTTTCCGGCCTCGGCCTCGCCGGCATGATGCTGCCCAATGCCCGCCTGATCGCCGCCGAGGAACTGCTGGCGCCGGCCGACGTGACGCGCAAGAAGGTGCTGGCAGACACCGTGCTGGCGCTGGCGCGGAAAGGCGGCGCCAGCTACTGCGACGTACGCATCGGCCGCTACCTCAACCAGGCCATCATCACCCGCGAGGACAAGGTCCAGAACGTCACCAACAGCGAGTCGGCCGGCGTCGGCATCCGTGTGATCGTCGATGGCGCCTGGGGCTTCGCCGCCAGCAACCAGTCCACCGACCAGGGCGTGGCCACCGCGGTGGCGCAGGCGCTGGCCATCGCCCGCGCGAACGCCAAGGCCCAGACCCGGCCGGTGCAGCTGGCGCCCACGCCCGGCGTGGGCGAGGTGCGCTGGCAGACGCCGATCCGCCGCAACGCGATGGCGGTGCCGGTCAAGGACAAGGTGGACCTGCTGCTGTCGATCAATGCCGCCGCGCTCAATGCCGGCGCCAGCTTCATCAACTCGCAGCTGTTCCTGGTCAACGAGCAGAAGTACTTCGCCTCCAGCGACGGTTCGTGGATCGACCAGGACGTGCACCGCATCTGGCTGCCGTTCACCGCCACCGCCATCGACAAGGCCAGCGGCAGGTTCCGTACCCGCAACGGGCTGTCGGCGCCGGCCGGCATGGGCTGGGAGTTCCTCGATGGCGACGCCGCGGGCAAGTACCACCTGCCCGGCGGGGTGATCGGCTACGGCCATTCCTACGATCCGGTGGAGGACGCCATCGCCGCGGCGAAGCAGGCGCAGGAAAAACTGAAGGCGCCGTCGGTCAAACCAGGCAAGTACGACCTGGTGCTGGACCCGTCCAACCTGTTCCTGACCATCCACGAGAACGTCGGCCACCCGCTGGAGCTGGACCGCGTGCTCGGCTACGAGGCGAACTACGCCGGCACCAGCTTCGCCACGCTGGACAAGCGCGAGGCCGGCTTCCGCTGGGGCAGCGACATCGTCAACTTCACCGCCGACAAGACCGAGCCCTACAGCCTGGGCGCGGTGGGCTACGACGACGAGGGCGTCAAGACGAAACGCTGGGACCTGGTGAAGGACGGCATCCTGGTCAATTACCAGGCCACCCGCGACGAGGTGCATATCCTTGGCGAGAACGCCTCGCACGGCTGCAGCTATGCCGATTCGTGGAAGAGCGTGCAGTTCCAGCGCATGGCCAACGTGTCGCTGGCGCCGGGCAAGGTGCCGCTGACGCCGGCGCAGATGGTCAAGGACGTGGAGAACGGCATCTACATCCACGGCCGCGGTTCGTACTCCATCGACCAGCAGCGCTACAACGCGCAGTTCGGCGGCCAGCTCTGCTACCAGATCAAAAATGGCGAGATCACCGGCATGGTCGAGGACGCCGCCTACCAGATCCGCACGCCGGAGTTCTGGAACGCCTGCTCGGCCATCTGCGACGAGCGCGACTTCCGCCTGGGCGGCTCGTTCTTCGACGGCAAGGGCCAGCCGGGCCAGGTTTCGGCGGTGTCGCACGGCTCGGCGACGACGCGCTTCGACGGGGTGAACATCATCAACACGGCGCGCAGCCTGGGGTAATGCACCAAGCCCCTCTCCCGCCGGGAGAGGGGTTGGGGTGAGGGTGCGGGCGACGCCGTGCTGCCGGGGACTGCAGGCAATGGCGATGAAGGCATCGGCGGATGCTCAACCATATCGCAGCCTGTTCGTCGCGGTTGATACCCGCGCCCGTCCCTACCCTCATCCGCCCCTTCGGGGCACCTTCTCCCGGCGGGAGAAGGGCGGCTACCTCAGCGCGTCGTATAGCCGCCGTTGACCAGGATGGTCTGCCCGGTCATCCACCAGCCCTCGGACACCAGGAAGCGGATCCACGGCACGATGTCCTCGATGTCGGTCAGGCCGGTGCGCGAGAACGGCGACAGCGCCGCGGCGGTCTTGTGGTAGGCCACCGCGTCGGCACCCTCGGCCGGATAGAAGAATGGCGTATCCATCGGTCCCGGACCGATCGCGGTCACCGAGATGCCGCGGTCGCCGAACTCCTTGGCGGCCGCGCGCGTGTAGTGCTCCACCGGCGCCTTGGTGCCGGCATAGCTGGAATAGAACGGGGTGAACGCGCCCAACAGCGAGGTCACCAGCGTGCAGACCTTGCCGTTGTCGGCGAGGTGGCGGCCGGCTTCCTTCAGGAAGAAGAACGCGACCTTGTTGTTCACCGCGTCCATCTCGTCGAACTCGGCTTCGCTGACCTCGGCCATCGGCTTCTTCAGCACCTTGCCGACGGTGTTGACCGCGATGTCGATGCGGCCCAGCGCCTGGCGGGCGTCGGCGAACAGCTTCTCCACCGCCCCGGCGCGGGTCAGGTCGGCCTGGAACAGGTGCGCGTTGCTGCCGGCGGCGCGCACCGCGGCGGCGGTCGCCTCGGCCTGGCCGCGGGCGGCGATGCCGTTGTAGTGGATGGCGATGCCGCTGGCGCCGTGGGCGGCGAGGTCGTGGGCGAGCAGGCCGCCCAGGTTCTTGGCGCCGCCGGCGATGAGCACGGTCTTGCCCTGGATGCGATGGTCGGTCATGGCGAACTCCTCTGGCTGGAATGCTTGCAGAGGCTATCGGCTTGGATTTCCGGATAAAGCCAGCCATCCTGACTTCACTTGTCGGATTTCCCGGACAATCGCCATGGACCGCATCGAGCTGTGCCGCATCTTCGTCCGCGTGGTGGACTGCGCCGGCTTCACCCGCGCCGCCGACCAGCTGAACCTGCCGCGTTCCACCGTCTCCGAGGCGGTGCGCACGCTGGAACAACGGCTGGGCACGCGCCTGCTCCACCGCACCACCCGCCAGGTCACGCCAACCCAGGACGGGCTGCTGTTCCATGCCCGCTGCCAGCAGCTGATCGCCGACATGGACGAAGCCGAGCAGCTGTTCCGGCAGTCGCCCCACGCGCTGAGCGGACGCCTGCGGGTGGACCTGCCGGGCCGCATCGGCCGGCTGATCGTGGCGCCGGCGCTGCCGCGCTTCCTCGACGCGCACCCCGGGATCGACATCGAGCTGGGCATGACCGACCGCGCCGTGGACCTGGTCGAGGACGGCGTGGACTGCGCGCTGCGGGTGGGCCCGCTGCAGGATTCGCGGCTGGTGGCGCGCGGCCTCGGCCAGCTGCCGCTGCTCAACGTGGCCAGCGCCGGCTACCTGGCCGTGCACGGCACGCCCACCCACCCCCGCGACCTGGCGGACCATTGGGGCGTGCGCTACGCCTCGCCCGGCAACGGCCGGGTCGAACCCTGGGAATGGCGCGAGGACGGCGTGCTGCACGAGCAGCCGCTGCGCGGACGCGTCACCGTCAACAGCGCCGAGGCCTACATCGCCTGCTGCATCGCCGGCATGGGCCTGATCCAGATCCCCGCCTACGACGTGCGCCGCGAACTGGCCGACGGCACCCTGGTCGAGGTGATGCCCGGCCATCGCGCCGATCCGATGCCGATGCACCTGCTGTATCCGCACCGTCGGCACCCGTCGCAGCGGCTGCAGGCGTTCGTGGCGTGGCTGCAGGAGGTGCTGGACGAAGCGCTGCGCCAGCGCACGCGCCGGTGAGGAAAGCGGGCGCCGGCGCTGGTTCCTATGTCTAAAGTCACTACCGCTGCAAACGCCTCCCCGCAAGAATCGAACGGTTCGCGGAGCACCGCGAAGCCACCGTCGTTCGTTGCCGTAACGCCCGCCGCGCGGGCCGTCCCTGGAGAGCAGCCTTGCAAAGACGTGACTTCCTCGCCCTGACCGGGCTCACCGCCGGCGGCCTGATGGTGCCGTCGTTCTTCGGCAAGGCCATCGCCGCCGAACAACTGCTCACCGCGATCGACCCGGCGCTGAAGAAGCGCCTGGCCGACGATGCGATGAACGCCGCGCGCGCCGCCGGCGCCAGCTACTGCGACGTGCGCATCGGCCGCTACCTGCGCCAGTTCGTGATCACCCGCGAGGACAAGGTGCAGAACGTGGTCAACACCGAGTCCACCGGTGCCGGCATCCGCGTGATCGCCGGCGGCGCCTGGGGCTTTGCCGCGACCAACGACCTGAGCCCGGCCGGCGTGGTCAAGGCCGCGCGGCAGGCCGCCGCCATCGCCAAGGCCAACGCCAAGGTGCAGACCGCGCCGGTGCAGCTGGCCAAGGCGCCGGGCTTCGGCGAAGTCAGCTGGCGCACCCCCATCAAGAAGAACGCGATGGAAGTGCCGATCAAGGACAAGGCCGACCTGCTGCTGGGCGTGAACGCCGCCGCGCTCGGCGCCGGCGCCAGCTTCGTCAACTCGATGCTGTTCCTGGTCAACGAGCAGAAGTATTTCGCCTCCACCGACGGCTCCTACATCGACCAGGACGTGCACCGCATCTGGGCGCCGATGACGGTGACCGCCATCGACAAGGCCAGCGGCAAGTTCCGCACGCGCGACGGCCTGTCCTCGCCGATGGGCCTGGGCTTCGAATACCTGGACGGCGCCGCCTCCGGCAAGACCGTGCTGCCCAACGGCGTGACCGTGTACGGCCAGTCCTACGACATGCGCGAGGACGCCATCGCCGCCGCCCGGGACGCGCAGGCAAAGCTCAAGGCGCCGTCGGTGAAGCCGGGCAAGTACGACCTGGTGCTGGACCCGTCGCACACCTGGCTGACCATCCACGAATCGGTCGGCCACCCGCTGGAGCTGGACCGCGTGCTCGGCTACGAGGCCAACTACGCCGGCACCAGCTTCGCCACGCTGGACAAGCGCGAGCAGCATTTCCAGTACGGCAGCGACAAGGTCAACATCTTCGCCGACAAGGTCCAGCCGGGCAGCCTCGGCGCGGTCGGCTACGACGACGAAGGCGTCAAGACCAAGCAGTGGGACCTGATCAAGGACGGCAAGCTGGTCGATTACCAGGCCATCCGCGACCAGGCCCACATCCTCGGCAAGACCGAATCCGACGGCTGCTGCTATGCCGACTCGTGGTCGAGCGTGCAGTTCCAGCGCATGGCCAACGTGTCGATGGCGCCGGGCAGGAGCCCGCTGAGCGTGGCCGACCTGATCAAGGACGTGGAGAACGGCATCTACATCATCGGCGACGGTTCGTTCTCGATCGACCAGCAGCGCTACAACGCGCAGTTCGGCGGCCAGCTGTTCTACGAGATCAAGGACGGCAAGATCACCCGCATGCTCGAGGACGTGGCCTACCAGATCCGCACGCCGGAATTCTGGAACGCCTGCAGCGCCGTGGCCGACGAACGCGACTACCGCCTGGGCGGCTCGTTCTTCGACGGCAAGGGCCAGCCGGGCCAGGTCTCGGCGGTGTCGCACGGCTCGTCCACGGCCCGTTTCGACGGCATCAACGTCATCAACACCGCGCGCAGCCTTGGCTGACATCTGTAGAGCCGGGCCTGCCCGGCTGCTGCGGATCGCCCCCTTATAGAAAAAGCAGCGGAGCACGCTCCGCTCCACGGAGAATCACATGAGCATTTTCACCGAACAGGAAGCCAAGGCCATCCTGGACAAGGTCATCGCGCTGTCCAAGGCCGACGAATGCACGGCGACGCTGGCCGGCTCCGTCGAAGGCAACATCCGCTTCGCGCTGAACAACGTCTCCACCAGCGGCATGGTCAACAACGCCGAACTGGCGGTGCAGGTCGCCTTCGGCAAGCGCGTGGGCACCGCCTCGATCAACGAGTTCGACGACGCCTCGCTGGAACGCGTGGTGCGCCGCGCCGAGGACCTGGCGCGACTGGCGCCGGAGAACCCGGAGTTCATGCCCATCATCGGCAAGCAGGACTACAAGCCGAGCCCGACCTTCAGCGAATCCACCGCCGCCATCGATCCGGACTTCCGCGCCAAGGTCGCCGCCGACTCCATCGCGCCGTGCCGCGGCCACGGCCTGATCGCCGCCGGCTTCCTCGAGGACGGCAACGGCTTCGTCGCCATCGCCAACAGCAAGGGCAACTTCGGCTACCAGAAGAGCACCAGCTTCAACTACACCTGCACCGTGCGCACCGAGGACGGCCGCGGCTCGGGCTGGGTCGGGCGCAACCTCAAGGACGCGGCCGACTTCCACGCCGGGCAGGAGATCGAGATCGCCAAGCGCAAGGCGATCGAGTCGGCCGAGGCCAAGGCGCTGGAGCCGGGCAAGTACACGGTGATCCTGGAACCGGCCGCCGCCGCCGGCCTGATCAGCTTCATGATGAATTTCTTCGACGCGCGTTCGGCCGACGAAGGCCGCAGCTTCCTGTCCAAGAAGGGCGGCGGCAACAAGCTCGGCGAGCAGGTCTACGACCCGCAGGTGAACATGTTCGCCGACCCGTGGCACCCGGAGGCGCCGGTACTGCCGTGGGACGGCGAGGGCATGCCGCGCGAGCGCATGGCCATCATCGAGAACGGCAAGGTGATGAACCTGAACTACTCGCGCTACTGGGCGCAGAAGCAGGGCAAGACCGCCAACGCGCGGCCGGGCAACCTGCTGATGAGCGGCGGCAGCAAGTCCATCGCCGAACTGGTCAAGGGCACGCAGAAGGGCATCCTGCTCACCCGCACCTGGTACATCCGCATGGTCGATCCGCAGACCGTGCTGCTGACCGGCCTGACCCGCGACGGCACCTTCTACATCGAGAACGGCCAGATCAAGCACCCGGTGAAGAACTTCCGCTTCAACGAATCGCCGGTGATCATGCTCAACAACATCGACGAACTGGGCAAGCCGGTGCGCGTGGCCGGCGACGAATCCAGCTTCGTGATGATGATTCCGCCGATGAAGCTGCGCGATTTCACCTTCACCTCGCTCTCCGACGCGGTGTGACTTTGCCTTCCCCTTCTCCCGTCGGGAGACAGCCTGGCAGGATTGCCAGGCTGCACGGCGAAGCCGCCCGCAGGGTGAGGCACAGGGATGTGCCGAATGCAGATGCCCCGAAGGGCGGATGAGGGTAGGGGCCAAGCCTCGTGTAACCAGACATTGAGAGGGCTTTGCCCCGACCCTCTCCCCAACCCCTCTCCCGGTGGGAGAGGGGCTTCGAGATTTCCCACCTTTGTCCCAGCCCCGGCTAACGCGCGTGCAATTCCTCCACCTGCTGCTCGGCGGCGCGGTGGCGGCCGCGTTGCCTGGGCGCGCGCGCGCGCAGGCCAGCCGCTACGACTTCTGGTTCACCCGCCTCAAGTACGACTCCGGCGACTGGGACGTGGACGCGCGCATGCCGTCCAACCTGATCACCTCGCTGATCGACTACACCACGCTGCGCGTCGATCCGAAGGAACACGTCGTCGCCCTGTCCGACCCGAAGATGCTGCGCGCGCCGTTCTGCTACCTGGCCGGGCACAAGCTGGTGGAGTTCAACCCCGACGAACGCCGCAACTTCGAGCGCTACGTGCGAAACGGCGGCTTCGTGCTGGTGGACGACTGCAACCACGACATCGACGGCCTGTTCGCCACCTCGTTCGAGGCGCAGATGCGCGCCATCTTCGGCGCCAATGCGCTGAAGAAGCTGCCCAACACGCATGCGCTCTACAACAGCTTCTTCAGGTTTCCCGAGGGCCCGCCGGCGACCACGTTCGAACTGAACGGCTGGGGCGACGACCTGGTGCACGACTACCTGAAGGGCATCGAGATCGACGGCCGCCTGGGCGTGCTCTACAGCAACAAGGACTACGGCTGCGAATGGGATTACGACTGGCGCAACAAACGCTTCCTGGCCGAGGACAACACGAAGTTCGGCGTGAACATCGTGATGTACGCACTGACGCATTGACTCCACTGGTGACCGCATGAACAGCCCCGCCCACGACCTCGACTCCCTGCTGCCCCGCCTGGGCGAACTGCGCGGCGCGCTGGCGCAGGCGGTGGTCGGCCAGCAGGACGTGGTCGAACAACTGCTGATCGGCCTGCTCGCCGGCGGCCACTGCCTGCTCGAAGGCGCGCCCGGCCTGGGCAAGACCCTGCTGGTACGCTCGCTCGGGCAGGCGCTGGAACTGCAGTTCCGGCGCGTGCAGTTCACGCCCGACCTGATGCCCAGCGACATCCTCGGCACCGAGCTGCTGGAGGAAGACCACGGCACCGGCAAGCGCGCGTTCCGTTTCCAGCAGGGCCCGGTGTTCACCAACCTGCTGCTGGCCGACGAACTCAACCGCACCCCGCCCAAGACCCAGGCCGCGCTGCTGGAGGCGATGCAGGAGCGTACCGTCAGCTACGCGGGCACCACCTACACGCTGCCCGCGCCGTTCTTCGTGCTGGCCACGCAGAACCCGATCGAGCAGGCCGGCACCTACCCGCTGCCGGAGGCGCAGCTGGACCGCTTCCTGCTGCACGTGCGCGTGGACTACCCCAGCGAGGCCGAGGAGCGCGACATCCTGGCCCAGACCACCGGCAGCAGCGGCGGCGCGGTGCCGAAGGTGATGGACGCCGACGCGGTGAAGGCGCTGCAGGCCGCGGTGCGCGAGGTGCACGTCGGCGCCGACCTGCTGACCTGGATCACCCGGCTGGTGCGCGCCAGCCGCCCCGGCGACGGCGCGCCGGCCGAAGTGAACAACTGGATCAAGTGGGGCGCCGGCCCGCGCGCCGGGCAGTCGCTGGTGCTGGCGTCGAAGGCGCGCGCCCTGCTGCACGGCCGCTTCGCCGCGACCCGCGAGGACGTGCAGGCGCTGGCCGCGCCGGTGATGCGCCACCGCCTGCTGCTGTCCTTCGCCGCCGAGGCCGAGCAGAAGAGCGCCGACGACGTGATCGCCGCGCTGCTGCGCGCGGTGCCGTACCCGGCCTGAGCCACGCCCCGCGTTCGCCTTGGCCGCCACCGCGCCACCGCTGATTCCCGCCGACGTGCGCAGCCGCCTGCGCGGCCTGCGGCTGTTGCCGCAACGCGCCAGCGGCAGCCGCGGCAGCGGCATGCACGCCAGCCGCAGCCGCGGCGCCGGGCTGGAGTTCGCGCAGTACCGCGCCTACGAGCCCGGCGATGAACTGCGCCAGATCGACTGGAAACTCTACGCGCGCTCGGACCGCTTCTTCGTGCGCGAATCCGAACGCGAAAGCCCGCTCACGGTGTGGCTGCTGCTCGATACCACCGCGTCGATGGCGCAGGCCGACCAGGCGCGGCGCGACTGGACCCGCCTGGACGCGGCCTGCGCGCTCGCCGCCTGCGTCACCGAACTGGCGCTGCAGCAGGGCGATGCCTTCGGCCTGGTCGCCATCGGCGGCGAGGGCCTGCGCCTGGTGCCGGCCGGCCACGGCCTGCGCCAGCGCGACCGCCTGCACCTGCAGCTGCACGCGCTGCGCGCGCAGGGCCGGTGGCCGGCGCAGGAACGGCTGGCGCCGGTGTGGGAACGCATCGCCGCCCACGACCTGGTGGTGATGATCGGCGACGGCTTCGACGAGGCGGCGATTGAACTGGCCGAGCGCCTGGCCAGGGCCGGCCGCGATGTCGTGCACCTGCAGCTGCTGACCGCCGAGGAACGCGACTTCCCGTTCCGCGACGGCCACCGCTTCCGCGACCCGGAAACCGGCGAGGAGCTGCTCAGCGACGGCGCGACGGTACGCGCCGATTACCTGGCGCGCTTCGCCGAGGCGCGGCGCACGCTGGACGCGCGCCTGCAGGCCGCCGGCATCCGCCATGACACCGGCTTCCTCGACGAAGCCATCGACGCGCCGCTGCAGCGCCTGGCCGGTCGCCGCGGAGGCCGCGGCGCATGAGCCTGGTGTGGCTGTTTCCGGCGGGCCTGGCCGCACTGGCGGCGCTGCTGCTGCCGCTGCTGATCCACCTGGCGCGGCGCGACGAGCAGCGGCTGATCGACTTCGCCGCGCTGCGCTGGCTGTCGGCCAGACCGCGCCCGCGCCGGCGCATCCGCTTCGACGACTGGCCGCTGCTGCTGGTGCGGCTGCTGCTGCTCGCGCTGCTGGCGGTGCTGCTGGCGCGGCCGGCGCTGGAAGGGGTGGAAGACGATGCGCCGCGCGTCGCCGTGGCGCCCGGCGTGGACATCGCCGCCGCGCGCGGCGCGGTCGGGGCCGCCGAAGCACGGTGGCTGTGGCTGGCGCCGGGTTTTCCGGCGCTCGATGCGCCCACGGCACCCTCGCCCTCGCAGCCGCTCGCCAGCCTGCTGCGCGAACTGGATGCGACGTTGCCGCCCAAGGCGCCGCTCACCGTGGTCGTACCGTCAGTACTGGACGGGCTGGACGCGCAGCGGCCGCGGTTGTCGCGCGCGGTGCGCTGGCAGGTGGTCGAGAGCGCGCCATCGGCCTCGACTGCCGTCGCCGTGGCGGCACCGCGCCTGCATATCCGCCATGACGACGCTGGCAGCGCCGCCTTGACGTGGCTGCGTGCCGTCGCCCGGGCATGGAACCGTGACACGCCGGCGGACATCGCCCGCGACGATCAGCCCTTCACCGACGGCGAAGGCGTGCGCGTCTGGCTGTCGGCCACACCGGTTCCCGACGCCCTGCAGGCATGGGCGCGCGCGGGCGGCCGCTTGCTGGTCGATGCGCGCACGCCGGTGCCGGACAACACGCAGCGCCTGCCGCTGTGGCGCGACGACAGCGGCGCGCCGGTGATCGAGCAGGTGGATGGCGCCCACGCGCATTGGCTGCGCTGGGCCGCGCCGCTGCAACCGGCAACGATGCCGGCGCTGCTGGAGGCCGGCTTCCCGCAGCGCCTGCGCGACCTGCTGCAGGCCCCACCGGTCCCTAAGCGGGCACCGGCGGCGGCAATGCCGCCGGACAGCGGCGCCGGCGCATGGCCGCAGCCGGCCTACGAACCGGTGCCGTGGCTGGTGGCCGCCATCGCCCTGCTGTTCCTGCTGGAACGCTGGATGGCCAGCGCGCGCCGGCGCCGGGGGCAGGCATGAGCCCGCTGGCCCTGCTGCGCGGCGCACGGCGCCGGGTGCTGCTGATCGCGCTGGCCGGCGGCGTGCCGCTGGCGCTGGCGCTCGGCCTGCTGATGGTGCGCGTGGCCGGTTTCGACACCGGCAGCGTGGCGCTCACGCTCGCCCTGCTCGCCGTCGCCGCGTTCGCCACCTGGCGCGCGCGGCGGCTGGATGCGCGCTGGCTGGTCGCGCGCCTGGACGCGCAGCCGCGGTTCGAGGACAGCGCCGACCTGCTGTTCGCCGCGCCGCAAACGCTGAACCCGCTGCAGCAGCGCCAGCGCGCGCGCATCGAACAGCGCCTGCGCGCGACGCCGCCCGACCTGCGCCCGCGCTGGCCATGGCCGCGCCTGTTGGCCTGCGTCGCCGTCGCGCTGCTGGTCGTCGCGGCCTCCGTGCTGTGGCCGCGCGGTACGCCGGGCGCGCCGGCCGGCAGCCACGGCGGCAACCCGGCAGCCGTCGCTTCGACTGCACCGCCGGCGCTGCGCGGCACGCGACTGGAAGTGACGCCGCCGGCCTACACCGGCCAGGCGGCCAGCGCCGGCGAAAAGCTCGATGCGCGCGCCCTGCAGGGCAGCCGCCTGCACTGGCAGCTGCGCTTCGCGCCGCAGCCGCAGCGCGCGTGGCTGCAGTTCCACGACGGTCGCCGCCTGCCGCTGCAGCGCGACGGCGAGCGCTGGCAGGCCAGCGAAACCCTGCAGCGTTCCGGCCTCTACCGCATCGTCGCCGAACCCGCGCTGGTCGAGCCCGGGCGTGCGTGGCGGCTGGAAGTGGTGCCCGACCGTCCGCCGCAGGTGAAGGTGATCGAACCGGCGCAGACGCTCACCCAGGCCGCGCCGCACCAGCGCCGCTGGCCGCTGCGCTTCGAGGCCAGCGACGATTTCGGCGTCGCCGCCGGCGCGGTGCTGGAACTCACCACCGCCAAGGGCAGCGGCGAGAACATCGACTTCCAGCAGCGCCGCGTCGCACTGTCCGGCAGCGGCACCGCCACCGCGCGCCGCTTCGCCTACGACGTCGACCTGGCGGCGCTGGGCGTCGGCCCCGGCGACGAAGTGGTCGCGCGCCTGGGCGTGCGCGACAACCGCGCGCCGCAGCCGCAGGAAGCGCGCAGCCCCAGCCTGATCCTGCGCCTGCCCAGCGAGCAGGAGGTGCAGACCAGCGACCTGGAAGGCGCGATCAAGAAGGTGATGCCGGCCTACTTCCGCAGCCAGCGGCAGATCATCCTCGACGCCGAGACGCTGCTGAAACAGCGCGGCACGCTCGACGCCGACACCTTCACCCGCCGCTCGGACGCCATCGGCGTGGACCAGCGCATCCTGCGCCTGCGCTACGGCCAGTTCCTCGGCGAGGAGGCCGAAGGCGGCGCCAAACCGCCGCCGACCGGCGACCATGCGCCCACCGCCGACGCAGCAACCAGCGAGCACGCGCACGACGACGGCCACGACCACGCCGACACCAGCGACGGCAGCGCGCCCGCTTTCGGCAGCGCCACCGACGTGCTCGCCGAGTACGGCCACACCCACGACCACGCCGAGGCCGCCACCCTGCTCGATCCGCAGACCCGCGCCATCCTCAAGGCCGCGCTCGACCAGATGTGGCAGTCCGAAGGCGAGCTGCGCCAGGGCCATCCCGACAAGGCGCTGCCCTATGCCTACAAGGCGCTGGGCTTCATCAAGCAGGTGCAGCAGGCCGAACGCATCTACCTGGCGCGGGTCGGCCCCGAGCTGCCGCCGATCGACATGGCGCGACGCATGGGCGGCAAGCGCGAGGGCCTGGGCAACCGCGGCCTGCGGCTGCCGCCGCGCGACCGCGGCGATGCCACGCCGGCCGACGCCTGGCGGGCGCTGGCGACGGCGGACGCGGCGGTCGACCTGGACGCGCTGTCGCGCTGGCTCGATGCGCATCCGCAGGCCGTGCCCGACCCGCTCGACATCGCCGCCGCCATCGACGAACTGCGCCAGCAACCCGATTGCCGCACCTGCCGGCAGCGCCTGCGCGACCAGCTGTGGCCGGCGCTGCCGCGCGCGCCCGGCCCGCCGGCGCGGCGCGACGCCGCCGACGCCATGGGCCGCCGTTATCTGGATGCCCTGGCCACGCCGCAGGAGGCCGCACGATGATCTTCTGGCTGCCCCTCGCGCTCATCGCCGCGGCCGTGCTGCTCGCCAGCCTGCGCCTGTGCCTGCCGCCACGGCCACCGCTGGCGCGCCTGGGTCTGCTGCTGGCGCTGCAGCTTGCGGCGGCGCTGCTGCTCGGGTTGACCCTGTTCCCGCCACTGCACGCCGTGCCCGCCGGCACGCTGCTGGTCGCCAGCGCCGGCACCACCGCCGCGGACCTGGCAGCCGTGCCGGCCGCCGTGCGGCTGCGCCTGCCGGAAGCGTCGGCACTGGCAGGCGTGGCGCGCGTGCCCGACCTGGCCACCGCCCTGCGCCAGCACCCAGGCGCAAGCGACCTCGTCGTCGTCGGCCAGGGCCTGCCGGCGCGCGACCGCGACACCGCGCTGCCACCGCTGCGCTTCCAGGCCGCCGCCGCGCCACGCGGACTGGTCGAACTGCAGGCGCCGCCGCCGCTGGCCGCCGGCGCGCGCTTCGAGGTCGGCACCCGCGTGCAGGGCCTGCCGCAGGTGCGGGTGGAACTGCTCGACCCGGCCGGACATCGTGTCGCCATCGCCGCGCCCGGTGCGGACGGCCGCGTGCGCCTGGCTGCCAGCGCGCGCGATGCCGGCGATGTCGAGTTCGCCCTGCGTGCGCTCGACGGCGACGGCAAGGTGCTCGACCAGCTGCCGGTGCCGGTGCGCGTGCGGGCCGTGCCGGCGCCGGCGCTGCACCTGCTCGCCGGCGCGCCCGGGCCGGAACTGAAATACCTGCAGCGCTGGGCCGCCGATACCGGCGCCAGCCTGCAGACCGGCATCAGCGTCGGCGGTGGCGTGCAACTGGGCGATGCGCCACAGGCCATCGACGCCGCCAGCCTCGCCCGGCTCGACCTGCTGCTGCTCGACGAACGCCGCCTGGCCGCGCTGTCCTCGGCGCAGCGCGCGGCCATCGCCGCGGCCATGCGCGAGGGCCTGGGCGTGCTGGTGCGCCTGGGCGGCGCGCTCGACGGCAACGCCCGCCGCGCCCTGCGCGACTGGGGGCTGGACGTGCGCGGCGGCGAACAGACGGCCACGGTGAAGCTGCGCGATGCCGATGCCGATGCCGATGCCGCCGGCGACGAGGGCAACGCGCCGGCGACACTGGACATCGAACGCTTCGACCTGGCGTTCGCCGACACCGGCGTGGTGCCGCTGCTGCACGCCGCCGACGGCAGCGCGATCGGCGGCTGGCGCGCCGTCGGCCGCGGGCGCATCGGCGTGCTGCCGGTCGTCGACAGCTACACCCTGGTGCTCGCCGGCCATGCCGGCGCCCATGCCGAGCTGTGGAACCATGTGCTGGCGACGCTGGCGCGGCCGCTGCCGGCATCGCCGCTGGCCGCGCTGCCCGCCTGGACCTGGGCCGGCGAACGCGCCGCGCTGTGCGGGCTGCCCGACGGCACCCGGATCGAAGCGCCCGACGGCAGCACCACGCTGCTGCTGGCCGATCCGCGCGCCGGCAACTGCAGCGGCTGGTGGCCGCGACAGGCCGGCTGGCACCACGTCGTCGCCGGCGATACCCGCGCCGGCGTGCGGGTCATCGACCCGGCCGACGCCCGCGCCCTGCACGCGCAGGCCACGCGCGAGGCCACCCTGGCCCTGCGCGGCGGCACCGGGAATGCCGCAACCACGACACTGCCGGTGCCCCGCCCGCGCTGGCCGTGGCTGCTGGGCTTCGTGCTGGTGGCGAGCTTGCTGTGGTGGCTGGAACGGCGGCCACGGCCGTCAGGCGGCGCTCATGCCCCGGGCAGTGCATAGGAAACGGCGGCTCCCGATACCTTCACGCAGCCCCGTTCGCGCAGCACGGCGATGAGCCGCTGGACCTCGGCCCGCGGCAGCTTCTTGCCGAACATGGAATCCAGCGCGCTTTCCAGGGTTTTCACCCGCGCCGGCCGGGTCATGGCCGCAAGCCGTTGCAGGACAAGCTGCAGCCGCGCTTCCTGCTCCAGCGGTGGCGCGGCCGGCGCGAAGCACGGCATCCGCGTAATGGCGGTAGAGCGGCACGCAAGTATCCGGTTGTCCTTGAGGTGCTGGATCAGCGGGTCGAAGCCGGTGTCGCCGGAGATGACATGGAAGAACCCCCGGGGATCGGCCTCCGCCAGGCGCCCCATATACCAGGCGATATGGAAGTCGGCCGCATTCGGGCCGTTGCCGGCAATCTTCACGTACTCGGCATGTCGCCCCATCCGCTGCAATGCCGCAGCCACCTGGAACGATATCTTCGCCTGGCTGGCGCCGACGAACACGATTACGCGGAAGTCCGGCCGCTCCAGCTGCTCCAGCGATTCCGGCTGCACGTTCTCGTAATCGATCAGCACATAGTTGATGCGTGCGGTCGAAGCCGATGCTTCGCCAGCACTTGCCTGCAGATCCATCGCATCCCTGTTCGCGACCGCCGACAGGCACAGCTTATACGCCTCGATGGACCTTGCTGCCAGGCGGGTGCCTTGAAGCAACGGCGCCCGCGCCCGGAGCGGGCACGGGCGTCGCCGCTATCACGCGGCTCAGCGCGCCGGCGCGTTCACTTCGTGTGGCTTGCTGCCCTGCTCGGCATCCATGCGGTTGCGCTCCTCGTGCAGAGTCTGCACCTGCTCCTTGCTCAGGCCGTCGTGCAGGGTGTCGCGCAGGCCGGTCAGCCAGGGAATGCGCTGGCGGTCGGGCAGCTGCCGCACCCACATGCGCAGGTCGTAGCGCTGTTCCGGCGTCATCTGCCAGTACGCGGCGGCCGTGGGTACCGGCGGTACCTCCAGCTGCGGCATCAGCATGAACGACACCGCGCGGCTGATCGCCGTGGGGATGACGGTGCCGTGGTCCTCGCCGGCGATCTCGTCGAAACGCGCGTCCACCGCGGTGCGCTCGGTCAGCGCGGCCGCCAGCGCGCGGCTGCTGTCCACCTGCGCGCGTTCCTTCTGCAGCAGCGCCAGCTTGGCGACATTGGGCCGCGAGTGCGCCAGCGGCGACAGCGCCTGCTCGTACTCGCCCGCGGTCAGCAGCAGCCGCAGCGGCGACGCCTGCGAGGGGCGCGCGGCCAGGGTGTCGGCCAGCTGCCGGGCGATGTCGGCGCGGTCGAACCAGATCGATGGGCTGGCGGCGACACGCACGGCGAAGGCATCGGGCCTGCGCAACATCGAATGCAGCACGAACAGGCCGCCGAAGGAATGCCCGAACAGCGCCTGGCGCGCCGAGTCGACCGGCGCCAGCGCGGCGATGCGCGGCTTGAGCGTGTCCTCGATGAAATCGAGGAAAGCGTCGGCACCGCCGGACGCGGCGGTGATGCGCGGGTTGCCGCTGCCCGGCGGGGTCAGGTCCAGGGTGCGCGCCGTGCCGACGTCCACGCCGTCGGGATAGCCGATGCCCACCACCACGGTCGCCAGATCGCGCGGCACGTCGGGGCGGCGCTCCATGGCGCGCACGGTTTCCAGGGCGGTGAGGAACATGGCGTTGCCGTCCAGCACGTAGAACGCGCCGTAGCCGGAGGGCGGCGCCGGCTTGTCCGGCACCGAGACGAAGATGCGGTAGACGCGCCCGTCGGCGGCCTCCAGATCGAACTGCTGCGCGCCCTTGACCTGCAGCGGCGCGGCGGCCGGTGCGGCAGGGTGGCCCAGCGCGGCCGTCGCCATCGCCGGCGCCAGGCCGAGGCCCAGCGCCAGCATCACGGTTGCTGCTTTCATCATTGCGTTGTCTCCCGGCCTGCCCGGCGCGATGCCGGGCAGGCCTGCGTTGCTTACCAGCGCTTGTCGAAGGACAGCACCAGGCTGCGGCCCAGCACCGTCGCGTTGGCCGGATCATAGGGGTCCGGCAGGGTATCGACGGCGGCGGTGGTGCCGGTGTCGAAGAACGGCGGCGCGCTGTTGGTGAGGTTGATGGCGGTGAAGCTCACCCGCGAATCATGGAACAGGCCGCCGATGCCGGACAGGTCGTAACCGAGGTGGAAGTCGAACGTCTTCCATGCCTTGATCTTCACCGGCGCGGTCGCCGCCACCGGCAGGCCCTGGGCGTTGGGCAGGAAGCAGCCGGCCACGCACTGGTAGTCGTCCACGTAGTTCATGGTCAGCGATGCGTTGAGGTTGCCGTAGTACCACTTCACGCCGTGCATCGAACGCAGCTTGACCGGGCTGGAACCGTCGGCGGCGCTGTACCGGCCGAGGCGGTCGACGTAGCCTGCGCCCGGCGTGGCCTCGATCTCGTAGGACTTCAGCAGGGTGCCGCGGTTGAAGAACTCCAGCGAGCCGCCGTAACGGGTGTCGAAACCGTAGTCGAGGTTGAAGTCGAAGCCGTCCATCCGCAGTGAGGCCAGGTTGAGCTGGGTGGCGTTGACGATCATCGCCACATCCGCCGGGCCCATCACCGGGCCGGCGCCGAGCTGGCCGAGATAACGCGGGTCGTTCTCCATGATCTGGCGCACGCGGTCCACGCCCGGGTTGATCTCCAGGCTGTCGATGTACGGCGTGGTGCCCTTGGTGAACAGGTCGTTGAGGATGCCGCCCAGCTGCCCGGCCTGGATGCGCACGATGCGGTCGTCGACCTTCAGGTTGAAGTAGCTCGCCCCGGCGTGCAGGCCCGGCGCCCATTCCGGCTTCCAGTCGAAGCCCACGGTCCAGGTACTGGCTTCTTCCGGCTTCAGCGTGGGACCGGCGCCGCCGGAGACCACGATCGCGTTGAAGGTGCAGCCGGCCGCCGTGTTGGACACGCCGTTGAGCGGGACCACGGTGGTGTCGCAGGGCGCGCGGTACAGGTCCGCGCGCAGGAACGCGCCGTTGCCGCCGGTGATCGGCTGCACGCCGTCGTAGGCGTAGCGCATCGGCGGAGCGTGGAACGAGGTGCCCCAGCTGGCGCGCAGGGTCAGGTCGCCAGTCGGCTTGAAGTCCAGGCCGACCTTCGGGTTGAAGGTGGAGAAGTCGCCCATGCCGCGGCTGCGCTCGTAACGGCCGGCCAGCGACAGGTCCAGCTTCTGCGCGAAGCGCGAAGCGTTGTCCTTGCCGATCAGCGGGAACGCCAGCTCGGCGAACACCGCGCCGACGTCGCGCTCGGTGGTGCCGAACACTTCGTGCTTGCTGGAGGTCGAGCGCCAGTTGAAGTCCAGCTCGCCGCCGATGTTCTCGCGGCGATAGTCGATGCCCGCGGCCAGCTTGGCGGTGCCGCCGGGCATCGCGAACAGGTCACCGTCGACCTTGAAGCTGGCCTGCGCCAGCCACGAGGCGAAGTCCAGGTTCTCGTAGCCGATCAGCTGCGACAGCACCTGCTCGGACAGCGGGTCGGTGGTCCACGGGTTGAACGCGGCGTAGTTCAGTCCGGCGCAGTAGGCCAGCTGCGCCGGCGTGGCGTTGCCCGGCAGGCCCTGGCTGCACTGGATCGCGGTCGGTGCCTGCACCCTGCCGCCGGCGGGCGTGGGCAGGTAGTCGTAGATGTTGGCGTTGCGCTGCACGTCGGAGTTGCGGAACTGCTCGTCGCGGCTGTAGCTCAGCGTGGCCTCGCCGCGCCAGCTGCCGCCCAGGTCGAACCCGGCGCCCAAGGTCGCGGCGATGCTGTCCACGCCGACCTCGCGCTGCAGCGGGCGGTCGTCGATCAGCACGCCGTAGTTGTTGGCCACGCCCGGGATCAGGTACGGATTGTTCGGGCCGAGGGTGCCGTACAGCGCCTGGTAGCCCTGGTTGTAGGTGCCGCGACGGCGGGTGTAGCGCAGGTCGCCATACAGGTCGGCCGAGCCCACTTCCTGCTCGAAGCCGACGAAGGCGCTGTGGCGCTCCATCTCCGGCAGGATGTCCACCTTGTCCCAGGCGTCGTGGGTGTTGCCGACGCCGTCGGTGACCGCGACCAGGCCGCCGCCGGAGATGCGCCGCGCCGGCGTGCCCCAGCCGTTGGCGGTGGGCGTATTGAACTGGTTGGCCGCCGCGCCCGCGCGGGCGCCGGCACGGCGCCAGTTCACGCCGCCGCGGTCGCTGAAGTCGCTGCCGGAGCGGTAGATGCCCAGGTCGGTGGCGGCCAGCGCGTCCTGCCGGTCGTACTCGTAGCCGACGATCATGCCGCCGCCGTTCCATTGCCGGCCCCAGGTCTGGCCGATCTGCAGCTGGCTGTTGCCGCCCTCGGTGGCGTTGCCGAGGCGGACCGTGGTGCGTGCACCGTCGTCGCTGCGCTTGAGGATGATGTTGACCACGCCGCCGACCGCGTCCGAGCCGTACACCGCCGAGGCGCCGTCGAGCAGGATCTCGATGTGGTCGACCGCGTTGCTGGGGATGGTCGAGATGTCGACGAAGTCGCCGTACTGGCCGGCGGCCGCGACGCGGCGTCCGTTGACCAGCACCAGGGTGGACAGCGCGCCCAGGCCGCGCAGGTTCACGCCCTGCCCGCCGGTCATGTTGGAGCCGGCCACGCTGCTGTCCGAGCCCTGGATGTTGTCGCTCATGCCCACGCCGCCGGCGAAGTTGGCCGGCAGTTCGCGCAGGAAATCGGCCACGGTGGCCTTGCCGCTGGCCTGGATCTGCTCGGCGCCGATCACCATCACTTCGTTGCCCGCCGGCGTCGCGCCACGGATGTTGGTGCCGGTGACGACCACCGTATCCAGTTGCACCGGCGCTTCCTGCGCCTGCAGCGCGCCGGCGATGCACACCGCCAAGATCGAAAATCCGCTGGCCAGAACCCGCTGTTTCCCTGCTCGACTGCTCATCATTCCCCCGCATTCACTGTGGCTGACGGATGGACGCCCACGCTGCCCGCATGTCGCCGGCAGTGGCCGTTCCCGGGCCCGGGCCGATGCCCCATCCACGTTCCGAAGGCCGGCGCCTGGCGCCGGAGTGCACCCGGATCACACCAAGAGCGCGTCGAAGTGTCAACGAAAATTACGATATTTTTTCCACATCTATGCGGATGATAGCCAGTCTCACATGTTAGCCAGCCACCCGGTCTTTGAAAAACAATGACTTGAAGCGTTCACAAAAGGATAGCGAATGCCACGTTGTCGAAATTAATGCGGAGAATGCTGCAACACAGCAAAGAATTTGATTTTCGAAATTCCCGCCCCACACTGTACGCATGACGACCCCAGCCTCCGCCCCGGCCACCACTGCCCGCACCCTGGCCAAGCGCGCCTACCAGCGCCTGCGCCGCGACATCGTCCACGGCCAGTGGCCGCCCGGCGGCAAACTCAAGCTGGAGGCGCTGGTCCAGCATTACGAGATCGGCATGTCGCCGCTGCGCGAGGCGCTGGCGCGACTGGTCGGCGACCAGCTGGTGAAGACCGAGGACCAGCGCGGGTTCTGGGTGGCGCCGCTGTCGCTGGAGGAACTGGACGACATCTCGCGGGTGCGCAACCTGATCGAAACCGAGGCGCTGCGTCTGTCCATCGAGCGCGGCGACGAGGCCTGGGAAGCGCGCGTGCGCGACACCTACGACGCGCTCAACGAAGTCGAGGGCGAGGTGCTGGGGCGCGGCGAAGGCGCGCCCCAGGAACTGCTCGACGCATGGGAGGAGCGCAACCGCCAGTTCCACTACGCGCTGGTGTCGGCCTGCGATTCGCCGTGGCTGATCAAGCTGCAGGAACTGCTCTACCACCAGGCCGAACGCTACCGCCGGGTGTCGCTGAGCGCCTCGCGCGGCAAGCGTTTCGTGCAGGACGAGCACCAGGCGATCTTCGAGGCGACGCTGGAGCGCAACGCGCTGCGCGCCTGCCGCCTCACCCACGACCACCTCATGCGTACCTACGACGAGGTGCGCAAGACCGTGGCGGCGCTGGGCGCCGGGCAGAAGGACGCCTCATAGCAGGTATTCCAGCGCCAGCTTGACGGTGCTGGTGCGGCCGCCGCGCGGATCGTCGACGCTGCGGCCGGCCAGCGCCTGCCATTGCAGGTGGCGGCCGATCCGCCGCTTCGCGCCGATGTTCAGGCGCAGCTCGCGCGCCCCCAGGTCCTGCCGCGGCGCGTCGGCGACCAGTTCGATCCCGCACGACCAGCGCGGCGCGGCCACGTACTCCAGCAGCAGCCCGGCGCCGAGCTTGTCGGCATCGCGGCCGAAGGTGCGCTGCATGCTGGCTTCGCCGGTCAGGCGCATGTCGCCGAAACGGCGGCTGGCGCGCACCGGCAGCTCCAGCGCGTAGGCGCCCTTGCCGATGCCGCTGGCGCGATCCCCGGTCGGCAGGCTCAGCGAAGGTTCGATGGCCAGCGCCGGACGCTGGCCCTGCTCGTCGAGCAGGCGCCACTTCATGCCCACCGACAGGTCGCGCATGCCGTGGCTGTCGCGGCCATCGGCGCGCTCGATGCGGCCGTGGCCGGTGCCCATCGTCAGTTCGAGGTTGTCGGCCAGCGGCCCGCCGACGCCAAACTTGGGCAGCACCCAGGTGTCCTTGTCGGCGCCGTGCTTGAGCTGCACGTTGCTCTTGAACTTGATGCCCTTGGCGGTGCTGGTGCTGCCGGTCTCGTAGGGACCGGCCAGCGCGGGGGCGCTGGCGCCGAGCAGGAGGCACAGCGCGGAGGCGGGGCGGAGGAGCGGAATGGCGGGCATGGCGTCGATCTCGGCGGTGGAACGGACCGCCATGCTCGGCGCGCCGCCATTACCCGCGCCTGCCCGCCACATTGCGCAGCGGTAACCTGCGATGGCGGCGGCGCGCGGCTATCCTGCAGGCCGCGATGACGTAGGAGCGGCGGATGCAGATCCTGCTGGTGGAAGACGACCAGGAGACGGCCGAGTACATCGGCGACGGCCTGCGCGCCGAAGGGCACCAGGTGGTGCATGCGGTCGATGGCCGCGACGGCCTGTACCTGGCGATGGACGAGGCGGCGCCGGATGTCGTGGTGGTGGACCGCATGCTGCCGGGGCTGGACGGGCTGTCGCTGGTCAAGGCGCTGCGCAGCGCCGGCTCGCAGGTGCCAGTGCTGTTCCTGACCGCGCTGGGCGGCGTGGACGACCGCGTGCTCGGGCTCAAGGCCGGCGGCGACGACTACCTGGTCAAGCCCTTCTCCTTCGCCGAACTGGCGGCGCGGATCGAAGCGCTGGCGCGGCGGCCGCGCGCGCTGTCGGCGCAGACCCGGCTGCAGGTGCACGACCTGGAGATCGACCTGCTGGCGCGCACCGCCAGCCGCGGCGGCCAGCCGGTGGACCTGCAGCCGCGCGAGTTCCGCCTGCTCGAATACCTGGCCCGCCACGCCGGCCAGGTGGTCACCCGCACCATGCTGCTCGAACACGTCTGGGACCTGCACTTCGATCCGCAGACCAACGTGGTGGACAGCCATATCAGCCGCCTGCGCGCCAAGATCGACCGGCCGCACGGGCAGCCGCTGATCCACACCGTGCGCGGCGCCGGCTACCGCCTGGACGCCGGCGCCGAGCCGGAGTGACGCCGATGCCGCTGCCGCGCCTGCTGCGTACCAGCAGCTTCCGCCTGACCCTGCTGTACGCGGCGCTGTTCACCGCCTCGGTGGCGATCCTGCTGGGCATCGGCTACCTGGAGATCCGCGGCTACGCCACCCATCTGCAGGACGAGATCGTCAAGCGCGAGGTGCAGTACCTGCGCCGCGCCGAGCAGGACGGCGGCACGCCGGCGGTGCGTGCGCTGCTCGAGCAGCGCCTGCGCCAGCCCCTGCTCAAGTCGATGCGCTACGTGCTGCAGGAGCGCGACGGCCGCCTGATCGCCGGCAACGCGCCGGCGCAGGCCGGACGCCCCGAAGGCCGGTTCTGGTTCCGCATGCCCAAGGGCGACAGGCCCGACCAGATGCGCACGGTGCGCGCCTACGGCCTGCCGCTGCAGGACGGGCGCTACCTGGCCGTGGGCGAGGCCGGCAAGGCGATCGAGGAATTCACCGACCTGCAGGGCGCGCTGCTGCGCGACATCGGCTACGCGCTGCTGGCGGTACTGGCGCTGGCGCTGGCTGGCGGCGCGCTGATGAGCCACCTGATGCTGCGCAGGGTCGAGCGCATCGTGCGCGATACCCGCGCCATCGCGCTCGGCGAGCCGGCGCGGCGGCTGCCGGTGGGCGACGGTGGCGACGAGTTCGACCGGCTCGCGACCAGCGTCAACCACATGCTCGACCGCATCGACGCGCAGGCCGATTCGCTGCGCCAGGTCTCCAACGACATCGCCCACGACCTGCGCACGCCGCTGGGCCGGCTGCGCCAGCAGCTCGAACGCGGCCGCCGGCTGCGCGACGTCGATGCCCTGCATGGCGTGCTCGAACGCGCCACCAGCGAGGTCGACACGGCGCTGCGCACCTTCGCCTCGCTGCTGCACATCGCCCAGATCGGCGGCGACCCGCACCTGCTGCAGCAGGCGCCGATGCCGCTGTCGGAACTGCTGGAAACACTGGCCGAAGTGCACCAGCCCGCGTTCGAGGCCGCCGGCCAGCATTTCCACGCGGACATCGCGCAGGACCTGCGGGTGGCCGGCAACCGCGACCTGCTCGGCCAGTTGTTCTCCAACCTGCTGGAGAATGCCTGCCGGCACTGTCCCGCCGGCGCCCACGTGACGCTGCACGCCGGAACCAGCGCGGACGCGGTAACGGTGAGAGTGGCCGACGACGGGCCGGGTATTCCGGCGCAGGAGCATGCGCACGTGTTCCGCCGCCTGTACCGGCTGGAGCGCAGCCGCACCACGGCCGGCAGCGGCCTGGGCCTGTCGCTGGTCGAGGCGGTGGCGCGCGCCCACGGCGCGCAGGTCGAACTGCACGACAACCGGCCCGGACTGGACGTGCGGGTGCGCCTGCCGCGCCTGGCCTCCGCGCCGCCAGCGGCGCGAAGGCCGGGGGATTAACCGGCCGCGCAGATGCGCGGTTGGCTGCGCAGCAGTTCGCGGGTGCGCTCGAAACCGGCCACCGCCCTGGGATCGAAATCCTTCACGCCCTCGGACACGTACAGGCCGACGATCAGCGCGCCCTTTTTGTCGTAGAAGCCGAGGATGCGGGTGAACTTGTCCGCTTCCCTGGTCGGCAGCTGGAGGGCCCAGATCTGGTCCACTTCCTGCGGGGTGATGTGGCCGTGCACGCCGGCGCCGCCATCGGCGTACATGTCGTACCAGATGGGCGTGCTGGTCGACTGGGTCTGCGGCACCTTGCTCGGGAAATTCCACACGTGCATGCCGCCGGAGGTGAACACGATGCCGATGCGGGTGTCCGCGCCCCAGGCGTCGACCGACTTCCACACCTCGTCGAACAACAGGCGGTTGGAGCGCACGCCGTAGGCCTGCGCCGGTTCCAGCGCGCTGACCACGCGCGTCTCGTCCATGCGGAACAGCCGCGCCACCGCCGGCGGCGGTGCGCCCGGGCGGGTCTGCGCGTAGTAGTGGCGGATCACCTTGGTGTCGTCGGCCGAGGCGCAGTTGTCGGCGGCCGCGGCATGGCCAGCCAGGCCGAGCGCCGCCAGCAGCGACGCGTTCAGCAGGGTCTTCATCGGTCTTTCTTCCGTCTTCGGGTGGTGGAGAGGCGGGCGGCGGCTCAATCCAGCTCGGCGTCGCCCGCGGTGAGGTAGTCCCACATGCGCTCGAGCAGGCGGCCATCCCAGGTCGCGCGGACCGCGGACTGCTCGTCGCTCAGGCAGGTCGGCAGGGTGTGCGCGGCGGCGGACAGGCAGTCCAGTTCCACGCGCGCGGCGTCTTCCAGGTACCAGGCCAGCACCACCGCCGCCTGCAGCGACTGTCCGGCGGTGACCGCGCCGTTGCCGCGCATGACGATGGCGCGCGCGTCGCCGAGCTGCTCGGCCAGGCGCCGCGCCTGCACGTCCGAGCGCAGCAGCAGCGGGTCGTCCCACAACGGCGGCTGCGGGTGGAAATAGGCGCCGAAGCCGTGCCGGGCCAGCGGCGTGCGGCCGAGCACGCTCAGGCTCATCAGCTTCGGCGGCTGGATCCGCGCCACGCCGCCGACATCCGGGCGCCGGCGGTAGATCTCGCGGTGGATGCGCACTTCCGGCAGCACGCCCTCGGGCAGGTCGCCGTCCAGCGGCACTACCGTGCAGCGCTCGCCCGGGCGTACCAGGCCCAGCGGCCGTGACGGTGCGACCAGGAACGAGGTCGCATCGATGCGCGCGCTGCAGTGCCCGTAGGCATGCACCAGCCCGGCGCGGCCCAGCGCGCGCGCCGCCACGCGCACGCTGCGCGCCAGCGCTTCCAGCTGCGCGCTCACTTGCGGAACTCCCGGATCTGCGGCTCGGCACCCCACATGCAGAAGCCCGGCGGCGCGAACTCGAACTGGCGCTCGCGGTACAGCAGCTCGTCGGCGATGCTGCTCACGCCCGAGGAATACTCGTAGACCATGCCGTCGGGCCCTTCGAAATACAGGAAGCGCGCGCCCGAGGTCGGATGGCGGCCGGGCCCGAACACCACCGGGATGCCGTGGCCGCGCAGGTGGTGCAGCGAACGCTGCACGTCGTCGGCGCTGGCCACCTGGTGGTTGATGTGCTGGATGCCGGCGCGGGTGGTCGGAAACAGCGCGATCTTGTGGTGGACCTCGTCGATGCGCAGCAGCGGCGCGTCGCCGATGCGGTCGCTGACCCGCGCGTTGCACACCGAGGTCCAGAACGCCTCGTCGCGCGCGGCGTCGGTGGTGCACAGGCCAATGTGGCTGAAACCGGTGATGCCGGCATCGCGCGTGCCGTGGTAGCGGCGCGCGGACATCTGCGGCCGCCACACCAGTTCGATGCGGTTGCCGGTGGGGTCGCGGAAGCCGATGAAGTCGCGCACCTTGCGCTGCTGCGCCTCGCCGGCGGTGCCGCGGTGCACCGGATGCCCCAGGCGCTCGAGCTCGGCGCCGGCCGCGTCCAGTTCGGCGCGCGTGTCCACTTCGAAGGCGACGACCTGGTCGGCCGGATCGCCGTCGAAATAACACAGCGTGTGCTCGCGCTGGTCGGACTTGAAGTAGGCCGCGCCGTGGCCGCGTTCGGCCACTTCCAGGCCAAGGATGGTGGTGGCGTAGCGCGTGGCGCCTTCCAGGTCGCGGGTTCCCAGGCGCACGTAGCTGACGTCGCGCAGGTGGATCATGCGCTGGGCACCCCGCGCAGCGCCGGGCGCTGCGCCGCGGCCTCGGCCGCGAGCTCGGCGATGGTGCAGTCGCTGCCCCAGGCGCAGTGCGAATCGGCGCGCATCGCGAACTGGCGCGGGCGCCGCGCCGAGGCCGCGTCGATGCGCTCGCCCTCGGCAACGAAGCTGTAGTACACCGCGTCGGGCCCGGCGAAGGTCACGAACGCCTGGCCCGATACCGGCCGGCGGCCGGGACCGTGGGCGACGGCCTGCGGCAGCGCGCGCAGGCGGTGGTACTGCTGCATCACCTGGTCCAGCCCCTGCACGTCGAACTCCACCGCCAGCACGCCGGCGGCCGCAGCGGGGAACAAGGCCAGCCGGTGGTGCGCCGCGTCCATGCCCAGGTAGGCCGCATCGCCGATCCAGTCGCGCACCTGCAGGCCGAACAGGTCGGCCAGCAGCGCTTCGTCGGCGGCCACGTCGGTGCTGCGCAGCGCCAGCGCCGCCAGCCCGGTCACGCCGCTGTCGCGCGCCGGGAAGAAGCGCCAGCCCTGGTTCTGCGGGCGCACCACCAGTTCCAGGCACAGGCCGCCGGGCGTGGTGAACGCGGCCAGCGCGCGTACGTTGCGCCGCGCCGCCAGCGTGGCGTCGCGCGTGGCGGCGATGCCGCGCGCCTGCAGGGCCTGCAGCGCCGCCTGCAGCGCGGCCTCGTCGCGCAGCTCCAGGCCCACCGCATGACGCCGCGGCGCCGCATTGGAATAGACCAGGCTGTACTGGCGTTCGTCGGAACGGAACGCCTGTTCGCCGTTGCCGGCCGGCAGTGCCTGCAGCCCGAGTTCGGCGCCGGCGAAATGCGCCGCCGCCTCCAGGTCGCGGGTTCCAAGGACGACGTAACGCAGTTGCTCGATGACGGTCGACATGACGCGGTGCCTCAGTTCGTTGCGGTGGCCGTGCAGGGTGGAAGTCGTCGGCGCGGCGGCGCGGGCTCAGCCCAGGCGGCGGCGCACGATCCGCTCGAACACCGCCGCCGCCACCGGCAGCAGCTGGTCGTCGAAACGGAAAGTCGGGTGGTGGCACATGGCGCTGTCCATGCCCAGGAACAGGTAGGCACCCGGCCACCGCTCCAGCATGTAGGAAAAATCGTCGGAGAACGGATAGGCGCGCATGTCGGTCCTGACGTTGTCCGCGCCCAGCACGTCGCCCAGCGCCTGCGCCGCCAGCGCGGCCTGTTCCGGAGCGTTGACGCAGGGCGGGCAGGAATGCGGGATGCGCAGGTCGATGCTGCAGCCGGAGATCTGCGCGTAACCCTCGCACAGCGCGCGCAGGCGCTTGAGCAGTTCGTCGTGGACCTCGCGCGACAGCGAGCGGATGGTGCCGCTGAGCGAGGCGGTGGACGGGATGATGTTGTGGGTGGTGCCCGCCTGCAGGCTGCCGACGTTGATCAGCGCCGCTTCCATCGGGTCGATGTGGCGGCCGACGATGGCGCTGATCTCCACCGCCAGTCGCGCGGCGACCTGCAGCGGGTCGTTGGCCCGGTGCGGCGCGGCGGCGTGGCCGCCGACGCCCTCGATGGCGATCTCGAACACCGCCAGCGACTGCAGCGTGGCGCCGGTGCGCACGCTGGCCTGGCCGCCGGGCAGCGCCGGCATGTTGTGGAAGGCGTAGACCTCATCGCACGGCCAGCGCTCGAACAGGCCGTCCTCGATCATCCGGATGGCGCCGCGGCCGCCTTCCTCGGCCGGCTGGAACACCAGCACCACGCGGCCGCTGGCCGGCGGGTGCTTCACCAGGTGCTCGGCGGTGCCCAGCAGCGCGGCGGTGTGGCCGTCGTGGCCGCAGGTATGGGCCACGCCCGGACGCTGCGAGCGGTACGGCAGCTCGTTGTGCTCGTCCATCGGCAGCGCGTCCATGTCCGCGCGCAGGCCGATCGACGGACCCGGCCTGCCGGAATCGATCACCGCCACCACGCCGGTACCGCCCAGGCCGGTATGCACCTCCAGCCCCAGTCCACGCAGCACTTCGGCCACCAGCGCCGACGTCCGCTCCTCCTCGAAGCCCAGTTCGGGCCAGGCATGGATGCGCTGGCGCCAGTCGGCCATGCGCGGCGCCAGGGCAAGGACGGAATCAGGAACAGCGGCCATCAGGGTGCATCTCCGGAACGTGGGCGTGGGACGGATCAGAGCAGAGTCCCACCGCGCTGTCAAATTTAATTTCGATATTTTGCAGACATTGCGAAATTTGTCTGGCATGATCGCCGCTCGAGCATCAGCCCAACAAACATTGGCATTTGGCTGACAGACGAGAGAAATCCGGCCCCCAAAGCACCACGAGGAAACGGAATAAATTTCGTAATTTATGGATTCGACCACGGAAACCACATGAACACCATTGCAGCGCAAGCGCCCGCTCCCTCCGTCATCACGCACTACATCGCAGGCCGCCCGGTCACCTCCAGCCGGCCTCCGTTCGCCAACATCGATCCGGCCACCGGCCAGGTCGTGGGGCATGTCCACGAGGCCGACGCCGGCACCGTCGACCAGGCGGTGCGCGCGGCGCGCGAGGCGCTGCACGGCCCTTGGGGCCGGCTAACCGACGGCGAGCGCGCGACGATCCTGCGCCGGCTGGCCGACGGCATCCGCGCCCGTTTCGACGAGTTCGTCGCCGCCGAGGTGCGCGACACCGGCAAGCCCAGGAGCCTGGCCAGCCACCTGGACATCCCGCGCGGAGCGGCCAACTTCGACGTGTTCGCCGACCAGCTGGCGCACGGCGCCACCGAAGCGTTCCGCTCGCCCACGCCCGACGGCGGCACCGCGCTCAACTACGGCCTGCGCACGCCGCGCGGGGTGATCGCGGTGATCTGCCCGTGGAACCTGCCGCTGCTGCTGATGACCTGGAAGGTGGCCCCGGCGCTGGCGTTCGGCAACACCGTGGTGGTCAAGCCCTCGGAGGAAACCCCGAGCACCACCACCCTGCTGGCCGAGGTGATGAACGACGCCGGCGTGCCGCCGGGCGTGTTCAACGTGGTGCACGGCTTCGGCCCGGACAGCGCCGGGCAGTACCTGACCGAGCACCCGGACGTGAACGGCATCACCTTCACCGGCGAGACCCGCACCGGCACGGCGATCATGAAGGCCGCGGCGGTGGGCGTGCGCCCGGTTTCCTTCGAACTGGGCGGCAAGAACGCGGCGCTGGTGTTCGCCGACTGCGACCTGGACGCAGCCGTCGCCGGCATCACCCGTTCGGCCTTCCTCAACAGCGGCCAGGTCTGCCTGGGCACCGAGCGCCTGTATGTCGAACGGCCGATCTTCGACGCCTTCGTCGTGCGCCTGAAGCAGGCGGCCGAGGCGCTGCGCCCGGGCGACCCGAACGCGGAGGGCACCACCTTCGGCCCGCTGATCAGCAAGGCGCACCGCGACAAGGTGCTGTCCTACTACGCCCGCGCGCGCAACGAGGGCGCCACCATCGTCACCGGTGGCGGCGTGCCGTCGCTGCCGGCGCCGCTGGCCGGCGGCTGGTGGGTGGAGCCGACCATCTGGACCGGCCTGGCGGCCGACTCGGCGGTGCTGACCGAGGAAATCTTCGGGCCGTGCTGCCACATCGCCCCGTTCGACCGCGAAGACGAAGCGGTCACGGCGGCCAACGACAGCCCCTATGGGCTGGCCACTTCGATCTGGACCGGCGACCTGTCGCGCGCGCATCGCGTGGCGGCGGCCATCGAGGTCGGCGTGGCCTGGGTCAACTGCTGGTTCCTGCGCGACCTGCGCACCGCCTTCGGCGGCGCCAAGCAGTCGGGCATCGGCCGCGAAGGCGGCGTCCACGGGCTGGAGTTCTATACGGAGCTGCGCAATGTCTGCATCAAGCTTTGAAGCACTGGCCGGCACCGCGCCGGTGCGCGAGGCCGCGCGCCTGCTGGGCGAGGCCGCACGCAGTGGAACGGCCTGCGAACCGGTCGCGCCGCTGCTCCAATCCGGCGGCATCGACGCCGCCTACGCGGCCCAGCACCTGCTCACTGAGCAGGCGCTGGCCGGCGGCCGGCGCCTGTCCGGGCGCAAGATCGGCCTGACCTCGGTGGCGGTGCAGCGGCAGCTGGGCGTGGACCAGCCCGACTACGGCATGCTGTTCGACGACATGGCCCATGGCGACGGCGAGGAGATCGCGCTCGGCCGCCTGATCCAGCCCAAGGTCGAGGCCGAGATCGCCTTCGTGTTCGACCGCGACCTGGACGCGGAACGGCCGACGCTGGGGCACGTGCTGGGCGCCATCGGCTACGCGCTGCCGGCCATCGAGGTGGTCGACAGCCGCGTGCGCGACTGGAAGATCGGCATCCTCGACACCATCGCCGACAACGCCTCCTCCGGCGTCTACGTGCTCGGCGGCGCGCCGAAGAAGATCGACGCGCTGGACCTGCGCCTGTGCGGCATGAGCCTGGAGCAGCGCGGCGAGCCGGTATCGCTCGGCTGCGGCGCGGCCTGCCTGGGCAACCCGCTCAACGCGGTGGTGTGGCTGGCGCGCACCGCCGCGCGCATCGGCCGGCCGCTGCGCGCCGGCGACACCGTGTTGTCCGGAGCGCTGGGGCCGATGGCCGTGGCGCGCCCGGGCGATGTCTTCGAAGCCCGCATCTCCGGCCTGGGCCGGGTCGCGGCCGCCTTCCGCGGAGAGTGAACCCATGAGCAAGCGCAACGTCGCGGTGATCGGTTCCGGCAACATCGGCACCGACCTGATGATCAAGATCCTGCGCCACGGCCGCCACCTGCAGATGGCGGCGATGGTCGGCGTGGACCCGCAGTCCGACGGCCTGGCGCGCGCGCGCCGGCTCGGCGTGGCCACCACCCACGACGGCATCGAAGGCCTGCGCGCGATGCCGGAATACGCCGGCATCGACATCGTGTTCGACGCCACCTCGGCCGGCGCCCACGTCGGCCACGACCGCCTGCTGCGGGCCGACGGCAAGCGCGTGATCGACCTGACCCCGGCCGCGGTCGGCCCCTACGTGGTGCCGGCGGTGAACCTGGACCAGCACCTGGCCGCGGGCAACATCAACATGGTCACCTGCGGCGGCCAGGCCACCATCCCGGTGGTGGCCGCGGTGGCGCGCGTGGCGCCGGTGCGTTACGCCGAGATCGTCGCCTCCATCGCCAGCAGGTCCGCCGGCCCCGGCACCCGCGCCAACATCGACGAGTTCACCGAGACCACTTCGCGCGCGCTGGAGACCGTCGGTAGTGCGCAGCGCGGCAAGGCGATCATCGTGCTCAATCCGGCCGAGCCGCCGCTGATCATGCGCGACACGGTCTACTGCCTGACCGAAGGCGGCGACCCCGCCGCCATCGCCGCCTCGATCGAGGCGATGGTCGCCGACGTGGCCGGCTACGTGCCCGGCTACCGGCTCAAGCAGCAGGTGCAGTTCGAAGCGCTCGACGCCGCCGCGTGCGCGGCCATCCTCGGCCGCGCCGACGCCGCGCCGGGGTTGAAGGTGTCGGTGTTCCTCGAGGTCGAGGGCGCCGGCCACTACCTGCCGGCCTACGCCGGCAACCTGGACATCATGACCTCCGCGGCGCTGGCTGCGGCCGAACGCATGGTCGAGGTTTCCCTGGACACCGCCACCGAGGAGGGCGTGCGATGAACCGGCTCTACATCCAGGACGTGACCCTGCGCGATGGCATGCACGCCATCCGCCACCAGTACGGGCTGGACCACACCCGCGCCATCGCCGCCGCGCTGGACCGCGCCGGCGTGGCCGCCATCGAGGTGGCGCACGGCGACGGCCTGGCCGGCTCCAGTTTCAATTACGGCTTCGGCCGGCACTCGGATCTGGAATGGATCGCCGCGGTGCGCGAGAGCGTGCAGCAGGCGAAGCTGACCACCCTGCTGCTGCCCGGCATCGGCACCGTGCACGACCTGCGCGAGGCGGTGGCCGCCGGCGTGCGCTCGGTGCGCGTGGCCACCCACTGCACCGAGGCCGACGTCGCCCGCCAGCACATCGAGGAAGCGCGCCGGCTGGAGATCGACGTGGCCGGCTTCCTGATGATGAGCCACATGACCCCGCCGGCCCAGCTGGCCGAGCAGGCGCTGAAGATGGAGAGCTACGGCGCGTACTGCGTGTACGTGACCGATTCCGGCGGCGCGCTGACCATGGACGCCACGCGCGAGCGCGTGCGCGCGCTGCGCGACGCGCTGCGCCCGGAAACCCAGATCGGCATCCACGCCCACCACAACCTGTCGCTGGGCGTGGCCAACTCCATCGTCGCGGTGGAGAACGGCGTGACGCGCGTGGACGCCTCGCTGGCCGGCATGGGCGCCGGCGCCGGCAACGCACCGCTGGAGGTGTTCATCGCCGCGGCCGACCGCATGGGCTGGGAACACGGCTGCGACCTGTACGCGCTGATGGATGCGGCCGACGACCTGGTGCGGCCGCTGCAGGACCGCCCGGTGCGGGTGGACCGCGAGACGCTGAGCCTGGGTTATGCCGGCGTCTACTCCAGCTTCCTGCGCCACGCCGAGAAGGCCGCCGCCGACCACGGCCTGGACGTGCGCTCAATCCTGGTCGAGCTGGGGCGCCGGCGCATGGTCGGCGGACAGGAAGACATGATCGTCGACGTCGCGCTGGATCTGCTGGCGCGCAACCGCACTTCCGAAGGACAGACCGCATGACCGCCATCGACATCGACGCGCTGGCCGCGCGCCTGGACGACGCCGCCCGCCACGCCACCGCCACCCCGCAGCTGGAGCAGGCCATCAGCCTGCAGCAGGCCTATGCGATCCAGCGCCTGAGCATCGAGCGCCGGCTGCGCCGCGGCGAACGCCGCATCGGCATCAAGATGGGCTTCACCAGCCGCGCCAAGATGGTGCAGATGGGCGTGTCGGACATGATCTGGGGCCGCCTGACCTCGTCGATGCTGGTCGACGACGGCGGCTCCATCCGCATCGGCGACTACGTGCATCCGCGGGTGGAGCCGGAAGTGGCCTTCCTGGTCGGGCGCCCGCTGGCCGGCGCGGTCACCGCGCCGCAGGCGCTGGCCGCGATCGACGCGGTGGCGCCGGCGCTGGAGATCATCGATTCGCGCTACGAGGACTTCCGTTTCTCGCTGACCGACGTGGTCGCCGACAACAGCTCCTCGTCCGGCTTCGTGGTCGGCCCCTGGCGCAACCCGGCCACCGATCTGGACAACCTCGGCCTGGTGCTGGACTTCGACGGCCGCCCGCAGGCGTTCGGTTCCACCGCCGCGATCCTCGGCCACCCGCTGCGCTCGCTGGTGGCCGCCGCGCGCGTGGTCGCCGAGGCCGGCGAAAGCCTGCAGCCTGGGGACATCGTGCTGGCCGGCGGCGCCACCGCCGCCTGCGCGCTGCGGCCCGGCATCCACGTGTCGCTGGAGGTCGCATCGCTCGGCCGCTGCGGCTTCCACGTCGAGGGCTGAACCATGCCGATCCTGCACGCGCACATCCTGGCCGGCCGCAGCGCCGAGCAGAAACAGGCCTTCGCCCGCGCCGTCACCGAGGCCGCGACCGTCCACCTCGCGGTGCCGGCCACGGCGGTACGGGTGCTGATCCACGAGATCCCGGCGGCCGAGTGGTTCACCGCCGGCGAACCGAAGGCGCCACCCACGCCCGCGCGCTGACGCCGACCCGCACCGCCCCTTGCGACCCGAACACGAGCGATTCCAGCCATGCCCCACGCCGCAGCCAACACCGTTCCCTCCCCCCCGCCGGCCGCCCCGCGCCGGCTCTGGCTCCTGCTGCTGGTGGTCCTGGCGGTCACGGTCCTGACCGAATGGATCGGACCGATCGCGGTGCCGGTGTGGTCGTCGAAGATCGTGATCCTGCCGATGCTGATGGCGCTGCTGCTGACCACGACGCTGGCCGCGCTGCACGCGCGCATGCCGGCGGCGCTGCGGCTGGACGTGCCGCTGCAGCGCCACGCCGGCAAGCTGCTCAACGCCGCGCTGCTGCTGTTCATCGTCAAGCTCGGGCTGATGGCCGGGCATTCGATGCCGCAGCTGCAGAAGGTCGGCTGGGCGCTGGCCTTCCAGGAACTGGGCCATGCCTTCGGCACCATGGTGCTGGCGCTGCCGCTGGCGCTGATGCTGGGCATCAAGCGCGAGGCGGTCGGCGCGACCTTCTCGATCGGGCGCGAGAACAGCCTGGTCATCATCGGCCAGAAGTACGGCATGCAGTCGGCCGAAGGCCGCGGCGTGCTCGCCGAGTACATCACCGGCACGGTGCTGGGCGCGGTGTTCATCACCCTGCTGGTGAGCGTGATCGCGCCGCTGGGCATCTTCGATCCGCGTTCGCTGGCGATGGGCGCCGGCATGGGTTCGGGCAGTCTGATGGCGGCCGCGCTGGGCGTGATCACCGTCGGCATGGCGCCGGAGGTGGTCAAGGAACTGAACGCCATCGCCGCGGCGGCGAACCTGATCGCCGGCGTGGTCGGGTTCTACTTCGCGGTGTTCGTCACCCTGCCGCTGTGCAACTGGCTGTACGCGCGTCTGGAACCGGTGCTGGGGCGCACCGCGCTGGCGCGGCGCGCGCCCTCGGCCGACGACCTGGACCCGCAGGCGGCGATGGCCGAGGAGGACGAGAACCCCTCCTTCGCCGACAGCGTGGTGGCGCTGCTGCTGATGGTCGCCGGCATCACCCTCAGCAACTACATGGGGTACGGCGTGCCGCCGCAGCAGACCCTGCCGGGCGTGGCGGCGATGGTGGCGATCGTGCTGGCCGGCATCGCGCTCAAGCGCGTGCTGCGCCGGCTGCCGCTGATGCTGTTCCTGGCGGTGGCGGCGACGCTGGTGACGATCCCCGGCGGCTGGCCGCTGGCCGACGCGCTGGCCACCACCGTCGACCGCGTGCAGTTCATGAGCATCACCACCACCGTGCTGGCGCTGGCCGGCTTCTCGGTGGCGCGCAAGCTGCCGATGTTCCGGCGCCTGGGCTGGCGCATCGTCGCGGTGTCGCTGACCGCCACCGCCGGTACCTTCATCGGTGCGGCGGCGATCGCCGAGTTCTTCCACTGACGTGGCCGCGGCGAACGACATGGCGCGCGGCATGGACGCAACGTCGCGCTGGCCGGCGGCGGTGCGCTGGCTGCACTGGCTGGGTCTGCTGCTGGTCGTCGCCACCGCGGCGATCGGCCTGCTGATGGTGGACATGGAGCGCGGCAGCGACCTGCGCCGGCTGTGCTACGGCCTGCACAAATCGCTGGGCGTGTCCGCGCTGGCGCTGGCGGCGCTGCGCATCGCCGTGCGCGTGGCCACGCGCGCGCCCGCGCCGCCGGCCGGACCGGCCTGGCAGCTGCGCGCCGCGCGCGCCACCCACCTGCTGCTGTACGCGCTGCTGCTGGCCCTGCCGTTGTCCGGCTGGCTGCTCAACTCGGTGGCCGGACAGCCGTTGCCCTGGTTCGGCCTGTTCCAGCTGCCGGCGCTGACCGCGCGCAACCCGGATCTGCGGCAGGTGCTGGACGCTGCCCATGTGTGGCTGTTCTGGACGCTGGCCGCGCTGGTCGCGCTGCACCTGGCGGCGGTGCTGCACCACCAGCTGCTGCGCCGCGACGGGCTGCTGCGGCGGATGCTGCCGGCCGCGCGCGGCTGAGCGGCAAGGGGTATCCACGATGTCCGTCAGCACGTTCGACCTGTTCAAGATCGGCATCGGCCCGAGTTCGTCGCACACCGTGGGCCCGATGCGCGCGGCCGAGCGCTTCGTCCACCGCTGGCTGCTCGATCCGGGCAGGCTCCAGGACGTAGTGCGCATCCGCGCCGAGGTGTTCGGCTCGCTGGCCCTGACCGGCCGCGGCCACGGCACCGACACCGCCGTGCTGCTCGGCCTGGAAGGCCACCGCCCCAACCTGATCGACCCGGACATCATCCCGGCCACGCTGGCGCGCATCCGTTCCAGCAAGCGCATCAACCTGATGGGCCAGCATGAGATCGCCTTCGACGAGAAGCGCGACCTGGCCCTGAACAAGCGCCAGAAGCTGCCCTACCACACCAACGGCATGCGCTTCACCGCCTTCGACGCCAACGACGCCGTCATCGCCACGCGCGATTACTACTCCGTCGGCGGCGGCTTCGTGGTCAATGCCGACGATGCCGCCGACGACCGCATCGTGCCCGACCAGACCCCGCTGCCGTATCCGTTCAGGAGCGGCGACGAACTGCTGGCCCAGGCCGCGCGCAGCGGCCTGAGCATCGCCGCGCTGATGTTCGAGAACGAGAAGTGCTGGCGCAGCGAGGCCGAGATCAAGGACGGCCTGCGCGAGATCTGGGACGCCATGCAGGCCTGCGTGGCGCGCGGCATCCGCTCCGAGGGCACCCTGCCCGGCGGCCTGCACGTCAATCGCCGCGCCCCGGCGCTGTACCGCGAACTGTCCGCGCGCCCGGAAGCGGCCATGCGCGATCCGCTGACCACGCTGGACTGGGTCAACCTGTACGCGCTGGCGGTCAACGAGGAGAACGCCGCCGGCGGGCGCGTGGTCACCGCGCCCACCAACGGCGCGGCCGGCATCATCCCGGCGGTGCTGCACTACTACGACCGCTTCTGCCCGGGCAGCAACGAGCAGGGCGTGTTCGACTTCCTGCTCACCGCCGCGGCCATTGGCATCCTCTACAAGGAGAACGCCTCGATCTCCGGCGCCGAGGTCGGCTGCCAGGGCGAGGTCGGCGTGGCCTGCTCGATGGCCGCCGGCGGGCTGATGGCCGCCCTGGGCGGCAAGCCGGGGCAGATCGAGAACGCCGCCGAGATCGGCATGGAACACAACCTGGGCCTGACCTGCGACCCGATCGGCGGGCTGGTGCAGATTCCCTGCATCGAGCGCAACGCCATGGGCGCGGTCAAGGCGATCAACGCCGCGCGCATGGCCATGCGCGGCGACGGCAAGCACAAGGTCAGCCTGGACAAGGTCATCAAGACCATGCGCGACACCGGCCGCGACATGCAGGACAAGTACAAGGAAACCAGCCGCGGCGGGCTGGCCGTCAACGTCATCGAATGCTGAGCGTTCCCCCGTCATCGACACCCGCGAAGGACACCCCATGAAGCCATCCATCCGCCCCGCGCACCCGCCACGCTGCCTGCTCCCGCTGGCCCTGCTCGCCACCGGCATCGCACCGGCCTACGCGCAGCAGAACGGCGACCATGCCGCACTGCTGGAACAGGTCGCGCAGCTGCGCGCGCAGCAGGCGCAGCTGGCGCGCATGCAGCAGGACAACGAGGCCGCGCTGCGCGCGCTGGAATCGCGCCTGGGCGTGGCCGCGGCGGTGCCGGCCACGCCTGTGGATGCACCGGCACCTGCGCCCATCGCCGCCAGCACACCGGCGGCATCGACCACGGGCGATGCCACGTCGCGGCTGAAGATCAGCGGCGACCTGCGCGTGCGCTCGCAGTTCGAGAACTCCAACGGCGGCGCGCGCGACCGTACCAGCGGCCAGGTGCGCGGCCGCCTCGCCGCCGCGTTCGCGGTCAACGACCGCGTCAGCATCGGTGCGCGCCTGGTCACCGGCAACCCGGACGACCCGCGCAGCACCGACGTGCAGCTGTCCAACTGGGACGACGACCTGGAGGTCAGTCTGGACCAGGCCTGGCTGAAACTGGCCTTCGGCGAGCTCGACCTGCACGCCGGCAAGATCCCGCAGCCGTTCACCCGCACTGAGCTGGTGTGGGACGGCGACGTCAACCCGCAGGGCCTGTCGGCAAACTGGAAGCACGCGCTGGCCGGCGGCGGCGCGCTGCGCGCCAACGGCCTGTTCTTCGTCGTCGACGAGCAGGCCACCGGCGCGGACAGCACCATGGCCGGCGCACAGATCGGCTACGACACGCCGGCGCTGGGCCACTGGCGCTTCGACATCTCGGCCGCGCACTACCGCTACAGCATCGGCAGCACCGTCGGCGCCACCGCCACCGACTGGCGCAGCAACCTGCTGCGGCCCGACGGCAGCTACCTGTCCGGCTTCCACCTCAACGACGTCATCGTCGGCGCCAGCTGGTCCGGCTGGGGCGAACGCTGGCCGCTGCGCGTCGTCGGCGACTACGTGCGCAACAGCGCCGCGCGCGCCGACGCCGACAGCGGCTACGGCGTGGACCTGCTGCTCGGGCGTGCGCAGCAGCCCGGCGACTGGCGCGTCAGCTACGGCCACGCGATGGCCGAGGTGGACGCGGTGCTGACCGCGTTCTCGCAGGACAACATCGGCCTGGGCAGCAACTACCGCATGCATGCCTTTGGCGTGGATTACGTGCCGTGGCCGAAGACCACGCTCAGCGCGCTCTGGTACCGCTACCGGCCGCTGTCGGCGCAGTACGCCGGCGCCGCCGACCCCGGCGACTGGCTCAACCGCTTCCGCGTGGCGCTGATGGTCAGCTTCTGAGCCGCCGCCCCGTAGAAGCGTCCATGGAAACGACCGTAGGAGCGGCTTCAGCCGCGATGGCGCTTTACCGGCAAAGCCCCTTTCGCGGCTGAAGCCGCTCCTACGGGAAGCGCAGCAGAATTCCGACATGCGTTTCACGCGTGCGCCGACGTGGCACCCACCATCCGTCGCGTCATGTTGTGCGGCATGCTCATGCCATCCATCGCACCTGGCCATCGCGCCCTGCGCAAGGGACGGGACACGCGGCCCAACGGCCTGTATCTGCTGACCACCACCACGCATGGGCGGCGGCCCATGTTCGCCCAGTGGCACTGCGCCCGTGCTGCCGCCGCTTCGCTGGCACAACCGGAAAGCTGGCCCGGCGCGGAGCTGCTGTGCTGGGTATTGATGCCCGATCACTGGCACGGCCTGGTCCGGCTGCAGGATTCCGGCGCCCTTGGCGTTGCGATGCGCCACGCCAAGGGACGTTCGGCACGGGCGGTCAACCTCGCCCGCGAACGCAGCGGACCGGTGTGGTCGCGTGCATTCCATGACCATGCCTTGCGCGCGGACGAGGACATCCTGCGCTGCGCGCGCTACGTGATCGCCAATCCATTGCGCGCCGGACTGGTGGAGCGCATAGGCGACTACCCCTATTGGGATGCGGTATGGCTTGAGCATGCTGCCATCCCGTAGGCGCGGCTTCAGCTCTACCGGCAAGGCCCTTCGCGGCTGAGGCCGCTCCTACGGGTTTTCCTTGCGGCACGTTGCCCTGCGGCAAGAGCGGGGATCGGGCGCGATTCCCGGACACATCCCGCGTGCCCGCAGGCCCTGTCGCCCTTCGTAGGAGCGGCTTCAGCCGCGAGGGGGCCTTGCCGGTAAAGCCCCATCGCGGCTGAAGCCGCTCCTACGGGTTTTCCTTGCGGCACGTTGTCCTGCGGCAAGAGCGGAGTTCCGGCACGGTTCCCGGACACATCCCGCGCGCCCGAAGGCCCTGTCACCCTTCGTAGGAGCGGCTTCAGCCGCGATGGGCCTTGCTGGGAAAGCCCCATCGCGGCTGAAGCCGCTCCTACGGGTAACGCGGGGTTACCTGCGCGCGCTGAAGATCGGCGTCAGGTAGTCGGGGGTGCCTTCGATGCGCTGCAGCGACGGGTAGCGCAGGCCGCCGTGGTAGTCGATGCTGAGCGTGCGGTAGACGTCCATCTCCTTGACCAGCAGGCGGATCGGCTGCTTGCCGTCCTTGGCCGCGCGCACCGCTTCCTCCAGTTCGTCGGCGCTGTACTGCAGGTCGTTGACCGCCAGCACCTGCATGCCGCTGCCCAGTCCGGCGTCGAAGGCCGGGCTGTCCCAGCGCACTTCGCCGATGCGGCCGCCGGCGTCCAGCGACATGCCCAGCGAGTAGATGAAGCTGGCGCCGCGGCCCTTCATCATCGCCTTGTAGTAGGCGCTGGGCTTCTCGCCATAGACCAGTTTCCAGCCGGCCGCCTCGATGCCGCCGGTCAGACCGGTCCTGCGCTCCAGGCGGTCGCGCAGGAACTGCGTCCAGTCGCCGGTGGGCTGCACCTGTTCCAGCGTGGCGGCCACGTCCTCGAAGGTGTAGGTATCCGGCCGCTCCCACTGCCCGTCGTTCTTTCCGAAGAAGGCGCGGGCGAAGTCGTCCAGGCTGCGCCGGCCCTTGCTCAGGCTGCGGATGCGCACGTCCGCCTCCAGCCACAGCATCTGCCCGCCCTGGTAGTAGTCCTCGCTCATCTGGTAGCCGCGGTAGGGCTTGGGCTTGCGGCGCGCGATCACCGGGTCGTTGGTGGTATCGCCCAGCGCGCGCCATTCCAGGCCGGGGCGGTTGTCGGCATAGGTGGCCGCGACCAGCGCCAGCGCGTCGCGCGAGGCCCCCATCGGGCGGATGCCGGCGCGCGCGGTGAGCACGTTGCCCCAGTACTGGGTCTGCCCTTCGTACACCCACAGCAGGCTGCCCTGCATCGGCACGTTGTAGTGCAGCGTGGCCAGGTCGGCCGGGCGGCGGTACTTGCCGTCCCACGAATGGGTGTACTCGTGGCCGAGCAGGTCGCTGCTGCCGATCTTGGCGTCCCAGCCGCTGAAATAGTCGCGGTCCTCGCTGTTCTCGCTGGAGCGCTGGTGCTCCAGGCCGATGCCGCCGAGCTGATTGGTCACCGCGAACAGGAAGTCGTAGTGGTTGTAGTGTTCGGCGCCGTAGAGTTTGCGCGCCTGCGCGACCAGCGCGCGGTGCTGTTCGATGTGCTCGGGCTTGGCCTCCAGGTCCTTGGCCCGGTCGGCGAACACGTTCAGGCGCACCGGGCGGGTGCCGGCCGGCGCCAGGTCGATGGTGCGGTGGTAGCGGCCGGCGAACACCGGCGAATCGACCAGGATTTCCAGGTTGGTCGGCGCGTAGTGCACGGTGTCGCCTTCGCGGCGTTCGACTTCCAGCGCGCTGGCCGCTTCCCAGCCCTGCGGGTAGCGGGCGCTGGCGCGGTAGGTGATGGCGTGCGCGGCATGGCCGGCCGGGTACAGCACCATCGCGATCCACTGCAGGTTGAGCATGTTCGGGGTCATCACCGTGCGCCCCTGCGAGGCGTCGGTGGGGCTGAGGAACTGGTAGTCCATGCGCAGTTCGTTCACGCCTTCGGGCACCTGCACGTTGAAGGTGAAGACATCGAGCGGATCGCGCGTCCACTCCAGCCGCTGGCCGTTCCCGGTGACGACCAGCCCGGCCAGCTTCTCGATCGCGCCGCTGGCGGCGTGGTTGCCGGGCAGCCACGCCGGATAGTGGAAGCGCTGCAGGCCGGGCCGCACCGGCACCGTCTGGCGGATCTTGAACACGCGCTGGCCCAGGTCGGTGGCGTCCACGTCCAGCACGATGGTGCCCGGGTAGGCCGCCTCGCTGATGGCGACGCCGCGCGCGTCGGTATTCGGCACGTCGGGGGCGGCATGCGCCAGGCCCATGGCGGCCATCAGCGCCAGTCCCAGCATGGCGGGGCGGATTACATGCATCGGCAGACCTCTCGTCGGTTCGGATCGACGGATGATCGCCGGATCGGGCAGGCGGCGCACGGGCCGTTCGGCATGCCTCCATGCCCGGATTGCGCCGGCGCCATCTCCCGGAAACGAACAGCCGCCCGGGGCGGTTTCGGCATCGCTGGCGATGGCAGGAAAGCGCGAGCCGTCATGGTTGGCAGCAACGAAAAGGAATCGCAAGGAGCGATTCCGGCCATCGCTTGCCGATGGCCCCGAGGATTGCCGCCATGGGCGGCGGCAACAAAGGAACCGCCAGGAGCGATTCCTGCCATGGCCCGCCGATGACCCACGTAGTTGTTCGCCATGGATGGCGGCAACAAAAAAAGTCCGGCCGGAGCCGGACCACACATCCCATGCTGCGGCCTCTTGCGAGGGGGAGAGACAGACGGGAAAAGAGAGATTTGGATGGCGCCAGCATGAACTCGCCGCTGCCGTCCCCGCGCCCACGACGATCGGGGCGACCGGGGACGTGGCCCGGCATGCGCCGGGCCACGGACGTTCCGCTGGAGCGTCGGCTTACCTGAACTTGTAGATGACCTCCGCGGCCACTTCGCGGCCGATCGGGTCGTCCACGCTGTAGGCGAAGTCGCCATGCCACTTGTCGCGGTAGATCTTGTCGAAGATGTTCGACACGTACAGGTTCACCTTCCAGGCGTCGGTGATCTGGTAGCCCACGCTGCCGTTGAAGTAGCGGCGCGGCTGGCGATGACCGTAGTGGCGCTTGGAGGTCTGGCCGTAGGTGACGCTGGTCGGATCCTCGTCGCGGCAGGTGGCGTCGTCGACGTAGGTCAGCGAGGTGTAGCCGTCGGCCAGCGGTTCGCAGCCGCCCCAGCCGACTTCGCGGCCGCCGGACTTCTGGTACACCAGCAGGGTCGCGTTCCACTTCTCCCAGGTCCAGTTGGCGCTGGCGGTGATCTTGGTGCGCGGGTTCTGTTCCTTGCGGGTGTTGACCAGCGGCTCGGTGGACAGGCCACGCTGCTTGTAGGTCAGCATGTTGGTGTAGCCGAGGTTGAAGCTCCAGCTGCCGATCGCCGTGTCGGGCAGGCGGTAGCGGGCGCTCAGGTCGACGCCGGCCACCTGGGTTTCGGCGCGGTTGATCGGGTTGATGTCGATGGTGACCGAACCGGCCACGCTGCCCGCCGTACCGGGCGTGCGGTGGATGCGGCTGGCCACTTCCGAGCACCACTGCGACGAGGGCGGCGACGCCAGCGGGGCGCCGTCCGGCGTGAAGCCGTTGCGGCTGCAGTAGGCCTCGGCCTTGAGCAGGTCGTCGGCGCCGATGTCGTCGATCAGGTTGTCGATGCGGATGTCCCAGTAGTCCGCCGACAGCGAGAAGTTGCTGAAGGCGTCCCAGACGAAGCCGACCGTGTACGACTCGCCTTCCTCGTACTTCAGGCCCGGCGTGCCGCCGCGGTTGACGCGCGCGTCCTCGATCTTGAACGGCACGTTGTTGCGGCCGTCCCACGGGCAGCCGTAACCGCCGCCACCGCCGTTGTCGGCACAGGCCACGTAATCGGTGAAGTCGGAAACGCCCGAGCTGGGCAGCGCGTAGACGTAGTGCATGTCCGGCGCGCGGAACGCGGTGCCGTAGCTGCCGCGCACCAGCAGGGTTTCCAGCGGACGCCACTCCAGGCCGGTCTGGTAGGTGAACTTGGCGCCGCTGCGCACTGCGTCGTACTTGTCGTAGCGGCCGGCGATGTTGGCCGTCAGCGTGTCCATCAGCGGCACGCGGAACTCGACACCCGCCGCATAGCGGTTGCGGCTGCCGCCGCCCTGCTCGATGTTGCCGAACGGCGTGTACCAGCCATCCGGATCGTCCGGATTCAGGGTCTTGGGATCGGGCGTCAGCTTGTAACCCTGGCGCGCGGCTTCCACGACGCCGGCGAAGCCAATCGGGCCAGCCCAGCCCTCGAACAGGTCGCCGTTGATGGTGAAGCTGGCCTGGTTCAACCACGAACGCGCCTTCTTGTTGCCGCGGCCGAGGAAAGCCGAGGTCTCGTCGGGCGACAGCGGGTTCCACAGCTTGTCGTAGTCCGGCGTGTAGATCGGCATGCCGTTGGTGGCGGTGCCCTGCTGCGCGCCCATGAAAAAGTCGTACATCTTGCCCTGGTTGTAGGTGGGGAAGTTCTCCCGCACCTCGTAGGTGGCACGGCCGACCATCGCTTCCCAGTCGAAGCGGTCGCCGATGCGGCCGGTCACGCCGGCGCTGAAGTCGATCGCGCGTTCCTTGGACAGGGTCAGAATGGCGTCGTGGTTGCCCATTTCCTCCGGCGCCAGGAACTTCAGGAAGTTGCGCGGCGCGCCGGCGCCGTTGTTGGCGCGCGGATCCCAGTAGTTCGGGCTGGAGAAGCCGTCCAGGAAGCTGTTGAAGCGGCCGGTCGAATCCCACACGCCCAGGCTGGCCCAGCCCTGGGTGTCATCGCTGAAATCGAAGGTGCCGTGCAGGTAACCGGAGTTGTCCTCGCTGCCGGTGCGCAGCGCCCAGTTGTGGAACACGCGCTGGGCGCACATGGTGCCGCCGGTCGATTCGGCGCCGGTGTTGCGGTCGTAACCGCGGTAGGTGAACTTGTAGTAGAGGTCGCCGTACTGGTCGCACGCGCCTTCCGGCGGGGCGATCAGGCGGGTGACGCTGCCGACGCCCGGCAGGTTGTCGATGGTGCCCGGCTGGCGCAGGCGCAGGCCCGGGTAGGGCGTGGCCTTGCCGATTCCATAGTGCCGCTCGACCGGGTTCCAGGTGATGTAGTCCTTGTCGTCCTCGGCGTCCATGAACGGCCGGTCGCCGGCCAGCAGCTCGCCGCGGTCGAAATGCTGCAGGTTGTAGACCAGGCTCCAGCGGTCGCCGCTGAAACCGCCGGACAGCACGATGTCCGTGTTCTCGCGGCCGCCGCGGGTGGCCTCGCCATAGCGCACGCGCGCGGTGTGGCCGTCCATGTCGTCCTTGAGGATGACGTTGACCACGCCGCCCATCGCGTCGGAACCATAGATGGCCGACGCCGAACCGGTCAGCACTTCGATGCGCTCGACGATGCCGGTCGGGATGTTGTTGAAGTTGGCGAAGTTGCTCTTGCCCTGGTAGGGCATTGGGTAATCGGCGACGCGGTGGCCGTTGATCAGCAGCAGGCTGCGGCCGGGGCCGAGGTTGCGCAGGTTCAGTGGGCTGGCGTTGACCGAGCTCTGGCCCCAGTCGTAGTCGTTCTGCACCGAACCGATCGCCTCGGTGATGGTCAGCAGCGCGTCATAGACGGTTGCGAAGCCTTCCTTCTTCATCTGCTCGGCGGTGATGACCGTCACCGGCGCCGGGCCTTCGACCTCGGAGCGCTTGATGCGCGTGCCGGTCACGGTAATCGCGTCCAGCTGCTTGGCCTGGGTCTTGTTGCCGTCCTTCTCTTGCGGCGGCGCGTCCTGCGCGGTGGCGACGAACGGAGCACCCAGTGCCAGAGCCAGGGCGGCTGCCAGCACGGTGCGGTGGTGTGTGCAGGAACGAATCATCACAAATTCCCCTCCCGGGAGACGAAATCGGTTCAAAGGTCCAACCTGTTGGCACGCACGAAGCCCCCTGAGCACGTGCATGGCGCCAACATAATCGCAACACTATCGTAAAAATGTGATGTGTATCACTATTTAAACCGATTCAATTCGCGAAACCGCTCTGGAACCGATTTCAGGGCAGACCGAGACGGGTAGCTGGCTGCCAGCCGCTGTCCCGCCCCCCTGTCTCCCGGGATGGCCCTCCGGCAGGCGGGAGCATTGCGTCCGACGGCAATGCCGTTAGGATTGGTCCAGCCATTGATCCGGAAACGATGCCCATGCCCTCCCGCCTGTCCGCTCTCCCGCTGTTGCTGGCCCTGCTGGCCGCGACCGGCGGCGCCCCGTCCGCGCTGGCCGCTCCGGCGGCCGATGACCCGCCCGCCGCCGCGCCCGGCAGCGACGACCTGCATGGCGAAACCGCCGCGCAGCGCACGCAGCGCCTGCAATGGTTCGCCGACGCCAAGCTGGGCGTCTTCATCCACTGGGGCATCTACGCGGTGGACGGCATCGACGAGTCCTGGTCGTTCTTCAACGGCAAGATCTCCCACGCCGACTACATGAAGCAGCTGCGCGGCTTCACCGCCAGCGCCTACGACCCGCAGGCCTGGGCCGACCTGGCCAGGCGCAGCGGCGCGCGCTACGCGGTGCTCACCACCCGCCACCACGACGGCGTCGCGCTGTGGGATTCGGCACAGGGCATCAACGTGGTGCGCGACACGCCCGCCCGGCGCGATCTGGTCGGCCCGTTCGTCGACGCGCTGCGCGCCGACGGCCTGAAGGTCGGCCTGTACTACTCGCTGCCGGACTGGTCGTACCCGGACTACGACGTGTTCACGCGCAAGGAAAAACGCTACGACCCCGCGCGCGAACCGCAGCGCTGGCAGCGTTTCCTGCGCTATTACCAGGGGCAGATCGCCGACCTGCAGCAGCGCTACCGCCCGGACCTGGTCTGGTTCGACGGCGACTGGGAACACGACGCCGCGCAATGGCAGTCGGCGAAGCTGCGCGCGGACATGCTCGCGCGCAACCCCGACCTGATCATCAATTCGCGCCTGAACGCGTACGGCGACTACGCCACGCCGGAACTCGGCCTGCCGGTGCTCAAACCGGCGCAGAGCCACTGGGAGCTGTGCCTGACCATGAACCGCTCGTGGGGCTACCAGCCGCGCGACGGGGAGTACAAGAGCCCCAGCCAGATCATCCAGATCTTCGCCCAGACCATCGGCATGGGCGGCAACCTGCTGCTCGACATCGGCCCGAAGGCCGACGGCAGCATCGACCCGCGCCAGGTCGAGATCCTGGAGAAGCTGGGACGCTGGACCGGCAAGCACGCCGAGGCGATCTACGGCACCACCGGCGGCATCGGCCCGGAACATTTCGCCGGCCCCAGCACCCTCTCCAAGGACGGCAGGACGCTGTACCTGTTCCTGGACGGCCGCCCCAACGGCGACGTGCTGGTCAAGGGCCTGGACAGCAAGGTGCTGCGCGCGCGCGTGGTCGGCGCCGGCCAGCCGGTGCAGGCGCGGGTGCTGGGCAAGTACGACTGGGCCAGGCAGCCCGGCCTGCTGTTCCTGACCCTGCCGCAGGACGCCTTCGACAGCGACATCACCGTGGTCGCGCTGGAACTGGACGCGCCGGTGAAACTGTACCGCGAGGAATCGCGCCCCATCGAGAGCAACGGATGAAACCGCATCGTTTCCTGGCGCTGGCGCTGCTCGGCGCGCTCATCCTCCCCGCCGCGTTCAGCGCCCGCGCCGACAGCCCGGGCGAGTACGTGCCCGAAACCGACCCGCTGGTGCTGCGCCGGCTGGAGCAATGGCAGGACTGGAAGTTCGGTTTCATGATGCACTGGGGTCCGTACAGCCAGTGGGGCGTCGTCGAATCCTGGTCGATCTGCGCCGAGGACGTGGACTGGTGCCGGCGCCCGGACGGCGTGGCCTACAGCGACTACGTGAAGCGGTACGAACACCTGCCCGACACCTTCAACCCGGTGAAGTTCAACCCGGCCGCGTGGGCGCAGGTCGCCCGTGAGGCGGGCACGAAGTACGTGGTGTTCACCACCAAGCACCACGACGGCTTCGCCATGTTCGACACCAGGCAGAGCGACTACCGCATCACCGCGCCCAACGTGCCGTTCCACGCCGACCCGCGCGCCAACATTAGCCGGCAGGTGTTCGACAGCTTCCGCGACGCCGGCTTCGGCATCGGCGCCTATTTCTCCAAGCCGGACTGGCACAGCGACGACTACTGGTGGCGGCGCTTCGCCACGCCCAACCGCCACGTCAACTACGACACCCGCCGCTACCCGGAGCGGTGGCAGCGCTTCGTCGATTACACCCACGCCCAGGTCGACGAGCTGACCCGCGACTACGGCCGCATCGACATCCTGTGGCTGGACGGCGGCTGGGTGCGCCCCGGCGACACCCTGGGCGACATCGCCAACGGCACCGCCGGCGTACCGTGGCCGCAGGACATCGACATGCCGCGCATGGCGGCGATGGCGCGGCGCAACCAGCCGGGCCTGATCGTGGTGGACCGCGCGGTCGGCGGCCGCTACGAGAACTACCGCACGCCGGAGCAGAAGATCCCCGAGCTGCCGCTGCCCTATCCCTGGGAAACCTGCATGACCCTGGGCGACTCGTGGAGCTACGTGCCCGGCGACAACTACAAGTCCGCGCGCAGCGTGGTGCAGATGCTGGTGGACGTGGTCGCCAAGGGCGGCAACTACCTGCTCAACGTCGGTCCGCAGCCCGACGGCCAGCTGCCGGCCGAGGCGATGCGGCGGCTGCGCCAGATCGGCGCGTGGATGGACGTCAACGGCGAGGCGATCTACGCCAGCCGCGCGGTGGCGCCCTACCGCGACGGCAAGTTCCGTTACACGCGCCTGAAGAACGGCGACGTCTACGCCCTCTACCTGCCGGACCCCGCAGAGACGCGGCTGCCGGCGCACCTGCACATCCCCGGCCCGGCACCGCGCGCAGGCGCGACGCTGAACGTGCTGGGCAGTGACGCGGCACTGCAATGGCACCGCGAAGGAGACAGAACCGTGGTGAAGATTCCCGCCGCCGTGCGCGCCGCGACGGCCGATGCCTACGCCTGGGCGATCCGCCTGCCCGGCGCCGCGGAGGCCATGCAATGAGCCGCATCCTCGCCCTTGCCGCGCTCGCCGGACTCGCAATGCCGGCGCTGGCGGCCGCGCCGCCGGCGCAGTTCGGCAGCGACCACGACGACCCGCGCACCGCCAATCCGGCACCGACCACCGATGGCCTGCCCGCCTGCACCGTCGAGGTGCTGCGCCACGGCTTCACCAGCTTCGAGCCGGCACGCGCCATGCTCGACGCGGCGCGCGCCTGCCCCGGCCCGTGGAGCCGGGTGGTGCTGCGCATCGACGGCGAGGTGAAGGGGCGCCAGTACGACCGCATCGGCCACGTCGCCATCGGCGGGGTGACGGTATTCCGCACCAGCACGCCCGAGCCCTCGCGCGACGGCATCGCCTGGCACGTGGAGAAGGACGTGAGCGCCTACGCGCCGCTGCTGGCCACGCCGCAGCCGGTGGAGCTGCACATCGGCAACGTGGTCAACGACACCTATACCGGCGTATTCGACATGCGCCTGCAGCTGCACTTCCACCCCGTCGATGCCGCACATCCGCCGCTGGCCAGCGCCGACCAGGTGCTGGCGCTGGACGCGCTGCACGAGGACGGCCAGGACACCGCCGGCAGCCTCACCCTCGCCCCCGATACCGAACGCCTGCTGGCCGAGGTCTACGCCACCGGCTCGGGCGGCGGCTGCGAGGAGTTCTGGTACTTCGCCACCACCGCCGACGGCTACTGGTGCCATGCCCGCCAGGGGCCGTACCGCGAAGTGCAGGTGCTGGTGGACGGCCGCGTCGCCGGCATCGCCGCGCCCTACCCGCACATCTATACCGGCGGCTGGTCCAACCCGTTCCTGTGGTACGCGATCCAGGCCCCGCGCACCTTCGACATCGCCCCGATCCGCTACGAGCTGACGCCCTTCATCGGCCTGCTCAACGACGGCCGGCCGCACGAGATCCGCTTCCGCGTGCTCGGGCTGGAGAGCGGCCGCGAAGGCTGGAAACTGATGCCCAACGTGCAGGTCTGGCGCGACCCCGCCGGCCAGCGCGTGCAGGCGCTGCTGCTGCAGGCCGAACTGGGCGAGGTCGCGCACGACGGCGACCTGGCCGCGGCCGACCCGCAGCAGCAGCGCATGCTGTACCGCTGGCAGCGCCGCTTCACCGCGCGCGGCGAGGTGAAGGGCTCGCGCGGCACCGTGCAGACCACGGTGGAGCGTTCGCTGGAAGGCGACCTGCACCATCGCTGGACCAGGGACGAGGACGGCGACGACCACCTGCTGGCCGAATGGCGCGACCTGCAGACCCTCACCCGCGCCCCGGAGCATGGCGATGCCAGCACCGAAACGCTGGATCAGCGCTTCGGCCTGGACGGCGCGCTGGTCACCGCCAAGGTGGACGGCAGACCGCGCCTGACCACCACGCTGGACATCCACGACGACACGAGGCACAGCGAAGCCTCCGCCGGTGGCACCCGCAGCTCGCTCACGCGCGATCGTTTCGTCGGCACGGCGTCGTACACCAGCGGCGTGCCGCGCGAGCAGCGCAACGCGACGGCGCGCACGCGGCAGGTGTGGCGGCGCGAGGACGAGCGCGGTTGCCAGCAGCGCAGCATCACCAGCGTCAACGGCTATTTCGTCGAGGACGAGAGCGGCTGCAAGGCCTCGCCGTGACGCCCCACCCGTAGAAGCGGAGCTCGCTCCGCTTGCCCTTGCTTTGCCCTTGCTTTGCCCTTGCTTTGCCCTTGCTTTGCCCTTGCTTTGCCCTTGCTTTGCCCTTGCTTTGCCCTTGCTTTGCCCTTGCTTTGCCCTTGCTCTTGCCCTTGCTCTTGCTCTTGCTCTTGCCCTTGCCCTTGCCCTTGCCGTTGCTCTGCGGTTGCGGTTGCGGTTGCGGTTGCCCGTGATCTTGCTCTGCTTTTGACTTCCGGGGTCCCCTTCCGCAGCGACGGAGCCGGCGGACAAGACCCCGCAGGGGCGACGTGCAGGGATGCACGTCGTTTTTCGACGAGACATGGATGTCTCGTCGAAAAATCCCGGCGGCGGAGTGGACCCGGAGTGCCGCAGGCACGGAGGGCGCGTAGGCAGGGGCGTGTTTCTTTTGGCTACCTTTTCTTTGCACGAGCAAAGAAAAGTAGCTCGCGCCCCGAAGGGGAGCGAAAGCCTTTGATCCTGTTTCTGCCCTTGCTCTGGCTTCCTTTGGACGTCTGTGCCAAAGCGATAGGCAAAGAGCTAAAGCAGAGGGCAGAGGCCAAGCATGAAAGCGGAAGTTTGAAAGCAGAGCTTTCGCCCCTGCTTCGCAGGAGCGAGTTACTTCTCTTTGCTCGTGCAAAGAGAAGTAACCAAGAGAGGCGCTTTTCAACAGCCGAATGGCTGGTCAACACGCCCCTGCCTCCGCGCCCACGGCACTGCGTGCCGTGGGTCCACTCCGCCGGCGGGATTTTTCGACGAGACATCCCTGTCTCGTCGAAAAACGACGCGCGTCCATGCGCGTCGCCCTTCGGGTTATTCCCACCGGCTCCGTCGCTGTGGAAGGGGACCCGGAAATCAAAAGCCCAGGAGCAGAAGCAAAGTCACGGCAACGGCAACAACGGCGACCGCGGATCAGCCTTGCGCCGCACCCGGCGTCTCGAACACCGGATCCACCAGCCCCTGCACCCGCAACAGCGGCGCATCGCTCTCCAGCTCCAGCACCACCACCTCGTTCTCCCCGCGCCGCAGCCACTGCGCCGGCACCAGCAGCGTCTGCTGCGGGCCGATGCGCCAGTACCGGCCCAGGTGGTGGCCGTTGATCCACACATGCCCGCGACCCCAGCCGCGCATGTCGATGAAACTGTCGCCCAGCGCGTCCAGCACGAAGCGGCCGCGATGGAACGCCGGCGCCACCTGCGCGCCGGCGGTGAAGCGCAGCGCCGACAGATCGTCCAGCGGCAGCGGGTGCATGTCCCAGTCCAGCACCGGCTTGCCGGCGAAGCGCACCGGGCCGAGCAGGCCCTTGCGCTCGTCGACCATGCGCGGGCCGTAGTTGATGCGGCCCAGGTTCTCCACCAGCAGGTCCAGCGGCACGCCGGCCTGCACTTCCAGCTCCACCGAGGTGTCGCCGCGGCGGCGGTCCAGCGTGCCGAGGCGGCGGCCGTCCTGGTACAGCAGCGCCATGTCGCGCACGTCGCCCACCTGCAGCGCGCCCTTGCCGGCGGCGGGCAGCCGCGCGCGGTACCAGACGAAGCCATAGGCCTGGTCCAGTTCCTCCATCGCCAGCGGGCGCACCGCGCGCACCGGTTCGCCCAGCAGCGCGCGCAGCGGCGCCGATTGGTCCAGCGTCACCGGCGCGATGGCGATCATCGGCGGCGACGGCGGCACCGCCGGCAGGGTTTCGCCGGCCGGCAGGTGGCGGCCGATCAGCGCGCGCAGCGCATGGAACGCCGGCGTCGGGCGCCCGGCCTCGTCCAGCGGCGCACCGTAGTCGTAGCTGCTGGTGTCCGGCTGGTACGGCTCGGTGGCGCTGTCGTTGGCGCCGTTCATGAAGCCGAAGGTGGTGCCGCCATGGAACATGTACAGGCTGAAGGAGATGTCGCGCTCCAGCATCCACTGCAGGTTGCGCGCGACCAGCGCCGGGTCGGCGGCGGTGTGGTGCCGGTCGCCCCAGTGGTCGAACCAGCCCGGGTAGAACTCGCCGGCCATGCGCGGCACGCCCTGGCGGTGCCGGGCGAAGGCGGCGAAGCTGCCGGCGGCATCGTCGCCGAAGTTCACCATCGCCAGCACGTCGGGCAGGGTGCCGCCGCCGAGCATGCGCTCGGTGGGGCCGTCGGCGGTGTACAGCAGGCCGTCGAAGCCGGCCGCGCGCAGCGCGTCGCGGATGCTGGCCATGTAGCCGTGGTCGCTGCCGAAGGAGCCGTATTCGTTCTCCACCTGGGTCATCAGGATGGGTCCGCCACGGTGGATCTGCAGCGCCGCCAGTTGTTCGCCGACCGCCTTCAGGTAGCCGGTGGCGGCGGCAACGAAACGCGGGTCGTTCGTGCGCACGCGCAGGTCCGGGGCCTTCAGCAGCCACGCCGGGAAGCCGCCGAATTCCCATTCGGCGCAGGCGTAGGGACCGGGCCGCAGGATCACCCACACGCCCTCTTCCTGGGCGATGCGCACGAACGCGGCGATGTCGTTCTGGCCCTCGAAATCGAAACGTCCGGGGCGCGGCTCGTGCAGGTTCCAGAACAGGTAGGTGCCGACCGTGTTCAGACCCATGGCCTTGAGCATGCGCAGGCGCGCGCGCCAGTGCTGGCGCGGGACGCGGCCGATATGCATCTCGCCGCCGCGGATCACGAACGGCTTGCCGTGCAGCAGGAAGCGCTCGCCCTGCCAGCCGAAGGCGGCGGTGCCGCCGCGGCCGGGCGGCGCGGCCAGGGCCATGGGCGGCAGCGACAGCGCGGCGAGGCCGAGCATGCCGGCGTGCAGGAGCTGGCGGCGGTCGATCATGCGTCGATGTCCCCGTGGTGGTCCGGGCGCGCCCAGTCGCCACCGGCGCTGCGGTGCAGGCCGATGCGGGCGATGCGCGGCGCGTCGTAGGCGTGCTCGATCACCACGCGCAGGCGTGGCGTGCGGGTGAGCGGCACGCGGTCGAGCTTGCAGTGGCCGATCGTCGTGCCCCAGGCCAGCGGCTGCCAGCAGCCGTCGCGCCAGGCGTCGATGCGGTAGTTGCTGACGTGCTGGCCATGGGCGATGGCTTCCTCCAGGCGGATCACGTCGAACGCCGCGTCCGCCGGCAGGGCCAGTTCCAGCCAGCCGTCGCGCGCGCCGGCGGCCGGCATCCAGAAGCTGTCGCGGTCGCCGTCGGTCACGCGCGCGGCGGCGGCGCCGTTGCTGCTGGCGCTGGCCGCCGCGCCGGCGGCGAGGTCGCGCGCCAGCATCGCCGTGCGCAGCTGCGCGAAACCGCGCAGCGCGCGCACGTCGTTGTCGTGGAACAGGCCCTGCGCCGTCGGCGGCACGTTCAGCAGCAGCTTGCTGTTGCGGCCCACCGAGGTGAAGTACAGGCCCAGCAGGTTCTGCGGCGTGCGCACCCGCGCGTCCTGCTCGGCATGCCAGAACCAGCCCGGGCGGATCGACACGTCGGTTTCGCCGGGGCGCCACACCGCGCCGTGGGGATCGCCCTGCTGCAGCGCTTCGCCGGTCCACGGATCGTCGGCGCCGGGGCGCGGCACCCGCGCCGGATCGACGCTGGCCCAGCAGGTGCTGCCGGCGCTGCCGCTCTCGTTGCCGATCCAGCGCAGGTCCGGCCCGGCGTCGGAGAACATCACCGCCTGCGGCTGCAGCGCGCGCACGGTGCGGTGGATGCGCGCCCAGTCGTACTGCTGGCGCCTGCCGCCGGGGCCTTCGCCGTTGGCGCCGTCGAACCACAGCTCGGTCACCGCGCCATAGCCGGTCAGCAGTTCGGTGAGCTGTTCGATGTAGAAGTCGTCGTAGGCCCGGCCCTCGCCGTAGACCGGCGCGTTGCGGTCCCAGGGCGACAGGTAGAAGCCCACGCCCAGGCCTTCGGCGCGGCAGGCGTCGGTGAACTCGCGCACCAGGTCGCCCTTGCCGCCGCGCCAGGGGCTGGAGGCCACCGAATGCGCCGTGGTCTTCGTCGGCCACAGGCAGAAGCCGTCGTGGTGCTTGGCGGTGAGGATCATGCTGGCGAAGCCGCACTCGCGCGCGGTGCGCGCCCACTGCCGCGCATCCAGCGCTGCCGGCGCGAACAGCTTCGGGTCCTCGCTGCCATCGCCCCACTCGCGGCCGGTGAAGGTGTTGATGGAAAAGTGCACGAACATCGACAGTTCTTCGCGCTGCCAGGCCAGCTGCGCGGCGCTGGGGCGCGGCCGCGATGAACCAGGCGGCGCGCAGGCCGCGGGTGCGGCGCCGGCGGGCGCTGGCGCCAGCGCACCGGCCAGGGCCGCGGTGCCTGCGCCGAGGAAGCCGCGGCGCGTCCAGTGGGGGGGAAGGGTCGTCATTGTTTCGTTCCTCTCATGGAGCGATGCCAGCCATTTCCTTCTCCCCTGGGGTGAAGGCGTGTTGCTCGCGAGCCACCGGCTCGCACATGCCTGAACGCCCGGCGCTCGGTGCCGGGCCGGGGCGTGAAGCGGGTGCCCCGAAGGAGGATGAGAGTCCGGGCGGAGCCTCGTCCAATCGGACATCGTGCGGGCTTCGCCCCGGATCCTCACCCCAACCCCTCTCCCGGAGGGAGAGGGGCTCGATCAGGCTCACGGCAACACCTCGAATTCCCCCTGCTGGCGGATGTCCTCCGAACCGCCGCCCAGCATCACCCGGAACATGCCCGGCTCGACCACGCGCTGCATCTGCCGGTTCCACAGCGCCAGCGCCTCCGGCGCCAGGGTGAAGGTGACGGTGCGGGTCTGCCCCGGCTGCAGGGCGATGCGCTCGAAGCCGCGCAGGTTCTTCTCGTAGGTGGTCACCGAGCCGACCAGGTCGCGGGTGTAGAGCTGCACCACTTCCTCGCCGGCGCGCGCGCCGCTGTTGCGCACGTCCACGCTGACGGTGACGCTGCCGCCGGGCGCCACCTGCCGCGGTTCGATGCGCAGGTTGTCGTAGGCGAAACTCGTATAGCTCAGGCCATGGCCGAAGTAGTACAGCGCGCCGTTGACCCGCGACTTCTCCAGTTCCGACTGCGCGTTGGGCTTGGTCGGGAAGTTGTAGGGCAGCTGGCCGGCGCTGCGCGGGAAGGTGACGGTGAGCTTGCCGCCGGGGTTGTAGTCGCCGAACAGCGCATCGGCCACCGCGGTGCCGCCCTGGTCGCCGGGGAACCAGGCTTCCAGGATCGCCGGCACGTGCGCGTCGGCCCAGTTGATGCTGATCGGCCGGCCGTTGATCAGCACCAGCACCACCGGCGTGCCGGTGGCGTGCACGGCCTGCAGCAGTTCCAGCTGGCGCCCGGGCAGGTCCAGGCTGGTGCGCGACTTGCTCTCGCCCACGGTGTTGGCGCCATCGCCGAGCACGACGATGGCCACGTCGGCGCCGGTCGCCGCGCGTACCGCCGCGTCGATGCCCGCCTGTTCGGCGACGCTCAGCGGCTCGGGCAGGATCTCGATGCGCGGCCAGTTGGCGCCGGCCGCTTCCACGCCCCTGGCGTAGCGGATGTCGATGCCGTTGCCGAATTTGGCGCGGATGCCAGCCAACACGGTGACGGTGTCGCCGCCCGAAGGGCCGTAGTGGCGCTGCGAGTAGTGCACGTCGTCAGCGTTGGGGCCGATCACCGCAATGCTTTTCAGGTCTTTGCGCAGCGGCAATGCAGCATCACTGTTTTTCAGCAGGACCAGGCTTTCGCGTGATGCCTGCAAGGCCACCGCGCGGTGTTCTGGCGAATTGACCAGCCGCAGCGCGGCGTCGGCGCTTTCGATATAGGGACGGTCGAACAGGCCGAGCAGGAACTTGACCCGCAGGATCTCGCGTACGCGCTGGTCCAGCACCGGCATCGCCAGCGTGCCGTCGCGCACCGCCGCGCGCAGCGGCAGCACGTAGTCCTCCGGCGGGGTGAAGTTGGTGCGGATGTTCAGCCCGGCCTCGGCCGCCTGCCGCGCCGCGTCCTTCTGGTCGGCGGCCACCGCATGCTTGCTGTGCAGGTATTCCACCGCCTCGCTGTCGGAGACCACGTAGCCGCGGAAGCCGAACTCGTCGCGCAGGCGTTCGGTGAGCCAGTAGTGGCTGCCACTGATCGGCACGCCGTCGTAGTCGTTGTACGAACTCATCACGCCGAGCAGGCCGGCCTCGCGGATGGCCGCGGCGAACGGCGCCACGTGCACGTCCTCGACCTCGCGCGGCGCCACCTGCGGATCGGTGCGCGCCATGAACTCGCGCGCGCCCTTGTTGGCGCTGTAGACCACGAAGTGCTTGGCGGTCGCGGCCACGGTGTGGTCCTGCTGCAGGCCCTTCACCATTTCCACGCCCAGCCGCGAGACCAGGTACGGGTCCTCGCCGTAGACCTCCTCCATGCGCCCCCAGCGCTGGTCGCGGGCCACGTCCAGGATCGGCGCGTAGACATTGGTATAGCCCAGCGCGCGCGCCTCAAGCCCGGTGATGCGGCCCATCTGCCGCACCAGCGCCCGGTCCCAGGTGTGGCCGATGCCGATCTGCGCGGGGAAGCTGGTGGCGCGATGGGCCTCGATGCCGCGGATGCCCTCGTTGCTGAAATCCACCGGGATGCCCAGCCGCGTCTGCTCGATGAAGAAACGCTGCACCTCGTTCATCGCCCAGGTGTGCTGCCCGATGTCGGTGGAGTACGGCGTCCTGCCGCCCTTGTCCCAGCCGTTGTGCATCTCGTCGATGTTGCCGATGCCGTCCTTCCACAGCGCCTGCTTCCAGCGCCGCGTCGGCAGCGGGTCCTCCAGCACCCGGCCGTAGCCGTAGAGCGTGGCCATCTGCGCGGTCTTCTCGTCCACCGTCATGCGCGCCAGCAGGTCCTCGACGCGCGCGTCGACCGGCGCGGCGCGGTCCTCGTAGACGTCCTTGCGGCCATTCTTGTCCAGGTCGATCCAGCCGTCGTGGTAGATCGCCGGCGTCGGCGCGAAGGCGACCGGCGGCTGGCCGGCGGTGACCGCGCCCGCCGCCGGCAACGCCGCCAGAAGCATTGCCACGGCGCGCATCAGCGCGCTTCCTCGCCGGTCAGCAGCTGCACGCTGTCGATGGCCCACAGCACGCGGCGGTGGCTGCCGCTGAAGCGCAGGCACAGGTCGTGGCTGCCGGCGCCGGCGGGCAGGGCCACGTCGATCTGTTTGACCGCACGCGCCTGCGTGGCGACGCCGGCGCTGCCCAGCAGCGGGCCGTCGCAGCCATCGCGGCGGACTTCCAGCCGTACCGGCGTGGCCGGCGGCGGCGTGGCGCCGACCGAGTCGCCGCCGAACTGGAAGTTGAAGGGCAGGTCCAGCGCCTGCGCGCGCAGCACGGCGATGCCGTCCAGCGTTGCCGCCGGCCACCTCCAGCAGGGCGCGCCGATGTTGACCGGCACTACGGCGCGTTCGCCGGCCAGCGGTTCGTCGTCTTCCAGGCGCAGAACGAAGTCGCTCTTGCCGCACGGCGCCAGCTGTTCGGCCTGGCGCGTGCGCAGCGCCAGCGCATCCACGCGCAGCGCGCGCGGCGCGGCCAGCGGCTGGCCGTCGAGGAAGCTGTTGGCGGTGACCGTGGCCGGCAGCGCCACCGCCAGCGGCTGCGCGTACCGCGGCGACTGCGCGGTGGGCGCGCTGCCGTCGGTGGTGTAGCGCAGTTGCCCCAGGCCGCTCTGGCTGGACAGGGTCACGCGCGCCTGCCCGCCCTGCGGCTGTGCCTCGATGCGCGCGGCGAAGGCGCTGTCGGCGGCGCCGATGCCGGCGCGCTGGAAGCGGCGCATCTGCGGCGCCAGCCGGTGCAGGAAGCCGTTCCAGTCGCGCGCTTCGCGCGGCGACCATGCCACCTCGGCCAATGCCGACAGCCGCGGGAAGGCCATGTGCTCCACGCGCGGCCCGGTGCGCACGTGCTCGGTCCACAGGTTGGCCTGGGTGCCGAGCACATGCCGCGCCTGCGCCGCGTCCAGTTCCGGCGGCACCGGCTCGAAGGCGTAGATCTTCTCCAGCGGGATCGGACTGTCGTGGCCCGGCGGTTCGTCGGCCGCCAGCGACTGCATGCGGTTGATGTAGGTGATGTCGCTGGGGCTGAGCACCACGTCGTGGCCCTGCCGCGCCGCTTCCACCGCGCCCTGCATGCCGCGCCAGGACATGACGGTGGCTTCCGGCGGCAGGCCGCCCTCGAGGATCTCGTCCCAGCCGACCAGGCGCCGGTCGTGGGCCACCAGGAAGCGCTCGATGCGCTTGATGAACCAGCTCTGCAGGGCCATGTCGTCCTTCAGCCCCAGCGCCCCGCGCCGGGCCTGCACCTGCGGCGAGGTACGCCACTGGTACTTGTCGGCCTCGTCGCCGCCGATATGAATGTAGGTGCCGGGAAAGATCTCCATCACCTCGGTCAGCACGTTCTCCAGGAAGGCGAAGGTCGGCTCGTCCACGCCGTACAGCCAGGTGTGCACGCCCCAGTCCGGCGACACCGGCGGCGCCTGGCCGCTGGCGCCCAGTTCGGGATAGGCGGCGATGGCCGCCTGCGCGTGGCCCGGCATTTCGATCTCCGGCACCACGGTGATGTGCAGCCGGCGCGCGTACTCCACGATCTCGCGCGCCTGCGCCTGGGTGTAGAAGCCGCCGTAGCGCACCGGCTTCCCGTCGGCGCCCACGCCGGCCTTGCCCGCGGGCACGCGCCACGCGCCGACTTCGGTGAGCTTGGGGTAGCGCCGGATCTCCAGCCGCCAGCCTTGGTCGTCGGTGAGGTGCCAGTGGAAGGTGTTGAGCTTGTGCCGCGCCATCTGGTCCAGCAGGCGCTTGATCTGCTCCACGCTCTGCAGGTGGCGGGCCGAATCGAGCATGAAGCCGCGCCAGCGGAAGCGCGGCGCGTCGGCGATGCGCAGCGCCGGCACGGCCACCGGCAGCGCTTCGGCATTGCCCAGCAGCTGCCACAGGCTGACGCCGCCGTAGAACAGGCCGGCCGCGTCGCCGGCGGCCACGCGGACGCCGGCGTCGCCGACGTCCAGCGCATAGCCTTCGGCGGCGGCGCCTGCCTGCGGATCGGTCACGAAGACGATCGCGCCGGCGCCGGCGGCGTCGCCGAGCACCAGGGTGGCGCCGGTGCTTTCGTGCACCAGCTCGACGAAGCGTGCGGCGGCGTCGCGGGCGGCGGCATCGCCGGGCGCGGCGACCACGCGGGTATCGGCGGTCAGCACGAAGCGGCCCTGCGCCGGCTCCACCCGCAGGGGCTGCGGGATCAGCGGCGGCGGGCTACCGGCGGCGAACGCCTCGGCCGGCGCCACCGGCGCGGCCTCGCCGCCGCTTCCGCTACAGCCGGCCAGCAGCAGCGCCAGGGCCAGCCCGGCCACCCCCCGCATCGTCTCCCGCATTCCTGTCGAACCCCGCGCCATCCCCGCACCCCGTTTGCAACAGACCCGAGGCACGATAGCATTGGTCCAACCGCTGTACCAATCTCCCCAGGAGTCCAACCAATGCGCCTGCAAGGCAAACACGCCCTGGTCACCGCCGCCGCGCAGGGCATCGGCCGCGCCACCGCGCTGGCCTTCGTCCGCGAAGGCGCGCGGGTCATCGCCGCCGACATCAACCCGGACGCCCTGCAGCGCCTGCGCGAGGAGGCCGGCGGGGCGCTCACCCCCCTGCACCTGGACGTGACCGACCGCGCCGCCATCGCCGCGCTGGCCGCCCGCCACAGCGGCGACGACGCCGTGGACGTGCTGTTCAACTGCGCCGGCTACGTGCACAGCGGCAGCATCCTGGAGGCCAGCGAGCAGGAATGGGAGCTGGCCTGGCAGCTCAACGTCGGCTCGATGTTCCACCTGATCCGCGCCCTGCTGCCGGGCATGCTGGCGCGCGGCAGCGGCTCGATCATCAACGTCGCCTCGGTGGCGTCCAGCATCAAGGGCGTGCCCAACCGCTTCATCTACGGCACCACCAAGGCCGCGGTGATCGGCCTGAGCAAGGCGGTGGCCGCCGACCATGTCGGCCAGGGCATCCGCTGCAACGCGATCTGCCCCGGCACGGTGGGCTCGCCGTCGCTGGAGGCACGCATCGCCGAACAGGCGCGCCAGCAGGGCAGCAGCGTCGAGGCGGTGCAGGCCGCGTTCGTCGGCCGCCAGCCGATGGGCCGGCTCGGCCGCCCCGAGGAAATCGCCGCGCTGGCGGTGCACCTGGCCAGCGACGAATCGGCCTTCACCACCGGCGCCATCCACGTCATCGATGGCGGCTGGATCAACTGACCTCCCCCAAGGATCAAGGAACACACCATGAAACTGCTGCGCTACGGCCCGCACGGCGCGGAAAAGCCGGGACTGCTGGACGACGCGGGACAGCTGCGCGACCTGTCTGCGGTGGTGGCCGACATCGCCGGCGACACGCTCACCCCCGAAGGCCTGCAGCGCCTGCGTGCGCTGGACCCGGCGGCCCTGCCGCTGGTGCCGGGCACGCCGCGCATCGGCCCCTGCGTGGGCCGGGTCGGCAAGTTCGTATGCATCGGCCTGAACTATTCCGACCACGCCGCCGAGACCGGCGCGCAGGTGCCGGCCGAGCCGGTGGTGTTCAACAAGTGGACCAGCGCCATCTGCGGCCCGCACGACGACGTGCAGATCCCGCGCGGCTCGCGCAAGACCGACTGGGAAGTGGAGTTGGGCGTGGTGATCGGCCGCGGCGGGCGCTACATCGCCGAGGCCGACGCCATGGACCACGTGGCCGGCTACTGCGTGGTCAACGACGTCTCCGAGCGCGAGTTCCAGCTCGAGGGCACCGGCACCTGGGACAAGGGCAAGGGCTGCGACAGCTTCGGCCCGCTCGGGCCGTGGCTGGTCACCGCCGACGAGGTCCCCGACCCGCAGGCGCTGGACCTGTGGCTGGAAGTGGACGGCCACCGCTACCAGGACGGCAACACCCGCACCATGGTGTTCGCCGTCCCGTTCCTGGTGAGTTACCTGAGCCGCTTCATGAGCCTGCAGCCGGGCGACGTGATCTCCACCGGCACGCCGCCGGGCGTGGGCCTTGGGCAGAAGCCGCCGGTCTACCTGCGCGCCGGCCAGGTCATGCGCCTGGGCATCACCGGGCTGGGCGAACAGCGGCAGAAGGTGGTGCAGGCATGAACGCAGCCGCCGACGGCGTGCGCATCACCGGCCTGCGGGTCGAGGACCTCCGCTTCCCCACCTCGCGCCAGCTCGACGGCTCGGACGCGATGAACCCGGACCCGGACTATTCGGCCGCCTACGTGGTGCTGGAAACCAGCCGGCCGGGGCTGGAAGGCCACGGCCTGACCTTCACCATCGGCCGCGGCAACGAGGTGTGCTGCGCGGCGATCGAGGCGCTGCGGCACCTGGTCGTCGGCCTGCGGCTGGACTGGATCGCCGCGGACATGGGCCGCTTCTGGCGCCACGTCACCTCCGACAGCCAGCTGCGCTGGATCGGCCCGGACAAGGGCGCCATGCACCTGGCCACCGGCGCGGTGGTCAACGCCGTGTGGGACCTGTGGGCCAAGGCCGAGGGCAAGCCGGTGTGGCGGCTGGTGGCGGAGATGACGCCGGAAGAACTGGTGCGCTGCGTGGACTTTCGCTATCTCACCGACGCGATCACCCCCGACGAGGCGCTGGCCCTGCTGCGCGGGCGCCAGGCCGGCAAGGCCGGGCGCATCGCCACCCTCGAGCGCGAGGGCTACCCCTGCTACACCACCTCCGCCGGCTGGCTCGGCTACCCGGACGACAAGCTGCGCCGACTGTGCCAGGAAGCGGTGGACGCCGGGTTCGACCATGTGAAGCTCAAGGTCGGCCGCGACCTGCAGGACGACATCCGCCGCGTGCGCATCGCCCGCGAGGTGCTCGGCCCGCAGCGCCGGCTGATGATCGACGCCAACCAGATCTGGGACGTGGGCCAGGCCATCGACTGGGTGCGCGAGCTGGCGTTCGCGCAGCCGTGGTTCATCGAGGAACCCACCAGCCCCGACGACGTGGCCGGGCACCGCGCCATCCGCCAGGGCGTGGCGCCGGTGCAGGTCGCCACCGGCGAGATGTGCCAGAACCGGGTGATGTTCAAGCAGTTCATCGCCGGCGGCGCCATCGACGTGGTGCAGATCGACGCCTGCCGCGTCGGCGGCGTCAACGAGGTGCTGGCGATCCTGCTGCTGGCCGCCAAGTACGGCCTGCCGGTATGCCCGCACGCCGGCGGCGTGGGCCTGTGCGAATACGTGCAGCACCTGGCGATGATCGACTACGTGTGCATCGCCGGCACCCGCGAGGGCCGCGTGGTGGAATACGTGGACCACCTGCACGAGCACTTCCTGGACCCATGCACGATCCGCGACGCCGCCTACCTGCCGCCCGCCGCGCCGGGCTTCTCGATCACGATGAAGGCCGACAGCCGCCGGCAATACCGCTACCCGGACGGCAGCGCCCACCGCGGCGGTACCGCGTGACCCACGCCCGCCTCCGCCCCGCGGCCCTGGCCGCGCTGCTCGGCGCGGTGCTGCTGGCCGGCGGCGGTTGCCAGCGCGTCCCTCCCGCACCGCCGGTTGCCGGCGGCGCCGCGGCGGCAGACGCCACCGGGGCGGCCGCCGACAGCGCCGGACAGGCGCGGCTGGCGCGCTGGCAGGCGCTGGGTTACGGCATGTTCGTGCACTGGGGCCTGTACTCCGAACTCGGTGGTGAATGGCAGGGCAGGCCGGTCACGCAGGGTTATTCGGAACAGATCCAGGGCTGGGCCAAGATCGCGCCGGCCGACTACGCGGCGGTCGCCACGCGTTTCGCCGCGCCGGCCTTCGACGCCGACGCGATCTGCGCGCTGGCCCGCGATGCCGGCGCGCGCTACATCGTCGTCACCAGCAAGCACCACGACGGCTTCGCCATGTTCGACACGGCGAGCACCGACTACACCATCGTCAAGCGCACGCCGTTCGGCCGCGACCCGCTGAAGCTGCTGTCCAGCGCCTGCCGCAAGCTCGGCGTCGGCTTCGGCGTGTACTTCTCGCTGGTGGACTGGCACGCCGGCCACGAGACCGAGGTGCAGAACAACAGCAACCCGATCCCGGCGGCGATGGAGCCGCTGATCGAACAGCAGCTCACCGAGCTGATGACGAACTACGGGCCGATCACCGAGGTGTGGTTCGACATGGCCGCGCCCACCGCCGCGCAGAGCCGGCGCTTCGCGGCCATCGTGCGCCGGCTGCAGCCGGACGCGGCGATCAACGGCCGCATCTGGAACAACGCCGGTGACTTCGTGACCCTGGGCGACAACGAAGCGCCGCCGCCGGGCATGCAGCCGCCGTTCGAGGTGCCCGCCTCGATCTACCACGCCACCTGGGGCTACCGCCGCTGGCAGGCGCGCGACGACCTGCCCGGCAAGCTGCGCGAACTGGCCAACGGCCTGGCGCAGGCGCGCGCGGCCGGCGGCAACTACCTGCTCAACATCGGCCCGGAGGGCAGCGGCGCCATTGTGCCGTTCGAGGCCGACGTGCTGCGCGGCCTGGGCCAGTGGCTGCAGCGCCAGGGCAATGCCGCGCTGGACGCACGCCCCAGCGGCCTGCCGCCGCAGCCGTGGGGCAGCACCCTGGCCGATGCCGGCGGGCTGCATCTGTTCGTGCGCGACTGGCGCGGCGGCGACCTGGTGGTGCATGGCCTGGCCAGCGACCCGCGCGCGGTGCGCGTGGCCGGCAGCGACGCTCCGCCACTGGCCTGGCGCCGGCAGGGCGACGACGTGGTGATCGAACTGCCGGCGCAGGCGCCCGACCCGGTGCTGCCGGTGCTGCGCGTGGAACTGGACGGGCCGGCGCGCATCGTGCCGCCGGGTACCGTGGCGCTGTCGGCCGATGGCCGCGCCACCGTGCCGATGCAGGCCTGGCAGCCCGGCACCAGCTTCGCCTTCGGAAGCGGCTACCGCACCCAGCAGAGCACCACGGTATCGCTGCAGGCCGCGCTGCGCGCCCACGCGCCGCAGGCGGCGGCCTGGCTGCGCTTCGAAGGCGTGCAGGCGCCCCCGCAGCAGCGCTACCGCATCCGCGTCGGCGGGCAGCAGCGCGAGGTCGACGGCGCGACGCTGCGCGCGCAGGCCATCGGCCCGTTCGCATTGCCCGGCGCCGAAACCGGCGCCACCCCGATCCGCGTGGAACTGGCCGCACCGGCCTACCCGGCGCAGGACCTGGAACTGCACTTCGACGCGGCCACTGTCGCCCCGCGCGCGGACGCGGCGCCATGAGCCTGCGCATCGACGCCCACCAGCACTTCTGGCGCTACAGCGCGCAGGACTATCCGTGGATGGGCGCCGGCATGGACACGCTGCGCCGCGACCGCCTGCCGGACGAGGTACTGCCGCTGCTCGACGCCGCCGGCCTGGACGCCTGCATCGCCGTGCAGGCGCGCGCCAGCGAGGCCGAAAACGTCTTCCTGCTGGAACTGGCGCAGCGGTACCCGCGCATCGCCGCGGTGGTCGGCTGGGTCGATCTGTTCGCCGCCGATGCCGGCGAGCGGCTGGCGTACTGGCGCAGCCAGCCGCGTTTCGCCGGCGTGCGCCACCTGCTGCAGGACGACGCCGACGTGGCCGCGACCCTGGCCGACGCGCGTTTCGCCCGTGGCCTGCGCGCGCTGCAGGAACGGGCGCTTGTCTACGACATCCTGGTGCGCGGCCCGGCGCAGCTGGCGCCGGTGGCCGCGTTCTGCGCGCGCCACGACCGCCACTGGCTGGTGCTCGACCACCTCGGCAAGCCGGCCATCGGCGGCGACGGCGAGGACCAATGGCGGCGCCACCTGCGCGAGGTGGCCGCGCTGCCGCACGTGCTGTGCAAGGTGTCCGGCCTGGTCACCGAAGTGGCCGGCGCGCGGCTGGATGCCGATGCGATCCATCGCCACCTCGACGCGGCGCTGGACGCCTTCGGCGCGGACCGGCTGCTGTTCGGTTCGGACTGGCCGGTGTGCCTGCTGCGCGCCGACCATGCCGCCGTCACCGCGCTGGTGCGCGACTGGGCGGTGCGCCTTTCCAGCGACGAGCAGGCGCGACTGTGGGGCGACAATGCCGCACGCTGCTACGGCGTGCATTCCAAGGTGGACAACTGATGGACCTGCAACTGCGCGACAAGGTGGTGATCGTGACCGGCGGCGACGCCGGCATCGGCGGCGCGATCTCGCTGGCGCTGGCCGCCGAAGGCGCCATCCCGGTGGTGCTGGCGCGCGGCGCGCCGGAAGCCGGCTTCGCGCGACAGCTGCAGGCGCTGCAGCCGCGCGCGCGGTTCTTCCCGCTGGAACTGGCCGACAGCGACGCCTGCGCGGCGGCGGTGCGCGAGGTACTGGCCGAGTTCGGCGCGCTGCACGGCCTGGTCAACAACGCCGGGGTCAACGACGGCGTTGGCCTGGACGCGGGGCGCGCGGCCTTCGTCGCCTCGCTGGAACGCAACCTGATCCACTACTACGTGATGGCACACCTGTGCGTGGACGCGCTGAAGGCCGCGCGCGGCGCCATCGTCAACATCTCGTCCAAGACCGCGCTCACCGGCCAGGGCAATACCAGCGGCTACTGCGCGTCCAAGGGCGCGCAGCTGTCGCTGACCCGCGAATGGGCCGCGTCGCTGGCCGGCGACGGCGTGCGCGTGAACGCGGTGGTGCCCGCCGAGGTGATGACGCCGCTGTACCGCGCCTGGATCGCCGGCTTCGACGATCCCGACGCCAGGCTCGCCGACATCACCCGCCGCATCCCGCTGGAGCGGCGCATGACCCGCGACGACGAGATCGCCGACACCGTGCTGTTCCTGCTCTCGGCGCGCGCCTCGCACGTCACCGGGCAATGGCTGTTCGTGGACGGCGGCTACACCCACCTCGACCGCGCGCTGACCTGAGGAACCCGCCCATGCGCCACTGCCTCGCACTCGACCTGAAGGACGACCCGGCGCTGATCGCGCGGTACGAGGCGCACCACCGCGCGGTGTGGCCGGAGGTGCTGGCGCACCTGCGCGGGCACGGCGTGCGCGAACTGGAAATCTTCCGCCTGGGCACGCGCATGGTGATGGTGATGGATACCGACGATGCCGTGTTCGACGCCGCGCGCATGGCCGCGGCCGAAGCCGGCGACCCGCGCCTGCAGGCCTGGGAAGAACTGATGTGGACATTCCAGGCGGCCACGCCGTGGACGCCGGCCGGCGCCAAGTGGACGCCGCTGCAGTGCCTGTTCCGCCTTACCGACGCCGACTGACCCCGACCCGCAGGAGCCACCGCCATGCCCGCACTGCCCGGCACCGCCGCCCCGATCCCGCAAGACGCCGGTGCACGCCGCTACCGCCTGGCCTTCGTGCTGGTCACCAGCCTGTTCTTCCTGTGGGGGTTTTCCTACGGCCTGCTGGACGTGCTCAACAAGCATTTCCAGGAAGCGCTGGACATCACCCGCGCGCGCTCGGCGCTGCTGCAGGCCGCCTATTTCGGCGCCTATTTCCTGATGGCGCTGCCGGCCGCGCGGCTGATGGAGCGCCACGGCTACAAGACCGGCATCCTGCTCGGGCTGGGGCTGTTCGCGGCCGGCGCGCTGCTGTTCATCCCGGCCACTGCCGCCGGCGTGTTCGAGTACTTCCTGTTCGCCCTGTTCGTGATCGCCTGCGGGCTTGCCTGCCTGGAAACCGCGGCCAATCCCTATGCGACCGTGCTCGGCCCGGCGGAGAGTTCGGAACGCCGGCTCAACCTGGCGCAGTCGTTCAACGGCCTGGGCACCTTCATCGCGCCCTTCATCGGCGGCAAGCTGTTCTTCGGCGCCTCGACGTGGGGCATTTCCGGCAGCCACGGCGTGCAGCTGATCTACGTCGCCACCGCCATCGTGGTCATCGCCATCGCGGTGCTGGTGTGGCGCACGCGCATGCCGGAGGCGGCCGGCGAGGCGGACGCCGCCGCCGCGTCGGCCAGCCACGTGCCGCTGCTGGCGCAGCGCCATTTCGTATTGGCGGTGGTGGCGCAGTTCTTCTACGTCGCCGCGCAGGTGGGCGTGGGCGCGTTTTTCATCAACTACGCGGTCGACCACGTGGCGGGGCTGTCGTCCGAGCGCGCCGCCTACCTGCTCGCCGTGGCGCTGGGCTGCTTCCTGGCCGGGCGCTTCCTGACCACCGCGCTGATGGGCGCGGTGGCGCCGGCGCGGCTGCTCACCGTGTACGCGGTGATCAGCATCGTGCTGTGCGGCGTGGTCGTGGCCGGCCTGGGCAAGCTGTCGGTGGCCGCGCTGATCGCGCTGTTCTTCTTCATGTCGATGATGTTCCCCACCATCTTCGCGCTGGGCGTGAAGGGGCTGGGCGCGCAGACCAAGCGCGGCGCCAGCTTCATCATCATGGCCATCGTCGGCGGCGCCATCGTGCCGTGGTTCATGGGCCGCATCGCCGATGCGCGCGGCATCGAGAGCGCGTTCTGGGTGCCGGCGCTGTGCTTCGCGGTGGTTGCCGGTTACGGGCTGTACGCGCGGCCGCGGGCGTGAGCGCGCACGCGGTGCGGCGCGCGCCGTCCGCGGACGGACGCTGCCGGTGAACGCTCCGTCAGGCCTTGCCGCGCGAGAAGATGCGGATCACCGAATCCAGGTGCACGCGCATGGCCTTGCGCGCGGCCGCCGCGTCGCGCGCGCGGATCGCGTCGACGATGGCCTGGTGCTCGTTCTCCGAGCGGTGCGGCATGTCGTGCGGCGTGTAGAGATGCTGCAGGCGCTGGAACATGGCGCCGTAGCGGTGCCCGAGCAGGTGGCGGATCAGCAGCGAATAGGCCGGGTTGCCGCTGGCGTCGGCGATGCGTACGTGCAGCAGGCGGTCGCCCGGGTGCGTGGTGGAACCATGCAGGTTGTCGGCGATGTTCCGCTGCAGCGCGTCCTCGATGCCGGCGATCTCTTCGTCGGAGGCGTTCTCCGCGGCCAGCGCCGCCGCTTCCGGTTCCACCAGGCGGCGTGCGCTCAGCAGCGAGAACGGCGGGATCTCGGCGTCGAAATCGGCCACCACGCCCAGTTCCGGATCCAGCGTCCACGGGTTGAGCTGGCGCGCGCGGTCCAGCGCGCCGACGCTGGGCGTCGCCTCGCTCGGCTCCGGCCCCACCACGCTCACCCCATCGCCCACGCGCACGCGCACCAGGCCCAGCACTTCCAGCGCGATCAGCGCCTCGCGCAGCGAGGTGCGGCTGACGCCGAACTGCTGCGACAGTTCGCGTTCGGGCGGCAGGTAGCTGCCCGGCGGGTATTCGCCACGGTTGATCATGCCGCGCAGCTGGTCGGCGATCTGCTGGTAGAGGCGACGGTTCTGGATGCTCTTCACTGGCACGCGCGGGCTCCGCATCCGTTACGACTTCCTAGACGGGGACATGCGGGAAGTATAGGCCAGCGCGCGCGCCGCTCAGGGCCTGCGCAGCGTTTCCTGCACCGGCGCGCCGGCCTTCGGTTCCATGCGGCGGAAGTCCAGGCCGAACAGCGCGGCGATGCTGGCGGCGATCTGTCCCTGGCGCAGTTCCGGCGCCTGCCGCAGTTCGCCGCGCCGCGCCTGGCCAGGGCCGGCCATCGCCAGCCACACGTCCTGCGCGCCTTCCACCCGCGGCCCATGGTCGCTCCAGTCGCGCACGGTGCGGCCGCGGCCGTGGTCGGTGGCGATCACCAGCACGGTGTTGTCGCGGTAGTCCGGCTGCGACTGCAGCCACTGCCACAGCGCCTGCAGGAAGCGGTCGGCCAGCGCCAGGCCTTCGAGCGTGTCGATGTAGCGGCCGGCGTGCGCCCATTCGTCGGTATCGCCCAGGCCCACGTAGAGCAGGCGCGGGCGCTCGCGTTCCAGGTAGCGCAGCGCGAACGCGGCGGTGAAGGCATCGAAGCGCTCGTGGCGCCAGGTGCGCGCCTGCGCCTGGATCGCGTCGAGCCGCTGGATGCCCGGGTCGCTGTCAACGAACGGCATGAAGCCGGCGTTGACGGTGATGCTGCCGCGCGTGTGTTCGGGTATGCCGATGAAGCGGTCCCACGAGCCGAACGCGGCGACCCTGGCGCGCGGCAGGCGCAGCTGTTCGCGCACGAACTCCAGCACCGTCGGATACGGGCTCTGGATGGCGGCGTTGCTGGTGACGCTGTCGTCGCGCGGCACGCCGGTCAGCAGTTCGGCGTAGCCGGGATAGGAGAAGCGCATGCGGTTGCCGAGCTGCACGCGGCTGCCCAGCGCGGCGTTGCCGGCGATCCAGCCGTGCTCGCGCATCAGCGTGCCCCAGAAGAAAGGCATCAGCCGCTCGCGCCGCTGCGCGGCGCTGTCGCCGCGGTAGCGATCGAACTGGCCGGCGTCCTCGCCCTCTTCGCCGGCCGCGCGCGCGATCTCCGCGTCCATGCCGCCGAAGATCTCCTGCACGCGCACGCCGTCCAGCGTCACCACCACCACGTTCGGTTCGCGCGGCGCCGCGTCCGCGCAGGCGCCGGCCAGGCCCAGCAGCAGCACGGCCAGGCCGCGCAGGATCGTCGTCGTTTCCATCATCCGCTCCGCATGTCCCCGCCCATCGTCCGCCCGATCATGTCGGCGCGCGCGGGAAATCGCCACCTTTCCATGTCCCTTCTCCCCCGGAGACCCGCATGCCCCTGAACGCTCCCCGCTCGCTGCTGCTCGCCTTCGCTTTGGGCTGGCCGGCGTTTTCACCGGCCGCGACGCACGCCACGCCTTCGGTAGTGCCCCTGCCCACGCGGCTCGACGTGCAGCCCGGCCGCTATCGCCCCGGCGCCACGCTGCGCATCGCCACGCAGGGCGACCCGGCGCGCCTGGACGCGCTGCGCGCGCTGGCCGGCGACATCCTGCAGGCGGCGTGGCAGCGCCCGCTGGCGCCGGCCGGCAGCCGCGCGCCGGCCGACCTCACCCTGGTGCTGGACGCGGAGGCCAGCGCCAACCCCGAGGCCTACACCCTGCGCGTGGACGAACGAGGCATCCACCTGCGCGCGGCCAACGACGCCGGCCTGTTCCATGGCCTGCAGACCCTGCGCCAGCTGCTGGACGACGGCGGCGACGGCATCGCCCATGTCGCCATCGACGACGCGCCGCGCTTCGCCTGGCGCGGCCTGCACCTGGACGTGGCACGGCACCTGTTCCCGATGGACTACATCAAGCGCCAGCTCGAGCTGATGGCGCGCTACAAGTTCAACGTGCTGCACTGGCACCTCACCGACGATCAGGGCTGGCGGCTGGAGATCAAGCGCTACCCGAAGCTCACCGAAGTCGGCGCATGGCGCGCGCAGACCGCGCTGTACCGGCGCGACGGCCGCATCGAGTACGACGGCACGCGCTACGGCGGCTTCTACACCCAGGCGCAGGCGCGCGAGATCGTCGAGTACGCACGCCGGCTGCACATCACCGTGGTGCCGGAGATCGAGATGCCCGGCCATACCGTGGCCGTGCAGGCCGCCTACCCGGAGCTGGCGTGCACGCCGGGGCCGTTCCAGGTGCGGGTGGACTGGGGCGTGGACGACAACGTGGTGTGCCCGGGCGAACCCACCTTCGCCTTCATCGAGAATGTCCTCGACGAGGTGATGGCGATCTTCCCCTCCGAGTACATCCACCTCGGCGGCGACGAGGCACCAATCGTGCGCTGGCAGCAGAGCCCGCTGGCGCAGGAGATCATCCGCCGCGAGGGGCTGAAGGACGAACACGCGCTGCAGGGCTGGTTCATGCGCCGGGTGGAGCGCTACCTGCAACAGCACGGCCGGCGCATGCTGGCCTGGGACGAAATGCTCGCCGGCGACCCGGCCAAGAGCACCACCATCATGGCCTGGCGCAGCATCGGCGAGGGCATCGAGGCGGCGCGGCGCGGCCACGACGTGGTGATGACGCCGGTGTCGTACTCCTACTTCGACTACTGCCAGTCGCGCGCGGCCGACGAACCGTACTGCCCGCAGTACCTGCCGCTGCGGCAGGTGTACGCCTTCGAGCCGGTGCCGGCGCAGCTCACCCCGGCGCAGGCCGCGCACGTGCGTGGCGGCCAGGCCAACCTGTGGACCGAGCACATCCGCACGCCGCAGGCCGCCGAGTACATGCTGTGGCCGCGCGCGCTGGCGATGAGCGAGGTGCTGTGGTCGGCGCGCGAACGCCGCGACTGGGACGGTTTCGCCGCGCGGCTGGGGCCGCAGCTGGCCGCGCTGGGCCGCCTGGAGGTCAACTACCGCGTGCCCGAGGTGCTGGGGCTGGACGGCGACGTGCTGACGCTGGCGCCCACGGCCACGCTGGCGCTGCGCTCGCCGCTGGACGATGCCGCCATCGTCGTCACCACCGACGGCAGCGAGCCCACGGCGGACTCGCCGCGCTACACCGGCCCGCTGGTGCTGGACCTGGGCACGGCGCCGGTGCAGGTGGCGGCGCGGCTGCTCACCGCCGACGGGCGGCTGGGGCCGACGATGCGCGCCGGCTACGCGCGGACCACCCTGCAACCCGCGCCGGCAGCATCGGCCGACGCGCGCCGGCCCGGCCTGCAGCGCGACTACTTCGAGGCGCCGGTACAGAAGACCGACGAGCTGCCCGGCATGCGCCCGACGCGCTCGGATACCACCGACGTCATCGACCTGCCGGAGTTCAGCCGGCAGGAACGGTTCGGCCTGCGCTATCGCGGTGTCGTGCGCGTGCCCGCCGATGGCGTCTACCGGTTCTCGCTGGCCTCGGACGACGGCGCGCGCCTGCTGCTCGACGGCACCCTGCTGGTCGACCGCGACGGCCCGCAGTCGCCGGGCACCACCCACGGCAGCCGCGCGCTGGCGCGCGGCGCGCACGCCTTCGAGCTGCGTTATTTCCAGGGCGGCGGCGACCGCGTGCTCGAGCTGCAGGTCAGCGTCGACGGCGGCGCGCCGATGCCGGTGCCGGCGACGTGGTGGGCGCACTGAGCGACCCGGCCGTTACCGGTGCCGGGTCCGCTCCCTGAATCCGGCGTCCTTCGTGCGGGCTCCGCATTCCCGGGCCCGCGCCCGGTTCCCGCTCAGGTCCGCACGAAGATTTCCACGCGGCGGTTGAGCTGGCGGCCGCCGGGGTTGTCCCGGCCGTCAACCTCGTTGGGCGCCACCGGTTGCGACTCGCCGTAACCGCGCGCGCTGGCGTCCTGCGCCACGCCGCGCTGGCGCAGCGCCGCCACCACCGCCTGCGCGCGGCGTTCGGACAGGTCCTGGTTGTAGCTGTCGCTGCCCTTGGCGTCGGTATGGCCGCGGATTTCCATGGCGCGCGAGGGCACCTTCTGCAGCGCGGTGGCCAGCGCGTCCAGCACCTTGCCCGCGTCGTCGCGCACCTGCGCCTTGTCGAAGTCGAACAGCACCCTGTCGTTGAGGGTGACGACGAAGCCGCACGGCGCGCCGGAGGGTTTGAACTTGTCCAGCGGCGGGAAGCGCCCGGCCGGCGGCAGCGGCGGCAACGGCGCCATGCGCACTTCGCGCGCGATCGCGCCCACGGTGCCGGTGCCGTCGCCGCGGTTCTCGACGATGCCCTCGGGCCCGCCGATCCAGCGCCCCGAACCGTCGGCACGCACCTCGATGCTGCCTTCCCCGCCGATCCAGCGGCCCGAGCCGTCGCCGTGGTTCTCGATGTTGCCGAAGTCGCCCACCCACATGCCGCCGCCCTTGCCGTCCAGCTCGATATGGCCGGACTCGCCGACATAGGTGCCCGAGCCGTCGGCGCGCACCTCGAACGTGCCGGCGCTGTTGACGATGCTGCCGCTGCCATCGGGATTGACCCGCACCACGTCGGCGTCGGTCACCGCCAGGCCGCTGCCGTCGGCGGCCACTTCGAACACGCCCTCGCTGCCGATGCGGCGCAGGTTGCCGGCGCCGTCGACGTTGGTGAAGCCGCTCTCGTTGACCAGCGCGCCGTCGGTGGCGCAGTTGGCCGGGCGCACGCTGATGCCGGCCACCGGGTCGATCAGCGCCTGCATCGAGGCTTCCAGCTGCCGCTGCGCCGGGCCGCTGCCGACGATGCTCGGCACCATGATCGGCGGGATCGCCGGGAACTCGAAGCCGGCGTCGGTCGACGCGCCGTCGTCCTGCTCCGCCGCGGTGGCCCCGGTGGCTGGTGCCGCCGCGTCCTGCTGCGTGGATGCCTGCGGCGATGGCGGGCTGCACGCCGACGCCAGCAGGGTCAGGCAGGCCAGCGACAGGGTCTTCTTGCGCATGCGGCAACTCCTCAGGAGGGAGCCGCACTGTCGGCGATGGCGCGTTCAGGCACCGTGACCGGGCCGGCCGGTGGCCGTGGCCAGAATCCGCCGGAACGATCCGATCCATGCGCAGCCGATGCGCTGGCGCCGCCGCCTCCTATCCCACCCACCACTGGCGCCTGCGCGTGGCGGCATGGAAGGTCCAGGCGATGAAGCGGCTCTGCTTGTTGCCCTGGGCCATCGGCACTTCGCGCACCTCGGCGACGCCGGCCTTGGCGAGTTGTTTATGAAGCTCGGGCAGGTGTTCGCGTTTGGCGACCAGCGAGCTGAACCACATCACCTGCGCCTGCACGGCCACGCTCTCGCGGATCATCCGCCGCAGGAACGACGCTTCGCCGCCGGTGCACCACAGCTCGCTGGCCTGTCCGCCGAAGTTCAGCAGCGGCGGCCTGCCGCGCGGCGCCGCCTTGTCGCCGCCGAGATTGCGCAGCTTGCGCTGGCTGCCCTGCACGGCCTCCCTGGCCGACGCGTGGAACGGCGGGTTGCACAGGGTCAGGTGGAAGCGGTCCTGCGGCTGCACCACGCCGGCGAACAGGCTGCCGCGCGCGTGCTGCCGGCGCAGTTCGATCGCCTGTTCCAGGCCATTGGCGCGGACATTGGCGCCGGCGCACTGCAACGCGGCCGGCTCGATGTCGCTGCCGACGAACCGCCAGCCGTACTCGGCATGTCCCAGCAGCGGGTAGATGCAGTTGGCGCCGACGCCGATGTCCAGCGCGCGCACGTGCGGCCCGCGTGGAACCGCACCGTCGCCGTCCGCCGCCAGCAGGTCGGCCAAGCCGTGCAGGTAGTCCGCGCGGCCCGGTACCGGCGGGCACAGGTAGCCGTCGGGGATCGTCCAGTGGGCGATGCCGTAATCGCTGGCGAGCAGCGCGCGGTTGAGTTCGCGCACCGCCGTCGGGTCGTTGAAATCCAGGCTCTGCCCGCCGCCGGGCGTGCGCACCAGATGGGCGCGCAGCGGCGGGTGGACCGCGACCAGCCGATCCAGGTCATAGCGGCCCTGGTGGCGGTTGCGCGGGTGCAGGGCGGCGGTCGTCGCGGCGGGACGTTGCCGGGCCGGGCGCGGAGGGGACGACGGCATGCGGGGTCGGCCGGAGGCAGCCGCCACGGCTACGCCTGGAGGCGCCGCAGCAGCGGGGAGGCGTCCATGCCGGGGCGCCGGGCCAGTGCGGCCACGACCGCCGCGCGGGCGGCCTGCAATACCTCGGCCTCGTTGCGGCTGGCGTCGATCACCTGTTTGTCGGGCAGTTCCAGCTGCTGGAAGATCGCCCGGCAGCGCTCCAGGTTCTGCGCCGTCTCGAAATGGTTGGGCACGTCGCCGCGGGCGCGGATGCGCGCCAACCCGGTGGCCGGCGGCAGGTCCAGCAGCAGCAGCAGGTGCGGGCGCGGCGCGAAGGCGTTGAGCTGCAGCAGTTCGTCCACCGGCAGCCCGGCCGCGCCCTGGTAGGCCACCATCGACGGGAAATAGCGGTCCAGGATCACCACCTCGCCGCGCTCCAGCGCCGGCGCCACTCGTTCCTCGACATGCTGGCGGCGGTCGCGCAGCAGCAGGTCCACTTCTTCCTCCGGGCTCAGCCGGCCGGTCGCGGCCGAGGCCCGCAACTGCGTGCCCCACGGCCCGTCGGTCGGCTCCTTGCTCAGCACCACCCCGGCGCCCGCCTGTTCCAGCGCATCGGCCAGCCCCCGCGCCAGCGTGGACTTGCCGGCACCGTCGATGCCCTCGATGGCGATCAACAGGCCGCCGGGAATGTGCTCTTTCGTCATCGCGGTACTTTAGCCCAAGCGATCCGGCGCACCCACCCTGCCTCCCGCCGGGCCAGCAGCCGATGACTACCGGCCCATGGCCGCCGGCGCGCCGGGCCGGCACACTGCCGCGACCACGAGAGGAAACCACCATGCCGCCCGCCGCACTGCGTTCGTTCGTCCTGGGAATGCTGTGGGTCGCCGGCAACGCCTTCGCGGCGCCGCCGGACGCGGCCACGCTGCAGGCCATCGAGGCCACCGCCTACGACTACATGGACGGGCAGCTGGAGGGCGACCCGGCGCGGGTGGCGCGGGCGCTTCACCCCGACCTGGCCAAGCGCAACATCGTGGCGAACCCGGACGAGACCCTCGGACTGGGGCGCATGACCTCGGACGAGCTGATCCGCTTCACCCGCGAAGGCGCGCTGAAGACCCCGCGCGACCAGTGGCAGCGCACGGTGACGGTGCTGCAGGTGGACGAGGACATCGCCACGGTACGGCTGGAAAGCCCCTGGTTCATCGATCACCTGCAGATGGGCCGCTTCGACGGCCGCTGGGTGATCGTCAACGCGCTCTGGCACCGCAAGGTCAGTCCGCGCGGCTGAGTCCGTCGGCGCCGCGCAGCGACGCCTGCCTGCGCTGGTTTGCGCGGCATCGCCACCGCGATCTGGCGCCCCGCGCATAAATCAATGCTGAACAATGCCGGCAAACACGGCTATCGTATGCCGCTCCCGTGAGCCGCTGCCGTCATTCACATGAGCCAGAACGACGCTTTGCCCGCTGCCCCGCCTCCGGTCGCCGTCGAGCAGGCCGCGCCCGCGCATGGCGCCTGCGGGAACTGCCAGGCCGCGCTGCACGGCCACTACTGCCACCACTGCGGGCAGTCGGCGCACAACCCGCTCAAGCACGTGGGCCATGCGATCGAGGAAGTGTTCGAGTCGTTCTGGCACCTGGACGGGCGCATCTTCCGCACCCTGCGCGACCTGCTGGTGCCGGGCCGGGTGGCGCTCAACTATCTCAACGGCCAGCGCGTGGGCTACGTGCAGCCGCTGCGGCTGTTCGTGATCCTCACGCTTTTCACCTTCTTCGTCGGCAAGCTGACCCTGCATGCGGACGACCTCGATACCAGCGGCGGCCGGAACAACGTGTTCGCGAGCGCGCAGACCGAGACCGAGGTGGAGACCCTGCGCACGGCGCGGCTCGCGGAGCTGGAACGCGACCTGGGCGACGCGCCGCAGAACGTGACCGGCTTCGCCATCGCCACGGCCGCGATCAACGCCGCCGCGGCGCAGCGCCTGCTCGAGCTCGGCAAACAGGCCGCGCCGCCGGAAAAGGACGCCGCCGATTCGACCATGGCGCGTGCCGCCCAGGCCGCCGTGCGCGCCACCGGGCGGCATAGCGACGGTGTCTTCAACTACACCATCGGCGGCAAGCCCTGGGACCCGGAAACCAATCCGGTCGTGTTCGCCGGCTGGCCGCAGTTCGTCAACACCTGGTTCAACCGCCGCCTGGACAACACCCGCGCCAACATCGAGCGCATGGGCGGCAAGACCGACCTGTACGTGCAGGCCTTCCTCACCGCCCTGCCCGGCGCGCTGTTCATCCTGATGCCGGTGTTCGCCCTGGTGCTGCGCACGGCCTACCTCGGCCGCCGCACCGGCTACCTGGAGCACCTGGTGGTGGCGCTGTACAGCCATGCGTGGCTGATGCTGGTGCTGCTGGCGACGTTCCTGACGATCGGCATCACCGGCGCCATCGGCCATCCCGTCGCCAACGTCGTCGGCGACTGCGTCTACGTGGCGCTGTGGGTGGCGATCCCGGTCTACCTGCTGTGGATGCAGCAGCGCGTCTACGGCGGGCGCTGGTGGGCGACGCTGGCGCGCTACCTGTTCATCGGCATGCTCTATTCCGGGCTGGTGGTGCTGGTGGTGATGTACGCGGCGCTGGCGGGCGTGTCGTCCTGAGCGACACCCCGCTCAGACCCAGCCCTGGTCCACCAGTTCGCGCTTGACGTAGGCGTAGAACACCGGCGCGGCGACCAGGCCGGACAGGCCGAACGCCGCTTCCATCACCAGCATCGCCAGCAGCAGTTCCCAGGCGTGGGCGCGGATCTCGCCGCCGACGATGCGCGCGTTGAGAAAGTACTCCAGCTTGTGGATCACCACCAGGAACAGCAGCGCGGCCACGGCGACGTAGAACGACACCGACAGCGCCACGATGGTGATCACGGTGTTGGAGATGACGTTGCCCACCACCGGCAGCAGGCCGGCGAGAAAGGTGATCAGCACCAGGGTCTTGGCCAGCGGCAGGTGCATGCCCAGCAGCGGCAGCACGCCAAGCAGGAAGATCGCCGTGAACAGCGTGTTGAGCAGCGAGATCTTGACCTGCGCGAACACCACCTGGCGGAACGCGGTGGCCAGGCGGCTGGTGCGGCCCACCAGCTCCCGCGCCAGCGGGCCCATCTGCGGCAGCGGCAGTTCGTCGTACAGCGCGATCATCGCGCCCAGCACCATGCCGATCAGCACGCGCACGCTGATCTGCACCGCCGAAGTGCCGGCCACGCCGAGCTGGCGGCGATGCTCGGCCACCCATTCGTTCACCCCGGCGCGCAGCGCCTGCATGTCCTCGGGGATATAGGGCTGCAGCAGCGCCGGCACCTGGTGGCGGGAGGTGTTGAGGATTTCCATCAGCCGCGCCAACAGCGCGTCCGGGCCGCCGGTCTCGTTGCGGAAGAAGGAAGCCACCGCGACGATCGCCAGGCTCAGCAGGCCGACCACCGCCACCGACAGCACCACCACCGCGATCGCCCGCGCCCGGCCCGGGGGCAGCCTGCCTTCGACGGTGGAGGCCAGCACGTGGCTGAGGTGGAACACCAGCAGGCCGGACAGCAGGGTCACCACCAGCCCCAGTTCCAGCACCGCCCACATGCCCAGCAGCATCAGCACCCAGGCGGCGATGCGCGACGGCGGCGTCGCTTGTTTCAGGGGGAGGAGGTCGATCACGGCGGCGGGTCCGTCGAAGATGCGCCATGGTAGGCGATCGTGCTGCCGCCGGCCGTGCCGATGCAGGGCTTCGAGCATGCGAAGACCCGTGCGGAGAAGGCCGTCGCTCCGGTCGTGCCCTCAATCGCCGGGCGGCGCCACGCAGCCTTCCTGCTGCGCGCAGAACCGCAGCGCGCGGCGCCGCTGTTCCTCGCTCAGTTCCGGTGGCGGGCGGGCGACGGCGGACTGGATCTGGTCGCGGCCGCCGCTCAGTTTGTGCAGGCCCCTGGCCGCGGCCTGCAGGCCGTAGTTGATGCCCATCATCAGGTAGCCGCCGCTCAGGCTGACCTGCTCGGGCGTGGGCGGCTCGCTCCACGAGCGGCTGAACCGGTTGGATTCGACCTTCACCGGATTGCGGAAGCGGTACAGGTCCAGCGGCTGGTCGTCCTCGGGCTTGAGCGCGCGCACTTCCTCCAAGGTCCTCACCCCTTCGGCCGGCGGCGCGGCATCCACGGCGGGCGCGGGCTCCTCGACGGGCGCGGCCTGCTGCGCCTGCGCGGCACCTGCCAGCGCCATGCACGCCACCACCGCTGCGAACCGCCAACGCCTTGCCACCGTTCATGTCCCTGCGGGTTTACGAAGGCGGCAGCATACGGATGCCGCCTTCAGATTCCGTTCGCGGCCGCGGCGGGCGTTCAGCCTGCGCCGGGTCTCACAGGCTGAGACGGCGGTGTGCTTCCATGCCGTCCTTTGATCGGCAGCACCGGCATGGCGTTTTCCCTCGCTCCCCGCACCGAAGCCAGCGAACGGGCGCTGGCGACCACCGACGGCCTGCCCTCGCGCGACGGCGCGCTGCTCGGCCAGCGGCTGGCCCGGCGCTACGGCGACCGCGTCACCGGCAGTTTCACGATCCCCGGGCGCGAGGGCAGCTACGCACCGATCCCCGACGACGTGCCCGACGCGCTGAAGGCCGCGCTCAAGGCACGCGGCATCAAGCAGCTGTACTCGCACCAGGCCGAGGCCTGGAACGCCACCCAGCGCGGCGAGCACGTGGCCATCGTCACCCCTACCGCCTCGGGCAAGTCGCTGTGCTACACGCTGCCGGTAGTGAGCGCGGCCATGCAGGGCAACGCCAAGGCGCTGTACCTGTTCCCGACCAAGGCGCTGGCGCAGGACCAGGTGGCCGAGCTGCTGGAGCTCAACCGCGCCGGCGACCTCGGCGTGAAGGCCTTCACCTTCGACGGCGACACCCCGGGCGACGCGCGCCAGGCGATCCGCCTGCACGGCGACATCGTGGTCAGCAATCCGGACATGCTGCACCAGGCGATCCTGCCGCATCACACCAAGTGGGCGCAGTTCTTCGAGAACCTACGCTACGTGGTGATCGACGAGATCCACACCTACCGCGGCGTGTTCGGCAGCCACGTCACCAACGTGATCCGCCGGCTCAAGCGCATCTGCGCGTTCTACGGCGTGCAACCGCAGTTCATCCTGTGCTCGGCCACCATCGGCAACCCGCATGCGCACGCCGAGGCGCTGGTCGAGGAACAGGTACATGCGATCACCGAATCCGGCGCGCCCACCGGGCCGAAGCACGTGCTGCTGTGGAACCCGCCGGTGGTCAACCCGGACCTGGGGCTGCGCGCCTCGGCGCGCTCGCAGGCCAACCGCATCGCCCGCATCGCGATCAAGAGCGGGCTGAAGACGCTGGTGTTCGCGCAGACGCGGTTGATGGTCGAGGTGCTGACCAAGTACCTGAAGGACATCTTCGACAACGACCCGCGCAAGCCGGCGCGCATCCGCGCCTACCGCGGCGGCTACCTGCCCACCGAGCGCCGCGAGGTGGAACGCGCCATGCGGGCGGGCGACATCGACGGCATCGTCAGCACCTCGGCGCTGGAGCTGGGCGTGGATATCGGCGCGCTCGACGTGGTGGTGCTCAACGGCTACCCCGGCAGCGTCGCGGCGACCTGGCAGCGCTTCGGCCGCGCCGGCCGCCGCCAGCAGGCCGCGCTAGGGGTGATGGTCGCCAGCAGCCAGCCGCTGGACCAGTACGTGGTGCGGCACCCGGATTTCTTCGCCAACGCCACGCCCGAGCACGCGCGCATCGCGCCGGACCAGCCGCTGATCCTGTTCGACCACATCCGCTGCGCGGCCTTCGAGCTGCCGTTCATGAGCGGCGAGCCGTTCGGCCCGATCGACCCGCTGGTGTTCCTGGAAGCGCTGGCCGAAACCGGCGTGGTGCACCAGGAAGGCGACCGCTGGGAGTGGATCGCCGACAGCTACCCGGCCAACGCGGTGAGCCTGCGCGCGGTGGCCGACGGCAACTTCGTGGTGGTGGACCGCAGCGACGGCAAGCAGCAGATCATCGCCGAGGTCGATTACTCGGCCGCCGCGCTGACCCTGTACGAAGGCGCGATCCACATGGTGCAGAGCACGCCCTACCAGGTGGAGCGGCTGGACTGGGACGGGCGCAAGGCCTACGTCACCCGCACCCACGTGGACTACTACACCGACAGCATCGACTTCACCAAGCTCAAGGTGCTGGATCGCTTCGACGGCAACGGCGCCGGGCGCGGCGATGCGCACCACGGCGAGGTGCACGTGGTGCGGCGCGTGGCCGGCTACAAGAAGATCCGCTACTACACCCACGAGAACATCGGCTACGGCCCGGTCAACCTGCCCGACCAGGAGCTGCACACCACCGCGGTGTGGTGGCAGCTGCCGCAGGCCACGCTGCTGCGCAGCTTCGCGCAGAAGCAGGATGCGCTGGATGGTTTCCTCGGCGCGGCGTATGCGCTGCACATCGTCGCCACCGTGGCGGTGATGGCCGACGCGCGCGACCTGCAGAAGGCGGTGGGCAACGGCGACGGCGCGTGGTTCGCGGTGGCCGACCAGGCCGGCCGCGGCCAGCTGCGCGGCAACGAGGGCGGCGAAGGCGCGGTGGAACTGATGCAGAGCTTCGTGCCCACCGTGTACCTGTTCGACAACTTCCCCGGCGGCGTGGGCCTGAGCGAGCCGCTGTGGCTGCGCCAGGGCGAGCTGGTGCAGCGCGCGCTCGAACTGGTGGAGCGCTGCGACTGCAGCGCCGGCTGCCCGGCCTGCGTCGGCCCGGTGCTGGCCGCGCAGGAAGAAGGCCAGGGCGAAACGCCGCGCTCACTGGCGCTGCGGGTGTTGTCGCTGCTGTCCGACGAGCGTTGCGACCAGGTGCCGGCGGTCATGGCCGACGAAGCGGACGTGGCCCTCGACCTGCTGCCATGAGCATCAGCCTGGACAAACTCAAGGCGCTGCGCAGGCAGGCCGGGCATGCGGAGACCGCCGTCGTAGGAGCGGCTCGGGGTGGCCCTGGGCCATCAGCCGCGAAGCCGACACTGTCGGAAGCCGAGGCGATGCCCGTTCCTTCGGAGGCATCCGGCGCTTCACCGGCTTCGGCAGGTTCATCGGTTTCGCGGCTGATGGCCCAGGGCCACCCCGAGCCGCTCCTACGACAAGCACCACCATGCGGCGAAGCGCCGCCGGCATCGCCCGCTCGCGAGGACTCGGTCTTTGGCTGGGTCGAGCAGATCCGGCACAGGCCCGTCACGCCGGCGCCCGCACCGGCCTCGCGTTCCCCGGGCCGGCCGCAGGACATGCACGCCTTGCGCCGGCTGCTCGCCACCCGCCACCGCGCGATCGCACCGGTGGCGCGCGACGACCGCAGCGGGCCGGTCGACCGCGACCTGCCCGGCACCGAGATCGCGCCCGGCCTGCACCTGGTCGAAGCCTTCCTGCCGCAGCCGGTTCCCACGCAGCCGCTGTCGCTGGCTTTCAGCAAGCGCCCGGACGATGCAGTGCAGCCACGGGACCTGCTGTTCTTCGACACCGAGACCACCGGCCTGGCCGGCGGCACCGGCACCCGCGCCTTCATGATCGGCGCGGCCGACTGGCACCACGACGCGGCGCGCGGCGAAGGCCTGCGCGTACGCCAGCTGCTGATGTCCACGATGGGCGCGGAGAGCGCGATGCTGGAAGCCTTCGCCGCCTGGCTGGCGCCGACCACGGTGCTGTCCAGCTACAACGGCCGCTGCTACGACGCGCCGCTGCTGAAGACGCGCTACCGGCTGGCGCGGCGCGGCGATCCGATTTCCGCGCTGGACCACGTGGACCTGCTGTTCCCGACGCGCCGCCGCTACCGCGGCACCTGGGAGAACTGCCGGCTGGCGACCATCGAGCGCCAGCTGCTGCGCATCCAGCGCGAGGACGACCTGCCCGGCTCCGAAGCGCCGGGCGCCTGGCTGGACTACCTGCGCGGCGGCAGCGCGCGCAACCTGCGCCGCGTCGGCGAGCACAACCACCAGGACGTGGTGACGCTGGCGCAGCTGTTCCTGCGCCTGGTGCAGGCCGAGGCCGACGAGCGGACATCCACCCTGGCCCCGTAGACGCGGGGCTCGCCCCGCAGGGCATTACCGGGAAAGCCCGGTACCTGCGGTCCGCTGCCGCAATCCATGCACTCTGTAGATGCGGGGCTCGCCCCGCATGCGGACCTCCCGGTGAAGCCCGTGCCGGGCAGGCCCGGCACCTACGACGCATTGCCGCAACTTGCGCCCTCCGTAGGGGCTTGCCGCGCATGCGCATTGCCAATGAAACGCCGGCGGAGCGTGCCCTCGCCGGCGAAGTCCCCTCAACCGCGGACCGGCTGCGCCAGTCCGTCGCGGATCGCTTCCTGGATCAGGCGTTCGGCTTCGCGCTGGGCACGCACGCTGGCTTCGGCCTGCTGGCGGCCCAGCTCGGCCTGCTGCCGGCCCAGTTCCGACTGCCGGCGCGCCAGTTCCCGCATCTCCTCGCGCAGGGCCGGCCGGTCCATTTCGGCATGGACCTTCTCGGCTTCGCGGCGCGCAGCCTCCATCTGCTCGTGCGTCAGCGTCTTGCGGCCCTCGGCCAGCCCGGCCAGCGCCAGCTGTGCCTGGCGCGCGGCAAGTACGCTGATGCGTTCGCCGATTTCCCCCATGCGCTCGCCGATCTCGCCCTGGCGCTCGCCCAGCTTGCCCTGGCGTTCACCGAGCCGGCCCTGTTCCTCGCCCAGGCGCGTGGTTTCGGCGAAGGCCTGCTCGAAACGCGACAGCACGCCGGCGTCGCGCACCACATAGGCGTGACCGTCGCGGCGCAGCAGCAGCACGCCGTTGCCGTCGTCCAGCCGGCGCGCCTGCTGCAGGTCGGCGATGGAACCGTTCATGACGTTGCGGTCGTCCTTGAGCAGCACGTAGCCGTTGCTGCTCGGGCTCTTGGAAAGACGGATCACGCCCTTGGTCGAGACCGGCGGCGCGGGTGGCGCCGGCGGAGCCTCGGGCGCGGCCGGAACGGCCGGCGGCGGCAGGGCCGGCGGCGCAGGCAGGGCAGCCCGCACCGCGCCCTTGGCCGAAATGACGGCGCGCACCACCGAATGGTCCATGGCCGGCGCGGGCGGCGGCGCGGGTACGGCCGGGGCGGTAGGCACCGGCGGCGGCGCGGGCGGAGCCGGCGGTGCCGGCATGGCCACCAGGCGCATCGGCAGCACGCCGACCAGGGCCACCGCGGCGACGATCAGGCCCGCGCCCACGCGCGGGAAAGAGGATGTGTTCTGCAGCATGAGCAGTCTCCGCTTGAGGCTGAGGAAGGTGGGCGAGGCGCTGGCGAGGCCGGCGCCGGGCCGGGGAGCGACGCCCAGCTGCAGCAGCAGGCGTCCGTAGTGCTGGCGGCAATGGCGATCGCCGGCGACGACGGCGGCATCGACCGCGGCTTCACGGGCAATGGCGTACTCGCGGGCCGCCAGGTGCACCAGCGGGTGGAAGAAGAACAGGTGCTGGGCCAGGGCCGGCAGCAGGCCCCACCACAGGTCACGGCGCTGCAGGTGCACCAGCTCGTGGGTCAGGGCCATGTCCAGGTCGTCGTCGCCCATGCGCCGCAGGTTGCGCGCCGGCAGCAGCAGCACCGGGCGCCACGGGCCGACCAGCTGCGGCGAGTCGATGGCCGCGCTGAGCATCAGCCGCGGCGCGCGGCGCAGGCCGTGGGCCTCGGCCGCCAGCTGCAGCGCGGCGTCCAGGCGCCGGTCGTCGCAGGGCCGCGCCATGCGCAGCAGCGCGCGGCTGTCGCGCCATGCCAGCGCGGTGCGCAGGCCCATCACCGCCACGCCGGCCAGCCACAGCGCCATCGCCACGTGCAGCCACGACCAGCCGCTTTCCAGCGGCAGCGGCGTCATCACCACCAGCGGCGCGGCGGTCGCGACCGGTGCCGCGGCGGCGGCCTGCGGCAGCAGCTGCACGGCGTCCGGCGCCGGCAGCACCGGCAGTTCCAGCGGCGCGGCCCACAGCAGGCCCAGCACCGCCTGCAGCGCGACCAGCCACCACAGACCGCACTGGGTCGCCGCCGGCAGGCGCCGCACGCAGCGGCAAAGCAGCCACACCAGCGCGGTCAGCAGCACGGTCTGCACGCTGGTGGCGAGCAGGCGGTTGCCAAGCAGTTCGAGAACGGTATCCATGGTTCAGTCCTCCCGGCGCTGCGACTGCAGCCTGCTGACCAGCGCTTCCAGTTCGGCCAGTTCGTTGTCGCTGACCTCGGCCTTCTGCGACATCCACGCCACGAAGGGCGAGATCGAGCCCTGCAGGGTCTTTTCGACGAAACTGCCGACCGCGCTGCTGACCACTTCCTGCTGTTCGGCGGTGGCCTGGTAGCGGTACACGCCCTCGTGCTGCTCGCGCTGCAGGTAGCCCTTGGTGCGCAGCCGCTCCATCATGGTCAGCACGGTGGAACGGGCCAGCCCGCGCGCTTCGCCGAAGCCGGCGGCCACTTCGCCGACGCTGGCCGGCGCGTTTTCCCCGATGTACTGCAGCAGGGCCAGTTCCTGGTCCCCGATGGTCTTGCGGCGCATGGTCGACTCCGTGACTACATTTGTCGTCACGGTAAGCATGACTACAAATGTAGTCAATAGCCCGGACGGCACACGGACCTATGTCAGGCTGAACCGCTTCAGGTTTCCGGTGCCGGCTTCAGGACACCTGGCTCTCGATCCGCCAACGGGCGAATTCGTCCTCGAACGCGGCCAGATCCAGCAACCCCATGCACGCATGCGCGCCCACCGGCAGCGGTTCGCCACGGGCCAGGTGCCGCGCCAGCAGCACCGCGGCGAAGGTGGGAATCTCCGGCCCGTGCAGCATCGGCGCGGTGAGGTCCCAGTGCACGCGGTGGGCGACGCCGCCGCGCTGCCCGCGCAGGGTCACGCGCATGCCGCCCAGGTCGGTGCCGAAGCGGTCGAACCAGCGCCCGGCATGGGCGAAGGCGCCGGCCAGCTTCGCCATCGGCAGCGGCACGCCGCGGCGGCGCAGCCAGGCCAGGGCGGCCAGGCAGCGCGACAGCAACGGCAGTTCCAGCGCGGCGCGGAAGCGCACCGTCGATACGCCCGGGTAACGCTGCACCAGCAGGTCGTGGTCGGGCACGTCGCAGGGCGAAGCCAGGCGCGGGGCGATGCGCGCGAAGGTGACCGGCCGCGGATCGGCCCAGCCGACGACGCGCTGCCAGTGCCCGTCGATCCAGCATTCGAACGGCTGCCCGCAGTACGACAGCACCGCGCGCACCGTGGCCATGCCCAGCGGCGTGGCCTGCGCCGGCGCGATCACGATGTCGATGGACTGCAGTACGTCGAAGCGGCCGCGCAGCGCATCGACCACCGCGCTGGACAGCGCCGGCAGGGTGCTGGCGCCGCTGATCGCGCTGCGCCCGCACTGGCGCGCGAGCGCATCCAGCCGCGCGGGAAAGTCGCGCACGAAATCGCGGCCGTCGGCCAGGTCGATGTAGTGCATGCCTGCCTGCAGGCAGGCGCGCGCGACCTCGTAACCCTGTCCCTGGAACGGGCCGGCGGTGTGGATGACCAGATCGGCACCGGTGGCCTGCAGGTCGCGGGCGAACTCGGGGTCGTCCACGTCCAGGCGCCGGCATTGCACCCGCGCCATGTCCACGCCCGGCAGGTTGGCCGCCGCCCGTTGCGGGTGGCGCCCGGCGGCGATGACGGCGATGCCCGGCGTGGCGGCCAGCGCACCCACGATGCGCGCACCGAAATGCCCGTAACCGCCCAGCACCACGACCCTGCAGTCTTCCTGTTGCGACATCGATCCACTCCGCGCGCGGCGATGGCGAATTATCGGCGGGCATCGCCACCGCGGGTGCTTTCATCGTCCGCACACGGCGGCGGCGGCAGGCTCGGCGTGTCGTCCCCCGTCGTGGAGTCCACCATGTACCGCAGCCTGATCCTTGCCGGCACCGTCCTGCTGGCCGCCACCGCCTGCAGCAGCGCGCCCGTGGCCAGCGTCGAGCCCATCGACGGCGTCATCTCCGGCCAATGCCATACCGACAAGGTGATCGGCGCGACCGGGCTGGCCGCCTCGCCGGGCACGATCGAACGCGCGCGCGTGGACAGCGACAGCCTGCACGTGCAGACCGTGCGCGGCGATGCGCCCATGCCCGTCACGCCGGCCAGCGCCACCTCCGGCGGCGACCGCCTCACCATCGAGGTCGGCCGCAACAACGGCATCACGGCGCTGCGCTGCGGCTGAAACCGCGCTGACGCGCGCGGCCGGATGACGCGCTGCGACGGTACACACCGGAAACCAGGCGATATGCTTGCCGCGTCCCTCAACGCACTGGAGTTCCGATGCGAATCCCGACGATGCCGCGCGCCCTGCGCCGCCCCACCGCCCTGATCGCCACGCTTTCGCTCGCGCTCGCCCTGGGCGCCTGCAACGGACCCGCCCCCGAGGAGCAGGAACAGGCCATGGACCAGGCCAAGCAGGCCGCCGACGCCGCTGCCACCCCCGACCAGGCCGCCGCCACCACCCCGCCGCCGGTCGGCACCTGCGACGCCAGCCAGGTCGAAGGCCTGGTCGGCCAGCCGTATACCGAGGAACTGGCCGAGCAGGCCAGGCAGGATGCCGGCGCCGCCAAGGTGCGCATGCTCAAGCCCAACCAGCCCATCACCATGGAATTCCTGGGCGAGCGCCTGAACATCGAAGTGGACGACAGGAACCTGGTCAGCGGCGTGCGCTGCGGCTGACGCAAACCCGGCCAAAGCCTTGCGCCGCAAGGCTTTGGTTGCTGCCGCAACCATGCGTTGCGGCACCGCAACAACTGTGATCTAGTCGAGCGCATCCGGTGGCCTCAACGCTGCGCTCCAGTGACGGGCATGCCGTGCACGCGCCAGCAACACGGCCGTGCATGGCGTGACGCGGTGGACGAGGGAGAGGTGTCGCCGCTCACCCGCGCACCACGAGGCACAGATGACCCTCCGCAACCGCCAGGGGCTCTACAACCCGCAAGACGAACGCGACGCCTGCGGTTTCGGCATGGTCGCGCAGCTGGACGACCAGCCCTCCCGCCTCCTCGTCGATACCGCCATCGCCGCGCTCTCGCGCATGACCCACCGCGGCGGCGTCGCCGCCGACGGCCTCACCGGCGACGGCTGCGGCCTGCTGCTGCGCAAGCCCACCGTGTTCCTGCGCCGGCTGGCGGAGGAAGCGGGCATCGCGACCGGGCCCAACTTCGCCGCCGGCGTGGTGTTCCTGCCGCACGACGCCGATGCCGCGCAGCGCTGCCGCGACGAACTCGACGCGCGCCTGCGCGATGCCGGCTGCCAGCCGCGCGGCTGGCGCGTGGTGCCCACCGACGCGGGCGTCTGCGGCGAACTGGCGCGGGCCACGCTGCCGCGGATCGAGCAGGTGTTCGTCGATGCCGGCCCCGGCCAGGGCGCCGGGCAGTTCGCGCTGGCGCTGTTCCTGGCGCGGCGCCGCAGCGAACAGGCGCTGCGCGACGTCGCCGACTACTACGTCACCACGCTCAGCGCCGATGCCATCAGCTACAAGGGCATGGTGCTGCCGGACAAGCTGGGCACGTTCTACCCCGACCTGCAGCGCCACGAACTGGCTTCCAGCGTGGTGGTGTTCCACCAGCGCTTTTCCACCAACACGATGCCGCGCTGGCCACTGGCGCATCCGTTCCGCCTGCTCGCCCACAACGGCGAGATCAACACCATCGAAGGCAACCGCCACTGGGCGCAGGCGCGCAGCAAGGTGTGGAAGACGCCGAACTTCGACATCGCCGAGTTCGACCCGGTGATCTCGATGCACGGCTCGGACTCGCAGAGCATGGACAACATGCTCGAGCTGATGGTGGCCGGCGGCATGGAGCTGATCCAGGCGCTGCGCATCCTGGTGCCGCCGGCGACGCAGTCGCTGGAGTTCAAGGACGCCGACCTGGCCGCGTTCTACGAGTTCTACGGCCTGAACAGCGAGCCGTGGGACGGCCCGGCCGGCATCGTCGCCTGCGATGGCCGCTATGCCGCCTGCACGCTGGACCGCAACGGCCTGCGCCCGGCGCGCTGGATGCTGACCTCCGACCGCCACTTCCTGGTCGCCTCCGAAGCCGGCGTGTGGGAAGTGCCGACCGAGCGCGTCGTGCGCAAGGGCAAGCTGGGCCCGGGCCAGATGATGGCCATCGACCTCAAGCGCGGCGACCTGCTCGATTCGGACGCCATCGACCGCATCAACCGCGCGCGCGCTCCGTACAAGCAGTGGCTGCACCAGGGCGTGACCTACCTGCAGACCGAGCTGATCGATCCGTCGCTGGCCGAGGAGCCGTTCGACGAGCCGACCCTGCGCAGCTACCACAAGCTGTTCCAGCTGACCTCCGAGGAAGTGGAGCAGGTACTGCGGCCGCTGGCCGAGACCGGGCAGGAAGCCACCGGCTCGATGGGCGACGACACGCCCATCGCCGTGCTCAGCCGCCATACCCGCCCGCTGTACGACTACTTCCGCCAGGCCTTCGCGCAGGTCACCAACCCGCCGATCGACCCGCTGCGCGAAGACTGCGCGATGTCGCTGACCACCCAGCTCGGCAAGGAGACCAACATCTTCCATGCCGGCCCGGAGACGGTGAACCACGTCATCCTCAATTCGCCGGTGCTCAGCCAGCGCAAGCTGCGCCAGCTGCTGAAGATGGAGCAGTACGTCGAACGCAACCGCCTGATCGACCTGTCCTACAGTGTCGAGGAGGGATTGAAGGCCGGCATCGAGCGCATCTGCGCGCAGTGCGAGCAGGCCGCGCGCGACGGCGTGGTGATGCTGCTGCTGTCCGACCGCTACCCGGTGCCCGAGCGGCCGATGGTGCACGCGCTGCTGGCCACCAGCGCGGTGCACCACCACCTGTCGACGCGTGGCCTGCGCTGCGACGTCAACCTGATCATCGAGACCGGCACCGCGCGCGACGCGCACCACATGGCCTGCCTGCTCGGCTTCGGCGCCACCGCGGTGTATCCGTACCTGGCCTACCAGACCCTGTTCGACATGGGCCGGCGCGGCATCCTGCTGCTGAAGAAGGGCGGCGAGGTCTCGCAGATCGGCCGCAGCTACCGCAAGGGCATCTACAAGGGGCTGAGCAAGATCATCTCCAAGATGGGCATCTGCACCGTGGCCAGCTACCGCGGCGCGCAGCTGTTCGAGATCGTCGGCCTGGACGCGGACGTGGTGCGGCTGTGCTTCCCCGATGCCACCGCGCGCATCGGCGGCGTCGGCCTGGCGCGCCTGGACACCGAAGCGCGCGAGCTCGCCGCGCGCGCCTGGAACGACCTGGCGCCGGCCGAGGTCGGCGGCCTGCTCAAGTACGTGCACGGCGGCGAGTACCACATGTACAACCCGGACGTGGTGCTGACCCTGCAGCGCGCCGCGCGCACCGGCAGGGCCGAGGACTGGCGCGCCTACACGGACGCAGTGCATTCGCGCCCGGCTTCGGCACTGCGCGACCTGCTGCAGCTCAAGCCGGCCGCCGTGCCAGTGCCGCTGGAGGAAGTGGAACCGGCCGAGGCGCTGTTCAAGCGCTTCGACACCGCCGCCATTTCGCTGGGTGCGTTGTCGCCCGAAGCGCATGAGGCGCTGGCCATCGCCATGAACCGCCTCGGCGGCCGCTCCAACTCCGGCGAAGGCGGCGAGGACCCGGTGCGCTACGGCACCGACAGGCGCAGCAAGATCAAGCAGGTGGCGTCGGGCCGCTTCGGCGTCACCGCCGAATACCTGGTCAACGCCGAAGTGCTGCAGATCAAGGTGGCGCAGGGCGCCAAGCCCGGCGAAGGCGGCCAGCTGCCCGGCCACAAGGTCAACGAGCTGATCGCGCGGCTGCGCTACGCCAAGCCGGGCATCGGCCTGATCTCGCCGCCGCCGCACCACGACATCTATTCGATCGAGGACCTGGCGCAGCTGATCTACGACCTCAAGCAGGTCAACCCGGATGCGCTGGTGTCGGTGAAGCTGGTGTCGCACGCGGGCGTGGGCACCATCGCCGCCGGCGTGGTCAAGGCCGGCGCCGACCTGATCACGGTGTCCGGCCACGATGGCGGCACCGGCGCCTCGCCGATCAGCTCGATCCGCTATGCCGGCGTGCCGTGGGAACTGGGCGTGGCCGAGTCGCACCAGGCGCTGGTCGGCAACGACCTGCGCGGCCGCACCCTCCTGCAGACCGACGGCGGCCTGAAGACCGGCCTGGACGTGGTCAAGGCGGCGCTGCTGGGTGCGGACAGTTTCGGCTTCGGCACCGGTCCGATGATCGTGCTGGGCTGCAAGTACCTGCGCATCTGCCACCTCAACAACTGCGCCACCGGCGTTGCCACCCAGGACGAGCGCCTGCGCGAAGGCTATTTCACCGGCCTGCCCGAGCGCGTGGAGAACTTCTTCCGGTTGCTGGCCGAGGAAGTGCGGCAGTGGTTGTCGTACCTGGGCGCGCGTTCGCTGGACGAGATCGTCGGCCGCACCGACCTGCTGGAGCAGCTGGAGGTTTCGCCACGCGAAGGCGTCAGGGTCGACCTGTCGCGCCTGCTCGCGCCGGCCCGCTACGAAGGCGCGCATTGCGCGGCGCAGCGCCTGTACCAGTCGCCGGACAGCCTGGCCACGCAGATGGACGGCCTGCTGTCCGATGCCATCGCCCACAAACGCGGCGGCGAGCACCGCTTCCTGATCCACAACACCGACCGCTCGGTGGGCACGCGCCTGGCTGGCGCGATCGCCCGCGCGCACGGCAACCACGGCATGGCCGAAGCGCCCTTGAACCTGCGCTTCCGCGGCACCGCCGGGCAGAGCTTCGGCGCGTTCAACGTCGATGGCCTGAACCTGGAAGTGGAAGGCGAAGCCAACGACTACGTCGGCAAGGGCATGGCCGGCGGCCGGCTGGTGGTGCGGCCGCCGCGCGGCGCGCGCTTCGAGGCGCGCAACACCGCCATCGTCGGCAACACCTGCCTGTACGGCGCCACCGGCGGCGAGCTGTTCGCCGCCGGCCGCGCCGGCGAGCGCTTCGGCGTGCGCAACTCCGGCGCGCTGGCGGTGATCGAAGGCGCCGGTGACCACTGCTGCGAGTACATGACCGACGGCATCGTCGCCGTACTCGGCAAGGTCGGCCTGAACTTCGGCGCCGGCTTCACCGGCGGCCTGGCCTACGTGCTGGATATCGACCGCGATTTCGTGGACCGCTACAACCACGAGCTGATCGACATCCACCGCATCTCGGCCGAGGGCTTCGAGAACTACCGCCAGCATCTGCACACGCTGATCGGCCGCCATCGCGAACTGACCGGCAGCATCTGGGCGCAGCAGATCCTGGACGAGTTCCGCGACTACGTCGGCAAGTTCTGGCTGGTGAAACCCAAGGCCGCCAGCATCGAATCGCTGGCCGCCGCACTGCGCAACGCTGCATGAAGCCAGGAGCCCCTCTCCCGCGAGCGGGAGAGGGGTTGGGGTGAGGGCGCCTTGAAAGCAAGGCCCCTCATCCGTCCCTACGGGGCACCTTCTTCCGCCCGCGGAAGAAGGGCTCCTCCCCAGACATCACGAGTCCCCCATGAGCCGCAAGCAAGCCTTCCAGTTCCTCGATCTGCCCCGCACCATGCCGCAGCGCATCCCGGTGGAACTGCGCACGTCCGGCGACTGGGGCGAGCTGTACGGAAAATTCGACAAGGCCGACGCGCAGTACCAGGCCGGCCGCTGCCTGGATTGCGGCAACCCGTACTGCAGCTGGAAATGCCCGGTGCACAACGCCATCCCGCAGTGGCTGCAGCTGGTGCAGGAAGACCGCATCCACGAAGCGGCGACGCTGTGCCATTCGACCAACCCGCTGCCGGAAGTCTGCGGCCGCGTCTGCCCGCAGGACCGCCTGTGCGAAGGCAGTTGCACGCTGGAGGAATTCGGCGCGGTGACCATCGGCGCGGTGGAGAAGTACATCGTCGACACCGCCCTGGCCACCGGCTGGAAGCCGGACCTGCAGGCCGTGCAGCCGAGCGGCAGGCGCGTGGCCATCGTCGGCGCAGGCCCGGCCGGGCTGGCCTGCGCCGACCGCCTGGCGCGCGCGGGCATCCAGGCAGTGGTGTTCGACCGCTACGAACAGATCGGCGGCCTGCTGCAGTTCGGCATCCCCAGCTTCAAGCTGGACAAGCGCGTCATCGACCGCCGCCGCGACATCCTCGAAGGCATGGGCGTGCAGTTCCGGCTGGGCGTGGAAATCGGCCGCGACATCACCGTCGAGCAGTTGCAGGCCGATTATGACGCGGTGTTCCTCGGCACCGGCGCCTACCGCTATACCGATGGCGGCCTTATCGGCCAGGACCTGAAGAACGTGCTGCCGGCACTGCCGTTCTTGGTGCAGAACAGCCGCATCGTCAGCGGCGACGACCCGCAGGGCCGGCCCATCGCCGGCTGGGAAGACCAGATCGTCCTGCCCGACCTCACCGGCAAGCGGGTGGTGGTGCTGGGTGGCGGCGACACCGGCATGGACTGCGTGCGCAGCGCGATCCGCCTGGGCGCGGCCCGCGTGACCTGCGCCTACCGCCGCGACGAAGCCAACATGCCCGGCTCCGCGCGCGAAGTGGCCAACGCCCGCGAGGAAGGCGTGCGCTTCCTGTTCAATCGCCAGCCGCTGGCGATCGAGGCCGGCGCCGACGACGAAGTAATCGGCGTGACCGTGGTGGAGACGCGCCTGGGCGAACCCGACGCCAACGGCCGCCGTAATGCCGAACCGATCGAAGGCAGCGAATCACTGCTGGAGGCCGACGTGGTGATCATCGCCTTCGGCTTCTCGCCGACGCTGCCGCATTGGCTGGCGTCGCAGGGTGTCGAAGCAACCGGCAGCGGCCGCATCGTCGCCGGCGGCGCCGGTCGCCTGCCCTACCAGACGCACAACCCCCGGCTGTTCGCCGGCGGCGACGCGGTGCGCGGCGCGGACCTGGTGGTCACGGCAGTGGCCGAAGGCCGCGACGCCGCGGCCAGCATCATCAAGCTGCTGCTGCACTGACACAGTCAGACCGCAGGGGAGAAGCCCCTCTCCCACCAGGAGAGGGGTTGGGGTGAGGGGCAAACGGTATCCACGATGGTCAACCACCGGCAGCCCGTTCGCCCCTCACCTCTCTTCGCGCATCTTCTCCCGACGGGGAGAAGGAAGCCTCCCCCAGGATTTACACTCAAACCCCAAAACCCAGCGAGATCTCCATGCGCATCGGCCTGGCCGCCAACCGCCTGCACCACGAACGCGCCGACGCCGCCCTGTTCCGCTGGCTGCGCGCCAGTGCCGGTGGCCTGCGCGAGCTTGGCGTGGAACTGCACGCCGTGGGCCGCACCCATGACGCCATCACCGCCGCATTGCCCGCAGGCAGCCTGCCCGGCCTGAAGCGCTATCCGAACGGTCGCGAGGGCGGGCTGATGAAGCTGGTCGCCGAGATCGTGGGCATGGGGTCGCCCGAGCGCACGCTGGACGGCGCGATCTACCTGATCGATCCGGTGGATCCGTCGTCGGTATTCCCGGAGGCCATCGCGCTGAAACGGCAGTGCGTCATCCACGGCAAACCTTTCATCTCCACGGTGGCCAGCGCCCGCGACTGGGTCGAGATGGAGCGCATCCACGCGGGCCTGGCCGCCGATCCGGGCGCGGATGACCTGCACGACTTCGGCAGCCAGACCCTGGCGCTGATCGCGCACGACGCCCGCAAGCCGCAGATGCTGGCCTTCGCCGCCGAACATTTCGACGTGCTGTCGCGGTTCGGCCAGCGCATCGGCACCGGCACCACCGGCCAACGTTTGAACGAGCTGGCGTGGAGCCGGGGGTGGCCGCGCGACCAGGATTGGATCCAGCGCTTCCAGAGCGGCCCATTGGGTGGCGATGCGCAGATCGCCGACCGTGTCCTGGAAGGCCGTTGCCAGCGTGCGATTTTCTTCGAGGACCCGCACGTGGCGCGTCAGCACGAGGCGGACATCCAGTTGCTGGAGCGGGCGGTGACCACGGTGACGGACAAAGCGGTGTGTATAACTGCGCCCAATCTGGCCGCCCGCTGGGCCATTGCGGCGCGGCAGCGCCCGCAGCAGCGCTGATCTTCAGGACGCCGCAGGCAGCAACGGCACCGTGAGGTGCCGTTGCTGTTTGAGCTTCTGGTCGACGTCTGGTCAATCGCGCGTCTGGCCACGCCTGAGGGTTATTCCCGCTTCCAGACGCCCGGCCATCCTGTCACGAGGTGTCCGGATATTTTCCCACGCGCAAAAGCAAACCCCCGCTGCATGAGCAGCGGGGGTTTGGGGGTAAAAACCCTGGCGATGACCTACTCTCGCATGGCTTGAGCCACACTACCATCGGCGCAGCTGCGTTTCACTTCCGAGTTCGGGATGGGATCGGGTGGTTCCACAGCGCTAATTTCACCAGGGAGAGGGTTGGAGGGTCGCTATCGCTTCTCTTGAAGAGTCCGCACATGGATGTGCGGGCTCTTGCGCAGGGAAGCGCATACAAGCGCCAGCCTCTCGTAGGTTCTTGTGACGTAGCGTGCACTTGGGTCCATCGACATGTCATGTCGGCCAAGGCAACTTGAGGTTATATGGTCAAGCCGCACGGATCATTAGTATCAGTTAGCTCAACGCGTTGCCGCGCTTACACACCTGACCTATCAACCACGTAGTCTACATGGTTCCTTCAGGGGGCTTGTGCCCCGGGAAGTCTCATCTTGAGGCGCGCTTCCCGCTTAGATGCTTTCAGCGGTTATCGCTTCCGAACATAGCTACCCGGCAATGCCACTGGCGTGACAACCGGAACACCAGAGGTTCGTCCACTCCGGTCCTCTCGTACTAGGAGCAGCCCCTCTCAAACTTCCAACGCCCATGGCAGATAGGGACCGAACTGTCTCACGACGTTCTGAACCCAGCTCGCGTACCACTTTAAATGGCGAACAGCCATACCCTTGGGACCGACTACAGCCCCAGGATGTGATGAGCCGACATCGAGGTGCCAAACACCGCCGTCGATATGAACTCTTGGGCGGTATCAGCCTGTTATCCCCGGAGTACCTTTTATCCGTTGAGCGATGGCCCTTCCATACAGAACCACCGGATCACTAAGTCCTACTTTCGTACCTGCTTGATCCGTCGATCTTGCAGTCAAGCACGCTTATGCCTTTGCACACAGTGCGCGATGTCCGACCGCGCTGAGCGTACCTTCGAGCTCCTCCGTTACTCTTTAGGAGGAGACCGCCCCAGTCAAACTACCCACCATACACGGTCCCCGACCCGGATAACGGGCCTAGGTTAGAACGTCAAGCACGACAGGGTGGTATTTCAAGGATGGCTCCACTGCAGCTGGCGCCACAGTTTCATAGCCTCCCACCTATCCTACACAGACGAACTCAACGTTCAGTGTAAAGCTATAGTAAAGGTTCACGGGGTCTTTCCGTCTTGCCACGGGAACGCTGCATCTTCACAGCGATTTCAATTTCACTGAGTCTCGGGTGGAGACAGCGCCGCTGTCGTTACGCCATTCGTGCAGGTCGGAACTTACCCGACAAGGAATTTCGCTACCTTAGGACCGTTATAGTTACGGCCGCCGTTTACTGGGGCTTCGATCAAGAGCTTCGCCTTGCGGCTGACCCCATCAATTAACCTTCCAGCACCGGGCAGGCGTCACACCCTATACGTCCACTTTCGTGTTTGCAGAGTGCTGTGTTTTTGATAAACAGTCGCAGCGGCCTGGTCACTTCGACCATCGCCAGCTATAGCCCGCATGGGCCACCGGCAATGGTGCACCTTCTCCCGAAGTTACGGTGCCATGTTGCCTAGTTCCTTCACCCGAGTTCTCTCAAGCGCCTGAGAATTCTCATCCTACCCACCTGTGTCGGTTTACGGTACGGTCTGCGTAAGCTGAAGCTTAGGAGCTTTTCCTGGAAGCGTGGTATCAGTGACTTCGTCTTAAAGACTCGTCTCGGTGCTCGGTCTTAAAGGATCCCGGATTTGCCAAAGATCCAAACCTACCGCCTTTCCCCAGGACAACCAACGCCTGGTACACCTAACCTTCTCCGTCCCTCCATCGCACTTACGCGAGGTGCAGGAATATTAACCTGCTTCCCATCGACTACGCATTTCTGCCTCGCCTTAGGGGCCGACTCACCCTGCGCCGATTAACGTTGCGCAAGGAAACCTTGGGCTTTCGGCGTGCGGGTTTTTCACCCGCATTATCGTTACTCATGTCAGCATTCGCACTTCCGATACCTCCAGCAAGCTTCTCAACTCACCTTCACAGGCTTACGGAACGCTCCTCTACCGCGCATAACAAAGTTATGCACCCCAAGCTTCGGTTCTGTGCTTAGCCCCGTTAAATCTTCCCCGCAGACCGACTCGACCAGTGAGCTATTACGCTTTCTTTAAAGGGTGGCTGCTTCTAAGCCAACCTCCTGGCTGTCTGTGCCTTTCCACATGGTTTTCCACTTAGCACAAAATTTGGGACCTTAGCTGTGGGTCTGGGTTGTTTCCCTTTTCACGACGGACGTTAGCACCCGCCGTGTGTCTCCCATACAGTCCGTCTCGGTATTCGGAGTTTGCAATGGTTTGGTAAGTCGCGATGACCCCCTAGCCATAACAGTGCTCTACCCCCGAGAGGATACATATGAGGCGCTACCTAAATAGCTTTCGAGGAGAACCAGCTATCTCCGGGTTCGATTAGCTTTTCACTCCTAATCACACCTCATCCCCTACCTTTGCAACGGGAGTGGGTTCGGGCCTCCAGTGCGTGTTACCGCACCTTCACCCTGGGCATGACTAGATCACCCGGTTTCGGGTCTACTGCCCGCGACTATGCGCCCTTATCAGACTCGGTTTCCCTTCGCCTCCCCTATACGGTTAAGCTTGCCACGAACAGTAAGTCGCTGACCCATTATACAAAAGGTACGCAGTCACTCTTTCGAGCTCCTACTGCTTGTACGCACACGGTTTCAGGTTCTATTTCACTCCCCTCTCCGGGGTTCTTTTCGCCTTTCCCTCACGGTACTGGTTCACTATCGGTCGGTCAGTAGTATTTAGCCTTGGAGGATGGTCCCCCCATGTTCAGACAGGGTTTCACGTGCCCCGCCCTACTCGTCTTCACTGGAATGGCCCTTTCAAATACAGGGCTATCACCTTCTATGGCCGGCCTTTCCAGACCGTTTTTCTAGAACCATACCAGCTTAAGGGCTGTTCCCCGTTCGCTCGTCGCTACTCAGGGAATCTCGGTTGATTTCTTTTCCTCTGGTTACTTAGATATTTCAGTTCACCAGGTTCGCTTCCAGCAGCTATGTATTCACTGCAGGATACTGCCGAAGCAGTGGGTTTCCCCATTCGGACATTACCGGATCAAAGCTTGTTGCCAGCTCCCCGATACTTTTCGCAGGCTGCCACGTCCTTCATCGCC
>NZ_CP158790.1:0-682500 GCF_050984405.1 Stenotrophomonas nitritireducens | reverse complement strand
AGCGAGGGAGCGAATTCTAGACATCTTTGTGAAATGTGCAATCACTTTTTGCCGCAGAGCCGCATGAAGTGCGTTGGCGCCAGAATCGGCAAGGTGCGACGCCAGCCGGCACTCCGCCGTGATGGCACCAGGGCTAGTCCACTCTCCATATTAGGAGCAGGCCGACAGACAGAGGCAGGCGGCCGGACGCCTCGCTGGGCCACAATGCGGGCTCCCCGTTGCCCTGCTCCGCACGATGGCCGATCCCGCACCGCGCTCGTTCTTCCGTGATCTCTCCCTGCCGGCCGTCGTGGCCGGTTTCATCACGGTGCTGGTGGGGTTCGCCAGTTCAGCGGTGATCGTGTTCCAGGCGGCGCAGGCGGTCGGCGCCGGGCAGGCCGAGATCGCCTCGTGGATGTGGGCGCTGGGCATCGGCATGGGCGTGACCTGCATCGGCCTGTCGCTGCGCTACCGCATGCCGGTGGTGACGGCGTGGTCCACACCCGGCGCGGCGATGCTGGTGGTCGGCGCCACGGCGCTGCCGCTGTCCGATGCGATCGGCGCTTTCGTGCTGGCCGCGCTGATGGGCGCGCTGGCCGGTTTTTCCGGCGTGTTCGAGAAGGCGATGCGGCGCATTCCGGTATCACTGGCCTCGGGCATGCTGGCCGGCGTGCTGCTGCGTTTCGGGCTGGATGTGTTTGTCTCGGTGGGTACGCAGCCGGTGCTTGTCCTGGCGATGTTCGCCACCTATCTGGCCGGGCGCCGCCTGTTCCCGCGCTACGCGGTGATCGCGACCCTGCTGGTGGGCGTGGCGATCGCTGGCGGCCAGGGACTGATGCACATGGAGCAGGTGCGGCTGCAGCTGGCGCGGCCGGTGTTCACCCTGCCGACGCTGTCGTGGGCGGCGGTGTTCGGCATCGCGCTGCCGCTGTTCATCGTGACCATGGCCTCGCAGAACGTGCCGGGCGTGGCGGTGTTGAAGGCGTCGGGCTACGACGCGCCGATATCGCCGGTGGTGGGCTGGATCGGCGCGGTCAACACGGTGCTGGCGCCGTTCGGTGGGTACGCGCTGAACCTGGCGGCGATCACCGCGGCGATCTGCATGGGCCGCGACGTGCACGAGGACCCGGCGCGGCGTTACCCGGCGGCGGTGAGCGCGGGCGTGTTCTACATCGTGATCGGACTGTTCGGCGCGACGGTGGCGGCGGTGTTCGCTGCGTTCCCGAAGGAACTGATCGCCACGCTGGCCGGCATCGCGCTGTTCGGCACGATCGGCAACAGCCTGGCGGTGGCGCTGAAGGACGAGGGCGAACGCGAGCCGGCGCTGGTGACGTTCCTGGTGACGGCCTCGGGGCTGTCGATGGCCGGCATCGGCTCGGCGTTCTGGGGGTTGGTGGCGGGCGTGGTTGCATTGCTGGTGTTGCGGCGGCCTGCCCGCTGACGTTTCGCTGTCGACCTCGCCCGGCCCACACCAGCGGTGTGGGCGCTCAAGCGCACGCGCGTCGATGGCGCGCAGGCCGTGCGGTTTCGCCCCGACGGGAGAGGGGCTTCAGGAGCGAGCCTTACAGCGGCTTGACCTCGAACACCTGTTTCAACGTGTGGCGGCCGCCCGGGGCCAGCTCGATCACGTCCGGGCCGACGTTGCCGGCTTCGACGCACACGTAGTTGCGCCAGCCCGCGCCGATGTCGTCCATCTTCGCGGCGGCCGCTTCGCCGGCGTTCCAGACCACGGCGGTACGGCTGCCGCTGGTGGTGATGTCGATGCTGCGGCCGAAGCCCGGGTCGCGCAGCACGTAGTGGCCGCGCGCCTGGGTATAGATGCGGTCGCTGCGGCCGGGATCGCGCGGGTCGCGCAGGTTCCAGTCGCCCTGCTGGACGTGGGCGTTGCCGCCGTCGAGCTTGTCCAGGTAGGTCAGGCCGTCCAGCCCGGCCACGTCGACCTTCAGCGCGTCGCTGACGTTGAAGTAGTTGTGCAGCGCCTGGGTGAAGGCGACGGGCTGGCCGCCGGTGTTCTCGGTGAGCAGCTCCTGTTCCAGCGTGCGGCCGATGCGCAGCTTCATGGTCAGGCGCAGCGACAGGCCTTCCAGCGCCGGCGGCGCCAGGGTCAGCACCACGGTGCCGTCGGTTTCACGCTGGGCGTCGCGCAGCTCCCACGGCACGGTGCGCACGAAGCCGTGCGACGGCACGTCGCTGCCCTGCCCCTGCCTGGCGAAGTACGGCCAGCACACCGGGCTGCCGCCACGGATCGGCGTGGGCGGCTGCTTCGCGGTGGGCGAAAGCCACATCACGTCGCGGCCGCCCGCTGGCACGAACGACAGCAGCTGGCCGCCGAACACGCTGATGGCCGCGGTGGAGAACGGCGTTTCCACCTTCCAGGCGGTAAAGCCGTTGAAATCGCCTGTGCTCAGGCCCTGCACATCCTTCATTGAAACCTTGCTCCGTACGATGGCTGACTGGACGAACTGCGGGTGGTCGGCAGGCAGCCGGAAGACCGTGGGCACCGCTGGTTCTGCATCGCGCAGCGCCTGCAGGATGCGGGTACCGGCACGGCCATCGGCGCTCTGCCAGCCCAGCCGCTGCTGCTCGATGCGGATGGCGCGGCGGGTGGCGTCGCCGATCATGCCGTCGGCGCCGCCGATGGCGTGGCCGCGCGCGAGCAGCAGGGTCTGCAGCTCGCGCCGCTCGGCGCGGCCCAGGCCAGGATCGTCGGTGGGCCAGGCGGCCACCAGGCCGTTGCCGCCGCGCAGGCGGTCGGCCAGGGTGGCGATGGCCAGCGCGTAGCTCTCGGCCGCGTTGTAGGAATAGATCGCGTCGTAGTTGCGGAACGCCAGCAGGGCCGGTCCCTTCGCGCCCGCCGGCAGCAGCAGCGCGGCGGCGCTGTCGTCGGCCATCGCCGAGGCCTGCAGCGCACCGCCATCGACCCCGGTGACACCCAGCGCGCGCCAGGCGGCAAGCGGCCGGCGCTTGGTGCGCCCGGCCTGGGTGGCGTCGAAACCGGCGGGAACGCGCACTTCCACGCCCCAGGGCTGGCCGCTGCGCCAGCCCGACTGTTTGAGATAGTTGGCGGTGGACGCCAGTGCGTCGGGGATGCTGGCGACCAGATCGCGGCGGCCGTCGCCATCGCCATCCACCGCGATGCGCGCGTAGGTGGACGGCATGAACTGGGTCTGGCCGAAGGCACCGGCCCAGGAGCCGGTAAGCCCGTCGGCGGCGAGGTCGCCACGGTCGATCAACTTGAGCAGGGCCAGCAGTTCGCCGCGGAAGAACGGTTGGCGGCGGCCATTGCAGGACAGCGTGGCCAGCGACTGCAGCAGCGGCCGCTTGCCGGCAATGCGGCCGTAGTCGCTTTCCACGCCCCACACCGCCACGACCGTGGCCGGGTCGACGCCGTACTCCGCGGCGATGCGGTCGAGCAGGTCGCGATGCGTGGCGAGCATGGCACGGCCGTCGGCCACGCGCTGCGCATCCACCAGGGCGGCCAGGTAGTCCCAGATCGGCGTGGTGAACTCGGGCTGTGCGTCGAGCAGGGGCAGCACGCTCATGTCCGGCACGACGCTGGCGAACAAACCGTCGACGCGGCCGGCGGACACGCCCTGGGCGACGGCGGCATCGCGCAGGCTGGCGCCGCAGCTGCCGAAATCAACGAGGGCGGCCTGTGCCGGCGCCGCCACGGCGAGCGCGCAGGCCAGGCCCAGTGCCGGCACCATCCGGATCGATTTCATGCAGCGGCCCTCGCAACGCACACCCTGGAACGAAGCCCGATGATAAGAGGCGCCGCGCCCGGCGTGGGAGTTCAGGCCGGCTGCAGCAGGCGCAGGCCGAACATGCGCGCGGGCGCATCCCAGGCGCCGCACACCCGCAGGCCGGCGGCGGCCGCCATCGCCGCGAACTGCGCGTCGTCGTACTTGTGGCTGTATTCCACGTGCATGGCTTCGTCGCGCTCGAACGCGAACGCCTGCCCGGCCACGTGCACCACCTGCGCGTGGCGGCTGACCAGCGACGTCTCGATGCGCCGCCACGCGGCCGCGTAGCGGGCGCGATGGACGAAGCCGGACAGGTCGAAGTCGCTGTCGATCTCGCGGTTGAGGCGCGCCAGCAGGTTGAGGGTGAAGGCGGCGGTGACGCCGGCCGCATCGTTGTAGGCGGCCTCGATGACGTCCGGATCCTTGTCCAGGTCGATGCCGATCAGGGCCAGGCCCTGCGGCCCCATCGCCTGGCGCATGCCGCGCAGGATGGACACCGCCGCCGCCTCGGTGAAGTTGCCCAGGGTCGATCCGGGAAAGAACAGCAGCGTGCGCCGCGCCGGGCGCTGCGGCGGCGGCAGCGGCGGCAACACGGTGAAGTCGGCGCAGACCGGCAGCATCTCGATGGCGGGAAAATCCACCGCCAGCGCGCGGATGCTGTCCAGCAGCGCGGTGCGCGAGATCTCCACCGGCGTATAGGCCACCACCTCTTCCAGCGCCTGCAGCAGCAGCCGCGTCTTGCGGCCGCTGCCGCTGCCGTATTCCACCACCCGCGCCTGCGGCCCCACCTGCGCGGCGATTTCCGGCAGCACCCGCGGCAGCAGTTCCAGTTCGGTGCGGGTGAGGTAGTACTCCGGCTGCCGGGTGATGCATTCGAACAGCGCCGATCCGCGCGCGTCGTAGAAATACTTGGACGGCAGCGCGCGCGGCCGCGCCGACAGGCCGGCGAGCACGTCGGCGGTGATGGTGGCACGGTCGGGGCGGCGGTCGACAAGCGCGGCCTGCGGCGGAACCGGCGCCACTCAGCTGTCCCTGGCCAGGCGCAGGCCGGCGAACTGCCAGCGCGCCGACGGCGGGAAGAAGTTGCGGTAACTGGCGCGCACATGCCCGGCCGGCGTGGCGCAGCTGCCGCCGCGCAGCACGAACTGGCCGCACATGAACTTGCCGTTGTATTCGCCCGCGCTGCCCGGCAACGGGCGGAAACCGGGGTAGGCACCGTAGGCGCTGGCGGTCCATTCCCAGACGTCGCCGAACAGCTGCCGCGGCACGCCCGGCTCGACGGCGGCGGCCGATGCCGGATGCAGCAGGCCGGCATCGGCAAGGTTGCCGGCGACCGGCCGCGCCGCGGCCGCGGACTCCCATTCGAATTCGGTGGGCAGGCGCGCGCCGGCCCAGCGCGCGAAGGCGTCGGCCTCGAACCAGCCCAGGTGGCAGACGGGCGCGTCCGGGTCCAGCGCACGCCAGCCACCCAGCGTGTACTCGCGCTCCAACGCTTCGTCCCAGTACAACGGCCGGCGCCACTGGCCGGCCTGCAGCTGCGCCCAGCCGTCGCTCATCCACAGCAGCGGGTCGCGGTAGCCGCCGTCGTCGATGAAGGCGCGGTACTCGGCGTTGCTCACCGGACGGTCGGCCAGCGCATGCGCCGGCACCAGCACGCGGTGGCGGGGCGATTCGTTGTCGTAGGCGAAGCGCACATGCGCGGGCCAGGCCGGCGCACCGATCTCGACGATGCGCTCCGGGCTTTCGATCCACACCGCGGAACCGCCCGCCGCCGTTGGCGCGGGCATCGGCAGGTCGTCGCGATAGGCCGGCTGTAGCGGATTGCTCCACAGCGCATGCTTGATGTCGGTCAGCAGCAGTTCCTGGTGCTGCTGTTCGTGCTGCAGGCCCAGCAGCAGGTGTTCGCGCGCCTGCGCGTCCAGGTCGTCGGCCTGCAGGCGCTGGCCGATGCAGTTGTCGACCTGCGCCCGGTACTCCAGCACCTGCGCCAGCGAGGGCCGCGACAGCAGGCCGCGCTGCGCCCGCGCATGGGCCTGGCCGATGCTCTGGTAGTAGCTGTTGAACAGCGCCTGCCACTGCGGATGCAGCGCGCGGCCGCCGGATTGCAGGCCCAGCACGAACTGTTCGAAGAACCAGGTGGTGTGCGCCAGGTGCCATTTGGCCGGGCTGGCGTCGGGCATGCTCTGCACCATGGCGTCTTCGGCCGAGAGCGGCGCGGCCAGCGCCATGCTGGCCTGGCGCACGGCGCGGTAACGCTCCGCCAGCGTGGGTGGCGTCGTCGCAGCGCTGGAGGTCTTCAGCAGTGCGGCACTGGAAATCTGCATGCCGCCAGCTTAGCCATGGCGGGTGAGCGCGGTGTCATGGACACGTGGCGCTCAGTCCAGCGCGTCGAGGTAGTACCAGCGGCCGTGCTCGCGCACGAAGCGGCTGTGCTCCTGCAGGCGCACGGCACTGCCGCCGCCGACGCGGTAGCGGGCGACGAACTCCACTTCGGCGGTGTCGGCGCCGGTGGCCCGGTGGCGCTTCACGTCCAGGCCCAGCCACTGCGTGCGCTGGCCCGGCGCGTCGTCCAGCGACAGCGTCTGCGGCCGCGTATCGGCATGCCAGGTCGCCAGCAGGTAATCGGCGTTGCCGGTCACGTAGGCGCTGTAGCGCGAACGCATCAGCGCCTCGGCGTCGGGCGCGGCCTCGCCGGCATGCCAGCGCGCGCAGCAGCGGCCATGGGCGTGGCCGGAGCCGCAGGGACAGGGAGAAGTCGGGGCGATCTGCATGCGCGCATTTTCCCATCCACCTCGCCGCCGCGACCAGCCGGCGCGGGCGTATGCTGTCGCGCCCTCCGTTCAGGTCCGACCATGCTGGAACTCCTGCCCACCGAGCTGCCATGGCTGCTGGCCATCGCCTTCATCGCCGGGCTGGTGGATGCGGCGGTCGGCGGCGGCGGGCTGATCCAGCTGCCGGGCCTGTTCACGGTGCTGCCGCAGCACACGCCGGCCGCCCTGCTGGGCACCAACAAGTTCAGTTCGGTGTTCGGCACCGGCGCGGCGGCATGGCGCTACGCTCGCTCGGTGCGCTTCCCGTGGCGGCCGGTGCTGCTGGCCGCGGCGACGGCGTTCGTATTCGCCTTCCTCGGCGCCACCGCGGTCAGCCTGCTGTCCAAGGACGCGGTGCGGCCGCTGGTGCTGGCGCTGCTGATCGTGATGCTCGGCTACACGCTGGCGAAGAAGGATTTCGGCGCCCTGCACCGGCCACGCGAGGTCGGCCGCCGCGAGCTGGGCATCGCGCTGGCGATGGGCGCGGTGATCGGCTTCTACGACGGCTTCTTCGGCCCGGGTACGGGCAGCTTCCTGATCTTCCTGTTCATCCGCTTCTTCGGCCTGGATTTCCTGCGCGCCTCGGCCGCCTCCAAGGTGGTCAACCTGGCCACCAACGTGGCCGCGCTGTCGTTCTTCGTGCCCAGCGGCAACGTGCTGCTGGCCTTCGCGGTGCCGATGGCGGCGGCCAACGTGGCCGGTTCGGTGACCGGCACGCGGCTGGCGCTGCGCGGCGGCACGCCGTTGATCCGCAGGCTGTTCCTGCTGCTGGTGGTGGTGCTGATCGCGCGCATGGCGTGGGACACGTTCGCCGGCTGAACGGACCGCGGCGGTTTGATCGAACGCAACGCCGCCACCACGGCCGATGCGGATGATGGTGCCATGGCGGCCCTCCCCTGCCGCCTTGGAGACCCACCATGCAACTGGATTTTTCCGGCAAGGTCGCCCTGGTCACCGGCGCCGCCTCGGGCATCGGCGAGGCCGTGGCGCGGCAGCTGGCCATCAGCGGCGCGCAGGTCGTCGTGGCCGACCTGGACCGCAATGCCGCCGGGCAGGTGGCGTCGAGCATCGGCGCGCGGGCCCGCGCGCGCCAGCTCGACGTCAGCGACGCCGACGCGGTACGGCAGCTGGTGGAAGCCACCGTGGCCGAGTACGGCGGCCTGCACCTGGCGGTGAACAACGCCGGCATCGGCGGCGCCAGCCTGCCGACCGCCGACTACCCGCTGGAGGAATGGCACCGCGTGCTCGGCGTGAACCTGCACGGCGTGTTCCATTCGATGAAGTATGAGATCGCCGCGATGCTGGCCGGCGGGGGTGGCGCCATCGTCAACATGGCCTCGATCCTCGGCAGCAACGGCTGGGCCGGTTCGACCGCCTACGTGGCGGCCAAGCACGCGCTGGTGGGCATGACCAAGACCGCGGCGCTGGAATACTCGGCGCGCGGGCTGCGCATCAACGCGGTCGGCCCGGGCTTCATCGACACGCCGCTGCTGGCGGGCATGGAGCGCGCGGCGTACGACGGGCTGGTGGCGCTGCATCCGGCCGGACGCCTGGGCAACGCGGAGGAAGTAGCGGCGCTGACCTGCTTCCTGCTCTCGGACCAGGCCTCGTTCATCACCGGCAGCTATCACCTGGTGGACGGCGGCTTCTCGGCGCGCTGAGTCCACCACGGGCGGCCGCCCGGTCTGGCGCCGCCAGCAACGGCAAAGGGAGCCGCGAGGCTCCCTTTCGTCTGCCGTCGTGCCGGCCCGCGGCAAAGGCGGCTCGCGCTAGTGCTCGGCGTCGAGCTGGGCCAGCCGGCGCGCGGAGGCGTCATGCACCTTCAGCAGGTCGGCACGGATCTCCCAGAGACCGGCCACCAGCAGCAGGGCCAGCCATGGCCAATGGCGCCGGAACAACGAATGCTGTTTCATCGCAACCTCCTGTCGTCAATGTATCCATCGTGGAACGGAACCGGGGCGCCGGGCGACACGGTTCCCGGCGAAGATCGCCCCACCCTAGCGCAGCACCGCGCCGGCCACGGCCAGCAGCACCAGCGCGATCACCGGCAGCATCGACAGCGCGAAGCCCAGCGCGCGGCTGGACGGTGCGCTCAGGTAGGCGCGCCAATAGATGAAACGGCCGACCAGGTACACCGCGCCGATGCCCGCTACCCAGGCCGCCGGCCAGAAACGGGCGGCGACGAACAGCGCGGGCAACAGCGCGACCATCAGCTCCAGGGTGTTCATCTGCACCCGGTACGCGCGCTCGAAGCCTTCGTGGCCGACCACCGCCGGCGCCTTCACCCCATGGCGGCCGCGGGCGCGGCCGACCATGACGCCGAAGAACAGGTACTGCGCGACGGCCAGCATTGCGGTCAGTTCTACGTAGTGCATGGGGTTCTCTCAGAGGTAAAGCCCCTCTCCCGGTGGGGCGAAACCGCACGGCTTGCGCGCCATCGGCGCGCGTGCGGTTGAGCGCCCACACCGCCGGTGTGGGCCGGGGCGCAGGGCGCGGGGCGGGGGTTGGGGTGAGGGCAAGGGCGAAGCCTCGTGGTATCTGGTTGGACTAGGCTTCGCCCGTACCCTCATCCGCCCCTTCGGGGCACCTGCATTCGGCACATCCCTGTGCCTCACCCTTCGGGCGGCTTCGCCGTGCAGTCCGGCAATCCTGCCGGACTGTCTCCCGGAGGGAGAAGGAATACCAGCTCAGCGGCGCGCCTGGCCCACTTCGATGAAGCGCAGGAACTCGGCGCGGGTGCGGGCGTCGTCATGGAAGCTGCCGCGCATGCGCGAGGTGACCATGCTGACGCCGCGCTTGTGGATGCCGCGGGTGGTCATGCACTCGTGCGAGCCTTCCACCACCACGCCCACGCCCAGCGGCTGCAGCACGTCCTGGATGACGTCGGCGATCTGCGCGGTCATCTTCTCCTGCACCTGGAAGCGGCGCGCATAGGCCTCGACCACGCGCGCCAGCTTGGAGATGCCGACCACGCGGCCGTTGGGCACGTAGCCCACATGCACGCGGCCGATGATCGGCGCCATGTGGTGCTCGCAGTGGCTTTCGTACTCGATGTCGCGCAGCACGATCATCTCGTCATAGCCGGCCACTTCCTCGAAGGTGCGCGCCAGGTACTCGCGCGGGTCGTCCTGGTAGCCCTTGAACCAGTCGCCATAGGCCTCGGCCACGCGGCGCGGGGTGTCCAGCAGGCCTTCGCGGGCGGGATCTTCGCCAGCCCAGCGCAGCAGGGTGCGCACGGCCTCCTCGGCCTGGGCCTGGGTGACGGACGGGTTCTTGGAGTCGGCCATGGGTGACGGCGCCTGGATTTCGGGGGTGGACATGCTACCAGCCGGGTGCCGCGGGGGCACCGGCGGCGGCACTGGCCGGAAACGGCAAGGGCGCCCGCAGGCGCCCTCGTCCACCGGTTGCGTGCCCTGCCCTTACTGGCCCAGCACGCCCTTCACGTAGGCCACGATCTCCGCGTCCTGCGCGTTGTCGAAGAACGCCTTCTGGAAACGCGCACCGCCGACGGCCTGCTTCACCAGCTCCGGATCGATCGACTTCAGGCCAGCGATGAACTCCTTCGAGGCGCCCTGCTTCACCTGCGCCAGGATGCCGGCGTTGGTCATCTGCGACTCCTTGCGCTCGGCCGGGTAACCCTGGCCGCGCTCGCCGCCGAAGGCCTTCTCGAAGATGTAGCGGATGTTGATTTCCGCGCCCCAGCCGTAGCCCTTGGCGAACGGCAGCGCCAGCGCGTTGCCGTTGTTGACCTGGGCGAACAGGAAGGCGTCGGTCGGTTCGATGCAGTAGCCGCAGTACACGCCCGGCCAGGCGTTGAGCGACATCATCGCGCCCTGCCCGGTGCCGCAGCCGGCGACGACGAAATCCACCGCCCTGGCGTTGAGCAGCAGCGCGGCGCAGATGCCCAGGTGGATGTAGGTCAGGCGGTGGTCGTTGTCGCCGTCCATGCCGACGTTGAACACCTCGTGGCCCTGGGCGGCGGCAACGGTGTTGAGCTGTTCCAGCACCACCGGGTTCTTGGCGGCCTGGCTGAATTCCTGCATCAGGGCGATCTTCATGGCGTGACTCTCTTTGTTCTGTGGAAGCGTGTTCTGAGGGTATTGCGGGCGCCCATGCGCCCCCTTCCGCCCCGCGGGGGAAGGAAAAAAAACCGGGATCAGCGCGCCAGCCAGCCGCCGTCGACCGGGATCACCGCGCCGTTGATGTAGTCCGAGGCGCTGGAGGCCAGGAACACGGCGGTGCCGCCCAGGTCTTCCGGCCTGCCCCAGCGGCCGGCCGGGATGCGGTCGAGGATGGCCTTGCTGCGGTCCTCGTCGGCGCGCAGCTGCGCGGTGTTGTCGGTGGCCATGTAGCCCGGGGCGATGGCGTTGATGTTCACGCCCTGCTGCGCCCATTCGTTGGCCAGCAGCCGGGTGATGCCGGCGATGCCGCTCTTGGAGGCGGTGTAGGACGGCACGCGGATGCCGCCCTGGAAGGACAGCATCGAAGCGATGTTGATGATCTTGCCGCCGCCCTGGGCGATGAAGTGCCGGCCGGCGGCCTGGCACATGAAGAAGGCGGACTTGATGTTGACGTTCATCACGTCGTCCCAGTCCTTCTCGCTGAACTCCACCGCGTCGGCGCGGCGGATCAGGCCGGCGTTGTTGACCAGGATGTCCAGTCCGCCCAGCCCCTCGACGGTTTCGCGCACCACCCGCTCGACCGGCTCGATGCTGATCAGGTTGGCCTCGATGTTGAGGAAGCGGCGGCCCAGCGCGCGCACCTTGGTGGCGGTTTCCTCGGCCGGGACGATGCCGGCGCCGGCGATGTCGGCGCCCGCGGCGGCCAGCGCCAGCGCGACGCCCTGGCCCAGGCCGGTATTGGCACCGGTTACCAGCGCGACCTTGCCTTCGAGGCTGAATGGATTCGTCATGGTGTTCCTCTCCCTGAGCGGTGGTACGGGGGTGGGTTGGCGGTGCCGCGCCTTGCCTGGCGGGCGATCCGGCGCGGCCGTGGCGCGGGCCCGTCCTGGACGGATCCCGCCGGATGCGGTGCGGGGCCATCATAGCCAATTAGGAAACCGGTGTCATTCCGCAACGCGGGATACTGGTTTTCCTTTCCGGAACAATGATTTGGGGGTCAATCCAGGGGCGGCTGGCAGGAATCGCGCACGATCAGGTGCGGGCGCACGCTGGCGATCTGCAGCGCGGCCTGGCCTTCGGGCTGGATCAGCATCGCCGCGGCGGTGCGCCCGGTGTCACGGGTATTGCGCCGCACCGAGGTCAACGACGGCCACAGCCGCGAGGCCAACGGGCTGTCGTCGTAGCCCACCACCGACAGTTCGCGCGGGATGTTGATGCCGGCGCGCATGGCGACCTTGTAGACGCCGGCGGCCATCTCGTCGTTGCCGGTGAAGATGGCGGTGGGGCGCTGCTTGCCGAGCAGCAGCTTCTCGGCCGCGGCCACGCCGGATTCGAAGGTGTAGCCGGCCTCGATGATGCGCGCCGGCGGCAGTTCGATGCCGCGCCGCTGCAACGCATCGATGAAACCGGCGGTGCGCTCGTGCGCCGAGCGGTAGGCCGACGGGCCGGTGATCAGGGCGATGTCGCGGTGGCCGAGCGAGAGCAGGTAGTCGGCGGCCTCGGCGGCGCCGTCGCGGTCGTGGGTGATCACCATCTGCGAGGTGTCGTCCAGCGGCAGCGAGGCGATGCGGGTGTAGCGGCAGCCGATTTCTTCCAGCATGTCGGCCAGCGCCTGGTCCTCGGAGGCGCGCGGCACCAGGATCACGCCGTGCAGCTTCTGCTGCTGCACGAAGCGCTTGACGCCCTCGATGTAGCCGGGGCTGCGGGTGTCGCAGGGGTGCACCACCAGCTCGAAGCTGGAGCCGCGCAGCGCGTCGAGCGCGCCGTACTGCATGTCCACCACGTACTGCGCGGTGGGGTTGTCGTAGACCATGCCGATCAGGAACGAGCGCCGGAACGCCAGGCCGCGCGCCAGCGGGTCGGGCGCGTAGCCGACCTCGCGCATCAGCGCTTCGACCTTCTCGCGCGTGTCCTTCCGCACCAGCGGCGAGTTGTTGATGATCCGCGACACCGTCTTCTTGGAGACGCCGGACAGGCGCGCGATGTCGTTGATGGTTGCCGGCCTGCCCAGGGGCTTGGTCGTGGCGTCGGAATCGGCCTTCTTGCGCAATGACATGTCCTTGCAAACCATCCAGCGGAACGGGTTCTGGCGAAAGCCGCGCCCGCAGGGCACGGCGATGTGGACGGCGCGGCGGCCTCCCGCCGCTGCCGGCGGCATGCGCCGGGGCAGGGCCGGGAGCCCGCGCCAGGCGGTGATGTTAGCCCGAGACGACGGCCCGGGCCGGAATCGTCGGCCCGGCCCCGGCCGTGACGGTGCTCAGCCGCGCAGCAGCGCCGGCAGCCACAGCGACAGCTGCGGGAAGAACGTCACCACCAGCAGCACGCCCAGCCCGGCAAGCCAGAACGGCCAGATCGTCTTCATGCTCTGGCCGACGGTGATCTTGCCGATGGCGGTGCCGATGAACAGTACCGAGCCCACCGGCGGCGTCACCAGGCCCAGGCCGCCGGTCAGCACCAGCACCAGGCCGAAATGGATCGGGTCGATGCCGTAGGCCCTGGCCACCGGCAGGAAGATCGGCGTGCAGATCAGGATCATCGGCGCCAGGTCCATGAAGGTGCCCAGCAGCAGCAGCATCACCACGATCATCAGCAGCACCATGAACTTGCTGTGCGCGAACGACTGCAGGAAGGCCACCGCCGCCGCCGGCACCTGCAGGTAGGCCAGCAGCCAGCCGAACACCGCCGCGGTGGCGATCACGAACAGGATCACGCCGGTACTGCGCGCGGCGTGGATCACCGTGTCCAGGAACACGCGCCAGCGCAACTGCCGGTACAGCACGGCGGTGACCAGCAGCGCGTAGACCACGGCGATGGCCGCCGATTCGACCGCGGTGAAGATGCCGGCGCGGATGCCGACGAAGATCAGCGCCACCAGGCCCAGGCCGGGCAGGGCGGCGGCCAGCCGCAGCAGCACCGCGCGCAGGCCGGGGAAGGCTTCCACGCCGTAGCCGCGGCGCCGCGCCACGCTGTAGCCGGTGACCATCAGCACCACGGTCATCAGCAGCGCCGGCACCACGCCGGCGGCGAACAGGTCGGCGATGGACAGGCCGCCGCCGGCCGCCGCCGAGAACAGGATCAGGTTGTGCGAGGGCGGCACCAGCAGCGCCACCAGCGCCGCGGTGATGCTGACGTTGACCGCGAAATCGCGGTCGTAACCGCGCTGGACCATCTGCGGGATCATCGTGCCGCCCACCGCCGAGACGTCGGCGATGGCCGAGCCGGACACGCCGCCGAAGAACAGCGAGGACAGGATCGACACCTGGCCCAGGCCGCCGCGCAGGCGCCCGACCAGCGAGGCCGCCAGCGCGATCAGGCGCTCGGAGATGCCGCCACGCATCATGATCTCGCCGGCGAAGATGAACAGCGGAATGGCGATCAGCGAGGCCGAGCCGGTGCCGGCCGCGATCTGCTGCACCAGCACCACGCTGGGCAGGTCGAGATAGAGCAGGGTGGCCAGCGCGGCGGCGGCCAGCGCGTAGGCGACCGGCACGCCGATCAGCAGCAGCGCGCCGAACACGGCGAACAGGATTGCGATGCCCATGGTTCAGCGGTCTCCTTCGAGGGCGGCCGGCTGCAGCGCCAGCCGCAGGCGGTTCAGCGCGAACACCACCATCAGCGCGCCGCCGATGCTCAGCGGCAGGTAGTTCACGCTCTGCGGCAGGTGGGCGCCGGCGGCCTTGATGTGCAGCCCGTCCATCCACAGCGCCCAGCCCCAGCGTGCGATGACCGCGCCGATGGCGGCCACCACCAGCGGCACCACCGCATCGACCGCGCGCCGCGCCAGCGGGTTGAGGTGGTCGGCCAGCAGGAAGAAGCCGAAATGGCGGTTGGTGTGCACGCCCGCGGCCGCGCCCATGCTCATCGCCGTGCTCAGCAGCAGCAGGGTGACCGGTTCGGTCCAGCTGGGCGAATCGTTGATGACGTAACGGGCGAATACCTGCCAGCCCTGCACCACCACCAGCCCGAGCAGGGCGATGGCGGCGACGTGGATGACGACAGTGGCCAGCGTTTCCAGCGCGCGCTGCAGGCCGGCCGGGGGAGTGCGGGGAGTGGACTCGGTCATCGATGCGGGGCCTCAGGCGAAATCGCGGATGCGGCGGTGCAGGGCGGCGATCTCCGGCTGCCGCAGGTAGTCGCGCAGCAGCGGCGCGGCGGCATCGCGGAACGCGGCGATGTCCACCGCGTTGGCCTTCACGCCGTGGGCCAGTACCGCCTGGCGGGCCTTGTCCTCGGAGGCGTCCCATTCGCCGCGCATCACCTGCACCGACTGCCGCGCCAGGTCCAGCAGCAGGCGGCGGTCATCCGGCGCCAGCGTGTCGAAGCTGCGCCGCGACATCAGCAGCACGTCCGGCGCGTACGAATGCTGGCTTTCCGACCAGTAGTGCGCGGCCTCGAAGTGGCGGCTGGAATGGAAGCTGCGCATGTTGTTCTCGGCACCGTCGATCATGTGCGTCTCCATGCCGGAGAACGTGTCGCCCAGCGACATCGGCGTCGGGTTGGCGCCGAACAGGCGCATCAGCTGCAGGAAGATGTCCGAACTGGCCACGCGCAGCTTCAGGCCGTGCAGGTCGTGCGGCTCCACGATCGGGTGCTTGGTGTTGTAGAAGCAGCGCGCGCCCGAGTCGTAGATCGCCAGGCCGACCAGGTCGCGGCTCTCGAAGCCGGCCAGCACCGCGTCGGCGATGCCGCCGTCCAGCGCGCGGCGCATGTGCGCGACCGAGTCGAACACGTAGGGCAGGCACAGCGCCTGGGTCAGCGGGAAGGCGTTGTTCAACGCACCGGAGTAGACGCGGGTGATGTCGATGGCGCCGAAGCGCGCCATGTCGATCGCCTCCGACTCGCGGCCGAGCTGGCCGGAGTGGTACTGCGCCAGCCGCAGCCGGCCGCCGGTCGCGCGTTCGAGCTCCTGCCCGATCCACTTGACCGCAGTGACCGTGGGGTAGTCCGCCACGTGCACGTCGGTGGCGGTAAGCACGCGCCCGCCGCCATCGGCCTTGTTGCCGCCCGAACATGCCGTCAGCACCGGCGCGGCGAGCGCGCCCAGGCTGGCGGTGAGAAACCTTCTGCGATCGATCATCGAACCCCCCTCCACGCGTAGCTGCCATGCGCCGCTCAGCCGGCGGCCACGGCCCTGCAGGAAATTTCGCCGTAACCCTCGAAGCGGACCACGGCATGCTGGCCCACGGCGATGTCGTGGATGCCGGTGGCGTTGCCGGTGGCGATCAAGTCGCCCCGGCGCAGCGACCGTCCACGGCGCGCCGAACGCGCCAGCGCGAACGCGTAGGCCGCGCGCAGGCCGCCGGGCAGGTTGCCGGTGCCGCCGATGCCGACCACGCCGCCGTCGATCTCGGTGCGCGCCAGCAGCCGCGCTTCGTCCAGCTGCGTCCAGTCCACGATTTCGGTGCCGAGTACCAGCCCATTGTTGTTGCCGAAGTCGGAAACGACCACCCGCGGCCCCAGCACGTTGATCGTCGCCAGCGGGCTGCTGGCCACTTCCACGCCGGTGAACAGCCGCGCGGGCAGGGCGGCGGCTTCGTCCGGCGTCCAGTCGAGCTTGCCGGCGGGCGCGTCGGCGTCGAGCCGCAGCACGTACTCGGCTTCGACCGCGGCGAAACCGCCGGCGCCGGAGAACACTGGGATGTCGACGATGCTACCGGTGGCATTCCAGAGCTGGCGCGAGAACACCGGGCCCAGCAGGCGCTCGTCGCCGGATCCGTCGCGGCGCTCGGCGGCGATATAGCCCACCTTCCAGCCCACCACGTCGTCGTCCCAGCGGCCGATGGCCAGGTCCTGCACCTGGTAGGCGGTCACCAGGTCCGCCGGGATCGCGCCGGGGAAATCGGCGAGCGAACGCCCCGCGCGACGCGCCTCCACGAACTGGCGGGCGATGTCGTCCAGCGCGGCGGACGGGTCCTGTCGGCCTTGATCGTTGCTCAAGTGGCTCTCCTGGTGGCGTTGCTGCACCGCCCATCGACAGTGCTGTGGGTGCTGTATATGGTAAACCGGTGTCATATGGCAATACGCAACGCATCACGGCCGCCCCAGCCCCGCATCGCGAGATTCTCCATGCCCCTGAACAGCATCCGCAGACCTTTGTTATTGATGGCTTTTTTGCTGGCGCCCGGGTTCGCGGCCGGAACCGCAGCCGCCAGCATGGACGGCGAACCGGCACCCGGATCGGCGCAGCGGATCGCGCTGTGGCCGGCCGGATTGGCACCGGGGGACAATGCATTGCCGCAGGCGCCGCAGATCGTCGAGCGCAGCGCCGACCCCGCGCTGCCGGACCGCTACGTCACCCACGTCAGCGAGCCCTGGCTGGTCGTGTACCGGCCGGCGCGCCCCAACGGCACCGCGCTGCTGGTGACGCCCGGCGGCGGTTACCAGCGCGTGGTACTGGACAAGGAGGGCTCGGCGCTGGTGCCGGCCTTCGTCGACGAGGGCGGGATCACCCTGTTCGTGCTGCGCTACCGGCTGCCGGGCGAGGGCCGCGAGGATCGCGACGCGGCGCTGGCCGATGCGCAGCGCGCGCTGCGGCTGATCCGCGCCAACGCGGAACAATGGCAGCTGGACCCGCGGCGCATCGGCGTGATCGGCTTTTCCGCCGGCGGGCACCTGGCCGCGCGCCTCGGCAACGGCTTCGACCAGCCGGCGTACCCGGCGACGGACGCCGTCGACCGCGTCAGCGCGCGCCCGGATTTCCAGCTATTGATCTATCCGGTGATCGACATGGCCGGCGCGGATGCGCACCCCGGCTCGCGCGGACGGCTGCTGGGCCCGCAACCGGAGCCGGCGTTGCAGCGGCGCTACTCGATGCAGTACCAGGTGCGCGCCGATACCCCGCCGACCTTCCTGGTGCATGCCGGCGACGACGACGCGGTGCCGGTGGGCAACAGCCTGGCGTTCTACGCCGGCCTGCGCCAGGCCGGCGTGCCGGCCGAGCTGCACGTGTTCCCGCGCGGCGGACACGGCTTCGGCACGCGCGGCACCACCGGCCTCACCACCGCCGCCTGGCCGCGGCTGGCGCTGGACTGGATCGCCGCGCAGCCGGCGGAGCGCGCGCCATGACCGTCACGCCCGACGATCCGCGGCGCCGCCATTTCCTGCGCGCCGGGGTGCTGTGTTCGCTCGGCGCGGGGCTGGCCACTGCCGTGCCGGCCGCGGCCGCGCGCGGCCCGGCCAGTCCGATCGCGCGCTTGCGCGGCGGCCGCGTCGCCGGGCAGACCGAGCAGGGCGTGCATGTCTTCCGCGGCATTCCCTACGGCGCCGATACCGCACCGCGGCGCTTCCAGCAGGCGGCGCTGGAAACGCCATGGCAGGGGATACGCGATGCGCTGGTCTATGGCCCGGCCGCGCCGCAGACCAGCGGCGAAGGGCCGGGCAGCGAGGACTGCCTGTATCTCAACGTGTGGACGCCGGCGCTGCGCGACGGCGGTCGCCGGCCGGTGCTGGTGTACCTGCACGGCGGCGCCTACAACAACGGCTCGGGCAGCGACCCGCTGTACGACGGCGGCAACCTGTGCCGGCGCGGCGACGTGGTGGTGGTCACCGTCAATCACCGCCTCAACGTGTTCGGCTACCTGTACATGGCCGGCCTGGGCGGCGAGGCGTTCGCCGATTCGGGCAACGCCGGCCAGCTCGACCTGGTGCAGGCGCTGCAGTGGGTACGCCGGCACGCGGCCGAGTTCGGCGGCGATGCCGGTAACGTCACCGTGTTCGGCCAGTCCGGCGGCGGCGCCAAGATCGCCACGCTGATGGCGATGCCCGCGGCGAAAGGCCTGTTCCACCGCGCCTGGACGATGAGCGGCCAGCAGGTCACTGCCGCCGGCCCGCGTGCCGCCACGCTGCGAGCGCAACGCGTGCTCGAGCACTTCGGCCTGCGCGATCCGCAGGCGCTGCGCACGCTGCCGATGGAGAAACTGCTGGAAGCGGTGAAGCTGCGCGATCCGTCATGGGTCGAGGACACCGGCCTGTACTTCGGCCCGGTGCTGGACACGCGCCACCTGCCGGTGCATCCGTTCTGGCCGCAGGCGCCGCTGCAGTCGGCCGGCATTCCCATGGTCATCGGCAACACGCATGACGAAACCCGCGCCTTCTTGGGCCACGACGACCACAATTTCGCGCTGGACTGGGACGAGCTGCCGGCTAAGCTGGAGAAGGAACAGTTCGTGGACCTGCTGCCGTCGGTGGTGATCGCCGCCTACCGGCAGATGTACCCGCACTACACGCCGTCGGACGTGTTCTTCGCCGCGACCACCGCCGGGCGCTCGTGGCGCGGCGCGGTCGAGGAGCTGGAAGCGCGCGCGCGGCAGGGCGCGCCGACCTGGGCCTACCAGTTGGACTGGTACGACCGCGGCGGCGAAGCGGACCGGTTGCGCGCCTTCCATACGCTGGACATACCGCTGGTGTTCGACAACACGCGGCAGCCCGGTTCGCGCACCGGCACCACCGCTTCGGCCACGCGCATGGCCGGGGCGATGAGCGACGCGCTGCTGGCCTTCGCCCGCCACGGCGATCCCAACCATCGCGGACTTCCGCGCTGGGAACCGTATTCACTGCAGCGCCGGCAGACCCTGGTGTTCGACGACGACAGCCGTCTGCAGGATGATCCGCGCGGCGGCGAGCGCCGGCTGTACGCGCAGGTGCCGTTCGTGCAGCGCGGCACGGCGTGAACCGCACGCGCCGCCTGGCCTGCGCAACGGCGAACGGAATGTTCACTGCATTGCCCTAGACTGGCCGCATGATTTCAGATGCAACCGGTTATTCCGACTTCATCGGCCGCGAGCGGCTGGTGGCGGCCATCGACACCGCGCTCGCCGCACCCGATGTCGCCGCCACGGTGGCGGCGATCGAACGCGCGCTGCAGCAGGCCATCGCCGATCCGGCGATCGTGCTGCCGCGCTGCGTGCACGAGCCGATCACCGACCACTACGCGCGCCGCGAGCTGTACCGCAGCGCGCGCCACGGCTACAGCATCGTCGCCATGACCTGGGGGCCGGGGCAGGGCACGCCGCTGCATGACCACGACGGCCTGTGGTGCGTGGAAGGCGTGTGGCAGGGCGCGCTGCGCATCGCCCCGTATCGCCTGCTGGAAGAACGCGGCGATACCGCCCGCTTCCAGCCGCTTCCAGCCCTGACCGCCGCGCGCGGCAGCGCCGGCAACCTGATTCCGCCGGACGAGTTCCATGTGCTGCGCAATGCCAGCGACAGCGGCATCGCGATCTCGGTGCACGTCTACCAGCGTCCGATGGAACACTGCACGGTGTTCGTTCCGGAAGCGGGACGCGGGGACTGGTACCGGCGCGAGAGCCGGCAGATGCAGACAGACACCGCCGCGTAGAGGCGAGGCTCGCCCGACATTGGACTCGCCTTGTAACGCCCCGTGCCGGGCAAGCCCGGCACCTACGAGGAGCGTCCGTTCCGGAAACGGGCACAAGGATCGGCATGGCGCGAAAGCCGGGAGGCGCAGCCGACATCCGCGCGTAGATGCGGGGCTCACCCTCCATGAGGCTCGCCTGGTGATGCCCGTGCCGGGCAAGCCCGGCACCTACGAGGAGCGTCCGTTCCGGAAGCGGGCACGAGGATTGATACGGCGCGAAAGCCGGAAGGCGCAATCGACACCCGCGCGTGGATGCGGGGCTCGCCCCGCATGAGGCTCGCCTGGTAATGCCCGTGCCGGGCAAGCCCGGCATCCACGATACGGCACGCGGTATTGAGCAGCCGCCAGTTGCGCCATCGTCATGCGCAGTGGCGGATGAAGCCCGCCTGCGCCCTCATCCGACTCTTCGGGGCACCTTCTCCCGGAGGGAGAAGGAACATCGGGCGTTGCCCGCTGATCCACCGCTTACCGCAGCGGCAGACGGTTGTTGAGCAGCGTCACTTCCTCCGCGTCGCCTTCCTGCAGCACCCGCACGCTGGCACCGTTGCGGTCGAATCCTGCCGGCAACGCGAGTTCCACCATCGTCGTGCGCGGCTGCAGGTCCAGCGGCGCTTCCAGTGCGGGAATCGCGGCGCGCGCCACTTCGCGGCCGCGCGCGTCCTCGATCAGCGCATGGCCGGGCCGGGTGGCGACATGGCCGAGGCTGTGCACGGTCAGCCGCACGCGCCCGTCCGCGACCTGCAGGTCGCCGCGGCCGATGCCGAGGTCGGCGCGGGTTTCCACCGGCGTGCCCGCTGCGATGCGTTCGAACTCGAACACCTGCGCCTGCTTCGGCGCGAAGCGCAGCGTGGTCGCGGCGCTGCGCTCCAGCGCCACCTCGCGCACCTGCGCCTTGCCATCGATCCTGTCGTCGCCATCGCGGTCGATGCCGCTGGTGATGCGCCAAGTGCCGGCGGCGATGTTCCAGCCGGTCATCGCCGCTTCCAGCGGTTTGTCGCCCAGGTTCCAGGCGATCACCTTGAAGCGCTCGCGCGAAGGCGCGTGCACCAGCAGCGCGACCTGCTCGGCGGCGCCGGGCTGGGCGAAGCGCCAGCTCACGGTGTGGCCGGGCCAGCTCTGGTTGCGCTTGAGCGCGATGCCGCCCAGGCGCAGGCGCTGCAGGAATTCGCTCGGCGCCTCGACGCGGTCGCTCCACCAGTGGCCCTCGGTGTTCATGTACTCGCGCTGCGCCTTGGCCTGGATGCCCTCTGCGTGGAGCGCTTCGAGGTACTTCCGGTCGCCGGTCAGCTGCCACGCGGTGACCGCGGCAAAGCCGGTATCGCCCTTGTCGGCATTGGCGATCAGCTGCCGGCCCCAATCCGACTGGCGGCCGAGCACGTCGATGACGTTCTCGCCCAGGTTGGACAGCGCACCGGGACCGCCGCGCAGCACGCGGTAATCCAGCGCCTTCAGGTACCTGTCGTCGCCGCTCCAGCGCCACGCGGCCCAGAACGTGTGCATGACATCGCCGCCGCCCGAGCCCTGGTTCAGTTCGCCGCCGCGGGTCCTGCCGGTGGCCCAGTTGATCTCGTTCGGCAGCACCCAGCGGCCCTTGTCGTCGGCGTAGGCATGGGCGAGATAGCTGTCGGCCAGCCCGGTGACGAGCGCGCGGCCGGTGGGATCGGCGTTGTATTCGCCCATCAGGAACGCCGGGTGCAGCACCGGGAACGAGTACGGCTTCTGCCACTGCCAGTTCGGCTCGCGGTAGACCTTGTTGCCGCCGAACCAGTTGCTGGAGAACAGCAGGTGGCCCTGCGGGTTGCGCAGCACGATGCGTTCGTCGAAGGCGCGCACCGTTTCCATCAGCCGCTCGACGGTCAACGGGTCGCCCCAGTTGAGGTAGAGCATGGCGCTGTTGGCGTTGATGCCTTCCTCATAGGCGTGCAGTTCGTCGGTCTCGATGGTGCTCAGGCCGTTGGCGAACATGCCGTTCTTGTACACCGCGTCCGAGAGCGCGGTCAGCGAGGCGTTGAGGCGATCGGGCTCCACGCCCATCAGCGCCAGCCCCGGCCATTGCTGGGTCAGGTCGGTGTCGTCGGAAATGCCGCCGCCGAAATCGCCGTATTCGACCTGGCGGTTGTCGATCCACCAGTCGACGAAGCGGCGCACGCGCTTGAGGTCTTCCACCTGCCGGAACGCCCACAGCGGCACGTCCTTGGGCGGCTGCGGCTGCTGGAACGGTACCCGGCCCTGGCTGTTGTAGCTGATGTAGTTCCAGTACAGCCGGCCCAGCGCGTGCTCCGGGTCCACGCGCAGCAGGTCGCTGAGGTCGGCGTAGACGCGCGCGTACAGGCGCTGGCGCTTGGAGGTGGTGTGTTCCTCGACCAGGAAGCCCCAGTTGTCGCGCACCTGGTTGAAGCGGTCGGCGACATGTTCCCTGAGCGCTTCCGCGCGGTCCTTGAACACCAGCCGCACCTCGCCGCCGTCGAGGGAGGCGGCGTTGAAGCCGGGCGCGGCCGAGGCGATGGAAATCCACAGGCTGTCGGCGGTGAGCAGGCGGTCGCGCAGGTCCAGCCACAGCGTGCGCTTTTCGCCCGGCCGCACCGAGACCGATACGTCGATCATGTCGCGCGCCGGCCAGATCGGGTCCTTGATGCGGATGTTCAGCGGGATTACGCCGCCGTCGTGCGTGGCGGGCAGGTCCAGCGCCGGTAGGTCGATGGCGACGCCGTCCAGGCCGTCGTGCATGTTCTCCCAGCTGTAGGCCCAGCTGCGGATCAGCGGCTGCGCCGCCGGTGCATCGCCGACACCGGACGGCACCAGCACGTGCACGATGGGCCGCGGGTGCGCGGGCAGCGACCCAGGCGCACGCGTGCGCGAGCCGGCGCCGTTGGGCAGCGCCATCACCACGCTGCGTTCGTCCGGCGCGAAACGGCCATCGATGTAGCCGCGCAGCGCGGCGATGTTGGTGTAGTCCGGCAGTACGCTGCTGTCGATCAGGTAGCGCTGCTTGACCGTGCCCCGCGGCTCGGCGGCGTCGCTTACGTGGTAGCCCCAGATTTCCTGGATCGGCGTTTCCTGCGCGGCGTTGCTGAAGCGCAGCGCGCCGCCGGTCTGCGCGGCGAAATCATTCACGCTGCGGACCACGCCCCTCGGCCGGGTGAACAGGGTGCCGGCATCGCCGTCGAGCGTGCCGAAAGCGGCGCCGCGGATCTCGATGCGGTTGATCCGCTCACCGGCAGGCACGGTGAGATCGAGGCGTTGCCCGCCTTCGACATAGGTGTTCCAGTCCGGCAGCTGGAAATAGTCGTTGCGGCCGGGCAGGCGCGAGCGGTTGTAGACGCCGGGCCAGGTGGTCTCGGCGATGCCGTCGGTGCCCTTCCACATCCATTGCTTCTTGTCCTTGACGTCGGCGAACTCGACCTTGCGGATCGCCGTCACCCCCGTATCCAGTACCGGCGGCGGCGCGCCCTCCCAGCCGTAACGGTGCCACCAGGCGCGCTGCGAGGCGGTCACGGCTTCACCTGCACTCGGTTCCGCATTGCGCGCCAGTGCCGCCACGTCGGCGGCATCGAGCATGCGGTCGTAGACGCGGATCTCGTCGAGGTCGCTGCCGCGCAGGAAGTTGTAGCGGCTCTGCACCTGGTAGGGTGCCATCACCCGGCCGGCCAGGCCGAGCTGGTCGAGCGCGGCGTCGTAGTCGCCGGTGGTGTCGACGCGCGCCACTTCGCGGCCGTCGAGGAACAGGCGCACGCCCTTGTCCTCGTCCCAGGCAAAGGCGATGTGCTGCCATTGCTCGGGCGACGGGTTCTTTTCCAGCTGGAAGGAAACGCGGGTACGTGCGAGGTTGGCGTCGGTGACGAAGGCGTCGAAACCGTGGCCGTTCCAGTCGACGCGCAGCCAGGTCATGTCCCAGCTGCTGTGGTCGGCGTAGCCGACGCGGAAGATCACGAACGGCGCCTCACCCACCGCGTAGCGCGAACGCCAGAAGAAGGACAGGGTGCCGCGTTCGGCGCGGATGTTGCCCGGCGCATTCCACGACAACACGCCGTCGTCTTCCCAGCGGATCGCGCGGCCGTGCGCGCCATCATCGACCAGGCTCACCTTGTCCTGGAAGTTGGGCACGGCGTCGCCCTGCGCCCGGTCGGCGACGAAGCCCTGGTCGGCCGATACGCGGAACAGCAGCTGCGCCGGGGAAGAAAGCGCCGCCGCCGGGAGAGCGGACGACAGCGCGGAAACCAGCAGCAGGGTACGCAACAGCGGGCGGGTGGAACGTGGTGACATCGGGCATCTCTTGGAAGCGCGCGGGCGGTTGCCTGCGCCGCGCGCGGTGGGCCAAGTTAGCGACGCCGACGCGCCATCACATCCTGCGTCGCACCATCGGTGGACCCTCCCGGCATCGCGCCGGGAGGGCATCACGCATCAGAACCTGTAGCGCAGGCCCAGCGTGTAGGTGCGCCCGGTCTGGCTGTACTCCAGCGGCAGCGACACCGACGGGTTGGCCACCCACGATTCCTGCGCCTCGTTGGTCAGGTTGGCGCCTTCCAGGCTGAGTTCCAGCTGGTCGCTGATGCGGTAGTGGATCGACGCATCGAGGATGGTGGTGCCGCTCTGGCCGTGCACGCCGCTGGCTTCGCTGTTGAAGCCCGCCTCGGTGCCGGGCACCTGGATCAGGTAGTCGTTGCGGTTGGTGGCCGAAACGCGACCGGAGAAGCTGGTGCCTTCATAGAACAGCGTGGCGTTCCACGAGTTCTTGGACTGCCCGGTCATCGCCGCCTTCTGCGCGGCCGCGCCGGAAGACAGCAGGTACTGGATGTCCGAATCCACGTAGGTGTAGTTCAGCTGCGTGCCGAGATTGCTCCACTTGCCCGGCAGGAAGGTAAACGGCTGCACGTAGTTCAGCTCCACGCCCTGCAGCTTGCCGCCCGGGGTGTTGATCGGCACGGTGAAGGTGAACTCGTCGCTGGGGCTGGCGTTGAGGTTGTCCAGCAGGCTGGCCGGCAGGCCGCTGTCGGCGTAGACGCGGGTTTCGCGGGTGTTCTGGATGTAGCTGCCGATGTCCTTGTAGAACAGGGTCGCGCCAAGCATGGCGCCTTCATCGAAGTACCACTCGAAGCCCAGGTCGTAGCTCTTGGCGCGCACCGGGTCGAGCATCGGGTTGCCGCCGCTGACCGTCCTGGCGCTGCCGCTGACGTTGACCGTCACGCCGGGAGTCAGGCTGCCCAGGCCCGGACGCGACATCACCTTGGCCGCGGCGAAGCGCACCAGGAAGTCCGGGGTGATCTCGGCCACCACGTTCAGCGACGGCAGGGTGTCGTTGTATTCGCGGGTCACGGTGGCAGGCACCGGCGTGCCGCTGGCGGTGGCGACGCCGGAAGAAGTCTGCTTGGTACGAACGTGGCGCACGCCGAAGTTGCCGTACACCGGGATCGAGCCGATCTCGGTGGAGAACTTGCCCATCAGCCAGCCGCTGCGGTCCTGCTCCTCCACGCCGCGCATGCTGGCGGCGTAGTCGCTCAGCGCGTAGATGCCTTCGCCGCTCAGGACGCCGAACATGTTGGCGATGGCGTCGAAGTTCGGCACCACCCACTTGCCCGGCGAACCGGCCAGGCCGCTGAGGCCAGCCTGCTCGGTCATGTCGACCGGAACGATCTTGTTGCCGGTGCTGAAATCAGGCAGCGAGGCCGCGGCGGATTCGTTCGCGGTACGACGGCGTTCCATCGAATCGAAGCTGTAGTTCTTGGCCTGCACGCCGCCGCTCAGGGTGAACGACGGGCCGATGACCCAGGAAAAGTCCAGCTCGCCGTTGTGGAACTCGTTGGTCACGTAGTTCTGGCGCAGGCGGATGGTGGACAGCGTCCAGCCGTTCGGATCGGTCGGGCTGACGCCGTAATTGAACACCGGCTTGTTGGCGTTGCCCCGGTAGTCGTAGCTGTAGCCCTGGACATTGAGCTTGTCCATCATGATGGTCGCCTGGACCGGGTTGTCGTGCTTGGACCTGGAGGTGCCGACCCTGCCGCTGAGGGTGAAGTCGTCGGTCAGCCTGTGCTCGCCATCAAGGCTGACCTGGTAGAAATCCGTGCTCCACTCGTCGTGGCGGTTCTCGGCGCGGATGTCCACGTTGTCCATCTTTGCGTAGACCAGGGCGCCGTTCTCGATCACGCCGTCCCTGACCACGATCTGGGCCTTGCCGTCGTTGCCGGTCTTGCTCAGGCCGTTGGCCTCGATGTACTTCTCGTCGCGCTGGGCATCGATCTTCGAATAGAGCATGTCCAGGCTGAAGGTGGTGCGGTCGCTGGGCTTGAACTGCAGCGAGCCGGTCACGCCCAGGCGCTTCTGGTCGTGTTCCATCAACGTGTAGCGCGGGAAGCGCGGCGTGTAAACCTGGTCGCTGCACACGCCCGGGAACGGAGCAGTGCCGGTGCTGCAACCCGCAAAACCGACGCCCTTCGGATTGGCCGCATTGGTGGGCGTGTTGGCCAGTGCATTGGCCCAACGTACCGTGCCGGTGCCTTCCTCCACGGTCTCGCGCTCGGAATACGCCACCGACAGCAGCGCGCCGACCTTGCCGTCGGCCCAGCTGTTGGCGATCAGGCCGGCGAAGCGCGGCATGGCCGCCTGCGAGGCGTCGTTGTAGGCGGTCTGCACGTTGGTCACGAGGGTGAAGCCGTCGTAGTCGAACGGCCGCGCGGTGCGCAGGTCGACGGTGGCGCCGAGCGAACCTTCCTCCACATCGGCCGAGGCGGTCTTGCGCGCGATCAGCTGCGAGAACAGGTCCGAGGCGAACACGTTGAAGTCGAAGCCGCGGCTGCGGTTGGTGCCGCCCTGGCCGTCGCTGCTGCCGACGGTGCTCAGCGCCTCCATGCCGTTGATGCGCACGCGGGTGAAATCCGGGCCCAGGCCGCGCACGGTGATCTGGCGGCCCTCGCCGCCGTCGCGGGTGATGACCACGCCGGGAATGCGCTGCAACGATTCGGCCAGGTTGCTGTCCGGGAACTTGCCGATGTCCTCGGCGACGATGGCGTCGACCATGCCGGCCTCGCCGCGCTTGATGTCCAGCGCCTTCTCGACGCTGGCGCGGTAGCCGGTGACGGTCACGGTGTCCAGTTCGGTGGCGGCGCCCGCGTCCTGGGCCGAGGCCGCGCCGGCCTGCAGGGCCAGCGCGATCGACAGCGCGAGCAAGGTAACCGGTGTCTTTTTCTGCTTGCTGTGTGGATACATGTGTTTCCCCCTCTCCAAAGGTTTACATGCGAAGCGGCTGTTCCTGTAGTGCCAAAGGCATATGACACCGCTGGTCAAAACTGAAAGTAGCAGGAGCACCGGAAGGGAGCATCTTGCACTGCAACAGGCAGGGAAACCGCCGCAAGCCCTTGTCTTTGGGACATTACGGCGCCGGTGCCGACAGGGACAACGGGACAATTCCCGGATATGACACCGATGGTCAAACTATCGTGCCATCATTCCCCGCACGCATAGACCGCGACAGGAGTCCCGATGAGTTCCCCCCGTGTTGTCTGTTTCGGCGAGCTGCTGCTGCGGCTCGGCGCCCCCGGCCACCAGTTGCTGCTGCAGAGCCCGGCGCTGGAGGTGCATTGCGGCGGCGCCGAGGCCAATGTCGGCGTGTCGCTGGCGCACTTCGGCCACGACGTGGCGATGGTCGGCGTGGTCGCCGACAACCCGCTGGGCGCCGCGGTGACCGGCGAGCTGCGCCGGCACGGCGTGGACACCGGCCGGGTGCGTCGCGGCGAGGGCCGCATGGGCCTGTACTTCCTGACCACCGGCGCCGGCCACCGGCCCAGCGAGGTGGTCTACGACCGCGCCGATTCGGCCTTCGCCAACGCACGCGCCGACAGCTATGACTGGCCGGCGCTGCTGCGCGGCGCGCAGTGGCTGCACCTGTCCGGCGTCAGCCCCGCGCTGGGTGCCGAGGCGGCGCAGGCGACGCTGGCGGCCGCGCGCGCGGCCAACGCGGCGGGCATCAAGGTGTCCTTCGACGGCAATTTCCGCCCGAAGCTGTGGGAACGCTGGGGCGGCGACGCCCGGGCGATCCTGCGCGAGCTGTTCGACTGCGCGCACATCGTGTTCGCCGACCACCGCGACATCGGCGTGGTGCTGGGCGGCGAGTTCCCGCAGGCCGACGCGCAGGCGCGCGTGGATGCAGCCGCGGCGATGGCGTTCGCCGCCTTCCCGCGCCTGCAGTACATGGCCTGCACCCAGCGCACGGCGCACAGCGTCGGCCATCACTCGCTCGGCGCGATGCTGCTCGGCCGCGACGGCACCCGCGCGGTGGCGCCGGCGCAGGAGCTGACCGGCATCGTCGACCGCATCGGCGGCGGCGACGCCTTCGCCGCCGGCGTGCTGCACGGCCTGCTCGAAGGCTTCGACGCCGACGCCACGGTCCGCTTCGGCCTGGCCGCCGGCTGCCTGAAGCATTCCATTCCCGGCGATTTCAACCCGGTCGGCGTGGCCGACGTGATGGCCCTGGTGGGCGAAGGAAGGTTCGATGTCAGGCGCTGATCCGCGCGTGCGCGCCGTGCTCAAGCTGGCGCCGGTGATCCCGGTGTTCACTCCCGGCGACATCGACGAGGCCGTGCAGGTGGCGCAGGCGCTGTTCCGCGGCGGCCTGCCGGTGATCGAAGTGACGCTGCGCACGCCCACCGCGATGGAGGCGATCAAGGCGATGGTCGAGGCCGCGCCCGAGGCGGTGATCGGCGCCGGCACCGTGCTCGACGCGCGGCAGATGGAGCAGGTCAAAGCCGTGGGCGGTCGCTTCGCGGTATCGCCGGGCGCCACCGACCGGCTCTACGCCGCCGCGCGCGACACCGACCTGCCGTTCCTGCCGGGCGTGGCGACTTCGTCGGAACTGATGCGCGGGCTGGAGCAGGGCCTGGATACGTTCAAGTTCTTCCCGGCGGTGCAGGCCGGCGGCGCGGCGATGCTGGCGGCGTGGAACGGCCCGTTCGGCGACGTGCGTTTCTGCCCGACCGGCGGCATCGGCGCGCAGACCGCCGCGCAGTTCCTGCACCTGCCCAACGTGCTGTGCGTCGGCGGCTCCTGGCTCACCACGCGCGAGCGGCTGGCGGCGCGCGACTGGGCCGGCATCGAGCGGCTGGCACGGGAAGCGGCGGTGCTGGCGGGCTGACCGGCGTCGGGTGGTTTCCCGGCGCGTCCAGGGCGTGATCACGATCAATGCGCTGCGGTGTGGGTGGCGCCAGAGTAGGCGCACCCCCTGACGGAGATTGCGCATGGACAGGACGATGAAGGCCGCGGTGGTGCGGGCATTCGGCCAACCGCTGGTCATCGAAGAGGTGCCGGTACCGCGGCCGGGAGCCGGCGACATCCTGGTGAAGATCGAGGCCTGCGGTGTCTGCCACACCGACCTGCATGCCGCCGAGGGCGACTGGCCGGTCAAGCCCGAGCCCCCGTTCATTCCCGGCCACGAGGGCGTGGGCCATGTGGTCGCGGTGGGCGAAGGCGTCTGCCATGTAAAGGAAGGCGACCGCGTCGGCATCCCTTGGCTGTATTCGGCCTGCGGCCATTGCGAGCACTGCCTGGGCGGCTGGGAAACGCTGTGCGAAAGCCAGCGCAACACCGGCTACTCGGTCAACGGCGGATTCGCCCAGTACGCACTGGCCAACGCGGACTACGTCGGCCATCTGCCGAAGAACCTGGGCTTCGTCGAGGTCGCTCCGGTGCTGTGCGCCGGCGTCACCGTCTACAAGGGCCTGAAGGTCACCGACGCCAAGCCGGGCGACTGGGTGGCGATCTCCGGCATCGGCGGCCTCGGCCACATGGCCGTGCAGTATGCGCGGGCGATGGGCATGAACGTCGCAGCAGTGGACGTGGATGAGGACAAGCTCGCCCTGGCGCGGCGGCTGGGCGCGGCGGTCACCGTCAATGCCCGCACCACGGACCCGGCGGCGTTCCTGAAGAAGGAGATCGGCGGCGCCCACGGCGCACTGGTGACCGCGGTATCGCCCAAGGCATTCGAGCAGGCGCTGGGCATGGTCCGGCGCGGCGGCACGGTGTCGCTCAACGGCCTGCCGCCCGGCGATTTCCCGCTGGATATCTTCGGCATGGTACTCAACGGCATCACCGTGCGCGGCTCCATCGTCGGGACCCGCCTGGACCTGCAGGAATCGCTGCAGTTCGCCGCCGACGGCAAGGTCGCCGCGACGGTCGGCACCGATACGCTGGACAACATCAACGCGGTGTTCGCGCGCATGCGCGCCGGCCAGATCGAAGGGCGCGTCGTGCTGGACATGAACGCCTGACCCCCGTGCATGACCGCCGCCGCCCGCATCCCCTCCCGCGGGCGCGGCGGCCGTGCCATCTCCGCCTCAGCGCGGTCCCCACTGCCATTCCAGGCCCAGCGTCCAGCCACGGCCCGGGCCGGGTTCGTAGTAGCGCTGGTTGCCGTCGTTGACGATGACCGAGCCGACATGGCGCCGGTCCAGCAGGTTGTCCACGCGCGCGAACACGCGCAGCGGGCCGCGCGCGGTGGGCCATTGCCGGGCAGCTTCCAGGTGCAGCAGCGCGTGGCCCGCCGCGCGCGCATTGCCCAGGTCGTTGGCGGGAGTGGCGCCTGCGGCCACGGTTTCCACCACCAGTTGCCACGGTCCGGGTTGCCAGCGCCAGCGCGCGTGGAGCTGCTGGCGCGGCACGCCCGGCAGCGCGGTGCCGGCCGCCACCGGGTTGCGCGGCACGGTGCAGGGCGCGGGCAGGCCGGTGCAGGTGAGGTAGCCCTCGCGCAGCGTGGCCTGCAGCCAGGTCCAAGCCAGCTGCAGCTGCTGGGTTTCGCCGATGGGCTGCCACCAGCCCAGCTCCACGCCCTGGCGGCGCGTGGCGCCGATGGTGCGGTAGCTGCTGCGGCCGCCGCTGTTGCTGGCCACCGCCAGCTCGTCGTCGGTGTCGGCGCGGAACAGCGCCAGTTCCAGCCGCGCGCCGGCCTGGCTGCGCCACTTGGCGCCGAGTTCGTAGTTGCGGCTGGTGGCCGGGGACAGGTCCAGCGCCAACCCGGCGCCGCCATCGGCGCGGTAGCCCAGCTCGTTGAAGGTCGGCGTCTCGAAGCCGCGCCCGGCCGAGGCGTACAGGCGCAGGTCCTCGCCGGCGCGGAACATCAGCCCGGCCACGGGCGTGGTGGCGGTGTAGTCGCGGCGGCCGCTGTCGTCGGGATTGCCGGCGGCGATGTAATGGTCGTCGGAACGGAACCGTACCCGGCTGTGGCGCGCCCCGGCCAGCAGCGACCAGCGCGGGCCGAGCCGCCACCAGGCCTGCGCGAACTGGTCTACGTTGCCGACGCGGTCGCGCTGGTCGCGGCGCAGCCGGCCCCTGGTGCCCAGCACATCGCCGACGAAGTTCTCGTAGCCGGTGCGGTGCTGGCGCTGGCCGTCGGCGTTGGCGCCGATCACCAGTTCCAGCGGCCGGCCGGCGAGGGTGCCATGCCAGGCCCAGCGCGCGTCCACCCCGCCGTAAGCGCCGTCCAGGTCGATCACCCCGCCCGAATGCAGCGGGCTGGCCTGCGCCGCCGGCGGGATCGCCAGGAACTGCTCCACCGTGCGCTGCCCGGCATAGGCCATCACGCGCCAGGTCTGGTGCGCGCGTTCCAGCGTATACACCGCGCCGGCCTGGGCCTGCCGCACCGATTTGCGGGTGTCGTACTGGTGGGCGACGGCGGTGGCCTGGCGCGGATCGGCACGTACCTGGTAGGCGGTCAGGCCCAGCGGGTCCTGCGCGTTCGGGGCGTCGAGCACGTTGAACAGCAGGTCCAGGCGCTGTCCCGGCGCGAGGTCGAAACCGAGCCGTGCGTTGAGCGATTCCCGCCGCGCCGCGCTGTGTTCGCGCCAGCCATCGGTACGGTAATCGCTGGCGGCGATGTTGTAGTGCATCGCCCCGGTTTGGCCCCTGAGCTGCAGGCCCAGGCTGCGGCTGCTGTCGCTGCCGATGCTGGCGCGCAGCCGCCACGGATCGCCCGCCTGGCCGTCGGCGCTCCACAGCTGCACCACGCCGCCGGAGGAATTGCCGTACAGCGCCGAGAACGGGCCGCGCAGCACCTCGATGCGTTCGGCGCCAAGCAGGTTGAAGTGCGACAGCTGGCCCTGGCCGTCGGGCATCGTCGCCGGCACGCCGTCGACCAGCAGCCGCACGCCGCGCACGCCAAAGGTGGAACGCGCGCCGAAGCCGCGGATCGACAGCTGCGTGTCCTGCGCCAGGTTCTGCCGCTCGCGCGCCAGCAGGCCGGGCACGCCGCCCAGCGCTTCGGATACCAGCGCGCCGTGGCCGTTGGCGTCCTCGTCCACGCCGATGCTGGTCACCGATGCGGGGAGGTCGAAATCGTCCACCGCATGTACGCGCGCGGCCTGTACCTGCACGGCGTCCAGCGTGGGCGCCGGGCCGGCCAGCACCACCGCCGGCGCCATCAGCACCCATCCCGTCCACAACGGCAACCGCCCGCTTCGCTCCATGCCGGCATCATCGCCGATCGCCGGCCGGCGCTGTGCCGCGCACCGACGGTTCCGCCTGAAACCCTGCGGCCAAGGCCTCCCGGCCCTGTTACGATGGGGCGGTTTGACCGCGCTGCGCGGTCGTCCCGAACTTCCCCCTCCCGCCACCGTGACGAGTACCGCCGTGTCCTTCTTTGCAAACGTGGAACAGGTTCCTGGCGACCCGATCCTGGGTCTGACCGAGGCTTACAACGCCGACCCGCGCCCGACCAAGGTCAACCTTGGCGTCGGCATCTATTACGACGAAGACGGCCGCATCCCGCTGCTGCGCGCCGTGCATCTGATCGAACAGCAGCTCGCCGCCGAGGCCAAGCCGCGCGGTTACCTGCCGATCGACGGCCTGCCGGCCTACACCCAGGCCACGCAGAAGCTGGTGTTCGGCGAAGGTTCGGACCTGATCGCCGCCGGCCGCGTCGCCACCTCGCAGACCATCGGCGGCAGCGGCGCGCTGCGCGTGGGCGCGGACCTGCTGCACAAGCTGCTGCCGCACGCCACCGTCGCCATCAGCAACCCGAGCTGGGAAAACCACCGCGCCGTGTTCGGCGCCGCCGGCTTCGACGTCGTCGATTACACCTATTTCGACAACGCCAGCCACGGCCTGGATTTCGCCGGCATGATCGCCGACCTGCAGAAGCTGCAGCCGGGCACCGTGGTGCTGCTGCACGCCTGCTGCCACAACCCGACCGGCGCCGACCTGGACACCGCGCAGTGGCAGCAGGTCGCCGCGCTGCTCAAGGACCGCCAGCTGTTCCCCTTCATCGACATGGCCTACCAGGGCTTCGACAAGGGCATCGAGCAGGACGGCCAGGCCGTGCGCATCATCGCCGAGGCCGGCATCGACAGCTTCATCGTCGCCAATTCGTACTCCAAGTCGTTCTCGCTGTACGGCGAGCGCGTCGGCGCGCTGTCGGTGGTGGGCCCGGATGCGACCTCGACCAAGGCCGTACAGTCGCAGGTCAAGCGCATCATCCGCACCATCTATTCCAGCCCGTCCACCCACGGCGCCGCACTGGTGGCCGGCGTGCTGGGCAGCGCCGAGCTGCGCGGCATGTGGGGCGCCGAGCTGACCGAAATGCGCGAGCGCATCCACGCCCTGCGCGCCGGCATGGTGCAGAAGCTGGCCGCCCTGGGCGCGCCTGAGTTCGGCTTCATCCAGCAGCAGGCCGGCATGTTCTCCTACTCGGGCCTGAGCAAGGCGCAGGTGGACCGGCTGCGCGACGAGTACGGCATCTACGCCGTGGGCACCGGCCGCATCTGCGTGGCCGCGCTGAGCCAGAAGAACCTGGACTACGTGGCCAAGGCCGTCTACGACGTCAGCCGCGGCTGATCCGGCCACGGCGCCGCAACGGAAAAGCCCGGGACCTCCCGGGCTTTTCCGTATCCGCCCGCCACATTCTCCGTAGGAGCGACTTCAGTCGCGAAGGGATTTTGCCGGTAGAGCCCGTCGCGACTGAAGTCGTTCCTACAAGGAACGGCTGCGTGGTCGCCATGTCCGCACCAGGACAAACGTTGGCCTGAGTTCGCAAATATCCGGACAACCCGCGACAATAGCGCTCCTTTTGTCTGAAGGTAGCTCCCGACCATGTCCCGCACGTCGCTGACCCGCTTCCTGATCGAAGAACAGCATGCCCGGCGCATCAATGCCGACCTGCGCCAGCTGGTGGCGGTGGTGGCGCGCGCCTGCACCAGCATCTCGATCGCAGTGAGCAAGGGCGCGCTGGGCGGCGTGCTCGGCGATGCCGGCACCGGCAACGTGCAGGGCGAGGCGCAGAAGAAGCTGGACGTGATCTCCAATGAGATCCTGCTCGAGGCCAACGCCTGGGGCGGCCACCTGGCCGCCTGCGCGTCGGAGGAAATGGACCACAGCCAGCCGGTGCCGTCGGAATACCCGCACGGCGACTTCCTGCTGCTGTTCGATCCGCTGGACGGCAGCTCCAACATCGACGTGAACGTGTCGGTGGGCACCATCTTCTCGGTGCTGCGCGCGCCAGCCGGCGTGGACAAGCCCGGCGACGAGCACTTCCTGCAGCCGGGCGTGCAGCAGGTCGCGGCCGGCTACTGCATCTACGGGCCGAGCACGATGCTGGTGCTCAGCGTCGGCCACGGCACCCATGCCTTCACCCTGGACCGCGAGACCGGCGAGTTCGTGCTGACCCAGCGCGGCATGCAGGTGCCGGCCGACACGAAGGAATTCGCCATCAACATGTCCAACCAGCGCCACTGGGAAGCGCCGATGCAGGGCTATGTGGCCGACCTGCTGGCCGGCCGCGAGGGCGTGCGCGGCAAGGACTTCAACATGCGCTGGATCGCCTCGATGGTGGCCGACGTGCACCGCATCCTCACCCGCGGCGGCATCTTCATCTACCCGTGGGACAGGAAGGACCCGTCCAAGGCCGGCAAGCTGCGGCTGATGTACGAAGCCAATCCGATGTCGATGCTGATCGAGCAGGCAGGCGGCGCGGCCACCGACGGGCGCCGGCGCATCCTCGACATCCAGCCCGACCAGCTGCACCAGCGCGTGCCGGTGTTCCTCGGCTCGCGCAACGAAGTGGCCGAAGCCACCCGCTACCATCAGGAACACGACGCGCAGGCCTGAGCCGGCGTCCCCATGCGGGGCCCCGCCACAGGCGCGCAGGCCCCGCCATGCGGCACTACCCAGCCGCGCCGGTTGCGGCCATCATCGGCGCGGTTTCCCTGGGACATGCCGATGCGCGCACTGATCGCCCCGCTGCTGCTGTTTCCGCTCCTGGCCTGGGCGCAGACGCCCACGCTCGAGCAGGCCGACACCGACTGGAACCGCCTGCGCCTGCAGGGCGACGCACCGGGATTGGCACCGCTGTTGGCCGAGGACTGGCTGCTCACCCATTCCGACGGCCGCGTGCAGCGCAAGGCCGACTACCTGCAGGAGCTGGCCACGCGCCAGCGCCGCAATACCCGGATCGACAACGAGGACGTGCAGGTGCGCCGCTACGGCGATACCGCCGTGATCACCGGCACCAGCGTGCAGGCCGCGGTCAGCAACGGCCAGCCATGGGAAGGACGCTTCCGCTTCACCCGCGTGTGGGTGCTGCGCGACGGGCGCTGGCAGATGGTGGCTTCGCACTCGTCGCGGTTGGCCGAAGCCCGCTCCTGACGGCCGGCGCCACGACCGTTCAGAACAGCTCGCCCTGCGGCGAGGCTTTCTTGGGCGGGGCCGGCGGCACGAAACGGCTGCAGTCCAGCCACGGCCACTGCTCGCGCGAGGCATTGAAGCCCAGGCGCTTGCTGGCCAGCGCGAAACGCCGCGCCAGCAGCTGCGCGTAGACGCCTTCGCCGCGCATGCGCTTGCCGAACTGGCTGTCGTAATCCTTGCCGCCGCGCAGCTGGTTGATGGTGCTCATCACGTGTTCGGCCCGCTGCGGGTGGTGCGCCTGCAGCCATTCGCGGAACAGCGGCGCCACTTCGTAGGGCAGACGCAGCAGCACGTAGCCGGCGCTGCGCGCGCCGGCATCGCGCGCGGCTTCCAGCACCGCTTCCAGTTCGGCGTCGTTGATCCACGGGATCACCGGCGCCACCATCACGCCCACCGGGATTCCCGCCTCGTGCAGGCGCCGCATCGCCCGCAGCCGCGCATGCGGCGCGGAGGCGCGCGGTTCCAGCTTCGCCGACAGGTGCGGGTCCAGCGAGGTCACCGAGAAGTGCACGCTGACCAGGCGCTGTTCCGCCAGCGGCGCCAGCAGGTCGATGTCGCGTTCGACCAGCGCGTTCTTGGTGATCAGCGAGAACGGGTGGCGGGTTTCCAGCATCACCTCGATCAGCTGGCGGGTGATGCCCAGCCTGCGCTCGACCGGCTGGTAGGCGTCGGTATTGATGCCCAGCGCGATCGGCTTCACCACGTAGCCGGGTTTGGCCAGTTCCCTGCGCAGCAGCTCGGCGGCATTGGTCTTGGCGAAGATCTTGGTCTCGAAGTCCAGCCCCGGCGACAGGTTCAGGTAGGCGTGGGTCGGCCGCGCGAAGCAGTACGAGCAGCCATGCTCGCAGCCGCGGTACGGGTTCACCGACTGGTCGAAGCCCACGTCCGGGGAGCTGTTGCGGCTGATGATGCTGCGCGCGACTTCCACGCGCACGTCGGTGCGCAGGCGCGGCGAGGCGAATTCCTCGGCCTCGTCGGCCGTCCAGCCGTCGTCGACGGTATCGGTGGTGGTGGTTTCGAAGCGGCCGGGCAGGTGGCTGGCGGCACCGCGGCCCTTGATCGGAGTCGGCATCATCGCGCTACGCTAGCGCGGGCACGTCGCACCTGCAGCGACGCGGCGTTCATGCACGTGTACGCGGCGTGGCCCGTCGCGCGCCGCACACCGGCCATGGCTAGAATCGCGGCATGCGCGAAGCCCTGTACAGCCTCTGGACCAGCGTGTCCTCCATCCCGCACGCGGCCCAGATCCTGGCAGCCACCTATGTGGTGTACCTGGTGCTGCTGGCCTGCTACATCCTGCTGCAGAAGCGCGAGCCGGTGGCGACGCTGAGCTGGATCCTGTCGCTGGCGGCGCTGCCCTACATCGGCCTGTTCGTGTTCTACGTGTTCGGCCCGCAGAAGATCGTGCGCCAGCGGCTGCGGCGCGGGCGCTCGCGCGAGGGCATGGAGGCCTACAACACGGTCTGCCCGGCGGACGTGCACTGCACCGAGCTGGCGCGCATCGGCCAGGCCACCACCGGCCTGCCGCCCAGCACCGCGACCACCGTGGACTGGCTGGTCGACGGCGCGGCGACCTACGCGGCGATCCTGGAGGCGATCGCCGGCGCGCGGCGCCACGTGAATCTGGAGTACTACATCTTCGAGCCGGACCACGCCGGCACGGCGATGCGCGACGCGCTCATCGAGCGCGCCAGGGCGGGGGTGACGGTGCGCCTGCTGCTGGACGCGGTCGGCTCCTCGCGGGTCAGGGGCCGCTTCCTGCAGCCCCTGCTCGCGGCCGGCGCCGAGGTGGTGTGGTTCCATCCGCGGCAGCTGCTCAAGCCGTTCAAGCGCCCGTGGCTGAACCTGCGCACCCACCGCAAGCTGGTGGTGATCGACGGGCGGGTCGCCTTCACCGGCGGCATCAACATCACCGACGCCGAGGACGACAGCCGCAATCCCGACGCCTACCGCGACCTGCATACGCGCCTGGCCGGCCATGTCGTGCGCAGCCTGCAGCTGGTGTTCCTGGAGGACTGGATTTACGCCAGCGGGCAGGGCATGGCCAATTTCGACCGCGAGGACCTGTTTCCTTCCGATGGTCCCGCGCGCGAGGACGGCACGGTGCAGGCCCAGGTGCTGGTGTCCGGCCCGGACTCGTCGTGGGAAGCGATCCATCGCATGCACGTGGCGGCGATCCACGAGGCCTCGCGCCGCGTCTGGCTGGTGACGCCCTACTTCGTTCCCGGCGAAGCGGCGCGCATGGCGCTGACCTCGGCCGCGCTCGGCGGGCTGGACACGCGCCTGCTGGTGCCGCGGCGCAGCGATTCCCTGTTCGTCACCCTGGCCGGTCGCTCCTACTACGACGAGCTGCTGCAGGCCGGGGTCAAAATCTACGAGTACGGCCCGCGCATGCTGCACACCAAGGCGTTCATCGCCGACGACGACACCTGCATCGTCGGCAGCGCCAACTTCGACCACCGCAGTTTCCGGCTGAACTTCGAGCTGTCGATGCTGTACCACGACCGCGGGCTGACCGCGGAGCTGGAGGCGATCCTGGAACAGGAGTTCGCCCGGGCCACGCCGGTGCTGCCCGACCGTCACTGCCCGCTGTGGCGGCAGCGGCTGCCCGAGGCGGTGGCCCGGCTGGCCTCGCCGCTGCTGTAGTGCCGGCGGCTGTAGCAGGGGCTGGGCTCGACCGGGCCTGTTGCCGGCCAAGGGTCCCGTCTGCGGGGTATCCATGTCCGGCATCGCGCGCGCAGGGTGCTGCCGGGTCCGGCGCGTGGAAGCGGCCCCGGACGGACCGCTACACTGGGCGCCTTCCCGGGGAGACCGTCATGTACTGGCTGTTCCTGCTGCTCGCGCTGGGCGCCTTCGTCCTTGCCATCACGACCACGCACACGTGGCTGCTGCTCCTGTCGCTGCTCGCGGCGCTGCTGCTGTTCCTGCTGTGGATGAAAGGGCTGTACGCGGCGCGCTTCGGCGGCACGGCCAGCCAGATGCCACGGGCGCTGCATCCGGCCGAACTGCAGGCCATGCGCGAGCAGCTGCGGCCTGGCAGCGCCGGAACCGTTCCCCCTCCGTCCTCTGCACCTGAAGAACACCCGCCGTCATGACCCGCCTCAGCGTCAACGTCAACAAGATCGCCGTCCTGCGCAACTCCCGCGGCGGCAACGACCCGGACGTGCTGCGCGCGGCGACCGCCTGCCTGGATGCCGGTGCGCATGGCATCACCGTGCATCCGCGCCCCGACCAGCGCCACATCCGTGCCGACGACGTGCATGCGCTTTCCATGCTCACCCGGCAGCGGGGCGTGGAGTTCAACATCGAAGGCAACCCGTTCGCGCCACCGCGTGCCGGCTACCCGGGCCTGCTCCCGTTGTGCGAGCAGACCCGCCCGGCGCAGGCCACCCTGGTCCCGGATGGCGACGGCCAGCTCACCTCCGACCACGGTTTCGACTTCGCCCGCGACGGCGAACGCCTGCGTCCGCTGATCGCCGCGTTGAAAGGCTACGGTTGCCGGGTCAGCCTGTTCGTCGATGCCGGCAACCCGGATATCGCCACCGCAGCGGCGCTGGGCGCGGACCGCATCGAGCTCTACACCGGTCCCTATGCCGAGGCTTTTGCCGCCGGTGCGCCGGACGCGGCCGTTGATCTGTTCGCCGATGCGGCCAGGCGGGCGCAGGCCGCGGGACTGGGCGTCAACGCCGGCCATGACCTGTCGCAGGCCAACCTGGGCCGCTTCCTGCGCGACGTGCCGCAGGTGCTGGAAGTCTCCATCGGCCACGCGCTGATCGGCGAAGCGTTGTACGACGGCCTGGACGCCACGGTGAAGGGCTATCTGCGCATCATCGGGCGCGATCTCCGCTGATCCAGCCGGCGGCGCCACGCATCGGCTGTCACGCTCCTGTGCGTCCGTGCGGCTGCGGGGGAAAAATCGCGTCGTGACTTGGGTATCGCGTTACTGCACGAAACCGATCTTCTTTATCTGCGCGTTCTTGGCCTGGGCCAGGACCTTGGCCAGGACCTCATAGTCCGAAGCCGGATCGGCGTCGATGCGAAGTTCCGGTTGCTTGGTCGGGTCCTTCTGAACTTCCTCTTCCATCTTCTGCTGCAGCTCGTTCACGTCTATCGGGCTGTTGTTCCAGTAGACCTGATTGCCCGCATCCACACGCAGATCGATCGGGGGCGGCGGCTCGCGCAGCGGCGACGGCGGATTGATGACCCGCTGCGGCAGATCCACGGCAATCGGGTACGTCATGATCGGCGCGACCATCATCAGAGCACCAGCTGCCAAAGCCACCGCCACTACCACCGCTGCCGCCACCATTGCGAGCTCTTTCCCCTTCAACATGCTCCGCCCCCCGCCGTCCGTGTCTGCCAACCCTGTCAACTCCTGGCCAATGGAGCCATTGGCCAGAAGCGACGGGGGTATCGCCTCTACATCGCCCAGTGCCTCACCGCCTGCGATGAAAAAAAACACCCCCGGCAAGCGGGGGCGTTTTCCAGTCGCGTCATGACTTGGTATTGCGTTACTGCACGAAGCCGATCTTCTTCATCTGGGCGTTCTTGGCCTGGGCCAGAATCTTGGCCATGACCTCGTACTCCGAATCCGGATTGGCGTCGATGCGAAGTTCCGGCTGGTTGGTCGGATCCTTCTGTACTTCTTCTTCCATCTTCTGCTGCAGCTCGTTCACGTTCACCGGGCTGTTGTTCCAGTAAACCTGATTGCTCGCATCCACGCGCAGATCGATCGGCGGCGGCGGCTCGCGCAGCTGCGGCGGCGGGTTGATGACCCGCTGCGGCAGGTCCACGGCGATCGGATACGTCATGATCGGCGCGGTCACGATGAAGATGATCAGCAGCACCAGCATCACGTCCACGAGGGGCGTGACGTTGATGTCGGCCATGGGGCCCCTGTTACCACCACTACTGAATGCCATCGCTTATTGCCCCTTTTCTTTGGTGGCAACGAAACCGACGTCCAGCATGCCCTGGCTCTGCGCGATCTTGGTCACTTCGTTGATCACGCTCATCTTGGTGGTCTTGTCACCACGCAGATTGAGCGGCGGCTGCGGCGTCTGCTGGGCAGCAGTAGCGAAACGCGACTCCATGGTCTCCTTCGACACAGGCTCATCGTTCCAGTAGAGCGAACCGTCTTCCTTGACCGCCACCGTGATCGGGCCCGAACGCTTCTCAGCGTCGTCCGGGTTGATGTACAGGTTGGCCTCGGGCAGCTCCACCTTGACCTTGTGGGACATCAGGGGAGCCGTGATGATGAAGATGATCAGCAGCACCAGCATCACGTCCACGAGGGGCGTGACGTTGATGTCGGCCATGGGGCCGCCGCTGTTACCACTACTGAAAGCCATAACGGGCTCCGTCTATATCGTTGCGAGGACTGCTCTGCTGCCGGCTCAGCGAACGCGCGAGCCGGTGGCGAAGAAGTCGTGCAGATCGTGCGCGAAGGTGTCGAACTTGCTGACGGTGGCGCTGTTGATCTTGCTGAAGAAGTTGAAGGCGAACACGGCCGGGATCGCGACGAACAGACCGATCGCGGTCATGATCAGCGCTTCACCCACCGGGCCGGCAACGGCGTCGATCGACGCGGAGCCGGTGGCACCGATCTTGATCAGCGCGCCGTAGATGCCCCACACGGTACCCAGCAGACCCACGAACGGAGCGGTCGCGCCGACGGTGGCCAGCAGGATCATGCCGCCCTGCAGCTTGTTGGACTCGCGGGTGACGGCCTGACGCAGGGCGCGGTCGACGAACTCCGAACGGCTCAGGGTCTCGGCGGCGCCGGCCTGCTGGTGGTGGGCAGCGGCCTGGGCAGCGTCCAGGGCGATCTTGGAGAACGGCTCGGAAGCCGGCTGCTCTTCCATCGCGCGGATGGCGTCCTGGGCATTGGCGGCATCCCAGAACATGCCCGGCACGCGGTCGGAAGCCGACTTCAGGCGGGCGGTACGGAAGATGTTGATGACGGTCCAGTACCACGACATCGCCGACATCGCGACCAGGGTCAGCAGCACGACCCAGGAAACCGCGAAGTCACCCGGCTTGGAGGTCATTTCGTGAATCAGATGCTCGAAGCCCATCTGCGAGAGCGCGTTGTTTGCGTTGCCCCCGGCAGCAGCGGCGATGAAGATTTCCTGCAGCATGACGCTTACCTTTGTTGTGTGTGGTGTTAAAGGGTGTAGCTAAAGTCGAACGGTTCCCCGCTGGCGGCCGGTGGCCGCCGGAGGATCAGCTCAGCGCAAAGTTGACCGGGACGCGCACGCGACCAGCCGCCTTTTGTCCATTGATGACGGAAGGGTTGAACTTCCACTTGCGTGCCGCGTCCATGGCGGCGCGGTCGAGGTCGCGGTTACGGCTGGACTTCTCGACGGACACATTGGTGACGTTGCCGCTGGCGTCGACATCAATGATGAGGATGACCTCGCCCTGAATACCGGCGCGGAAGGCGGCCGGCGGGTAACGCGGCGGGTTCATGTTCTTGGACGAGATGTCCACGCTGGCCTGGATGTCGGTGACCTGGGCCGGCGGCGAGGGCGGCGACGGCGGCGTGACCACGTCGTTCGGACGCGGTTCCGGCACGTCGACCACCGGGGCTTCCGGCGGCGGCGGCAGCGGCGAGGGCTTCGGCGGCGCCAGGTTCTTGACCGGCGGCGGCGGCGTGTCCTGCGGCGGCGGCGGCGGCGGCGGCGGGGGTGGCGGCGGCGGGGCGTCGACCAGCGTCACCATGACGTTGCGTTCCTTTTCCGCGGCGGCCTTAGGGGCCACGGCGGGAATCAGGAGCATCATCAGGGCTGCCAGATGGAGTGCGATTACGAAGGCGATACCGGCGATCCGGGGCCAGCTCAGACCCTTGTCTTTCTCGCCGTCATACCTGTGGTGGAAAACCAGTTGTTCCGTCATGCGCCAAGAGCTCATTAGTGGGGCCGGGGCGGCGCTGTTCCGACGCCCCTGATTCAGCGGTGCATGACACCGCAGGAACCTCCAAGCTTATACCAATCCTGACCAGCTGCGCATCACATCTGCAGCTGTTCAGGCGTTATTCCTGCTTACTTCAGGTTGATGATCTTGTCTGCATCGGCCGGGTTCTTCACACCTTTAGCCTTTGCGTCCCGGGCAGCCTGCTTGGCTTCGGGGATCCGTCCTTCGGCATGCAGTACGCGCGCCAGATTCAGGTAGGTCTCGCCATCCTTGGAAAGCGGGGCGGCCTTCTGCCACGCCTCGATGGCCTGCGGGATCTGGTCGGAGTAGTAGTACGACTGCGCCAGCGCCAGGTAGACCTGGTAGTCCGGCTTGAGGATGCCCTTGGACAGGCCCTCGTTGATCACCGCAATGACGTCCTTTTCCTTGTTCTCGGTGTTGGCATAGATCGAGTACAGCTGCTTGTACTCGCGCTCTTCGGTGAGCTGTCCGGCCGCGCGCAGCTTGTCCATCACCGCGGCGGCCTTGTCCATCTGGTCGGCCTGCATGTACATGCTGGCCAGGTTGATCTGCGCCTTCTTGTCGGCCGGGTTCCTGGCGACCAGGGCCTCAGCTTCCTTGACCGCTTCGCCGGTCTGGCCGGCTTCGGCGTAGGCGGCCATCAGCAACTGGTTCCAGTTGTCCTTGGGCTCGGGCGAGGCGGCGATGGCCGCCTTCAGCACCGGGATGGCCTCGGCGTACTTCTCGGTCTGGTACAGGGCCTGGCCCTTGATGATCATTTCCTCGGGCTTCTGCGACTTGGACTCGGCAAGGTATTTGTCCAGGTTGGCCAGGCCTTCGGCGTACTGCTCGTCCTGCAGCTGCAGCTGGGCGAGCATCAGCATCGCCTGGAAATGACCGTTGTTGTCCAGCTGGTTCAGGGCGACGGCCTGCTGCAGGTACTGCTTGGCGGCGGCGGTGTCGTCCAGGTTGTAGGCGGCCTGCGACGCCAGCTGGTTGGCGACCGCCTTGTCGTAATCGTTGGCGCCTTCGGCGGCGAGGATCTCGTCGGCCAGCTTGCGGGTTTCCTCGTACTCGTCCTTGTTGTAGGCGGCGAACAGCTTCTGCAGCTTGCCGCCCATTTTCGAGGACGACTTGGCCTTGGGCTCCTCGCGGGTCGCCTCCGGATACAGCACTTCGGCCTTGGCCGAACCCCGGTTGCGGCGTTCGCTTGAACGCTCGGAGGAGCGCGCCTGGGCGGCAGCATCGGCAACCACAACGCCACCGAGCACGGTAGCGATGAGGACGGAAAGCAGGGCCTGCTTATGGCTGCGGGAGATCATGGGTCACCTCGATGAAACCGCGGGGGCGGTGCTGTAAACGGACGGTCTGGAAAGACGGAGCCGCCAAACGTAACAGAAATTTTTTGACGGAGAAATCACTTCCGTTGCTGTATTGCACCAATGTCTGAGGCTGGGGCGGGCCATGTCCGGGGTCAACCGCAGCGGGGCGTCCGCCCGGCCTGTCGCGCCTGGCGGTAGACAGGCTCCAGCGCCGCGACATCGCGCTGCAGTTCGCGGATGCGGTTGGTCGGGTCCGGGTGGGTGGAAAGCCACTGCGGCGAACGCGCTCCGCCCGCCGCCATCATGTTCTGCCAAAGGCCGACGGCCTGGGCCGGATCGAAGCCGGCCTGAGCCATCAGGCGCTGGCCGACCACGTCGGCCTCGCTTTCCTGGGTGCGGGAGTTCGGCAGCAGGATCAGCCCCTGCGCGCCCATGCTGCCGAACTGGTTGACCGCGCTGGCCGCCGTGTCGCCATAGGCGGCACCGGCCAAGGCACCGAGGATGCCAAGGCCTACCTGGGCGCCTTGCTGGCGGGTCAGGCGCTCCTCGTGATGCCGCGAGATCACGTGGCCGATCTCATGGCCGATCACCGCCGCGAGCTGGTCCTGGTTCTTCGCCACGGTGAAGATGCCGCTGTTGACCCCGACCTTGCCCCCCGGCAGGGCGAACGCATTGGGCTCCTTCTCGACGAACAGCGCCGCCTCCCACCGTACGCCCTTGTACTGTTGCGGCAGCTGCGCCACCAGCGCGTTGACCACGCACTGCACGTAGGCGTTCTGCCTGCTGTCGCTGCTCAGGGTCTGCTTGGCCTTGGTTTCGGCGAAGGCCTGCGCACCGAGCTGGTCCAGCTGCTGCTGGGAAATGCCTCCCACGACCTGGCGGCGGCCGGTGGGCGAGGTCGTGGTCGCGCAGGCGCCCAGCACGAGCGCGATGACAACACCGAACATCACGGGTTTCATGGCGGATTTCCCCTCGTTCATGTCGGCAGTGTGCGAGCGCGCGGCTTAAATTTCCGTCAAGCGGCCGGCTGGCGTTACTGGATGCCGAAAAGCACCAGCGCGGCCAGCGCCACGGCATTGTTGAGGGTATGCGCGGCGATGGCGGCCCACAAGGTGCCGGTCTTCCGGTACAGCCAGGCAAAGGCGACGCCCATGCCGCCGTAGACCAGCCACAACTGCAGGATTTCCGGCAGCCCGTTGTCGCTGGTACCGGGTATCTCGTGGATGAACGCGAAGGCGGCGCCGCTGAGCGCCATGCCCAGCCAGGGACGGCCTGCGGCCCACAGGCGGCCGAACAGCACGCGCCGGAACAGCAGTTCCTCGTACGCCGGCGCCAGAAACACCGCGAAAGCGACCAGGAACACGGGGTAGTGCGCCAGCGCCTGCTCCATCAGCGGCAGGTTGGTCGGTACCGGTTCGATGCCGACCTGCTTTCCGGTCCATCCGATCAGGCTGCTGCCCACGAACACGCCGATGGCCACCAGCAGGGTCCATGCCCAGGTGGAGCTCCGTCGAACGGCGGCCAGGGACGCGGCGCGTTCGGCCGCCGAGGCGCGCCGTCGCCAGAGGTAGAGCACCAGGGCCGTGGCACCGGTGGAAACCAGCGCGATCAGCATCTGCGCCAAGGCACCCGGCTGGCCCAGCTGCGAGCCCAGCTGGGCCGCGTCCGGCGCACCGCCGCCTTCGCGCGCGATCGCCATGCCGACCTCGAATCCGCGCCACAGGCCCCAAGCCAGGCCGCAGAACAGGCTCAGGCCCAGCAGGATGCAGGCCGCCAGCAGGACATCCAGCCCGAACCCCAGCAATGGCGAACTTTCGCGGGATACCCGCGGCGCGGCAGGAGGAACGGACAACGGAACCGGCGGTGGTGCGGACATCGTGATCCTGGGGCAGCAGATGGAGAGCGGGCCGGCGCCAGGAGCGGCGCCGGCCCGTGTTGCCGGATTGTGTCAGATATCCAGGTTGGTGACCTTCAGCGCGTTGTCCTCGATGAAATCGCGGCGCGGTTCGACCACGTCGCCCATCAGGGTGCTGAAGATCTGGTCGGCGGCCACCGCATCCTCGATGCGCACCTGCAGCAGGCGCCGGGTATCCGGGTTCACGGTGGTGTCCCAGAGCTGCTCCGGGTTCATTTCGCCCAGGCCCTTGAAGCGCTGGATCTGGCGGCCTTTCTTGGCTTCCTCCATCAACCAGGCCTGGGCCTGGGCGAAACCGGTGACTTCGGTCGAACGGTTGCCGCGGTTGATGGTGGCGCCTTCGCGGATCAGGCCGTGCAGCAGCTGCGAGGCCTGGTGCAGCGGACGCAGTTCGCCGGATTCGAACGCCGCCAGCGGCAGCACCTGGATGTGCTCCTCGCCCATGTGGCGGCGGGTGACCAGCACGGCGGCCGGGCGCTGTTCGGTCGGTTCCTGCAGGACCAGGCTGAAACGCGGCGTGCCCAGGCTGCCCTGGTTCAAGCGCCGGGCCAGCGCATCCAGGCCTTCGCCGGCAGGGGCATTGCGCAGGTGCTCCAGGTCCATCGGGGTGAAATCGACCAGCGCCTCGAGCAGGCTGCGATCGTAGCGATGGGCGTTGCGGTCGATGGCGTCCTGCGCGCTGGCGTAGGTCATCAACAACTTCTCCAGCGCCACGCCTTCGATGGGCGGCTCACCGGCGGCCGGGACCAGCGAGGCGTTCTCCACCGCGCTGTTGGCCAGGTAGGCGTCCAGCGCCGGGTCGTCCTTCAGGTAGAGCTCGGTCTTGCCCTGCTTGATCTTGTACAGCGGCGGCAGGCCGATGTAGACGTAGCCGCGCTCGATCAGCTCCGGCATCTGCCGGTAGAAGAACGTCAGCAGCAGCGTGCGGATGTGCGCGCCGTCGACGTCGGCGTCAGTCATGATGATGATCTTGTGGTAGCGCAGCTTGTCCGGGTTGTACTCGTCGCGGCCGATGCCCGTGCCCAGCGCGGTGATCAGGGTACCGACCTGGTCGGAGGACAGCATGCGGTCGAAGCGCGCGCGTTCCACGTTGAGGATCTTGCCGCGCAGCGGCAGCACGGCCTGGTTCTTGCGGTTGCGGCCCTGCTTGGCCGAGCCGCCTGCCGAGTCACCCTCGACGATGAACAGTTCGGACAGCGCCGGATCCTTTTCCTGACAGTCGGCCAGCTTGCCGGGCAGGCCGGCGATGTCCAGCGCGCCCTTGCGGCGGGTCAGGTCGCGCGCCTTGCGCGCGGCTTCGCGGGCGCGCGCGGCGTCGACGATCTTGCCGGCGATGGCCTTGGCTTCGTTCGGGTTTTCCTGCAGGAACTCTTCCAGGCGCGCGCCGAAGGCGTTTTCCACCGCCGGGCGCACGTCGGAGCTGACCAGCTTTTCCTTGGTCTGGCTGGAGAAGCTCGGGTCAGGGACCTTCACCGACAGCACGGCGATCATGCCTTCGCGCATGTCGTCACCGGTCAGGCTGATCTTGGCCTGCTTGGCGATGCCGTTCTGCTCGATGTAGTTGTTCAACACGCGGGTCAGCGCGCCGCGGAAACCGGCCAGGTGGGTGCCGCCGTCCTTCTGCGGGATGTTGTTGGTGAAGCAGTACATCGTTTCCTGGTAGGAGTCGGTCCACTGCAGCGCCACTTCCACGGTGATGCCGTTGTGCTCGCCGGTGACCGCGATGACGTTCGGGTGCAGCGGGGTCTTCAGCTGCGCCAGGTGCTCCACGAAGCTCTTGATGCCGCCTTCGTAATGGAAGTCGTCGCGGCGGCCTTCGCCGCGCTCGTCGACCAGGACGACCTTGACGCCCGAGTTGAGGAAGGAGAGCTCGCGCAACCGGCGCGCCAGGATCTCGTAGTGGAACTCGACATTGCCGTGGAACGCCACGGTCGAGGGCCAGAAGCGCACGGTGGTGCCGCGCTTGGTGGTGGTTCCCAGCTGCTTCAGCGGGCTGACTGCGGCACCGTTGCTGAATTCCTGCTGGTAATGGAAACCGCCCTGGAATACGTCCACCAGGAGCTTCTGCGACAGCGCGTTGACCACGCTGACGCCGACGCCGTGCAGGCCGCCGGACACCTTGTAGCTGTTGTCGTCGAACTTGCCGCCGGCATGCAGGACCGTCATCACCACTTCGGCGGCGGACACCTCGCGGCCGAGCTTCTGGCTCATCTGCTCGTGCTTGCCCACCGGGATGCCGCGGCCGTTGTCCGACACCGAGACCGAGCCGTCGGCGTGGATCGTGACCAGCACGTTGTCGGCGTGGCCGGCCAGGGCTTCGTCGATGGAGTTGTCGACGACTTCGAACACCATGTGGTGCAGGCCGGTGCCATCGTGGACGTCGCCGATGTACATGCCGGGGCGCTTGCGGACAGCCTCCAGGCCTTCAAGGGCGGTGATGCTGTTGGCGTCGTAGTTGCCGTTGCTGGCCGGGGTGTTCTGTTCTTCGCTCATCGCGCTTTGCCGTTGGCTCCACAGGTCACACGCCGACCCGAAAGGCCGGGGCGTGAGTAAAGAGGGGGTCGTCGGAAGTATACCAGCCGGGCCCTTACGCACCCGGAACGGTCATTGCAGCGCCTGGATGGCGCCGTGTTCCACGTGGAACACGGCTGCCGGGCGCACGTGTTCTTGGAGTGCGGCCGGCGGTTCCGTCGCGGTGATGAACACCTGCGCGGGCGTGGCTGCGAGCCGCTGCAGAACGCGCTGCTGGTGGTCCCGGTCGAGCTCCGCTCCGAGATCGTCCAGCGCGATCACCGGCCACTCGCCGCGCTGGGTTGCATAGTCGTCGGCCTGCGCCAGCAGGCAGGACAGGGCGGTGAGCTTGGCCTGTCCGCGCGAGAGCGCGTCGCGCCCCGGTATCTGCCCATAGACCACGGTCCAGTCGGCCCGGTGTGGCCCGACCGACGTATGCCCCATCGTGCGGTCGCGGTCGCGGGCCATGAGCAGCGCATCGGCCAGCGGCATTTCGTGCCGCCGCCACCCTGGCTGAAGCTCGAGGCCCTGCAACTGCAGGCTAGGCGCGAGGTCGGCGGCGATGCTCACGGCCCGCTCCTGCAGGCGTTCCAGGTAATGCTGGCGCCTGGAGGTGAGCGGGGTTCCCGCTTCGGCCAGCTCGTGGTCCCAGGCATCGAGCTGCCGGGGCGCGGCGCCCGCTTTGAGCAGGGCATTTCTCTGTTTCAGGGCTCGCGTATATCGGCGCCAGAGGGGGAGGAAGTCAGGTTCCACGTGGAACAAACCCCAATCCACGAAGCGCCGCCGAGGTTCGCTGCCCCCACTGACCAGGGCGTGGCTGCCAGGTTCGAAGGTCACTACGGCCAGCGCGGCACACAGCGACCCCAGCTGGGCGACATCTTCTCCGTCCAGGCGGCCTTTCCAGACCTGTCCGCCGTGACGCAACCCGGCCCTGCGCACCCGTCCGTCCGGTCCTGCACCCGCCTGTTCGCGCCATTCGACGAAGACGTCGAGCGCCTCCGCGCCCTTCTGCACCAGGCCGTCGCGGACCCGCCCGCGGAAACTGCGCCCGTATGCCATCAGATGCAGCGCTTCCAGGAGGCTGGTCTTGCCCGCGCCGTTCGCGCCAGTGATCAGGTTGATACCGGGGCGGGGAGCCAGTTCCACGGAGTCGAACCGGCGAACGCGGCTCAAGGAGAGACGGACGATGTGCATTGACGCTCGGCGGAAACAGATGTCCCGGCAGTTCCAGCCCGGGAAGGAATCGGCAGCTTAAAGCATCCGGTCGCTGGTCTCCCCTTTGGGTGCAACCTGGCCGAACAAGGGATGAAGTTTCCTACACCAGGGATCCATCTAGTAGCCGGAAGCCTGCGGAAAGCCCGTGCACAGGGGGACTTGGCATCCTGTGGATGGTTTTCCTGCTTTCAGCTCCGGATCCACTTGTTCACAGCTATCCACAGCGCTATCCCCGACATTCCCATAGGGGTTTCGACAGCCATATTCCCTTTAAAAACAGCCACATGAGCCACTTCTACATTAAATCTGCTCCTACCATCATCACCAAGCTTCTGATTTATTCCCAGATTTAAAGCATTGAAGACAGGGACAAACCGCTTTCGGGCTCGAACAGGACCAGATGCGAAGCAGGAGTTCCACGTGGAACACCGATTGAATCCGGTAGCGCGAGACAACTTCCAAACCGACGACCGAAAAAAAAGCCCGGCATGCGCCGGGCTCTTGTTCCACGTGGAACGTACTGCTGTCAGAGGCGCAGCGGCATGACCACGTGCCTGGATTTCTCGCTGCTGGCTTCACGCACCAAAGCCGACGAGTTGGAATCGCGCAGCTGGATCACGACGTGTTCGTCGCGCAGCGCCGACAACGCATCGAGCAGGTAGTTCACGTTGAACCCGATGGCCAAGTCGCTGACCTGGGTCTCGGCCTCGATCTCTTCCTGCGCTTCTTCCTGCTCCGGGTTGTGCGCGCTGATCTTCAGCTGGCCGGGCGTCACTTCGACGCGGACGCCGCGGTACTTCTCGTTGGACAGGATGGCCGCACGCTGCAGCGACGCACGCAGGCTCTCGCGGTCCACCTTCACCTCGCGGTCCGCGCCGATCGGGATGACCGCTTCGTAATCGGGGAAGCGGCCGTCGATCAGCTTGGAAGTGAAAGTCACATCGTCGCGTTTGACGCGCACGTGGCTGCGTCCAACTTCCAGCTCGACCTCGCGATCGCCGCCTTCGAGCAGGCGCTGCAGTTCGGTCACGCCCTTGCGCGGCACGATGATCTGGCGCTTGGAACCGGTGCTGTTCTCCAGCGCGGTCTCGCACAGCGCCAGACGGTGACCGTCGGTAGCCACGCAGCGCAGCAGCTGGTCGCGCAGGTCGAAAAGCAGGCCGTTGAGGTAGTAGCGCACGTCCTGCTGGGCCATCGCGAAGGCGGTGCGTTCGATCAGTTCCTTCAGCGCCGACTCGGGAACCGCAACGCGCTCGGTGGCCTCGACTTCGTCCACCGACGGGAAATCGTTGGCCGGCAGCGTGGCAAGCGTGAACCGGCTGCGGCCGGCCTGCACGGTGATCTTCTCGCCGGTCTGCGACACGGTTACGCGGCTGCCGTCGGGCAGGGCGCGGATGATCTCGAACAGCTTGCGTGCCGGAATCGTGGTTTCGCCATCCTGCGCATCTTCGACCGCAATGCGGGAGACCATTTCCACTTCCAGGTCGGTACCGGTCAGCGACAGCTGGCCGCCCTGCACCTGGACCAGGAAGTTGGCCAGAACCGGAAGGGTCTGACGGCGTTCGACCACGTTGACGACCTGGGCCAACGGCTTGAGGAAGGCTTCGCGCTGCAGTGTGAAACGCATGTGGTTTCGTGCCCCTATGCTTTTAAAAGATGTGGGTTAAATCAAAAGCTTGGTGGTGCTGGTAGAGCCAGATTTGGTTTAAAACACACCCAAGTATTTGTTTTAAAAGGATTTCATTGCATCGAAACCCTCTGTACTACTGGTCCGGAACGGGTGGGGAAAGCTGTGGACAACTTTGCGCCGATCCGGGCGCGCGTTTTTATCCACAGATTCCCCAACGTCTGCCCCCGAATGATGCACCGTTTTGTGCGATGACGCCTGCGTGGCGTCGATGCATCATTCGCTGGCCCTGCCACTTCGACGTTCCCGGTATCCCGATGGCCTACTCACTCAACTTGCGGATGAGCTTGTCCCAGTCCTCGCGCAGCTTGCCGTCGGTTTCCATGAGCGTGCGGATCTGGCGGCAGGCGTGCAGGACCGTGGTGTGGTCGCGGCCGGCGAAGGCGTCGCCGATTTCCGGCAGGCTGTGCTCGGTCAGCTCCTTGGTCAGCGCCATCGCGACCTGGCGCGGACGCGCCAGCGAACGGGTGCGGCGCTTGGACAGCAGGTCTTTGATCTGCAGGCCGTAGTAGTCGGCCACGGTCTTCTGGATGTTGGGAATGCTGATGGCCTGCTGCTGGGCGCGCAGCAGGTCGCGCAGGGTTTCCTGGGCGAACTCGGTGGTGATGGCACGGCCGGTGAAGTTGGCGCGTGCGGTCAGCGTGTTGAGCGCGCCTTCCAGGTCGCGCACGTTCGAGCGCATCTTCTTGGCGATCAGGAACGCCACGTCGTCGGGAATCTCGGCGCCGCGCTCGCGCGCCTTGGCCAGCACGATGGCCGCGCGGGTCTCGAAATCGGGCGGTTCGATCGCCACCGACAGGCCCCACGCCAGCCGCGATTTCAGCCGCGCTTCCAGGCCCTCGACCTCGCGCGGGTAGCGGTCGCAGGTCAGGATGATCTGCTGCTTGCCGTCGAACAGCGCGTTGAAGGTGTGGAAGAACTCCTCCTGCGTGCGGTCCTTGCCGGCGAAGAACTGGATGTCGTCGATCAGCAGCGCGTCCACCTGCTGGAACTGGCGCTTGAACTGGTCCATGGTCTTTTCCTGCAGCGCACGGATCATGGCGCTGAAGAACTGCTCGGACCGCAGATAGAGCACGCGCGCGGCCGGATTGGCCTGGCGCATCGCATTGCCGGCGGCCAGCATCAGGTGGGTCTTGCCCAGGCCGGTGCCGCCGTACAGCAGCAGCGGGTTGTGCGCGCGGTCACCCGGTTTCTGCGCCGCCTGGAAAGCCGCGGCCAGGCCCAGCTGGTTGCTGCGGCCCTCGACGAAGTTGGCGAAGGTGTAGTGGGCGTCCAGGTTGCCGTTGAACGGCACTACCGGCGCCGCCGGGGCCGCGATGCCCGCCACGGGAGCGGCGACCGGCGCCGGCTCGACCGCGCGCGGGCGCGAGCCGATTTCCAGCTGCACCTCGGTGATGTCGGCGAAATAGCGCAGCAGCTCGTTGATGCGCGGCAGGTAGCGCTCGCGCACTTGGTCGACGATGAAGGCGTTCGGGGCGTACAGCACCATGCTGTCTGCGCGCTGGTCGGCCTGCAGCGGCTTCAACCAGGTGTGGACATCTTCCGGCGGAAATTCCGCTTCAAGACGTTCGATACAACGGGACCAGGCATCCATCAGGAATAATCGTCGAAGGCACGCGGGACGGGCGCAGGAAGCCGCCCGGCCACGTGCCGGAAAGGGGGAAAGTGGATGGCCCAGACTACCACCGCGTGGCGGGGGCGGGAATGCTTGTCCCTGACTTGTTCACAGATCCATCCACAGCCTGTGGATGAAACCCTTGCAGGGCAGGCGGTGCGGCGCTTGACGTGATGGGGGGAGGGTCTATAGAATTTCCGGTTCTTTCCGTCCCATTCATACAGGTGCCCCCATGGCCACCAAGCGCACGTTCCAACCCAGCAACCTCAAGCGCAAGCGCGATCACGGCTTCCGCGCGCGTATGAAGACCGCTGACGGCCGCAAGATCCTGTCGCGTCGCCGCGCCAAGGGCCGCAAAGTCCTCAGCGCTTGATTGCGTTGCCGCCCCGTGCGGCAGATGCAAATCCGATTGTGAGCAGCACCGACCCGCGCAAGCGATTTCCTCGCTCTGCGCGGGTTCGTACGCGTGCCGAATATACAACGGTCTTCAACGGCGCCCGCCGTGTATCCGACCCGCTGATGACACTGCACTGGCTGAAAGGGGATTCCCCCGCCCGGCTGGGCTTGGCCGTGTCGCGCAAGGTCGATACGCGGTCGGTGGGCCGCAACCGTATCAAGCGTGTGCTGCGTGATGCCACACGCCACCTCCGGGCAGACATGGCCGGGGGAGACTACGTCGTGGTCGCCCGCTCGGCGGCCAAGCTTGCCGACAACCGGCAGATCCGCGAGGCGTTCATACGCCTGCTCCGCCGCGCCGGTGCATTGCCCGCGGTGGTCGCTGACGGCACAATGCCGCCGCGCGAGGGCAACGAACCCTCTTCTTCCTTGAACGCGCCGGGCACTCCGCCTGGTCGAGCCGAGCCTGCCTGCTGATGAACCAGACCCGTGTATTCCTGATTTTCGCCTGGCTGATGGTGGCGGTGCTGCTGTGGATGGAGTGGGGCCGCGAGAAGAACGCGCCGGATCCGGCCACTGTCGCCGCGACCCAGCCGGCGGTACCGGCCGCCAACGACGCCGACCTGGCGCCACCTTCGGCCGGCAACGTGCCGCAGGCCGCGGTGCCCGGGCAGGCGCCGGCCGCGACCGCACCTTCGGCCGCGATGGAAGCGGCCAGCGGTGCGACCCGCGTCACCGTCACCACCGACGTGCTGAAGCTGGTGCTCGACGGCCGCAGCGTGCTCGACGCCGACCTGCTGCAGTTCCCGCAGACCAAGGCCGCCGGCAGCCCGCCGGTGCAGCTGCTCACCGAAGAGAAGGCGCATCCGTACAGCGCCACCAGCGGCTGGGTGGGCCAGGGCGGTTCGGCCGCGCCGGGCGCCAACGGTTTCCAGCCGGCGCAGGCGGCGAAGGAATACACCCTGGCCGACGGCCAGGGCGAGCTGCAGGTGCCGTTCGTCTGGAATGGTCCCAATGGCGTCAGCATCCATCGCACCTACACCTTCAAGCGCGGCGACTACGCCATCGGCGTGAAGGATGAAGTGGTCAACGCCGGCGGCGCGCCCTGGCAGGGCTATGTGTTCCGCAAGCTCGACCGCGTGCCGGCGGTCCTCAGCCGCAGCATGACCAACCCGGATTCCTTCAGCTTCAACGGCGCCACCTGGTACGACAAGGACAAGAAGTACCAGCGCCGCCCGTTCTCCGACTACCTGGAGGACGGCAACCTCAACCAGACCGTCAGCGGCGGCTGGGTGGCGATGCTGCAGCACCACTTCTTCACCGCGTGGATTCCGCAGGCCGACCAGGCCTCGCTGTACCTGCTCTCACAGAACGGCCCGCGCAACGTCATCGAGGCACGCGGCCCGGGCTTCACCGTGGCGCCGGGCCAGAAGGTCAGCACCCAGGCGCGCCTGTGGGTCGGCCCGAAGCTGGTCAACCAGATCGCCAAGGAAGACGTGCCCGGCCTGGAGCGCGTGGTCGATTACAGCCGCTTCTCGCTGATGGCCATCATCGGCCAGGGCCTGTTCTGGGTGATGAACCAGGTCCACAAGCTGGTCGGCAACTGGGGCTGGTCCATCATCGGCCTGGTGATCCTGCTCAAGCTGGCGCTGTTCCCGCTGGCCAACGCGCAGTACAAGTCGCAGGCCAAGATGCGCAAGTTCCAGCCGCGCATCGCCCAGCTCAAGGAACGCTATGGCGACGACCGCCAGAAGTTCCAGACCGCGATGATGGAGCTGTACAAGAAGGAAAAGATCAACCCGATGGGCGGCTGCCTGCCGCTGCTCATCCAGATGCCGATCTTCTTCGCCCTGTACTGGGTGCTGGTGGAATCGGTGGAACTGCGCCAGGCGCCGTGGTTCGCCTGGATCCAGGACCTGACCGCGCGCGATCCGTACTTCATCCTGCCGGTGATCAACGTGGCGGTGATGTGGTTCACGCAGAAGCTGACGCCGGCGCCGGGCATGGACCCGATGCAGCAGAAGATGATGCAGTTCATGCCGCTGGTGTTCGGCGTGATGATGGCTTTCATGCCGTCCGGCCTGGTGCTGTACTGGGTGGTCAACGGCGGCCTGAGCCTGGCTCAGCAGTGGTGGATGACCAAGAAGCACGGCGAGCAAGCACCGACGCCGCCGACCAAGGCCGAAGCCAAGTAACCCGCAAAGCCCGCCGCAAGGCGGGCTTTGCGCATGTGCGGCGCGATGCAGCTTCCCTGTAGGAGCGACTTCAGTCGCGATGGGGCATCGCCGGGAAAGCTCCATCGCGACTGAAGTCGCTCCTACGGGAATTGTTGCAACGCCAGCGGGGCCGACCCCGCTCCACTAGAATCTTCCGGCCTCCGCTCGTCCGCCTGCCATGTCCCGTCTTCCTGCAATGCGCGGTTTCCTGTTGTCGATCGCCCTGTCCGCACTGCTGGCCGGTTGCGGTGGTGGCACGCCGGCCGATCCGCACTCATCGGCCACGCCGGCCGGGCAGGCCGCGATCGCGGCGGACGAGGGCGCCGCTGTGCCGCTGCTGGCCTCGCTGCGCCAGCAGCTGGACAGCCACCGCCGCATCATCGTGCTGCTGGCCGACGAGGAGGCGCAGAACGACCGGGATCGTGCCACCTCCACCCGCATCGGCCAGCAGCTGTTCCACGATGGCCTGGAACGGCGCCAGGCCATCGCCGCGCAGTTCGATGCGCTGCTGCGCACGGCCAGCCCGCAGCGCTTCGCCACGCTGAGCGCGGTGCTGGACTACATCGAATCGGCGCCGGACCTGTTCGATGCCGACCGCCTGGCCTTCCGCGAAGTACTGCGCGACCTGCACGGGCGCATCGGCGCCGATTCCTCGCTGCCGGCGGTGAAACTGCATCAGCGCATCGGCGAGGACCTGGAAGCGCTGGACGAGATCGAGCGCAACTACAACCAGGAGATCACCCGCATCTTCAGCCGCTTCGAGCGCACCCGCGCCATCGCGCTCAAGCGCGAGAAGTGGGAGGACTATGTCGCCCGCCTGCGCGCGCAGTACGACCGCGAGGCGATCCTGCGCGACTACGGCGTGATCGAGCCCTACCCGATGTCGATGAAGGACAGCGAGCGCGAGATCTTCGGCCGCGACCTGCCGGCCAAAACCGTGGTGCTGACCTTCGACGACGGCCCGCACAAGGCGTACACCGACGAGATCACCGCCATCCTCAAGCGCTACGACGTGCCTGGCGTGTTCTTCGAGGTCGGCCGCAACATCGGCAACGTCGGCGCCGACGGCAAGGTGACGCTGGGTGCGATGGCAGGCATCAGCCGTCAGCTGATGGCCGACGGCTACGCTGTGGGCAACCACAGCCTCACCCATGCCCAGCTCTCGCGCACCAGCGGTGACGCGCTGCGCGAACAGGTGCTGGGCACCGACGCACTGCTGCGCAGCGTGGGCGACAAACGCGCGCCGCTGTTCCGCTTCCCGTACGGCGCGCGCAACGCCGAAGGCCTGCAGCTGCTGGGCGAAGCCGGCTTGAAGTCGATCATGTGGAACATCGATTCGATGGACTGGGCCGATCCGGTGCCGGAGTCCATCGTGCAGCGCGTGCTCGACCAGGTGCAGAAGGAACAGCGCGGCATCATCCTGTTCCATGACATCCACGACCGCGCGGTGAAGGCGCTGCCGCAGATCCTGGACCGGCTGATCGCCGACGGCTACCAGTTCGCCGGCTGGAACGGCCGCGACTTCTCCGTCGGCCGCGCGCGACGCGACGCCGGCAGCGCGGCCACCGTCACCACCGGCTACGAAAAGTCATGGGCCATCGTCATCGGCATCGACGACTACGCGAAGTGGCCGAAGCTCGAATACGCCAGCCGCGACGCGCAGGCCATCGCCGACACCCTGACCGGCCAGTTCGGCTTCCCGTCCTCGCAGGTGATCGTGCTGAAGAACCGCGAGGCCACCCGCAACAACATCCTGGCCGCGTTCCACGACCGGTTGTCCGATGGCCGCACGCAGAAGAACGACCGCGTGTTCGTCTTCTTCGCCGGCCATGGCGCCACCCGCCAGCTGGCCTCCGGGCGCGATCTGGGCTACATCATCCCGGTGGATTCGGACCCGGAGGAGTTCGCCACCGACGCCATCGCCATGACCGACGTGCAGAACATCGCCGAGAGCCTGCAGGCCAAGCACGTGCTGTTCGTGATGGATGCCTGCTACAGCGGCCTGGGCCTGACCCGCGGCGGCCCGTCCTCGTCGTCGTTCCTGCGCGAGAACGCGCGCCGCACCGCACGGCAGATGCTCACCGCCGGCGGCGCCGACCAGCAGGTCGCCGACAGCGGCCCCAACGGCCACTCGGTGTTCACCTGGGTGCTGCTGCAGGCGCTGTCCGGCAAGGGCGACCTCAATGGCGACGGGCTGATCACCGGCACCGAGCTCGCTGCCTACGTCGCGCCGGCGGTGTCGGCGGTATCGCGGCAGACGCCGGCGTTCGGCAGCCTGCCCGGCTCGCAGGGCGGCGAGTTCGTGTTCCAGGTGCCCGGCAGCCAGGAATTCCTCAACGCCGACACCACCCAGCTGTCGGCCGATGCCATCGCGCTCAACAGCCGCGTCGATGCGGCGCAGGGCGGCAACGAGGCCGCGGTGAAGGTGGCCGGCCTGCAGGGCGGCAGCAGTACGCTGGTGGTGCCGGCCGCGGTGCCGACGTCCGATCGCCAGCGCGCGCAGCAGGCCAACGACCGCGGCCTGCAGCTGTACCGCGAGAAGCGTTACGACGAGGCGGTGGCGCAGTTCACCGAAGCGCTGAAGCTGCGCCCGGATTTCGCCCAGGCCGCCAACAACCTCGGCTTCGTCTACTACCGCCAGCAGCGCTACGCGGAAGCGGCGCGCTGGCTGGAGAACACGCTGAAGATCGACCCTTCGCGCGCGGTGGCCCATCTCAACCTCGGCGACGCTTACTTCCAGGGCGGCGACAAGGCCAGGGCGAAGCAGGCCTACACCACCTACCTGGCGCTGCAGCCGCAGGGCAGCGGCGCCGCGCAGGCGCGCGCGCAGCTGCAGAAGCTCTGAGCCATGAATGCATCCACCGACACCATCATCGCCATCGCCAGCGGCGCCGCTGCCGGCGGGGTCGGCATCCTGCGTCTTTCTGGTCCGCGGTCGGCGTCGATCGCCCGTGGACTTGGCTGCCCGACGCTGCAAGCGCGTCATGCGCACTACGCGCGCTTCCGCGATGCGGCCGGCGAGGTGATCGACGACGGCATCGCGCTGTACTTCCCCGGCCCGCGCAGCTTCACCGGCGAGGACGTGGTGGAACTGCAGGGCCATGGCAGCCCGGTGGTCCTGCGCCAGCTGCTGGCGCGCTGCATCGAGCTGGGCGCGCGGCAGGCGCGGGCCGGCGAGTTCAGCGAGCGCGCCTTCCTCAACGGCAAGCTCGACCTGGCCCAGGCCGAGGCCATCGCCGACCTGATCGCCGCCGGCGACGTGCGCGCCGCCCGCGCCGCGCGCCGCTCGCTCGACGGCGTGTTCTCGCGCCGCGTGGAGGACGTGGCCGAGCAGCTGGTGCGGCTGCGCATCCACGTCGAGGCCGCCATCGACTTCGCCGACGAACCGCTGGATACGCTGGGCGGCGCGCAGGTGCGCACCGGCGTGGAGCACGCGCGTGAGGCGCTCGCCCGGCTGCGCCTCGATGCTGAACGCGGGCGCAAGCTGCGCGACGGCTTGCATGCGGTGCTGATCGGCCCGCCCAACGCCGGCAAGAGTTCGCTGCTCAACGCGCTGGCCGGCAGCGAGCGCGCCATCGTCACCGACATCGCCGGCACCACCCGCGACACCCTGCGCGAAACCATCCGCATCGATGGCCTGGAACTGGAGCTGGTGGACACCGCCGGCCTGCGCGAAGGCGGCGACGCCATCGAGCGCGAAGGCATGCGCCGCGCCCGCGCCGAAATGCAGCGCGCCGACCTGGCCATCGTGGTGCTGGACGCGCGCGACCCGGAAGCGGGCCGGCAGGCCATCGGCGACGCCGCGGCGCAGGCCGCGCGGCAGCTGTGGATACTCAACAAGTGCGACCTGCTGCCGCAGTGGCCGCAACGGCTGGGCGACGACACGATCGCGATTTCCGCCGCCAACGGGCAGGGCCTGGAGCAGCTGCACGCGCGCCTGCGCGAACTTGCCGGCGATGGTGCCGGCGAAGGCCAGCAGGGCGAATTCTCCGCGCGCCTGCGCCATGTGCAGGCCATCGTCCGCGCTGCCGCGCATCTGGACGCCGCCGATGTGCAGCTGCGTTACGACCAGCTGGAACTGGCCGCCGAGGAACTGCGCCTGGCGCACGACGCACTGGGCGAAATCACCGGCCGCATGACCGCCGACGACCTGCTGGGCCGCATCTTCTCCAGCTTCTGCATCGGCAAGTGACCGGCCACCGGCATTGAACCGTTCATCCGTCGCCGGTTAGTCTTCACCCCTGCCGCCGTGATGGCGGCTCTGTTCCTCGAAGGAGTCCGGTCCAATGCGCCATTGATGCCCGCCCCGCCAGCACGCGCTGGTGAGGCCTCGCGAAGTCCCGCTGCCGCCGGCAGCCGGGTGATCCGGGCATGGATGGAATGCAATGACCACGACTCCCTTCCTGACGCTTGAACGCGTCTGCTGGCAGCTGCCGGACGGCAGGCTGCTGTTTTCCGATCTGGACGAAACCTTCGACGCGCGACCGACCGGGCTGGTCGGGCGCAACGGCGTGGGCAAGAGCGTGCTGGCGCAGGTGCTGGCCGGCCGCCTGGCGCCCACGCGCGGGCGCTGCCTGCGCTCCGGGCCGGTGGCGTGGTTGCCGCAGCAGATCGACGCGCCGCCCACCGCCAGCGTTGCCGACCTCGCCGGACTGGGCGATGCGCTGGCGGCGCTGCATCGTATCGAACAGGGCAGCAGCGACGTCGCCGATTTCGAGGCGCTGGGCGATCGCTGGCAGCTGCGTGAGCAGCTGCAGGCCGAGCTGGAGGGGATGCAGCTGCATGGCGTCTCGGCCGACACGCCGGTGCACCAGCTCAGCGGCGGCCAGCGCATGCGCGTGGCCCTGGCCGGCGCCTTCCTGTCCGAAGCCGATTTCCTCATCCTCGACGAGCCCAGCAACCATCTCGACGCGCAGGGCCGGCAACGGCTGCGCGAACAACTGCGGCGCTGGCCGCGCGGCCTGCTGGTGGTCAGCCACGACCGCGAACTGCTGGGCGACATGCAGCGCATCGTCGAGCTGTCCCCGCTCGGCCTGCGCAGCCATGGCGGCAACTACGCGTTCTACGCGGCGCGCAGCAGCGAGGAACGGCGGCTGGCCGCGGAAACCCTGCAGCAGCGTCGCCACGAACGCCGCCAGGGCGAGCAGGCGCTGCGCGAGCAGCAGGAGCAACGCGAGCGCCGCACCGCCCGCGGCAACCGCCGGGCCGCGCGCGCCAACCAGGCGCCGATCCTGCTCGGCCGGCAGAAGCAGCGCGCGCAGGCCAGCGCCGGCAAGGCGCAGCTGCAGCAGCAACAGCAGCGCGAGCGGCTGGACGCGCAGGTGCGGCAGGCCGCCGCCGAGGTCGAAGCGGCCGCTCCCGTGGTGCTGCTGCCCGCCGACGCGGCCGGTGCCGCGCCCGAACGCGTGGCGGTGCTGGAAGACGTGGCGCTGCCGTTCGTCGAAGGCGCGCACGCGAAGATCGATCTGCTGCTGCGCCGTGGCGAGCGGCTGGCGCTCACCGGCCGCAACGGCAGCGGCAAGTCGGTGCTGCTCAAGGTGCTGGCGGGCCGGCTGCACCCCCTGCGCGGAGCGGTGCAGGTGAACGCGCCCCACGCCTGGCTGGACCAGCACTTGGCCCTGCCCGTACCGGAGGCGTCGGCGATGGAACAGCTGCGCCATGCCAACCCGGCGATGCCCGAAGCCGAGCTGCGCACCCGCCTGGCGCTGCTGGGCCTGGAGGCCGGGCATGCGCAGCAGCCGGTGGAGGCGCTCAGCGGCGGCGAACGCATGAAGCTGGCGCTCGCCTGCGCCCTGTATGCGCAACCGCCGGCGCAGCTGCTGCTGCTGGACGAGCCGGCCAATCATCTCGACCTGGATTCGATGCAGGCGCTGGAAACGATGCTGCGCGACTGGCCCGGCACGCTGCTGGTGGCCGCGCATGACGAGGCATTCCTGCAGGCCATCGGCATCACTGGCCGCCTGCATGCCGGTGCTGGAGGCTGGCAACGGCTTCCGCCCTGAAACAACGTAGGAGCGGCTTCAGCCGCGATGGAGCTTTACCGGAAGGCCCATCGCGGCTGAAGCCGCTCCTACGGGAGCACGGGCCTGTCCCATGCCGGTCACATGCGCGCTGCACACTCCCGCTTCTTTCCATGACGGAAAACAGGAGCGGGCGGTGTTCGGCAGAGCGGTGGTGGCTGTGGTGGCGGGCGTGTGCATGGCATCCTCGGCGGCGATGGCCGCTGCTCCCGCCCCGTCGTTCGCGCATGTCCCGGTGTACGCGCACCGCGGCGCCAGCGCGCTGCTGCCCGAACACACGCTGGCGGCCTACGCGCAGGCCATCGTCGATGGCGCCGATTACATCGAGCCGGACCTGGTGATGACCCGCGATGGGGTGATGGTGGCGCGCCACGAGAACGAGATCGGCGGCACCACCGACGTCGCCGCGCACCCGGAGTTCGCCGCGCGCCGCACCACCAAGGTGATCGACGGCCAGCGCATCGAAGGCTGGTTCACCGAGGATTTCACCCTTGCCGAACTGAAAACGCTGCACGCGCGCGAACGCCTGCCGGAGCTGCGCGGCACCGCCTTCGACGGCGAGTTCCGCATCGCCACGCTGGACGAGATCGTCGCGTTCCTGGTGCAGCAGGCGCGGCGTGCCGGGCGCGGCATCGGCCTGGCACCCGAAATCAAGCACGGCAGCTACTTCCGCGGCATCGGCCTGCCGATGGAGGAGCGCCTGCTCGACACCCTGCGCGGCAACCCCTATACCAACGTCGCGCCGATCCTGGTGCAGTCGTTCGAGACCGCCAACCTGCGCCAGCTGCGCGCGCGCATCGGCAGGCCGTCGAACATTCGCCTGCTGCAGCTGCTGGACGAAGCCGAGGCCAGGCCCGCGGACGTGGCGCTGGCCGGCGGCGAGCTGACCTATGCGCGCATGATGACGCCCGCCGGTCTGCGCGAGGTCGCCACCTACGCCGATGCGATTGGCGTCGAGCGTCGCGCCCTGCTGCCGGTGGACGCGCAGGGCCGGCTGGCCGCGCCCACGCCGCTGATCGCCGATGCACATGCCGCCGGCCTGCAGGTAGTGGCCTATACCTTCCGTCCGGAAAACCCGTTCCTGCCTGCCGCCCTGCGCCAGGGCGCGGCGGACGCGCGCAACCCGCCCGGCTCGGTCGCCGAGATCCGCGCCTATCTGCAGGCCGGCGTCGATGCCTTCTTCACCGACGACCCCGCGCTGGGCCGGCGTGCGGTGGACGGCGGCGAAGTGCCGGCACCCTGATCGCGCTTGCCGCCGGCGCCGGTCTGCGCCTTACTCGCGGCGCGTGCGCGGCCGCAGCTGCACCACCACCTCGTAGTCGCGGCCCTCGCGCGGCTGCCACAGCACCGGCACCTGGCCGGGGGAGGGCGGCTCCAGTTCGGCGTCGGCCAGCGGCGCGGCGTCGTCTTCCTCGTCCTCGTCTTCCCAGCTGTAGCGCTTGCGCGGCGCCAGCGGGTCGGCGTGGCGGAACAGCAGCGCGGCGATGACGCCGGCCGCGGCGCCGCCCATGTGCGACTGCCACGACACACCGGGTTCGTGCGGCAGCACGGTCATCACCATGCCGCCGTAGAACAGCACGCCGATCATGCCGGCGGCGATGGCGGCGCGGTCGCGGCGCAGCAGGCCCAGCCCGAGCACCAGGAACATCAGGCCGTGGGTGACGCCGCTGGCGCCCAGGTGATGGCTGCCGGGTTCGCCCAGCATCCACGCACCGATGCCCGAACCCAGCCACAGCAGCGGCAGGGCGCGCAGCGTCGCCTTCGGGTAGACGCCGCCGGCCAGGGTGCCGAGGATCAGCAGCGCCGCCGCGTTGGCGCCCAGGTGTTCGACCGAACCGTGCAGCAGCGGCGCGCCGAGCAGGCCCAGCAGGCCGGCGGTGTCGTGCGGGCCCACCGCCCACGGGCGCCAGTCCCAGCCGGTCTGCTGCAGGGCGAACATCGCCACCAGCAACAGCACGAAACCCAGGCTCAGGTTGAAGGCACGCAGCACGCGGCGGCGGTCGCTGCGGTCGGTGGCCGGCGTGTCGCCGGTGTCGGGCGTGTTGGAAGTGTCCATGGTTCTCGGGATTGCGGCGCCCCGCGATGAATGCAAGGGCGCCGCTTCGGGAAGCCGGTGTGCCACCGGCGGGACAATCGGGCAGGAACGAGTGAAGAGGAACGAAAGGCAGCTGTGGCTGCCGGGCTTGCCCGGCAGGCTTTACCAGCCCCGCACCTACGCCTTGCCGCGCGGCGGCAGCTTCACGCTCAGCACCATGGTCACCACCAGGATCGCCGCGACCACGCCCAGCGACACCGGCACCGGGATCTTGAACACGTCGATCAGCAGCATCTTGGCGCCGATGAAGCCCAGGATCACCGCCAGCCCGTATGGCAGCAGGTGGAAGCGGTCGGCCATGCCGGCCAGCAGGAAGAACATCGCGCGCAGGCCCAGCACCGCGAACACGTTCGAGGTCAGCACGATGAACGGGTCGGTGGTGATGGCGAAGATGGCCGGGATCGAGTCCACCGCAAAGATCACGTCGGTGACCGCGATCAGGATCAGCACCACGAACATCGGCGTGAACCAGCGCACGCCATCCTTCTCGGCGACCAGGCGGTTGCCGTTGTACTCGTGGGTGATGCGCAGGTGCCGGCGCATGAACTTCAGCGCCGGGTTGTCGTCCAGGCTCGGTTCCTGGCCGGCGGCGAACCACATCTTCCAGCCGGTGAACAGCAGGAACGCGCCGAATACGTAGAGCAGCCAGTGGAACTGGCTGACCAGCACGGTGCCGGCGAAGATCATCACCGTACGCAGCGCGATGGCGCCGAGGATGCCGATGATCAGCACGCGCTGGCGCTGCGTCTCGGGCACCGCGAAGTAGCCCATGATCAGCAGGAACACGAAGATGTTGTCGACCGCCAGCGCCTTCTCGATCAGGTAGCCGGTCAGGAACTGCAGGCCGACCTCGTTGGCCACCGCGCTGCCGGCGGTTTCGTTCAGGTAGTACCAGAGGCCGGCATTGAAGGCCAGGGCGAGCGCGACCCAGCCGACCGACCACAGCAGCGCCTCCTTGAAGGTCACCTTGTGCGGGCCGCCATGGCGCATCAGCACCAGGTCGATCAACAGGGCGGCGATGACGACGGCGATGAAGCCGCCCCAAAGCCAGGGATTACCGATTGTCTGGATCATGGGAGTTCCGGTCTTGTGGAGGTTCTCGGGACCGCAGGGGCCAGGAACTGGACACGGAATCGGGGGAGACCGGGGACAGAGCTTCGCCATTGCGGCGAAGGTCTCGCTCACAGTTCCGTCGGCCGGAACTGCCGTTGCACCGGAGCCCTGCGGCTCGAACTGACGGCGACAACGTCTGGGAGCTACTCCCCTTCAGGCCCGGATAGTGCCGCCTGCGGCCTTTGCCGTCAATGAACGCGCCGCGGCGGCGGGCCGGCGCCCGCTACAATGGCGCCCATGAATACCCCCCTTCCCGTCGTACGCCTGAAGAACGCGTGGCGCTCCAGCCACCCGTGGATTTTCCAGAAACTGGTCGAAAAGCCCGCCGCCAGGCCCAAGCCCGGCACCATCGTCGACGTGGTCGGCGTGGACGGGGAATGGATCGGCCGTGGCTTCTACAACGGCCATTCGCGCATCGCCGTGCGCATCCTGGAAACCCGCCAGGACGTGGACGTGGACCAGGCCTGGTTTTTCCGCAGGATCGCCGAGGCGGTGTCGCTGCGCCGCGACGTGCTGAAGCTGGACGCGGTGTCCGACGCCTGGCGCGTGGTGCACAGCGAGGGCGACGGCCTGTCCGGCCTGGTGGTGGACCGCTACGGCGACCTGGTCGTGGTCGAGTTCTTCGCCGCGGGCATGTTCCGCCACCGCGAATGGATCTACGAGGCGCTGCGCGCCCAGTTCCCGGGCTGCCGCTTCCACAGCTTCGCCGACGAGCACGTGCAGAAGCAGGAAAGCTTCGACTTCCACGGCAACACCACCACCGAACCGGCGGTCATCACCGAGTACGGCGTGAAGTTCCGCGCCGACCCGGCCGGCGCGCACAAGACCGGCTTCTTCGCCGACCAGCGCGAGAACCGGCAGTGGCTGAGCCAGCAGGTCGAAGGCCGGAGCGTGCTCGACCTGTGCTGCAACACCGGCGGTTTCGCGGTCTATGCGGCCGCGCGCGGCGCCAGCGAGGTGCTGGGCGTGGACATCGACCAGGACGTGATCCAGATCGCCAAGGGCAACGCGCGGCTCAACAACGCCAGGCCCAAGTTCGTGCAGGCCGACATCTTCCCGTGGCTGCGCGATGCCGCCAACCGCGGCGAGCAGTACGACGTGGTGATCCTGGACCCGGCCAAGATGACCCGCGACCGCGACCAGGTCATCAACGCGCTGAAGAAGTACCTGGACATGAACAAGCTGGCGTTGGGCGTGGTCAAGCCCGGTGGCCTGTTCGCCACGTTCTCCTGCACCGGGCTGGTGTCCGAGGAGCAGTTCCTGGACATGCTGCGCCGCGCCGCGTTCTATTCCGGCCGCACGATCCAGATCCTGAAGGTGGCCGGCGCCGGCCCGGACCACCCGTTCATGGCGCACGTGCAGGAATCGCGCTATCTCAAGGCGGTGTTCTGCCGCGTGGTGGACTGAGCGGGGTATTCCAGGGGAGCGGCAACGGTCGCTCCCATAGCGTGCGGATCGGGAGCCATGCCCGGCGGCTATGGCCGTAGCAACGGCGGGTACTACCGGTCCGCGCCGCGGCGGCGGTATGGTCGTGGCCTTTCCCCGATCCCGAGGCCCGCATGTCGCTGCGTCGTCTGTCCCTGCTGCTCGCCCTGGCGCTGGGCGTCCCGTTGTCCGCCCATGCCATCGAATTCACCCAGGCCGAGCTGGCCCGCGCCAAGGCGCTGCAGCAGCGCCTGCTGACCCTGGACAGCCACCTCGACACGCCGGCCAACTTCGCCCGGCCCGGCTTCGACATCCTGCATCGCCACGACCACAACGCGCTGTCGCAGGTGGATTACCCCCGCATGCTCGACGGCGCGCTCGACGGCGGCTTCTGGGCGATCTACACCGACCAGGGCGACCGCAGTGCCGCCGCGCACCTGGCCGAGCGCGACCACGGCCTGATGCGGCTGATCGAGATCCGCGAGATGCTGGCCGCGCATCCGGACAGGTTCCAGCTGGCGCTCACCGCCGACGACGCGGCGCGGATCAAGGCCGCCGGCAAGCGCGTGGTCTACATCAGCATGGAGAACGGCAGCCCGCTGGTGGCCGACCCGTCGCTGCTGGGCTTCTACCAGAAGGCCGGCCTGCGCATGCTGTCCGCGGTGCACTTCGCCAACAACGAATTCGCCGATTCGGCCACCGATCCCAAGGGCGCCGAATGGAAGGGCCTGAGCCCGGCCGGCAAGGCGCTGGTCCAGGAAGCGGTGCGGCTGGGCATCGTGATCGACCAGTCGCATGCGTCCGACGCGGTGTTCGACGACCTGGCGGCGATGCTGCCGGTGCCGTTCATCCTCTCGCACAGCGCGTCCAAGGCGGTGTTCGACCACCCGCGCAACCTCGACGACGCGCGCCTGCGCCAGCTCGCCGCCAAGGGCGGGGTGATCCAGGTCAACGCCTATGGCGGCTACCTCGTCGACGAGACCCCCGGCGATGAACGCCGGCAGGCCGAGGAAGCGCTCGAGAAGCGGCTGGGCGGCTGGGACGACATGCCCATCGAGAAGGGCGTGGAACTGGCGCGGGCGATGGCCGAACTCGACCAGCGCCTGCCGCGTCGACGCGCGACGCTGGACGATTTCTTCGTGCATTTCGCTCACATCCTCGACGTGGTCGGCCCCGACCATGTCGGCATCGGCATGGACTGGGACGGCGGCGGCGGCCTGCCGGGCATGACCGACATCACCGACCTGCCCAAAATCACCGCCTGGCTGCAGCGCCGCGGCCTGAGCGAGGCGCAGATCGCCAACATCTGGAGCGGCAACGTGCTGCGGGTGATGCGCCAGGCGCAGGACTACGCGGCGAAGAACAGCGCGAAGTAGCGGCAATCTGCGTACCCCGTAGGAGCGGCTTCAGCCGCGAAAGAGGCTTTACCGGCCAAGCCCCATTCGCGGCTGAAGCCGCTCCTACGCAGGGCTGTTCTCGCAGGACACGGTGTGGATCATCTCGGGGGCGGCATCCAGCACTGCCCCGCATGCGCGGATGCCGCCGACATCCGGAGCGGCAACGTGCTGCGGATGATGCGCCAGGCGCAGGGCTACGCGGCGAAGAACAGTGCGAAGTAGCGGCAATCTGCGTAGCCCGTAGGAGCGGCTTCAGCCGCGAACGGGCTTTACCGGCCAAGCCCCGTTCGCGGCTGAAGCCGCTCCTACGGAGGGTTGCTCATGACGCAGCCGCCGGGTTCAGGTCGGCGGGGGAACGCCCAGTGCCTTGAGCATCGCCGCCACGCGCGTGCGGATGTCGTCGCGCACGCCGCGGTACTGCTCCGGCGCCATGTCGCGCGGGTCGGGCAGGGCCCAGTCCGCGCGCTGGCGGGCAAGGATGAGAGGGCAGGCGTCGCCGCAGCCCATGGTCGCCACGACGTCGAATTCGACGTCTGGCAGCTCATCCAGCGATCTGGATGCATGGGCGGTGAGGTCGTACCCCAGTTCGGCCATCGCGGCGATGGCCCTGGGATTGATGACGCCGGAAGGGCGCGAACCGGCGCTGTAGGCTTCCACCGCCGCGCCGCCGAGCATGCGCGCGAAGGCTTCGGCCATCTGGCTGCGGTTGGAATTCTCCACGCAGACGAAGAGAACCCGTTTCACCGGCGTGGCCATGTCGCGCGCGTTCAGTCCGCGCGCTTGCCCAGCACCGCGTTGCGGCGGCTGTACAGCACGTAGACCACCAGGCCGAACACGTTCCACAGCGCGAACCACACCTGGGTGCGGGTGGGCAGGCTGAAGAACAGGTAGATGCAGCCCAGGATCGCGATCGGGCCGACCACCCAGGCCAGCGGCGTGCGGAAGGTGCGCGCGCGGCCGGGCTCGCGCCGGCGCAGCACCAGCAGGCACAGGCCGACGGCGGTGAACGCGGCCAGCGTGCCGGCGTTGGCCAGCGCGGCGATCTCGTCCAGGCGCGCCACGCCGGCCAGCGCGGCGACCAGCACCGCGGTGAACAGGGTGATGGTCACCGGCGTGCCGGTGCGCTTGTTCACCAGCGACAGCCCGCGCGGCAGCAGGCCGTCGCGCGACATCACGAAGAAGATGCGGCTCTGTCCGTAGAAGAACGCCAGCAGCACGGTCGGCAGGGCGATGATGGCGACGATGCCGATCACCAGCGCGGCAGTGCCGTGGCCGAGTTCGCGCATGATCAGCGCCAGCGGCTCGGCGCTCTTGCCGAACACGGTGTAGCTCATCGCGCCGACCGCGGCCAGCGCCACCAGCAGGTAGATGATGGTGCAGCCGACCATCGAACCGACGATGCCGATCGACAGGTCGCGCTTGGGGTTCTTGGTTTCCTCGGCGGCGGTGGAGATCGCGTCGAAGCCGTAGAAGGCGAAGAAGATGATCGCCGCGGCCGCCATTACCCCGCGTTCCACGCCATCGGCGCTGACCGACTTGGGGAAGCCGTAGGGCATGAACGGCTGCAGGTTGGCCGGGTCGAACGCCGGCAGCGCGACCGCCACGAACACCGCCAGCGCGATCAGTTTGAACACCACCAGCACCGCGTTGACCGTGGCGCTCTCGCGGGTGCCGGCGATCAGCATGCCGGCGACCAGGAAGGTGATGACGATGGCCGGCACGTTGAGAAAGCCGCCTTCCACGTGCGGGCCGGCGGCCAGCGACTGCGGCAGCACCACGTTCCAGCCGAACGAGGTGTGCAGCCATTCCAGGAAGCCGACGAAGTAGCCGGACCAGCCCACCGCCACCGTGCTGACCACCAGCGAGTACTCCAGGATCAGGCTCCAGCCCACCACCCAGGCGATGGTCTCGCCCAGCGCGCTGTAGCTGTAGGTGTAGGCGCTGCCGGCGGCCGGCATCATCGTCGACAGCTCGGCGTAGGCCAGCGCCGCGCAGGCGCAGACGATGCCGGCGACGATGAAGGAGATCAGCACCGCCGGGCCGGCCTTGTCCGCGCCCACGCCGATCAGGGTGTAGATGCCGGTGCCGACGATGGCGCCGATGCCCAGCGCGACCAGATGGGGCCAGCTCAGCGAAGGAATCAGCCGGCGGCCTTCCTCGTGCTGGGTGAGCTGGTCGATGGATTTGCGCCGGAGCCAGGACTGCATGCGGACCTCGCGGTTCGTGGTATTCGGGAAAGGGGCCGAGTTTCGCCGAACGCAGCGCAGCAAAGCCAGAATTTCCCGCTGCTTTCATGGGGCTTGGCGATGGGCGGTAGCCGGGATGACGGATCCGGCACAAAATCCGCCAGGAAGGTGTGGGTGGTGCCGCCCGCCGATGCACCGGGGGAGGCGGCCGTGGACGGAGCGGAACAACGCGCCATGCGGAAAGTCCGCGGGCCATGACGGCCGCCCGGCTTGCCGGCAGCGGCCTCCCGGCGCGGCGCATCCAGGGCGCAGGTGCGGGGCTCGCCCCGCACGGGGCCTTCCCGATGAAACGCCGGATCCAACGCCGTACGGGGCAAGCCCCGTACCTACGCGCGGCGCGGATGCGCCAGCAGGTAGTCGCGCAGGGCCACGGCCTGGTTGTGTGCGGTGTCGCGGGCGCCGTACACCAGGGTCACCGGGCCGGCGTCCAGCGCGTCGCGCAGCGGCGCCAGCAACCGTGGCTGCGCGGCCAGCTCCCGCCAGTAGCGCTGGCGGAATTCCTCCCAGCGCTCGGCGCGGTGGTCGAACCACTGCCGCAGTTCATTGCTGGGCGCCACCTCCTTGAGCCACTGTGCCTGCAGCTGCGCGTGGCTGACCCCGCGCGGCCACAGGCGGTCGACCAGGAAACGCTGGCCGTCGCCGGCCGTGGCCGGTTCATAGGCGCGTTTGCAATGGATGGGCATGCCGATCTCCGCAGCGCCGGGGGCGTTTCAGCTTTCCAGCCCCAGCCGTATCCCGAACGCCACCAAGCATACGCCCACCGCGCGCCGCAGCCACACGCCCACGCGCGGGTAGCCGGCCAGGCGCCGGGCGATGAACTGGCCGCCGAAGATCAGCACCGAGCACCAGCCCACGCTCAGCACCGCGATCAGGCCCGCCATCAGCGCCAGGGTCAGCGCGCCGCGCTGAGTGGCCGGGTCGATGAACAGTGGGAAGAAGGCCATGTAGAACAGGATCGCCTTGGGATTGAGCACGCCCACCAGCAGCGCCTGGCGGAACCAGCGCCGGCCCTGCTGCAGCGGCGTGGCCTCGGCGCCGGCGGCCGGTTCGCGCAGGAGCTGTACGCCGACCCAGACCAGGTAGGCCGCGCCGACGTAGCGCAGCCCGGCGAACAGCAGCGGGTGCGCCTTCAGCAGCGCGGCCACGCCGGTGGCGGCGATGGCGATCAGGATCTGGTCGCCCAGCATCAGCCCGGCCAGCGTCGCGTAACCGGCGCGTACGCCGCCGCGCGCGGTGGCGGTGAGCAGGGTGAAGGTGCCCGGGCCGGGTAGCATCAGAAACAGGATGACGGCCACCACGAAGGTGCCCAGGTCGTTGATGCCCATCCACGGCATGGCGGTCGTCCTGGCTGGCTCAGCGCGCGCGCTGCGCGGCCAGGCGCTGCTTCACCGCGGCGATCAGCGCCGCCAGGCCGTCATGGCGCGGCACGCCGTAGCGGTCGCCGGTGATGTCCAGGTTGCCCTTGCGCCAGAAACCGGCCGGCGCGGCCACCAGCAGCTTGCCCGAGCGCGCGTACAGGCCGAATTCCAGCAGGGTGATCGGGCTCTGCGTGCCGGGCGCGAAATACATCAGCACGATGTCGGCCTGTTCCAGCGCCGCCAGCTCCCATTCCACCTGGCGGCGGAACTCCGGCTCGTCGGCCTCGGCGCGCCAGGCCGGGTTCCAGTCGGCGCGGCGCGGGTTGAGCAGCAGCACGTCCTCGCCGGCCAGCGCCTGCTGCACCTGCTGCTGCCAGTCACCGGCCCTGCCCATCTCGATGCTGCCGGCCAGGAACACCTTGGGTCGCACATCGCTTTCGGGAATGGCGTCCGGCGAGGTGATGGTCTGCGAACCGGCCGCGGCGAACGGCGACAGCAGCAACAGGCAGGACAGCAGCAACGGCTTCATGGCGTGGCGGGGAGCGTGGGGGACGCACATGATCGCAGAAGCGGCGCAGCCGTTGAGACGCGCGGGGCTACACTTCGCCCCATGCAAACCGAAACCCTGATCCTGGCCGGCCTGCTGCTGGCCGTCCTCGTGCTGCAGCTGGTGCTGTTGTTCCGCCGTGCCGACAACGCCGCGCTGGAGAATGCGTTGCGCGAGGAGCAGCGCAACGGCCGCGGCGAGTTGCGCGAGCAGCTGGAAGGCATGTCGCGCCAGCAGGACGCCCGCATGGACGGCTTCAGCCGCAACCTCACCGACCTGTCCACCCGCACCGACCAGCGCCTGGACCTGCTGCGCGACAGCCTCACCGACGACGCGCGCAAGGGCCGCGAGGAAAACGCCGGCGCCCGCCAGCAGATGGCGCAGCTGCTGGACGCGCGCCTGCAGGAGGTGCGCGGGCAGCTCGACGCCTTCGGCCAGCAGCAGCACGCGCGCATGGAACTGTTCGCCAGGCAGCTGGCGGACCTGCAGCTGGCCCTGCTGGAGGAAACCCGCAAGGGCCGGCAGGAGGGAGGCGAGGCGCAGCAGCGCTTCGGCGAGATGCTGGGCCAGCGCCTGGCCGAACTCACCCAGCGCAACGAGCAGCGCATCGCCGAGATGCGGCAGACGCTGGAGGCGCGGCTCAAGGACCTGCAGGGCGACAACGCCGCCAAGCTCGAACTGATGCGCCAGACCGTGGACGAAAAGCTTCAGAGCACGCTCAACACGCGCCTGGATTCGTCCTTCAAGCTGGTTTCCGAACGGTTGGAGCAGGTGCAGCGCGGGCTGGGCGAGATGCAGCAGCTGGCCACCGGCGTCGGCGACCTCAAGCGCGTGCTGAGCAACGTCAAGAACCGCGGCGGCTGGGGCGAGGTGCAGCTGGACAACATCCTCGAACAGACGCTCACCGCCGAGCAGTACGCGCGCGGCGTGAAGCTGCGCCTGGACGGCAACGAGATGGTGGACTTCGCCGTGCGCCTGCCGGGCCGCGGCGGCGACGACGCGCCGGTATGGCTGCCGATCGATTCCAAGTTCCCGCGCGAGGACTACGAGCGCCTGCTCGACGCGCAGGAAGCCGGCGACCAGGAGGCGGTGCGCGCCAGCGGCAACCAGCTCGAACGCGCGCTGCGGGTGCAGGCCCGGTCGATCTGCGAAAAGTACATCGTGCCACCGCATACCACCGACTTCGCGGTGATGTTCCTGCCCACCGAAGGGCTGTACGCCGAGGCGATCCGCCGCCCGGGGCTGGTGGATGTCCTGCAGCGCGAACACCGCGTGGTCGTCGCCGGCCCGACCACCGTCACCGCCCTGCTCAACAGCCTGCAGATGGGGTTCCGCACCCTGGCCATCGAGCAGCGCTCCTCGGAAGTGTGGAGCCTGCTCGGCGCGGTCAAGGGCGAGTTCGGCAAGTTCGCCGGCATCCTCGAGAAGGCCGAGAAGCAGATCAACACCGTCGGCAAGAGCCTGGGCGACGCCAGCCGCAAGACCCGCACCATCGAACGCAAGCTGCGCGGCGTTGAATCGCTGTCGGCCGATGCGTCGCAGGCGCTGCTCGGCGCAGTCGAGGACGAAGACGCGAACGAAGGGGAGTCCGTCGATACGGACTGACGGCGGCGCACGCCGGCGTATCGCAGGAAACGCGACGCCCGGCTCCATGCGGAGCCGGGCGTCGCGTCCGATCAAGCGGTCATCAGAACTCGTAGCTGGCCGAGAACGTCACCGAGCGCGGATCGTTGTAGTCCGGCTGCATCCACAGCTTGTTGATCGCGGTGCGCGAGGACGTGGACTGGGTGTTGTAGATCACCGCGGTACGGGTATCGAGCACGTTCATCACGTCCATCGACAGCTTCAGGCCCTTCGCCCACTGCGGGCTGTAGCGCACGCCCAGATTGAAGGTGACCAGCCATGGCGAACGCCCTTCGGAACCGCGCCAGGTGGTCTTGAACGCATCCGTGCCTGACACGCCGCAGTAGAAGTAATACGCGCTGTCGTAGCTGGGCAGCTTGGTCGGGTAGTGCGCATAGCAGTTGACCGGCCGTCCGCTGACCGCGCTCATGCTGCCGCCCAGGCTCCATTCGTCGTTGAACTGGTAGGTGCCATAGGCCTTGAGCTGGTGGCGGCGGTCGTTGTTGAGATAACCGTTGGCGCGCTCCATCAGCAGGGTCTTGTCGTAGTCCTGCGTGGTGCTGGTGGAATCGTTGAAGCCCGAGTCGGCGCTGGAGGCGCGGTCGCTGTTGACCGGGCCTTCGGTGTTGCCGTAGCTCTTGGAGAAGGTGTACAGGAACTTGGCGCTCCACTTGTCGCTGAACGGGTGCTCCAGGTAGAAGTCCAGCGCGTAGTAGTTGCGCTTGGCCTTGGGCATGCCCAGCTGGTCGGCGGTGTAGCTGACCTTCTCGTAGGAACCGTCGTTCTGCTTGACCCAGAAGGTGTTGCCCTTGCCGGCGTTCACGATGTAGCAGTTGCCGTTGAAGATGTCCGGGCAGGTGTCGTCGACCACGTTCTTCAGGTCGCGGTAGGTGCCCTTGACGCCCCAGATCCATTTTTCGTTCAGCACCTGGTCCAGGCCGAGGATGAACTCGTCCTGGTACATCGGCTTCAGGTCCGCGGCCACGCGCGCGCGCGGGTCCTTCGCCACGCCGCAGTCGAAGTTGGACGAATACAGGTTGGTGCCCGGGCAGATCGCCGCATCGGCGGCGTTCGACACCGCGATCGGGTTCAGGCCGGTGGGTACGCCGGTGACTGGGTCGATGCCGGTATAGGTGTAGTACTGGTTGCCGCGGATGGTGGCCGACAGCACGCTGGCCATTGCCAGCCGCGCCGGCAGCGCCAGGTGGTAGCGGCCGAGGTTGCCGTACAGCTTGATGCTGTCGTCGCCGCGCACGTTCCAGGTGAAGCCCAGGCGCGGCGCCGGCTGCCAGGTCTGTTTCATGTAGGCTTCGCCGGCGCTGGTGTAATTGGTGAACTGCTCGTTGCGCAGGCCCAGGCTCAGCAGCAGGTTGTCGGTGACGTGCCAGCGGTCCTCGATGAACTGCGACAGCTGCTCGGTGGAAGGCGTTTCATTGCTGTGCCGGACCACGTAGTAGGCGTAATAGCCCTGCGGGCCGTAGCCACCGGCGGCGCCGGGCGCGCCGACGCTGCCGTTGATCGCTTCATTCGGCTTGTTGGCCTTGGTGAACACCCAGTAGCCATTGGCCTTGTCGCCGGCATCGCCGGTCGGCGCGCCGGTGTAGCGGGTGCCGGTCAACGATTCGGCCTCGAGGTTGTCCACGCCGAAGTGCAGTTCGTGGTCGCCCAGTACCCAGGCCACGTCCAGACGCCAGCCCTTGGTTTCGTCGTAGGCGCCGGCGATGTCGACCGACTGCACGCTCTGACAGCTGTCCACGTAGGTCAGGCCCGGCACCTGGTTGGCCGCGGTGGCCTTGGTGAAGTAGGCGCAGTTGGCCGCGCCGAGGCCGGCTGCGGTGGAGCCGTGCTTGATCTTCTGGGTGCCGTACAACGCGGACAAGGTCAGGTTGTCGGTCAGATAGCCGGTGTACTTGGCCACGTACAGCCGCGCATCGTCGTCGGTGAAGTTGCCCTTGGCCTCGTGTTCGTTGCCGTGGCTGAGGGTGGCGTTGTCCCAGCTGGATTTGTAGGTTTCGTACTTGCGGCGGTCCTGCACGCCGGTCAGTTCCAGCAGATGGTCGTCGGTGATGTACCAGTCGACCTTCGCGGTCCAGCGCGGATAGGTGTAGCTGTAGTCGTTCCAGCCCGTGGGCGAGCCGGTCACGCCGAAGTAGTTGGTGCTGTTGCTGTGGCCATCGGTCTTCTGGCGCTCGGCGTTGGCGAACACGAACAGCCTGTCCTTGACCAGCGGGCCGCTGACCCACAGCCCGGTATTGAGCGATTCGGTGCCGTTGTCGCGGTTGTAGCGGTACAGCTTGCCGTCGGAGTAGTCGGCCTCGCCCTTGGTGGCGAACGGGTGGTTGTTCTCGTTCCAGTAGCCGGTATCGGGGTAGTAATCGTTCTTCGGCGTGCCCTTCAGGCTTTCCGGGGTGTAGCGGGCATAGACGCCGCCGTGCCATTCGTTGCCGCCGCGCTTGGTGACGATGTTGATCACGCCGCCGGTGGAGCGGCCGAACTCGGCGCCGTAGCCGCCGGTCAGCACCTGCTCCTGGGCGATCGCCCGGAACGGTAGGCTCTTGTAGCCCAGGTTGTTGAGCGGGTTGGTGACCGGGAAGCCGTTGATGAAGTAGGCGTTTTCCGCGCCCGAGGAGCCGCCGAAACTGATGTTGGACGAGCCGGTGGAGGCGACCACGCCCGGCGCCAGCATCGCCACGCTGGCGATGTCCTGCAGGTTGCCGCCGAACGGCAGCGCCTCGATGTCCTCGGCGGTGAACACGGTGCGCACGTCGGTCTGCGACAGGTCCACCGCGACCGGTGCGGCGGTGACCTGCACCGCGTCCAGCAGCGTCGCTTCGCCATTGGGCGCCGGCACGCCGGTGAAATCGATCTGCGCGCCGCTGGCGATCTGCACCAGCACGTTCTCGCGCACGCCCACCACGGCGCCGTCCTTCTGCAGCTCCACCTTGTAGCGGCCGTTGGGCAGCGCCAGCGCGCGGTATTTGCCGTCCGTGCCGACCGGCACCGTACGGGTAAGGCCGGTATCCAGGTTCTGGATGACGACGGTTTCGCCGGGCTGGGCCGAGCCGTAGATGCTGCCGGTGATGTTGGACTGCGCGTACAGGTTGGCGCTCAGGCACAGGCCCGCGCCCAGCGCGATGCTCAAGGCCGAACGGCGGAGGGTCTTCCGGCGGGTGCCGGACGGATGCGTGGTCATTGCAGGATTTCCCCAGGTGATGGCGTGGCTTGATTGGGTCCGCGCTGGCGTTGTCCCCGCCATTCGCATCGGACAGGCCATGTCTCCGTAGTGGCCTGGGCCGAAATTAACCAGTCGATAACAAGACTTCTAGGAAAGGTTTCAGTTGCGGTCTTTTGCGTTTTGCAGCGCTCCGGCCATGGCGGGGAGGTCCACGGTCTATGCTTGGCATCCTCTCCAACACGGCGCAGCCATGACCGCATCCGTTTACGACATCCCCCTGACCACCCTCGACGGCGCCCCCGCCTCGCTCGGCGCCCACGCCGGCAAGGTGCTGCTGGTGGTCAACGTCGCTTCCAAGTGCGGCCTCACCCCGCAGTACGAAGGGCTGGAGAAGCTCTACCGCGAAAAGAAGGACGCTGGCCTGGAGGTGCTGGGCTTCCCGGCCAACAACTTCAACGGCCAGGAGCCGGGCAGCGAGGACGAGATCCGGCAGTTCTGCTCGCTCACCTATGACGTGACCTTCCCGATGTTCGCCAAGATCAGCGTCGCTGGTGCCGATGTGCACCCGCTGTACCAGCAGCTGATCGCCGCGCAGCCGGCTGCGACCGGCGAAGGCCCGATGCGCGAGAAGCTGGTCGGCTTCGGCATCGAACCCAACCCGGCGCCGGGCATCCTGTGGAACTTCGAGAAGTTCCTGGTGGGCAAGGACGGGCAGGTGATCGGCCGGTTCTCGCCGGACACCACGGCCGATGACGCAGGCCTGCGCGCGGCGATCGACGCGGCGCTGGCGGCCTGAGCGACGGAAAGCTGAAAGCAGAACCCCCGGCTTCCAAGGCGGGGTAATGAAGTATTCAAACCGGGCAACACGCCCAGGCAGGGAGGCGGTCACGAGATGGCCGCAGGCAATTCCGGTGGATTCGCGGTGGGTTGGTTCACGCTGGCGCTCATCAATGCCGGCCTCGCCCAGGGCAAGGGGCGCAGCGGCATGAACTGGGGGCTGCTGTCGCTGCTGCTGGGGCCGCTCGCGACCTTGCTGCTGGTGATGCAGAAACCAGGGCGTGCGGACGGCGGTTGAAGTCCTCCGGGGGCACGATGCCGGCCGCGGCGCGAAACGAAGAAGCCCGGGTTTCCCCGGGCTTCTTCGTTCAGGACGACCGCGCTCAGCGCCCCCAGTCGGGCATCGGCATCGCGTCGACCGGGATGGTGGTCTGCTCGTCGTCCTCGTGACGGTGGCGGTCGCGGCGCAGGTCCTTCTCGATCTGGTAGTTGCGCCGCTGCAGCCAGGCGTCGCGGGTCAGCGCGTACTCGTCCACCGCGCTGTCGCGGATGTCGTCCAGCGACAGCAACTGCACGCGCGTATCGACCAGCTGCAGGCCCTGCAGGCCGAGGCGCAGCTTGTCCATCTCGATGCGCCGCAGCGGCGACAGCGGGGTGTCGCCGGCCAGGCCGAACACGTCGCGCACGGTGCGCGGGCCGAAGAACGGCAGCTCCACGTAGCGCGAATCGCGCCAGCCCCAGGTGCCCAGGGTCTGCCCGAAGTCCTCGCTGCGGCGCGGCACCATCGCCTTGCTGGCCGGATCGAACAGGCCGCCGATGCCGAGGGTGGAGTTCATCAGGAAGCGGCCAAGCGTGTCCCAGGCGTCGTCGGCGTGGCCCTGCAGCAGCTGGTTGACCATGGTCAGCGGCGAGCGCAGGTTGCTGAAGAAGTTGCTCACGCCGGTGCGCGCCACGCGCGGCACCACGTGCACGTAGGCGGTGGCCAGCGGGCGTGCGATGCCGCGGTCCACCGCCAGGTTGAAGCGGTGCATCTGGCGGTTGTACTTCTCCCACGGGTCGTAGGCCGGTGCGGCGCCGTTGGCGGTGCCCGTGTCGCCGGTCGGGCCGCCGTACAGCGCGGCGAAGTCGTCCTCGGCATCGGTGGGCGCGGCGCCCTCGGCGCTGGCCGGCGGAGTCGCCGCGACACCGGCGTCGTCGACATGGCTGTCGGCCTGCGTCGATGCCTGTGCCGTCGTGGCCGTCGTGGCCGTCGCGGCCTCCTGCGTGGCCGGGCAGCGGGCGGGATCGGCGCAGGCCGCGGGTTCCGGCGAGACGCTGGTGCTGGGCGGCGGCGCGGGTGCGCGCACCGGCTTGCCGGCGCAGGCGCCGAGCAGCAGCACGGCGGCCAGGAGGGGGAGGGTACGGAGGAAGGTCATGTCAGCGGTCCGCCGAGGAGGCGTTGAAGTCCAGGTCCGGCGCCAGCCGGTAGGCCGCGCGCAGTTCGTCCAGGCCCGCGGGCGTGCCGACGATGGCGCCGCCGCCGTTGCCGCGCATGCGCGCGGCCAGCTCGGCCAGCAGCGCCACGCCGGCGCTGTCCACGCGTTCGACGGCGTGCAGGTCGAGCCGGCGCAGCGTGGCGGCCTGGCGCGCCAGCTGCGGCCACAGCGTCACCGCCGCGGCGCGGTCCAGCGTGCCGGCCAGGTGCAGCGCGTCGCCCTCGACGCGCGCGGTGGCGTCACTTGCCACGGGGAGCCGGGCCGGCGTTGGCCTGCATGCTGCCGTTGCGCAGTTCGGCCGCCACGTCCCGGATCGACTTCTGCCGCAGCGGCGCGTCGAACTGGTTCTTGAAGGTCTGCACGTAGGAGATGCCTTCGATCATCACGTCGAAGATCTTCCACTGGCCGCCAACCTCGCGCATCAGGTATTCGACCGGGGTCGGTTCGCTGCCGGCGCGCACCAGTTCGGTGGAGACCTTCACGCCGCGGTTGCCCGGCAGCGCGCTCTCGCCCTTGTAGCGGAAGCGCGGCTTGCCCTGGATGTCGAGCAGGGCCGAGCCGTAGCGCGACATCAGGTTGTCGGCCATCGCGTCGGCGAACAGCTTCACGTCGGCGTCGGGCGCGCCGCGGCCGTGCACGCCCAGCACCAGGCGGGCGGCGTAGTCGCGGTCGAAACCGCGGCTCAGTTCGCCGTCGATGAAGCCGCGCAGCGCCGTCGGGTTGGCGCGGAATTCGCTGCGGCGGGTTTCCAGCGTGGACAGGATGCGCGAGCTGGCGTCGAGCACGGTACGCGCGGCGGCCGAGGGCTGCGCGGCGGTGGCGGCCGGGCGCGCCTGCGCCATGGCCAACGACGGGGCCGCGGCCAGCAGGGCCGAGGCGAGCACGGTGGTGAGCAGTGGGGTTTTCATGATTACGGTTCTTCCTTGGAGGGCGCCGCGTGGGCGTCCGGGGCGGACTCGGAGGCGTTGTTGCCGCCACCGCTGAACATGTATTTGCCGACCAGCTGGATCAGGTCCACCGCCGGCTGGGTGAACACGATCTCGTCGCCGGACTTGAGCACGTCCGGATCGCCGCCCGGCTGCAGGCCGATGTAGCTTTCGCCGAGCAGGCCGCTGGTGAAGATGCCGGCCGAGGTGTCGGCGGGCAGGTCCTTGAACTTGCCGTCCAGCGACAGGGTGACGATGGAGTCGTATTTAGCGGGGTCCAGCTGAATATCGGCCACTTGGCCGATGGTCACCCCGCCAACCTTCACTGGCGCCTGCTTGCGCAGCTGGCCGATCTGGCTGAAACGCGCCTTGAGCACGTAGTCGCCGCCGCCCATGCCGAAGCGCTGGTTGGTGGACGCCACCGCCAGCACCAGCAGCGAGGCCAGCGCCAGCAGCAGGAAGGCGCCGACGGAAAATTCGAGTCGAGGTCCACGGATGGCCATGTTTTGTCTCACTCCTGATCCAGCAGGTGCTCCGCCGGTTCGGGCGAAGCGGGTTGTTCGTCAGATCCCGGCGCGGGAATGCGCCGGCTTCTGCGGGGGATGCGCGTCAATGGAACATCAGTGCGGAAAGCACGAAGTTGAACATCAGCACCAGCAGCGAGGCGTTCACCACCGCGCGGGTGGTCGCCACCGAGGTGCCTTCGATGGTGGGTTCGGCGTGGAAACCGACGTAAGCCGCGACCAGCGCCGCGGTGCCGCCGAAGATCGCCGACTTGAGCAGGGCCACGGCGAAGTCGTCCCAGAAATCGACGCTGCCGCGCAGCCCCGACCAGAACGTGCCGTTGTCCTGGCCCAGCACCTGCACCGCCTCGAACCAGCCGCCGGTGATGGCCAGCGAACAGAAGACGCCGGTCAGCAGCGGCACGGTCAGCACCGCCGCCCAGAAGCGCGGCGCCACCGCCTTGGCCACCGGGTCGATGGCCATCAGTTCCAGCGCCTTGATCTGGTCGGTGGCGCGCATCAGGCCCAGTTCGGCGGCGATCGAGCTGCCGGCGCGGCCGATGAACAGCAGCGCGGTCAGCACCGGCGCCAGTTCGCGGTACAGCGACAGGCCGAGCAGGGTGGACAGCGCGTCGGCGGCGCCGAAGGTGGTCAGCGTGCGGTAGCCCTGCAGGGTCAGCACCAGGCCGACGAAGGCGCCGCCCACGGCGATGATCGGCAGCGAACGCGCGCCGATCTTGTAGATCTCGCGGGTCAGTTCGGCCAGGAAGTCGCGGGTCGGCAGCGACCCGCGCAGCACCGTCAGCGAGAACAGGCCGGCGCGGCCCAGCGAGCGGATCGAGGAAACGAACGGCATCAGGCGATCCTCGCGCGCGGGGCGGCATCGAACGGGATCGGGCCGTCGGGCTGGCCGTGCAGGAACTGCCGCACCAGCGGGTCGGCGCTGGCCTGCAGCTGTTCCGGCGTGCCGGAGAACACGATGCCTTCGTTGGCGATGACCAGTGCCTGATCGCAGATCGGCAGCGTCTCGTGCACGTGGTGGCTGACGATGATGCTGGTCAGGCCGAGGCTGTCGTTCAGGCGCTTGATCAGGCTCATGATCACGCCCGAGGCGATCGGGTCCAGCCCGGTCAGCGGCTCGTCGTAGATCATCAGCGGCGGGTCCAGCGCCAGCGCGCGGGCCAGCGCCACGCGCCGCGCCATGCCGCCGGACAGCTCGCGCGGCCAGGCGTCGGCCGCGGCCAGCAGGCCCACCGCGTGCAGCTTCATCCGCACCAGGCGCTGCAGCACCGGCTCGGGCAGGCGGGTGTGGGTGCGCAGCGGCAGGGCGACGTTCTCGGCGACGGTGAGGTCGGTCAGCAGGCCGTTGCCCTGCAGCAGCACGCCGACGTTGCGGCGCATCTCCAGCAGCGCGCGGCTGCCGTGCGGGATGTCCTGCCCGAACAGGCGCACGTGGCCGGCCACCGGGCGCAGCTCGCCGGTCAGCGCCGCCAGCAGCGTGGACTTGCCGGTGCCCGACGGACCTAGCACGGCGGTGATGCTGCCGCGCGGCACGTCCAGCGAAACGTCGCGCAGGATCGTGCGACCGCCGCGGTCGATGCGGACGTCGGACAACTGCACCAGGGGCGTCCGGGGAGGGGACATGGCGGCCTTTAACGGAAAACCAACGTGGCAGGATTATCGGGTCCGCCTGAACAAAAGAGAACTGGACCGTGCAGTATTGTCGCCGGGCCGGCCCCGCGCGTCAGTGCCCATGGGCGGAACGCCCAGTCCTCCGGATGTCACTCCGGCGCGTGCGCGCCGCGCCGGCGCAGGCCGCGCAGCGAACCGGGTTCGTCGGTGAAGGCCACCACGTCGCGCAGGCTGGCATGGATGCGCCGCGCGTAGCCCAGGTCGTTGAGCAGCGAGCCGGCCTGCAGGCCGTCCAGGCGGTCGTGCTTCACCGCGGCGAACAGCTGCTGGCGGAACGCCGCGTCGAACCTCGCGGCCTGCTGGTCGAGCGCCTCCAGCCCCTGCTGCCGCGCCTGCCGCTGCGCGGCGTCATCGGCCGGCATCAGTGCCACCCGGCGCAGGCCGCGCAGTTGCCCGAACAGGTGCCCGCGCAGGTCCACGTAGGCCGCGCGCAGCGGCGAATCGGCCTCGTGCAGGCGCTGGCCGAGGTTCTTCTGCAGGTGCTTGGCGTCCTTGACCGCATCGACCATGCGCGCGGCCGCGGCCTGGCTGCCGGACCAGAAACGCTGGTGCTCCGCGTCCAGCACCACTTCCAGCCGGCCCATGAAGCGCAGCAGGTCGCCATAGACGCCCTTGACCCGCTGCTGGTACAGCGTCTCGGCGTCGCGGCAGCGGCCGTCCGGGCGCGCCCCCAGCAGCGCCGCGTCGGGCGTGTCGGCGTCCAGCGCCTCCACCGGCAGGCACAGCGCCTGGCAGATCACCTCCACGCTCAGTCCGCCCAGGTGCTCCAGCTCCAGGGCGACCGCGGCCGCGGCGGCATCGGCCGATTCCAGCGCCTGGTCGCTCAGGTGGCGGGCGCGCACGCGCTCGATGCCGCCGCCGGCGATGGCGTCGCTGCGCTCGGGCAGCCAGCGCTGCAGCGCCTGCGCCAGCCGCCGCTGCCAGGGCCAGAACAGCGCCACCCCGCCGGCATTGAACAGGGTATGGAACAGCGCCAGCTGCAGCAGCGGGTTGCCGCCGAACCCGGCCAGTCCCGCCAGCGCCGCCACCAGCCAGGTCAGCGGCACCAGCAGCGCGAACGCGAGCAGCGCCGTCACCGCGTTGAACAGCACGTGCGCCAGCGCCAGCCGCTGGCCGCTGCGGTTGCCGCCGAGCATGCCCACCACCGCCGTGCTCACGCTGCTGCCGACGTTGGAACCGATGGCGATGGCCAGGCTCTGTTCCAGCTGCAGCTGGCCGGCCGCCAGCGCCGCCAGGGTCAGCATCAGCGCCGCGTGGCTGGACTGCAGCACCACCGTCAGCAGCAGGCCGCCGAGCACGAACAGCGCCATCGCGCCCATGCCGTCGCCGCCGCGCCCGGCCAGGTCGAAGCCGCCGCCGAAGCCGTCGAAGCCGGCCTTGATCTGGTCGATGCCCAGGAACACCAGCGCCACGCCCAGCACCACCCGCCCGGCCGCCTTGCCGCGTTCGCCGGCGATCCCGCCCAGCACGCCGAACACCAGCATCGGCAGCGCCAGCGGCGACAGGCTCAGGTTCTGCCCGGCCAGCGCCAGCAGCCAGATGCCGCTGGTCGCGCCGAGGTTGGCGCCGAAGATGATGGCGATGCCGCCGGCCAGCTGGATCAGCCCCGAGCTGATGAAGGCGATCGCCAGCAGCGATACCAGCGTGCTCGACTGCAGCGCCGCGGTGCCGGCCACGCCGAACAGCAGGCCGCGCAGCGGCGTGGACGTGCCGCGTGCCAGCAGCTTCTCCAGGCTGCCGCCGGCCAGCTGCTTCAATCCTTCCTCCAGGATCTGCATGCCGAACAGGAACACCGCCAGCCCGGCGCACAGCTGCATCCACGCGCCATGGCGCCAGAACGACCACGCCAGCAGCGCGGCGGCGGCGGTAGCCAGGAGGATGCGCGGGTTCACGGTCGCCGGTTTTCCATGCAGGACGGGGCCGCGCATTATCGGCGCGCGCGGCCGCGCCGGGTGCACGCGGTCGCACCGGCTGCGACGCGCTCCGGCACAATGGCGCGACCATGCCTGACGCCGCCGCGGACTTCCGCCTCTACCATTCCAACGCGCTGGACGTGCTGGCCTCGCTGCTGGCGCATGCGCTGCGCGAGCCGGCGCCGGGCCAGCCGCTGCTGGCCCCCGACACGGTGCTGATCCCGCAGGTGGCGATGCGGCGCTGGCTGCAGTCCACGCTGGCGGCCGAATACGGCATCGCCGCCAATCTCGAGTTCCTCACCCCCGGCGAGTTCGTCGCGCGCGCGCTGAACGAAAACGTGCCTGGCGAGCAGGACGACCTGGGCGCGGCCGGGCTGCACTGGCGGCTGTACGCGGCGCTGACAGACTCGGCGCTGATGCGGCAGCCGGCGATGGCCGGGCTGCGGTCCTACCTGGACCGCGACGATTCGCTGCGGCCGTGGTCGCTGGCCGCCGAACTGGGCGGCGTGTTCGAGAAGTACCAGGCCTGGCGCCGCGACTGGCTGCTGCGCTGGGAGGCCGGCGCCGACGCCGGCGACCCGCAGGCGATCCTCTGGCGGCGCATCGCCGGCGGCCGCCAGCACCGCGCGCGCCGCATCAACGACTACCTGGCGCGCTTCGAGGGCGCCGGCCAGCCGCTGCCGCGCGGCCTGCCGCCTCGGCTGTTCGCCTTCGCCACCCTCAACGTCTCGCCCGACGTGCTGCGGGTGATCGCCACCCAGGCGCGGACCGGCACGTTGCATTTCTACCTGCCCACGCCGACGCGCGCTTACTGGGGCGACCTGCAGACCCTGTCCGAGCGGCTGCGCGGCGGCATGGACGATCCGTTCGCCGGCGGCAACGGCGAGAACCCGCTGCTGCAGGCCTGGGGCGCGGCCGGGCGCGACTTCATGGCGGTGCTGGGCAGCTACGAGGTCGTGCACCCGTCCGGCGAGATCGCCGCCTATGCCGATCCGGAACAGCGCGGCGGCCGGACACTGGACGAAGGCGGCCTGCGCGACAGCCTGCTGCACCGCCTGCAGGCCGACCTGTTCCACCGCCGCGCGCAGCCGCCGGCGCCGCTGCGCCCGGCGCTGCGGCTGGACGACCCCAGCGTGCAGATCCACGCCTGCCACACCCGCCTGCGCGAGATGCAGGTGCTGCACGACCAGCTGCGCGCGCTGCTGGACGACCCGCGCTTCGACCCGCCGCTTCAGCCGCGCGAGATCGCGGTGCTGGCGCCGGACATCGACCCCTACGTGCCGTACCTGGAATCGGTGTTCGGCGGCCGCGGCGCCGGCGAAGGCCACATCCCGTGGGCGCTGGCCGACGCCAGCCCGCTGCAGGGCGAGCCGCTGGCCGAAGTGTTCGTGCAGCTGCTGGGCCTGCCGGTGTCGCGCTTCGGCCTCAACGAAATACTCGACCTGCTCGCCAGCCCGCCGCTGGCTGCGGCCGCCGGACTGGACGCGGCCGCGTTCGAGCGCCTGCACGGCTGGCTGCAGGCCGCCGGCGCGCGCTGGGGGCTGGATGCCGCGCACCGCGGCCAGCACCAGGCGCCGGCCGACGACGCCTGCACCTGGCAGTTCGCGCTGGACCGGCTGCTGCTCGGCCACGCCAGCGGCAGCGACGACGACCTGGCCGGCATCGCGCCGTGGCCGGAGCTGGAAGGCAGCGCGCTGGCCGCGCTCGATGCGCTGATCCGCCTGCTGCGCGTGCTCGCCCGCCACCAGAAGACGCTGGCCGAAGCGCTCGCTCCCGCGCAGTGGCGCGAGCGCCTGCTCGGCCTGCTGGACGCGCTGCTGCCGGAAACCCCGGCCGAAGCTTCCACCCAGCGCGCGCTGGACCGCCTGCGCAAGCTCATCAACGAATTCGCCGAAGACGCGGACAAGGCCGGCTTCGACGCGGCGGTGCCGGCCGAGGTGGTGCGCGCGCATTTCGCGGCGGTGCTGTCCGAGGCCGACACCCGCGCGCCGCTGCTCACCGGCGGCGTCAGCTTCGGCCGCATGGTGCCGATGCGGCTGCTGCCGTTCCGCGCGATCTGCGTGCTGGGCCTGGACGATGGCGAGTTCCCACGCCGCGACCCGGCCGCCGGCCTGAGCCGGCTCACCGCCGAACTGGGCACCGCGCGCCGCCGCCATGGCGACCGCTCGCTGCGCGAGGACGACCGCTTCCTGTTCCTGCAGCTGCTGGCCTCGGCGCAGGACGTGTTCTACCTGAGCTACCTCGGCGCCGACGCGCGCGACGGCAGCGTGCGCGAGCCGTCAGTGCTGGTCAGCGAACTGATCGACGCCGCGGCCGCCTGCCACGCCGATCCGGATGCCGCGCGCCGGGCCATCGTCGTGCGGCATCCACTGCAGCCCTTCGCCCCGGCCGCGTTCGGCGGCGACGGCGAGCCGCGGCGTTTCAGCTATCGCCGCCAGTGGCACCCGGCGGCGGGGGCGTTCGGCGGCCAGCGCCAGGCGCTGGCGCCGTGGTCGGCTGGCGAGCTGGCCGCGCCGCTGCCGGAAGCCCTGCAGGAACCGGTGCTGTCGCTGGATGCGCTGCGCCGTTTCCTGGCCGACCCGGCCGGGCAGTTCCTGGAACAGCGGCTGGGCCTGCGCCTGGCCGGCGAGATCCAGGCCAGCGACGACATCGAGCCGCTGGTGCTGCCCGAACGCGGCCGCGAACATGCCTCGCTGCAGCAGCAGGTGCTTGCCGCGCTGCTGGAAGGCCGCGAGCAGGGTCTGTACGAGCGCCTGCGCGCGCGTGCGCTGCTGCCCTCCGGCGCGCTGGGCCGGCAGCAGTTCGAGCAGCTGCTGGGGAGCATACGGCCCTGTGCGGAGACGTTCGCGCACTGGTACGACGGTGCGCCGCTGCAGTCGCAGCGGCTGGAGGTGGCGATCGACGGCACCACCGTGCACGGGCGTGTCGCGCAGATTCATCCACAGGGCCTGCCGCGCCTGCAGGCCGGTGCGCCGGGCGTGGCCTGGGTGCTGCGCAGCGGGCTGGACTGGCTGCTGGCCAATGCCGCCGGCCTGCCGACGCCGCTGCTGCAGTTCATCGACGGCGGCGATGGCGGGTTCGGCCCGCATGCCCTGCCGGCGCTGCCCGCGGTGCAGGCGCGGGACGCCCTGAAAGCCTTGCTGCAGCTGCGTTCGCAGGGCCTGCGGGCGCCGCTGCCGTTCGCGCCGTACACCGGCTGGGCGATCTACACCGCCGATCCGGACAAGCGCGAAAAGGCCGCGCACGAGAAGTGGCACGGCAGCGACCGCAGCTGGGGCGAACGCGACGGCGAAGCCCTGCAGCTGGCCCTGCGCGGCGCCGATCCGTTCGCCGACGCGGCAACTGCCAACAGCTTTATCCACAACAGCCTGCTGGTATTCACGGCGCTGCGCGAGGGCCGCGTGCTGGCCGAAACGGAGGTGCGGTAATGAATGCCGCCGCGCCCGCGACCGACCCCTACCTCGACCTGCCGCTGGACGGCCTGCGCCTGATCGAGGCCAGCGCCGGCACCGGCAAGACCTTCACCCTGGCCACGCTGTTCAGCCGGCTGGTGGTCGAGCAGGGCCTGCGCATGGGCCAGATCCTGGCGGTGACCTTCACCGACGCGGCGACGCAGGAGCTGCGCAAGCGCATCCGCGAGCGCCTGGACCTGGCCGCGCGGCTGGTGGACGCCGCGCCGGCCGAAGGCGACAGCGCCGAAGTCGCGCTCACCCGCGCCATCCTCCAGCGCCACCTGCGGCGCGGTACCGAAACCGCCGCGCAGCTGGCCCGTCGCCTGCGCATCGCCGCCGAGGAAACCGACCTGGCGGCGATCTTCACCATCCACGGGTTCTGCACCCGCGTACTGGCCGAGCATGCGCTGGAAAGCGGCCACAGCTTCGCCGCGCCGGAACTGCTGACCAACACCCGCCAGCTTCATGCCGCGCTCGCCGCCGACCTGTGGCGCCTGCATGCCGCCCGCGACGATGCGCTGGCGGCGCTGACCGGCCTGTGGAAAAAGCCGGAAGCGCTGGCGGCCGACCTGCCGGTGCTGGTCGCTGACCTGCCGCTGTTGCCCGCCGCACCTGGCGCGCCGGCGGGCAACGCCGGCATCGACGATCCCCGCGCCCGTCTGCAGGCCGCCGCCGATGCGCTGCGGCAGGCTGTCGCGCAGCACCTGCCCGAGGCCCGCCACGCCATCGCCGATGCCTTCGACCGCAAGCGCCTGGACGGCCGCCGCGCCAAGCGGCCGAGCTTCGAGAAGGCGTTCGTGGAACTGGAGGCCGGCTGCGCCGCGGGCGAATGGCCGCGCGGCGACAAGCAGCACGTCGACAAGCTGGCCACGGCCCAGCTGCGCTCCTTCTGCAGGGAAGGGGAACCGGCGCCGGCCTCGCCGCTGTTCGACGCCTTGCAGGCGTGGTTCGACGCCGACGACCTGCGCCAGCAATGGTTGCGGCAGCGCCGCGTGGAACTGCTGCACCGGCTGCGCGACGAAGCCCGCCAGCGCCTGGCCCGGCACAAGCAGCAGTACCGGCTGCAGACCTACGACGACCTGATCGACGGCGTGCACGCCGCGCTGGACGGCGAGGGCGGCGCCACGCTCGCCGCGAGGCTGCGCGCGCAGTACCGCTTCGCGCTGGTGGACGAGTTCCAGGACACCGACCCGCGGCAATGGGACATCTTCCGCCGCGTGTTCGCCGGGCCGGACGGGGACGCCGCGCTGTTCCTGATCGGCGATCCCAAGCAGGCCATCTACGGTTTCCGCGGCGGCGACGTGCATACCTACCTGCAGGCCCGCGCGCTGGCCGCCGCCGCGCCGCGGCTGTCGCACAACTTCCGTTCGCGCCCGGCCGTGCTGCGCGCGATTGACGCCCTGTACGCCAACGCCGGCGAGCAGGCCTTCCTCGATCCGCGCATCCGTTTTGAACCAGTGCGGGCCGGCGACCGGCGCGACGATGCCGACTACCTGCTCGACGGCGCACCGGCGCCGGCGCTCACCGTGCACCTCATCGACGGCGACGGGGACGGCAGGCCGCTGAAGGCCGACGACTCGCGTCACGCCGCCACCCTGGCCTGCGTGGCCGACATCCACCGCGTGCTGTCGGCCGCGCGCGAGGGCAGGGCGCTGATCGACGGCCGCCCGGTGCGTCCGGGCGACATCGCCGTGCTGGTGCGCTCGCACCGCGAAGCCGCGCGTATCCAGCAGGCGCTGGCCGTGGTCGGCATCCCGGCGGTCGCGGCCGGCAAGCACAGCCTGTTCGCCACGGCCGAGGCGCACGAACTGCGCCTGCTGCTGCTGGCGCTGCTGCAGCCGGCCGACGAAGGCCGGCTGCGCGCGGCGCTGGCCACCGTGCTGCTGGGCGAGAGCGCCGCCGCCATCGCCGCGATGGAACACGAAGGCGAGCGCCAGCGCCGGCACCAGGAGCGCCTGCTGCAATGGCGCGAGCGCTGGCAGCGCGGCGGCGTGCTGGCGATGCTGTCGGACCTGTGCGCCGAACAGGCCGAACGCCTGCTGGCGCTGGCCGACGGCGAGCGCCGCCTGACCAATTACCTGCAGCTGGGCGAACTGCTGCAGGAAGCCGGCACCCGCAGCATCGGCCTGCATGGCCTGCTCGACTGGCTGCAGGCGCGCATCGCCCACGCCGACGACGGCGACGAGACCCAGCTGCTGCGCCTGGAATCGGACGCGCACCGGGTGCAGGTCATCACCCTGCACAAGAGCAAGGGCCTGGAATACCCGCTGGTCTACCTGCCGTTCGTCGGCATCGACGGCGGTGCGCCGGACACGCATGCCTACCGGGTCGTGCACGACGGCGCGCGACGCGTGCTGCACTGGAAGATCGACCGGGACGACGACGGCTGGAAGGCCGCCGCCCGGCAGGCCGCCGCCGAGGATGCGGCCGAGACCGCGCGCCTGCTCTACGTCGGCCTGACCCGCGCCGGGCACGCGCTGTGGATCGCCGGCGGCGCGCTGGCGGGGCTGCCGGGCTCGCGGCTGGGGCCGATGCTCGGCGACATGGCCACCCTGGCCGCGCATGCCGACATCCGCATCGTCGAAGGCGGCGTCGACACGCTGCCGGCGCGGCTGCCGCCCGAACGCGACGCGGCGCTGCCGCCGGTGCGCAACGTGCGCCGCGCGCTGTCGCAGGACTGGTGGGTCTACAGCTTCACCCAGCTCGCCCATGCCGAGGCCGGCCACGACACCTCGGCCGCCGCCACGCAGGACAACGGCGGCGCCGCCGACGAACCGGCGCAGGGCGAAGAGGAAACCGCGCAGGACCTTGCCGCGCCGCAGGAAACGTTCGATCCGCGTTTCGCCGGCAGCCGTTTCGGCAACGTGCTGCACGCCGCGCTGGAGAACGCCGACTTCGGCGCGTGGCGCGGCTGGCGGCCCGGCGATGCCGCGCCGGAAGGGCAGGCCGAGGTGATCGCCATGGCACTGCGCGCCGAAGGCTACGCCGGTGGCGACATCGACGATGGCGTGGCCGTGCTCACCACGCTGGTCGGCCAGACCTTGACCGTGGCCCTGCCCGAAGGCGGCGCACTGCATGCGCTGGGCGCCGGCGAGCGCCGCGCCGAGATCGAGTTCCACTTCGCCATGCAGCCCACCGCGGTGCCGGCGCTGCTGCGCGTGCTGCATGCGCACGGCGTGGTGCGCGGCCGCCACGGCTTCGGCGCGCGCGGCCGCCTGGAAGGGCTGATGACCGGCAAGATCGACCTCACCTACCTGCGCGACGGCCGCTGGTATGTGCTCGACTACAAATCCAACCGCCTGCCCGGCTATGCCCCGGCGCAGCTGGAAGCGGCCATGCGCCACAGCGAGTACGACCTGCAGGCGCTGATCTACACCGTAGCGCTGCACCGCTGGCTGCGTTTCCGCCTGGGCGACGGCTACGACTACGCGCGCGATTTCGGCGGCATCCGCTACCTGTTCTGCCGCGGCCTGGACGCGACCCGCACGCCGTCGCCCGGCCTGTACGCGCATTGTTTCGCGCCGGAACTGGTGCACGCGGTGGATGCGTTGTTCGCCGGCGGCGAGCCTTTGAAGCCCCTCTCCCAGCGGGAGAGGGGATGGGGTGAGGGGCAAACGAAGTCAGCGAGAACCGAACCATGAGTCTGCTGAGTGCCCTCGCCAAGACCGGCGCACTGCGCGCGCTCGACCACGCGCTGGCGCAGAGCCTGCGCCGCCTGGATCCAGAAACGCCCGATGCCGTGCTCGCCGCCGCCGCGCTGGCGTCGCTGGCCGTGGCCCAAGGCCATGCCGGTTTCGATCCAGCCCAGCCCGCGCGGCTGATCGAAGCGCCGCTGCCGTGGCCCGAGCCGCAGGCGTGGATCGCGCAGTTGCAGGCCTCACGTTGGGTGGCGGCGCCCGGCGACGACAGCGTCGAAGCCGTGCAGGCGCCACTGGCCTGGGAACACGGCCTGCTTTACCTGCGCCGTTACCGCGAATACGAGCGGCGGCTGGCGCTGGGCCTGCAGCGCATCGGCCAGGCGCCGCTGGACGCCGGCGATCCGGCCGCGCTGGCGCCGCTGTTCGCGCAGCTGTTTCCCGGCAACGCGGACGCCACGCCACGCACGGTGTCCGTGCAGGGCGACCTGTTCGCCCAGGCACCCGCCGCCACCGAATCCGCGGAGGCCTCCATCGCCGTCGACCAGCAGGCCCGCGCCGCGGCGCTGGCCCTGCGCCACCCGCTGCTTCTGGTGACTGGCGGGCCCGGTACCGGCAAGACCACCACCATCGCGCGCCTGCTGGTGCTGCTGGCCGCGCAGGCCCAAGCCGCCGGCCGCGCGCCGCCGCGCGTGGCGCTGGCCGCGCCCACCGGCCGTGCCGCCGAGCGCATGGCCGAAAGCCTGCGCAACGCCGTGCAGCAGCTGCCGCGGCTGGGCGTGGACGCCGCGCTGTGCGCGCAGCTGCCGACCACCGGCACCACCCTGCATCGCCTGCTCGGCGTGATTCCGGATTCGCCGCGTTTCCGCCACCACGCCGACAACCCGCTGCCGTACGACACGATCGTGGTCGACGAGGCCTCGATGATCGACCTGCCGCTGATGGCCAAGCTGGTCGAGGCGGTGGCCGACGGCACCCGGCTGGTGCTGCTCGGCGACCCGGACCAGCTGCCGTCGGTGGAAGCCGGCGACGTGCTGGGCGCCATCCTGCGCGCCGCCGGCGACGGCACGCGCATCGCGCCCGACGACGCGCAGGCGTTGCAGGGCCTGCTGGGCGCGCTGCCGGCGGCATCCATCGCGCCGCCGGCGACCGGTTTCGCCGGCACCCGCGTGCAGCTGCAGCGCGGCTACCGGCAGAGCGAGGCGCTGCAGCTGGCGCCGCTGGCCGCGGCGATGCGCGCGGGCGACGCCGCGCGCGCGCTGTCGCTGCTGCGGGACGGGCAGCTGCCCGGCGTGCACTTCCACGAGAACGAGGACGACCCGCTGCAGGCCTGGCACGAGCCGCTGCGGCGCTACTGGGAAGCGCTGGCCGCCGCGCAGACGCCGGCGCAGGCGCTCGCCCTGGCCGGGCGCCTGCGCCTGCTCACCGCCGTGCGCGAAGGCCCGCAGGGCGCGCGGGGGCTCAACGCGCGCATCGAGGAACTGCTCGGCGGCACGACCCCGCGCGGCGGCGCGCCGGCCCACTTCCACGGCCGCCTGCTGCTGATCACCGAGAACAGCTATCGCCACCGCCTGTTCAACGGCGATGTCGGCATCTGCCTGCGGGACGAGGGCGACGGCGCGCGCGGCATCACCGCCTGGTTCCCCGGCGACGACCCCGACGCTCCACGGCCGTTCCATCCGGCGGCCCTGCCCGCGCACGAAAGCGCCTTCGCCATGACCGTGCACAAGGCGCAGGGCTCGGAGTTCGACGAGGTCTGGCTGCAGCTGCCGTGCCGCGACAACCGCGTGCTCAGCCGCGAACTGCTCTACACCGGCATCACCCGCGCCCGCCACGCCCTGCATGTCGCCGGCGACGCGGCGGTGATCGAAGCGGCGCTGTCGCGCTACGCCAGCCGCTGGTCGGGCCTGGCGCAGCGGCTGGGCCATCCCGGGTAGGAGCGCACTTCAGTGCGCGATGGAGCTTCACAGACAAGCCTCCGGCACGCCAGGCCGTGTTCCGCATGACCCGCCGTCCGGGTCCCTGTCGGCAAGTAGCACATATGTGCTACTTTGGTCCGGAATCAGCGATCCAACGGAGCAGCTCATGAGCACCACCACCATCCGCCTGCCTGACGAGCTGAAAGCCCGCGTCGCCGAGATGGCGAAGGAAACCGGCATGACGCCGCATGGATTCATCCTGGAAGCGATAGCCGAGAAAGCGGCGCTGGCCGAACGCCGCGCCGACTTCGAAGCCGAGGCGGAACGACGCCACGCCGGCATCGCCGCGTCGGGACAAACCATCCCCTGGGACGAGATGCGCAGCTATCTGGAACGTCGGGTGGCGGGCCAGACCGCCCGGCGCCCCGCCGCCCGCAAGCTGGCGGAATAGCGGTGACGCGGATCGAACTTGCGCCCGAGGTCGGGGAGGACTTCGAGCGCATCCTCCTGCATCTCGAGCAATACGATGCCGGCCAGCGCATGGCACGGCTTGGCGGCATCATCGAAGCCTTCAACGTGCTGGAAAGCAGCCCCCTGATCGGCCGCCCCTGTGGCGAGGACATGCGCGAGCTGGTGATCGGCAGGGGCGCACGCGGATACGTGGCGTTGTACCGATACGTCGCCGGCATCGACACAGTGTTCGTTCTTGCGATCCGGGCGCAGCGCGAGGCAGGGTTCATACGCTGATCCGCCCCGGATGGTCGGCTGTTCTACTGTCCCATGTATTGCTCGGCATAAAAGCCGCGCACGAAACCGTCGATATCGTCCGCACTCATGTCGCGGCTTTCCTTGCGGATATGCGCCACGGCCTCGCGGTACTGCGCGGTCTGCCTGAACGCCTGGAACTTCCGCTCGCGCCAGGCGTGGAACTGTTCGGCATCCATCGACAGCGCCTCGACCACCCGGCCCTGGGCGATGCGGTAGACGCGGTAGTGCGCGTAGGTGGAGCCGTAGCCCATGTGCACGTAGTTGACCAGGCGTCCGTCGGGAATGACCAGCGCGCCGCTGTACCAGGTGGCGGCCACCGGGCCGCCTTCGGGAAACAGCCGGGTCAGCAGGTCGACGCTGCTGGAGCTTTCGTTTTCGGCGTCGTACAGACGCACCTCGACTTTGCGCAGCAGCAGCCGGTCGCCGTCGATCGCCCAGTGCGCGACGTAGCCCCGCCAGTTGGCGGTGCTGCGCGATACGTTTTCCGGCAGGAACCCGCGGCGGTCGCGCAGCTGGCTTTCCAGCGGGTTGGTGTTGAGCGCGTACTCGCGGCCTTCGACGAGGATGCGGTCCGGCACCTGCGCGGTCGCGCCCGCGGTTGCGGCCAGCACCAGCAGCAGGCCGGCCAGCAGCATGCGCATCGCCAGGTTCATCGCCTTCTCCATGGTCATCGTCATAGCCGAAGTTACTGGCCGGCACCCATGCCTGTCGCCCACGGTGCGCGTTCGAGGCCCGCGGCCAGGTAGTCGATCAGCGCCTGCACGCGCGCCGGGCGGCGCAGGCCGGGCGGGGTGACGATATGCAGGGCGATCGGCTCCACCTGCCAGTCGTCCATCGCCGTTTCCAGGCGGCCGGCGCGCAGCTCTTCCCAGACCATGAATTCTGGTTGCAGCGCCAGCCCGAGGCCCTCGCGCAGCGCGGCGGCGAACATCTCGGCGTTGTTGGCCTGCAGCTGGCGCGGCACGGTCTGCGCGAACTCGCCATGGCGGCTGTGACGAAAACGCCAAGTGTTGCCGCCGCGGGTATGGCTGTACTGGAAGCCGCGGTGGCGGGCGAGGTCGCGCGGGTGCTTGGGCCTGCCGTGTTCGGCGAAATAGGCCGGCGCGCCCACCAGCAGGATGCGCACCTGGCACAGGCGCCGCGCGCGCAGGCTGGAATCGGCCAGGCTGGAAATGCGCAGCGCCATGTCGAAGCGCTCGGCCACCAGGTCCACCTGCGCGTCGCTGAGCTGGACGTCCAGCTCCACGTCCGGGTGCTCGCGCATGAACGCCGGCAGCAGCGGCGCCAGCTGCGCCACGCCGAACGACATCGGCGCGGCCACCCGCACCAGCCCGCGCAGCGTGGTCGAGCGGTCGGCGACCTCGGCCTCCACCGCCTCGCCCTCGTCGAGGATGCGCGCGGCGCGCTCCAGCGCCGCCTCGCCCGCGCCGGTCAGCGACATGCGCCGCGAGGTGCGGTGGAACAGCGTGGTGCCGATGCGCGTTTCCAGCCGGGTGATGGCCTTGGACACGGTGGCCTGCGACAGGCCCAGCGCCTCGGCGGCGCGGGCGAAGGAACCGGCCTCGGCGACCTTGGCGAAGATGGCCCAGGCTTCCAGATCGGGGAGTTGGCTCATGGCGGTGGCCGCAGGAGTGACAGGGAGATCATTGCACAAATGGAAAGGATGTCTTTTCAATCCTTCCATTCCGGATGGCAAGAGGCAGGCCTAGACTGGCCCCCATCGCAACCCACCCATGCAGGAGAACGCCATGATCGAGCGCCGCCCGTTTGCCAGCCTTGGCGGAGCCAACCACGGTTGGCTGGATGCCAAACACCACTTTTCCTTCGCCGGTTACCACGACCCGGCGCGCGTCCACTGGGGCGCCCTGCGGGTCTGGAACGACGACACCATCCAGGCGGGCACCGGCTTTCCGCCGCACCCGCACGCCGACATGGAAATCGTCACCTACGTGCGCGAAGGCGCCATCAGCCACCAGGACGACCAGGGCAACAAGGGCCGTACCGAGGCCGGCGACGTGCAGGTGATGAGCGCCGGCACCGGCATCCGCCACGCCGAATACAACATGGAACCGGGCGTGACCCGCATCTTCCAGATCTGGATCATCCCGGACGAGCGCGGCGGCGCGCCGGCCTGGGGCACCAAGCCCTTCCCCAAGGGCGGGCGCTCGGGCCGTTTCATCGCCCTGGCCAGCGGCATCGCGGGCGACGAGGACGCCCTGCCGATCCGCGCCGACGCCCGCGTGCTGGGCGCCACGCTGAAGGCCGGCGAGAGCACCGAGTATCACTTCAGCGACACCACCCGCCATGGCTACCTGGTGCCCAACACCGGCAAAGTGGAAGTGAACGGCGTGCTGCTCGATGCCCGCGATGGCGCCGCCATCACCGGCGAGCACAGCATCACCGTCCGCGCGCTGGAAGACGCCGAACTGGTGCTGGTGGATACCGCCGCCTGAGCGGCAGGGCCCGTTGAGAGCGAATGACGCAAGGGCGCGGGCAACCGCGCCTTTGCGTTGTCCATGGGAGTGGGGGCGCGCGGGAACGGTGCAGGTGCCGATGGACTTCTCGGAAGCCGGTCAGCGTCAAGCGTCCTGCTTTTTTTCGGGTGTGGAGCCTGCTCCACACGGAGGCTTTCCCGCATGAGTCCCATGCGGAGCAGGCTCCAAAACTGCAACGGTCTGGGCATGGCTGGGGAACCGATGCACTCTCCCGCTGCTGGAACATGACGCCGATCAGACTCCGGCAACGTCCCGTGACGCTTTGTGCGCCGCGGCGATGTCCCCGCGCCGCGCGGGTTCTCCGCGGCAGGACGCGAATGGACCACAGCGCCCGCTGTCGGTGACGGAAAGGCGATCAACCTGCGCACGTGCGGACCGCGGCGGGCCTTGGAAGCTGGAAGAAGCGGCAGGAGATCGCACGATCCGTGCAGGACGCCACGGGCGGCGGCTCCGCTTGCCGCCATACTGCGCGTTGGCCGGCCACGCTACCGCGACGACATGCGCGACCTCATCTACTACTCGTCCTTGCTCCTGCTCGGGTTCGCCTGGTACCGGTTCGGGCAGAAGCGGCTGCGCAAAGCACCCTTCGACGAGCACGGCGCGCCGACCCAGGGGCTGGTCGGGCCGCTGGGTTTCCTGATGACCGCGGGCGTGGCGGGCTATGCCCTGTTCGCCGTCCTTCGCGCGCTGCTGCGCGGCGAAATACCCTGCGTCGGCAAGGGCTGTGCGGGGCAGGTGTACACCCTGGCCGCCCACACGGGCGCGTACTGGGCCAACGTCTTCTTCCTGGTGTGGATCACGCTCGCGCTGGGTTATGCGCTGTACGTGACGTTGAAGATCTGGTTCCGATGATGATCCCCAGCGTGCCTTGAGCCGCGATGCTTCTTCGGCGCTGGAGCGTGGGGCCCCGAAGTACTGCCGGCGGCACACAGGGGCGAGCCAGCCGGCACGGAGACGCCCGGCAGCCAACACCGGAATGGTTTCCTCCCACCGGAAACCCGGTCATGCAGGCGAGGGGCGGATTCGCCATTGCGTGTGTTCCACGGGAATCACCAGACGGCGGCGCGGTCGTCGGCCCTGTGTCCGGCACGCGTTCCCGCGCCCGCTCGACGCCACCTGCGTGGTGCGCATGCCCGCGGTGATGTCGCCGATGTCCGGTTGTGTCACCCTCGAACGCATCGAAGGCATGTTCGACGAGCGCCACGCGGCTTCCGTGCCGGCACAACAGCTTCATGGACCGCAGCATGCTGCGCCTCAGCCCGCCCGGGCGCCCATGGCGGCTCCGCGAACCGACCGGCGCGGCCACATCGGCACTCGTTGTCGGCAGGCATGGGCACACCTTCAACCGCGGCACCTACGGGATAGGGCTACTGCTGCTTTCTGCGGCGGGGGCTGCGCGCGGGCTTGCGGGCGACGGCCGTGGGCTCGGTGTCGTTGCCGCTGTCCGTGCTGCCGCACAGCTGCTCCAGCCACGACAGCGCGTCGGTATAGGCCACGAAGTGCTGCAGGTAGTCCGGGCAGACCTCGCGCATCAGCGCCATGGCGCGGTAGGTGAGCACGCTGGAATGCAGCGGGCCGGCGTCCTCGGGCAGACCGTCCAGGCACTGGCGCAGCAGGCCGTCGATGCGGATGCGGGTCCACAGCTGCTGGAACTCGTCCAATACCGGCATCGGCGCGGCGATGTCGGCCGCCGGCGTGCGCTCTCCGCTTTCGCCGACCGGCAGCGGAATGGCCGCCGGCATGGACGCGTCCGGCCGCGGTCCGTTGCCCAGCTGTTCCAGCAGTTGTTTCAGCGGACCGTCGCCAACGCCACGCGGCGACGCCTCCACGGGCGTACGGGCCGGCAGCGCGGCATAGGCGTCGGCCAGCACCTGCAGGCGCGCGTCCAGGCGTTGCCGTACCGCACCGCCGTAGCGCGCCGCGCGCTGCGCCAGCGCGGTCATCAGCGCGAAGCGCACCGGATCGATGCGTTCGGCGCCCTGCCGGCGCCAGGCCTCGAGCCGCGCGTGCACGTCGGCGCCGTCAGCGGGCATCGGCCTTGCCATCGGGCGTTTCAGTGGGCTTGTGGCGCGGGATCGGCGCGATCTCCACGCGGCGGTTCTTCGCGCGGCCGGCTTCGTCGTCGTTGGAGCTGACCGGCTGCTCGGCGCCGAACGCGGCGGCGAACACCGACGAGGACGGCACGCCGTCGGCGATCAGGGTGCGGGTGACGGTGAGCGCGCGCGCCGCCGACAGTTCCAGGTTGTCGGCGAAGCGGGCGTTGGCCGCGCGCACCGGCTGGTTGTCGGTGAAGCCGCTGACCATCAGGATCTCGTCGCGCGCGGACAGGTAGTCGCGCAGCGGCCCGGCGATGCTCTGCAGCAGTTCGCGGCCCTCGGGCTGCAGCTGGTCGGAGTTGAGCGCGAACAGCACGCTGCCGCTGATGCCGATGCGGCCGTCGATCACGGTGACGCGGCCGGCGGCCAGCGGCGCGGCCAGCGCCTGTTCCAGCGTCTTCAGCCGCGCGGCCTCGGCCTGGCGCTGCTTCACTTCCTCGTCCAGGCGGTTGTGCAGCAGCAGCTGGATGCCGATGACGCTGGCCAGGATCAGCACGAACGCGCCCAGCAGCACCGACATCAGGTCGCCGAACGCGGCCCAGGTGGTGGCGCTGGATTCGGCGTCGAACTCGATCTCGTCGCTCATGCGCCGGCGGCCCCGTCGCGCGCGCCGGCCAGCTGCTGCAGCTCGCCGATGATCTGCTTCTGCGACAGCATGCTCAGCTCGATCACCTCGCGCGCCTGCGCCACGTAGTAGGCGAGCTGCTCGTCGCTGCGCGCCAGCGATTTCTCCAGCGCCGATTCGATGCCCTGCAGGCGTTCGTTCAAGGTCTCGGTGGACTGGCCGAACGCCTGCACCGCGCCGCCGAACGCCTCGCCCAGGCTCGCCACTTCCAGCGCGCTGCCGGTGACGTGCGCTGCGGCGGCGTCGAGCTTGCCGGCCTCGCCTTCGACCTGCGCGGTGAAGCGGCTGCCGACGCGCTCGAGCAGTTCGGCCGAGGTGGAGACCAGCGCATCGATGGCGCCGCGCTGTTCGGTCGACGCGTGGTTGACCGCGTCGAGCAGGGTCTGCACGGTTTCCAGCAGGCGGCCGCGTTCTTCCAGCGTGGCGGTGTCGCGCACCATGCTGTCGGACAGTTTCTGGCGCAGCTCGGCGACCACTTCGGCGGCGGCGCGCGGCGCCTCCGAGGCGGTGGCGACCAGCCGCGAGATCTCGGCCAGGGTGTCGCGGGCCTGCGCCTGCGCCTGCGCGTGGATCGCCTGCGTGGTCTGCGCCAGCGTGTCGCATACCTGCTGCTGCTGCGCGGCCACCTGCGCGCTGTTCTGTTCCCAGCGCTGGCCGAACTCGCCGGTCAGCTGGGCGAAGGCGTCGCGCCACTGTGCCAGGCGCTCGGCGTCGCGCGCCTGCAGGGCCTCCTGCAGTTCGCCGTGCGAACGCTGCAGGGCGTCGATCATCGCGTCGCTGCGCTGGGCGAAGGCCGCGGCGGCTTCGGTCAGCACCTGCGCGTTGCCGGCAATGCCGTCCAGCGCGCCGCCGGCCGCGGCCTGCAGCTGGGCCGAGACTTCGCCCGCGGTGCGGGCCAGCGCGTCGCACACCTGCTGCTGCTGCTGCGCCACCTGCGCGCCGTTGCGCTGCCAGCTTTCGTCCAGCGTGGCGAGCATGGTTGCCAGCGACTGCGACCATTGCGCCAGCCGCTGCTCATCGCGCGCGGCCAGCGCCGACTGCAGCTCGCCGTGCGACTGCTGCAGGGTATCGACCAGCGTGCGCGCGTGTTGCTCGAAATGATCGGAAGCGGCGGCCAGCGCCTGCTCGTTGCGCTGGGCCAGCGCCTCGTGCGTTTCATGCTGGCGAGCCAGCGCGTTGCTCCAGGCCTCGGCGGTGCGGGCAGTGCTGTCTTCCAGCCGCGCCGCCACGCCATCGACCAGCGCGGCCGAGCGCTGCTCGAAGGTGCCGGCGAACTGCTGCAGCGCCTGCTGCAGGCCATCGGCCAGCGCGGTGTTGCCGCGCTGCTGCTCGGCGACGGCGGCGTTCCAGCTGTCGCGGGCGGCGCTGGCCGCGCCCTGCACGGCGCTGTCCAGGCCGTCGAGCTGGCGGCGCACGGCCTGTTCGATGGCCACGTGCAACTGGTCGGATTTTTCGGCCAGCCCGGCCATGGTGGTGTCCACCACCGGCTGCAGCGCGGCGCCGACGGCGTTGGCCTGCTGCGCGATGCCCTCGCGCAGCGCCTGCTGCAGCGAAGCGGCCAGCTGCGTCCACGCGGCCTCGCTGCGCTGGTGGAACTCCTGCTGGCTGGACTGCAGGCGCGCGCCGGCATCGTGCTGCTGGCGTTCCAGCGTGTCGGCCAGGGCCTGCAGGCGCTCGACCAGCGCCGGCATCAGCGCGTTCTGTTCCTGCAGCAGGCGGAAGGTCTCGCGGCGCTGCGCCGACTGCGACAGATGCCCCAGCTGCGTGGCGATGCCCGCATCCAGCTGTTGTACCGCCTGTGTGCGCTCGCGGCGCAGCAGCGCGGAGAGCAGGCCCAGCGCGGCCGAGGTGGCGACGCCGGCGATCGAAGTGCCGAAGGCGAAGCCCAGGCCCTTGACCGGCGCGGCCAGCGAGCTGCGGATGGCGTCCAGGTCGCTGGCGCTTTCCAGCGCAAGGCCGGTGCCGCGCAGGGTCGCCATCATGCCGAGCAGGGTGCCGAGCATGCCCAGCAGCACCAGCAGGCCGACCAGGTAGGGCGTCAACGCGGGCGCCGGCAGCCCGGTGCGCTCGCCGGCGATGCGCAGGCGCACGCCGTTGCGCAGGCCCGGGTGCAGGCGCGACAGCCAGCCGTCGAGGTCGCCGGCGGCTTCGCCGAGCGACGGCAGCGCCTGCACCAGCGTGGCGGTGGCCTGGCGGTAGCGCAGCAGTTCGATGGCGCCGGCCAGGTAGCAGGCGGCGATCAGCGCGGCGACGGCGGCGGCCAGCGGGTGGCTGCCGAGATAGCCGATGCCGATCCAGCACACGGCCAGCAGGCCGGCAAGGAACACGACGGGAGCGATGGGGTTTCTGGACATGAGGGTGCGGTTACTCGGTACGCAGCGCTGCGAGCAGGCCGTCGATGGGGTGGAAGCGGACCTCCAGTTCGGCCAGCAGCGCGGTGCGCATGTCTTGGCGGAACCGTGCCAGCCAGGGGCCGGCAGGGGGAGCCGCGGGGGTGTCGTCCGGCGCGTCGGCGCCGGTGGAATCGGGCAGGGCGGCCTGGCGCAGGCGCTGGTAATGCAGGCCGAGCAGGTTGGGTACGGCGGCCAGCAGCGCCTGTTCGCGCGGGCTGAGCGTGGCCTCCATCACCGCGTCCACCTCGGCCAGTCGCGCCTTGGCCGGCGACTGCAGCGCCAGCATGTCGCGCAGGCGCCCGCGCAGTAGGCCGGTGGCCGCCTGCATCGCGCGCTGCGCGGCCAGGCAGTGCTGGCGGTAGGGCAGGTAGCCGGGGTCGACGCTGGCGGCGCCGGCATCCTTGCGCCGCGGCGCGGACAGGTCGATGTCGGCGTCGATGGTATCCAGCAGGGTCTGGCGCAGGCGCGCGCATTCGGCGTCCTGGGCGTCGTCGAACGCGGCCCCCGGCTCAGGCTCGGGCAGGCGGTTGTCGAGCGCGCGCGACAGGGTGATGGCGCGGTTCCAGTCGAACCACTGCGCCAGCCGCTCGGTCAGCACCGGCGGCGTGCGCGGGAGGTCGGCGTCGCCGAAGCGGGCCAGCAGGCGAATGAACGCCGGGCCCAGCACGGGCGCCCGTGTGGAAGCTTTCGCCATGGTCCTGACCGGAAAATCGGGCATTTTACATGGCCCGGCAGGGCGCGCCCCTCATCCGCATTCATGTCCGGCCGCGCCGCGCAGGCACGGCGTCCTTCACCGCGCGTGACGCTTGAGCAGTTCCAGCAGCACCTCGGCCTCGCCCGCGCGCCGGTCCGGGTCCGGCTCGGCGACGATGTGGTCGCTGAGATGGCCGGCCATCACCTCCAGCATCAGGCCGTGCATGGCGCCCTTGGCGGCGGCGATCTGCACCAGCACCGCATCGCAGTCGTCGCCCGCCTCCAGCGCCTGCTCCAGCGCCGCCACCTGGCCGGCGATGCGGCGCACGCGGGTGAGCAGCTTTTTCCGGTCGCGCTGGATATGTGCCATGGCAGGGATCGTATACCCTATGGGGGTATATGAGAAGGCCGCCCCGATGAACCTTGAAGCCCTTGCCCGCTCCCGCCAGCACAGCCACGCCTTCAGCGAGGGCAACCCGATGGCGGAGAAGAACACCCGCCGCGCCATGGCGCTGACCCTGGTGATGATGGTGGTGGAGATCGCCGGCGGCTGGTGGTTCAACTCCATGGCGGTGCTGGCCGACGGCTGGCACATGAGCTCGCATGCGCTGGCGCTGGGGCTGGCCGCGTTCGCCTACGCCTGCGCGCGGCGCTACCGCGACGATCCGCGCTTCGCCTTCGGCACCTGGAAGATCGAAATCCTGGCCGGCTACACCAGCGCGATCCTGCTGCTGGGCGTGGCCGGGCTGATGGCCTTCGAATCGATCGTGCGCGTGTTCAAGCCCAGCCCCATCCATTACCCGCAGGCCATCGCCATCGCCGTGGTAGGGCTGGCGGTGAACCTGCTGTGCGCGTGGTGGTTGCGCGACCAGCATGACCACCACCATGGCCATGCGCACGACCATGGTCATCACCACGATCACGGCCATGGCCATCACCACCACCATCACCACCACCACCACCACGATCTCAACCAGCGCTCGGCCTACCTGCACGTGCTGGCCGATGCCGCCACCTCGGTGCTGGCGATCGTCGCCCTGCTCGGCGGCCTGTACTTCAACGCGTCCTGGCTGGACCCGCTGATGGGCATCGTCGGCGCGGTGCTGGTATCGGTGTGGGCCTGGGGCCTGATCCGCCAGACCGGCCGCGTGCTGCTGGATGCGGAAATGGACGCGCCGGTGGTGGCCGAAATCCGCGAGGCAGTCGAGCAGGGCGAGGTACCGGCACGCATCAGCGACCTGCACGTCTGGCAGGTCGGCCGCGGCCGCTTCGCCTGCTCGATGGAAGTGGCCACCGTGCCCGGCGTGGACGCGGCGGTGTTCCACCGCGCGCTGTCGGTCCACGAGGAGATCGTGCACGTCACCGTGGAAGTGCGCAGCACCGGCCCGTAACGGGCGCCTGTTGGAGCGCCTGTAGGAGCGCACTTCAGTGCGCGATGGGGTCTTGCCGATAAAGCCCTATCGCGCACTGAAGTGCGCTCCTACGGCGGGTCCTGCGGCGGCCTCGGTATTCAGATGATGCGCAGCGTGATCGCCTTGAGCACCGCGCGGGTGCGGTCGCGCGTATCCAGCTTGTCGAGGATGGCCGACACGTAGTTCTTCACCGTGCCTTCGGCCAGGAACAGGCTGCCGGCGATCTCGCGGTTGCTGTAGCCGCCGGCCATCAGCCGCAGCACGGCCACTTCCTTCTGGCTGAACAGTTCCCTGGGCGCATCGTCGGCGTGGTAGCGATAGCGCTGCCGCACCGCGTCGGTGCTGACCGGCTGCAGCAGGGTCTGGCCGGCGACGATGCGCACGATGGCATCGCGCAGGTCTTCCGGCGCGGCGTCCTTGAGCAGGAAGCCCTGCGCGCCGGCCTCGGTGGCGCGCAGCAGCAGGTCGCTCTCGTCGAAGGTGGTGAGGAACAGGCAGGGCGTGGCGTCGCCCTGCGCACGCAGCGCCTGCAAGGCCTGGATGCCGTCCATGCCCGGCATGCGGATGTCCGAGACGATCAGCTGCACCGGCTGCTGCCGCAGCTGCGCCAGCAGGTCTTCGCCGCTGTCGGCCTCGAAGGCGATGTCGATGCCCTGCTGCTGCAGCAGCGCGCGCAGGCCGGCGCGGATCAGGGCCTGGTCGTCGACCAGGGCGATGCGCGGCGCGCCGCTCATGCCGCGAACTCCGCCTGGATGCGCAGCGCGCCGGACGCGCCGCGCTGCAGCTGCAGCCTGCCGCCATGCTCGGCGACGCGTTCGCGCATGCCGGTCAGGCCGTTGCCTTCGCGCAGTTCGCCGCGCAGCCGGCCATCGTCCTGCATGTCCAGCAGCAGGCGGCCGTCCTGCCGCCGCAGCGCCACGTGCAGCACCTGGGCGTCGCCGTGGCGCGCGCTGTTGGTCAGCGCCTCCTGCACGCAGCGCAGCAGCGCCTCGGCCACGGCGGTGTCGCGCACGTGCACGTCGTTGTCCAGCTGCAGCTGCAGGCGCGGCCGTGGCAACGGCGCGGCCAGCGCATGCAGGGCGGTGGCGATGTCGAGTTCGCCGCTGTCGCGCAGCGACTGCACCACGGCGCGGATGTCGCCCAGCAGTTCGGCGGAAAGCTGTTCGCACAGCGCCAGCCCCGCCGGCGCGCCCGGCTGCCCGGCCAGCGCGCGCAGCTGCAGGCGCAGCGCGGTGAGCTTGTGCCCGGCGACATCGTGCAGGTCGCGCGACAGCCGCAGGCGTTCGGCGTCGCGCGAGCTTTCGGCCAGCAGCGCGCGGGTGGCGAGCAGGTCGGCGTTGACCAGCGCCAGCCGGTCGCGGGCCTGCTCGGCGCTGCGCGCGTAGTGCGTGGTGAGCATGGCGAAGGCCTGGAAGCCGGCAAAGATCACCACCACCACGCCCGCGTGCTCGTTGACCCCGCGCAGCACGGCGTACATGCCCAGGTCCAGGGCGGCGACGGCCAGCAGGGCGATGCGCAGCGGCCAGGTGGCGGCGACCTGCGCGGCCAGCATCACCAGCAGCGCCGGCGCCACGCCGCTGTAGTGGGCCAGCCGCACCAGCGCCAGTGCGGCGACGGCTTCCACCAGCACCAATACCGCACGTTGCCAGGACGCCTGCGGCAGCGCCGTCGCCCCCAGGAAGGCGGCCAGGAACAGCACGGCGCAGCCCCAGCGCCACGGCTGCAGCGCGGCGTTGCCATAGGACAGGGTAAAGGCCACGGCGCACCAGGTGAGCAGGCCGGCCAGGTTGAGGGGATGAAGGAGTCCGCGCCAGCGCGACTGTGAGCCGATTTCCATGTGCGCATGCTGGTGGGCACGGCCGCCGCCGGCAAGGGGGGCCATGCAGAAAGTGACTTCCGGCAGGGTCCACGAGTGACCGCCGCGACTGCCGTGACCCGCGTCGTTCCACGAACCTGTGCACGGGCCGCCGCACTCCGCAGGCGCCACCGGAGGAAGCGTCATGCCTGGGTATTCGTTGTTCGTCGCGCTGCACGTACTGGCCGGCGTGGTCGCGCTGGCCGGCTTCTGGTCGGCGGCGCTGATGAAGAAGGGCTCGCCGCGCCACCGCGCGCTGGGCAAGGTGTACCTGGTGGCGATGGCGGCGATCGTCGCCACCGCGCTGCCGATCACCGTGCAGTACGCCTTCTTCCGCCAGCAACCGCTGTCGGCGCTGTTCCTGGCCTACCTGATGGCCATCACCGGCAACGCCGCCTGGCTGGCGTGGCGCGCGGTCACCGACAAGCGCGACTGGAAGCGGCTGGTGGCGCGCATCGGCTGGAAGCTGGCGTTGTGGCCGATGGTGCTGCTGGCGCTGGCCACGCTGGTGGTCGGCATCCGCCAGGGCCAGATGCTGTTCCTGGGCTTCTCGATGATCGGGCTGTGGGCCGGCTGGCGCATGTGGACGTTCGCCCGCCGAGGCCCGGTGCGCCCGGACTGGGCGCTGCGCCAGCACTACCAGTCCATGCTGGGCGCCGGCATCGCCACCCACGTCGCCTTCCTCGGCATCGGCATGCGCCCGGTGTGGCAGTGGCTGCAGGCGCACGCCACGGTGCCGCCGCTGCTGGTCGAACTGTTCCCGTGGACGGCGCCGGTGGTGGTCGCGGTGGTCGTCGGCATCCGCCTGGACCGCAGGTACGGCGGCCGGCGCGCCGCGGTGGCGCAGGCGCCGAGGTGAGGCTTTAGGCGGCAGGAGCGGCTTCAGCCGCGAAGGGGCATTCCCGGCAGAAGCCCCTTCGCGGCTGAAGCCGCTCCTACGGATGTCGGCTCAGACGTCGCCGCCGTCGGCCCAGCCTTCGCCGGTGCCGCGCTGGAATACACGGTCACCGTCCTGCACGTCGCCGGCCGGGAAGTGCGCCTGCTCGGCGAGCCGCGCGTAGATCGGGGTGAAGTCCGGTTCGGTCGCCGCCATCAGCTGCTCGAAGCTGTCGATGACGAAGTAGGTCTTCTGGAAGGTATCGATGCGGTAGCGCGTGCGCATGATCCGCTCCAGGTCGAAGCCGATCCGGTTGGGCGCGGCCGATTCCAGCGAGTACAGCGATTCGCCCTTGGACGAGACGATGCCGGCGCCATAGATGCGCAGGCCCTCGGCGGTGTCGATCAGGCCGAACTCCACCGTGTACCAGTACAGGCGGGTGAGGTTCTGCAGCGCGTCCGGGCCGATGGCATGCGCCTTGACGCCGCCGCGTCCGTAGGCGGCCATGTAGTCGGCGAACACCGGGTTCATCAGCAGCGGCACGTGGCCGAACAGGTCGTGGAACAGGTCCGGTTCGGCGATGTAGTCGATCTGGTCGGGGCGGCGGATCCACCACGTCACCGGGAAGCGGCGGTTGGCCAGGTGCTCGAAGAAGTCGAGCTCCGGCAGCAGGCCTTCCACGCCCACCAGGGTCCAGCCGGTGGCTGCGCCGAGCACTTCGTTGAGCTGGTCGAAGCGCGGGATCATGTGCTCGCTCATGCCCATCTCGTCCTGGGCATCGAGGAATTCCCGGCAGGCGCGGCCGACCAGCAGTTCGCGCTGGCGCCGGTACAGCGTGCTCCAGGTGCCGTGGTCGTCGGCGCTGTAGCCGTCCCACGGCTGCTCCACCACGGCGGTGGTGTAGACCGGCACGTAGCCCTTGTCGGTCTGCTGGTGCTCTACGCGGCGGGGGGACAGGTCCATGGCGGTGTTCCAGAAAGTGGATCACCCGGATGGTAGAAAGCCGGCCGCGCAACAGGTGTGCGAAATTGCGCCAAGCGCGTGATATGGCGCAACATTGTTGCGTCGATTCGATGTTGCGGAGCAACAAATGAATGCCGTCTCCCTCGACCGCACCGATCTGCGCCTGCTGGCGGAAATCCAGCAGCACGGTCGCGCCACCAATGCCGAACTGGCTACCCGGGTGAACCTGTCGGCCTCGGCCTGCCTGCGCCGCGTGCAGCGGCTGGAAGCCGAGGGCGTGATCGCCGGTTACGGCGCGCGCCTGGAGCCGCGCGCCATCGGCCTGGGCCTGCAGGCCTTCGTGCGCGTGCAGCTGTCCAAGCACGGGCAGGCGGCGATCGGCCATTTCGTCGAGGCGGTGCAGCTGTGGGACGAGGTGGTGGCCTGCCACGCGCTCACCGGCGACATGGACTACCTGCTGCACATCTACGTGCGCGACCTGGACCACTTCTCCGCGTTCCTGCTCGACAAGCTGCTCGACGCCACCGGCGTGGCCGACGTCAACTCCAGCTTCGTGCTGCGCACGGTCAAGGAGTTCCGCGCGCTGCCGTTGTCGCAGCTCGGCCGCGGTTGATGCCGGCCGGCGTGGAAGCGGGCGGGGCAGCCGCGTATTGGAACAGGTGGCGATCGATGCCGGCTTGATCCGCATCATGGTGGCCGTGGGAGGCGGCGCGGAGGATGGCGCCACCCCACACGAGAGCCCGCCATGTCGATCCGCCTCCTCCACGCCCTGCCCCTGCTGCTGGCCGCCGCCCCGGCGCTGGCGGCCAACGCCGGCGGCGCGCCGGTGCTGGACCTGCGCTACCGCTACGAGCATGTCGCGCAGGATGGTTCCGCCCGCGATGCCGATGCGCATACCCTGCGCGCGCGGCTGGGCTACCGCACCGCGCGCTGGCATGGCTGGTCGGCGCTGGGCGAGGTCGATGGCGTGGCGCACCTGGACGGCGAGCGTTTCAACGACACCCGCAACGGCCGCACGCGTCATCCGGCGGTGCCCGACCCGGATTACGCCGAGATCAACCAGGCGCTGCTGCGCTACGACGGCGCGCGCGGCAACGTGCAGTTCGGCCGGCAGCGCATCAACCTCGACAACCAGCGTTTCGTCGGCGGCGTGGGCTGGCGCCAGAACGAGCAGACCTACGATGGCGCGATGGCTGAATTTCGCCCGGACGCGCGCTGGAAACTGACCTACGCCTACATCGGCAACATCAACACCGTGTTCGGCCCGGACGAACCGGCCGCGCCCAGCCTCACCGCGCCGGCCAACATCCACGGCGACAGCCATCTGCTGCAGGCGCGGTTCGCGCCTGGCGCGGCGCTTGCGCTGACCGGTTACCACTACCGCCTGGACCTGGAGAACGTGGCGGTGGCGGCGGGCGCGCCGCGCGGCACGCTGTCGGGCAACACCACCGGCCTGCGCGTGCAGGGCAGCCACGGCGCCTTCGGCTACGTGCTGGAGCATGCGCGGCAGGTCGACGGCCACGGCAATCCGTGGTCGCTGGACAGCCGCTACTGGCTGGGCGAAGCCAGCCACGCCGCCGGAAACGTGAAGAGCACGCTCGGCTACGAAGTGCTCGGCGCCGGCCGCGGCGGTCCCGGCAACCGCGCCTTCCAGACGCCGCTGGCGACCAAGCACGCGTTCCAGGGCTGGGCCGACCAGTTCCTGACCACCCCGGCCGACGGCCTGCGCGATGCCTACGCGGGCGTGGCGCTGCCGCTTGCCGGCGGCAAGGCGCAGGCGGTGTACCACGACTTCCGCAGCGACCGCGGCAGCCGGCGCTACGGCCGCGAGTTCGACCTGTCGTGGGAGCGCGCCATCCCGCAGCTGAAAGGCCTGGGCGTGCTGCTCAAGGCCGCGCGCTACCGCAGCAGCGACGAGCTGCGCACGCGCGACGCCGACAAGTTCTGGGTGCAGCTGCAGTACACCCGCTCGTAGGAACCCATTGCCGGAGCGCACCGCAGGAGCGCACTTCAGTGCGCGATGAAGCTTTACCGGAAAACCCGACGCGCACCGAAACACATTCCAAAGACGCGCCGGCCCGCCACAGCGGGCCGGCCGGGATGGCATTCGCGTCCGTGCCAGTCTGCCGGGACGACGCCAGCCGCACCCGCGCTTCCCGGCGATGCCCTGGCCGCACCTGCACCGGGAGCCGCCACCAGGAAGATCCGCCCGGAGGTTCCCGGCGACCTGCCGGAATAAACGCCGCTCGCCGCTTCAGCGCGTCGGTGCGGCGCAGTCGCCTTCCTTGCCGCGCAGCTTGTCCAGCCGCGAACGGCCGTCCAGGCAGCGCTGGTAGGCTTCGGCCGCCGCGGCGCTGGCGCGCGCATCGGCATCGCGCGCCGCCGCCGCGTGCGCCTGCCGCAGGCGGTTGATGCCGGCGCGGATCTGCGGCATCGCCGCCATCGCCGCCTTCTCGCCTTCGAGGATGGCGCGGCCGCGCTGCTCGAAGTCGGCCGCGCCGATGTCCAGCACCTGCGGACGGATCACCACGTCGGCGCGCGCCAGCTCCTGCTCGCCCAGGCGCTGGCCCATGATGGCGATGGACTGGTTCACCGCGCCCAGCAGGCTGGTCGGCCGCTGGCCGGTGGCCTTGCTGGAAATGTCCACGGCGATGACGAACTCCGCGCCGAGCTGGCGCGCCGCGTCCACCGGCACCGGGCTGACCACGCCGCCGTCGACGAAGGTCTTGCCGCCGATGGTGACCGGCTCGAACACGCCCGGCACCGAACTGGACGCACGCACTGCCTGGCCGACGTTGCCGCGCACGAACACCGCGCGCTCGCCGTTCTCCAGCTGCGTGGCCACGGCCGCGAACGGCTTCTTCAACTGCTCGGCCGGCTTGTTGCCGACCTGCGCGTTGACGTAGTCCTGCAGCTTCTGGCCCTGGATCAGGCCGCCGGAGAACAGCCGCACGTCGCGGATGCTGGCCTGGTCCAGCGACACCGCTTTCTGCTGCATGTCGAAGGCGTTCATGCCGCTGGCGTACAACGCGCCGACCACGCTGCCGGCGCTGGTGCCGGACACCACCACCGGCTCGAAGCCGTTGGCCTCCAGCATCTTGATCACGCCGATGTGGGCGAAGCCCTTGGCCGCGCCGCCGCCCAGCGCCACGCCGATCTTCACCGGCCTGGCCGGCGCGCCCGGCACCGCCGCCTGCGCCGGCCCGGACGGCCGCGTGTTCTCGCCGCCGCAGGCAGCCAGCAGGCCAAACAGCGAAAAGGACAGCAGCAGGCGGGCGTTGCGCGGCTTCATGATGAATGCGTGTGCGGGAAAGGGCGCAAGCATAGCGGCAACCAGCCAAACCGCGGGCCAACGGCGCGGGCGCTCAGAACCGGTTGTCCCCGTCCAGGATGCGCCCCAGCCCGCCCAGCACCGAGCCCTCGCCGCGGCTCTGGCCGCCGGCCTGCGGCGCGGCCGCGTACATGCGTCCGGCCAGGCGCGAGAACGGCAGCGACTGCAACCACACCTTGCCCGGGCCGGTGAGGGTGGCCAGGAATACGCCCTCGCCGCCGAAGAACATGCTCTTCAGGCCGGCCACGCGGCGCACGTCCATGTCCACGCCGGCGTGGTAGGCGACCACGCAGCCGGTATCCACGTCGATGCGTTCGCCGGCGGCCAGCTCGCGCTCCACCACGCAGCCGCCGGCATGTACGAACACCCAGCCGTCGCCCTCGAGCTTCTGCATGATGAAACCCTCGCCGCCGAACAGGCCGGTCATCACCTTGCGCTGGAAATGCACGCCCACCTGCACGCCGCGCGCGCCGGCCAGGAAGCTGTCCTTCTGGCAGATCAGCTTGCCGCCGTGCTCGTCGAGCTTCATCGGCAGCACGGTGCCGGGGTAGGGCGCGGCGAAGGCGACCTTCGCCTTGCCCTGGCCGGTATGCGTGTAAAGCGTGGCGAACAGGCTTTCGCCGGTGATCACGCGCTTGCCGGCCGACAGCAGCTTGTCCATCAGCCCGGCGCCCTGGCTCTCGTGGCGGCCGTCGCCGAACACGGTGTCCATCTGCACGGCGGCGTCCTTGTACATCAGCGCGCCCGCCTCGGCGACGGCGCTCTCGCCCGGGTCCAGTTCGATCTCCACGAACTGCATCTCGTGGCCGACGATGCGGAAGTCGATGTCGTCGGCGCGGTTGCGGCGGCCGCCGACCGGCGGCGGCATGGGCGGCGGCGATGCCTGGCCGCCGAACTCCGGCAGCGACGCGGCCGGCTGCCAGCCCTGCATGCCTTCGCGCCAGGCCAGCGCGTCGCGGTGCAGCTGTACGTGGCGGCGGGCGGCATCGTCGTCGAACGGGCCGACGCGGTCGGGTTGACCGGGGGTGTGGAAGTACCACTGGCTCATGGGCGGACCTGGGTGGGAAAGGAGCCAAGTCTATGCCGCGCGGGCGTCGCCAGGGCATAGGCCGGCGGTCATTTCCACGCCCCCGGCAGCGTGCCGGCGACCAGCCTTCCGGTTCAGCTCCTTTCTTTCCATCCACCGCTAAAGCGGCCGGTCGCAAGGCCGATAGATCACGCACCGCGGGGGAGGGCTGGAGGCCATGCCGCGCAGTACTTGGCAAAGCCGCCATGCTCGGTTGGCTGCTGAACAGGCAGCCATGAAGGCGCCACCCCGTCCGCCCTGGGAAAGCGGGCCGGTGGCGACGGAATGAGTCAGGGCGTCCACTCATTCAAGGGGAACTTCGTGTCGATCAAAACGCTGTTCATCAGTCTGTTCGCCGTCACCCTGGTCATCCTCGGCCTGGTGTTCGCTTCCATCTTCGAGGTCAAGGCGACCTCGGCCCGGCTCAAGGCGGCCCAGCAGTCGCGCTACGACTCCTACCTGCTGGCCGACGAACTGCGCCAGAGCTCGGACGACCTCACCCGGCTGGCGCGCATCTATGTCGTCACCGGCGACGAGCGCAACGAGCAGGCCTACGCCGACATCGTCGCGGTCCGCAACGGCAGCAAGGCGCGCGCGGACGGCCAGGCGGTGTCGCTGCAGAAGCTGATGGAGAAGGCCGGCTTCACCGCCGCCGAGTTCGCCAAGCTCAAGCAGGCCGAGGACCTGTCCAACGAACTGGCCAAGGTGGAAAACGCGGCCATGCACATGGTCAAGGGCCAGTACGACGACGGCAACGGCGGCTTCACCCTGGCGGGCGAACCGGACCTGGAACGCGCGCGCGCGCTGATGCACGACCAGGCCTACCAGGACACCAAGGCCGCGATCATGAAGCCGATCGGCGAGTTCTTCGTGCTGCTGGACCAGCGCACCGAAGGCCAGGTGCTGGCGGCGGAGAAGGCCAACGGCCTGTGGACCGGCATCGCCGTGAGCTCGATCGTGGCCGCCCTGGTGGTGCTGCTGGGCGCGCTGCTGTTCGCCTTCCGGCGCATCATCGGCCAGCTCGGCGGCGAGCCGCAGGACGTGGTCAAGGCGGTGGAGCGCATCGCCAACGGCGACCTGCAGACGCCCATCGCGCTGCGCCCGGGCGACACCTCCAGCCTGGTGCACTCGCTGCGCGCCATGCAGGGCAGCCTGAAATCCATCGTGGCCGACATCCAGTCCATGGCCGAGGCGGCGGTGCGCCGCGGCGACTTCAGCGTCAAAATGGACAGCGCCGGCCGCGCCGGCTTCATGAAGGACATCGCCGGCCTGCTCAACGAACTGTCCGACGTGACCGAAGCCGGGCTGCAGGACATCAGCCGCGTGTCCGGCGCGCTGTCGGCGGGCGACCTCTCGCAGAAGATCGGGCAGGACTACCCGGGCCTGTTCGGCCACACCGCCAGCGCGGTCAACCACACCGTCGCGGTGCTGGCCGGCCTGGTCGACGAGATCCGCACCCTGGCCGACAGCGCCGGGCAGGGCGATTTCAGCCGCCGCATCGAGCTGGACGGCAAGCAGGGCTTCGGCCAGGAGATCGGCCGCCTGCTCAACCAGCTGTCCGTCACCACCGACTCCGGCCTGCGTGACGTGCTGCGGGTCGCCCAGGCGCTGGCCCAGGGCGACCTGACCCAGCGCATCGACACCGACTACCCCGGCCTGTTCGGCCAGGTGCGCACGGGCATGAACGCCACCGTCGCCAACCTGCACCGCCTGGTCCAGCAGATCAAGGACGACGCCGACCAGATCGGGCTGGCCACCACCGAGATCGCCAACGGCAACCAGGACCTGTCCGCGCGCACCGAAACCCTGGCGGCCAACCTGGAAGAGACCGCCGCCAGCATGGAGGAGCTGACCTCCACCGTGCGCGACAACGAACTGCGCGTGGCCCGCGCCGGCGACATCACCAGCTCCGCCACCGACGTGGCCGCCCGCGGCGGCGAGATCGTCAAGGCGTCGATCGTCACCATGGACGAGATCGCGCAGAGCTCGCGGCAGATCGCCGAGATCATCGGCGTCATCGACGGCATCGCCTTCCAGACCAACATCCTGGCGCTCAACGCCGCGGTGGAGGCGGCGCGCGCCAGCGAGCACGGCCGCGGCTTCGCGGTGGTGGCCTCGGAGGTGCGCAGCCTGGCGCAGCGTTCGGCCGAAGCGGCCAAGGACATCAAGAACCTGATCACCGACGCGGTGGCCAAGGCGGAAAACGGCACCGAGCGCGTGCACCGGGTCGGCGATGCGATGGACGAGATCGTCACCGGCATCGGCGGCGTGACCGCGATCATGTCCGAGATCCTGCTGGCCAGCCGCGAGCAGAGCAGCGGCATCAGCCAGGTGGCGCAGTCCACCACGCAGATGGACGAAGTGACCCAGAGCAACGCGGCGCTGGTGGAGGAAGTGGCGGCGGCGGCGACTTCGCTGCGCGACCGCGCGCAGAGCCTGCTGCAGTCGGTATCGGCGTTCAACCTGGGCAGCAGCCTGCGCCTGGCGGCGTAAGCGGCGCACCTGTAGGAGCGGCTTCAGCCGCGAAGGGGCTTTACCGGGAGAGCCTCTTCGCGGCTGAAGCCGCTCCTACGGGCTTCAACGGCCGGTGTCGTGCAGCGCCTTGTGCAGCACGTCCAGCAGCTGGCCGTCGTCCAGCCGGTGTTCCCAGTACATGATGCCGCCGAGCCTGTTGCGTTTGACGTAGTCGGCCTTGATCGCCAGCGACTGCGGGTCGTCGTAGGTGATCAGCTGCCGCGTAGTGGGATTCCAAAGCCACGGCACCTGCGCCTGCGCATCCCAGTGGCGTTCCCAGCCGGGTGCGCCGAGGCGGCTGCGCACGATCTCGCCCCAGTCGATGAAGCCGCCTTCGCTGGCGAACTTCCGGTACAGGCCGGCATCCACCGGCTCCACGTCGCCGAAGCGGCGGCCGTAGAACGGCACGCCGACGTTGATCTTGCCCGCCGGCACGCCGGCCTCCAGGAAGTAGCGCACCGCGCCCTCGGTGGTGCGTTCGTCGGCCGGCGCCAGCGCCGAGCGCGCCAGCCCGCTCTGGTGGCCGGTGGTCGGGGTCAGGCTGCCGTGGAAGTCGTAGGTCATCAGGTTGATCCAGTCCAGCGACCGGGCGATGCGCGGCAGTTCCAGGCCCTCGGCGAAACGGCCCTCGGCCGCGGCGATGGTCAGCAGGTAGTGGCGCTTGCCGCCCTCGCGGTCCAGGCGGGCGCGCAGCGCTTCCAGCAGCAGGGTGAAATTGCGGCGGTCGTCCGGGCTGTGGCTGATGTCGGCGTCGCCCAGGGTCGGGTATTCCCAGTCGATGTCCAGGCCGTCCAGGTCGAAGCGCCGCAGCAGGGCGATGCCGCTGTCGATGAAACGCGCGCGCGCTTCGTCGGTGGCGGCGGCCTCGGAGAAGTTGCCGGCGCCCCAGCCGCCGATGGACAGCACGATCTTCAGCGCCGGGTTGTCGGCGCGATGGGCGACGAGCGCGTGCACGTGCGCCGGATCGACCTTGTCGGGCAGGTAGACGCTGCCGTCGGGCGCGACCTTGGCGAAGGCGAAGTTGACCACGTCCAGCTGCGCGGCCGGCAGCTGCGGCGGCGCCGTGCCGTCGGTCACGTAGCCGATCAGGCGGAAGGGCTGCGCCTGCGTGGCGGCGGCGAAGGCGAGCAGCGCGGTCGCCAGCAGGGCGCGCAGGCGGCGGTGGGGTGCGGACATGGAAGGCCCCGGTATGGATGAGCGGCCCACTCTAGCCGCTCCGGCCGATGCCGCCGCGCGCGGTAACGCCTGAAACCGGTGGTCACGACGCCTGTAGGAGCGACTTCAGTCGCGAAGGAGCATTCCCGGTGCAGCCCCTTCGCGACTGAAGCCGCTCCTACGGGGGCGGCGGTCAGCGCGCTTCGGACAGGTCGGTTTTCAGCACGGCGTTTTCGGCGGCGCAGTCGCGCGGCACGGGCAGTGCCTGCGCGCGTGCGGCGGCGATCTCGCGCCGCGCCGCGGCCAGGTCGGCGCGGAATTCGGCGTTGTCGTGCAGGCGCGCGACCGCGGCCGCGCCCATCGCTTGGCCCTGCTGCACGTCGCTGTACCAGTGCACGTTGCATACCAGCCGGCTGTGGCCGTAGTTGCGGCCGCGTTCGAGCAGCGCGGTGGCGCGTTCCGGGGCGATTTCCGACAGGATCAGCGCCCAGGCCCAGCCAATGGCGGTGTGGCCCGACGGATAGGAGCCGCTGCCGCGCAGGTGCGGTTCGTCGTCGGGCGTGCAGGTCGGCTGGCCGTTGACCATGAACGGGCGCGGCCGCCGGTAGTGGTTCTTGGCCGCGCGGGTCGCCGCGCTGGCATCGATCAGGCTGCGCTGCAGCAGGCGATACAGGACCGGCGTGTGCGTCGCATCCACCGGCACCCCGAGCGCGCAGCTGAACTGCCCGGCACCGGTGGGGAAGCGCAGGTCGGCATCGGCGTGGGCCTGGCCGAAGCGCGCGCTGTCGCGCAGCGCGATGGCCTGGCGGGCGACGGCTTCATCCAGCGCGGCCCAGGCCGAACCCGGCGCCGGTGGTGCGGGGCTGAGCGCCAGGCTGTCGGGGATCGCGTCGCCCTGCAGGTAGCCGGTCGGCGCCGATGCGGGGATTTCGCGGTGGCCGGTGGCGACGGGGGCGGGCGCGCTGGCGCAGGCGCCGAGCGCGGCGGCCAGGACGAAGGCCGCGCCCAGGCGCAGCGGAAACGGGGAACGGGACATCGCGGGGCATGGATCGGCGGAACAGGCCGGCATCATCGCACCGATGCCGCGGCCTACCTAAACGGCGCGGGCCCAGGCGGTCAGCCGGCCGTCGTCCTCGCGCACGTCGATCGGGCCGCCGAACACCTCCGACAGCGGGCCGGCGCGCAGCAGCTCGCCACGCAGGCCGTCGGCGAAGATGCGCCCGCCCTTCATCAGCACCACGCGCTGGATCTCCGGGATCACTTCCTCGATGTGGTGGGTGACCAGCACCAGGGTGATGCCCTGGGCGGCGAGGTGGCGCATGGTGTCGATCAGGTGCTGGCGAGAGACCAGGTCCAGCCCGGTGGAGGGTTCGTCCAGCAGCAGCGCGCGCGGCTGGTTGACCAGCGCGCGGGCGATCAGCACGCGGCGGGTCTCGCCGGCGGACAGTTCGGCATAGCTGCGGCCCAGCAGCGACGAGGCGCGGGCCAGTTCAAGCGCGTGGCGTGCCCGCTCGCGCATGCTGTCGGTGACGTCGCGGTGCGCCGGCACCACGTAGCTGGCGAAGAAACCGGAGATCACCGCCTCCTCCACGCCCAGCCCGGGCATGTCGCACAGGTTGCTGGACAGGTCGCCGGTGACGATGCCCAGCTGCGAGCGCAGCCGGTCCACCTGCCAGCGGGTCTGCCCCATCACCCGCACCGGCACGTGGCCGTCGGCGCGCGCCAGCGGGTACAGCTCGCGCGTGATCAGTTTTATGAACGAGGACTTGCCGCAGCCGTTGGGCCCCAGGATCGCGGTGTGCTGGCCCTGTTCGATGCGCAGGTTCAGTTCGTGCAGGACCCGCACCTGGCCGCGGATGACGCAGGCATGGTCCAGTTCGATCAGGGGGGCCGCGATGGCGGCGGGTGCGGTGGACATCATTCAGGCGGGGTCGGCGGTGGCGGGCAGCTGAAGGATTGGACCAAAGTCGGGGCCCGGGTGGATGAAGTTTGCCGCGGCAGGCCCCATCATGTGTATCCACGGTTTCATCCGTCACCGAAACAGCCTGGAGTTCCGCGATGTCCGACACCCTCCTCGACTTCCTCACCGGCGGCGTCGCCGGCCTGGGCTGGTGGGGCATGCTGGCGGTGCTGCTGGTGTTCACCCAGCTCACCATCTTCGCGGTGACCCTGTACCTGCACCGCAGCCAGGCCCATCGCGGCGTGGACTTCCACCCGCTGGTCTCGCACTTCTTCCGTTTCTGGACGTGGCTGACCACCTCGATGATCACCCGCGAGTGGGTGGCCATCCACCGCAAGCACCACGCCAAGGTGGAAACCGACGAAGACCCGCACAGCCCGGTGACCAAGGGCATCGGCCGCGTGTTCTGGCGCGGCGTGGAGCTGTACCGCGAGGCGCGCACGATGCGCGCGGACATCGAGCAGTACGGCCGCGGTGCGCCGGAGGACTGGATCGAGCGCCACCTCTACACCCCGCACGCCAACCTCGGCCCGGTGTTGCTGTTCGCGCTGAACTTCGCGCTGTTCGGCCTGCCGGGCATCGCCCTGTGGGCGATCCAGATGGCGTGGATTCCGTTCTGGGCCGCCGGCGTGGTCAACGGCCTGGGCCACTGGTGGGGCTACCGCAACTTCGAATCGGCCGACACCTCGACCAACCTGACGCCGTGGGCGTTCTGGATCGGCGGCGAGGAGCTGCACAACAACCACCATGCCTTCCCAAGCTCGGCGCGGTTCTCGATGCGCCGCTGGGAGTTCGACATCGGCTGGCAGGCGATCCGCCTGCTGCAGGCGCTGGGCCTGGCCAAGGTGCTGCGCGTGGCGCCGACCATGGACATACGCCCGAACATCGCCGTGCCCGACGCCGACACGCTCAAGGCGCTGCTCTCGCACCGTTTCCAGGCGATGACCGACTACCAGCGCAACGTGTTCGCCCCGGCCCTGCGCGAGGAAGCCGCCGCTGCCGGCGCCAAGCTGCGCAAGCTGCTGCCGCGGCGCATGCGCAAGGGCTTGGTCAACGACGGCCGCTGGCTCAAGCCGGCCTGCCGCGAACAGCTGCAGCAGTGGGTGAGCCAGCGCCCGAACATCCAGGTGCTGGTCGAACACCGCGCGCGCCTGGCCGCGCTGCTGGAGGCGCGTACCCATGACGCCGCCGAGCGGCTCCGGCACCTGCAGCAGTGGTGCCACGAAGCCGAAGCCAGCGGCGTGGCCGCCCTGCAGGCCTACGCGGCGCGGCTGAAGGGTTACTCGCTCAGCGCGGCGTGACCGGCCGCGCATCCGGTTCCATGCATGGACGCCGCCTCGCGCGGCGTCTGTCGTTCCTGCTGGCGGCGATGCTGCCGTGGGCCGCGGCGGCGCAGGTGCAGGACACCGCCGACTACCTGCGCCGCATGGACCTGGACGGCGATGGCCGGGTAAGCCCGGACGAATACCTGCAGTGGATGCTGTATGCCTTCGATCGCATGGACCGCAACGGCAACGGCGTGCTGGAGCCGGAAGAACAGCCCGGCAATCGCGCCAGGCCGATCGCCCGCGAGCAGCACAGGCAGGTGATCCTCGAGCGCTTCCACAGGCAGGACGCCGATGGCGACGGCTACCTCAGCGCGCGCGAGCTGATGGCGCCGCCGCGCTGAACCCCTGCGGGGAAACGTCCAGGAAACTGTTCACGATCTTCTCCCGCCGTGGATGCGGCGTTTGCCCGGCATGGGGCCGTTGCGGGAAAGCCCATGAGCGGGGCAAGCCCCGCACCTGCGATGCCTGGAGCGGCTTCCGCCGTAAATGCGGGGCTCGCCCCGCCTGAAGCCTTCCCGGTGAAACCCAAGCCAGGTGGGTCCCTGTCGGGGTGGAGCGCAGCCCGTGTGCGGGGCAGGCCCCGCACCTACAATCGCCGCATGCCCGAACTTCCCGAAGTAGAAACCACCCGCCGCGGTCTGGAACCCCACCTGCAGGGGCGCCGCATCCACGGCGTGATCCTGCGCCGGCCGGACCTGCGCTGGCCGATCCCGCCGGAGATCGAGCGCGCGCTGCCCGGCGAGCGCATCGCCGCGATCCGCCGCCGCGCCAAATACCTGCTGCTGGATACCGATGCCGGCAGCGCGCTGCTGCACCTGGGCATGTCCGGCAGCCTGCGCGTGCTGCCCGGCGATACGCCCGTGCGCGCGCACGACCACGTCGACATCAGCCTGGAGGACGGGCGCCTGCTGCGCTTCAACGACCCGCGCCGCTTCGGCTGCCTGCTGTGGCAGGCGCCGGGCGAGACCCACGAACTGCTGCGCGGGCTCGGCCCCGAGCCGCTGGACGCGGCGTTCGACGGCGGCTACCTGTTCGCGCGCAGCCGCGGCCGCAGCGCGCCGGTCAAGACCTTCCTGATGGACCAGCGCATCGTCGTCGGCGTCGGCAACATCTACGCCGCCGAAAGCCTGTTCATGGCCGGCATCAATCCGCTGCGCGAGGCCGGCAAGGTGTCGCGCGAGCGCTACCAGCGCCTGGTCACGGCGGTGAAGGACATCCTCGGCCACGCCATCACCCGTGGCGGCACCACCCTGCGCGACTTCATCAGCCCCGACGGCGCGCCCGGCTATTTCGAGCAGGAACTGTCGGTGTACGGCCGCGAAGGCGAGGCCTGCGTGCGCTGCGGGCGCGCGCTGCGCCACGCCAGCATCGGCCAGCGCGCCACGGTGTGGTGCGGGCACTGCCAGCGGTGATGGGGCGAGGAACGAGTGGAGAGGAACGAGGAACGAGGAACGAGAGAAGGCAACAGCTGGAGCAGCGGCGGAGGCAGGGGCCGTCATTCCCGCGCAGGCGGGAATCGCGCCGGCTTCACTCGTTCCTCGCTCCATTCACCCGCGCCTGCCTATCATCCGCCCACCCCTTACCGGACGACCGCATGGATCGACGCGACTTCCTCCGCCGCGCCTCGCTGGCCCTGGCCGCCTTCGGACTGCCCGCGCTGCCGGCCTGCGCCGCCGCCGACCGGCAGATGGGCCTGCGCCGTACCGGCCAGCCGCAGCCGTTCGACTTCGCCACGCTGAAGGGCCAGGCGCGCGCGCTGGCGCAGGCGCCGTACCGCAGCCACAAGCGCAGCCTGCCGCCGGAAGTGGAAGCGCTGGACTGGGACCAGTACCAGTCCATCCGCTACCGCCAGGACCATGCGCTGTGGGCTGACCAGCCCGGGAAATTCCAGGCCAAATTCTTCCACCTGGGCCTGTATTTCCATTCGCCGGTACGCATGTTCGACGTGGTCGACGGCAAGGCGCAGGAACTGGCCTACGACGGCGCCGCGTTCGACTACGGCAGGAGCGGCATCCAGGGCGGGCGACTGCCGGCGGACCTGGGCTTCGCCGGCTTCCGCCTCAATTCCCGCACCGATACCGAGCGCGACTTCGCCGCCTTCCTGGGCGCCAGCTACTTCCGCGCGGTGGGCCGGGAAGGCCAGTACGGCCAGTCCGCGCGTGGACTGGCGATCGACACCGGCATGGGCAGGCCGGAGGAGTTTCCGGACTTCATCGCCTATTACCTGGAGCAGCCGGCGCGCGACTCGGACACCGTCGTGGTCTACGGCCTGCTCGATTCGCCGAGCGTGGCCGGCGCCTACCGCTTCGCCATCACCAACGGCGATGTGCTGCTGATGGACATCGACAGCGCGCTGTACCCGCGCAGGGAAATCGAGCGGCTGGGCATCGCCCCGTGCACCAGCATGTACCAGGTCGGCGAGAACGACCGCCGCATGGCCTGGGACTGGCGCCCGGAAATCCACGACACCGACGGCCTGTCGATGTGGAACGGCGCCGGCGAGTGGATCTGGCGCCCGCTGTGCAACCCGGCGCAGCTGCGCTTCAACATGTTCGTGGACAACAACCCGCGCGGCTTCGGCCTGCTGCAGCGCGACCGCGATTTCGACCATTACCAGGACGACGGCGTGTTCTACGAGAAGCGCCCGTGCCTGTGGGTGGAGCCGAAGGGGCAGTGGGGCGAAGGCTCGGTGCAGCTGGTGGAGATCCCCACGGTCGACGAGACCTTCGACAACATCGTCGCGTTCTGGAACCCGAAGCAGAAACCGCAGCCGGGCCAGGAACTGCTGGTCGGCTACCGGCTGTACTGGGGCGCGCAACCGCCGGCGCGGCCGCCGCTGGCGCACTGCGTGGCCAGCCGCACCGGGCTGGGCGGGGTGATCGGCAAGAAGCGCGAGTATTTCTCCTGGCGCTTCGCGGTGGATTTCGAAGGCGGCGAACTGGCCGGCCTGATCGACAAGGCCGAGGTCGAGGCGGTGGTGGAAACCAGCCGCGGCCGCGTGGAAGTCGTCTCCGCCCGCCCGCTGCGCGAGATCAAGGGCTACCGCGCCATGTTCGACCTGGTGCCGCCCGACGGCGGCACCCAGCAGATCGACATCCGCCTGTACCTGCGCAGCGGCGGCAGGACCCTCACCGAAACGTGGCTATACCAGTACAGCCCGCCGCCGGCGGAGCAGCGCACGCTGTACTGATCCGCGCCGGCGCCGATCCGCGGCCGCCCCATCGGGGCGCCGCACGGCACATCGCCGCGCGCCGTCCGTTGCTGTTTTCATGCTGCATTGCAGCGAGAAATCCCTTCCCGTTCCGCGGCTTGCAGCGGCATGAGGCCTTGCGCGGGCTGTGCCCGCCCGGCGGATTGACAGCGTTGTCAGGTGGCGCGTAAAACGACCGTCGCCGGCCACGACGCCGTCATGAACATTCCGAAAGTCTTTGGGAGAGAGACCAGATGGCCAGCCACTGCCGGCAACACGCGCTTGCACGCGCGATCTTCGCTGCACTGATCACCACCGCCACCGCATTGCCCGCCGCCGCGCAGTCGGCGCAGGAGGAGGGCAAGACCGAAGCACGCGACGCCTCCACGCTCGACGCGGTCATCGTCACCGTCGAGCGGCGCGAACAGGACCTGCAGAAGTACGCCGGCACCGCGCAGGCGATCTCCGCCGAGGACACCCGCGCGCTGGGCATCAACAACGAGCTGCGCAACATCCAGGCGCTGGTGCCGGGCATGAGCATGGCCAACCAGGAAGGCAACCTGGAGATCTTCATCCGTGGCGTGGGCTCGTCCAACAACACCGAACTGGGCGATCCGGGCGCCGCGCCGCACATCAACGGCGCCTACATCCCGCGCCCGCGCGGCCTGGGCGGAATGTTCTACGACGTCGAGCGCGTGGAGATCAACAAGGGGCCGCAGGGCACGCTGCGCGGCCGCAACGCGCTGGCCGGCACGCTGAACATCATCACCAAGCGCCCGGACCTGGAATCGTCCGGCGGCTACGTGCAGGCCGAGGCCGGCAACCGCGACCACCGCGGCGGCGAGTTCGCGCTGAACATGCCGCTGGGCGGCTGGGCCGCGATCCGCGTGGCCGGCTACAAGGTCGAGAAGGGTTCGTCGTTCGAGAACGCCGGCAGGATGCAGGCGCTCGACCCGGCCGGCATCCAGGACGAACACGGCGCGCGCGTGTCCTTCCTGTACCAGCCCGACGACAAGCTGTCGGTGTTCGCCATGGCCGACATGGGCAAGGAAGGCGGCACCGGCTATCCGGGCGCCACGGTCTACACCGCTGCCAGGGCCGGCTACCTGCCCGACGACGTGGACCTGCGCAAGGTCGTCTACCGCGGCGCGCAGGGCACGCTGGACAGCACCAACTGGGGCGCGCAGACCAACGTCAGCTACGACTTCGGCCCGGTGGCGCTGGAGTACAACGCCAGCTACCGCGACGTCGACTACCGCCAGACCAACGCGCAGAGCGAAGGCATCCTGTGGCCGGACCGCAACATCGATCCGGTCTCGCCCACCAACCCGGGCGGCATCGATTACGACAACTATTCCACCCAGTACTGGATGACCCAGTCGCAGTCCTATATCCATGAGCTGCGCCTGTCCTCGGCCGACGACGCGCGCCTGCGCTGGACCACCGGCCTGTTCCACTTCAACGAGGACCAGCAGGTCGGCTACCTGTCGCTGGTGGACAAGGGAAGCTGGTACTCAGGTACCGAGTTCACCATGCCCAAGGTCAACGGCCGTTCCTCGGCCGCGTTCGCCGACGGCACCTTCGACATCAACGACCGCCTGCGCCTGAAGGGCGGCCTGCGTTACACGCAGGAAGAAAAGTCGCGCTACGGCATCGGCGGCAACTGGGCGCTGGGCCTGCCGGGCGAAGGCGGCGATTTCGCCACCCGCCTCGGCACACCGGGTTTCGTGCCGGCCTTCATGAAGCGCCCCAACTTCGACGTCAGCAACATCACCTCGCAGGCGGACATGGCCCGCTTCCTGCTGCAGGGCATCCTGGCCCATGGCCGCAACGACACCCTCCTGCAGCAGATCGGCAACGTGCCCAACGGCGGCGCCTTCGGCTGCGTGGACCGCCCGGACATCGGCGGCGACACCATCGACTGCCCGTACAAGGACTGGGTGCAGGTGAGCGGCATCCCGGCGCAGCAGTTCGGCCGGAGCAAGTTCAACTTCACCGACTGGCGCGTGGGCTTCGAATACGACGTGTCCGACGACAGCCTGCTCTACGGCCTGATCTCCAGCGGCCACAAGGCCGGCGGCTTCAACGACACCTTCGATCCGCAGGAGATCCCGGAGACGTTCAAGCCCGAGTCCATCGTCGCCTACGAGATCGGCAGCAAGAATTCGTTCCAGATGCTGGGCCGCAGCTCCACCTTCAACGCCAGCGGTTTCTACTACGACTACAGCGACCAGGTGTTCCAGGACCTGGCGGTGATCGCCACCAACCCCACCACCGGCGAAGCCACCGGTTACTCGCTGGTCAACCGCAACGTCGGCAAGTCCGCCGTGTACGGCGTGGAGCTGGAGAGCGTGCTGCGCTTCCCCGGCAACGTGATGCTGAACCTCAACGCCCTGTGGATGGACAGCGAGATCAAGGAAGGCGTCGTGGCCGACGTGCGCAGCCAGAACTACGACGCCGGCGGCGCCACCTCGCTGATCGACCTTTCCGGCAACGAACTGCCGCTGGCCTCGAAGCTGACCTTCAACGCGCGCCTGCAGCACACCGTGGAACTGCCGTTCGGCACCCTGGACTGGCAGGTGCTGGCCTCGTACCGCTCGGCCTACTACCTGACCCAGTACAACAACCGCGACGTGCAGTTCATCAGGAAGGACGCCGCCTCCGGCGAGATCGTGTCCGACCGCGTCGAAACCGCGCAGCAGGCCGGCTTCCCCGACCGCCAGCGCGCCCGCACCACGGTCAACGCCGGCATCGGCCTGACCTCGCTGGACGGGCACTGGCGCGTGGAGGCGTGGGGCAACAACCTGCTGGACAACGACATCTCGCAGAAGGCGCTGGTCGGGTCGGGCATCAACGTGCGTTTCCTCAACGACCCGCGCAGCTACGGCGTGCGCCTGCGCTACCAGTTCTGATGTGACAGGATGGACCGCCCGTGGCGGCCGGCCGTTGCCGGCCGCCGCGTGGCGGATGCGCGTGGGCAACGCCACGCATGACGCCAACGTTCCGCCATGACGGAAAAGCCATGAGCCAAAAAACCCGCTGGTCGCAGTTCGGTGTACTCATCACGGTGTTCTTCTTCTGGGGCTTCGTCGCCGCCAGCAACGGCATCCTGATCCCGGTGTTCAAGAAAGCCTTCGACCTGACCCAGGCGCAGAGCATGTACGTGGCGATCGCGTTCTACGTCGCCTACACGGTCGGCTCGCTGATCTACGCGGGCGTCTCCAAGGCGATGGGCGTGGATGTGCTCAACCGCATCGGCTACAAGAACGGCATCTGCGTCGGCCTGCTGATCTCGGCGCTGGGCGCGCTGCTGTTCTACCCGGCGGCCAACCTGGGCTCGTTCAACCTGATGCTGTCAGGACTGTTCATCGTCGGCCTGGGCTTCTCGCTGCAGCAGATCGCCGCCAACACGCTGGCCATCATCATGGGCGACCCGGCCACCGGCTCGCAGCGCCTGACCATGGCCGGCGGCGTCAACAACCTGGGTACCACCGTCGGCCCGCTGCTGGTGAGCATCGCCATCTTCGGCAGCGTCGCCACCGGCAATACCGAAGCCAGCATCGAAAGCGTCAAGACGCCCTACCTGGTGCTGGGCGCGGCCTTCGTGCTGGTGGCGCTGTTCCTGAAGTTCTCCTCGGTGCCCAACCACATCGACCTGGAAAAACTGTCCGCGACCGAGGCGCAGGACAGCAGCAAGCTGATCCACCGCAAGTCGGCGCTGGCCTATCCGCAGCTGGTCATGGGCATGATCGGCATCTTCCTCTACGTCGGCGTGGAGGTTTCCACCATCGACAACCTGCCGGCCTACCTGGAGCTGCCGGTGGAGAAGGGCGGGCTGGGCATCGAGACCGCGCTGATCGCGCCGTTCGTGTCGCTGTACTGGGCGAGCCTGATGATCGGCCGCTGGGGCGGCGCGGTGGGCGCGTTCGACGTGAGCGCCAGCGCCAAGAAGGTGCTGATGCTGGTGCTGCCGTTCGTCGCCTTCGGCGTGTACCTGGCGGTCAACGCGATCTCCGGCCACGACGCCTCGCAGTTCTACCACTACGCGCCGGTGATCGTGCTGATGATCCTGGCCACGCTGGCGAGCAGGGGCAACCCGTCGCGCATGCTGCTGTACTTCGCCCTGTGCGGCATCGCCGCGCAGCTGGTCGGCATGTTCACCACCGGCATGACCAGCGTGATCGCCTTCATCAGCGTCGGCCTGTTCTGCAGCACGATGTGGCCGTGCATCTTCACCCTGGCCATCACCGGCCTGGGCAACACCACCAACCAGGGCAGCAGCCTGCTGATCATGATGATCATGGGCGGCGGGCTGGTCAGCTGGGCGCAGGGCGCGCTCGCCGACAAGGTCGGCGTGCATTACAGCTTCGTCGTCGGCGTGCTGTGCTTCGCCTACCTGGCGTTCTACGCCATCGCCGCCGCCCGCACCCTGCGCCGGCAGGGCATCGACCTGGACAAGCTGGCGGCCGAAGGCGGGCATTGAGGCGGTCTGCCCGTCGTGGAGTCCGGTGCCCGGCACCAGGCTCCACGATCCGCGCGATGCCGATCAGCGGTTGAGCCGTTGCAGCAGGCGGGCGCGCAGTGCGCGGGCGGAGGCTTGGTCCAGCGGCGCCAGCGCGCCCCGTGCACTTTCAGGAATATGCGCGACGGTGTCTTCGCCGGCCTCGAACACGTAGTGCCGGAAGGTCTCCTGCCAGGCCGCGCGCTGGTGCGGCGGCAGATCGCGCAGCGTCATCAGCGCGTACATCAGGGTATTCATCGGCGTGTCCATCCATGCCGGCTGGTCGCGCCACCAGTAATTCACCAGCACGTTGAACGGCTCGAGCGCCTGCATGTGGTGCCACCACATCGACGGTATGAACACCGCGTCGCCCGGCTCGAGTTCCGCTACCTGCGCATGCCGCATCGCGTCGGCGAAACGCGGGAAGCGCTCCAGATCGGGCGCCGTCGGGTCCACCAGGCTCACCGGCTGCCCGGCCGGGGTGAAATCCAGCGGTCCGACGTACAGGTTGCCCAGCTGTTCGGGCGGAAACAGCGTTACCCGCCGGCGCCCGGCGGCGACGCAGGCCAGGTTGTCGGGCAGGTCCTGGTGCGGGGCGATGCGTGTGCGGTTGCCGATCCAGATGCTGGCCAGGGGCGTGCGCCCGTCGAGGGCGAGGGGGTTTTCGGCGGCGAAACCCGGCAGCCAGGTGTCCAGCGTGGTGGAGGCTACGTAGATCGTCGGCGGCCGTGGTTCGTCGGCATACCGCAGCAGGGTTTCCAGCGCGACACCGAGCGGTATCTTCTCGCGGCGGAAATTGAAGCCGTCCATGCCGGCGTCGTAGAAGATGCGCCCGTCGGCCTCGGGCGGAGCGACCGTGGCCACCACCGGCGGCGCCTGCGGGCGCTCGAAGCGCCGCAGATAGTCCACCGCGGCGCGCGCGGAGCCGCATGCGGCCCGCACCATTGGCCAGTGGCCGGCCAGGCCGCGCAGCACCACCGGCTGCGCCCCATGCAGGATCCCCTCAAGCGCGGTGGTATCCGTGGCAAGGCGGCGTTCGGCGATGGGCTCAGCCACGGCCGCGCTCCAGCCGGTCCACCAGCTTGCGCAGGTTGCCCAGCGAGGCGACCGCCATGAATACCGGTTCCAGCAATCCCGCCTGGTGGAGCGCGCCGAGCGCCGTCGCATCCAGCGCGCGCAGCCGCTCCTCTGCGATGGCGTGGAACCCGGAAACCTGCAGCGCGGGCCGGTCGGGCAGGGCGACGTCGAGCGTGAAAGGTTCCAGCAGGCGGTGCCGCAACAGGGCATCGACGAAGGCGGGTGTCGCCTGCAGGCCTTCGTGCAGCGCCGAGAGCACCGCGCGCATGCGCTCCAGATATGCGCTGTTGCCGCCATGTTCGAGGAACAGCGGCTCCCCGCGTTCGCGGCCGACGCGGGGGCTGTCCATGTCCAGGTGCATCAGGGCGGCGCCATCGTGCCCTGGACCGATCAGGAAAGGCTGGCGCTGGATCGACAACGGTACGTAGGCCGCGTCCCAGGTTCCGTCTTCGACGAACAGGTTCTGGCCTTCGCCGAATCCGAACAGCGCCAGCGGCTGGAGCCCGGTATCACCCGCACGGCCGAAGACGATGGGGTAATACGACTGCACGTTGCGGAACTCGGCCGGAAACGTGGGCGCGGCCATCACCCCGTCGCCCAGCGACATGCCGCGCCGGGCGTCGATGCGCAGGTCGCGGTGATCGACGTTGTTGAGCAGGACAGGACGAGCCATCGTTCCTTCTCCAGCAGCTGCAGGGGCCCACGGCATGATGCCGCACCCGGCCCGGAGGGAAAACGCAACGGCCGCCGGAGAGAGGGCGGCCGTTGCGGGTTGCCGGCGTCGGCCGGGTGGATCAGAACTTGTAGCGCACACCGAACATGTAGCGCGGACCGGTCTGCGAGGCGAAGCGCAGCATGTTCTTGTGCCGCGCGTACACGCGCTGGGTCTGGTCGGTGAGGTTGATGCCCTCCGCGAAGAACGACAGGTGGTCGTTCAGCGCGTAGGTCACGTTCATGTCCAGCTGGCCGTAGGCCTCGACATAGTTCGGGTTCGGGCCGGCGCCACCGATGCCGGACAGGAAGCTGTCGCGCCAGTTGTAGGCCGCGCGCACCTGCCAGTCGTACTTGTCGTAGAACAGCACCAGGTTGGCCGAATCGCTCAGGCCTACCATCGGGTACTGGTCGCCCAGGCTGGCGTTGTCGAAGCGCAGGCCCGAATCGACCTTGGTGTAGTTGGCCGACACGCCGAAACCGCTCTGGCCGAACATGTGCTGCAGGTTGAACTCCCAGCCGTAGAGTTTGTCCGAGCGCTGGTTGGCCGGCGTGGAGATCTCGAACTCGGCGACCGGATCGGTCGGCAGGCCGACGATGCTGCCGGTCTGCTGGCCGGCCGAGTTCTGCCCGGTGTGGATCACGCCCGGGTCGCCGGCGTGGTTGAGGAAGATGTAGTCGCGGATGCACACCAGGTCCGTCTGGCCGCAGCCGTTGGCCAGCGCCTCGTTCCAGTAGGCGCCGCCCACTGGCGTGTGCACGTCGTAGGGCTTGTCCTTGATGATCGTGCTGCTGATGAAGTTGGTGATGTTCTTGCGGAAGTAGCCCAGCGACGCGTAGCTGCCCTCGCCGTAGTACCACTCGAACGAGAGGTCGAAGTTCCTCGACTCCAGCGGCAGCAGGCCGGGGTTGCCGAGATTGCCGAAACCGCCCTGCGTACGCAGCAGGGTGGAGATCGACAAGCCGCCCTGGATGTCCTGCCAGCCCGCGCGGCCGATGCTTTCGCTGTAGCTGCCGCGCAGCACCATGTGGTCGTTGAGGTCGGCGCGGATGTCCAGGCTGGGCAGCCAGTAGTCGTACTCGCCGGTGAAGTCGGTGACGACCGGCTCCGTTCCCAGGGTCACGTACATCTCGTTGGCCGCGTCCCAGGAGACGTTGCTTGCTGGCGGCAGCACCTGCGCCGGCGAGCTGACCTCGGTCTTCTCGTAGCGTATGCCGGCGGCGACGTTCACCGGCACCGCCCAGTCGAAGGTGTTGCGCCACTGCAGGTAGGCGCTGCGCGACTTCTCGGTAGTGCGCAGGTCGGTGGTGAACTCGGTCGGCGCGCGGTACCACTCTTCATGACCGGTCACCTCGACCGCCCGGTCACGCAGGCGGCGGAAGTCGAACATCAGGAAACGATCGGTGAAGCGCGGGTCGTTGTGGCCGCCGAAGCTGTCGAAGTAGCGGCCCATGTTGTCCGCGTACCAGATGCTGTCGTCGTAGTCCGCCGGCGAGCCGACGCCACCCCAGGTATCGCGCTGCATCACCGCCGCGGCGGTGCGATTGTAGACCTCGGTGGAGGCCACGCCGAAATCCAGCGCCTGGTACTCGGCGAACCGGAAGCGACCGCTGGCCTGGAACTGCTCGACATCGGAATGGTTGAAGCTGTTCTGGAACACCGAGCCTGTGAGCATCGCGTGCGAGGGCTCGACCTGGGTGACGCCGGGCGCCAGGTCCACGTGCAGGATCGGGAACGCGCCGCTGAAATCCACCGAGGTATTGCCGCGGATCCAGGCGGCCGCGCCCAGCACGCCGGCCGAGCCGTACGGGCTGTCCGGGCTCGATTCGGCGCTGGAGTCGTGATAGTCGAACGCCAGGTCCAGGTTGTCGTTGACCTGCCATTCGACGTTGAAGCCCAGCGACTTCAACTCGTTGCGCGTGGCGAGTTCGACGCCGCCCATCGCCAGGTCGGCGTTGCCGGCCGGGATGTACTCCGAATACTCCAGCGGCCCGGCGATCGGTCCCTTGGTCCAGGAACTGGCGCCGGGCGCGAAGTTGAACCACACCGAAAGTTCGTTGCGCTGCTGCTGCACCTTGTTCTCGGCGTAGGTGTAATCCAGCGTGGTAGTGATGTTGTCGGCCGGCGCGAACTGCAGGGTCAGCTGGCCGTTGGTGCGCTGGCGCTGCACGCCGTTGACGCTGAGGTTGAAGTTCTGCGGACGGCCATAGATGTCGTCCGGGCCCGGCTGGTTGGTGATGTCGTAGTTCTCGTGGCCCGGTTCGCCCGGCAGCGGCAGCCGGTTCCAGCTGCCATCGTTGCCGCGGAAGGTGGGCCAGCCCGCGTCGACCGCAGCCTGGCTGTAGCCCGAGTCGCGCTCCTGGTAGCTGGCGCTCAGCGCGATGCCGAAGCGGCCATCGGCCGAGGTGTTGCTGAAGATGCCCGAGACCTCGGGCGTCAGCGACGAACCGGGATAGCTGCCCGGAAGATTGTCGGCCGAGGTATCCCACACGCCCTTCAGGCCGGCGTTGGCGTGGAAGCCGGGGTTGTCGAGCGGACGGGTGGTCTTGATGTTGATCGTGGCGCCGATGCCGCCGGTCGGCGTATCGGCGCGTGCGGTCTTGTAGACCTCCAGCGCCGACACCGCCTCGGACGCGAGATTGGCGAAATCGAACGCACGCGAGTTGGATACGCCGCCGCCGCCGGGACCGAGGTTGGACGCCGGCATCTGCCGGCCGTTGAGCAGCACCAGATTGAAGTCCGGGCCGACGCCGCGGACGGTGACCTTGGAGCCTTCGCCGCTGGCGGTACGGTCGATCGACACGCCGGAAATGCGCTGCAGCGATTCGGCCAGGTTGGTGTCCGGGAACTTGCCGATGTCCTCGGCGACGATGCCGTCGACGATGCCCGAGGCGTCGCGCTTGAGGTTCATCGACGACAGCAGGCTGCCGCGGATGCCGGTGACGGTGACGGTGTCCAGGTCGGTGGCCTGGAGGGTTTCCTGCTTGGGTGCATCAGCCTGGCCGCTGCCGGCGTCCTGGGCCAGGACGGGCGAAGCGAGCGCGAGCATCAGCGCGGAGGTCAACAGGCGCCGTTCCGGCGCAACACGAGACTGCCTCATGAATCTTCCCTCCCCGGGGATTCAGATGGGTTCTGGATGGTCGTGCGTTCGAGTGGAATCCAGCCGACAGGCTGGCGATTGGATTGGAAGTGAATTTGACAGCGTTGTCAAACAGGCGCCACAAAGGGCGGCCGATTGGCGTCAAGTGGTTGATAAAAAAGGGAAACGGAAATTTTGCGCCGCGACAAAACTCCTGCTGGCGGCAGCCGGAACGGGTGACAGCGGAAGCAATGCAGGTGATGCCGGGCAGGCCGGAGCCGCGTGTCGCGCCAGTGCGGGGCAGCGGCTCAGAGTGCCGCGTTGCTGCGCTTCAGGCCGGCGCCGGGCCAGTGGAGCGCCGCACCTGCAGCGTGTAGGCCACGTCCACCACGCCGCCGCTGCCCATCTCGCGGATCTCCTTGAGCAGTTCCTGCGCGGCCACCCGGCCCATGTCGCGGGTGGGCTGGCGCACGGTGGTCAGCGCCGGATAGATCTGGCGGGAGATCGGCGTGTCGTCGAAGCCGCAGACCGAGATATCGCCCGGCACCGACAGCCCGCGCTCGCAGACCGCGCAGATGACGCCGGCGGCCATGTCGTCGTTGGCCGCGAAGATCGCGGTCGGCCGCTCGGGCAGGTCGAGCAGTGCATTGGCGCCGGCATAGCCCGACTCATAGGAAAACTCGCCATCCACCACTAGCGCCGCCTCGTAGCGCAGCCCGGCGCGGCGCAGGCCTTCGCGGTAGCCCGCCAGGCGCCACATGGCGGCGCCGTGCGCGGCGTGGCCCTTGATGTGCGCGATGCGGGTGTGCCCGAGCGCGGCCAGGTGCGCCATCAGCGCGCAGACCGCGCCGATCTCGTCGACCACCACGCCGACGTGCCGGTTCTGTTCCTTGGCCGAGATGCTGGAATACGGAATGCCCAGGTCGACCAGCCGTTCCAGCAGCGCGGTGTCGTCGGTGAGCGGCGGGGTGAGCACGATGCCGTCCAGCTGCGACTGCATGATCAGCGATTCGACCTTGCCGACGATGTCCGCCGCGTCGTACACCAGCGGCGCCAGCATCAGGTTGTAGTGCTGCGCCTGGCAGGCGTCGAGCACGCCCAGCTCGATCTCCATCAGGTAGTTCGAGGACGGGTTGTCGAACAGCATGGCCACCAGGTACGAGCGCCGCCCCGCGAGCACGCGCGCCGACGGCAGCGGCCGGTAGCGCAGCTTCTCCACCGCCGCCTCGACCAGCGTGCGGGTGCGCTCGGATACGTTCGGTTCGTTGTTGAGCACGCGCGAGACGGTCTTCATCGACACGCCCGCCGTCGCCGCCACGTCCTCGATGCGCACGCGCCCGGGCTTGCCGGCGGTCGCCTGCGTGGATTCGGCCGCCGCCCGTTTCTTGCCAGTCATATGGTTCCCGGTTCCCGCCAGGCAGGTGCCAACGCACATGGATACAGGTGCAACTTTATCCGCAATGCGGCGTGCCGCTATGCAGCAAGCCATCATCGCGCACTGGCGCTATTCTGCATTTGCCTGACAACGCTGTCATGGTGTCCTGCACAATCGTGCGTTCCTCCAGCCCTCCGTCCAGGAAGACCCTCGCCCATGAAGCCCAGCCTTCCACACTCCCGCCCCCGCGCAGATCGCCGACGGCTGCGCCCGCTCCTGCTTGGCGCCGTGCTGGCGCTGGCCTGCGCGCCCGCCGTCGCCGCGCCGGCATCGAAGGACGCCGCCGCAGCGGTCCGCATCGACCCCGCGCACTGGCCGCAGCCGGCGTGGCCGCTGGCGCTGGACCCGGCGATGGAAAAACGCATCGACGCGCTCATGGCGGCGATGACGCTGGAGGAGAAGGTCGGCCAGGTAGTGCAGGGCGACATCGCCAGCGTCACCCCCGAGGACGTGCGCAGGTACCGGCTCGGCTCGATCCTGGCCGGCGGCGGCTCCGATCCGGGCGGCCGCTACAACGCCAGCCCGGCCGAATGGCTGGCGCTGGCCGATGCCTTCTGGGAGGCATCGATGGATACCCGTGGCGGCGGCAAGGCGATCCCGATCATCTGGGGCATCGACGCCATGCACGGCCAGAGCAACGTGGTCGGCGCCACGCTGTTCCCGCACAACGTCGGCCTCGGCGCCACGCGCAATCCGGAACTGCTGCGCGAGATCGCCCGCATCACCGCCGCCGAGACCCGCACCACCGGCATGGAATGGACCTTCGCGCCGACCGTGGCGGTGCCGCAGGACGACCGCTGGGGCCGCGCCTACGAAGGCTATTCGGAAGATCCGGCGCTGGTGGCCAGCTATGCCGGGGTGTTCGTCGAGGGCCTGCAGGGCAAGGCCGGCGCGCCGGACTTCCTCGACGACCACCACGTGATGACCACGGTCAAGCACTTCCTCGGCGACGGCGGCACCGACAACGGCAAGGACCAGGGCGACACCACGGTCGATGAAGCGCAGCTGCGCGACATCCATGCCGCCGGCTACGTGCCGGCGATCGCCGCCGGCGCGCAGTCGGTGATGGCTTCGTTCAACAGCTTCCACGGCGAGAAGATGCACGGCCACAAGCCGCTGCTGACCGACGTGCTGAAGCAGCGCATGCAGTTCGGCGGTTTCGTCGTCGGCGACTGGAACGGCCACGGCCAGGTCAAGGGCTGCAGCAACACCGATTGCGCGCAGACCTATATTGCCGGGCTGGACATGGCGATGGCGCCGGACAGCTGGAAGGGCATGTACGAAAGCACCCTGGCGCATGCGAAGGACGGCACCCTGCCGATGGCGCGGCTGGACGACGCGGTGCGGCGCATCCTGCGCGCCAAGTTCCGCATGGGCCTGTTCGAGAAACCGAAACCCTCGGCGCGCGCGCTGGGCGGCAGGTTCGAGCTGCTGGGCGCCCCGGAACACCGCGCCGTCGCGCGCCGGGCGGTGCGTGAATCGCTGGTGCTGCTGAAGAACCAGGGCGGCCTGCTGCCGCTGGCGCCGAAGCAGCGTGTGCTGGTCGCTGGCGACGGTGCCGACAACATGGCCAAGCAGGCCGGCGGCTGGACCCTGACCTGGCAGGGCGACGGCACCAGGCGCGCCGACTTCCCCAACGCCGACACCCTCTGGGACGGGCTGAAAGCGCAGGTGGAAGCGGCCGGCGGCAAGGCCGAGCTGGCCGTCGATGGCCGCTACCAGGCCAGGCCCGACGTGGCGGTGGTGGTGTTCGGCGAGGAGCCGTACGCCGAGTTCCAGGGCGACCTGCCCGACCTGATGTTCAAGGGCGGCAAGTCCGGCGACCTGGAAATGATCAGGAAATTGAAGGCCGACGGCATCCCGGTGGTGGCGGTGTTCCTCAGCGGCCGTCCGCTGTGGATGAACCGCGAGATCAACGCCGCCGACGCCTTTGTCGCCGCCTGGCTGCCGGGTTCGGAAGGCGCGGGTGTCGCCGACGTGCTGCTGCGCCGGCCCGACGGCGGCGTGCAGTACGACTTCCACGGCAAGCTGAGCTTCTCCTGGCCGCGCCGCGCCGACCAGTACGCCAACAACGTCGGCCAGAAGGACTACGACCCGCAGTTCGCCTACGGCTACGGCCTGACCTACGCCGACAACGGCGACCTGGCGGTGTTGTCCGAGGACCCGGGTGTGGACCCGGACGCTTCGCGTACCAGCGTCTGGTTCGACCGCGGCGTGGCGACCACCGGCCTGACCCTGCGCCTGACCGGCGCCGACGGCGAAGCGATGGACATCGTGCATCCCAACGCGGCGACCGCCGACGGGTCGGTGCTGATGACCGCGGTCAACACCGAGGTGCAGGAAGGCGCGCGCCAGTTCGCGTTCAAGGGCCCCGGCCGCGTCGAGCTGCGCGCGAACATGCCGCTGGACCTGGTGCGGGAAACCAACGGCGACGTACTGGCGATCGCCAGCGTGCGGGTCGATGCGCTGCCGGCCGGCGGCAAGGTGGATTACCTCGCCACCTGCGGCGCCGGCTGCAGCGGCGGGCTCGCCATCGGCGATGCGCTGGCGAAGCTGCCGCAGGGCCAGTGGGCGCGCCTTGGCGTGCCGCTCAAGTGCCTGCGCGGTGCCGGTGCCGACACCGCCAGGCTGGACATGCCGTTCGCCCTGCGCGGCAGCGCCGGCCTGCGCCTGTCGCTGGCCAGGGTGAGCATCGGCACCGACTACGACCGGAAGGTCGAATGCCCGGCGCCGTGAAGCTGCTGCTGGCGGCGGCGCTCCTGTCCGGCGGCGACGCGCAGGCCGCGCCGCCGGGCTGGGAGCTGGTGTGGCAGGACGAGTTCGACGGCCCGGCCATCGACCTGTCGAAATGGGAGCTGGAAGACAACTGCTGGGGCGGCGGCAACCACGAGCAGCAGTGCTACACCCCGCGCCGCGACCGCCAGCCGGGCGCCAACGCCTGGCTGGCCGATGGCCTGCTGCACATCGTCGCCCGCCGCGAAACCTGGACCGGCCCGGCGTCGCCGGAAGGTCGCGACGGTGCCACCGCCACGCTGCCGTACACCTCGGCGCGGCTGCGCACCAAGGGGCGGCAGGAGTGGACGTTCGGCCGTTTCGAGATCCGCGCCAAGCTGCCGGCCGGGCAGGGCAGCTGGCCGGCGATCTGGATGCTGCCCAGCGGTTCGCCGCATGGGCGCTGGGCCGCTTCCGGCGAGATCGACATCATGGAGGCGGTGAACCTGGGCACGCCCTCGGACATGCCCGGCGCCGCGCCCGGCACCCCGGAAACGCGCGTGCACGGCACCCTGCACTACGGCCGCCCGCCGCCCGGCAACGTGCATGCCGGCACCTGGCACGTGCTGCCCGGCGGCGCGAACCCGGCCGACGGCTTCCACGTCTACGCGCTGGAATGGGAACAGGACGAGATCCGCTGGTACGTCGATGGCGTGCACTACGCCAGCCAGCGCGCCGAAAACTGGTACTCGCAGCGGCAGGACGCGCGCGGCGGCTGGATCGACGCGCCGCCCGGCGCCCCGTTCGATGCCGCCTCGAAATTCCACCTGCTGCTCAACCTTGCCGTCGGCGGCGACTGGGCGGGCAAAGTCAACGCCACCGGCATCGATCCGGCCGCCTACCCGCAGGCGATGCAGGTGGACTACGTGCGGGTCTACCGCTGCGGCGCCGGCCACGCCGACGGCAGCGGCTGCGCCACGCGCGACCCGGCGGCGCAGCAGGTCGTCCCCGAGAGGCCAAAACCGTAGGAGCACACCTTGGTGCGCGATGGGCTCTACCGGGCAAGCCTCATCGCGCACCAAGGTGCGCTCCTGCGAGGATCGCCCGTTACAGCGGCAGCGGCGCCTGCATCGGCTCGATGCGGCCCTCGCCGCGGGTGATCTTCTTGAACTCGGCACGGCTGACCGACACGTAGCGGTCGTTGCCGCCGATCTCCACCTGCGGGCCGTCCTGCACCGCGAAGCCGTTTTCGTCCACGCGCACGGTCATCGTCGCCTTCTTGCCGCTGTGGCAGATGGTCTTGATCTCCTGCATCTCGTCGGCCCAGGCCAGCAGGTACTGGCTGCCCTCGAACAGTTCGCCGCGGAAATCGGTACGCAGGCCGTAGCACAGCACCGGGATGCGCAGCTGGTCGACCACCTCGCTCAGCTGCCACACCTGCGCCTTGCTCAGGAACTGCGCCTCGTCCACCAGCACGCAGCCCAGGCGCCCGTGCGTGGTCATGTCGCGTTCGACCAGCTGCTGCAGGTCGGTGTCGTGGTCGAAGGCGGTGGCCTCGGCCTGCAGCCCGATCCGCGAGGCGACCACGCCGCTGCCGGCGCGGTGGTCCAGGCGCGGGGTCAGGATCGCCACGCGCATGCCGCGCTCGCGGTAGTTGTGCGCCGACTGCAGCAGGGTGGTGGTCTTCCCGGCGTTCATCGCCGAGTAGTAGAAGTAGAGCTTGGCCATGGCGCATTTTAGCGTGCGTCGACCGCAACGGCCGATGGCTTACACTGCCGCCCTGCGACAGACCCGACCCCATGCTGGACTCCCTCAACCCCCCCCAACGCGCGGCGGTGCTGCACACCGAAGGCCCCCTGCTGGTGCTGGCTGGCGCCGGCAGCGGCAAGACCCGCGTGATCGTGGAGAAGATCGCCCATCTGATCGGCAGCGGCCGCTACAGCGCCCGCCGCATCGCCGCGATCACCTTCACCAACAAATCGGCCAAGGAAATGCGCGAGCGCGTGGCCAAGCGCCTGCGCGGCGGCCAGGCCGAGGAGGTGACCATCTGCACCTTCCACGCGCTGGGGCTGAAGTTCCTGCAGATCGAGCACGCCGCGGTGGGGCTGAAGCGCGGCTTCTCGATCTTCGACGCCGACGACGCGGCGGCGCAGGTCAAGGACCTGCTCGGCGGCAGCAACGCCAAGCCCGACGACATCGAGGACATGAAGAACCTGATCTCGCGGGCCAAGAACGCCGGCCTGTCGCCGGAGCAGGCGATGGCGGCCGCGCGCAGCAACCGCGAGAAGGACGCGGCGATGGTCTATGCGCTGTACCAGGCGCGGCTGACGGCCTTCAACGCGGTCGACTTCGACGACCTGATCCGCCTGCCGGTGCAGGTGCTGGAGGAAAACCCCGACATCGCGCTGGCCTGGCGCGAGCGCATCGGCTACCTGCTGGTGGACGAATGCCAGGACACCAACGACGCGCAGTACCGGCTGCTCAAGCAGCTGGCCGGGCCGGCCGGCAACTTCACCTGCGTGGGCGACGACGACCAGTCGATCTATGCCTGGCGCGGCGCCAATCCCGAGAACCTGCAGAACATGGCGGTGGAATATCCGTCGCTGCAGATCGTCAAGCTGGAGCAGAACTACCGCTGCTCCAACCGCGTGCTGCGCGCGGCCAACGCGCTGATCGCGCACAACCCGCACGAGCACCTGAAGACGCTGTGGTCCGACCAGGCCGACGGCGAGCGCATCCGCGTATGGGAGTGCCGCAACAGCGAGCACGAGGCGGAGAAGGTGGCCGCCGAGATCCAGTTCATCGCCACCAGCCGGCGCGTGCCGTGGAGCGATTTCTGCATCCTGTTCCGCGGCAACTTCCAGAGCCGGCCGCTGGAGAAGGCGATGCAGCTGGTCGGCGTGCCCTACCACCTGACCGGCGGCACGGTGTTCCTGGAACGGCAGGAAGTGAAGGACACCCTGGCCTGGCTGCGGCTGCTGGTGAACCCGGACGACGACACCGCGTTCATGCGCGCGGTGCAGGCGCCCAAGCGCGACGTCGGCGCCGGCACCCTGGCCAAGCTGGCCGAGCTGGCTTCGGAGAAGGGCATGTCGATGGCCCAGGCCGCCGAGGCGATGGGCGCGCTGGCGCAGCTGCCGCCGCGCGCGGCCAACAGCCTGAGCCGCTTCACCGACATCCTGCGCGCGCTGCGCATGGACATGCGGCAGATGTCCTCCGGCGACTTGGTGCGGCGCGTGTCCAAGGATTCGGGCCTGCTGGCCGAACTGCGCCACCAGGCCAAGGACACCGCCGGCTACGAACGCCGCGCCGGCAACCTGGAGGAACTGGCCTCGTGGTTCGAGAACGGCCCGCGCGGCGCCAGCGCCGCCGACATGGCCGCGCAGCTGGCGCTGATCTCGCGCAGCGACAAGGACGACGGCGGCAACCAGGTGCGGATGATGACCCTGCACGCCTCCAAGGGCCTGGAATTCCCGTACGTGTTCATCGTCGGCTGCGAAGACGGCGTGCTGCCGCACCAGGTCAGCCTCGACGAGGGCAACCTGCAGGAAGAGCGGCGCCTGCTGTATGTCGGCATCACCCGCGCCAAGATCCAGCTGTGGATGAGCTACAGCCGCCTGACCCGCAAGTTCGGCGAGCACGTGCGGCTCAAGCCCAGCCGCTTCTTCGACGAGCTGCCGGCGGCCGAAATCCAGCGCGACGGCGCCGACCCGGTGGCCGACGCCGCGCACAAGAAGGAGCGCGCGCAGGCCGGGCTGGCGGCGATCCAGGCGCTGTTCGACTAGGCGCTTGCGCATGTCCGCGGCCGGAGCGACGCTGCACGGCAACGACCGGGGACAGGGGCAGGCGATGCTGATCGAAACCGAACGACTGCGGTTGCGCCCGCTGCGCGACGACGACGGCGATACCGCGGCGATGCTGGAGCTGCTCAACGAGCCGGGCTTCCATCGCTACATCGGCGATCGCGGCGTGCGCACGCTGGAACAGGCGCGCGACTGCATCCGCGCCGGTCCGATGGCGAGCTACGAACGGCACGGCTACGGCATGTACGCGGTGGAGCGGCGCAGCGATGGCGCGTGGCTGGGCAACGCCGGGCTGGTGCACCGCGCCGCGCTGCCGCATGCCGACGTCGGCTACGCGCTGCTGGAACGCCACACCGGCCACGGGTATGCGCTGGAGGCCGTGCGGGCGGTGCTGGCGCATGCGCGGACCGCGCTGGGACTGAGTGCGCTGTGCGCGATCGTGGCGCCGGGCAACGCGCGTTCGGTCGGGCTGCTGGAAAAGCTCGGCTTCCAGGCCGATGGCACCGTGCGCCTGCCGGGCAAGGACGAGGACCTGCTGCTCTTCCTCAACAAGCCGGCAATCCGGTAGCCCGGGTTGCAGCTCCGATGCGCGGGGCGCCGGGACGGAGGTGCAGCCTCGACATGCATCGCTCCGCAGGCGAGGGCTCTGCCCCTCGCGCGGCACTCCGGGCGATGCCCCTGCGGGACAAGCCCCGCAGCTACGCCGGACGAGCCTGCAATCGAATAGCCCCCTCGCGGGGCATTCCGGGCGATGCCCCCTGCGGGGCAAGCCCCGCAGCTGCGTCTGGATCAACCGTCCAGCCGGGACTGCAGCTGCGCCAGCTGCTCCTGCAGCGCCGCCACGGTGGCTTCCAGCTGCTGCACGCGTTCTTCCAGCGCGCCGCCGTCCGCCGCGCCGGAGGAGGGCGCGCGGTACTGCACCGCCAAGGCGTCCACGTCCACCGGGCCGCCGAGCAGGTGCATGTAGCGGTCCTCGCGCTGGCCGGCGGCGCGCGGCAGCTGCACCACCAGCGCGCGCTGGATCAGGCGCCCGAGCTGGTGGCGCAGGTCCTCGGCGTCGGCGAACTTCGCCATCCGCTCGCTGCGCGTGGCCAGTTCGCCGGCGGTCTGCGGGCCGCGCAGCAGCAAAAGGCCGAGCAGCGCGACCTGCTGGCGCGGCAGGTCCAGCCTGCCGCCGAGCAGGTGTTCGTAGCGTTCGGCGCGCGCGGAGAAATGCTGGCGGGCCAGGCCCATCGTCTCCAGCTGGCGCAGCGCGTGCTGCACGTTGCCGGCGTCCAGGGCCATCACCGGGTCGCGCGCGGTCTTCTGGTTGGCCGCGGTCTGGGTGGCGTTGACGGTCAGCGGATAGGCTTCCGGCGTGGTCGATTCCTTCTCGATCAGGCAGCCGAGCACCCGCATCTGCGTGGCGTCGAGCACGGGAACGGGCGAAGGGGTGGTGGCGTCGGTCATCGTCGGCATCCGCGGGGGCGAGGGGGCGCAAGCATAGCCGAGGGCAAAACCGGGGTCCGGGCCGAACCGCGTTCGCGGCCCGCGCTCCGCCGCGCCGGGGCGGGCGGGACGGGGAGCCGGTAAACTTGCCGGGTTTTCGTTCTATCCGGTAGCCGCGCCATGTCCCGAACCCCGACCTCCCTCCTGCTCGCCGGCGCGCTGCTGTCGCTGGCCGCCTGCAGCACGCCCCGGCCGCTGGTCCACGGCGCACCTGCCGCGCCCGGTATGGTGGTCGCGGCGCCGGGCGCCGAGGCCGTGCCCGCCGACGACAACCTCAACGCGGTGCTGTGGGTGCAGAAGGCGCAGGAGTACCGCGCCCTGACCCTGCAGACATGGCGCATGGCCGCGGCCACGCTGGATCGCGCCCTGGCCGACCCGCAGTGGACCGCGCTGCTGCCCGGCGAAGGCGCCGAACTGCAGAAGCCCGGCCTGAAGCCGGCGGTGATCGTCGACATCGACGAGACCGTGCTCGACAACTCGCCGTTCCAGGCGCGCGGTGTGCTCGACGGCACGTCGTACAAGGAAGAGGACTGGGCCGCATGGGTGGCCGAGAAGCAGGCCCGGCCGGTGCCCGGCGCCCTGGAGTTCGCCCGCGCGGCCAGCGCGCGCGGCGTCACCCTACTCTACATTTCCAACCGCACCGAGCAGATGAAGGCGGACACGCTGGAAAACCTGCGCGCGGTGGGTTTCCCGGTCGCCGACGACGGCGTCTACCTGGGCAAGGGCATGGACGTGCCCGGCTGCACCCGGACCGGCGACGACAAGGGCTGCCGCCGCATCAAGGTCGCCAGCCACTACCGCGTGCTGATGCAGGTAGGCGACCAGATCACCGATTTCGGCCAGCCGCGCAGCAACGACAACGCCGACCGCGATGCGCTGCTGTCCGGGCATGACGGCTGGATCGGCGAACGCTGGTTCATGCTGCCCGGCCCGACATACGGCGGCTACGAGTCGGCGGCGGTCGGCAACGCCCATGGCCTGTCCGGGGAGCAGCGCCGGGCCCGCAAGCGCGCCGCGCTGGAGCCGGCGCGATGAGCCGCGGCCCGCTGCCGCTGCGTGCCGACGAGCGCCTGATCTTCGCGCTGGACGTGCCGGGACGCGCCGAGGCCATCGACTGGGTCGAGCGGCTGGGCGATGCCGTGTCCTTCTACAAGATCGGCATGGAGCTGCTGGCCTCGGGCGAGTACTTCGCGGTGCTCGACGAGCTCGCCAGGCGCGACAAGCGCGTGTTCGTCGACCTGAAGTTCTTCGACATTCCTGCCACGATCGCCGGCGTTGTCCGCCGCCTTTCGCAGTGGCCGGTGAGTTACTGCACGATCCACGGCTGGCACCCGGCGATGATGGAAGCCGCCGCCGCGGCCAACACCTCGGACATGCGCCTGCTGGCGGTCACCGTGCTGACCTCGATGGGCCGCGGCGACCTGGCGCAGATGGGCATCGACCGCGAGCCGGTGGACGTGGTGGTCGAGCGCGCGGTGGCCGCGCAGCGCGCCGGCATCGACGGCGTGATCGCCTCGGGCCAGGAGGCCGCGCCGATCCGCGCCGCCACCGGCGCCGGCTTCTCCATCGTCTGCCCGGGCATTCGCCCCGGCGGCCCGGCGGGCGACGACCAACAGCGCACGGTCGGCGTGGCGCAGGCGTTTGCTGACGGCGCCGACGCCATCGTCGTCGGCCGCCCGATCCGGCTGGCGCCGGACCCGCGTGCGGCGGCGCAGGGCATGCAGCATGAAATCGCGGATTTCTTTTTTTAAAAATCAACGGCTTGAGCGTTGATTCATGAAGTGTTGCATTAACTGAAGAGGGCGCGTAGGCTGTGCCCGTCCCGGCCATGCCGGCGATGTGTCACATGTCCCCGGCCCAGCCGGTTTGAGGAGGTTCGCCACCGGCAACGGGGCGGCCTCTTTTTTTATGCGCGGCTTTCTCCGCCCCCTCGTAGGAGCGACTTCAGTCGCGACGGGCTTTACCGGTGAAGCCCCATCGCGACTGAAGTCGCTCCTACAGTCCTGCAAGCACGCTTGCCGCTGTCACCGGAGAGGCCGCAAGATGCGACGGCCCCGGGGGAGGACCAACGACGCCATGCCACGCCGTTCATCTCGCAGCCGCTCGCATCTGGTGTTCCTGTCCCTGTGCGCGGTGGCGGTGCTTGCCGCCAGCTGCCGGCGGTCGCCCGAACCCCTGCCCGGCGCCGCCACCGAACCGGCCGCCGCCGTGCGCCAGCTGGTCCAGCACCTGCACGACAACGACCTGGCCGGTTACGCGCGCGCGGCGGTGCCGCCGGCGCAGTACGCCGAGCTGGAAGCGGCCTGGGCCCGGGGCCACAGCCGCTGGCCGCTGGACGAACTGCCCCTGCACGACAAGCTGCCAACCCTGCTGGCCACGCTGGCCGCGCCCGATGCCGAAACCCGGCTGCAGCGCGCATTCAAGGCTCAGATCGCCGGGCAGGCCGCCAGCGTGCGCCAGGCCGCGCATTCGCTGGGCCTGTTCGGCGAGCAGTACATCAGCCACCAGGGCGACTACAGCGACGACGAGCGCGCGCATTACGTGCAGCTGGTCAGGGCGCTCGGCGACTGGGCGCAGTCCGCCCCGCTGTCCGATCCCAAGCTGGCCGGCTCGACCATCGCCACCCTGACCGCCGCCGCGCGCGCCACCGGGCTGGACAGCGACGCCGCGCTGCAGGAAGCGGGCATGACCGGCAGCCTGCAGCGGCTGGCGCCGTTCGCCCGCGCCGTCAAGCAGGTGCTGGCCGGTTACGGGTTGTCGCTGGACGACAGCATCGCCCAGCTGCGCACCGGTCTGGTCAGCCAGCAGGGCGACCACGCCACCGTGCACGTGCAGTACCCGCTGGCCGGCAAGGACATCGACCTGCAGGTGGCGCTGGAACGCCGCCAGGGGCATTGGTACCTGGCGCGTACCCTGGCCGAGGTGGACGCGGTGCTGGCCGCCGCGCGCGCTGCCGCACTGGTGCCGGGAGAGGGCGACGCCCCGCCGCCCGGTACCGGCGATGACAGTGGGGACAGCCCGGCGGCGGCGGCTAAGCCATAATGTCGCCGATGTCGAAACAGAATTCCCGGCCCGAACAGGGCGAACTCCTGCCGTCGGGCGAGGCCAGCGCCCCGGCCTCGTCTCCCCTGCCGCCGCCCCCGGGCGGGCGGCCGCCCGTGCGCCAGGGCCGGCGTCCCCTGTGGTCGCGCCTGCTCGGCCGGCTGATCGAGCCCTGGCTGGGGCTGAAGATCGAGCCCGAGCAGCTGCAGCACGACCCGGCGCAGCCGGTGGTCTACGTGCTGGAGGACTACGGCCTGTCCAACGCGCTGATCCTGGACAAGGCCTGCCGCGACGCCGGCCTGCCGTCGCCGCTGGTGCCGCTGGCCGGCGACCCGACCGGGCGCAAGCGCGCCTACGTCGCGCTGTCGCGGCGCTCCAGCAACAACGCGCTGATCCCCGAGCAGCGCGGCGCCCGCACCCATTCCGATTCGCTGGCCCGGCTGCTGCAGGCGCACCGCGCCAACCCGGCGCTGGATGTGCAGCTGGTGCCGGTGTCGATCTTCGTCGGCCGCGCCCCGGACAAGCAGAGCGGCTGGTTCGCCGTGCTGTTCTCGGAAAACTGGGCGCTGGTCGGCCGCTTCCGCCGCCTGCTGGCGGTGCTGCTCAACGGCCGCGACAGCATCGTGCGTTTCGCCGCGCCGATTTCGCTGCGCCAGACCGTGGAGGAGGGGCTGGAGCCCGAGCGCACCGTGCGCAAGCTGCAGCGCGTGCTGCGCGCGCACTTCCGCCGCATCCGCGAATCGATCATCGGCCCGGATCTTTCCACCCGCCGCCTGCTGGTGGACAAGGTGCTGGAAGCGGACACGGTGCGCGAGGCCATCGCCGCGCAGGCCAAGCGCGACAACTCCAAGCCGACCGACGCCTGGAAGAAGGCGCAGGCCTATGCCTGGGAGATCGCCGCCGACTACTCCACCCCGGTGGTGCGTTCGGCCAGCTTCCTGCTCAGCCACGTCTGGAACCGCATCTACGCCGGCGTGCTGGTCCACCACCTGGACAAGTTCAAGGAAGCCGCGCCCGGGCATGAAGTCGTCTACGTGCCCAGCCACCGCAGCCACATGGACTACCTGCTGCTGAGCTACCTGCTGTACGACCGCGGCATCGTGCCGCCGCACATCTTCGCTGGCATCAACCTCAACCTGCCGGTGGTCGGCACCCTGCTGCGCAAGGGCGGCGCGTTCTTCGCGCGGCGCAGCTTCCGCGGCAATCCGCTGTACTCGGCGGTGTTCTCTGAATACATGGCGCAGCTGGTCTCCGGTGGCTATTCCATCGAGTACTTCGTCGAGGGCGGGCGCTCGCGCACCGGCCGCCTGCTGCAGCCCAAGGGCGGCGTGATCTCGATGACGCTGCGTGCGTTCCTGCGCCAGCCGCGCAAGCCGGTGCTGTTCCAGCCCATCTACATCGGCTACGAGAAGCTGATGGAGGGCAACAGCTACCTGGACGAACTGTCCGGCCGGCCGAAGGAGAAGGAATCGATCTGGGCGCTGCTGTGGGGCATCCCCAAGGTGCTCAAGCAGAACTACGGCCAGGTGGTGGTGAACTTCGGCGAGCCGATCGCGCTCAACGACGTGCTGGCCGAGCATGCCCCCGAGTGGGATGGCCAGCCGGTGCCCGAGGACGAGAAGCCGGCGTGGCTGATGAAGACCGTCGATACGCTGGCGCAGAACATCAACGTGCATGTCAATGCCGCCGCCGACGTCAACCCGATCAACCTGCTGGCGCTGGCGCTGCTGTCCACGCCCAAGCACGCCATGGGCGAGGCCGACCTGATCGCGCAGATCGAGCTGTGCAAGAAGCTGCTGGTGGAGATGCCGTACTCGGACCGGGTGACGGTCACCCCGCACTCGCCGGAGCGCATCATCGCCCACGCCGAGGAAATCAACGTCCTCACCCGCGTCAAGCATCCGCTGGGCGACGTGCTCAGCGTCAGCGGCGACACCGCGGTGCTGCTGAGCTACTTCCGCAACAACGTGCTGCACCTGTTCACCGCGTCCTCGTGGGTGGCGTGCTGCTTCCAGAACAACCGCCGCATGAGCCGCGCCGGCCTGCTGCGGCTGGGCCGCGGCCTGTACCCGTTCCTGCAGCAGGAACTGTTCCTGCCGTGGACCGAGGACGAGTTCGCCGCGCGCATCGAGCAGACCATCAACGTGTTCGTGCGCGAAGGCCTGCTGCAGCAGGTGGGCGAGGACGAAGGCGGCATGCTCGCGCGCAGCACTGGCCAGACCGACGAGGTGTTCCGCCTGCGCGCCATCGGCCATTCGCTGCAGCAGGCGTTCGAGCGTTACTACATCGCCATCTCGGTGCTGGTGAAGAACGGCCCGGGCGTGCTTGGCGCGGCGGAACTGGAGAGCCTGTGCCAACAGGCCGCGCAGCGCCTGAGCCTGCTCTACGCCCCGGCGGCGCCGGAGTTCTTCGACAAGACCCTGTTCCGCGGCTTCATCCAGAAGATGCGCGAACTGCGCCTGGTCTGGCCGGACGAGAACAGCAAGCTGCTGTTCGACGACCGCCTCGACGCCTGGGCCAAGGACGCCAAGTTCATCCTCGGCCGCGAACTGCGCCACACCATCGAGCGCGTGAGCCCGGAAGCGGTGAAGCCGGAGGAGCCGGTTTCGCAGGTATAGGTCCTGGGACGCCCGCTTCGGATTGGATCAGCAGGGTGGGCATTGCCCACTCCTCCGGCCGCTGACTCGATATTGATATCCGCTGCTTGCCGCGGGATGAATCGAACCGGCCTCAGCCGCGTACTCCCACGCTTCTGGGTTTAGGTGGTGGCGGGCAGTTGTTCTGTTTCGGGTCGCAGGCCATCCGTTCGTGCATCTGTCGCCTGACGGTTTCCATCAGGCCACGCAGCTTCATTGGCATTTCCTTTGTCCTAGTTTCCGGAAACAACCCGCGTTGGACTCCCGCCGCCGCGATACGGGTCGTAGGTAGGCATGCGCAGATCGCCCACTTTCAGCTTTCGGCCACAGTTGAAACCGCTGCCGCCGTGTTCCGGCGTCGGCGCCTAGCCCTCGCCACCGGGACAGCCGGCCATGCCCAGCGGCGCGTCGAGCGTGGGATACCAGAACAGCAGGTTCTGCAGTGGCCCCATGCACTGGTATTCGGTCTGCCTGGCCATCTCGTTGCGACGCGCGCGGCACCATGCCTTGGCTGAGCCGTGATCCACCGATGCGGCAGCCGCTTTCGGCGTGGAAGAAACTGCGGCAGTACCGGCCGAGCTTGGGGACAAGGCCTGCTGTCTGTTCGATGCTTCGACGAAAGGCCGCATCACCCGCTCACGTTCTGCCGCTGCGGCGCGCTCGCGTTCCGTCGCCAAACGTTGGCGCGCAGGGCTTCTTCGCGCGCCTTCGCGGCCTGCTGCTGGGTGGTCATCGTGCTGCTGGCAGCAGCACCCGCTGCGGCGATGCCATTGGTCGCGCGCGCACCGCCACCGCTTGCCCCCGCCTGCCGTTGCTGCGCAGCGGCCAGGTGGCGTTGCTGTTCCGCCTGCCGTTCCAGCCGGGCGCTTTCTCCCACCAAACCGCTGCCGTTCCAAATCACGTTGGCGTTGCTGGTCAACGGGCTTCGGCTTCGCGGCGCACGCTGTCCAAGAATCGCTGCCGCTGCGCGTCCTCCTGCTGCTTCTTCGCCATTTCCCCGCCAAACGTGTTGACGAGTACATCGAATGCATTGGTAGCGACGTTCTGCTATGGCACGTCCTCTCCCGCATAGTCGTCATCATTGCCATGGGCAAATGCTTCCTCTTGCATGCGTAGTTCTTTCTGCTGCCGTTGTGCTGCAGCTTTCTGTTCGCTTTTGGCCCTTCGAGTGTCTCTCTTGGGGCGCATAGATTTCATCGATTTCAGTTCAGAAGGAGAACGAAGCCATGACAACAATGCCTCCTCTGCTTCTGGTCTTGTAGCGGACACCACTCTCCCCTTGGGGAAGCGGATGATTGGCAATGATTCCGTCGCCGAGCGTTCGCGACGACGGATCGACCATGTATCCGACGCCGATGTTGAAGCTGTTGTCTTTATCCTTCGAGCGCCGAAAGCCCAGCATTGCGCCAATGCCGGCGGCCTCGATGAGTCGATCGTTGCCTGACATGACGCCCACGAAGGGCCCTATCCCCCAGGTCCCAGGCTCCTGTACTCCTAGAAGCCGCTTGTTGGGAGTGAACAGGTAATGACTTTCCAAGAGAATGCGGGCGACCGCGTTCTTTTCGCTGTCTACTCGAACGATGCCATTGACAACGCTGGCGGATTCGATTCGCTTTTCCCAGTCAAAAGTCACGGAAAGGCCAACACCCATCTTTATTCCACTCAGCTCCGGACCGTCATCCTGAGCGGCGGCATGTCCGTTGAACGGCAGAACGCTAAGCAACAAGAACAACATCAGGTTGTGCTTCATAGCTCCTCCTTTAAGCGCCAAATGGAAGACGGGTAACGGCACCCCCGCTTCTGCAAGAATCAATAGCCGATGGCTAGGTTCTGTGTAGTTCCCCCTCATAGCGCTGGGTAGCCCTGGCTGCCCCATGGCTCGTTACCGGCGCGCTGTCCTCCACAGTTGACCGCACCCACAAAACCCAAAGACACTCCCAGTCGGGGCTTGACAACAGGGGGAATGCCTTGGATAGGGGGTGTCAGTTGGCGGCGGTAGCACGGGGGGGGAATGACGTACCCGCGATCACAGATGACGCCGCCCACGGCCGGACATGCCGGGGAGGCGCCGCATGTTTGACAGGCGCGTGCTGAGCGAGCTGCTGGAGCCGCTGTATGCCTCGGTGCTGGATTTCTCCGCGCTGGATACTTTCAACCAGCGGTTGGCGGAGGCGACCGACAGCCACATCACCGGCGTGCTGATCCACGACGTCGCCGCTGGTCGCGCGGGCATCAGCTGCATCCATGGCGTCGATATCGCATTGATGGATGCGCTGCTGCCCGATCTGGATCTGAACGACGATCCGATGATGCGGCGTGTAACGCCGCAGCTGGATACCGGCAAGGTGCTCGACAGCGAGGATTTCATGACCCGCACCGAGTTCCAGCGCAGCGATTTCTACAATGCCTACTACCGCAGGCTCGGCATCGTGCAGCAGGTGGCGTCGGTGGGGCTGTTCGATGGCGCAAGTTCGGTAACGCTGTCGCTGTGCCACGGCGACCAGAAACGGAAATACGGCGAGGCCGAGCTCGGCCTGCTGCGGGCGCTGACCCCGCACTGGATCAATGCCTACGCGATGCTGCGGCGCATGCACGGGCTGGAGCGGCAGGTGGAGACGCTCGAGCAGGCCCTGGCGTTCTCGCCGGTGGCGATGTTCGTGCTGGGCGAGGATCTGCGCATCGTGCGCGGCAACGCCGCGGGCGAGGCGCTGCTGCAGGGTGGCCTGCTGAGGCGCGAGGCGGGCGTGCTGGCGGCCAGGGGCGCACCCGGGCTTGAGCTGCATGGCCTGCTGCAGCGGGCGCTGCGCGGCGCCAGCCGATTGCCGGGCGGGGACGTGGAGCGGCTGGTCCTGCGCGACGCCGGTGAGCATCCCGCGCTGGCGCTGACTGCCCACCGCCTGGTGGAGTGGTCGCCGCGCGAGCAGGGGGCCCTGCTGGTATTCGTGCGCGAGGTCAGGCGGGCGCCTCCCTCGCTGAAGTCGGCCTTGCAGGCACTGTTCAATCTGACCGAGGCCGAGGCGCGCCTGGCGATGTCGCTCTACCGCACCGCCGATGCCGCGATGGCGGCCAGGGAGTGCGGCATCACGCCGGGAACGGCGCACGGCCGGCTGAAAATGATCTACGACAAGACCGGCGAACGCGGGCAGGCGAGCCTGGTGCGGCTGGTGGCGGCGGTGGCTGGCACCTGCGGCGGATGATCAGGGGCGTTCAGGTGTGGCCCGCACTGGATGAGTCGTAGGTGCGCCGCAACGGCGCCGGCTCAGGCCGGCTCGTCCGGAATCAGCATGCTTTCCAGGCGGGCGATGCAGTCCTTGAGCTGCAGCTTGCGCCGCTTCAGGCGCTTGGCTTCCAGGTCGTCGTCCGGGTTGGCCGCCAGCTTGGCGATGCGCTCGTCCAGGCTGCGGTGCTCGGCCCGCAGTTCGGCGGTGCGCTGGCTGATCTCGGCGGGCGTCATGGTCTCCATGGCCATCGAGCATACAGGCTGTCGCGGCGGTCGCGAGGGAGCGCCGCCAAGCCGGTAGAATGCGTGCGATGAGTGCCGTCATTCCCCTTCCCGATCCCGCGCCGCGCGCCCGCGATCCGCGCGTGGCCGAACGCGAACACCACAAACTCGCCAAGCGCCTGCGCCGCCAGGTCGGCCAGGCCATCGCCGACTTCGGCATGATCGAGGCCGGCGACAAGGTCATGGTCTGCCTGTCCGGCGGCAAGGACAGCTACACCCTGCTGGACATCCTGCTGCAGCTGCAGAAGAAGGCGCCGGTGCCGTTCGAGCTGGTGGCGGTGAACCTGGACCAGAAGCAGCCGGGTTTCCCCGAGCACGTGCTGCCGGAATACCTGGCCGGCATCGGCGTGCCGTACCACGTCATCGAGCAGGACACCTATTCGGTGGTCAGCCGGGTGATCCCGGAAGGCAAGACCATGTGTTCGCTGTGCTCGCGCATGCGCCGCGGTTCGCTGTACAGCTATGCCGAGGCCAACGGCTTCACCAAGATCGCGCTGGGGCACCACCGCGACGACATGGTGGCCACGTTCTTCATGAACCTGTTCCACCACGCCAAGATCTCCGGCATGCCGCCGAAGCTGCGCAGCGATGACGGCAGGCACGTGGTGATCCGTCCGCTGGCCTACGTGCGCGAGAGCGACATCATCGACTACGCGGCGGCGCGCCAGTTCCCGATCATCCCGTGCAACCTGTGCGGCAGCCAGGAAAACCTGCAGCGCAAGCAGGTCGGGCTGATGATGAAGCAGTGGGAAAAGGAGCACCCCGGCCGCATCGAGCAGATCTCGCGCGCCATGGGCGACATCCGCCCCTCGCAGATGGCCGACCCGAACCTGTTCGACTTCCTGGCGCTCGGCCGCCGCGACGACGCGCCGCTGCCGGACGCGCATGCCTGGCTCGCCGGCGGCGAAAAACAGGAAGAACCAGAAGCCCCTCTCCCATCGGGAGAGCGGTTGGGGTGAGGACGATGGCGTCCTGATGCCTCCGGCATCCATGGCTTCGTCCGCCCCTCATCCGCCCTTCGGGCACCTTCTCCCGGCGGGAGAAGGGAAAAACCCGCATCCCCTTTCCCAGTTCCCGGATCCCCGATGTTCTTCAAGAATCTCACCCTGTTCCGCTTTCCCACCTCCGTCGACTTCTCCGAGGTCGATACCCTGCTGCCGCACGTCGCGCTCAAGCCGGTCGGCGCGCTGGAAATGAGCTCGCGCGGCTTCATCTCGCCGTTCGGGCGCGAGGAGAAGGAGCAGTTTTCGCACCGCATCGGCGATGCGCTGTGGCTCACCGTCGGCGGCGAGGAAAAGATCCTGCCCGGCGCGGTGGTCAACGACCTGCTGGCGCGCAAGCTGGAGGAAATCGAGGAGAAGGAAGGCCGCAAGCCCGGCGGCCGCGAGCGCAAGCGGCTGAAGGACGACCTGCTGCACGAGCTGCTGCCGCGCGCCTTCGTCAAGAGCTCGCGCACCGACGCCTTCCTCGACCTGCAGCACGGTTACGTCGCGGTGGACAGTTCCAGCCGCAAGACCGGCGAGAACGTGATGAGCGACATCCGCGGCATGCTCGGCAGCTTCCCGGCGATGCCGCTGAACGCCGAAGTGGCGCCGCGCGCGATCCTGACCGCCTGGATCGCCGGCGAGCCGCTGCCCGAAGGCCTGAGCCTGGGCGAAGAGTGCGAGATGAAGGACCCGGTCGAGGGCGGCGCGGTGGTCAAGTGCCAGCACCAGGAACTGCGCTGCGACGAGATCGACAAGCACCTGGACGCCGGCAAGCAGGTCACCAAGCTGGCGCTGGTGTTCGAGGACAATCTGTCCTTCGTGCTCGGCGACGACCTGATCGTGCGCAAGCTAAAGTTCCTCGACGGCGCGCTGGACCAGCTCGAGCACATCGACGAGGAAGGCCGCCGAGCCGAACTCGATGCGCGTTTCGCCCTGCAGAGCGGCGAGATCCGACGCCTGTTCCTGCTGCTGGAGCAGGCGTTCAAGCTGAGCAAGGCCGACAGCTGAACAGGCCATCCACCGACCTGCCCGGCGAACGGGCAGGGACTATGCTGGGCGCATGGCCAACCTGTTCCGCCGCCTGATCGCCCCCGCCGCGCCAAGCATCCAGCGCGACACCGTGCGGCTGCGCCTGGACGATGCCGAGATCGACGTGCTGCGCGTGCGCGACCCGCGTGCGCGCCGGATCAAGCTCAGCGTGGACGAGCGCGGCGCGCGGCTGACGATGCCGATGCGGGCCAGCCTGGTGTCCGGAGAACGTTTCCTGCACGAGAACCGGCAGTGGCTGCAGCAGCAGCTGGCGCGCCTGGACGGCGACGGGCTGCTGGCGCCGCCGCTGGCGCTGCGCGAACCCGGTGCCCTGCCGCTGCGTGGCGCGCTGCTGCCGGTACGCTGGCAGGACGGCCGTTTCACCCGGATCGAGGTGGATGCCGCGGGCGCCTGCATCCAGTTGCCGGCACGGGCCGGCGAGGCATCGCTGCGTCGCGTGCTGCGCGAGTTCTATGAAGCGCAGATGCGCGCCGATGTCGGGCGCTGGCTGCCGGCCTACCTGCCGGGGCTGCCGCGCGCGCCGGCGCGGCTGCGGCTGAAGGTGATGTCCTCGCAGTGGGGCTCGCTGGCGCCGGACGGCTCGCTGGCACTGGACCTGGCGCTGGCATTGGCGCGTCCCTCGGCCTGCGAATACGTGCTGGTCCATGAGCTGTGCCACCTGATGCAGGCCAATCATTCGCCGGCCTTCTGGGCCGAGGTGGAGGCGCGCTTCCCGCACTGGCGGCAGGAGCGCGACTACCTGCGCGAGGAAGGGCGCCGGCTCAAGGCGACCATGCGGCAACTGTTCGCCAACCCGTAGGAGCGGCTTCAGCCGCGATGGGGCGCTACCGGCAAAGTCCCATCGCGGCTGAAGCCGCTCCTACACAAAAGAGTGGCATCGACGTGGTGCTGCCCTGTGCTGCACGGAGAGGGCGTAAGCTGCGGATCACCGCCGCCACCGCATCGGGCTGGTCCACGTACAGGGCAGCCATGGCGCGGCAGCGTTGCGCGCTCGCGGAGGATGGCCGGTGAGGCGGCCCTGCGGCAACTCGTTCGCAAGCGGTAGGAGCGGCTTCAGCCGCGATGAAGCCTTCCCGGGGAAGCCCCATCGCGGCTGAAGCCGCTCCTGCAAAAGTGGCGTTACGTGGATGCCTGCCCAGTGCTAAAGGCCGCGGATGAAGTCGCGGACCACCGCCGCCACTGCTTCGGGCTGGTCCATGTGCAGGTGATGGTGGCCGGGCAGGATGTGAAGGCGGCCCTGCGTCAGCAGCGCCGCGCGTTCGCTGCGTTCCGGTTCCGGGAAATACGCCTGCGCCGGCGTGGCGTAGATCACCTGTGCCGGGCACGGGATGGCGGCCAGCACGTCGCGCACCTGCTCCTCGGTCATGCGTACCGCCGTGGGCAGCATCAACCGTGGATCGCTGCGCCAGCTCCAGCCGCCGGCGACGGCCCGCACGCCGCGCTCGACCAGCAGCCGCGCCGAATCCTCGCCCAGTTGGTTGGCCAGCATGCGCGCGCGTACCGGCGCGGCGAGGTCGGCGAACACGCGCAGCTGCTTGTCGCTGAACGCGGCCAGCGCCGCCACGTGCGCGCGCAGCCGGGCGACGGTTTCCCCGGCCGGGGCGGCAAGTCCGCCGAGCGCCTCGATGGCGACCAGCGCGCGTGCCCGCTGCGGCGCCACCGCCGCCACCAGGCTGGCGATGGCCGCGCCCATCGAATGGCCCAGCAGCACGCAGCGCTCCCAGCCCAGCGCATCCATGATCGCCAGCACCTGCACGATCGCCTGCGGCGTGGTGTAGGCCGCATCGGCGGGCAGGTGGTCGCTCAGGCCATGGCCGGGCAGGTCGACCATCGCCCAGTCCAGTTCCGGCAGCCGGGCCGCCAGCGGGATGAAGCTGGCGGCGTTGTCGAGCCAGCCATGCAGGGCCAGCACCGGCATTCCCCCGCGGGTGCCGGTGCGCAGCCCGGCGACCCGCAGCCCGCCGGCGTCCAGTTCGAAGGATGTGGTCATGCCGCCTGCGCGGTCGCCAGCGCCGCCAGCGCGCGGGCGTGGGCCGGCGTGTCGTTCAGGCAGGGGATGTAGCGCATGGCGGCGCCGCGTTCGGCGACGGTGGCGGTGAAACCCATCGCCACTTCCTCCAGCGTTTCCAGGCAGTCGGTGGCGAAACCGGGGCAGACCACGTCGAGCGTCTTCGCTCCGCCTTCGGCCAGCGCCCACAGCGTGGGCTCGGCATAGGGCTGCAGCCAGCGCTCGCGGCCGAAGCGCGACTGGTAGGCCAGCTGCCAGTCGCCGTCGTCCAGTTCGAGCGCGGCGGCGATCGCGCGCGCGCTGGCCTCGCAGCGCTGCGGGTACGGATCGCCGGCGTCGGCCACCCGCTGTGGGATGCCGTGGAAGGAGAACACCAGCCGGTCGCCGCGGCCGTGCCGCTGCCAGTAGTCGCGGATCGAATCGGCCACTGCCGCCACCCACCGCGGGTCGTCGGCGTAATCGCGGACCAGGCGCACGTCCACGCCGCGGTGGCGCGCCTGCCACTGCCGCACCTGGTCCTCGACCGAGGCGGTGGTGGTGGTCGAATACTGCGGGTACAGCGGCAGCACCACGATGCGCGCGGCGCCGGCCGCGGCCAGCGCGTCCAGCGCCGGCAGCAGCGCCGGCTGGCCGTAGCGCATGGCCTCGCGCACCCGCCAGTGCGGCAGCTCGACGGCCAGGTTCGCGGCCAGGCGGCGGGTGTACACCGCCAGCGGCGAGCCCTCCGGCAGCCAGACCTGCGCGTACTTGTGCGCCGAGCGGCCGCCGCGCAGCGGCAGGATCAGCCCGTAAAGCAGCGGCTTCCACAACAGCGGGGGAATCGAGACCACGCGCGGGTCGCCGAGGAACTCGGCCAGATAGCGGCGTACCGCCGGGGCGGTGGGTGTCTCGGGCGTGCCTAGGTTGACCGCGAGCAGTGCGGTGGTGGGTGCGTCGGACATGCGCGCATTGTGGCTGAAAGCCGGGAACGAGTGGGGAGGAACGAGAGGGCGGAGTGAGTGAAGGGGAGTGGGGAGGCAGGAGTGAGGAGTGAGAGAGAAGCAACGGCAAAGCCCAAAGCCAAGGCTGTCATCCCCGCCAAAAGTATAGAGTCGTCACTCCCCGCGCAGGCGCTCCTGTCCCTGCTTTTTCTTACGCCTCACTCCCTTCGCCCACTCCTGAAGTAGAGCGATCCCCGCCCGGGCGGGGATGACGGCCTCTGCCAGGAATGCGGCTTCTGCCGTTGCTTTCGCCTCCCTCTCGTTTCTCGTTCCTCCCCACTCGTTCCTCGCCCATTCATCGCCCCGCTTCCAATCTCGACACCTTGCCGTATCTTTCCGTGCATCGACCTGTGGAGTCCGCCATGCGCCGCCTGCCGTATCTCGCCCTGCTGCTGTCCGCCAGCCTGTTGTCCGCCACTGCCGTGGCCGGGCCGCAGGAGGACCAGCGCGCCCGCAATGCCGTGCGCGTGCTGAGCGAAATCCAGGAAATTCCCGAACAGGCCATCCCCGACAAGCTGCTCGACGAGGGCCGCGCGATCATCGTCATCCCCGACACGATCAAGGCCGGGCTGGTGATCGGCGGCCGCCGCGGCCATGGCCTGATGTCGGTCAAGACCGCGGATGGCAGCTGGTCCAACCCGGTGTTCGTCAAGCTCACCGGTGGCAGCATCGGCTTCCAGGCCGGCGTGCAGTCCTCCGACGTGATCCTGGTGTTCCGCAACAACCGCAGCCTGGACAACATCGTCAACGGCAAGTTCACCCTGGGCGCCGACGCCGGCGTGGCCGCCGGCCCGGTAGGGCGCAGCGCCGCCGCCGCCACCGACGGCCAGCTCAAGGCCGAGATCTGGTCGTGGTCGCGCGCGCGCGGCCTGTTCGCCGGCGTGGCGCTGGACGGCGCGGTGCTGTCCATCGACGATGCCGCCAATCTCGACGCCTACGGCCAGGGCACCACGCCGCGCATGATCCTGGAGGGCCGCCTGAATGCGGCGCCTTCCAGCGACGTGGTCGCGTTCCGCGATCGCCTGGAGGAATCCACCTATGCCGCGCGCGAGAAGCGCGGCACCCAGGGCACCGCCGCGCCGGTGGCCTCCTCGGCGCCGCGCGCGCAGCCGGTCGCCGTGTCGGGCAACGCGCCGCAGCAGGGCAGCGAGGCCACCACCCAGCCGCTGCAGCCGGCCACCGCCGAGCCCGCGCCGCAGCAGGGTTTCCAGCCGGTGTCCGAAGGCGAGATCCGCACCGAGTCGCTGGACGGCGGCAACTGACCTTCGGCAGGGGCGTCCGGTGGGGCCGGGTGCGTTATGCTCACCGGCCTCCACACCGAATAACGCGAGCGGATCATGGGCAGTTTCAGCATCTGGCATTGGTTGATCGTGCTGGTCATCGTCGTGCTGGTGTTCGGCACCAAGCGGCTGACGAGCGGCGCCAAGGATCTGGGCAGCGCGGTCAAGGAATTCAAGAAGGGCATGCGCGAGGAAGATTCGCCGCCGGCGCGCCTGAACGACGAGTCGCGCGGACGCGAATCCAGCCGCGACACGCAGGCCGAGCGCGACCGCGAGACGCGCTGAACCGAAGGTTCCAGGCGTGTTCGATATCGGCTTCAGCGAACTGCTGCTGATCGCGGTGGTGGCGCTGGTGGTGCTGGGCCCGGAACGGTTGCCCAAGGCGGCGCGTTTTGCCGGGCTGTGGGTGCGCCGTGCGCGCAACCAGTGGGATTCGGTCAAGCAGGAACTGGAGCGCGAGCTGCAGGCCGAGGAGCTCCAGCGCAACCTGCGCAGCGTGCGCGAGTCGGTGCAGCAGGCCGAGCGCGGGCTGCAGGAAGGCGCGACCCAGCTGCATGGCGAAGTCGACGCGCTGCGCCGCGAGGTCGATGCGCCCGCCGCGGCCGCGCCGCCCGCCGCCGATGTCCCTGATGTCGCCGGGGATGTCCAGGCCGATGCCCTGCCGGCACCCGCCGCCGAGGCGCCCGCACCGGAAATGACGGAAACGGCGCAATCGCCGGAACAGCCGGAGCGCGCGCCATGAGCGACGAATTCTCCGAGAGCCCGCTGATCGAGCACCTGGTCGAACTGCGCGCGCGGTTGGTGCGCGGCCTGCTCGGGCTGGGCGTGGTGCTGCTGGCGCTGCTACCGTTCTCGCGCACGCTGTACAGCCACCTGGCGACGCCGCTGATCTCGCAGCTGCCCGCCGGGCAGTCGATGATCGCCACCAATCCGGCCGGGGCGTTCTTCGCGCCGCTCAAGCTGACTTTCTTCACCGCCGTGTTCATCGCCGTGCCGTGGCTGCTGTACCAGGCGTGGGCGTTCGTGGCGCCGGGCCTGTACGCGCGCGAGAAGCGGCTGGCGCTGCCGCTGCTCGGCTCGGCCGTGGCGCTGTTCTACATCGGCTGCGCGTTCGCCTATTTCCTGGTGCTGCCGGCGGTGTTCCACTTCCTGACCACCTTCCGTCCGGAGGTGATCGCCATCACCCCCGACGCCAGCGCCTACCTGGATTTCGTGCTGGCGATCTTCTTCGCCTTCGGCGCCAGCTTCGAGCTGCCGGTGGCGATGGTGATCCTGGTGCTGCTGGGCTGGGTCACGCCGCAGCAGCTGCGCGAAGGGCGCGGCTACGCCATCGTCGGCATCTTCGTGCTGGCGGCGGTGCTGACCCCGCCGGACGTGGTCTCGCAGCTGATGCTGGCCATCCCGATGTGCGTGCTCTATGAGCTGGGCATCCACGCCGCGCGCTGGCTGTCGCCGCGCGATCGTGAAAGGAACGTCACGTCCTGACCGGCATCATGAGCCGGTATCTTTGACGTCCATTGAAATTCGAAACGCCACCGGGGGCGGTGGCCAGGCTGCACCGGGGGGAGCCGCGTGAGCGACAGGAAGGAAAGCTGGATCAACAATGTGCCCTTGCTGAGCAAGATGCTGGCGGCATTCGGGCTGGTGTTCCTGTGTTTCCTGGCCACCAGCGTGGTCAGTTACCGCACCTCCGGGCAGGACGACGCCGCGCGTCGGCGCGAGGGCCGGCAGATCGAGGTGGTCCGCCACGTCGAGGAAGCCATCCAGGCGGTGCGCCTGCAGCAGTTGGCGATCCGCGACTACCTGCTCGGCGAAGGCGAACAGGCCCTGCAGACCCTGCGCGAGCAGCGCGGACGCCGCGACGAAGCGCTGGCCGCGGCACTGAAGGCGGGCAGCGGCATCCAGAACGAGCGCATCCGCCGCGCCACGGTGCAGGCCGCCAACTGGGACGCGCAGGTGCAGGCCGGCCTGGCGCCGGGTGCGGCGTCGCAGGACGTTACCGGCAACCTGTTGGCCGCGCGGCAGCAGTTCCACCGGGTCAGCACCGGCCAGGGCGATGCGCTGGCGGCAACGCTGTCCGAGATCTACGACATCGAGGTCAACACGCTGCTTGGCGAGCGCGGCGCGATGAGCGAATGGATCGCCCGCGCGCATGGCATCTCGCTGGTCCTGCTGGTGGTCGGGCTGCTGATCATCGTCGGCGCGCTGTGGATGCTCTCGCGACTGGTGGTGTCGCCGATCAACCGCCTCACCGCCAAGATGACCCGCCTGGCCGACGGCGATCTCGAGGTGGACATCAACGGCTTGCGGCGCGGCGACGAGATCGGCGCCATCGCCCGCGCGCTGGAGGTGTTCCGCCGCAATTCGCTGGCCTCGCGCGACGCCAACTGGGTCAAGCTCAGCGTCGGCGAGGTCGGTGCCGCGCTGCAGCCGGCACAGAATGCCGGCGACTACGCGCAGGCGCTGGTATCGGAGATCGCGCCACGCATCGGCGCCGGCATCGGCGTGCTGTTCCTGTGGGACGAGGACGCCGGGGAGCTGCGCCTGCATGGCAGCTACGGGTTCCAGCGGCGCAAGCACCTGGGCCTGCGCTACGGCCTGGGCGACGGACTGATCGGGCAGGCGGCGCTGGAACGCAAGCGCATCGCCGTGCAGCAGGTGCCGGACGAGTTCTTCGGTATTCACTCGGCGCTGGGCGAGGCGCAGCCGCGGCACCTGGTCGCGGTGCCGCTGCTGCTCAAGGACCGCCTGCTGGGCGTGTTCGAGTTCGGCACGTTCCAGCATTTCACCCCGAGCCAGGAAGCCTTCATCGACGCCGCGCTGCCGACCGTGGCGCTGGGCCTGGACAACATCCGCCGTGCCGAGGAGACGCAGCTGTTGCTGGAGCGCACCCGCGCCCAGGCCGAGGAGCTGCAGCGCTCGCAGGTGGCGCTGCAGGCGCAGGAAGAAGAGCTGCGCGCCACCAACGAGGAACTGCAGGGCAAGACGGTCGAACTGGAGGAGCAGGCGCAGCGCCTGTCCGCCTCGGAAGAAGAACTGCGCGTGCAGGCCGAGGAACTGCAGGCCTCCAACGAGGAACTGCGGCAGAAGACCGAAGTGCTCAACGAGCAGAAGGACGTGCTGCAGGTGCTGCAGCGCGAGACAGAGTTCAAGGCGCAGGAACTGGCGCGCGCCAGCCAGTACAAGACTGATTTCCTGGCCAACATGTCGCACGAGCTGCGCACGCCGCTCAACAGCCTGCTGATCCTGTCCAAGGAGCTGGCCGAGAACGAGAGCGGCCACCTCGACGCCGAGGAGGTGGAAGCGGCGGCGGTGATCCACGACTCCGGCTCCAACCTGCTGCGCCTGATCAACGACATCCTCGACCTGTCCAAGATCGAGGCCGGCAAGATGGACGTGCACCGCGAGGAAGTGCGCGTGGACGCCATCGCCCGCGAAGTGACGCGCCACTTCCGCCACATGGCGATGGAAAGCCGGCTCGAATTCGCCATCGACGTCGATCCGCAGGTGCCCGAAGCGCTGGTGACCGACCGCTCCAAGCTGCAGCAGATCCTCAATAATCTGCTCGGCAATGCGTTCAAGTTCACCCGTGAAGGCAAGGTCACCCTGCGCCTGTCCATGGCCGACGAGGCGCTGCTGGCCCGCGTCGGTGCTTCCGCCGGCCGTGCGCACGTGGCGCTGGCGGTGCTGGACACCGGCATCGGCATTCCCGCCGAACGCCTGGACTCCATCTTCGAGGCATTCGAACAGGTCGATTCCAGCACCAGCCGCCATTACGGCGGCAGCGGGCTGGGCCTGGCCATCGCGCGCCGCCTGGCGCAGTTGCTGGACGGCCACCTGGTGGTGGACAGCGAACCGGGCAAGGGCAGCATGTTCGCGCTGGTGCTGCCGTTGCTGCCATTGCCGGCAAGCGGTGGCGGCCAGGCTGCGGCGCAGGCGGAACGGGCGCTGCAGGCGCCGCCGGCACGCACGGTCACCGCGCCGCTGATCGACTGGATACCCGATGACCGCCACGCCATCGCCGCCGGCGACACGGTCATCCTCACCATCGAGGACGATCCCGCGTTCGCGCGCATCCTGGTCGACCTGATCCGCCGCAAGGGCCACCGCGCGCTGGCGGCAGCCGACGGCGAGAGCGGCCTGGAGCTGGCGCGCCGCTACCGTCCCACCGGCATCCTGCTCGACGTGATGCTGCCGGGCATGGACGGCTGGTCGGTGATGCAGCACCTCAAGCACGACCCGGTGACCGCGGCGATCCCGGTGCACTTCATCTCCGCGGTGGACGAAGCGGCCAAAGGCGTGGCGCTGGGCGCGGTCGGCTACCTGACCAAGCCGGTGGACCGCAAGGCGCTGATCGCCGCGTTCGACCACCTGCTGGAAGTCGCCGGCAAGATCGTGCGCAAGCTGCTGCTGGTCGACGACGACGACGATTCGCGCCTGGCCCTGACCCGGCTGCTGCAGGCCGACAACGTCGAGATCGACCAGGTCGCCTCCGGCGAGGAAGCCCTGCAGCGCATCGCCACACACAGCTACGACTGCATCGTGCTCGACCTGAACCTGGGCGGTATTTCCGGTATCGAGTTCCTGGAGCGCGCGGTCAACCTGGTGGCGGTGCCGCCGGTGGTGATCTATTCGGCGCAGGAGCTCAGCCGCGAGGAAAGCCTGAAGCTGCGCCAGTACACCGACAGCATCGTGATCAAGGGCAAGCGTTCGCCCGAGCGCCTGCTCGACGAGGTCAGCCTGTTCCTGCACAGCATCGGTTCGCGCGGCGCCAACGCCGTGCCGTCGGACGACACCCAGCTGGCCGGGCGCAAGCTGCTGCTGGTCGACGACGACATGCGCAACCTGTTCGCGCTGTCCAAGTCGCTGCGCGCGCGCGGCATGAACGTGGTCCTGGCGCAGGACGGATACAAGGCGCTGCAGCAGCTGCAGGAGAACGGCGACATCGAACTGGTGCTGATGGACATCATGATGCCCGGCATGGACGGCTACGAAACCACCCGCGAGATCCGCCGCCAGCCGCAATGGGCGGAACTGCCGATCATCGCGGTGACCGCCAAGGCCATGCACGGCGACCGCGACAAATGCCTGGAGGCCGGCGCCAACGACTACCTGACCAAGCCGGTGGACCTGGACAAGCTGTTGTCGATGATCCGCGTATGGCTGCAGAAATAGGACCCGGCACTGGCCGCGAGGACATCGACGACATCGAGGTGGATGCCTTCGTCCAGGCGATGGCGCGGCGCCACGGCTACGATTTCAGCGGTTATGCGCCGTCCTCGCTGAAGCGGCGCGTGCTGCAGCTGGTGCAGGCCATGGATGTGGCGCACGTCGGCGACCTGACCGCGCGCATGCTGCGCGACGACGCGATGGTGCCGCAGGTGATCGCGCGGCTGTCGGTGCCGGTGTCGGAGATGTTCCGCAACCCTGCGGTGTTCCGCAAGCTGCGCGACGAAATATTCCCGGTGCTGGCCTCCTACCCGCACATCAACATCTGGCAGGCCGGCTGCGCGCACGGACAGGAGGTGTACTCGCTGGCGATCCTGCTCAAGGAAGCCGGCCTGTACGAGCGCTGCCAGATCTACGCCACCGACTTCAGCGACGAGGCGCTGGCGCGTGCGCAGGAAGGCATCTTCCCGATCCGCGAGGCGCGCCTGTACTCGGAAAACTACCTGGCCGCCGGCGGCCGCCACACGCTGTCGGACTACTACCACGCCCGCTACGACTTCATGAAGCTCGATGAGCGGCTGAAGGAGCGGGTGACCTTCGCCAACCACAACCTGGTCTGCGACGGGGTGTTCTGCGAGGCGCAGCTGATCCTGTGCCGCAACGTGCTGATCTATTTCTCCGACGCGCTGCAGGACCGCGTGCTCGGCCTGTTCCGCGACAGCCTGTCGCGCGGTGGCTTCCTGTGCCTGGGCAACCGCGAGTCGATCCGCTTCGCGCCGAGCGCGCGCGGCTTCGTGCCGCTCGACGCCGAGCTGCGTCTGTATCGCAGTTCGGGAGCGCTGCCGTGAGTGCGCCGCCGCTGGCGGTCGTGGTCGGTTGTTCGGCCGGCGGCCTGGCGGCGCTGCATCTGCTGCTCGGCGGGCTGACGCGGCCGCTGCCGGTGCCCATGGTGCTGGTCTGTCACAGCGGTTCGGAGGACATGCGGCTGTTCTGCGAACTGCTGGCCGGACGCAGCGGCCTGCCGGTGCGCGAGGCCGAGGAACGGCAGCTGCCGCAGCCGGGGCAGGTGTACGTGGCGCCGTCTGGCTACCACCTGCTGGTGGAGCGTGACGGCCGCTTCGCGCTGAGCGTCGATCCGCGCGTGGCATTCTCGCGTCCCTCGATCGACGTGCTGTTCGAGTCGGCGGCCGAGGCCTGGCGCGAGAACCTGCTCGCGGTGCTGCTCACCGGCGCCAATGCCGATGGCGCGCACGGCTGCCGGCGGGTGCGCGGACTGGGTGGCCGCGTGATCGTGGAAGATCCGCGTACCGCGCACGTGGCGACCATGCCCGCAGCCGCGCTTGAACTGGCCGGCGCCGACCATTGCCTGCCGCTGGCCGACATCCCTCCCTTGCTGGAAACCCTATGCCCATGACCAAGCCGGTTGCCCCGCAGCGCCCGAAAATCCTGGCGGTCGACGACAATCCCGCCAACCTGCTGGTGATCCGCCGTGTGCTGGCCAGGCTCGACGTCGAGGTGGTCGAGGCCGCGTCGGGCAACGACGCGCTCAAGGCCACGCTGGACTCGGAGTTCGCGTTGGTCCTGCTGGATGTGTACATGCCCGACATCAACGGCTTCGAAGTCGCGGAAATCCTGTCGCAGGAGGAAAGCACGCGGCAGACGCCGATCATCTTCGTCACCGCCACCTACGCCGACGACGTGCACCGGCTCAAGGGCTATGGCTTCGGCGCGGTGGACTACATGGCCAAGCCGCTGGACGCGACCATCCTGCTGTCCAAGGTGCAGGTGTTCCTGGAGCTGTATCGGCACCGGGTCGCCCTGCGCGACGCGCTGCGTGAACTGTCCGAGCGCAACCGCCAGCTGGAGCTCGAGGTCGAGCAGCGCCGGCAGATGGAGCAGGAAATGCGCCACCTGGCGATGCACGACATGCTGACCGGCCTGCCCAACCGCGCGCTGTTCATGGACCGCCTGGAGAGCGCGCACCATCGCGCGGTCCGCAACGAGGGCATGTTCGCGCTGGTCTACGTCGATGTGGACGGCTTCAAGGGCGTGAACGATACCTGGGGCCACGCCGCGGGCGACGCCCTGCTTGTGGAGCTGGCGCGCCGGCTGCGCGGCTCGCTGCGCGAGAACGATACCGTCGCGCGGCTGGGCGGCGACGAGTTCGCGCTGGTGCTGGAAGACCTGGAAGACGTGGACGCGGCCAGGCGCCGGCTGGAGGACGTACGGCTCTGCCTGCAGGCGCCGATGGCCTACACCGGCGATGGCGGCGAAGTGAACCTGTCCATCGCCGCCAGCATCGGCCTGGCGACCTACCCGGCCGACGGCGCGGAAGTGGGGGCGCTGCTGCATGCCGCCGACCAGGCGATGTACCTGGTCAAGCGCGCCCGCGATCGCTGAGCCGCGGCAGGTGGAAGCCGGTCAGGCTTCCAGCACGTGGCCGCCGCCGACCGGCGGTGGCACGGCCTCCACCGGGCCGAGCATCTGCTTCCAGGCCGCGTACACCGCGCCGGCGAACACCGGCATCAGCACGGCCATCAGCAGCAGCTGCGCCACCGCCATGGCCACGGTCTGGCCGGCGATCAGGCCGATGACCAGCGACACGATCAGCACCGCGAAGTAGATCGCGAAGATGGCGATGAAGGCCAGCACGAAGAACACCAGCATCGCCGGCAGGTTGCGCAGGCTCGAACGCAGGCTGCGGCGCAGCGCGTGCCAGCCGCCGACGCGCTGGAACATCACCTGCGGCGGCATCACGAACAGCGCCAGGGTGAGCGCGGCGAAGGCCGCCAGCATCAGCAGCAGCCACAGCAGGATGCGGCCGGCCGGCAGCGTCGCCACCAGCGCCTCGATCTGCGCCGGATCCGGCTGCGCGCCGGACTGGCTCAGTTCGTTGAGGCGCAGCATCACGTCGGACAACCGCTGCAGGCCATCGGTGCCGACCAGCACCAGCAGCAGCGTGCCCAGCACCAGCGCGGCCACCAGCTGCGGCAGCAGGGCCACCAGCAGGTGCGGGGCGCGGCCTTCGCGCACGCCTTCGAGCAGGTGCGCCGGGCGCGCCTGGCGGTTCTGGTCGACTTCGCGCACGGCCCACAGCAGGCCGCCCATGAACAGCGGGCCGGCCAGCAGCAGCAGGAACTGCACCAGCGTGCCCAGCGCCGGCACCAGCAGGGACAGCGACAGCACCAGCGAGGTGCCTACGCCCCAGAGGATGCCCAGCGAACCCAGCGCCAGCGGCGCGCGCTTGAGCAGGCCGAAGCCGGCCAGCAGCCATTCCGCGCCGGCGGAGGCCGGCACCTTGCGAATATCGCCCATTGCAGTTCCGAAAAGGGGAGGGCGCCAGCGACAGGCCGACGCTGGGCGGATTATCGCCCGAAACCCTGTCCGGGTTTATGAGGAACAAGTAACGGTGTGATGGCCGTGCGCGGCGGGGATCGGGCGGAGAGGCCGCGCCGGAGGCGGAAGCGCAGGCGGTCGCGTTCCGGCCGTTACTGCTCTGGACACGGCGACGGCCTTCGACCCACCAACGGCACCAGGCGGATCACCGACAGTAGCCGGTCCGAAGCCGTGGGCAGGCCAGGAACAGTCGCCGCCCGACGTTGCCATGCCAGGTGACCTCCGGGCTGGTACGTCGCGCCCGCCATGCCGTCATGGCGAATGTCGCGTGGTGCCGCCTGGAGCGCGGTCTGGAACGGCCAGGCCCCGTGGCAAAAGGCGCATCCCGGCAGACCGCGGACCGATCGGCGGGGATATTGGGTGGTATAGAGCAGGTAGCGACGCGCACGGGTGTGCGACCCCGTCGGTCGGCTCCGCGGTTGCCCCGCCGTCGGTGGTTCCGATACGGACGTTTCCGCCAAAGGCGAATCCGACCAGATGACCGGCCATGTGGAGCGCAGCGGCGATCGCGCCGGCGCCGACGGATCAGGGCGGCGTCAGCGCCCCGCCAGCGCCCCGCCAGCGGGAGGCCCCGATACCGGCCTCAATGCACCCCGCGCCGCACGTGCCGCACGAAGCGGCGCAGCAGCTGGCGGGCCAGCGGCGCGGCGCTGACCTCGCGCGCCACGCTGCGCGCGCAGCCGCCATGGCGGGCGATGCAGTCGGCGCGGGCGCGCACGTAGCCGCGCATGTGATGGGTGGCGAACTCGGGATGGAACTGCAGGCCCCAGGCCTGTTCCCCCCAGCGGAAGGCGTGGCAGTTGTCCTGCACCGAGCGCGCCAGCACGGTGGCGCCTTCCGGCGCGCGCAGCACGGTCTGCAGGTGGGTGGCATGGGCCGGGAAACTGGCCGGCAGGCCGGCGAACAGCGGATCGGCGGCGGCCGGTTCGGCCAGCTCCAGGCGGATCGTGCCGGATTCGCGGCCGGCCGGGTTGTAGTCGACCTGGCCGCCCAGCGCGTGGGCCAGCAGCTGGTGGCCGTAGCAGATGCCCAGCAGCGGCATGCCGCCGTGGGCGGCCTCGCGCAGCCAGTCGGCGCTGCGCTCGCTCCAGTCGGCGCGGTCGGTGACGAAGGCGGCCGAGCCGGTGACGATGGTGGCGGCGAAGCCGTGGCGTTCGGGCAGGCGTTCGCCGTGCTCGACGTTGACCACCACGGTCTCGGCTTCCTCCAGGCCCGCGGCGACGCGGATCCAGTGCGGAAAGCGGCCGTAACGGCGCAGGGTCGGGAACGGCTGCCCGGTTTCGACGATCAGGAACGGCTGGGACTTCATTCCGCGGGAGGCAGCACTGACAGGACTTCCTCGATTGTAGTCAGCCCCTGCGCCACCTTTTCAAGCCCGGTGCGGCGCAGGGTACGCAGCCCTTCGGCGCGCGCGGCGCGGCTGAAACCGGCCAGGTCCATGTCGCGGGTGATCAGGGCGCGCAGCCGCGGAGCCAATGGCAGCAGCTCGTACAGGCCGATCCGGCCCATGTAGCCGGTGCGGCGGCACTCCAGGCAGCCGACCGGCGCACAGGCGTGGATGGCATCAGGTAATGCCTCATCGCCATCACGCAGCGGCGCCCAGTCGGCGTCGTCGAGCACGTCGGCGCGCCTGCAGTGCGGGCACAGGGTGCGCACCAGCCGCTGCGCCAGCACGCCGTTGACGGTGGAGGCGATCAGGTAGTGCGGGATGCCCAGGTCGAGCAGGCGGGTGATGGCCGAGGGCGCGTCGTTGGTGTGCAGGGTGGACAGCACCAGGTGGCCGGTCAGCGCCGCCTGCACCGCCATCTGCGCGGTCTCCAGGTCGCGGATCTCGCCGATCATGATGATGTCCGGGTCCTGGCGCAGCAGGGTGCGCACCCCGGCCGCGAAGTCCAGGTCGATGTTGGCCTGCACCTGCATCTGGTTGAATTCCGGCGCGATCATCTCGATCGGGTCCTCCACCGTGCATACGTTCACGTCCGGCGTGGCCAGCCGCTTGAGCGTGGAATACAGGGTGGTGGTCTTGCCCGAGCCGGTGGGGCCGGTGACCAGCACGATGCCGTGCGGGCGCGACACCAGCTCGTTCCAGCCGGCCGCTTCCTCCGGGCTGAAGCCCAGCTGCTCGATGCTCTTGAACGCCGCGTCCGGGTCGAAGATGCGCATCACGCACTTCTCGCCGAACGCGGTGGGCATGGTCGACAGGCGCATTTCCACCTCGCGCCCGCCCGGCGAACGGGTCTTGATGCGGCCGTCCTGCGGCCGCCGGCGTTCGGCCAGGTCCATGCGCCCGAGCACCTTGATGCGGCTGACCACGGCGGTCATCACCGCCGGCGGCAGCTCGAACACCTTGTGCAGCACGCCGTCGATGCGGAACCGCACCCGGCCCATGTCGCGGCGCGGTTCCAGGTGGATGTCGCTGGCGCGCTGCTCGTAGGCGTACTGCAGCAGCCAGTCGACGATGCTGACCACGTGGTGGTCGTCGGCGTTGACGTCGCCGGCGCGGCCCAGCTCCACCAGCTGCTCGAAGCTGGGCAGGCTGCCGCCGTCGCTGCGCGCGTCGCCGCGGGCGCCCCGCACCGAGCGGGTGACGCCGAAGAACTCCATCGAATAGCGGTGCAGGTCCAGCGGGTTGACCAGCACGATCTCGACCCGGCGCCGGGTCAGGTGCTGCAGGTCGGGTATCCAGTCGCGCGCCATCGGCTCGCTGGTGGCCACCAGCACGCGTTCGCCGTCGATCGCCAGCGGCAGGATGCGGTGGCGCCGCGCATAGGCGTGCGAGACCACGGCGGTGGCGTTGGCCACGTCCACGCGGGTGGGGTCGATGCGCAGGTGGCGGACCCCGGTGCGCGCGGCCAGCCATTCGGTCAGCCGCTCCAGCCCCAGCTCGCCGGATGCGGGCGCCGCCGCGGCCAGCTTGAGGTTGGCCAACAGCACCAGCGGGTGCACCTCGCTGGCGTTGCGCGCGCCCTGCGCCGAGAAACGGATGCGCTCCTGGTCGTGCGCCGCCACCAGGCCGTCGCCGAGCAGGGCGGCGGCGATGTTGGAGAACTGCAGCCGGCCGGGGGCGATGGCCACCGGCGGTGGCGGGGTCGGGGGGCTCTGCGCGGCCTGCTGTTCCACCTGAAACTCCTTGCTGGCGCGGCCGCCGCGCGGTCGCTCGCTATACTAGCGCACCCATCCGTACGGCCCAGGCAGCATGTCCGCGACTCCCACCGTTCCCATCACTTTCCAGGGCCTGATCCAGACCCTCAACGACTACTGGGCGAAGCAGGGCTGCGTGCTGATCCAGCCGCTGGACCTGGAAGTGGGCGCCGGCACCTTCCACCCGGCCACCTTCCTGCGCTCGATCGGCCCGGAAAGCTGGAACGCCGCCTACGTGCAGCCCAGCCGCCGTCCCACCGACGGCCGCTACGGCGAGAACCCCAACCGCCTGCAGCGCTACTACCAGTACCAGGTGGCGATGAAGCCGAGCCCGGACAACATCCAGCAGCTGTACCTGGATTCGCTCAAGGCGCTGGGCATCGACCCGCTGGTGCACGACCTGCGCTTCGTCGAGGACAACTGGGAATCGCCGACCCTCGGCGCCTGGGGCCTGGGCTGGGAAGTGTGGCTCAACGGCATGGAAGTCACCCAGTTCACCTACTTCCAGCAGGCCGGCGGCCTGGAATGCCGCCCGGTGCTGGGCGAGATCACCTACGGCCTGGAGCGGCTGTGCATGTACCTGCAGAACTGCGACAACGTCTACGACCTGGTGTGGACCTACGGCCCGGACGGCACGCCGGTCAGCTACGGCGACGTCTACCACCAGAACGAGGTGGAGCAGAGCACCTACAACTTCGAGCATGCCGACGTGGAAGAAATGTTCCACCGCTTCGACGCCTGCGAGAAGGAAGCGCAGAAGCTGGTCGAGGCCGGCCTGCCGCTGCCGGCCTATGAACAGGTCTGCAAGGCCTCGCATTCGTTCAACCTGCTCGATGCACGCCGCGCGATCTCGGTGACCGAGCGCCAGCGCTACATCCTGCGCGTGCGCGCGCTGGCCCAGGCCGTGGCCAAGCTGTACGAGGCCAAGCGCCTGGAAGCGGTGGCCGCCAAGGAGGTGCAGGCATGAGCATGCAGCCGCTGCTGATCGAACTGGGCGTGGAGGAGCTGCCGGTCAAGGCGCTGCCGGGCCTGGCGCAGGCCTTCTTCGACGGCGTGATCGACGGGTTGGCCAAGCGCGGCATCGCCTTCGAGCGCGGTGACGCCAAGCCGCTGTCCACCCCGCGCCGCCTGGCGGTGCTGCTGCCGGGCGTGGAAACCGAACAGCCTGAGCAGCACTCGGAAGTGTTCGGCCCGTACCTCAACATCGCGCTGGACGCCAACGGCGAGCCGACCAAGGCGCTGCAGGGCTTCGCCGCCAAGGCCGGCATCGACTGGACCGCGCTGGAGCGCACCACCGACGCCAAGGGCGAGCGCTTCGTGCTGCGTTCGGTGACCCCGGGCGCGAGGACCGCCGCGCTGCTGCCGGAGATCGTGCGCGAGGCCATCGCCGCGATGCCGATCCCCAAGCCGATGCGCTGGGGCGCGCACGAATATGCCTTCGCCCGGCCGGTGCACTGGCTGGTGCTGCTGCACGGCAATGACGTGGTCGACGCCGAACTGCTCGGCTTGACGTCCGACCGCTTCAGCCGCGGCCACCGCTTCATGGCCGACAAGCAGGTGTGGCTGAGCCACCCGTCCGACTACGTCGAATCGCTGAAGGCCGCCAACGTGCTGGTCGACGCCGACGCGCGCCGCGAGCGCATCGTGCACGAGGTCAACGCCGCCGCCGCGCAGGCCGGCGGCGTGGCGCGCATCACCGACGACAACCTGGAACAGGTGGTCAACCTGGTCGAATGGCCGTCGGCGGTGCTGTGCAGCTTCGAGCGCGAGTTCCTGGCCGTGCCGCAGGAAGCGCTGATCGAGACGATGGAGATCAACCAGAAGTTCTTCCCGGTGCTCGATGCCGGCGGCAAACTGACCGAGAAGTTCATCGGCATCGCCAACATCGAATCGAAGGACGTGGCCGAAGTGGCCAAGGGCTACGAGCGCGTGATCCGCCCGCGTTTCAGTGACGCCAAGTTCTTCTTCGACGAGGACCTCAAGCAGGGCCTGGTGTCGATGGGCGACGGGCTATCGAGCGTCACCTACCAGGCCAAGCTGGGCACGGTGGCGGACAAGGTGCAGCGCGTATCGGCGCTGGCCCAGCACATCGCCGCGCAGGTGGGCGTGGACGTGGCGCAGGCGCGCCGTGCCGCCGAGCTCGCCAAGAACGACCTGCAGTCGCGCATGGTGGGCGAGTTCCCGGAACTGCAGGGCATCGCCGGCCGCCACTACGCCGTGGCCGGCGGCGAATCGCCCGCCGTCGCGCTGGCCATCGACGAGGCCTACCAGCCGCGCTTCGCGGCCGACGACATCGCGCTGTCGCCGCTGGGCAAGGTGCTGGCCATCGCCGAGCGCCTGGACACGCTGGCCGGCGGTTTCGCCGCGGGCCTCAAGCCGACCGGCAACAAGGACCCGTTCGCGCTGCGGCGCAATGCGCTGGGCCTGGCGCGCACGATCATCGAGTCGGGCTTCGATCTGGATCTGCCGGCACTGCTGGTCGCCGCCAATGCCGGTCTGGCAACACGCAACGTGCAGGCGGATGCGGGCGAACTGCATGACTTCATCATCGACCGCCTGAAGGGCTACTACAGCGACAAGGGCGTGCCCGCCACGCACTTCAACGCCGTCGCCGAACTCAAGCCGGCCTCGCTGTACGACTTCGACCGCCGCATCGACGCCATCGGCACCTTCGCCCAGCTGCCCGAGGCCGAGGCGCTGGCCGCGGCCAACAAGCGCATCCGCAACATCCTGCGCAAGGCCGAGGGCGACATCCCGGGCACCATTGATCCGGCGCTGCTGCGCGAACCGGCCGAGAGCGAACTGGCCGAAGCCGTGGCCGCGGCCATCGACGACACCGGCGCCGCGCTGGCGCAGAAGGACTACGTCAGCGTGCTCGGCCGCCTGGCGCGCCTGCGCCCGCAGGTCGATGCGTTCTTCGACGGCGTCATGGTCAACGCCGACGACCCGGCCCTGCGCGGCAACCGCCTCGCGCTGCTGCGCACCCTGGGCGACCGCCTGGGCAGCGTGGCGGCGATCGAGCACCTGTCCGGCTGAGGCATGGACCCGGCCGCCTCCTGGCAGTCCGCGCAGGCCGCCCTGGCCCGGCGCAACATGCCGGAGGCACGCCGGCACCTGCTGGCGGTGCTGGAACGGCAGCCCACGCACGCCTACGCGCGGGTGATGCTGGCCGGCACGGTGCTGGCCCAGGGCCGCCTGCGCGAAGCCGTGCAGCAGCTGCAACTGGCGGCCAGGCAGGAATACGACGATCCGGCGCTGCTGCTGCGGGTGGCGCAGGCGCTGCTGCGGGTCGGCGACAGCGAAGGCGTGGCGACGCTGATGCGGCAGGCCTGCGTGGCGCGCTGCGACGATGCGCCTACGCTGGCGGCGCTGGCCCACGTGCTGCAGTCGCTGGGCCTGCACGCCGATGCGCTGCGCCTGATGCGGCGCGCCGCCGCGGCCGGTTTCGACAACGCCGATTTCCACTACTTCCTCGGTGTGCAGCTGCAGTTCAACGGCGAGCTGGACGCGGCCGGGCAGGCGCTGGCGCGCTGCCTGCAGTTGCGCCCCGGCCACGGCCGCGCCGCGCTGACGCGCGCGCGCCTGCGCCGCTGGCACGCCGGCGACCACCATGTCGACGCGCTGCGCAGGCAGTTGCAGGCCGTCAACGCCGACAGCGAGGACGGCGCGGCGCTGTGGTTCGCGTTGTACAAGGAACTGGAGGACCTTGGCGACCTGGACGGCGCCTGGGACGCGCTGCGCCACGGCAATGCGGTGATGTGGCGGCGGCTGCGCCACGACCGGCTCGCCGACGGCACCCAGCACGACGCCATGGCGCGGCTGGCGGCCGACGGCGTTTTCGCCGCGGCCGATGGCGTGGAGGACGACGGCGGCGCCCAGCCGATCTTCATCGTCGGCATGCCGCGCTCGGGCACCACGGTGCTGGAGCGCATGCTCGGCAATCATTCGCAGGTGGCATCGGCCGGCGAACTGGGCGATTTCGCCCAGCAGCTGCGCTGGGCCGCCGACCAGGCCGGGCGCGCGTTGCTGGACCCGCCGCTGCTGCAGGCCTTGGCGTCGCTGGATTACCGGGGCATCGGCCAGGGCTACCTGCGGCAGGTGCGTTGGCGGCTGCAGGGCCAGCGCCGCTTCATCGACAAGCTGCCGCCCAATTACCTGCTGGCCGGGCCCATCGCCCGGGCGCTGCCGCAGGCGCTGATCGTGCATGTCCGGCGCGACCCGATGGCGGTGTGCTTCTCCAATTACCGGGCGATGTTCGGCGACTCCTACGGCTACAGCTACGACTTCGATGCCCTGGCCGCGCACCACCACGCCTACGCGGAACTGATGCGCGCCTGGCAGCGGCACCTGCCCGGGCGGGTGCTCGAGATCGACTACGAGGCGATGGTGCGCGACCCCGAGGCGGCGCTGGCGCAGGTGCTGCGCCAATGCGGTCTGGTGCCGGAGCAGGGCGCCAGCGACCTGACCCGCAACGCCGCGGCCACCGCCACGCTGAGCAGCGTGCAGGTGCGCGAGCCGGTGCACGCGCGCAATGTCGAGGAATGGCGGCGTTATGCCGGGCCGCTCGCGCCGCTGCGCGAACGTCTGCAGGCGGCCGGATGAAACGGGGGCGGCCGTGGCCGCCCCCGTTCCGTCCCCTGACCGCGCGGGTTACTGGCTGCGCCCGAAACGCCAGTTCACTTCCAGCATGTAGGAGCGGCCGTAGCCGTTGTAGTTGAAGATGTTGTAGTACGGGTAGCTGGTGTAGGTACGGTCGCGCGGCGGCCGTTCGCCGGTCAGGTTGTTGGCGGTCAGGCTCAGCGACACGTCGTCGGTCACCGCGTAGTCCAGGGTCAGGTTGAAGGTGGTCCACGCCTTGACCTTGCCGGCGTCGTCGGCGGCGTAGCCCTCGGTGCTGTCCTGCGCGGCGAAGTTCGGCGTGCGCCCGTAGCGGATGCCGTACAGGGTGGTGGTCCAGTCGCCCATCTGCCAGCCCAGGGTGGCGCTGAAGATGTTCTTGAACTCCGAGGAGTAGTACGGATCGCGCAGCAGGTCGATCACCGGGTCCTCCGGGTACTGCTGGCTTTCATGCTTGAGCGTGACGTTGTAGCGCGCGCCCAGCATGAAACTGCCCCACGCATCGGTGGCCCAGCGGTAGTCCATGTTGGCGGTGATGCCGCTGACGTCTTCCTTGGCCACGTTGATCGGGTTCACCGCCACCGTGTTGATCTGGTTCGGCTGCGGCGCGTTGGCGCCGGCGCGGCCGATGCGCTGCAGGGCATCGACGCAGGTGGGTGAGCCGGCATCCAGCTGGCCCTGGCGGCAGGCCGCCTCGTTGCGCAGCAGCATGTCCAGGTCGAGGTCGGCGACCTTGTTGTCGATCTTGATGCGGTAGTAGTCGGCGCTGACGGTGAACTGCGCGTTGGGCGACCACACCACGCCGCCGCCCCACGACTTGGCGGTGATCGACTTCAGGTCGGGGTTGCCCGCGCGCGAGCCGCGCACCTGCTCGTCGTTGTAGGAGCACTGGCTGATCGGCACGCCGGGTTCCTCGGTGGCGCAGCGGTAGTAGTCGGGCACGAAGGTGTAGAAACCGCTGTCGCCGGCGAACACGTAGGCCATGTCCGGCGACTTGAACGCGGTGGCGTAGTTGGCGCGCAGCAGCAGCGAATCCAGCGGACGGAACTCCAGCGCCGCCTTCCATGTCGCGCGCGAGTCGCTGCCGCCGCCCTTGTTCTTGTAATCGTCGTAGCGCCCGGACAGGCTGGCGGTGAGCCGGCTGAAGATCGGCACGCGCAGTTCCACCGCGGCGGCCCAGTTGTCGCGCTTGCCCGAACCCTGGGTGCCGCTCAGGCCCCAGAACTCGTCGTTGACCACGCGCGGGTCGGTGGGGTTGCTCCAGGACTGCTGGCCGGCCTGCAGCACGCCGGCGAAGCCGACGTCGCCGGCGGGCAGCGAGAACAGCGCCGTGTTGGTGAACTGCAGGTTGACGTTCTGCGTCCAGGTCTTGGACTTGGTGCGGATCTCGCCCTGGAAGCTGCGGTACTGCTCGGGCGTCAGCGGCTGGTAGAAGCCGGCGTCGTTGGGTTCGTAGATCGGGTAGCCGTAATAGTCGCCCAGCTGCGGCCCCAGGAAGTGCTCGCGGAAGAAGTCCTCCATCTTGTCCTTCAGCGGCCACCACTGGCGGCTGTCGATGTGGTACTCCGAGCGTGCGTAGTAGGCGTTGTAGTCCCAGTTGGACTGGCCCACCGTGCCCTTGATGCCCAGGGCGACATTGTAGGAATCGGCGGTCTGGCGTTCGTTGTTGAAGTCGCGGTCGCCGGTTTCCTCCGGCGAGAAAATGCGCTGGTAGCTCTCCAGGTCGCCGGTGAGGTTGTTGAAGATGTAGCCGCTGGTATCGATCGAGGGCTGCCAGAAGCGCGACCCGGAGTTGCTCTCGTTCTTGGTGCGGTTGAGCAGCACGGTGGCGTAGACGTCGGTGCTGTCGTTGAGCGCGTAGTTCAGGTTGGCGTAGCCCGACGCGCTGCGTTCCTTGTTGAGGATGGTCGAATAGCCCGGCTCGTAGCGGCTGCCGCAGTAGTTGCCGCGGCCGGGGCGGGTGTCGTAGACGGTGGTGCCGCCGAACAGCCCGGACAGCGGTGCGCAGGCGGCCTCGCCGGGGTCGATGTAGGCGCCGCTGCTGGCGTTGTGCACGAAGGTGCGGCTGCCGTAGCGGGCGGCGACGTCGGGGTTGTCGTTGGTGGAATCGAAGTCCTTGCGGTTGAAGCCGTAGATCGGGTCCTGGTTGCTCAGCTGCAGGCCGGCGGTCAGGTCCAGCTGGTCCCAGCTGCGGCCGCTGGTCAGCTGGAAGCGCTGGTTGCCGCCGCCGCCGCCATCGTAGGCGCCCATGCGGAAGCTCATCTGGGTGCCGTCCAGCTTCTTCTTCAGGATGATGTTGACTACGCCGGCGATGGCGCTGGAGCCGTAGATCGACGACTGGTTGCCGGGCGCGATGTCGATGCGCTCGACCATCGCGGTGGGGATGCTGGCCAGGTCGACGAAGTTGCTCTGGCCGTTGTAGAGCAGCGGGTAGTCGGCCATGGGGCGGCCGTCGATCAGCACCAGGGTGAAGCCCGGGTCCAGGCCCAGCAGGCTGATCGGCTTGGCGCCGGGGGTGAAGCCGCCTGAGAACTGGCTGTCCTGCACGGCGCCGGTGGCCAGCGGCTGCGAGCGCAGCACCTCGTAGACGTCCTTGAAGCCCTGCTTCTGGATGTCCTGCGCGGTGATCGAGGTGATCGGCGTGGCCGTTTCCACCTGGACCTGCGGGATCAGCGAGCCGGTGACGGTGATGCGGTCGAGCGTCTCTACGTTCTTCCCGCTGCCGGTGTCCTGGGACTGGGCGGAGGACAGCGGGGAATAGGCGGTGATGGCCGCGCAGATGGCGGCGCTCAGCAACTGGCGTTTCATGGATTGGATTCCTGGCTCGCGGCGGGTGGACGGCGGGACCCAGTCGGACCGGACGCTCTTCCAGGAGCGGATTCGTTCGCGGCCGTGCCGCAACGACGCATGCATGAACCGGAGGGGGCTGGATGCGTTCACGATAATTTAACCGTCGAAGTGAAACCGCCGTGATGATTCCGGCCTTCACGAGCGCCCGGTATGCTGTCGCGATGCTGCCCAAGAACCTCGCATTTGCCCTTTTTCTGGCCACATTCGCCGCCGTTCCCTTCGCCCATGCCCGCGGCACGATCGAGAAGGTCCAGATCAAGGGACTGGACAAGGGCGACGACGCGGCCATCATCGAAAACATCGAGGTTTCGCTGTCGCTGTACGACACCATCGGCAAGGTGCAGGGCGAATCGCGCCTGGAATACCTGCTGTCGCAGGCCGAGCGCCAGACCCGGCAGGCGCTGGAGCCGTTCGGCTACTACAACCCGACCATCACCGTGGAGGCGCCGCGCGAGGGTGACACCGTGCGGGTGGTGATCCAGGTGGAGAAGGGCGAGCCGGTGCGGGTGCGCCAGTCGGAAGTGGTCATCACCGGCCCGGCCGCGCGCGACCGCTACCTGCAGCAGGACCTGGAGGACTTCCAGCCGCGCGAGGGCGCGCCGTTCGACCACAGCACCTACGAGGCCAGCAAGGTCGTCATCACCCGGCGCCTGTCCGAGCGCGGCTACTTCGATGCGGATTTCACCCAGCGCAAGGTCGAAGTGACCCGCGCGGAGAACGCGGCCGACATCTTCCTGAGCTGGGACAGCGGCCGCCGCTACAACATGGGCCGCATCACCTTCAACCAGGATTATTTCCGCCCGGGGCTGTTCGACCCGCTGGTGTACTGGGAGGAAGGCAGCTACTGGCACGAGGGCAAGCTCGACCGCCTGCGCGAATCGCTGACCAAGCTGGACTACTTCAGCACCATCGACATCCAGCCGCACCCGGAGGACGCCTATGGCGACGGCGAGGTGCCGGTGGACGTCAGCCTCACCCTGGCCAAGCGCACCATCTACACCGCCGGCCTGAGCTACGGCAGCGAGAGCGGCGCGGGTGTGCGCGGCGGCGTGGAGCGGCGCTACGTCAACAGCCGCGGCCACAAGCTCAACACGCAGCTGGACTACGCGCAGAAGCGCAAGAGCCTGATCACCAGCTACCGCATTCCGGCGTTCCGCTGGCTCGACGGCTGGTACACCTTCGCCGCCAGCGCCTACGACGAGCAGACGCGCTACATCGACATGCGCAACTTCAAGCTGATCGGCAGCCGCAGCGGCGAGATCAACCAGCACTGGACCGCCATCGCCTCGGTCAACGCGCTGCGCGAGCGCTGGCGCTACAGCTCCGGCGACCAGTTCACCGACGCGGTCTACCAGTACTCCACGCTGGTGTACCCGCAGTTGACCGCCGATTACCTGGACGTGGACGACCGGGCGTTCCCGCGCCGCGGCTTCAGCGGCAACGCCACGCTGCGCGGCGGCATCGAGGGCGCCGGTTCGGACACCAGCTTCATCCAGGCCGATGCCACGCTGCGCTGGTACATGCCGCTGGGCGACACCGACCGGCTGATCCTGCGCGGCCAGGCCGGCACCACCTGGACCAGCGACCTGGTGGCGATGCCGCCGAGCCTGCGCTACTTCGCCGGCGGCGACCGCTCGATCCGCGGCTACGCCTGGCGCGAGGTCGGGCCGCGCACGCCGGCGCCGGACAAGTACGCGCTCGGCGCCAAGCACCTGGTGGTCGGTTCGGCCGAGTACGAGCACTACTTCGGCGGCGGCCCGTGGGGCGCGGCGGTGTTCGTGGACACCGGCAGCGCGTTCGACAACACCATCGACCTGCATACCGGCGTGGGCTTCGGCGTGCGCTGGAAATCGCCGGTCGGGCCGGTGCGCATCGACATCGCGCACGGCCTGAACCACCCCGACTCGCAGTTCCAGCTGTACCTGAACATCGGAGCCGACCTGTGAGCCGCCGCCCCGATCCCGCCGCATCCGGCGACATCACCCCCGAGGAACGCGAGGCGCGCATCGCCGAGCTGCGCGCGCGGCGCCGGGCGCGCATGCGCACGCTGGCGATCCGCAGCGGCATCGGCATCGGCGTGGTCTCGGTGCTGGCCGTGCTGGCGCTGTACTGGCTGCTGCAGACCGTGGCCGGGCGCGACGTGCTGCTGGCGCAGGTGGTGGCGCGGCTGCCGGCCAACTCGTCCCTGACCTGGAGCCGGGTCGAAGGCCCGCTGGCCGGGCCGCTGGTGCTGCACGACCTGGATTTCCGCTACGAGGACATCCACTTCAGCGCCGCGCAGGCCTACCTGGACCCGGACATCCGCCCGCTGCTGGGGCGCAAGCTGCGCCTGGACCTGCTGCGGATCAGCAACGCCCAGCTGGAGCTGGGGCCGCCGGAGGACAAGCCGTTCGAGCTGCCGCGCTGGCCCGACGTGCTGCCGGCCATCGAGCTGCCGCTGGCGCTGCAGGCCGACACCATCGAGATCGACGGCCTGCGCATCGTCCAGCCGGACGCGCCGCCGATCGACATCACCCGCATCCGCGGCGGCATCGAGGCGGCAGACGGCGAATTCCGCGCCACCCAGCTCAAGGTCGCCGGCAACCTGGGCGATTTCCGCATCGACGGCCATTACCTGCCGCGCGAGGACTACCGCACCGATCTCACCGTGAGCGCGCTGATGCCGGCGCGCCCGGGCCAGCCGCGGGCGCGCCTGGGGCTGGTCGCGCGCGGCGACCTGGCGCACATGGAGGTCGCGCTGGCCGGTTACGCGCCCAGGCCGCTGCAGGCCAGCCTGGTGCTCGACGGCCGCACCGACCCGGTGTGGAACGTGGCCGCGCGCAGCGAGGAACTGGACCTGGGCCAGCTGGTGCCGGCGCAGTACCTGGCGCAGGCGCCCGCGCCGCTGGCGCTGGACTTCACCGCGCGCGGCCGCGGCGGCAACGCGCGGTTGCAGGGCCGCGTGCGCCAGGGCGACCAGGAACTGGTGCTGGCGCCATCCAACATCGCCATCGACAACCAGGTGCTGACCGTCTCGCCGCTGGTGGCCGAGGCCTTCGGCGGCAGTGTGCGCCTGCAGGGCAGCGCCGATTTCAGCGACACGCAGAATCCCGGCTTCCGTTTCGCGGTGGTGGCCAGCCAGCTGACCTGGACGCCCGCGCCCGACCCGACGGCGGCGGACACCACGCCGGTGCCGATGCACCTGAAGGAAGCGCGGCTGGGCGTGGCCGGCACCCTGAAGAACTGGGCGGCGGTCGGCAAGGCCGAGGTGGCGCGCGACGCGCAGGACGCCGCGCTCGATTTCGACGTGCGCGGAAGCGACCAGCAGGCGCGCATCGAGAAGCTCAAGGCGACCACGCCAGGCGGTTCGCTCGACCTCAGCGGTTCGGCGGCGTGGGCGCCGGCGCTGTCGTGGGACGTGGACGCGCGCCTGGCCGGCTTCGATCCCGGCTATTTCCTGCCGGGCTGGGAAGGCAACCTGTCCGGCACGCTGGCCTCCACCGGCACGCAGCTGCCGTCGCCGGCCGGCGCCGACGACCTGCGCCTGGACGCCACGCTCGACGTGCCGCAGCTGCGCGGCCGCCTGCGCGGGCGCAGCGTGGACGCGCGCGCCAAGGTGGCCCTGCATGGCACCCAGGGCGAGGGCGACGTGCGCCTGGCGGTGGGCGACAGTCGCGTCGAGGCCAAGGGCAAGGTCGGCGACCGCCTGGACGTGGACGCGACGCTGCAGCCGCTGCACCTGTCCGACCTGCTGCCCGGCGCCAGCGGCAGCGTGGCCGGCAGCGTGCAGGTGCGCGGCACGCCGTCGCAGCCGGACGTCAGCGCCGACCTGCGCGGCGACGGCCTGCAGTGGGACGACTGGAAGGCGGCGCACATCAGCCTTGCCGGCCGCCTGCCGTGGCGCGGCGACAACGGCGCCCTGCAGCTGCAGGCCAGCGGCGTGCAGGCGGGCATGCTGCTCGACCGCCTGCGCATCGACGCACGCGGCAGCCTGCAGGACCTGCGCCTGGACGCCGAGGCGGGCAACGACCTGGGCGCGCTGGCGCTGGCCGGCGGCGTACGCCACGCCGGGCAGGCGTGGCGCGGCGAACTGGCCGCGCTGCGGGTGACGCCGGTCAAGGGCGCGCCGTGGCAGCTGCGGCAGCCGGCGGCGTTCGCCGTGCAGGGCGCGCGGTTCACCCTGGGCGATACCTGCCTGGGCTCGGAAACCGGCGGCGCGCTGTGCGTGGATGCCGACTGGCCGCGCGAAGGCGTGCGCCTGCGCGGCGACGCGCTGCCGCTGGCGCTGGTGCAGCCGTGGCTGCCGCCCAATGCCGGCCGGCGCATCCACCTGCGCGGCGAACTCACCGTCGACGGCCAGCTGCGCCCGCGCGGCAAGGCCTGGGAAGGCAGCTTCAAGGTCGCGTCGCTGGAAGGCGGCATCCGCCTGGGCGACAACGCCCGCGGCGAACTGGTGCGCTACGACCACTTCTCCGTCAACGTGGACATGCAGCCCGGCGGCATCAACGGCTACCTCGGCGTCGGTTTCCAGGGCGACGGCTTCGTCGACGCCAAGGTACGCACCGGCTGGGAGCCGAATGCCGCGCTCGACGGCGAGCTGTACCTGAACATGTCGCGGCTGTACTGGATGGAACTGTTCTCGCCCGACCTGGTGCGGCCCAAGGGGCTGGTCGAGGGCCACGTCAGCCTGCGCGGCACGCGCGCGCAGCCTTCGCTCGGCGGCGAGGCGACGCTCAGCGACTTCACCGGCGAGTTCCCGGCGCTGGGCCTGACCCTGAGCGAGGGCAAGGGCAGTTTCACCGCCCAGCCCGACGGTTCGGCGCGCATCGCCGCGGAGGTGAAGACCGGCGGCGAAGGCGCGTTGAAGGTGCAGGGCGGGCTGTCCTGGTTCGGCGACGCGCAGCCGCTGCAGCTGCACATCGGCGGCGACAACGTGCTGGTCTCCAACACCAGCGAACTGCGCGTGGTCGCCAACCCCGACCTCGATTTCACCCTGGCCGGCACCGCCATGGAACTGCGCGGCAGCGTGCACGTGCCCGAAGCGGCGATCGACCTGGAGCGCCTGGACCGCGGCACCTCGGTGTCCGAGGACGTGGTGGTGCTCGACCCGGTCGATCCGGAGGAATCGCGCTCCTCGCCGCTGGACATGGACCTGGCGGTCAGCCTCGGCGACAAGGTGAAGATGAGCGGCTTCGGCCTGAAGGGCGCGCTGACCGGCAAGATGCAGGTGCGCGCGCGCCCCGGCCGCGAGATGACCGCCAACGGCGGGCTGGAAGTCAGCGGCCGCTACAAGGCCTACGGCCAGGACCTGACCATCACCCAGGGCCAGCTGCTGTGGAACCACGGCGTGGTTTCAGACCCGCGCATCAACATCCGCGCCCAGCGCGGCATCGGCGAGGTCACCGCCGGCATCGTCGTCACCGGCCGCGCGCAGCAGCCGCGCGTGGACGTATGGTCCGACCCGGCGATGTCGCAGTCCGAAGCGCTGTCCTACCTGGTGCTCGGCCGCAGCCTGAGCATGGCCAGCAGCGACCAGGCGCAACAGGTCAACGCCGCCTCGGCGGCGCTGTCGGCCGGCAGCGGCCTGCTCGCCGCGCAGGTCGGCGCCAAGCTCGGTCTGGACGACGCCGGCGTCAGCCAGTCGCGCGCGCTGGGCGGCGCCGTGCTCGGCGTGGGCAAGTTCATCACGCCCAAGCTCTACGTCGGCTACGGCGTATCGCTGATCGGCAGCGGCTCGGTGCTCACGCTGAAATACCTGCTGCGCCGCGGCTTCGACATCGAAGTCGAATCCAGCACGGTGGAAAACCGGGGTTCGGTGAACTGGCGCAAGGAGAAATAGCAGGCGCCGGCGGCGGAGGATCGACCCGGCGATCGGCGCGCTTTCACGCTTCGCCGGGAGCGATGGTCTGCGGCCCGTGGCGGGTTCTGCAGGAGCGCACTCGTAGGAGCGCACTTCAGTGCGCGATGGGGCTTCATCGGTAAAGCTTCATCGCGCACTGAAGTGCGCTCCTGCAAGGGCACTCCCGTGGTGCTGGCACCGTACGTGGCCGCAGGATCGTGAGTACGTTCGCGCGACCAGTCGTCAAGGCGTGCGTCGGCCGGCAGCGCCGAGACAACCGCGCCACGCAGCAGCGGTTTGCCGTCGGCCACATCGGTCCACACCAGGCGTGCGCCGCCGTGGTCGGCGAGCAGCCGCGGAAAGCCGGTGCCGCGCCCGCGTCCCTGCAGGGTCGCCACCTGCAGGCGGCCGAGTTCGCGATCCAGCGTGAGGCTGTAGCGCGCAAGCCACAGCGACTGCGCATGCGCGTCCTCACGCAGCCAGGCCAGCCAGACGCCATCGGCATCGGCGGCCAGCCGCACCCGGCCCTGCACCTCGACGCCGCGGTCCGGCTCCCGTGGCGCGCCGAAGGTGGCGCCGCCATCGCCGCTGTGGGCGATGCGCAGCAGCGGCTCGCCCTGCGGCGCGGTGTACCACGCCACCCACGCATCGTTGCCGCGCGCGCTCACCGCGGGGCCGTTCACCGGGCAGGCCGGCATGGTCCAGTTGTCGGCATGCACGCGCAGCGCCGGCTGCCAGCCGCCGGTGGTGCGGCGACGCAGGTGGATGTCGCGGATCTCGCTGGCGTCGCGGCCGCGATACACCAGCAACGTGCCGTTGCCTGCAACGCTGGCGCCGGTCTGGCAGCAGTCGCAGGTCATCGCGTCCAGTTCCTGCTCGTCGTGCCTGCGCAGCCCGGCATCGAAGCGCGCGCTGCGCAGGGTCATCGCGCCGCCGCCATGGTGGTCGCTGCCGGCGGTATGGCGCCCGTCCAGCCAGGCCACGCCCATGCCGTCGCTCCCTTCCGGCCACAGCGAGACGAAGCCGTGCTCGGTGGCGGTGCCGTCGTCGTGCACGGTGACCGGCGCCGACCACTGCCGGCCGTCGACCGAGCGCGACAGCTGCACGTCGTAGGCATATGGGGTGTCGGCCGAGCGACGCAGCCATTGCGCCCACAGGGCGCCGTCGGCGCTGGCGGCCAGGTGCGGCGTGTCGGCCCAGTTCACGAACCAGTCGTCGCCGCGCGCGATCGACAGTGCCGGCTGCCACCGGCCGGCGGAAAAGCGCGCGTAGCGCAGCTGGTGGCCCGTGGCGTCGGGCGACAGCCACGACAGCAGCAGGCTGCCGTCGGGCGCGGCCACCAGGTCCGGCTGCGCCGCGACCGCATCGGCGGGCAGGCGCCACGGCTCGGCCCGCAACCGCAGGGCGGGGCGAGCGACCGGGTCGGCGGCGCGTTGCTCGCCGGAGCAGGCACCGAGCAGCGCGCACGCCAGCACGAGGAAACCAGGGAAGACGCGCATCCGCGCAGGATAGCGGCATCGTGACCGTTGGCGGTTGCCCGCCCACCGGGGCGCGGCTACTGTCGGCAGCTGTTCTGTATCCGCTGGAGTTCCAATGAAGCGCACACCGCTTGCCGCCGCCATGGCGCTGGGCATGAGCCTGGCCGCCGCCGCCAACGCCAACGAGGGCATGTGGATGCCCACGCAGCTGCCTGAACTGGCGAAGACGCTGAAGGAGGCCGGCTTCAAGGGCGACCCCGGGGAACTGGCCGACGTCACCGCGCGGCCGTTGAGCGCGGTGGTGCGGGTGGGCGGCGGCACCGGTTCGTTCGTTTCCGGCGACGGCCTGCTGTTGACCAACCACCACGTCGCCTATGGGGTGATCCAGTACAACTCCAGCAAGGAGCACAACTACATCGACGACGGCTTCATCGCCCAGGGTCGCGACGACGAGCGCGCCTCCAACCCGGATTACCGGGTGCTGGTGACGGTCGGTTTCGACAAGGTCACCGACGACGTGCTGAAGGAGGCGCGCGGCAAGACCGGCCGCGCCTACTACGATGCGGTGGAGAACGCGCGCAAGCGCATCGTCGCCGACTGCGAGGCTGAGGGCGGCGTGCGCTGCTCGGTGGCCAACATGTACTACGGCAGCGATTTCTACCGCATCCGCCAGCTGGAGCTGACCGACATCCGCCTGGTCTATGCGCCGCCGCGCGCGATCGGCAATTACGGCGACGAGATCGACAACTTCATGTGGCCGCGCCACACCGGCGACTTCACCCTGCTGCGCGCCTACGTCGGCAAGGACGGCAAGCCGGCGCCGTACAGCAGGGACAACGTGCCCTACCACCCGCCGGCGCACCTGAAGATGTCGCTGGACGGCCCGAAGGAGGGCGATTACGCGATGCTCGCCGGCTATCCGGGCATCACCTACCGCCTGCGCACCGCGGCCGAGTTCGCCAACCAGATCGACACGGTGCTGCCGCGCCGCGTGGAAGTGTTCCAGCAGCTGATCGACATCATCGAGGCGCAGGGCAAGGGCAATGCCGATGCGCGCACGCGCTACGCCTCGCAGCTGCAGTCGCTGAAGAACAACCGCAAGCGCGCCGCCGGCGAGCTGGAAGGCCTGCTGCGCAGCGACGCCAAGGCCCAGCGCGCGCAGGACGAGCAGGCGATGCTCGCCGCCACCGACCGCAGATACGGTGCCGACATCGATGCGCTGTCCGCGTCGTTGGCGGCCGGAGAGCAGGCCGGCGCCAGCGAATTCCTGGTGACGCTGATGTCCAGCCAGACCCAGCTGCTGCGTTCGGCGCTGCTGCTGGAGCGCCTGCGCATCGAATCGGCCAAGCCCGACGCCGAGCGCGAGAGCGGCTACCAGCAGCGCGACCACGCGCTGATCGAAGGCGTGCTCCGGCAGGTGCAGCGCCGTTACGACCCGGCGGTGGAAAAGGCGATCCTCACCGCGCTGCTCACCCGCTACCAGCAGTTGCCGGACGCACGGCGCGATGCGCATTACGACAATGTGTTCGGCCGCACGCCGGAGCAGCTGCGCGAGGCGCTGGACGCGCTGTATGCCGGGACGAAGCTCGGAGACGAGGCGCAGCGCCTGTCGCGCTTCGAAGCCGCCCGCAAGGGCGCTTTCATCGAGGCCGATCCGCTGGTCTCGGTTGCCGCCGCGCTGGTGACGGCACAGCTCTCCGCCGAGCGCGAAAGCAAGGAACGCGAAGGCGAGCAGCTGCGCCTGCGCCCTTCCTACATGCAGGCGCTGTTCGCCTGGCGCGCCAGGCAGGGCCGCGCGGTGTACCCGGATGCCAACGGCACGCTGCGCATCAGCTACGGCAAGGTCGAAGCGCTGCATCCGCGCGACGCGGTCAGCTACTCGCCGGTGACCACCGTGGCCGGCATCGTCGAGAAGAACACCAACATGGTGCCGTTCGATGCGCCCAGACCGCTGCTGGCCGCGATCGCCAAGGGTGATTTCGGCAGCACCGCCGATCCGGTGCTGAAGACGCAGACGGTCAATTTCCTGACCAACCTGGACACCACTGGTGGCAACTCCGGCTCGCCGGTGCTCAACGCCAAGGGCGAACTGATCGGCCTGAACTTCGATTCCAACTGGGAATCGGTGAGCGCCAGCTGGTGGTTCGACCCGCGCTACAAGCGCGCCGTGCACGTGGACATGCGTTACCTGCGCTGGCTGCTGGCCAAGGTCTACCCGGCGCCGGCGCTGCTGGCCGAGATGGGCCTGCCGCAGGAGTAACGTTCGGGCGCGGTGGCGGGCTGTCGCGGGCCGTGGCGGATGCGCCACGGCCCGCCTCGTTCCGGCCGATCGCATCCGCCGTCGCGCGGCGGACGGCGCCACTGGCTAGAATGCCCATGCGAACAGGGCGGGACCGGTCTTGGGGAAGCATTGATGGAGATGGATCGTGGACGGCCGGCGGCCGAGGTCGGGTGCCGGTTGGATGGCATAAGGATATGGGTCGTGGAAGACGATCCCGAGTGGCGCGGCATGGTGGTCGACGAACTCGAATACCACGGTGCCGCCGTGCGTGGCATCGACAGCGTGGAAGCGCTCTACCGCGAACTGGCGGTGGACCGTTGCGACATCCTGGTGCTCGACGTCGGCCTGCCCGGCGAGGACGGGCTGAGCGCCACCGGGCACCTGCGGCGGACGGAGGGCATGGGCATCGTGCTGGTCACCGGCCGCAGCGGCACCGCCGACATGGCGCACGGGCTTTCGCTCGGCGCCGACATCTACCTGCCCAAGCCGCTGGAGCTGCCGGTGCTGGTCGCCGCGCTGCACAGCCTGCATCGGCGCATGTCGCAGTCGGTTCCGGCTGCCGCGCCCGCACCCGCCGCGGCCGTGGAGGCCAGTGCGGGCTGGAGCCTGCGTTCCGACGGCTGGGACCTGCTCGCTCCGAACGGCAGGGCGCTGACCCTGACCGTGGCCGAGCGCGGTTTCCTGCGTGAACTGTTCGCCGTCCCCGGCGAGGCGGTCGACCGCGAGCGGCTGATCGCCGCGGTCACCGACCAGCCATGGGACTTCGATCCGCACCGGCTGGAAGTGCTGGTGCACCGCCTGCGTACCCGCGTGCGCAACGCCACCGACGCGATGCTGCCGGTACGCGCGTTGCGCGGCATGGGCTACATGCTGGTATCCGACCAGGTCGTGACGGCCTGAGGAGCGGCGGCCGGAAGCCCGGGGCGGAGCGGGCTTGCTTCCGGCCCGGGAGCAAGACGGATGGGTGCACAAGACTCGATCCCGGCGCCCGCTTCCGGTCTGCGCGCTACCTCCCCTGGCACGGTAGTGGGGCGTAAAATGTGAAACTCTGAGATCGAGAGAGATTTTTCGATACTGTCGGCACGCCGGCTCCTGCCGAAAATCCCCGGGACGTAGAGGCCGCGCATCGCGCGGCCGGCACGGCATGGGGACCGGCATTGGAAACGAAACGCGATCTGCCGCTGGCCGATATGGGGCGCCAGCTGCAGGGGGTGCGCACCTGGGTCGTCGAGGACGACCCGGAATGGCGCGACCTGGTGGTCGATGAACTCGAGCGGCACGGCGCGGTCGTGCGCGGCATCGACAGCGTGGAAGCGCTCTACCGCGAACTGGCGGTGGACCGCTGCGACATCGTGGTGCTCGACGTCGTGCTGCCCGGCGAGGATGGATTGAGCGCGGCCCGCCACCTGCGCCGCATCGACGACATGGGCATCGTGCTGGTCACCGGCCGCAGCAGCGCGGCCGACATGGCGCACGGCCTTTCCGCGGGCGCCGACGTCTACCTGGCCAAGCCGCTGGAACTGCCGGTGCTGGTGGCGGCCCTGCACAGCCTGCACCGGCGCATGGCGTCGCGACGCGGGAGCACGCACGCGGTGGCGCGCGAACCCGCGCCCGTTGCGGCGCGCGGTACCGGCGACGGCTGGAGCCTGCGTGCCGGCGGCTGGGAGCTGTGGGCGCCAAACGGCCGCTCGCTGCTGCTGACGGTGGCCGAACGCACGCTGCTGCAGGAACTGTTCTCCGCTCCGGGCACGCCGCTCGGCCGCGCGCGGCTGATCGCCGCGTTGTCGCCCACGCCCCGCGATTTCGATCCGCACCGGCTGGAAGTGCTGGTGCACCGCCTGCGCACGCGCGTGCGCACCGCCACCGACCTCGCGCTGCCGGTCCGCACCCTGCGCGGCGCGGGTTACCTGCTGGTATCGACGCAGTCCTGATCGTCCCCCGCCGCGTCGCCGCTTTGCACGCGCGCCGATTTCCGCCTTGCCTGTGAGGAAGTGAGAGGAAATGGCAGGAGCTGCTACTGCCATCGCCGCCACGCCTGTCGAGAATGCGGCCCGAATGCCCGGAAGGGGCAATTCGCGCGTGCCGTGAGCGGCGCGCGCCGATACCACCGCAGGGCCCGGCCTTCCCAGGAAGCCGGGTGGGGCGCAACAGCTGCAAGGCAGGGGAAAACCCGTGTACCAATCACACGATCAGGCCGGTCGCGCGACGTCGTCGCGCACGCATGCAAATGGATTTGCCACCCGCGCGATGACGATCGCAGGCCTGTTGGCCCTGGTCGGCGTCATGGCGCCGGCCGCGGAGGCCGCCGTGACCGCGACGCAGGTGACCACGGCGCCGGACATCGGCATCGGCCAGGACGTGAACGTCACCGTCGACTGGACGCGCACCAGCGCCGGTGGCGACACCGTCACCGTGGTGATCCCCGCCCAGCTGCAGGCCGATCCGCCCGCGCCCCCGGCCGGTTGCACCTATACCGCGCCGAACATGGTGTGTGCGACGACCGCCGGCAGCAGCGGCACGGTGACCTTCCCGGTCCGCGGCGTCACCGCTGGCGGCTTCAACCTGACCGCCACCGGCACCTCCGGCCCGTCCGCCGCCTTCTCGGGCAACGTGCGCAACGCCGGCGACCTGACCGTCGGCAAGACCCTGACCGTGCCCGCCGCCGGCAACCCGCTGACGGGAGGCAACAGCACCTTCCGCCTGACCCCGAGCATCGCCGTCGGGGGCAACAACGTGCCGGTGGGCGGCAGCATCGTCATCACCGACAACTTGCCGGGTAGCGCCACCACGGGCTTCGTGGTGACGGGAGTTACTTTCGGCGGTCCGCTGACGCCGGCGTGCACCGCGGTGGCCACGGCCAACAGCAGTCGCGTGCTGTCCTGTACCTACACCGCGGGCGGCTCCCCTATCTCCGCCGCGCAGTTGAACAGCAGTTGGATCGACGTGAGCGGTACCACCCGGAGCTTCGGCAGCTTCGTCAACACGGCAACCATCACCTCCGCCAACCCGCTCTACATCGATCTGGTGGCCGGCAACAACAGCGCCAGCCTCAACTACAACACCGAGCCGGCCACGGATCTGGTGGCGACCATCACCAGCTCGCTCAGCAACAGCTCGGCGTCGCCTTCGCCTGGCCTGAGCAGCCAGACCATCACCATCGGCGTGACCAACAACGGGCCCATGGCGTCGGCGGCAGGAGCGGTGGTGGAGACCATCGTTCCGGCGGGCTTCACCCTCGGCACGCTGCCAGCGGGCTGCACGTCCACCCCTGCCAGCAGCCTGACCATTTCGCCCCCGGTGAGCGGCGGTACCGTGACCGGGACCTGGACCGGCACCAAGGTCAGCTGCACCGCGGGCGCGTTGAACGTGGGGCAGTCCGCTCCGTTCGTCATCCCCGTGACCCTGGACAACCTCCGCCGCACGGGCGAGTACCTGCCCGCCGTGCTGACCCTGCCCGCCGGCCAGGACGATGGCCAGCTGAACAACAACAGCGCCACCCGCCGCTACTGGATGGCGCCGTCGGCGGCCGACCTGGGGCTGAGCAAGAGCAAACCCAGCAAGGTGGCGCCGGGACAGACGATCAACACCACCCTGACCGTCACCAACCGGGGGCCAGAAGTGGTCAGCTGGACTCCGGCGCAACCGCTGCGCGTGGTGGACTGGCTCGATCCGCGCGAGATCACCAACGCCACGGTCGCGCCGACGGGAGGCTGGACGTGTACGGTCACCCCCGGATCGGCACGGCCCGATGGCCAGTACCCGAATCAGACGACGCAGGTTTCCTGCGAGCTTCCCGGCACCGGCACGATGAATGTCGGCCAGTCCCGAACCTTCAGCTTCGCCCATACCGTGGCCGACGCCGCGACCTTGGGACCCAACCCCGTAACGCTGACCAACGTCGCCTGCACCGGCAGCGAGGTGCTGCGCCTGCTGGGATTGGCCGAGAGCGACGGCCCGCAGCCGGCCGATCCCGAGGACGCCGGTGCAACCGGCGGTATCGCCGAGAACGGCACCAATGGCCAGGACTGCCAAACCGCCAACGGCATTGGTACCACCATCGAGGATGTCCGCGTGGGCATCCGCAAGGAATCGTCGGTGGACGGCAACATCTGGCATGACGACGTCGCCGACGCGCCGACGCTGGCCGCCGCCGACAACGACATGCACTGGCGGATGACCATCACCACGGCGCCGGCGCAGACGACCATTCCGAACCTGCAGGTGAAGGACGTTTATCGCGGCCTGATGCGGGCCATCGGCGCGGCACCGACCTATGTCACGCCGAACATCGCTTTCGTCTACGACACCTCGCTGGCGCCGGGGGTGACGCACAGCTGCCCGGCCACCATTTCCGGCAACCCGAGCTCGTATGGCAATACGGGAAACACCACCGAGTCCGGCAATACCTACGAGCAGGTCTGCAGCTTCAACAACGTGCCGGCCGGCGCCACCATCGTGGTCACGGCCACGCTGTCGCGTCCGCTCGGCGTACCCACGGGCCAGCTGAACAACACCGCCACGCTGGATTCGACCAACGCGTTTCTGAAGGACCTGTCCGGCGGCAACGTGCTGAGCGACGACGCGCGGGTGCTGGTCCTGCCGCGTGCCGACGTGGCGATGACCAGCAAGACGGTGACCACCAGCATTCCTGCCAGCGGCGGCAACAATCCGATGGCGTCGGTGGGCGAAACGGTGCTGTTCACCCTTGTTGCCCGCAACCAGGGCCAGGACCATATCGCCGCCGGCAATTTCCGCATCACCGACAGCCTGTTCACCGGCGCGGCGACGCTGGCGACGCCGGCCTTCGATGTGCTGGAAGTGAAGCCGGCCGACGCGGCGAAGATGAGCTGCGCGGCCAGCAACCTTGCCAGCGGCGCCATTTCCTGCGTCAACGTCGCGACCATCTCCCGCCATGAGGTACAGACGGTCACCGTGCGCGCGCGCGTAAAGAAGCCGCCGAGCTACACCGGCGCGCTGGGTGACAAGCTGTACGAGAACGTCACCAATACCGCCCATGTCCACCTGGACAACATGTGCGAGTACCGCCTCGACGGCGTGGCCAACTCGAGTGCCTGCGGCGACGCCAACGCGCTGGCGAACAACACCGCTTCGGCCGTGTTCGACGTGACCGTGCCGTCGTTCGACCTGCAGCAGGGCAAGGTGCCGGTGTTCCCGGCCGGGCAGAGCGAGTTCCGCGCCGGCGACGACCTGCGCTACCGCTTCAGCATCCGCAACGCCGGCCCGTCGATCGCCGAAAACATCGAGATGACCGATGCGCTGACCGTGCCGGCCGGTTTCACCCTGGCGCTGCAGGGCACGCCGCAGAACATGAACGCCGGCGCGGCGAGCGCCGGCTACACCCTGGTCGGCAAGACGGTCGCCTGCACCCAGGCGTCGGCGAACGCCGATACGGTGTGTACGTTCGACACGCTGGACGTGAACGAGGAAGTCAACTTCGAACTGGTGTTCCAGCCGACCGGCGCGTCCGCCGTGCCGGTGATCTTCGGCAACGCCGTGCACGTCTGCGCCGACGAGACCAACAGCTACGAATCCTCCGGCAAGTGCACGGCCGATCCGCTCCAGGCCGGCAACAACCTGGCCGCGATCAACAACGTGCTGTTCCCGAGCACCGATCTGGAAGTGGTGAGCAAGACCGCGATGGTCTCGCCGGTCGATGTCGGCCAGGCCGTGCCGTGGCAGATCGTGCTGCGCAACAACGGCATCTCCACCTCCACCCAGATGCGCGTGGTGGATACGCTGCCCGCCGGCTTCGAGTGGATCGCCACCACTGCGCCGAGCGTCGGCACCGCCACCGGCGGCGCCACGCTGGCCGCGGCGGGCGGCAACCTCGCCGTGCAGCCCGGCCCGCCGGCGCCGGACGCGGCCGACGTCTGCTACGTCTCCAACGGCGTGCCCAGCGTCACCACCGCGACCCCGGTCCAGCACGTCACCTGCCACGTCAACGGCAACTTCCCGGCGGGCAGCGGTTACACCCTGACCCTGCATGCGCGGCCCAAGACCGGTGTGTTCGCCGGGCCGTGGCTCACCGACGTGGACAACCACGTGGCCGTGCAGCCGGGCAAGGACGCGGCCAACGAAGACCTGGCCAAGGACAGCAACCCGAACAACAACGAGCAGGACGGCCCGGTGCAGGTGCGCAACGCCAGCATCGCCGGCCGCGTGTTCCTGGACCAGAACAACAACGGCGACACCGACGCGGGCGACACCGGCCTGGCGAACGTGAGCGTGCGCCTGACCGGCACCGACGTGTACGGCAACGCCATCGACGTGACCGTCACCACCGACGCCAACGGCGATTACGCGTTCAACGGCCTGGCCCCGTCCGATGCGGCCGGCTACACCGTCAGCCAGGACCAGAGCACCGTGTCCGGCGGCTACAACAACGGCATGCCGCAGCCGAACAGCGCACGCACCGTGCGCAACGGCACCAGCACCGGCGTGACCGACAAGGGCAGCGCCAGCATCGCGGCCGGCGGCGGCGTCATCAGCGGCATCGTGCTCGGCAGCGGCGGCGCGGGCGTGCAGTTCGACTTCCCGGAAGTCACGCTGTACACACTGTCCGGCCACGTGTTCCTGGACAAGAACGTCAACGACGTGCGCGATCCGGCCACGGACGATCCCATCCCCGGCGCCACGCTGGAGCTGCTGGAGCTGGTCGGCGGCGACTACGTGCCGGTCGGCGGCCCGACCGGAACCGCGGTTACCGATGCCGCCGGTTTCTACAAGTTCGTCGGCCTGGACCCGGCCAAGACCTACGCCGTGCGCGAAGTGCTGCCGGCCGGCCACCTGAACCGTCCCAGCGCGGTGAAGCCGGGCACCTGCGGCGGCGGCGCCTGCAGCGCCGGTACCGCGCAGACCGGCGTGGCCGGCGACGCGCCCACCACCGACCGCATCAGCGGCATCCGCCTGACCGGCAACGGCGAGAACTACGACTTCGGCGAACAGGAAGGCGCCGAGATCCATGGCCGCGTGTTCATGGACTACGACAACGATGGCGCGCAGAACGGCAGCGACGCCGGCATCGGCGGACAGACCATCGAGCTGCGCGACGCCGGCGGCACGGTGGTCGCGACCACGACCACGGCCAACGACGGCACGTTCTCGTTCACCCAGCTGCTGCCGGGGACCTACACCCTGCACCAGCCGAACCAGCCGGCGGGCACCGCCAACGGCATCACCACCGAAGGAACCGTCGGTGGCGCCGCCATGGGCACCGCGACCGGCGTGACCACCACCCCGTCGCAGATCGCCGGCATCATCCTGACCCCGGGCCAGAAGTCGCTGGAGAACCTGTTCGCCGAGATCCCGACCCGCAGCACCATCGCCGGCCGGGTGTGGCTGGATGGCAACGACAACGGCGTGATCGATGCCGGCGAGCAGGGCATCGCCGGCGTCACGGTCGAGCTGACCGGCACCGACGTCAACGGCAACCCGATCACCCGCAGCACGACCACCGGCAGCGACGGCAGCTACCTGTTCGCCGACCTGCCGGCGGGTACCTACACCGTTACTGAACCGGACCAGCCGCCGGCGACGCTGAACGGCCAGACGGTGCCGGGCACCATCGGCGGCGTGCCGATGGCGGGCGCCACCGCGACCAACAAGGCCACCACGCCGTCGGCGATCGGCAACATCGTGCTCGGCGAGAACCAGCACTCGGTGCAGAACAATTTCGGCGAGATCGCGATGAGTGGTTCCATCGCCGGTACCGTGTGGCTGGATCGCAACAACGACGGCATCATCAACGTCGGTGAGGACGGCATTGCCGGCGTCATCGTACGTCTGACCGGTACCGACAGCATGGGCAACCCGGTGGTGGCCGAAGTGCAGACCGATGCGCACGGCCACTATGTCTTCGAGGATCTGGCACCGGGCACCTACACGGTGACCGAACCGGAACAGCCCGCCGGCACCATGAATGGCAAGACCCGTGTCGGCAGCCACGGTGGCGAAGCCACCGACGTGGCGACCACGCCGTCGGCGGTCAGCAACATCGTGCTGGGTCCGAACCAGCACTCGATCGCCAACAACTTCGGCGAGATTCCGCCCGCCTCCATCGCCGGCCGCGTCTACAACGACGACAACGACAACGGCCAGATCGATTCCGGCGAGACCGGCATCCCCGATCAGGAGATCGTGCTGGAAGGCGTGGACGATCTCGGCAACCCGGTGCGTCTGACCACCACCACCGATGCTGATGGCAGCTACCACTTCCAGAACCTGCGTCCTGGCCGCTACAGGGTGATCCAGCCGAACCAGCCGCCGCAGACCGAGAACGGGCAGACCACGGCTGGCTCCACCGGTGGCACCGCGACTCCGAAGGAGACCCCGACGTCGTCGATCAGCGACATCGAGCTGTCGCCGGGCGAGCATTCGGTATCCAACAACTTCGGCGAGATCAGCACCGACGTGCCCGACCTGCGGGTCAGCAAGTCGGTGGATCCGGCGACCCTGGTCACCGGCAGCGCCGCGACCTACCGCGTGGTGGTGCGCAATGCCGGCCAGGCCGCGACCAGCGGCGAGTATGAGGTCGTTGATCGCCTGCCGCAGGGCGTGACCCTGGCGGATGTTCCGGCCGGCGATGGCTGGACCTGCACCGGCGCGGCCGGCGAGTCCCGCTTCACCTGCCGCAGCGCCACGGTGCTGGCGGCGGGACAGACGTCGGCGGCCGCCATCAGCGCAGCGGTGCACGTGGGCACCGATGCCGTGGCCGGTACCGTCAACAACGCCGTGCTGGTCACCGGCGGCGGCGAACCCGAATCGCGTCGTCCGACGCCGGAAGAGAAGCAGGCGCTGGAAGGCGGCGACGTCGGCATCCTGCCGGTGTGCGAGGCCGACGTGGTGCACAACGCCTGCCGCCTGCCGAGCGAACTGGTGAAGGCGTGGCCGGACGTGGTGGTCAGCAAGGCCGCCGACGCGGCCGTGTTCACCGTCGGCCAGCAGGCCAGCTACGCGATCCGCGTGCGCAACATCGGCGAGCGCGCCACCGACGCCGAATACGTGGTGAGCGAGCACCTGCCGGCCGGCATCGTGCTGTCGGGCCTGCCCGCCGGTGATGGCTGGACCTGTACGGGTACGGTGGGCGAGCGCCGCTTCCAGTGCGCCAGTTCGCGTGAACTGGCCGCGGGTGCGACCCATCCGGGTGCGATCAAGGTGCCGGTGGATGTGCTGCCGGAAGCCGTGCAGCAGGGCACCGTGAACAACGCGGTGGTCGTGTCCGGCGGCGGCGAGGATCCGGAACGCAAGCCCACCGACGAGCAGTGGAAGCAGTTCGAGGAAACCCCCGGCCAGCTGGACCTGTGCGATCCGCAGATCAGCCAGAACCTGTGCCGCGTGCCGAATGAAGTGCAGGAGGCGCCGGAAGACACGCTGCTGGTGATCAGCAAGCGCGGCGACCGCGCCATGGCCGAGGTCGGCGACACCGTGCAGTACACCATCGAGGTGCGTCATGTGTCCGGCAGCGCCGCGCGCACGGTGAACATCGTCGACGTGCTGCCGCGCGGCTTCACCTACCTGGACGGCAGTGCCCGCGCCGACGGCCGTGCGCTGGCCGAGCCGCTGGGCAGGCCGGGTCCGCGCCTGGGCTTCGACCTGGGCCCGATCGCCGCCGGCGGCCAGCTCGTGCTGACCTACCGCGTGCGCATCGGCGTGGGTGCCCTGCAGGGCGACGGCATCAACCGCGCGCAGGCGCACGGTTGTTCGATCGCCGGTGGCTGCATCGATCCGGTGGGCCTGAACCCGCTGCCGGGCTCGACCCCCTCCAACCACGCCGAGTACCGCGTGCGCGTCACCGGCGGCGTGTTCACCGACGAGGCCTGCGTGCTGGGCAAGGTGTTCGTGGACTGCAACAACAACCACGTGCAGGACCACGAAGAGCTGGGCATCCCCGGGGTACGCCTGTACTTCTCCGACGGCACCTGGATGGTTTCCGACTCGGAAGGCAAGTACAGCTATTGCGGCCTGCCGCCGAACAGCCACACGCTGAAGGTCGATGCATCGACCCTGCCGGTCGGCGCGCGCCTGACCACCAGCAGCAACCGCAACCTGGGCGATGCCGACAGCCTGTTCCTGGACCTGAAGAACGGCGAGCTGCACCGCGCCGACTTCGTCGAGGGCAGCTGCGCCAACCCGGTGCTGGAGCAGGTCAAGGCCCGTCGTACCCAGGGCGAGGTGCGCGCGCCGGAGAGCGAGTCCGGCCAGTCGCAGCTGCGTTTCGAAAGCAAGCCGGTCCGTGCGCCGCAGCAGGCCACGGACTCGGCCAACCAGAGACCGATCGTGGAACCCAGACCCAACCCGCCCGCCGCATCGGCTTCGCAGGAGGTGCAGCCATGAGCCGCCGCCACTCCCTGCGCGCGACGCCGCGCCTGAGCCTGCTGGCCTGCGCGCTGGCGACCGCGGCGATGCCGGCGATGGCCCAGAGCGTGGGCACCGGCAACCGTTTCACCCCGGTGCTGGGCGACGCCAGCACCCTGTACCCGCGCTCGCCGGCGAGCGCCGACGCCGCGCCTGAAGCGGTGGCGGCGCGGTCCGGCCAGGTCGACTACGCGCTCAACCGCGGCGTGGACCTGGTGCGCGTCGAGGTCGACCGCGACGGCGTGCCGGCCGATGGCCAGACGCCGGTGCACGTGCGCGTGCAGTTGCTCGACGGGCAGGGCAAGCCGCTGTCCGGCCGTTCTTACGCGACCATCGAGAACAGCGGCGGCCGCATCCGCCTGCCCGGTTCGCGCACCGACGAGTTCGGTCCCGGCGCCACCGACGCCGACAAGGTCACGCCCGGCGTGCAGCTGGTCGTGGAGGACGGCGTGGCCGAGTTCGACCTGCTGGCGCCGCACGAGCCGCAGGACGTGGTGCTGCGCATCACCGCCGGCGGCCGCGCCGCCGAGGGTGTGATCGGCTTCCTGCCGGAGATGCGCGAGCTGCTGGCCACCGGCCTGATCGAGGGCGTGGTCAACTTCCGCAACAAGTCCAATGCCGGGCTGATCTCGCCGGTGCAGCACAACGATGCCTTCGACCGCGACATCCGCCGCTGGGAGAAGCAGTTCAACAACGGCAAGGCCAATGCCGCCGCGCGCACCGCGTTCTTCGTCAAGGGCCGGATCAAGGGCGAGTACCTGCTCACCGCCGCCTACGACTCGGACAAGGACGTGCGCGGCCGCCTGCTGCGCGACATCCAGCCGGAGGAGTTCTACCCGGTGTACGGCGATTCGTCGCTGCGCGGCTTCGATGCGCGCTCGGCCGAGCGCCTGTACGTGCGCATCGACAACAAGCGCAGCTACCTGCTGTACGGCGATTTCCAGACAGGCGACACGCTGGCCACGGCCACCGGCATCGGTGGCAGCGGGCCGATCCCGCAGCGCAGCCTGAGCACCTACAACCGCACCGCCACCGGCCTGGGCTGGCACTTCGAGAGCGAGCGCGCACGCGGCAACGTCTTCGCCATCGAGGATTCGCTGCGCCAGGTCATCGAGGAGTTCCGCAGCCAGGGCAGCGGCCCGTACGCGCTGCGCAACAACGCGGTGCTGGAAGGCAGCGAGCGGGTGGAAGTGATCGTGCGCGACCGCAACCAGCCCACGCGCATCGTCTCGGTGCGTCCGCTGGCGCGGCTGGTGGACTACAGCTTCGAGCCGTTCTCCGGGCGCATCCTGCTCAACCAGTTCATGCCGTCCTTCGACAGCGACCTCAACCCGGTGTCGCTGCGCATCACCTACGAGCTGGACCAGCAGACCGAGAAGTTCTGGGTGTTCGGCGCCGACGGCCAGTTCAAGCTGACCGACCGCCTGGAGGTGGGCGCCTCGGCGGTGGAAGACCGCAACCCCTATGCCGAATTCCGCATGGGCAGCGCCAACGCCGGTTACCGCTTCGGCGAGAACACGATGCTGGTGGCCGAGTTCGCGCGCACCCGCAGCGAGGTCAACACCAGCTCGCTCAACCAGATCACCTCGCAGGGCCTGAAGGACGTGGTGGGCGAGGTCGAGGGCGATGCCTGGCGCGTGGAGTTCGCCCACGACGGCGACAAGTTCGATGCGCGCCTGTTCGCCGCGCGCACCGACCCGGCATTCAACAACCCGGCCTCGCCGCTGTACGGCGGTCGTGGCGAGTACAACGCGCGGCTGAGCTACGCGGTGGGCCCGCGCCTGGAGCTGTACGTCGAGGGCCTGCGCAGCGAGGACCGCAACCCCGATGGCGGCGAGCGCGAGGCCGGCGGCGCCGGCGTGCGCGTGGGCGCCACCGAGCGGCTGACCCTGGATTTCGGCCTGCGCAGCGTGCGCGAGACCATCGGCGCGACCTCGCCGTGGTCGATGGGCTCGCCGTTCGGGCAGACCGGCGGCCTGACCGGCGGCTTCGCCACCGGTGCCGGCGGCGGCGCGCTGGGCTACGGCCAGCAGGCGCTGGACCCGGCTACCGGCCTGATGGTCATCAACGGCCCGTCGTCCGGCAGCCCCATCACCAGCGACCTGCCGATCGGCACCAGGCTGGAATCGGACAGCGCCCGCATCGGCCTGGGCTACCGCTTCAGCGAGAAGTTCAGCGGCGGCGCCGAGGTCGAGCAGAGCGTCAACGGCGAGGACCGCCACCGCGTCGCCGCCGGCGTGGACTACCAGGTGTTCGAGCGCAGCCGCCTGTACGGCCGTTACGAGAAGCAGACCGGCCTGACCAGCGCCTACGGCATCACCACCACCGACCGCGAGGCCGATGCGCTGGTGTTCGGCGTGGACAGCACCTACCTGCGCGACACCCAGGCGTTCAGCGAATACCGGCTGCGCGATGCGATCAGCGGCCGCGACGTGCAGGCCGCCTCGGGCATCCGCAACAACTGGGACATCCGCGAAGGCCTGCGCCTGAGCAGCTCGGCCGAGCGCGTCAACGTGATCGCCGGCGATACCGGCGACAGCACCGGCCTGGCGCTGGCGCTGGACTACAGCGCCAACCCGCTGTGGCGCGGCGCCGTGCGCGTGGAGCACCGCATCTCCGAGGACGTGGCGCATACCGAGGCCAACGAGGCGTTCGACACCACGCTGCTGCAGTTCATGGTGGCGCGCAAGCTCAGCCGCGACTGGACCCTGCTGGGCCGCAACTACCTGCTGGCGACCAACTACAAGGAACGCGGCGACGTCCTGCAGGACCGCTTCCAGCTCGGCCTGGCCTACCGCGACACCGACCGCAACCGGGTCAACGCGCTGATGCGCTACGAGTACAAGCTCGAACGCGACGAAAGCGGGCTGACCCTGCTCGACGGCCAGGCGGTCAACGGCCTCAGCCAGGACGTGCGCACCCGCGCCCACATCGTCTCCTCGCATGCCGACTGGCATCCGTCGCGGCCGTGGTGGCTGACCGGGCGCGTGGCCGGCAAGTGGCAGCGCGACCAGTTCGCGTACGGCGACGGCGGCCGCGTCAACAGCAGCTTCCGCGCGGTGCTGTTCTCCGGCCGCATCGTCTACGACATCACCGAGAACTGGGACGTCGGCGTGCTCGGCTCCACCTTCCGCGGCCAGTCCGGCGGCAACCAGTACGCCTACGGCGTGGAAGTGGGCCGCCTGCTGCGGCAGAACCTGTGGCTGTCGGCCGGCTACAACTGGACCGGCTTCGAGGGCGACCGCGACCTCAACGGCTACGAGTACACCCAGCAGGGGTTGTTCCTGCGCCTGCGCTTCAAGTTCGACGAAGACCTTTTCCGCCGTGACCCGGTGCGCTACCGCGACCCGGCCCGCTGAGGACGACCCGATGAAATCCACGCACAACCGCTCCACCCTGTCCCGCGCGCTGCTGGCGACCGCCCTCCTGTCCGCCCTGGCCGGCACCGCCGGCGCGCAGCAGACCCGGCTCAACCCGCAGGAAAAGCGCATCACCGACGAGGCCATCCATGCCGACCTGCAGGGCTACGAGGCCACGCAGGGCCGCATCCAGGCGCTCAACGACGCCGGCCGCCCGGTGCGCGACTACCACCTGTCCAAGGCGCAGTGCTGGCTGGACGTGTCCTTCCACGAATACACCCGCAACGACCGCAGCGCGTTCCCGCAGGAAGCGCTGACCGAGTCGGAGAAGCTGATCGTGGACATGGAGAACGGCGTTGCGCCGATTCCCACCGACACGCCGCTGGTCAACAACGCCAAGTACCTGCGCGACGACCTGTGGCAGCGCCTGAAGGCGATCCACGGCACCCCGGGCTTCAGCTGCGCGCAGCAGGCCGTGGCCTGCGGCGAGGTCGAGCTGGTCCATGCCGGCAACGAGTTCAACCAGCAGCAGTGGCGTCACTCCAAGCCGTACATCCAGATCGCCGAGGACCTGGTCAACGACGCCGAGGCGCTGGCGCGCCAGTGCGGCGTGGCGCCCGACGCCGCGCCGGCGGCCGCGCCGGGCCCGCTGGTCGCCAACGTGCTGTTCGAGTTCGACCGCGACGGCCGCAAGGACATCCGCACCTACTCGCTGGAGAGCATCGACCGCGCGCTGGCCACCATCGCCAGCGAGAAGCGCGAGCTCGCCGGCGTGGTCCTGGTCGGCCACGCCGACCGCATGCAGGGCAAGGGCTTCGACTACAACCAGGGCCTGTCGCAGCGGCGCGCGCAGACGGTGCGCGAACTGCTGATCGGCCGCGGCATCGACCCGGACGCGATCCGCTACGAGTACCGCGGCGACACCCAGCAGGTGCAGCAGTGCGAGGGCGTCAAGCCGCGCGCGGCGCTGCTGGAATGCCTGCTGCCGAACCGCCGTGTCGAAGTGCGCTTCGAACTGGCCAGGTGAGTCCCGCCCGGCGGGGGGAGACCGGCGCCGTCGGGTTTCCCTTCCGCCATGGCGGCGGGCGCAGGGGTCAGGGGAGCTGCGAAATCCGGCCCGGGCCGCGGTTTTCCTCGCGCGACGGTGGCGCCGCGGCGCCATCGCGCGGGGGCGCCCAGGACATCGGGCGACCGCCGCCGATCGCGATCCAGCCCTGCGCCAGCGCCTGCTCGGGATCGCGCAGGATGCTGTAGACATCCACGTTGCGGCCCTCGGCCAGGCCCCACAGCCCGGCCCAGGTGCCCGCGCCGCTGCGGCGCGCCACCTGCAGCGCGCGGCTGGCGGCGCGCAGGGTATCGGCATGCGGCGCCGCCATGCCGGGGAACAACGGATGCGGCGCCACGCCGGCGGACATGCCGGGCGTCAGGCACTGGCCCGGCGCGACGTCCACCTGCAGCCGCTCGATGCAGCGGCACAGGTGCGCGGCCAGCGCGAACGCCGCGGCCTGCGAGGTGTTGGCGCGGATCACCACGAACGTGGCGCCGCCCCAGCGCGCCACGTGGTCGTGCTGGTCGCTGTTGCGCACCAGTTCCTCGGCCACGGCGCGCAGCAGCTCGTCGCCGGCCGCGTGCCCGTGCAGGTCGTTGAGCGACTTGAAACCATCGATTTCCAGCAGCAGCACCGCGCTGCGTTCGTCGCCGGAGGACACTGACATGGCCGCATCCAGCAGGCGCTCGGCCTCGCGCCGGTTGGGCAGCCCGGTGACCGGATCGGTGGTGCCGAGCTGGCGCAGCCGGCGTTGCTGGCGACGCATGCGCAGGTACAGGCCGCCGCCGGCCAGCAGCAGGACCGCCGCCGCGGCCAGCGCGGCATTGCGCAGCAGGCGGTCGCGGCTGGCCTCCTGGGTGGCGTTGAAGCGGATCGGCTCCAGCGCCTGTTCGGCCCTGGCCTGCAGCCTGGCCAGGCGGTTGAGGTTGTCGCCCTTCATCCGCGCCTGGTCGATCTGCCGGGCCTGGCGCAGGTAATCGCGCGCCTGCGTGGGGTTGCCCAGCGCCATGCTGATTTCCGCCAGCAGGTCCAGGCTGTCGCGGATGCCTTCCGGGAACCGGCCGGGCTCGGCCACCGCCAGCGCCTGCTCGCCGAGGCGGCGCGCTTCTTCGGGCTGGTCCTGCTCCAGCGCGATCCTCGCCAGCCGCTGCAGGGTGACGACCTGCCCCAGCGGATCGTTGTGCTGCTGCCAGGGCAGGAGTTCGAGGAACTGCGCCTTGGCCACCTCGAGCCGGCCGGCCGCATGCTGCACCTCGGCGCGATGGCTGCGGATGCGGTGCAGCATCACGTCCTGGTTGGACAGGCGGTTGGCGATAGATTCGGTGCGGACGAAGGCGCGTTCGGCTTCGTCGTAACGCTTGAGCTGCAGCAGCGTGTAGCCGTAGTTGTAATGGAGCATCACGTCCTGCGGCAGCGGCGGCCGGCGCAGGTGGTCGGACAGCGTGATCGCCTGCGCCTGGTAGTGCAGCGCGCCTTCGGGATCGTCCATCTGCTCGGCGCGGATCAGGGCGATGCCGGTCAGGGCGGTGATCTGCGCGCTCACGTCGCCCTCGGCGATGCCGCGTTCGAGCATCGACTCGAGCAGCTGCAGGCCTTCCCGGGTCTGGCCGTTGCGCTGCAGCAGGGTCGCGGCCATCTGCAGCGCCCGGTTGCGTTCCAGCGGCGGCAGGCCGGGCGTCTTCAACAGCGCCTGCAGCCGCGCCGCCGATTCGAGGCTGCCGTCGCCACGGCCCAGCAGCTGCTGGGCGAAGCCGCGGCAACCCACCGCGCCGATCTCGACCACCGGCGCCAGCGACGGCATGGCCAGCAGTTTTTCCGCCATCGCCAGCGCATCGCGCGGCGCGCCGTGCACCGTCGTGTGGCAGCGCATCACCTGCTCCATCAGGCGGGCGTCGGTATCGGCGACCTGGGCATGGGCGGGGCCTGCCAGCGCGGCAGCCAGCGCCAGGCAGGGCAGCAGGCGGCGGCAGCGGACGGCGCGGAGCGGAAAGGGCATGGCGTCAGGCGGTTCCTGGCGTAGGGAGGTCCGTGCGGATGACGGTGCGCGGGAGGCAGGCCGGCGGCGGACGGTCCGTAATATAGCCGCGTTGCCCGCCCCCGGCACGGATCGCGGCGCGTCCGTGTTCCGCTTTCCTTCGTTGCGACCGCGCGAATGCGGCGGTTGCGCGCGTCACGGCCGGCGGTTTCATCCGCCACGGTGGCGGACGATGGGCCCGCCGCCCGTGGCGAGCCGGCGCAGGCGCCGTCCAACTGTTCGGCGTGGACCAGCGCGATATGGCCCAGCGCGAGGATCTGGCCGCCGATGTTGCCGTCGGCGATGGCGCGCTCCTGCACGGCTTCCAGGATCTGCAGCCCTTCGTCGTCGCGACCGTCGCGCAGCAGCAGGAACGCGGCGCGGCGCCGCACCTGGTCGTAGTCCTCCAGCGGCAGGCCCGGCGTGCGCAACAGCGACTGCAGCTGCGCGATGGCGCGCCTGCTGTCCTCGTTGCGGCCGAGCTGGTGCAGGGCGGCGCTGCGGCAGCTGACCGTGTCGATCCTCGACGCCAGCGGCAGCGCCGGCAGGGCCAGCAGGCGGTCGGCCTGGGCCAGCGCGTCGTGGGGCGCGTCGTAGACCAACGGCAGGCAGCGCGCCACTTCCTCCTTCAGGCGCGCACCGCCATCGTCCGCGCGCACCGGCCCGGCCAGTGCCGGTACCAGCAGCAGGCACGGTGGCAGGCAGCGGAGAAAGTGGAACAGGTGGAGCAGGTGCATGGTTTTCCAGCGGCGGGAACTGCTGCCGTGCACGGGACCGCAGGGACGCCTGGACAACGGATGGTCCGTAATATAGCCGCGTCCTTCCATGTAACGCGGCGCCGCGCCGCGCTGGGAACCCGCACGATGCTTTCCCGATCCTCCCGGCCGGCCGATCCGGCCGAGCCACCACCGGGCGCGCCCGGGTTCACGCGTCGGTGGATGCCGCCGGCGGTCGACGCCACCGAAGCGCGCGCCGCGGCGATGCTGCTGCGCCTGTGGCTGCTGGTGGCCGGCTACCAGCTGCTGCTGCTGTTGTGGGGCGCGCCATCGACCGGGCTGCTGGCGCAGGCGCTGACCGTCGCCGGCATGCTCGCCTGCCTGGTCTGCCTGGAACTGCTGCGGCGGCGCCGGCTGCACCTGTCCGTGGTGGTCTTCGTGGTGCTCAACCTGGTGCTGACCTCGGTGGCGTACGGCTACTGGGGCCTGCGCGCGCAGATGCACGGGCAGCTGCTGCAGCTGCTGCCGGTGCTGCTGGCCGGCGCGCTGCTCGGGCGCCGCGCGCTGTGGCTGGCGACCGGCTGGCTGGGCGCGCTGCTGGCGCTGGGCGCGTGGCTGGACGCGGCCGCCGGGTTCTACCTGCCGGTGCGCGTGGAGATGGCGTTGCGCGACCTGTCGCTGGCCGCCTTCGGCATGACCCTGGCGGCCTTCGTGCTGGACCAGTCGCTGTCCTCGCTGCGCGACAACCTGCGCATCGCGCAGCGGCGCGGCGCCGACCTGGCGCGCAAGCGCGACGAGCTGCAACTGGAGATGCACGAGAAGGAACGCTCGCGCGAGCAGCTGGTGCACGCGCTGAAGATCGAGAACGTCGGCCGCCTGGCCAGCGGCGTGGCGCACGATTTCAACCACCTGCTGGCGCTGATCATGGGCTACGCCGGCAAGTGCCGCCGCAGCGACGATCCGGTCGAGCTGAAGGCGGCGTTGCAGGGCGTGGAATCGGCGGCGCGGCGCGCGGGTGCGGTCACCCGCCGCCTGCTGGATTTCAGCCGCCAGGACGTGGCGCGGCCGCAGCTGCTGGATGCGGCGCCGACCATCGCGGCGATGGAGCCGATGCTGCGCCAGCTGTTCGACGCGCGCGTGGCGTTCGAACTGGACACCGGCCACGCGCAGTGCCAGATCCACTTCGATCCGGCGCAGCTGGAACTGGTGCTGCTGAGCCTGGCCGCCAACGCGCAGCAGGCCATGCCCGACGGCGGCGCGTTCCGCCTCGCGCTGTCCTGCCCGGAACCGGGCAACGAGCTGCGCATCGAGGTCAGCGACAGCGGCCACGGCATGAGCGAGGACGTGCGGCGGCGCTGCCTGGAGCCGTTCTTCACCACCAAGCCCAGCGGCCAGGGCACCGGGCTGGGTCTGGCGGTGGCGGCCAACCTGGTGGCCGCGGCCGACGGCCGGATCGAGGTGGAGAGCGCGCCGGGCGAGGGCACCCGTTTCCACCTGCACCTGCCGGCGCGGCCGCTGTCCGCCGAGCCGGCGCACCGGCCCGGCGGCGGCGAGGCGATCCCGTACTGACCGGCGCCACGCCGCCGTCCGCGCCGTCACGGCGGCCGCGCGGCTGCGGCTACACTGCCACGCGGCCCGTCCGGAAACTCGTCCTTGGTCTCTAGCTGGATCCTGCTGCTGGTCTCGCTCGGCTACGCCGCGCTGCTGTTCGGCGTGGCGTGGTGGGGCGACCGCCGGCCGATGTATCCGGACCGCCCCTGGCTGCGCCCGGTGGTCTACAGCCTGGCGCTGGCGGTGTACTGCTCGTCGTGGACCTTCTACGGGGCGGTCGGCACCGCGGTGCGCTACGGCATCGGCTACCTGCCGATCTACCTGGGGCCGCTGCTGCTGCTGCTGTTCGGCTGGCGCATCATCGAGCGGCTGGCGCTGATCGCGCGCAGCGAGAACGTCGTTTCCATCGCCGATTTCATTTCCTCGCGCTACGGGCGCTCGCGGCGGCTGGCGGCGCTGGTGGCGCTGATCGCGCTGATCGGCGTGGTGCCGTACCTGGCGCTGCAGTACAAGGCGGTGGCGATGAGCCTGCAGGTGCTCACCGGCGATGCCGGCGGCGGCGGGGTGCTCACCGATCCGGCGCTGTACGTGGCGCTGCTGATGGCGCTGTTCGCCACCCTGTTCGGCACCCGCCAGGTGGACGCCACCGAGCACCACCACGGCATGATGCTGGCCATCGCGCTGGAATCGATGATCAAGCTGCTGGCGATGGTGGCGGTGGGCGTGTTCGCCTACGTGTGGCTGTCCGAGCGCGGCACCGCGGTGGTGCAGTCGGCGCGCACCCTGTTCGAAGCGACGCCGCCGGTGGGTTTCGTCTCGCAGACCCTGCTCAGCTTCCTGGCGCTGATCTGCCTGCCGCGCCAGTTCCACGTGGCGGTGGTGGAATGCGGCGACGTCGGCGACGTGCGCCGCGCGCGCTGGATGTTCGGCGGCTACCTGGTGCTGATCTCGTTGATGATCGTGCCCATCGCGGTGGCCGGCAGCGCGCTGCTGGGCAGCGGCGGCGTGGCCGACGACGCGCTGGTGCTGGCGCTGCCGATGAGCGGCGGCAACACCGCGCTGGCGCTGGTCGCCTACGTCGGCGGCTTCTCCGCGGCCACCGGCATGGTGATCGTGTCCTCGATCGCGCTGGCGACGATGATCAGCAACGACCTGGTCATGCCGCTGCTGCTGCGCCGCAGTGGCGACCACCGCGAAGCGGCCGACGTCGCCTCGCGCGTGCTGTGGATCCGCCGCCTGGCGATCCTGCTGCTGGCGCTGGTGGCCTACGGCTATTACCGCGGCAGCAACAACGACACCATGCTCGCCACCTACGGGCTGATGGCCTTCGCCGCGGTGGCGCAGTTCGCGCCCGGCCTGATCGGCGGGCTGTACTGGCGCGGCGCCAGCCGCCGCGGCGTCGGCGCCGGCATGGCGGTGGGCTTCGGCCTCTGGGTGTACACCCTGCTGCTGCCGGCGCTCAGCCACGGCGGCTGGCTGGACGTGGCGCTGGTCGAGCACGGCCCGTTCGGCATCGACTGGCTGCGGCCCGAGCAGCTGTTCGGCCTGCGCGGCTGGGACCCGCTCACCCACGGCACGTTCTGGTCGCTGCTGCTCAACGCCGCGACCATGCTGCTGGTGTCGATGCGCTGGCGCCCGGGCGTGGCCGAGCGGCTGCGCGTGGCGCCGTTCCTGGAGCCGTACGCGCGGCGTCCGGCGGTGGCCGGCGACTGGCCGGCGCACGTCAAGGTGCGCGACCTGCTGGCGCTGGCCACGCGCGTGGTCGGCGACGTGCGCGCGCGGCGCGCCTTCGCCGAGCAGGCGCAGGCGCTGCAGCGCGAATTCCAGCCGGCCGCCGCCGCCGACCGCGCCTGGGTGCAGTTCACCGAACGCCTGCTGGCCGCGTCCATCGGCGCCGCTTCTGCGCGCCTGCTGCTGACCAGCCTGCTGCGCGGCTCGGGCATGGACCTGGGCGAAGTGGTGGCGGTGCTGGACGAAGCGGGACAGGAGCTGCGCTTCAACCGCGAGATCCTGTCCACCACGCTGGAGAACATCAGCGCCGGGGTCAGCGTGGTCGATCCGGACATGCGCCTGACCGCATGGAACCGCCGCTACCAGCAGATGTTCGGCTATCCCGACGGCATGCTCTACGTCGGCCGCCCGGTCGCCGACCTGATCCGCTACAACGCCGAACGCGGCGAGCTGGGCGAAGGCGACATCGAGGTGCAGATCAATCGCCGCATCGGCCACATGCGCGCCGGCACGCCGCACGTGTTCGAGCGCACCGGCGCCGACGGCAAGGTGATCGAGCTGCGCGGCCAGGCGCTGCCCGGCGGCGGCTACGTCACCAGCTACAACGACATCACCGACTTCAAGCGCGCCGAGCAGGCGCTGCTGGAAGCCAACGAAACCCTGGAGCAGCGCGTGGCCGAGCGCTCGCAGGCGGCCGAGGCGGCGCAGCAGTCCAAGACCCGTTTCCTGGCCGCGATCAGCCACGACGTGCTGCAGCCGCTCAACGCCGCGCGGCTGTTCGCCTCGGCGCTGCGCGACGGCCTGCAGGAGAACGACGAACAGCGCCACCTGGCCGAACGCGTGGACGCCTCGCTGCGCGCGGCGGAGGAACTGCTCGACGGCCTGCTCGACGTGTCGCGGCTGGACGCCGGCGGCCTGCGCCCGACCGTCACCGATTTCGACGCCGCGGTGCTGGTGCGCGAACTGGCCGCGCAGTACACGCCGGTGGCCGCCGGCCGCGGCCTGCGCCTGCACGTGTTCGCGCGCCCGGCGTGGGTGCGCAGCGACCGCCGCCTGCTGCGCCGCGTGCTGCAGAACTTCATGGCCAACGCGCTGCGCTACACCCGCAGCGGACGCATCGTGCTGGCGCTGCGCGTGCGCGGCGGCCAGGTCGAACTGCAGGTGTGGGATACCGGCCCCGGCATCCCCGAGCACCACATGCAGCAGATCTTCAACGAGTTCCACCGCTACCAGCAGCCGTTCGACTGGGGCGAGCAGGGCCTGGGCCTGGGCCTGTCGATCTGCCAGCGCATCTCGCGCCTGCTCGGCCACGGCCTGGACGCGCGCAGCCAGCCCGGCCGCGGCAGCATGTTCTCCATCACCCTGCCGCGCGTGCCGACGCCGGCCGTGGCGCCGCCGCGCGCCACGCCCGCGTTCGGCGGCGACGAAGCGCTGGCCGGGATGCGCGTGCTGTGCGTGGACAACGACCAGGAAATCCTCGACGGCATGCGCGCGCTGCTCGGCCGCTGGAAGGTGGAGGTGATCGCCGCCAGCACCGTGGACATGGCGCTGGAGAAGATCGCCGAACGGCCGGACGTGATGCTGGTGGACTACCACCTGCACGACCGCATGGACGGCCTCGACGCGCTGGTCGCGCTGCGCGGGGCCGCCGGCCGTCCGCTGCCCGGCGCGCTGCTCACCGCCGATGGCCGCGACGAACTGAAACGGCTGGCGCGCGAACGCGGCTACCGGGTGCTGACCAAGCCGGTGAAACCGGCCTCGCTGCGCGCCTTCCTCACCGCCTGGCGGTAACTCGTGGACGCCGACCACGCCGACGATCTCCGTCCACACCGCTTCGCGTAGATGCGGGGCTTGCCCCGCATGGGGCTTCATCGAGAAAAGCCAGTGCGGGGCGAGCCCCGCACCTACGTGGAACTTCCTCGCCGCCTGGCGGTAAAAGCCCGTGGGCACCGGCCGCGCCGACGATTTCCGTCCACGCCGCTTCGCGTAGATGCGGGGCTTGCCCCGCATGGGGCTTCATCGAGAAAAGCCAGTGCGGGGCGAGCCCCGCACCTACGTGGAATTTCCTCACCGCCCGGGGGTAGAACTTCGTGGGCGCCGGCCACGCTGACGATTTCCGTCCGCGCCGCTTCGCGTAGATGCGGGGCTTGCCCCGCATGGGGCTTCATCGATAAAAGCTAGTGCGGGGCGAGCCCCGTACCTGCGTGGAACGAGATTGCCTGTCGCGGTGGCCCGCGCTTCTTCAGGCCGCGCCGTGCAGGTGTTCGTACAGGATGCTGGCGCCGATGACGATCAGGATCACGCCGCCGACGATCTCCGCGCGCTTGCCGACCAGGGCGCCGAGCACGCGGCCGAGCATGATGCCCAAGGTGACCATGACCAGCGTGCACAGGCCGATGACCAGCGCGACCACGCCGATGTGCACGTCCAGGAAGGCCAGGCTCACGCCGATCGCGGCCGCGTCGATGCTGGTGGCCAGGCCGGTGGCGGCCAGGGTCCAGAACCGGTGGTGGCGGTTGTCGTCGGTGTCCTGCGCCGCTTCTTCCGCGTCCGGGCGCAGGCCCGCCACGATCATGTGTACGCCCAGCGCGCCGAGCAGCACGAATGCGATCCAGTGGTCGAAGGCTTCCACGTACTGCGACGCGGCACGGCCCAGCAGCCAGCCCAGCAGCGGGGTGATGGCCTCGATCGCGCCGAAGATCAGGCCGGCGCGCAGCGCGTCGGGCAGGCGCGGACGGCGCATCGCCGCGCCCTTGCCGATCGCGGCGGCGAAGGCGTCGGTGGACATGGCGAAGCCGACGAGGAGGATGGAGAGAGGGGACATCGGGTTTTCCTGGTCGGGCGGAGACGGACGGCACGCGGCGCGCCCAACCTGACGTTGCGCACGCATGCCGCTGGTCTCGCCAACCGTGGAACCGGTCGCGCGCGCCACGACGCAATGGTCGAGTGTGTTGACGCGTGCGCTTCCAGACGCTGGAAGCAGGCTACTCCCCAAGGGAGCGCGGATTCTAGCACGGCGCCGCGGGCACGCAGGCGCCGTGCTGACATGTCCCTGTCATCGACGGCTGGCCTCATGGCGCCGCGCACAGCGGCCATCGCGCGCCGGTTTGCGGAAAGTCCTAAAGAACGCGCGGTCGCGGCCGATCCAGAGGCGTCCCCACGCCCGGAGTCCCGCCATGAAGTTCCCGCTTGGAATCGCCCAGAAGCTGCGGCTGAGCCTGTTGGCCCTGGTCGTCGGCCTGGCCGTCATCGGCTCGGCCTACGCCTGGCTCAGCGCCGGCATGCGTGCCGCCGACCAGCGCCTGCAACGCTACCAGCAGGAGGCGGCGCGGCTGGAGAACCTGGCCCGCGCCTTCGCCGAGACGCGGCGCGCGCAGGCCGAGTATGCCATGTCGTTCTCGACCGCCGCCGGCCAGGCGTTCGGCAAGGCGCGCGCGCAGCTGGACGAGGCGCTGGCGCCGGCGCGGGATGGCGGACCGTGGCCGGTGGAACTGGCCAAGCCGCTGCAGTCCTACCTCGAATCGGCGCAGCTGCTGGACGAGCGCATCGGCGAACTCGGCCACGATGCCGACAGCGGCATGCAGGGCGAGCTGCGCGCGGCGGTGCACACGGTGGAGAACCTTATCGGCGATTACCGCGAGCCGGAGCTGCAGGTGTCGATGCTGAGCATGCGCCGCCACGAGAAGGACTTCATCCTGCGCCGCGAGCAGAAGTACGCCGACGAACTGGGCGCGCAGGCGATGCCGTTCGAACTGCTGCTGCAGCGCGCGCGCATGCCGGAGGAGGTGCGCGCGCAGGTGCGCGAGGCGATGCAGCGGTACCAGGGCGCGTTCCTGTCCTACGCGGCGGCGCGCTTCGGCGTGGACAGCGAGACCCAGGCGCTGGACGACTACGCCGCGCAGGTGGACCCGGTGATCCTCCGCCTGCAGCAGGGGCAGCGCAACGCGCTGCAGGAACAGCGCGCCGGGCAGGCGTCCGCGCGCAGCTGGATGAACGCCGCCTTCGCCGGCACCGTGCTGCTCGTCGGCCTGCTGCTGGTGAGCCTGCTGGTACTGCTGCTGCGCGCCATCGACCGGCCGCTGGCCGATGCCGCCGCGTTCGCACGCGCCATCGCCGACGACCATCTCGACGGCACCCTGGTGGTGCGCAACCGCGACGACGAGATCGGCCGCCTCGCCGCCGCGTTGATGCAGATGCAGGCCAGCCTGCGCGAGCGCATCGCCGCCGAACGCGACGCCGCGCTCGCCAACCAGCGCGTGCGCCAGGCGCTGGACGTGGCGCGCGCCGCGGTGCTGGTGACCGACGGCGACGGGCGCGTGGTCTACGCCAACGACGCCCTGCGCCAGACCTTCGCTCAGGCCGGCGTCGAAACGCCCATCGCGACCGGCGCGGACGCGGCCACGCTCGGCGCCGAGGTGGCGGCGGTGCTGGCCGAGGCGGAGGGCGGCAGCACCGTCGACGCCGAGGTGGAACTGGGCAATACCGGTTTCCTGCTGCGCGCCAGCCCGGTGCTGGAGCAGGGCCGGGTGCTGGGCCTGGTGATGGAATGGCAGGACCGCCGACTGGAGCGGGTGATCGCCCACGAGGTCGCGGCGGTGGTGGCCGCGGCGGCCGCCGGCGACCTGGACGGGCGCATCGAGCTGGCCGACAAGCAGGGCTTCGTGCGCGAACTGGCCGGGCGCATCAACGCGCTGCTGGACAGCGTGCAGTCGCAGGTCGGCGACGCCACCCGCGTCATCGGCCACTTCGCGCGCGGCGACCTGAGCGCGCGCATGCGCGGGGACGGCCACGGCATCTACGCGCGGTTGCGGCAGGGGCTGGAAGTGGCGATGCGCCAGGTCGGCGCCATCGTCTCCAGCATCCAGCAGTCGGCCGGCAGCGTGCAGGCGGCGGTGGACGACATGGCCAGCGGCACCCGCGAACTGTCCAGCCAGGTCCGGCAGCAGGTGGATGACGTGCACGACGCGCTGGAGCGCGTCCGCTCGGTGGCCGGCGAGGCCCGCGAGAATGCCGGCAGCGCGCGAGAGAGCGCGGAAATCTCCGAGGCCGCCAGCGTCGCCGCCGACCGCGGGCGCGAGGCCACCACGGCCGCAGTGACCGGCATGGAGCGGCTGCGCGCGTCCTCGCGCCACATCCGCGAGATCGTCGCCACGGTGGACAGCCTGTCGTTCCAGACCAACCTGCTGGCGCTCAACGCCGCGGTGGAAGCGGCGCGCGCCGGCAGCCATGGCCGCGGCTTCGCCGTGGTCGCCGGCGAGGTGCGCCAGCTGGCGCAGCGCTCGGCCGAGGCCTCGCAGCAGATCCGTGCGTTGGTGGACGCTTCGCTGCAGCAGGTCGAGGCCGGCGCGCGCCTGGTCGACAGCAGCGGCGAGGCGATGCAGGACATCGGCGGCCGCGTGCAGCAGGTGGTGACGGCGATGGCGCGCATCGACGCGGCATCGGCGCGCCAGGTCAGCGCGGTGGACGACGTCGAACGGCTGCTGCGGCGCATCGGCGAGGGCACGCGCCAGAGCGGCAACGTCGCCCACGCGTCCTCGCAGGCGGCATCGGCGATGCGCGCGCAGGCGCAGGAACTGGCCGCGGCGGCGGAAACCTTCGTGCTCGACGATGACGGCGCGCCGCGCGCTTCGCGCGCGGCCTGAACCGTGGTGGCCGGTGGGAGCGGCAGCGCGCCGCTCCCGCGGTCCAGCGCCGGCTCAGTCCTCTTCCGGCGGCAGCACGATGCTGTCGTCGTCGATGGCCAGCTTGCCGGCCATCAGCACCGCCTGGGTGCGGTTGGTGACGCCGAGCTTGCGCAGGATCGCGGTGACGTGCGCCTTGATGGTGGCCTCGGACACGCTCAGGTCGTAGGCGATCTGCTTGTTGAGGCGGCCGGCGCCGAGCATCTGCAGCACGCGGAACTGCTGCGGCGTCAGCTCGCGCAGGCGCTGGCCGACCTCGCGTTCCTCGTGGTCGGTGGGCGGCACGTTGTGCGCCTCGGCCGGCGCCCAGCGCTCGCCGTCGAGGATGGTGCCCAGCGCGTGGCCGATGGTGTCCGAATCGGCCGACTTGGGAATGAAGCCGAACGCGCCATGGTCGAGCGCGCGCCGCATCACCGTCGGTTCCTCGCGCGCGGACACCACCACGATCGGCAGCTGCGGGTGCAGCGAGCGCAGGTGCACCAGCGCGTTGAAGCCTTGCGCGCCGGGCATGTTCAGGTCCATCAGCACCAGGTCGGCGTCCGGATGCTGCTCGGCCAGCGCGTACAGCGCCTCGACGCTGTCGGCCTCCAGCAGCTGCACGCCGGGAATCACCCGCTGCACCGCGCCGCGCAGCGCTTCGCGGAACAGCGGGTGGTCGTCGGCGATCAGGAGAGTAGGCATGGGGTTGGCGAACTGGAGTGGCGAAGTATTCAAAGCCCCTCTCCCTCCGGGAGAGGGGTTGGGGTGAGGGTAAGGGGCGAAGCCCTTGCCGTGTTTGGATGCACGAGGCTTCGCCCGTACCCTCATCCGCCCCTTCGGGGCACCTTCTCCCGAAGGGAGAAGGAAAAGCAGCGTGGCATCATCGCGGCGGCTTCAGCGCACCTTGCGCTCTTCCACCAGCGACGCCACCACCGACGGATCGGCCAGGGTCGAGGTGTCGCCTAGCTGGTCCGGCGCGTTCTCGGCGATCTTGCGCAGGATGCGGCGCATGATCTTGCCCGAGCGGGTCTTGGGCAGGCCCGGCGCCCACTGCAGGTGGTCCGGCGCGGCGATCGGGCCGATCTCCTTGCGCACCCAGGCCACCAGCTCCCTGAGCAGCTCGTCGGTCTGCGCTTCGCCGGCCACCAGGGTGACATAGGCGTAGATGCCCTGGCCCTTGATGTCGTGCGGGAAGCCCACCACCGCGGCCTCGGCCACCTTCGGGTGACTGACCAGCGCGCTTTCCACCTCGGCGGTGCCGATGCGGTGGCCGGAGACGTTGATCACGTCGTCGACGCGGCCGGTGATCCAGTAATAGCCGTCCTCGTCGCGGCGGCAGCCGTCGCCGGTGAAGTAGCTGCCCGGGTAGGTGCGGAAATAGGTGTCGATGAAGCGCTGGTGGTCGCCGTAGACGGTGCGCATCTGGCCCGGCCACGAGTCGCGGATGATCAGGTTGCCCTCGGTGGCGCCTTCCTGGATCTCGCCGTCGGCGTTGACCAGCGCCGGCTGCACGCCGAAGAAGGGCAGGGTGGCCGAACCGGGCTTGAGGTCCATCGCGCCGGGCAACGGCGAGATCAGGATGCCGCCGGTCTCGGTCTGCCACCAGGTGTCCACGATCGGGCAGCGCGCGTCGCCGACCACCTCGTAGTACCAGCGCCAGGCTTCCGGGTTGATCGGCTCGCCGACGCTGCCGAGCAGGCGCAGGCTGCTGCGCGAGGTGCGCTTGACCGGCTCCTCGCCCTCGCGCATCAGCGCGCGGATCGCGGTGGGCGCGGTGTAGAAGATGGTGACCTGGTGCTTGTCGATCACCTCCCAGAAACGCGAGGTGTTCGGGTAGTTCGGCACGCCCTCGAACATCACCGAGGTGGCGCCGTTGGCCAGCGGGCCGTAGACGATGTAGCTGTGGCCGGTGACCCAGCCCACGTCGGCGGTGCACCAGTAGATGTCGTCCTCGCGCAGGTCGAACACCGCCTCGTGCGTATAGGCGGCGAACAGCAGGTAGCCGGCGCTGGTGTGCAGCACGCCCTTGGGCTTGCCGGTGGAACCGGAGGTGTAGAGGATGAACAGCGGGTCCTCGGCGTTCATGCGCTCCGGTTCGCACTGCGTCGGCTGCGGGTCGACCACGTCGTGGAACCAGCGGTCGCGCGGCGCCTGCATGTCCACCGCCGCGCCGGTATGGCGCACCACCAGCACGGTTTCCACGGTGTTGGTGCCGGGCAGCTTCAGCGCGGCGTCGACGTTGGCCTTCAGCGGCACCTTCTTGCCGCCGCGCAGGCCCTCGTCGGCGGTGATGATCAGCTTGCTGCCGCAGTCGCCGACGCGGTCGGCGATGGAGTTGGCGGCGAAACCGCCGAACACCACCGAGTGGATCGCGCCGATGCGCGCGCAGGCCAGCATCGCCACCGCGGCGTCGACGATCATCGGCAGGTAGATGGTGACGCGGTCGCCCTTCTTCACGCCGAGGTTGCGCAGCGCGTTGCCGAGCTTGCACACGCGCTCGTGCAGCTGCCGGTAGGTGACCTTCTGCGCCGGCGCGTCGGGGCTGTCGGGCTCGAACAGCAGCGCGGTCTTGTCGCCGCGCGTGGCCAGCTGGCGGTCTAGGCAGTTCACGCTGACGTTGAGTTCGCCGTCCTCGAACCACTTGATGCGGAAATCGTCCAGCTGGTAGCTGACGTTCTTGATCCGGGTCGGCTTGGTGAACCAGTCCAGGCGCTCGGCGGCCTTGCCCCAGAACGCGTCGGGGTTGTCCACCGACTCGCGGTACTGCTGCTGGTACGTGGTCTTGTCGATCCGCGCCCGGGCGGCGAACGCGGGATCGACGGGATAGAGATCAGCCATGGCAACACCCTCACCTTTGCACTTGTAACCAATGGGGGAGCCGCATCCTGCGACGCGGCCGGGACTTCCCAAGTGTGCCGCATCGCCCCTGCCGCGCGCTGCCCCCCGGCTTAGACGATGGTCGAATACCCGCCCGCTTTCGACTAATGGCGAATAGCCGCCCGCCGCGAAGGCCGCGCACCCTGCCGCTGACCGTGCGACCGATGCGGCCGCCAATGCCAGCCGGAGAGAGGCAGACCCGATGAACAGACACGTGTTGAAACGAACGGGCAATGCGTTCCCCGCGACGGGGACGATGGTGCGCCGGCCTCTTGCCGCGGCGCTGTTCGTGGCGCTGCTGGCGCCGGGCATGGCGTGGGCCGGCACCGCGAAGGAAAAGGCGCTGGAAGCCCGCGTCGCCGAACTGGAGCGCCAGGTGCAGCTGTTGCTGTCCACCCAGCAGCAACAGCAGGGCGCCATCGCGCAGGCCCAGGGCGAGGTGCAGCAGGTGCGCGCCGTACAGGCGGCCGCCGCCGCCGCGCCGGCGGTGCCGGCCGGCAAGCAGCCGATCCAGGTGACCAGCATCACCCCGGGCGCCACGCCGGGCACCACCTTCAAGTTCGGCGGCTTCATCAAGGCCGACTTCCTCGCCACCCGCACCGGCGACGGCCAGCTGGCCGACGACGCCACCGGCCGCGCGCTGTACCTGCCGGGCCAGACCCCGGTGCACGGCGCCGGCGGTTCGGGCAAGGCCTCGGACGTGGACTACAACGCCCACGCCAAGTTCTCGCGCTTCAACCTCGGCGTGGACCACGTGGCCGAAAACGGCGACAAGGCCGGCGCCATGGTCGAGATGGACTTCTTCGGCAACGCGCTGGGCAACCAGACCGCGACCAACACCTACGGCGTCACCCTGCGCCACGCCTACATGTACTGGAACAACTGGCTGGCCGGCCAGACCTGGTCCAACTTCATGGACGTGGCCTCCATCCCCGAGGCGGTGGATTTCGTCGGCCCGACCGACGGCGTGATCTTCGTGCGCCAGGCGCAGGTGCGCTACACCCAGGGCGGTTTCAGCGCCTCGCTGGAAAACCCGGAAACCACGCTGATCGGCGCCGCCAACTCCGACCGCGGCTCGCTGCCCGACCTGACCGTGCGCTACGGCTGGAAGGGCGACTGGGGCACCTTCGGCGTGGCCGGCCTGCTGCGCCAGCTGAAGGTGGACAACCAGGCCACCGGCGCGCACGGCACCGCCACCGGCGGCGGCGTCACCCTGGGCGGCAAGTGGGCGATGGGCGGCAGCGACTCGCTGCACTACCAGCTCACCGGCGGCCAGGGCATTTCCCGCTACATCGGCCTTGGCATCACCGGCGACAGCGCCTGGGACGCGGTGCGCGACGAGCTCGACCCGACCGGCGTGATCGCCGGCTACGTCGGCTGGCGCCACGCCTTCACCCCGAAACTGCGCACCAACCTGATCTACGCGCGCAGCGACTACGACAACGACGCCGTCGCCGGCCCGCTGGTGACCAGGAGCGTGCAGTCGATCCGCGGCAACGTGTTCTACACGCCGATGCCCAAGGTCGATGTCGGCGCCGAGCTGATGTACGGCGTGCGCGAGATCGAGGACGGCCGCAAGGGCGACATCAGCCGCGTGCAGTTCACCACCAAGTACAGCTTCTGAGGTCCCCGGCACCGGCGCCACGACGGCGCCGGCGCCATCGCGGCAAAGGCAGTACGCAGCATCTCCCTGCCCCCACGGGGAGCACTCATGCCCGCGCCGGCGCGCACCGCACGCCTGCGTCCGTATTCCCGAATCTGGAGAATCCCGATGAATGCTTCCGTCGATCCCCGTGTTGAGCGGATCGCCTCCCACCCGGCGTACCAGCGGCTGCGGCGCATGCGCAACCGCCTGGGCTGGTTCCTGACCGTGCTGATGCTGCTGGGCTACTACGGTTACATCGGCCTGATCGCCTTCGACAAGGCGTTCCTGGCCCAGCCCGTCGCCGAAGGCCGCATCACCACCATCGGCATCCCGATCGCGCTGGGCCTGATGGTGTTCACCATCGCCATCACCGGCATCTACGTGCGCCGCGCCAACAAGGAATTCGACCAGCTCACCCACCAGATCGTGGAGGACGCGCAATGACCCGACCGTTCCTGCGCCCGGCCGCGCTCCTCGCCCTGCTGGCCGCCAGCGGCGCGGCCCTGGCCGCCGGCGGCGACATCGGCCAGACCGTGCGCCAGCCCACCAACTGGACGGCGATCGTGATGTTCGCCGCGTTCGTGCTCGCCACCCTGGGCATCACCAAGTGGGCCGCCGCGCGCACCCGCTCGGCGTCGGACTTCTACACCGCCGGCGGCGGCATCACCGGCTTCCAGAACGGCCTGGCGATCGCCGGCGACTACATGTCGGCGGCCTCGTTCCTGGGCATCACCGCGGCGGTGATGGCCAACGGCTACGACGGCCTGATCTACGCCATCGGCTTCCTGGTCGGCTGGCCGATCCTGACCTTCCTGATGGCCGAGCGCCTGCGCAACCTCGGCCGCTTCACCTTCGCCGACGTGGCCGGCTACCGCTTCGCGCAGAAGCCGATCCGCCTGTTCGCCGCCTCCGGCACGCTGGTGGTGGTGCTGTTCTACCTGATCGCGCAGATGGTCGGTGCCGGCGCGCTGATCAAGCTGCTGTTCGGCCTGGACTACTGGATCGCGGTGGTGCTGGTCGGCGTGCTGATGATGGTCTACGTGCTGTTCGGCGGCATGACCGCCACCACCTGGGTGCAGATCATCAAGGCCTGCCTGTTGCTGTTCGGCGTGACCTTCATGGCGCTGATGGTGATGTGGAAGTTCGGCTTCAGCTTCGAGAAGCTGTTCTCCACCGCGGTGCAGGTCAAGACGCAGATCGCGGCCAACGGCGGCAAGAGCGCCGGCGAGGCGGCGGCCGCGGGCCTGTCGATCATGGGACCGGGCGGCTTCGTCAAGGACCCGATCTCGGCGATCTCCTTCGGCATGGCGCTGATGTTCGGCACCGCCGGCCTGCCGCACATCCTGATGCGCTTCTTCACCGTTCCCGACGCCAAGCAGGCGCGCAAGTCGGTGTTCTGGGCCACCACCTGGATCGGCTACTTCTACATCCTGATCTTCATCATCGGCTTCGGCGCCATCGCCCTGGTGCTGACCAACCCCGAGTACGCGGACCCGGTCACCGGCACCATCCAGGGCGGGCCGAACATGGCCGCGGTGCTGGTCGGCAAGGCGGTGGGCGGCAACATCTTCATGGGCTTCATCTCGGCGGTGGCCTTCGCCACGATCCTGGCGGTGGTCGCCGGCCTCACCCTGTCCGGTGCCTCGGCGGTGTCGCACGACCTGTACGCCACGGTGATCAAGAAGGGCAATCCGCCGGCGGGCTCGGAACTGCGCGTGTCGCGCGCCACCACCCTGGTGCTGGGCGTGGTCGCGGTGCTGCTGGGCATCGCCTTCGAGAAGCAGAACGTGGCCTTCATGGTGTCGCTGGCCTTCGCCATCGCCGCCTCGGCCAACTTCCCGGTGCTGATCCTGTCGCTGCTGTGGAAGGACTGCACCACCCGCGGCGCGGTGATCGGCGGCTTCCTCGGCCTGGCCTCGTCGCTTGTGCTGACCCTGCTGTCGCCGTCGGTGTGGGTGGACACGCTGGGTAACCCGGCCGGCAGCGCGCCGTTCCCGTACACCAGCCCGGCGCTGTTCTCGATGACCATCGCCTTCGCCGGCATCTGGCTGTTCTCGGTGCTGGACAACAGCGTGCGCGCCAGGGCCGAGCGTGCGGCCTACCCGGCGCAGCAGGTGCGCGCCGAGACCGGCATCGGCGCGAGCAGGGCCGCCGAGCACTGAGCGCGGCGTGAGCGGAAAGGAGCGGAGGCCGCCCGGCGACGGGCGGCCTCCGTCGTTTGCGGATCGCCGCGCGGTCCGGCCATGCCGTTACCATGCCGGTCGCACCTTCGCATCGTTCCGCCGCAAGAGGATCTTCCATGACCGTCCGTGCCCGCCGTTCCCCGCATCACCGCCCGCGTGCCGCCCTGCTGGCCTCCGTCCTGCTGCTGGGCGGCCTGTGCGCCACGCCGTCGCCGGCCCTGGCGCGGCAGGCACAGGCGCCAGCGCCCGCGGTCGCGCTGCAGGCCGAGGCCGAGCGCCTGGCGGCGCTGCTGCCGGGCGAAGTGGGCGCGGCGCTGGTGCACCTGGAAAGCGGCCGCGCGGTCTACGTCAACGGCGACCGCGCGTTCCCGATGGCCAGCACCATGAAGGTGCCGGTAGCGGTGCACATCCTCAAGCTGGTGGACGAGGGCAAGCTGGGCCTGCAGCAGCAGGTGCTGCTGGGGCCGGACGACATCTACCCGGACATGGGCGGCCCGATGGACACCCACCTGAGCGCCGGTTCGGCCATCACCCTCCGCGACCTGCTGCACATGATGGTCACGGTCAGCGACAACAACGCCACCGACATCCTGATCCGCACCGGCGGCGGCACCGCGGCGGTGCAGCAGCGCATGCGCGCGCTGGGCGTGGATGGCCTGCGCGTGGACCGCTACATCTGGGAACTGCTGGCCAACTACTACGGCGACGCCGCCTCGCAGGCGCGGCCGCTCGGACCGGCCGCGTACGGCGAACTGTCGCGCAGCGAACGCAGCGAGACGCAGCGGCGCACCAACATGGACGCCTGGAACGTCGACCCGCGCGACACCAGCAGCGCCCGCGCCATGGCGCAGCTGCTGCAGCGCACCTGGAAGGGCGAGATCCTGTCGCCGGAATCGACCCGCGTGCTGCAGCAGATCATGCTCGACACCCGCACCGGCGGCGCGCGGCTGCGCGGCATGCTGCCCAGCGGCACGCCGGTGGCGCACAAGACCGGCACGGTGGGCGATGTGATCAACGACGTCGGCGTGATCGAACTGCCGAACGGGCGCGGCCACGTCGTGGCCGCGGTGTTCATCCGCTCGCGCGCCTCCACCGAAGCGCGCGATGCCGCCATCGCCCAGCTGGCGCGCGCCGCGCACGACTACTACCTGTTCGTGCCCTGAGGGCTGAGACGGCGGCAGGGCCGGGCTCCCGTCGGCCGACGCGGTACGCAGGCAGGAAGGTGACCCTGGCCCCGGCTTTCCGCTAGCCGGGCCGGCGCGCCGGCTCGGCCGCGTCGGCCGGCTCGCCGCCGTCGAACACGTCTTCCAGGTTGCGGTACTCGCTGGGCGTCATGCCGACGGTGGCCTTGAACTGGCGCGCGAACGCGCTCTGGTCGCTGAAGCCGCAGCGCTGGCCGATGCCGGCGATGCTGCCGGCTTCGCGCAGCAGGCGCATGGCCATCTCGATGCGCAGCTTGATCAGGTACTGCTGCGGGGTGAGCTGGAACACGTGGCGGAAATGCCGTTCCAGCTGCGCCAGCGACATGCCGGCCAGTTCGGCCAGCTGCGGCGCGCGCAGGTTGGATTCGAAATGTTCCTGCATGTGCGCCACCACCCGGTCGAGCTGGGCGAAGGCCGAGTGGCGGCTGTTGGGCCGGCCCAGATCGCGCGAAACGCCCATCAGTCCGCTGATTTCGCCGTCGCGGAACAGCGGGCGCTTCAGGGTCAGGCACCAGCCGGGGCGGCGGTTCGGATACAGGTGCACTTCCAGGCGGTCGGCGATGGGATCGCCGGCCAGCACCTGCCGGTCCTGCAGCAGGTAGCGGTTGCCCAGCGGCGGCGGGAACACCTCCAGCGGCGAACGGCCGATGACGTCGCCGCGCTTCCTGCGGCCCAGCCGCTGCACCAGGGTGAGGTTGCAGTGCGTGTAGCGTCCTTCGCGGTCCTTCACGAAGAACACGGTGTCCGGCAGCGCATCGAACAGCTGCTGCACTTCGCTTGAGGAATGCTGTGCGTCCATGGGCGTCGTCTTCCCGTTGGCGGTCGTCGGCGTGGCGTGCGGCCGATGCTAGCGCATGCTTCCGCGCCGTGGCGCGGCGTTTGCGGGGTTGTGCCGAATTCCGCACGAGGGTGCCGAAAGCACTGCTATTCGGCCCTGTGGCGGCGGTGGGAGCATGTCCGCATGCACCGCATAGACATCATCGATTCGCATACCGCCGGCGAACCCACCCGGGTCGTGCTCGGCGGCTTTCCCGACCTTGGCGGCGGCAGCCTGCAGCAGCGGCGCGAGCGCCTGGTGCGCGATTTCGACCACTGGCGCGCGGCGCTGGCCTGCGAACCGCGCGGTTCGGACACGATGGTGGGCGCGCTGCTGCTGCCGCCGGAAGATCCATCGGCGTGCACCGGGGTGATCTTCTTCAACAACGTCGGCTGCCTGGGCATGTGCGGCCACGGCACCATCGGCGTGGTGCGCACGCTGGCCGAGCTGGGCCGCCTCCAGCCGGGCCGGCACCGCATCGAGACGCCGGTGGGCATGGTCGGCGTGGAGCTGTTCGACGACGGCCGCGTGGCGGTGGACAACGTCGAAAGCTGGCGCCACCTGCACGATGTGGCGGTGGACGTGCCCGGCCACGGCGTGGTGCGCGGCGACGTGGCCTGGGGCGGCAACTGGTTCTTCATCACCGCGCAGGCGCCGTGCGCGCTGACCCTGGCCAACCAGCGCGAGCTGACCGCCTACACCGAGGCGATCCGCCTGGCACTGGAACGCGACGGCATCGCCGGCGCCGATGGCGCCATCGATCATATCGAGGTCAATGCGAGCGCACCGGACGGCAGCGGCACCGCGCGCAACTTCGTGCTGTGCCCGGGCCTGGCCTACGACCGTTCGCCCTGCGGCACCGGCACCAGTGCCAAGCTGGCCTGCCTGGCCGCCGACGGCAAGCTGGCCGAAGGCGCGAACTGGGTGCAGCAGGGCATCCTCGGCAGCGCGTTCGAGGCCTCGTACCGGCGGGGCGCGCGCGGCATCCTGCCGCGCATCGTCGGCCAGGCCTGGATCACCGCGCGCGCGACCCTGCTGATCGATGAAGCCGATCCGTTCGCCTGGGGCATCGGCAGCCAGGCGTCGTGAGCGGAGTCAGCCGCCACGATCTGATCGTCATCGGCGCCGGCATCGTCGGTGCCGCCTGCGCCGAAGCCGCGGTCGCCGCGGGGCTGCGCGTGGCGGTGGTCGAAAGCGGCGCCATCGGCGGCGGCGCCAGCGCCGCGGCGATGGGCCACCTGGTGGCGATGGATGGCGACCCGCACGAACTGGCGCTGTGCGTGTATTCGCTGCGGCTGTGGCGGCGCTGGGCATCGTGGCCGGAGAGCGAGCACCAGCGCTGCGGCACGCTGTGGGTGGCACGCGAGGATGCGGAAATGGAAGGCGTCGCCGCGCGCGTCGAAACACTGGCGGCGATGGGCGTGCGCGCCGAGGCGCTCGACGCGCGCGGCGTGCAGGCGCTGGAACCCGCGCTCGCCGCCGGCATGAAGGGCGGCATGCGCGTGGCCGACGACGCGGTGGTGTATCCGCCGCGCGTGGCCTGGCGCCTGATCGAAGCGGCCCGCGGCGCCGGTGCGCAGCTGTTCGCCGGGCGCGCCGAATGCCTGGTCGACGGTGGCGTGCGCCTGGCCGACGGCCGCGAGCTGCGGGGGCCGGTGCTGGTGGCCACCGGCGTGGCCGTGCCGGAACTGCTGCCGGAACTGCCGATGCGCGCGCGCAAGGGCCAGCTGGTGATCACCGAACGCCATCCGCCGCTGCTGCGCCACCAGCTGATCGAAATGGGTTACGCCGCCGCCGCGCATGGCGCGGACGCGGCCAGCGTGTCGTTCAACGTGCAGCCGCGGCCCAACGGCCAGCTGCTGATCGGTTCCTCGCGCGAGTACGACGCCACCGGCACGGACATCTCGCTGCCGCTGCTGCGGCGCATGCTGCAGCGGGCCATCGCCTTCGTGCCGGCGCTGCGCGAGGCGCGCGCGCTGCGCAGCTGGTGCGGTTTCCGCCCGGCCACCGCCGATGGCCTGCCGTACCTCGGCCCGGTGCCGGGCCGCCGCGACGTATGGGTGGCCGCCGGCCACGAGGGCCTGGGCATCACCGCGGCGCCGGGCAGCGCGCGGCTGGTGATCGACGCCCTGCTCGGGCGCGCGCCGGCCCTGCCGCTGGCGCCCTACCTGCCGGAACGCGCGATGCGGGGCAACGCATGAACACCATCGTGCTGAGCGTGGATGGCATGCCGGTGGAAGTGCCCGACGGCGCCAGCGTGGCGGCCGCGGTCGCGCACCGCGGGCCGGTGTTCCGGCGTTCGGCCAGCGGCCAACCGCGCGCGCCGCTGTGCGGCATGGGCGTGTGTTTCGAGTGCCGGGTGCGCGTCGACGGCGTGGCGGGCCTGCGCGCCTGCATGCTGCTGGCGCGCGCGGGCATGCGCGTGGAGACGCAGCCATGAAGCGGCGGCGTTTCGACCTGCTGGTGGTGGGCGCGGGGCCGGCCGGCCTGGCCGCCGCGCATGCCGCTGCCCGGCGCGGGGCCAAGGTCGGGCTGGTGGACGCGCAACCGCGCGCCGGCGGCCAGGTCTGGCGTCACGACCTGCGCTTCGGTGCGCCGGCGGCGGCGCGCGCGCAGATCGACGCGCTCGGCGCGGCCGGCATCGAATGGCTGGCCGGTCATGACGTGGTCCTGGCCGACGACCACGCCGTGGTCGCCGCCCATGCCGACGGTGCGGTGGCGCTGCACTGGCGCAAGCTGGTGATCGCCACCGGCGCGCGCGAACTGATGCTGCCGTTTCCCGGCTGGACCCTGCCCGGCGTGACCGGCGCCGGCGGGCTGCAGGCGCTGGCCAAGCAGGGCTGGCCGCTGGCCGGCAAACGCGTGGTCGTGGCCGGCACTGGTCCACTGCTGCTGGCGGCGGCCGCGACGCTGCGCCGCCACGGCGCGCGCGTACTTGGCATCCACGAGCAGGTGGGCAGGGACGTGCTGCACGCCTTCGCGCGCCGGCTGTGGCGCTGGCCGGCGCGGCTGGCGCAGGCGGTGGAACTGCGCGCGCGCCTGGCCGGCGTGCCGTGGCATGCCGGCAGCGTGGTGCTGGCCGCGCAGGGCGACGACACGCTGCGCGCGGTCGAAGTGGATCGCGGCAACGGCCGCGAATGGATCGAATGCGACCAGCTGGCGGTCGGCTGGGGACTGGTGCCGAACGTCGAGCTGGCGCGCCTGCTGGGCTGCGAGCTGTACACCGCGTCCGCGCATCCGGTGGTGCGCGCGGACGCGCGCCTGCGCAGCAGCCATGCCGACATCCACGCCGCCGGCGAGGCGCTCGGTATCGGCGGACGCGACTGCGCGCGCATCGAAGGCGCGATGGCGGCCTGCTTCGCGCTCGGCGACGAACGCGGCGGCGAAGCGCTGCGCGCGCGCCGCGACCGCGAGCGCGCCTACGCGGCCCTGCTGCACGCGCACTTCGCACCCGCTGCCGATGCCCATGCGCTGGCGACCGCCGACACCCTGGTATGCCGCTGCGAGGACGTGCCGATGTCCGCCGTGCGCGCGCACGCCGACCTGCGCCAGCTGCGGCTGGTCACGCGCTGCGGCATGGGCGCCTGCCAGGGCCGCATCTGCGGCGCCGCGCTGCGCGAACTGCGGCTGGCCTCGCCGTCCCTTTCCCCCACCGCCGTGCGGCCGCCGCTGACCCCGGTCGCGCTGGCCGCACTGGCCGATGTTCCTTCCGACGAACCCGAACAAGGTAAAGACCCATGAGCAATGCAGGTTTCTGGCGCGGCGTGCTGCCGGCCATCACCACGCCCTTCACCGCCAGCGGCGAGGTCGACCACGCCTTCCTGGCCGAACATGCCAGGCGCATGCTCGCCGCCGGCTGCAGCGGCATCGTGCCGCTGGGCTCGCTGGGCGAGAGCGCCACGCTCACCTTCGAGGAGAAGATCGCCATCGTGCGCACCCTGGTCGCGGCCGTGGAAGGGCGCGTGCCGGTGGTGGCGGGCATCGCCGCGCTGTCCACCGCCGAGGGCGTGGCGCTGGCGCAGGCGGTGAAGGCCGCCGGCGCCGGCGGGGTGATGGTGCTGCCGCCGTACGTGTATTCCAGCGACGCGCGCGAAATGGGCGCCTACATCCGCGCCATCCTCGCCGCCACCGACCTGCCGGCGCTGCTCTACAACAACCCCATCGCCTACCGCACCGACTTCAGCCCGGCGCAGATCGCGCAGTTCGCGGCGGAATTCCCGCACGTGCAGGCGGTCAAGGAATCTTCCGGCGACGTACGCCGCCTGGCCGCGATCCGCGAGCTGATCGGCGACCGCCTGGTGCTGCTGGTCGGCGTGGACGACCTGATCGTGGAAGGCATCGCGATGGGCGCCGAAGGCTGGATCGCCGGCACCGTCAACGCCTTCCCGGAAGAAGCGGTGCAGCTGTTCGAGCAGGCGCGCAGCGGCGGCTACGCGGCCGCGCGCGAACTGTACGAATGGTCGCTGCCGCTGCTGCGCATGGACACGGTTCCCAAGTTCGTGCAGCTGATCAAGCTGATGCAGGAGCGCGTCGGCCTGGGCAGCGAGCGCGTGCGCGGGCCGCGGCTGGTGGTGGAAGGCGCCGAGCGCGAACAGGCGCTGGCGCTGATCGACCACGCCATCGCCACCCGGAAGCGCTGAGGTGGACATGCTCGCGCCCGTGCTCATCGCCGGCCGCTGGCAGAACGCGCGGGACTGCACCGGCAGCTTCCGCGCGTTCGATCCGGCCAGCGGCCAGGCCATCGGGCCGGCGTTCCCGCGCAGCGGCGCGGCCGACGTGGAACAGGCGCTGGCCGCGGCCAGCGCCGCCGCGCCGCTGCTGGCCGCCACCGACCCGGAACGCATCGCCGCCTTCCTCGACGCCTACGCCGACGCGCTGGAAGCCGACGCCGAAACGCTGGTGCAGCTGGCGCAGGCGGAAACCGCGCTGCCGGCCTCGCCGCGGCTGCGCGGCAATGAACTGCCGCGCACCTGCAGCCAGCTGCGCCAGGCCGCCGCCGCTGCGCGCGGGCGCAGCTGGACGCGGCCGGTGATCGACACTGCCGCCGGCCTGCGCTCGCAGCACGCGCCGCTGGGCAGGCCGGTGCTGGTGTTCGGGCCGAACAACTTCCCGTTCGCCTTCAATGCCGTGTCCGGCGGCGACTTCGCCGCGGCCATCGCCGCGCGCAATCCGGTGATCGCCAAGGCCCATCCCGCGCACCCGGCCACCAGCCAGCGCCTGGCCGGCCATGCGCAGCGCGCCGCCGACGCCGTCGGCCTGCCGCCGGCCACGGTGCAGCTGCTGTACGACGTCGAACCGGCGCTGGGCCTGGCCCTGGCCGGCGATGCGCGGCTGGGCGCGGTCGCCTTCACCGGCAGCCGCGCCGCCGGGCTGGCCCTGAAGCAGGCCGCCGATGGCGCCGGCATTCCCTTCTTCGGCGAGCTGTCCAGCCTCAACCCGGTATTCCTGCTGCCCGGCGCGCTGGCCGAACGCGGGCCGGCCCTGGCCGAGGAGTTCAGCGGCTCGTGCCTGCTCGGCAGCGGCCAGTTCTGCACCAACCCGGGGCTGGTGATCGTGCCGGACGGCGAGGCCGGCGATGCCTTCGTCGCCGCGGCGCAGGCGCGTTTCGCCGCCACCGCGCCGCTGCTGCTGCTGTCGCGCGGCGTGCTGGCCTCGCTGCGGCATGCGATCGCGGGGCTGCGCGAAGCGGGTGCGCAGCTGCTGTGCGGCGGTGAGGCGGGCGAGGTGGGCTTCCGCCATGCGCCAACGTTGCTGACGGTACGCGCGGAGCAGTTCCTCGCCGATCCGAGGCGTTTCCAGTCCGAGGCCTTCGGCCCCTGCAGCCTGCTGGTGCGCGCGGCTGAAACCGCGCAGATGCAGGCCATCGCCGCGACCCTGGAAGGCCAGCTCACCGCCACGCTGTACCGCGCCGCCGATGGCCGCGACGATGCCGTGTGGGCGCCGCTGGCCGCCGCGCTGCGGCCGCGCGTGGGCCGGTTGATCGCCGACCGCATGCCCACCGGCGTGCTGGTCAGCCCGGCGCAGCAGCACGGCGGCCCGTTCCCGGCATCGACCCAGCCCGGGTTCACCGCGGTCGGCCTGCCGGCGGCGATCCTGCGTTTCACCGCGCTGCAGGCATACGACAATGTGCCCGATGCGCTGCTGCCGCCGGAACTGCGCGACCGCAATCCGGGCGGCCTGCCGCGCTGGATCGACCAGCACTGCACCACCGCGGATATCGGAGCCACCCCATGAATGCACAGATCGGACACCTCACCCTGGAACAGGCGCGCGCGCAGCTGGCGCCGTGGCCGCACCATGCCGCGCCCATCAGCGATGCCGAACACGCGCAGCGGCTGGAACGCGCGCGCGGGCTGATGCGCGCGCAGGGCGTGGACGCACTGCTGGTCACCGCCGGCACTTCGCTGCGCTGGTTCGCCGGCGTGCCGTGGGGCGGCAGCGAGCGGCTGGTGGCAATGCTGCTCACGCTGGAAGGCGAGCCGCTGCTGGTCTGCCCGGTGTTCGAGGAAGGCTCGCTGGATGCGGTGCTGCGCATCCCCGCCGGCAAGCGCCTGTGGGAAGAACACGAGGACCCGCATGCATTGGTGGCCCAGGCCATGGCCGAACGCGGCGCGCGCACGCTGGCGCTGGACCCGGAAGCGCCGTACCGCGTGCAGGTGGGCCTGGCCACGCACCTGGGTGCCACGGCGATCACCTCGGCCGCGGCGATCATCGACGGTTGCCGCATGTGCAAGTCGCCGGCCGAACTGGCGCTGATGCAGCAGGCCTGCGACATGACCCTGCAGGTGCAGCGGCTGGCCGCCGGCATCGCCCGCGAGGGCATCGGCACCGACGAACTGGTGCGCTTCATCGACGAGGCGCACCGCGCGCTCGGCGCCGATGGCGGCTCGACCTTCTGCATCGTGCAGTTCGGCCACGCCACCGCGTTCCCGCACGGCATTCCCGGCGTGCAGCACCTGCGCCGCGGCGAACTGGTGCTGATCGACACCGGCTGCAGCGTGCAGGGCTACAACTCCGACGTCACCCGCACCTGGATCTTCGGCGAGGCCGATGCCGAACAGCGGCGCATCTGGGAGCTGGAACGCGCCGCGCAGCAGGCCGCGTTCGACGCGGTCCGCCCCGGCGTGAGCTGCGAGGCGGTGGACCAGGCCGCGCGCGACGTGCTGGAAGCGGCCGGGCTCGGGCCGGACTACCGCCTGCCCGGCCTGCCGCACCGCACCGGCCACGGCTGCGGGCTGGCGATCCACGAGGCGCCGTACCTGGTGCGCGGCAACCGCCTGCCGCTGGCGCCGGGCATGTGCTGCAGCAACGAGCCGATGATCGTGGTGCCGGGCCGGTTCGGCGTGCGCCTGGAGGACCACTTCCATGTCACCGCCGATGGCGCGCAGTGGTTCACGCCGCCGTCGGTGGCCATCGACCAGCCGTTCGCCGATTGACGCCAGGGAAAAGCCCCGCTCCTCCGGGTGTGCGGTTGCGCGCACACGGCGCTGGCGTGGGCAGGGCGAAGCGCCTGCATGACACCGCAGCGCCTTGCCGCACCCTCATCCGCCCTTCGGGCACCTTCTCCCGAAGGGAGAGGGACAAAGCGGGACACCAGAGGAAACGACGCATGCTCCATTCCGCAGACCTTTGCCGCCACGCCTTCGCCTGCCTGCTGGCGCTGTCCTGCGCCGCCATGCCGGCATTGGCCCGGTCCTCCACCGTCGTTGCGCCTGATGCGCCCGACGAGGCCGCCTGGCGCCGCTCGCTGCAGCTGCGCGAGCAGTGGATGTACCTGACCACCGGCCTGGCCGGTCCGGCCACCTGGATCGACGGCGAGCGCTACCGCTACCGGCGCACCGCGCCGGGCGGTTTCGAGTTCGTGGTGCGCAGGGTGGGGCAGGCGCAGGCCGAGGCCGCGTTCGACCCCGCGCGGCTGGCCACCGCGCTGTCGCCGCTGCTCGGCCGCGCGCTGGACGGCCGGCGCCTGCCGTTCGCCGACTACGAGATGGACAAGGACGGCGCGGCGCTGCGCGCCTGGGTGGACAGCGGCTGGGTGCGCTGCGAACTGGGCGGCGAATACCGCTGCGCGCGCTGGAACGAACCCGGGCCGTCGCCGCGGCCGCGAGGCTGGGGCGTGGTGCGCGATCTTTCGGTGGCGGCCGACGACACGCCACGGCGTTCGCCGGACGGCCGCATGGAGGCCTTCGTTCGCGATGGCAGCGTGCTGCTGCGCACGCTGGCCGATGGCAGCAGCAAGGTGCTGGCGCGTGACGGCGCCGACAACGATTTCTACGACCCGGAAAGCATCGCCTGGTCGCCCGATTCCAGCCGCTTCATGGTGCTGCGGGTAAAGCCCGGCGACGCGCGCCGGGTGACGCGGGTGGAGACTTCGCCGCGCGACCAGGTGCAGCCGCGCGTGCGCACCCAGCTGTATCCCAAGCCCGGCGACGCGGTCGACATCGACCGTCCGGTGATCTTCGAGGTCGCCAGCGGCCGCCGCATCGACGTGCCGACCACGCTGTTCCCCAACCCCTACGAAATCAGCGCGCCGCAGTTCCGCGCCGATGGCCGCACCCTGGCGTTCCGCTACACCGAACGCGGTTTCCAGCGCGTGCGCCTGATCGAGGTGGATGCGCACACCGGCGCCGCGCGCAGCGTGGTGGAGGAACGCAGCGATACCTTCGTCAACAGCTGGTGGCACCGCGCCGACTTCCACGATGTGGGCGGGCGCGGCGAGCGCATCGTGTGGATGTCCGAGCGCGACGGCTGGAACCACCTGTACATGGTCGACGGCCGCAGCGGCCGCCTGCGCCAGCTCACCCACGGGCCGTGGGTGGTGCGGCAGATCGTCAAGGTGGACGAGCAGCGCGGCCAGATCTGGTTCGCCGCCAACGGCCGCGAGCCGGGCGATCCGTACCTGCAGCACTTCTACCGCGTCGATTTCGACGGCGGCAACCTGCGCCACATGACCCCGGGCGATGGCTGGCACGAATTGAGCCTGTCGCCGGACATGAACCACTACGTCGATACGTATTCGCGGCTGGACCGGCCCAACGTCACCGAACTGCGCGACGCGCGCGACGGCCGCTTGCTGGACACGCTCGAGCGTGGCGATGCCAGCGCGCTGTTCGCCGCCGGCTACAGACCGCCGGAAACCTTCACCGCGCCGGGCCGCGACGGCAGCACGCCGATCTGGGGCCTGGTCGTGCGGCCCACGCACTACGATCCGTCGCGCCGCTACCCGGTGATCGAGAGCATCTACGCCGGCCCGCACGATTCGCACGTGCAGAAGAAGTTCTGGCCGTTCGACAACCAGTCCAGCAACGAGCGCCTGATCGGCGCGCAGGCGCTGGCCGACCTGGGCTTCATCGTCGTGCAGATCGACGGCATGGGCACGATGAACCGCTCCAAGGCCTTCCACGACGTGGCCTGGAAGAACCTGGGCGACGCTGGTTTCCCCGACCGCATCGCCTGGCACCGGGCGATGGCCGCGCGCGATCCCTCCTACGACATCAGCGGCGGCGTGGGCATCTACGGCGCCTCGGCCGGCGGCCAGAACGCGCTCAACGCGCTGCAGTTCCACCCGGACTTCTACACCGTGGCGGTGGCCTACAACGGCTGCTACGACAACCGCATGGACAAGCTCAGCTGGAACGAGCAGTGGATGGGCTGGCCGGTGGACGACAGCTACGCGCGCGCCTCCGGCGTGGACAACGCGCACCGGCTGCGCGGCCAGCTGCTGCTGATCGTCGGCGAGCAGGACGAGAACGTGGACCCGGCCTCGACCTACCAGGTGGCCGACGCGCTGATCCGCGCCGGCAAGGACTTCGACCTGCTCACCGTGCCCGGCACCGGCCACGGCGTGGGCCGCTCGCAGGAGCCGGTCGACTACATCCAGCGCCGCAAGTTCGACTTCTTCGTGCGCCACCTGCTGAAACAGTCGACGCCGGACTGGAACGCCCGCGACTGAGCGGGGCCGTTCCCGCCCGGCGGGAGTCACCACGACTCGGCAGGGCCTGAGGCCCCTGCCCCGGGGAGCGCAGGACAGCTCCAAGCCCCTCTCCCTCCGGGAGAGGGGTTGGGGTGAGGGCCTCCCCGGAAGAAGCAGGTCCCTCGGACCCGGCCGCCGTCCCCTCCAGCCGCCCGCGCGGGGCCTGGGCGGCGAACTAACCGCCCTCCCGGAACCCCCGAGGCTCCCTGCCCAAGATTCCGCTTCCGGGAACCCACCACGGACTGTTAGATTCGTCGCGCCTGCGAGAGCGGGCGTGAGCATTGCCGAAGATCCGCCAGACCGGGAGAGACGGGGGCGTGATTGGATCCGGCTGCTTTCTGCGGTAGGGGATTTGAAGGATTCATTCCGTGGGCGGGCCGCCGTTGGGCGGGCCGCCCCTTTGCGTACCACAGGGGACTGTCATGCCGGCCACTTTCATTCGTTTTCTGCTCGGGAAGATGCCCCGCGCGCTGCGCCTGGCGCCTTGGGCGCTGATGGCCGCGCTGGCATGGGCGACCGGTGCGGCGGCCGCCCCGATCCCCTCCGCCATGATGATCAACTTCGACTCTGCCGGCTTTGTCGAAAGCGCCGACCATGGTTCGAATGTCTACACCCAGGGTGACGTGAAGATCACCTACAGCGCGGCCAACTGGTTCCAGGATGTCGATGACGGCCAGTCCAGCAGTGCAGGCCTGTTCGCCGGGGCGTTCACCGGCGAGGAGACGGTCACCCTCGAGACCGCGTCCGGTAATGAGTTCCAGTTTACGAGCTTCTTCATCAATGCGTTCGGAGGCGGCTTTTCCCGGGTCGAAGGCTTTCGCGACGGGTCAAGCGTCGGCATCCAGACGACGGGGGCCGGCTTTGGGCAGGCCAATGGCGCCTTCATGGTGTCCTTGGACGCCAATTTCAACAACGTCGACAAGGTCGTCATAACTTCGAATTCGGGTGGTTTCTACGACGTTTTCGACAGCTTCGTCCTCAATCCACCGCCCGACACCACGCCGCCGACGGTGACCAACGTAACCTCGGGCACCGCCAACGGCACGTACAAGGTGGGCGATGTCATCAGTGTCCAAGTCGGTTTCAGCGAGACCGTGTGGGTCGCCGGCACGCCGCAGCTGACCCTGGAAACCGGCACGACCGACCGCGTCATCAACTACACCAGCGGTTCCAACAGCAGCACCCTGACCTTCAACTACACCGTGCAGGCCGGCGATACCAGCGCCGACCTGGACTACGTGGCCACCAGTGCCCTGGCCCTCAACAGTGGCACCATCAAGGACATGGCGGGCAACAACGCGGTCCTGACGCTGCCGTCGCCCGGTGCGGCCGGTTCGCTGGGCGCCAACAAGAACCTCGTCATTGACGGCGTGGTGCCCGCGGTCAGCTCGGTCACGTCCAGTACCGCCAACGGCCTCTACAGGGCCGGCGACGTCATTTCGGTCCAGGTCAATTTCAGCGAGGCGGTGACAGTCACCGGCACCCCGCAGTTGACCCTGGAAACCGGCGCGACCGACCGCACCATCAACTACGCCAGTGGCAGCGGCACCAGTGCACTGACCTTCAATTACACGGTGCAGTCCGGCGAGACCAGCGCCGACCTGGATTACGTTTCCAGCGCCGCGCTGGCCCTCAACGGCGGCACCATCAAGGACGCGGCCGGCAACACTGCCACCCTGACCCTGCCCGCGCCGGGCGCGGCCAACTCGCTTGGCGCGAATAAGGCCTTGGTCATCGATGGCGCTGCGCCGGTGGTGAGCGCTATCGCGCCTGCCGGCGGCGCGGTCTCGACGGATACCTCGGTGAGCTTCACCGTCACCTTCAGCGAGCCGGTGAGCGGCGTGTCCACCGACGATTTCGCCTTGGGCACCACCGGTACCGCCGCAGGCACCATCACCAGCGTGTCCGGCAGCGGCAGCAGCTACACCATTGTCGTCGACGGCATCTCCGGCAATGGCACGCTGAAGGTCAACCTCAACGGTTCCACCAACATCGCCGACGGCGCCGGCAATGGCCCGCCGGCTTCGTTCACCGCCGGTACGACCCATACCGTGGCCATCCCCACCGCGCCGGGTGCGCCGACCATCGGCACGGTCACGGCCGGCAACGGGCAGGTAACGGTGTCCTTCACCGCACCGGTCAACAACGGCGGTTCGGCCATCACCGGGTATACGGTCACCTCCAATCCCGGCGGGATCACCGCCGGCGGCAACGGTTTCACCACCTCGCCGATCACGGTGATCGGCCTGACCAATGGCACGCCGTATACCTTCACGGTGACGGCGAGCAACGCGATCGGGACCAGCAGCGCATCGAGCGCCAGCGGCAGCGCCACGCCCAAGGCCGACCAGACCATCACCTTCGCCCAGCCCCCTTCGCAGAACTTCGGTACGTCGCCGACGTTGCCGGCCACTTCCACCTCCGGGCTGACGGTGACGTTCTCCTCGTCGACCACCGGGGTGTGCACCATCACCTCCGGCGGCGCGCTGACCTTCGTCACCGCCGGTTCCTGCACCATCGACGCCGACCAGGCCGGCGATGGTTCCACCAATGCGGCGACGACGGTGTCGCGGACCTTCACCGTCAACGCCATCGCCCCGGATGCGCCGACCATCGGCACGGCCACGGCCGGCAATGCCGACGCGACCGTGACCTTCACCGCGCCGGCCAGCAACGGCGGTGCGGCGATCAGCGGGTACACGGTGACCTCCAACCCGGGGGGGCTCACCGGCACCGGTGCCGGCTCGCCGATCACGGTGACCGGCCTGACCAACGGGGTGAGCTACACCTTCACCGTGACCGCGACCAACACGGCCTCGCTCACCGGCGCGGCCTCGGCCGCCTCCAATGCAATCACGCCTGCCTCGCCGCAGACCATCACCTTCGCCAATCCCGGGACGCAGGCCTTCGGCACCACGCCGAACCTGTCGATCCTGGGCGGCGGCGCCTCGGCCACGTCCGGATTGCCGGTGACGTTCACCTCGTCCACCACCGGCGTGTGCACCGTCACCACCGGCGGCCTGCTGACGTTCATCAGCGCCGGTACCTGCACCATCAATGCCGACCAGGCCGGCGACAGCAGCTTCCTGCCGGCATCCCAGGTCTCCCGTTCGTTCACGGTGAATCCGGTCGCGCCCGATGCGCCCACCACGGTGGTCGCCACGGCGGGCGACACCCAGGCCAGCGTGGCGTTCGTGGCGCCGGTCAACGCCGGCGGCTCGACCATCACCGGCTACACGGTGATCACCACTCCCGCCGACGTCGGGCCGGTCAACGGCGCGTCCTCGCCGATCGTGGTCACGGGCCTGACCAACGGACAGCCCTATACCTTCACGGTGACGGCCGAGAACGTTGCCGGCAGCGGCCCCTTGTCGGTGGCGTCCAACAGCGTCACCCCGGCGGCGACCCAGACGATCACCTTCAACAACCCCGGTCCGCAGGACTTCGGTACCGCCCCGGTCGTGACCGCGACCTCCGATTCCGGGTTGATGCCGACCTTCACCTCGTCCACGGTCGGAGTCTGCACGGTCACCCCGGGCGGCGCGTTGACCTTCGTCACCGCCGGCATCTGCACCATCAACGCCGACCAGGCCGGCAATGGCAGCTATCTGGCCGCGACCCAGGTCAGCCGCAGCTTTGCCGTCAACGCGGTGGTTCCGGGCGCGCCGGCCATCGGCACCGCCACGGTGACCGGCGCCGGTACGGTGGCGGTGGCTTTCACCGCCCCGGCCTCCAGCGGCGGCGCGGCCATCACCGGCTACACGGTGACGCCCAGCCCGGCAGTGGCCGGCGGTCCGTTCACCGGCCCCGGCTCGCCGATCACGGTCGGCGGACTGGACACCGGCACCAGCTACACCTTCACCGTGACCGCCACCAACAGCGTGGGCCCCGGCCCGTCGTCGGCCGCCTCCAACGCGATCACCACGGCGGTGACGCAGGTGATCACCTTCCCCGATCCCGGCGCGCAGGCGTTCGGCACCACGCCGACGCTGATGGCGTCGGTGGATTCGGGCCTGCCGCTGCGCTTCGAGGCGTCCACGCCGGCGGTGTGCGCGGTCACGGCCGATGGCGTGCTCAGTTTCGCCAGCGCCGGCACCTGCACGGTGACGGCGCACCAGGACGGCGACGCCAGTCACCAGGCCGCGTCGCTGACGCGCTCGTTCAGCGTCATCGCGACCGCGCCGACGACGCCGGTGCCGGGCGAGGTGACCGTGGTCGGTTCGGGCGAGGTGGAGGTGCACTTCACCCCGTCCGCCGCTACCGGCGAGACCATCACCTACACGGTCACCGCGCAGCCGGGCGCCATCACCGCCAGCGGCACGGGCTCGCCGATCACGGTGCGCGGACTGACCGACGGGGTGAGCTATACCTTCACCGTTGCCGCCTCCGGCCAGGCCGGCGGCAGCAGCGCGCCGTCGGCGCCGTCGGCGCCGGTGGTGCCGCAGGTACTGCAGACGGTGATCTTCGACGAGATCGGCACGCAGCGCTTCGACCAGGTACCGGTGCTGTCCGCGCGTGCCGATTCGGGCCTGCCGGTGACCTTCGCCTCGCAGACGCAGGACGTATGTACGGTCACGACCGAAGGCCAGCTGGCCTTCGTGCAGGCCGGCAGCTGCACCCTGGTGGTGGCGCAGGCCGGCGATGCCACCCATCGCCCGGCCTCGGCCACGCGCACGTTCCGGATCGAGCCGGTGCCGCCGGGCGTGCCGGCGATCCAGACGCTGACGCCGGTGGGTACCGGGCAGGTCAGCGTGGCGTTCACGCCGCCGGCGTTCACCGGCGGCGCCCGCATCGATGGTTACCGGGTCACCGCCACGCCGGAAGGCGCGGCGGCGCCGGCACTGCGTGCGATGAGCCTGCGCGCGGCCGGCACGCCGGGCGTGGTCACCGCCACCGGCAGCGGCTCGCCGATCGTTGTGCAGGGGCTGGTCGAGGGCGTGAGCTACGTGTTCACCGTGGCGGCCTACAACCTCGCCGGCGAAGGCGAGCCGGACAGCGCCACCGAACTGGTGGCCGCCCCGAACCTGGCCTGGATCGGCGACCTGCAGAAGATGTACGGCGAAGCCGATTTCGAGCTGCCGCTGCCGCAGAGCAACAGCCCCGGCGCGTTCACCTTCGCCAGCTCCAACCCGGCGGTGGCCACGGTCAACGGCCGCACCGTCACCCTGGTGGGCGAAGGCAGCACCACGCTGACCGCCACCCAGGCCGCCACCCCCAACTACCTCGCCGGCACGGTGACGCTGACGCTGGTGGTCAGCCCGCGTCCGGACCCGACCCTGGACGCCCAGGTCAGCGGCGGCCTGCAGGCCCAGGTCGATGCCAGCGTGCGCTTTGCCCAGGTGCAGGGCGACAACATCCGCGACCGCCTGCGGCAGGTGCGTTCGGGCCGCAATGCCAGCAACGTCAACCTCGCGCTGGCCTATGCCGGCAGCCAGGGCGTTCCGGGGCTGACGATGCCGGTGGGCCGCGTGGCCGAGGCGGCGCTGCCGTCGCTGCCGGAAGGCTGGGGCCTGTGGCTGGCCGGCACGGCAGCCTTCGGCAAGACCGGGCGCAACGGCCTGGCCGGCGGCGGCTTCGACTTCAACACCGGCGGCCTCACCCTGGGCGCGGACCGCGCCGTGGGCGAGCACGTGCTGCTGGGCGTGGCCGGCAGCTGGGGCCGGCAGGGCACCGACTTCGACGACACCCCGTCCAAGGTCGATGCCGACCAGCGCTCGCTGGCGGTGTACGGCCTGTGGCGCCTAGGCGAGCACCTGTTCGTGGACGGCCTGCTGGCCAGCGGCCGGCTGGATTTCGACCTGGTCCGCTGGAACGAACTGGCCAATGCCAGCGCCCACGCTACGCGCGCGGGCGACCAGTGGTTCGGCGCGCTGACCTTCGGCTACGAGCACCGCAGCACGTCGGGGCTGAGCCTGACCGGCTACGGCCGCTACGACGGCCACCGCGCCACGCTGGACGGCTACCGCGAGCGCGGGCTGGACGCCTATGACCTGGTCTATGGCCGGCAGCGGGTGGACAACAGCGCGCTGGCGGTGGGGCTGGAAGGCAGCCTGACCTTCCAGCGCGAGCGGCTGAGCTGGCGCCCGCACTGGCGCGTCGAGTACCGCGGCGCGCTGGAGAACCGCGGCGACGTGGCGGTGAACTACGTGCAGCGCCCGCGCGAGGCCGACTACGTGCTGGCCATGCGCAGCTACAACGACGACATGCTGTCCCTCGGCGCGGGCATGGACCTGCAGCTGGACAACGGCTGGCTGTTCTCGCTGCTGCTGGGCCGCGAGCAGGGCCGCAACGCGACGCGCAGCACCAGCATCGGGCTGCAGGTGCGTTACGGGCAGCAGGGCGGGCAGGGAGCGATGTACGGGGAGAACGGCGATGCATTCAACGCGGACATGACCGGCGATGCGCGCCGTCGCTGCCGCGGGCCGGCGCCGCGCTGCGCGGCGGGCAATGCACCGGGCGGCACCCGGCCCTGAGCCGCATCACCGCGCCGGCGATGGCCGGCGCGGTCCCAGGCGCGCGCGCGGCATGCGCCAACGCAGCGGGAGCCGCGTTGCCGCACCATGCCCTGCCGACCGGCACCGCGGCGGGGACACGATCCGACCCCCGCGTCCCGGCGCGGGGTCTCCCTGAAAGAAAACAGCCACCGTGACCGCGTCACGGTGGCTGTCGTGCCGGGCGATGCCCGGGTTGATGCTCAGAGCCGGTATTCGACCGTCACGAAGTACTCGGCGCCGGCGGGGTTGTACTTGCTGATGTCCGCGTACGGCCACCACTTCTCCGAGGCATGGCGCCAGGGCTTTTTGTCCAGCACGTTGACCACGGCCAGGTTGAAGGAGAGCGCGTCGGTGGCGCGGTAGCCCAGCGACAGGTTCACCGTGGTCCACGGCTTGAAGCGCTCGTACCCGTCGGCCCAGCGCACCGGCGAGGAGCCGAGCCGGTTGACGTGCACGTAGCTGGACACGCGCTTGTAGTCCCAGCCCAGGGTCATGTTGGAGCGGGTGCGGAACTCGTTGTTCCACTGCCGGTCGCGGATGTTCTCCACCTCGTCCTCGGGCAGGTAGCGGCTGAGCGTCTTGAGGATGTGGGTGTAGCCCACGCGCGCCGAGAAGCGGCCCCAGCGCTCGGTCGGCAGGCTCGAGTTCCAGGTCATGTCCACGCCGTCCTGGCGGTACATGCCGGTGTTGAACGGGCTGGTGATGACCGACAGCACGCTGTCGTTGCGGCCGCCGCGCTCCACGCGCGCCAGCATGGCCTGGCACTTGGGCGAGCCGGGGTCCACGTCCAGGCCCTGGGTGTCGTAGCCCAGCGCGCATTCGGCGGCGTAGCGCAGCACCGCGTCGGCGCCGATGACGCCGACCTGGTCGTTCAGTTCGACGCTGTACCAGTCCAGGCTGAAGGAGTGGTTGGCGCCGAGCTGCGCGACCAGGCCGATGGTGTCGCTGGAGCCCTTCTCCTCGCGCAGCGCCGGGTCGCCTTCGGAGTACTGGCGGATCGAACCGGTGCCGTATTCCTCGCCGCAGCCCTGCCAGCTCGCGCCGCGCGCCAGGCCTTCGCCTTCCACGCAGGCCAGGTAGTCCACGCCGCTGGTATAGGACGAACTGCGCTCGGCGAACATCACATGCATGTCCGGGGCGCGGAACGAGGTGGCGCGGGAGGCGCGCACCAGCAGCCAGTCCGACGGCCGCCAGCTCAGGCCGGCCTGCCAGGTGAAGGCGCCGCCGACATCGGACGCATCGTCGTAGTAGTCGTAGCGCGCGGCCAGCTTGGCGTCCCACTGGCCGAAGCCGGAGCCGGCGGCCAGCAGCGGCACCGAGAACTCCGTGCCCAGCGCGTAGTGGTTGCGCTTGCCCTGGCCGCGGATGCCGCTCCAGCCGTAGATCTCGCCGTCCACGGTGGGCTGGTCGGTGATGAAGCGGTAGCTGTCGCGGTTGGCCTCGGCCACGGCGGCGAAGGCCAGCGGCCCGGCCGGCAGCTCGAACAGCGCGCCGGACAGGTCGGCGGTGAAGGCCTGCGAGGTGGAGCGGCCGTCGCCGACCGAGGTGTACATCGCCTCGCGGAACTGCTCGGGCGTGAGCGCGCCGAAGAAGTCCAGCTCGCCGTTGGGCAGCAGGTTGCCGTCGAGCCGGTCCTTGCCGACCCGCACCCAGCGGCTGCCGGCCCACGGGAACGACCAGTCGCGGCCCTGCTGCCCGAACAGCAGCGAGAGCATGGCCTGGTCGTTGAAGCGGTCCACGCTGTCGCGGTAGCGGTAGCGGCCGTAGTTGTAGTTCAGGCTGTAGTCCAGCGAACCCACGGTGCCGCGGATGCCGGCGATCACCACGTCGTTGTCTTCCTTGAACGACTGGTTGCTGCCGGTGAACTCGGAATTGCGGAAGGTACGGTAGATGTGCCGCCACGCCGTGGCATCGGGCACCGGCGCCTGCATGTCCTCGACCACTTCGTAGTCCACCGCGAAGCCGTAGCGGTACAGGCCGGCGTCGGCGCGCGAGCGGGTGGACAACGCGGTGGCGTACAGCTCGTGCTCGCCGAGGCGGTGGCTGAGGTTGAGGAAGCCGAACAGGCGCTTGCGGCCGTTGCGCACCGTGTAGCTGTCGAAATCGTTGTCGCCGCAGTACTTCTCGCTGCCGTCGCCGGCCCAGCCGGGGCGCACCGCCTCGTAGCCCAGCGTGCCGCAGCGGTTGCCGATGTCGAGCAGGTCCCAGCCGGTCGTGCGGTCCCAGAACGACATCACCTGGGTCGGCTCGCGGTACTCCGGATCGGGCGAGCGGTCGGGCGAGGCGAACCAGCTGCGCTGGTCGCCGCGGATCGGCCAGCGCTTGTCCCATTCCAGCCCCGCGCTGATGCGGGTGTCGCCGAACTCGAAACCGGTGGTGAGCGTGGCGCGCTCGGAGCGGCCGCCGCCATGCACGGTATCGCCGTGGCGCCAGGCTACCGTGGTGCCCTCGATCCGGTCCTTGAGGATGACGTTGACCACGCCGGCCACCGCGTCCGAACCGTAGATGGCCGACGCGCCGCTGGTCAGGATCTCGACCCGGTCCACCGCCGAGGTCGGGATCATCGCCAGGTTGGTGACGTTGCCGCTGACCCCGCCCGACGGCTTGGGCAGCACCGGGATGCGGCGGCCGTTGAGCAGCACCAGCGTGTAGCCGGGGCCGAAACCGCGCAGGTTCAGCGCCTGCGCGTTGGCGTTGAAGTTGTTGGTGCTTTCCTCGCCGACGAAGATGCCGGTGTTCACCGACAGGTTCGACAGCGCGTCGTAGACGTTGGCGAAGCCCTGGTGCTCCAGGTCCTGCGCGGTGACCACCAGCACCGGGTCGATGCCTTCGATCTCGGTGCGCTTGATGCGCGAGCCGGTGACTTCCACCTTGTCCAGCGACGTGGTGCCGTCGGCGTCCTTCGCCTCCTGCGCCATCGTCCAGGATGGAAGCAGCGCCAGGGCGATGGCACTGGCGATGATGCTGTGTCTGCGTGAAACCCTCATATCCCCTCCCCGAAGTGTGTCGGCCGCGCACGCGCTGCGCGCGCCGCGGCAGCAAAGGACGCAATGGCGCCTCTGCCATGGTCTTGAGAGCGGGGTGCCTGCCGATAGCACGAAACGCGGGCGACCGATGCGGAACTCCGCATAACGGCCGAGGGGGATGGGAAGCCGGCGCTGCGTTGCCGATGGCCGCATCGACCGCCGGCGCAGGTGCGGGCGGCAATGCCGTCGCGGCATTGGGCGGGCAAAAAAAACGACCGGGCCATGACCGCCCGGCCGCGGCGATACCGGAGGAGGGGAGAGAGCGACCGGTAACGTAACGGGGGGATTGGTGGATCAGTACGCCGCGGCCGGCAGCGGCTGCGCCAGCGCCGCGTCGGCGGCGTCGCAGCCGGCCGGCGCCGCATCGGTGCGCGTACGCGCCGCGGCCAGTTCGGCGCGGGCGGCGTCCATGTCGATGCGGAACTGCGGGTCGGCATGCAGGCGCGCAACCACCGCCGAACCCATGAAACGCCCGGACAGCACGTCGCTGTGCCAGTGCACGTTGCACACCAGCCGGCTTTCGCCGTAGCTGCGGCCGCGGGCGAGGATGGCGTCGCTGCGGTCCGGCGCCAGCTCGGCCAGGATCAGCGCCCAGGCCCAGCCGATGGAGGTATGGCCGGACGGATACGAACCGTTCTCCGCCAGTCCGGCTTCCTTGTCCGGCGTGCAGGTGGGTTCACCGTTGGCGACGAACGGCCGCGTGCGGTTGTAACGGTGCTTGGCGGCATCGCTGACCACCGCCGCGTCGGTGCGGGTGCGGCGCAGCAGTCCATACAGGCGTGGCGTGCCGGCTTCGTCGATGCGGGTGCCGATGGCGCAGGCGAAGATCGACGCGGCTTCGGGGAACTGCAGGTTGGCGTCGGCGGTGGCTTGCCGCCAGCGCGGCGTGCCGCGCAGGGCGCGGGCCTGGTTGACCTGCTCGTCCAGCGCGAACGCGGCCGAGCCCGGCGCGGGCGGCGGTGGCAGCAGGGCGATGCTGTCCGGCAGCTGCTCCGTCTGCAGATAGCCGCGGGCGACGCCCGGGCGGATTTCGGGAACTTCATGGCGCGCTGCCGGGGTGGCGCAGGCGCTGGCCAGCAGGCACAGGCCGGCGGCGAACAGGAGCGGAAGCGGGGGGCGCGTCGGGGTCATGGCGGGCCTCAGGCGAGTCGGGCGGCGATGTTCTGCCGCAGGGTGAGCAGGTCACTGGCGAAGGCGTCGATGCCGGTGGCCAGCTTCTCGGTCGCCATCGGGTCGGCGGCCATGTCGGCGTCGAACGTCGCTTCATCGATCGCCGCGACGTTGACTGCCTCGGCCGGCTGCGGCGAGAGCTTGCGCGGCAGCTCGCCCATATCGGTGTCGAGCTTTTCCAGCAGGTCCGGCGAGATGGTCAGGCGGTCGCAGCCGGCCAGCGCCTCGATCTGCGCGGTCGAGCGGAACGAAGCGCCCATCACCACCGTCGGCGAACCGCGGCGCTTGAACTCGGCGTATACGCCGCGCACGAACTTCACGCCCGGGTCTTCGTCGATGCTGGCCGGCGCCTGGCCGTTGGCTACGTACCAGTCCAGGATGCGGCCGACGAACGGCGAGATCAGGAACGCGCCGGCTTCCGAGCAGGCCAGCGCCTGGGTCGGGTTGAAGATCAGGGTCAGGTTGCAGTCGATGCCCTCGGCCTGCAGCACGCGCGTGGCTTCCACGCCGGCCCAGGTGGCGGCGATCTTGATCAGCACCTTGTCGCGCGGCACGCCGGCCGCTTCGTACATGGCGATGAACTGGCGCGCCTTGGCAATGGTGGCGGCGGTGTCGTGGGCCTGGTCGGCATCGACCTCGGTGGAGACGCGGCCCGGCACCAGTTCGGCCAGCATCGTGCCCACGCCGATGGTCAGGCGGTCGACCACGGCCTTGGCGACCTCGGCGCGGTCGCCGGGTTGGGCGCGGCCCCATGCCAGCTCGCGCTCGATCAGCCCGGCGTAGACCGGCAGGTCGAGGGCCTTCTTCACCAGCGTCGGGTTGGTAGTGCAGTCGACGGGGCGCAGGCGCTTGATGGCGTCGTAATCGCCGGTGTCGGCGACGACGACGGACAGGTCACGCAGCTGGGCAAGCCTGGATCGGGTCATTGCGCGCTCCGGATCAGGGCGTGGCGCCGTCGTCGGCGACGCGGGCCAGGACCGTGGCGGTGTCCTGGTCGAACACCGGCGCGGCGAACGGCTGCGGGCCGGGCGTGCGGCCGAACACGATGGGGCGGGTGATGCCGCGGTAGCTGCCCAGCACCGGATGCGGCAGCGAGGCGATCATGTCGCCAGCCTGCACCTGCGGGTGCTCGAACATGTCCTCGACCTTGCGCGCGGCCGCGCACGGCACGTCCTCGCCGAACAGCGCTTCCCACTCCAGCGCGCCGCGCGCGGCCAGCGCGGCGTGCAGCCGCGCCAGCAGTTCGTCCGAATGCGCGGCGCGCTTGCGCACGGTGTCGTAGCGCGGGTCGGTGGCCAGTTCCGGCAGCCCGGTCTTCTCGCACAACGCCTGCCAGAAATGCGGCGTGTTGGCCGAGATGTAGAGCCAGCCGTCGGCGGTGGGGTGGATGCCGGTCACGCCGCCCGAGCGCATGTCGCGGCCCACCGCTTCCGGTTCGCCCTCGGCCCAGACCATGCGCGCCGACTGCATGGTCAGCGCGCTGCGCAGCAGCGACACGCCCACGTACTGGCCCTCGCCGCTGCGCTCGCGCTCGTACAGCGCCGAGGACACGCCCGCGGCCACCAGCGCGGCGGCGTAATAGTCCACCACCGAGCCATACAGGATTTCCGGCGCGCCGCCCGGCTTGCCCTGCATCGCGCACATGCCGGTCATGGTCTGCAGCACCTGGTCGTAGCCGGCCTTGTCGCGCAGCGGGCCGGTCTCGCCGTAGCCGGTGACCGCGCAGTACACCAGCCGCGGATTGAGCCGCTGCAGGCTGTCGAAGTCGATGCCCAGCCGCGCCGGCACGCCGGGGCGGAAGTTGTGCACCAGCACGTCGGCCTCGCGCACCAGCCGCATCAGCACCGCGCGCTGGTCCGGCTGCTTCAGGTCCAGCACCACGCCGCGCTTGGAGCGGTTGACGCCGAGGAAGGCGCGGCTTTCCGCTTCCAGCGTGGACGGGTACTTGCGCAGGTTGTCGCCGGCCGGCGGCTCCACCTTGATCACTTCCGCGCCCTGGTCGGCCAGCAGCGTGCAGCCGTAGGGACCGGCGATGTAGGCGCTCAGGTCGAGCACGCGCACGCCGCTGAGCGGGCCGGTGGCGCCGTCGCGGCGGGCGATGTCGAAGGGGGAGGGGCTGTGGCTTCCTGACATGGGGGGCACTCGATTCCTTGATTGCAGTTTCCTTCGCGTCGCCGGGAAGAAACATACCGTGCGGGTATTTTCAGCGAGGACCTAAAGCGGCGAATGGAGCGTGGGCTGGCGCCTTCACTCCACCGGCGCCAGCGACAGCCAGGTCAGCCGCCACGCGCCGTGCGCGCGCCCGCCGCAGCGGTAGTAGGGCTCGAACACCAGCGGCGCGCGGCATTCCAGCCGCATCGTCACCGGCGCGCCTTCGCCCTGGTCCTCGCCGACCTGCAGCCAGTTCGACGGATCGCCGGCCGGCAGCTTCACCGTCTCGTCGGTCCTGTAGCCGTCGATCAGCCCGGTGGCGTAGACCAGCGGGCCGTGGGTGAGGCCGACGTACTCCCAGCGCAATACTTCCTGCGCCACCGGCGAACCGTCCGGCGCGCGCGATTCCTGCACGTTGATGTTGGCCGCGCGCTGCAGCTGCGGCCGCATCGGCAGCGCCACGTTGACGATGTCGCCGGCCTGCCACAGCCGCAGCAGCTGCACGAAGCCGTCCGCGCCCGCCCGCACGGGCACGTCGACGCCGTTGACCTGGATGCGCGCGTCCTCGGCCCAGGCCGGGATGCGCAGGCCGATGCCGAAGGCGGCGGCGCGCTCCGGTGTCACCCGCAGCGTGACCTGGCCGTCGAACGGATAGCGCGTCTGCTGGCGCAGCGTCACCGCGCCGGCCTCGGCGTGCCGCAGGGTCGCCTGGCCGGGCCCGTACAGGTTCACCCGCAGGCTGCCGTCGGCGGCGGTGCCGTAGGCGATCTGCGGCAGTTCCTCCACCGCCATCGCGCCGGAGGATTTGCAGCAGCGCCAGTAGGTGGTGTGCACGCGCCGGCCGTTGGGGAAGGTGTAGTAGCACCAGTCCTCGCCGTCGGGCGCCATCGCCGCCAGCAGGTCGTTGTAGGCGCTGCGTTCCAGCTCGTCTGCGTAACGCGCATGGCCGGTGATCGCCAGCAGCTCGCGGTTGAGCTGCATCCACGCCAGCACCGAGCAGGTTTCCACGTAGGCCTGCGGGAAGAAGGTGCGCGGCGCGTTGAACACCTCGCGCGAGCGGTGCGCCACGCCGCCCCAGGGGCCGCCGCCGAGGGTGAGGTGCTGCTCGCGGATGTTGTGCCACAGGTTGTCGACGGCGACGCGGTAGTCGTCCTTGCCGGTGGCCTTGTACAGCTTGGCCAGGCCGACCAGGTTCCAGCACAGCTGGTAGGCCTTGCCGGTGGCGATGAAGGCCGCGTCCTCGCCGGCCAGCGCCTTGTCGAGCAGGGCCAGGCGCGGGTTGGCGTTGGCCTGCTGCAGGATCTTCTCGGCCAGGGCGAGGTAGCGCGGCTCGCCGGTGGCCAGGTACAGGTCGGCGGCCGGGTCCAGCAGCACCGTGGCCGACATGCCGTGGTGGTTGCCGAGCGTGGTGATGTCGATGCCCGACTCCAGCGCCTGCCAGCACAGGTCGGCGATGCGGCGCGCGGCCTGCAGGTAGCTGTCATCACCCAGCGCACGCCAGGTCTCCAGGAAGCCCAGGACCAGGTAGCTGTGCGTCCAGATGTCCCAGGTACGCAGCGCCGGCTCGCCGTTCCAGCTCTCCGGCCTGGGCGGCTGCGGCACGGTGAAGCGGCGGTCGGCGGCGTAGGTGCCCAGGTAGCCGTCGTCGTCCTGCTGGCCGACCAGCCAGTCGGCGACGCGGCGCAGGTTGGCTTCCAGCTGCGGCTGCCCGCCCTGCGCGACCGCGCGCGCGGTGGCCGACAGCCACTTGCCGGCGTGCTCGCCGTACCAGTCGCCTTCCTGGTTCTGCTGCTTGTGCGCCTGGCCGAAGATGCGGATCGACGGGCTGTCCTCGTCCACGATGAAGTGGCTCAGCCGGCCGCCGCGGTTGGCGGCGAGCATCTGCCCGAACAGGCCGTCGAGCCGCACCGCCGCCGGCGCGGCCAGCTGCTGGCCGCCGTGCAGGGCCGCGCTCATGCCGCGTCCACCACGCAGCGGAAGCCGAGCATGCCGCTGCGGTCCTTGGCCGGCGCCATCAGCAGGTACTTGCCGTGCTGGTCCAGGCGCCAGGCCTGCGGGAAATACCAGTGCGAGGTCTGCGGCAGGTAGCTGGAGCCACCGCGCAGGATCGCTGCGCGGGTGTGCTCGTCGACGAACTCGTCGGTCCACTGCCACACGTTGCCGACCAGGTCTTCCACGCCGAACGGGCTGGCGCCGCGCGGGTGCGCGTCCACATCGTCCGGCGGCAGGATGCGGCGGCCGCGGTTCACGCGCGGCACGCGGCTCGCGTCCCAGTCGTTGCCCCACGGGTACAGCCGGCCGTCGCCGCCCTGCGCGGCATACTGCCATTCCCATTCGTGCGGCAGGCGCTTGCCGGCCCAGGCGGCATAGGCGCGCGCGTCTTCCAGCGACACCCAGGTCACCGGCTTGTTGTCCCAGCCGGCACGCGGCGCGCCGTCCACCCAGTGGGCGAGGAAATTGATGTCGTCGGCCGGGCGGTAGCCGCTGGCGTCGATGAAGGCCTTGAACTGCGCGTTGGTGACCGGGTGGCGGTCGATGTGGAAGGCGGCCATCTGCATGCGCCGGCGATGGTGGCGGCGCGGGCAATCCTCCCACGGGTACTGCACGTCCTGGCCGGCCCAGTTGAAGCCTTCGATTTCCACGCCGCCGACGGCGAACACGAACTCGCCCGCGGGAACGGTGACCATGCCTTCCGGCGCGGTGGCCTGCGCGGGCGTGGCCGCGATCGCGCGCAACTGCTGCGGGGCCGCCTTCCAGGCGCCGGAATGGCTGTTGAGCGGCCGTTCGGCGCGGCGCGCAGCTTCGGCCATGAACGCGTCGAAGCCGTCCAGCGCCACGCCCGGCCGCGCGCTCAGCACCGCGCCGAAGCCGCGCGCTTCCATCGGCAGCTCGATCACCGCCACGCCGTCGCGCACCGCCGGCGCGAGCTCGGCGCCATGCCACACGTCGTAGTAGCGCGTGCCGTCCACGTGCGGCAGGCCGATCTGCTCGCCGTCCACCGCGTACTCGTTGCGGTTGATGAAGGTGTGCAGGCACAGGCCATCGACCGGGAATTTGCTGGCGAAGATGCCGCCCTGGTAGCAGACCTGGTAGGGCTCCCAGTCCATCGACACCACCAGCTGCGGGAACTGGCGGTAGATGGCGGCGATGCGGCGCAGGGTTTCGCCGTCGCGCGGCGTGAACGCGTTCCAGATGCCCCAGATGTTCTCCCACGCGTTGTAGCCGATGCCGTTGAAGAAGCAGTACTGCAGGTCGTGGTTGCGGTTGCGGCCCCAGCGGTTCTCGTAGTTGACCATGTGGCGCGGCTCCAGCCACTTCCACTTGGACACCGGCGGCACCGGGCCGTCCGGCGCCTTCTTGCCCCAGCTCTGCACGTTCCAGATCAGCTGTTCTTCCGAGCTGATGGTGGACTCGGGCTGCACCACCACCGGGTTGCCGCGGGCGTCGCAGGCGTCGAAGAACGCGCGCGGCACGCCGTTGAAGGTGTCGCCGTTGATGCCGTCGGCACCGGTGGCCTGGATGATCTCCGCCATGCCGTCCCAGTGCGTCACGCCCGGGTCGCGGGTGCCGTGGTCCCACGGTTTGGCCGGCAGGAATACGCGCACGCCGCGCTTCTGGAACGCCTGCACCGCGGCCTTCAGGCCGTCGATGCCGCCGGGCAGGGTGTGCGCCAGGTCGAACTGGTTGCGGTCGTCGATGCCGATGTTCGGATAGACGTACCAGATCAGCACCGAATCGATCCCGCCGAAGCGCGCGATCAGATCATCGAGATAGCGGTCCACCGTGTACCGCGCGCTGTCCACGTCGAAGAAGTAACGGTCCTCGACCATCATCTGCGCATGCACGAAGTTGCGCTGCGCCCATTGCAGTTCCGGGCGCCGGTAGTTGGCGTCGGTGTAGCCGATGCGCACCAGGTGCTCGCGGCGCCAGTCCTTCAGCTCGGTGAGCCAGTCGGCCGCGCTGGCGTTGGCATCGATCATCCAGCTGCCGATGTCGGCGAACGGCCAGGCCGGCGCCTTGCCCGGGGTGGGCAGGTAGCGGCCGGTGGTGACGTGCGAGAACTTGTATTCGGTGGTGATCGCCTCACGCCCGTGGTCGGCGGCTTCGTTGTCGTAATCGGGCGTGGTGTACGGCGTGGTCATGGCATTCATCCAACGGAACTGAAAGGGTCAGAGCGCGCACCACGCCGCCAGCGCGGCATGGGCGTCGGCACCGGGTACGCGCGCGGCGTCGGCCAGCAGGGCGGCGACCTCGGTATGGCTGGGGATGCTGGACTGCGCGCCCAGCCGGGTACAGGCCAGCGCGGAGGCGGCGCTGGCGGCGAGCAGCGCCTGCGGCAGCGCATGCCCGCGCGCCAGCGACGCCACCAGGGTGCCGCAGAACGTATCGCCGGCGGCGGTGGTATCGACCGGCGCGATGGCGAACGCCGGCTGCAGCAGGATGCGGCCTTCGCTGCGCGCCAGGCAGCCGCGCGCGCCGAGGGTGACGATCACGCACGGCACGTCCAGCCGCGCCAGGCCGCTGGCCAGGTCCGGTGGGTGGCCAGCCACCACGTCCAGCTCGCCTTCGTTGACGATCAGCAGGTCCAGCGCGGCCAGCAGTTCGGCCGGCAGCGGCTGCGCCGGCGCGGCATTGAGCGCCACCCGGACCCCGGCCGCACGCGCGGCCTGCGCATGGGCGAGCACGGTGGGCAGCGGCGTTTCCAACTGCAGCAGCAGCCACTGCACGCCGTCCAGCGGCGGCAGGTGCGCGGGCCGCAACGCCATGTTGGCGCCGGGGGCGACGGTGATGGCGTTCTCCGCGTCGTCGGACAGGCAGATGAAGGCGGTGCCGGTTGGCAGCTGCGCGTCGCGCACGATGTGCAGCCGCACGCCGGCATCCGCCAGCGAGGCTTCTATGGGCCTGGCGAAATCGTCCGCGCCCAGCGCCAGCAGCATGCGTGTATCGGCACCGCCGGCGCGCGTGCAGGCCACCGCCTGGTTGGCGCCCTTGCCGCCGGGGAAGGTCTGGAAGCCGCGGCCGAGCACGGTCTCGCCCGGCGCCGGCACATGCGCCGCGCGCACCACGAAATCGAGATTGGCCGAGCCGGCGACGAGGACGGTGGAGCTCATGGAAGGGCCTGGTAGACGAGGTTGTAGAAGCGGGTCGACGGCGACGCCAGCGGCCGCTCGCTGCCGGGCAGGTACTGCAGCATCAGGATCGCGACCAGCCGTTCGCGGCGGTCGATGGTGAAGTAGGTCGAAGCGGCGCCGGACCAGCCGAACTGGCCCACGCTGCCCAGCCGGCCGCGCGCGACCGGATCGGTGACGACATAACCGCCCAGCCCGAAGCCTTCGCCCGGCCCCTGGCTGGGCACCGCCGGCGCGAAACCGCCGAGCTGGTCGGCCATCATCAGCTCGACGGTCTTGCGCGACAGCAGCTGCCGCCCGTTGCCGCGGCCCTCGTCGAGCAGCATGCGCGCGAATTTCAGGTAATCGGCGGCGGTGGAATACAGGCCGCCGGCGCCGCTGTCATAGCCCTTCAGGCGTACGCCGGGGCTACGCGCGCTGGCGGTGTCGGCCACGCGCAGGCGGCCGTCGTCGTCGCTCGTCGGCAGTTCGACCACGCGCCCGCGCTGCGCGGCCGGTACTTCGAAACCGGTGTCGCGCATCGCCAGCGGATCGAAGATGCGCTGCTGCAGGAACTGCGCGAACGGCTGGCCGCTGACCACTTCCACCACCCGCGCCAGCAGCTCGGTATTGCTGCCTTCGTAATGGAAATGGGTGCCGGGCGCGTCGGCCAGCGGCACGGCGGCCAGGCGCGCGGCGGCGTCCTCCAGCGACGTGGCGCTGTCCACGTCGGCGGCGGTCAGCAGCCGGGTCGCGACCGGGTGCGTGTCCGAGGCCGCGGCCAGGCCGCTGGTATGGGTCAGCAGGTGGCGCAGGGTGATCGCCCTGGGCGACGGCGCCAGCTGCGGATGCGCGAGATCGCCGCCGATCACCACCTGACGGTCGGCGAAAGCGGGCAGGTAGCGCGACAGCGGGTCGTCCAGCGAGAGCCTGCCTTCCTCCACCAACATCATCACCGCCGCCGAAGTCACCGGCTTGGTCATCGAGTAGATGCGGAAGATGGCGTCCTCGCGCAGCGGCCGCGTGCCGGCGCTGTCGGCATGACCCCAGCTGCCATGGAAGGCGACGCGGCCCTGGTGCTCGACCACGGCCACCGCGCCGGGGAAACGGCCGGGCCCGGTACTGGCCTGCAGGAAATCGTCCAGCCGCTGCCAGCGGTCGTCGGCGTGGGCCAGCGCCGATCCCAGCAGGAGCAGGAGCGCCGCGCCGTACCGCCACGCATGCGCGGTACGCGGGGGCATCGGGAGTCTGCGCATGGCGGGCGCTCCTGCGTTCATCAACGGAAGGTGTACGAATAGCTCAGCGACACCACGCGGCCGCGACCGGCCCAGTAGTTCTGCCAGCCATCGCCCTGCGAGCCGCTGAGGATGTAGTACTTGTTGAACAGATTGTCCACGCCCAGCGAGAACGTGCCGAAGCGGCCGGAATCATAATTCACGCCCAGATCCCACAGCGTGTAGCCATTGATCTTCTCGTCGTACTCGTACTTCTCGCCGTCGTACTCGCGCACCGCCGAGCCGGTCAGGTGGCGATCGCGCAGCATGCTGGCGCCGAGGGTGGCATCGAGGTTGGGCAGCGCCTTCCACACCAGTGCGACGTTGATCTTGTCCGGTGTCGCATCGAAGATGCCCAGCGGCTTCTTCAACGGGCCCGCGTCATAGCGGCCCTGCGGGTCCGGGCCCCAGAACGAGGTATAGCCGCGCAGGTGGGTGTAAAGGCCGGTGATCTTGAAGCTGTCGGTGAAGCGGAACTCACCGGTGAGCTCGATGCCTTTGATGTCGGTGGGCGCGCGCGTCATGATGAAATCGCTGGTCAGCGGATCCACTTCCAGCGAGGCGCCGAAGTCCGACGTGGAGTGATACCAGCTGCCGCTGAGCGCGCCGCGCGGACCGCGCCAGTTGAAGCCCACGTCGATGTTGTCGACGATGATCGCCTGCAGGTCGAGGATGCCCTTCACCGACTGGCCGGTGTAGTTCACATTGCGCAGCGGGATGCCGATGTCCGGCAGGGTGAAGCCCTTGCTGTAGGCGCTGAACAGCGAGAACTGGTCGGTCACGCGCCAGATCGCGCCGAAGTTGGGCAGGTTGGCGGTGTAGTCCAGGGTGCCGCCCTCGACGAACACGCTGTTGCGGTAGGCCACGGTGGTGTAGCTGTCCACGTCCAGCTCGCCGTTCTCGCGGCGCAGGCCGCCGCTGAAGGTCACCGGGCCGACGTCCCAGGACAGCTGCGCGTAGGGCGCGACGCTGCGGTAGTCCATCGGCGGCACCCACACGCGATCGGTCATCACCAGGCGTTGTTCGGCCACGTCCTGCACGAAGTCCACGCCCGTATGCAGCTCCAGCCCCTCCGCGCCGAAGATGCCGGGCCGCGTCCACGAGGTGCGCAGCCCCTTCTTGCGCGACTGGATCTCGGACTGGTCGAAGATGCGCTCGGCATCGTCCGGCGCCGGCTTGACCAGCTGCCGGTCGGCGCCGTTCTCGGGCAGGAAGCGCATGCCCTGCCGGGCCTGGTAGCCGACCAGGTCCAGCGTGCCGCCGTAGAAGTCGCCATGCGTGTACTGCAGGCTGTACTGGATGAACTTGTTGAGCGCGTCGCGCTGGCCGTCGATATGGCCCTTGACCGAGGTATTGGGCACCGGCGTGTCGCAGGGCGGCCAGTCGTGCGGTCCCTTGCAGCCGACCAACTGGATGTAATCGCCGTTGCCGCCGATGTGGAAGTTGCTGTACGTCGCCTGCAGGCGCTGCTCGCCGTCCTGCCCGAAGTTGTAGCCGCCCTTGAGATAGAGGTTGCGCGACTTCGAGTCGGCCAGCGAGCCGCTGGAATTCATGCCGATGCTGCGGCCCTTCGCGTCGTAGGCCATGCCGCGCTCCAGCTGCGAGGCGCTGGCCAGGAAGTCGTAGTCGTCCTGCTTGATCGCATGGCTCAGGCCCAGCTTCCAGCCCATGCTGTCGTCGCGGAACTGGGTCTGGTAGCGGGCATTGACCGTGGTCTCGCTGCCGCTCTGCTCGGGAACCTTGGAGATGTAGTTGATCACGCCGCCGGTGGCGCCGATGCCTTCGGCGGCGGACGGGCCGTTGATGACCTCGATGCGGCCGATCACGCCCATGTCGGTGAAGGTGCCATTGCGGGTGCCTTCGCGCAGCGGCGAACCCTGCGGAATGCTGTCGAACAGGCGCAGCGGAATGCGCCCGCGCAGCGACTCGCCGGAGTTGGTCATCGCCTGCGACGATTCCGCGTAGCCGGGAATGGTCCTTGCCAGCACCGCGGTGTTGTCCTCGGTGATGACCAGCGACTGCCTGATCTCCTCCGGTGTGATGATCGAGATCGCGCCGGGGATCTTGTCCACCGCCTTCGGCGCGCGCACGCCGGTGACGATGACCCGGTCCAGCTCGGTCGCCTTGTTTTCCTGCCCGTCTGCCGCCTGCACCTGCTGGGCCTGCACGCTGCTGCTGACAGCCGCTGCCAGGACCCATACCCCCAAACCCGCCGGTACCTTCTTCATGTTCTTTATCTCGTTGTTGTTCTGGAAAAGAAGCGCATGGACTGCAGCCGCGCGACGCGGCGTTCGGATATTTCGGTTGGCCCGCCGCATCCCTCCCATGCGGCCCCCTGGCGAAGCCAGCCTAGGAGTGGCGGGGCAGGCATTGAAGGCGGGCGACCTAGCTTCAGGCATGAGGTTTTGTTGCTTGAAGCAAGAAGGGCTTCCCTCCCGCAGCGCAACAAGCAACTTTCCTTTCCTTTGGCGTCGCTTGCCGGCGTCGTTGGGCATCGGACAGAAGAAAGCGGCGCCACAGTTGCCCGTGGCGCCGCTTCCGGTGGGTCGGAGGCCGGAACTGGCGCTCGCCAGGGCGGCTCCCCGCCGCCGGGGTACCGCCGTGGAGCGATCAGAACGCGATGGTGTGCGAGAGCGAGATCACGCGGCCGCGCCCGGCCATCCAGTCGTCGTTGGCGTTGCTGGCCTCGGAGGTGGTCAGGATGTACTGCTTGTCCAGCAGGTTCTCCAGGCCGAGGGTCAGCTTGCCGAAGCGGCCGGTGTCGTAGTTCACGCTCAGGTCCAGCAGGGTGCGGCCGGAGGTGTGCTCGGCGCCGCTGCGGCCCTGGTTGATGGTGCGCGAGAGCAGGGTGGTCGCGCCCAGGTTGAGGTCGGCCTGCGGGGCGAAGCGCCAGAACAGGTTCATGCCGATCTTGTCCGGGCTGACGTCATTGGCGCCCATGCGCTTGTCCAGCGGCCCGTTTTTGGTGAACCAGGTCTTGCCGACGATGTGCGAGTACATCGCGCTCAGCTTGAGGTCGCTGCCGAAGTCGTAGCTGCCGGTCAGTTCGATGCCGTTGATGCGCACCGGGCCGCGGTTCATGACGAAGTCGCCGGTGACCGGATCGGTGCTCAGCGAGACGCCGAGCTCGGAATAGCTGCGGTAGTACGACGCGCTCGCCGACGCGTTGCCGGCGCGCCAGTTGAAGCCGATCTCCTTGTTCTCCACGATGATCGGCTGCAGGTCGAGGATGCCGTCGACCTTGTAGCCCGGCTTGTTGATGTTGCGCAACGGGATGCCGACGTTGGGCAGGCTGAAGCCTTCCGAGTACGAGGCGTAGGCCGACAGGGTATCGGTGAAGCGGTAGACCAGGCCGGCGTTGGGCAGCGTCTCGCGGTACTTCAGGGTGCCGCCTTCGACGAACACGCGCTTGTTGTAGTACGTGGTGGTGTAGCTGTCCACGTGCAGTTCGCCGCTCTCGCGGCGCACGCCGCCACTCAGCGTGAGGTCGCCGATGTCCCAGCTCAGCTGCGTGTACGGCGCGGTGGAGGTGTACTCCATCGGCGGCACCCACACGCGGTTGGTCAGCGCCAGGCGCTGGTCGGTGGTGTCCTTCACCCGGTCCACGCCCAGGCGCAGTTCCAGGCCGTCCACGTTGAACAGGCCGCCGCGGGTCCAGGAGGTGCGGAAGCCCTTCTTGTCGGAGTTGACCTCGGACTGGTCGATCAGCGTGCCGATCGGCGCGATCAGCGGGTCCTGGCGGTCGGCGCCGTCCTCGGCCGGGTAGCGCATGTGCTGGTCGGCGCGGTAGGCGTCGGCCAGCAGGGTGCCGCCGAAGAAATCGGAGTGGCTGTAGGACAGCGCGATCTGGTTGAAGTCGTTGAACTCGGTCTTGGCGCCGAGCGGCGTGCCGGGCACCGACGTGGAGGTGATGTTGTTGGCGCGGTCGCCGATCACGCCGGTGTAGTTGCCCTTGCCGGTCAGGTTGAAGCGGCTGACCGACACCTGCAGGCGCTGCATGTCGGCTTCGCCGAAGTTGGTGCCCAGCTTGAGGAACAGGTTCTTGGCTTCGGAATCGTTGATCGTGCCCGAGCCGCGCATGCCGATCTTGCGGCCCTTGGCGTCGTAGGCCATGCCGCGGTCGACGAAGGAAGTGGCCAGCAGCAGGTCGTAGGCGTCTTCCTTGTGGCCGAAGGTCAGGCCGACCTTCCAGCCGTCGCTGTCGTCGCGGCCCTGGGTGCTCCAGCGGGTGTTGACGGTGGTGTGGCTGCCTTCGTCCGGGGTCCGGGAAATGTAGTTGATGATGCCGCCGGCGGCGCCGACGCCTTCGGCCGCGGACGGGCCGTTGACCACCTCGATGCGGCCGATCACGCCCAGGTCGGTGAAGCTGCCGGCGCGGTTGGTCTCGCGCAGCGGCGAGGTCTGCGGGATGCCGTCGAACAGGCGCAGCGCGATGCGCCCGCGCAGGGTCTCGCCGGAGTTGGTCAGCGCCTGGGTCGATTCGGAATAACCCGGGATGGTGCGGGTGAGCACCGCGGTGGCGTCCTCGGTCAGGCTCAGCGAGTTCTGCACTTCCTGCAGGCTGACGATGCTGACCGCGCCGGGGATGCGGTCCACGGCCTTGGGCGCGCGCGTGCCGGTGACGATCACGTTGTCCAGGTTGATCGCGTCCTGGTTGGCCGCCTGGGCGGTGCCCGCGTCCTGCGCGGCGGCGGACAGGCTGGCGGTGGCCAGCACCAGGCCGACGGCCATCGACAGGTGCGTCCTGGCCGCCGCGCCGCTGCGTGCGCTGATTGCATTGGTCATGGTTCTCTCTCCCCCCGAAGTGGATTGCGGCATCGACGACCGGGGAGCCGCGCGCGCCGGGAAACACGTCCGGGCTCGCGCCCGCCGTACCGGCGTGGTGGCGGCTCTCTGCGGAGCCTGGCCACGCGTTGGCCGGTCATGGGCGAAGACTAGGTGCGGCTTCATGACGATAGAAGCGCGGATTCGTATGTTCATTGCCTAGCGTTTGTTGCCGATCGCGGGCAAGGCGATCGGCCGCGGGCGCCGCTCAGGCGCGGCCGGGCAGCAAGGCCGCGCGGCTTTCTTCCAGCAGCGCGTTGACCTGGCGGATGCGCACCGACGACCGCGACCAGACCATTCCGATGCGGCGCGGCTCGCAGGGCGCGGGCAGCGGCAGCCGCGCCACCGCCAGGCCCTCGGGCCACGGCCGCGCCCAGTCCGGCACCAGCGATACGCCCAGGCCGCGGTCCACCATCACCGCGATGGCGTTGAGCGCGTTGAGCTCGAAACGCTCGCGCGGCACGATGCCGACGCGGCGCAGGTATTCGTCGGCCTGGCGCCCGCCCCACTCGTGGCGGTCGTAGCGGATCAGCGGTTCGTCGCGCAGCAGATCGTGCGGGTCGCGCCCGGCCAGCCGCGCCGGCGCCAGCACCACCATCGGTTCCTCGCGCAGCAGCTGCCAGTCGCAGGTCTTGGGCAGCGAGAACGGCGCCTGCAGCACCATCGCCGCGTCCAGGTCGCCGGCCTCCACCGCGCCATACAGGTCGGCCGAATAGCCGGGGCGGATGAACACGTTGATCTCGGGGAACTTGGCCACCATGCGCGCCAGGATGTCCGGCACCAGCCCGGCCAGCGCGGTCGGGCAGGCGCCCAGCCGCAGCTCGCCGGCCATGCCGCTTTCGTTGGCCACGCTGCGCAGGTCGGACACGTCGCGCAGCAGGTCGCGCGCGCGCTGCAGGATGCGCGCGCCCTCGGCGGTGACGCTGACCGTGCGTCCGGCGCGCGCGATCAGCGGCGCGCCGAGCTCGCGTTCCAGGGTGCGGATCTGCTGCGCGACCGCGGCCGGGGTGATGTGCAGCGAGCGCGCCGCCGCGGCCATCGAACCGCGGTCGACCACGGTGACGAAGGTGTTGAGGAACTGGGTTTCCACGGCTATGCCCTCTGGGTCCGGGGCAACGCTACAGGAGGGCATGGCGCGCGGCATCCGACCAACGTCATGGTCGCGGACGCGGCGCGCGCGCCGTTCATGTCGCGTCCTGGCGGTAGATCGTCAGGCCCTTGAGCGAACGCGCCGGCGCCGGGAAGCACAGGCTCGCCAGGTAGCCGATCACGATGCACAGCAGGATCGAGATGCCCAGGTAGAAGTACGGGTGCACCAGGTCGAACGACCACGCCAGCAGGGTCAGTGCGATGCTGCCGGCGATGCCGATGGCCACGCCCGGCGAGTTGGCGCGGCGGGTGAACATGCCCAGCGTGTAGGCGCCGGCGAAGCCGCCGCCGAGCAGGCCGGCCAGCTCGATGGAGACGTCGAACAGCGAGTGGATGTCGTAGCGCGAGAGCACCAGCGCCAGGCCCATGCCGGCCAGGCCGACGACCACGGTCATGATCTCGGCGAAGCGCACGCTGCCGCGTTCGGTCGGGTTCTTCGCCAGCTTGTCGTAGAAGTCCACCGACAGCAGGGTCGCCACGCTGTTGATGATGCTCGACAGCGTGGACATGGCCGCGGCGAAGATGCCGGCGATGATCAGCCCGGTCACGCCCGGCGGCAGCTCGGCGGCGATGAACAGCGGGAAGGTGGCGTCGATCGGCAGCAGCGGGTCCAGCCGGCCCGGGTTGTGCTTGTAGTACATCCACAGCGCGGTGCCGATGCTGTAGAAGATGAAGCCGCCGGGGATCATGATCGCGGCGAAGATCCAGATAGAGCGCCCGGCCTCCTTGTCCGACTTGGTCGCCAGCGTGCGCTGCATCAGCACCTGGTCCTTGGGGAAGGTCAGCACCACGTCGAACACGACCAGGAAGATGAAGCCCCACACCGTGGCCTTGGTCAGGTCGAAGCTGAAGTCCAGCAGTCTGGTCTTGTGCTCGGCCATCGCCGCTTCGCGGATGCCGTCGAAGTCGGCGCCCAGCGTCCACACGATGAAGCCGATGGCGAAGATCGCGCCGCCCATCTTCACGAACACCTGCACGAAGTCGGTCCACACCACCGCGCGCATGCCGCCCATCACCGTGTAGATGATGGTGAACACGCCCATGATCAGGATGCTCCAGACCACGTCGATGCCGGTGATGGTGGCGATCGCCAGCGCCGGCAGGAACAGGATCACGCTCAGCCGGCTGCCGACCTGCATGGCGATGGCCAGCGCGCTGGCGAGCATGCGGATGGCCGGGTGGAAGCGCGTCTCCAGGTACGAGAACACGCTCATCAGGTCCAGCCGCCGCAGCAGCGGCACGATCCACACCGCCACGAACATCAGCCCCAGCACCGCGACCAGGTTGTTGGTCAGGTACTGCCAGTTGGTTTCGTAGGCCTTGGCCGGGATGGCGATGAAACTGATCGAACTGGTGTTGGTCGCGTACAGGCTGATGCCCGCCGCCCAGAACGGGATGCTGCGGCCGCCGACGAAGAACTCCGATTCCGAGGACGTCTGGTCCTTCAGGTAGAAGTACACGCCGATGCCGATCATGCCGGCCAGGTAGAGGACGATCACGCCCCAGTCCAGCCAGCCGAGCAGGTGCTTGCCGCCCTGCACCTCGGCGTAGTGGACGGCGCCGTCGGCGCCGGCCCAGACCAGGCCGTTGCCGCGCGCGGCGATGCCCTGCGGCGCCTGCACCGCCGGCGTACCGAGCGTGGCCCAGGCGCTGGTGATGGTGTGGAAGGTGCGCAGGCCGGTGCCCTGCGCGTCGCGCACCAGCATCAGCAGGTGCGCCTGGCCGAGCGCGCGCAGCGAGCCGGGCAGGATGTGCCCTTCCGGCGCCGGTGCCTGCTGCCAGCCGTTGTCCGCGGTCCAGCGCCACAGCGCGTCGCCCGTCGCATCGCCGATGGCGGCGTACAGCCCGCCCTTCTGGCCCTGCAGCGCCACCAGCCGGCCGCTGGCCGGCCACACCGGCTGTGGCTGCCAGCCGCCGGCCCCGGCCGCCAGCGCGTGCCGGTAGAGATGCATCGAGCCGTCGGCGCCGGTGCCGGCCACGTACAGCACGTCGCCGAGCGCGGCCGCCTGCGCCTGGCCGAGCGCCACCGGCAGCGCCAGCGTCTGCTCCAGCACCAGGGTGTCGCCCTGCAGCCGCGCGCCCTGCAGGCGGTCGCTGCTGTCGGCGGAGGTGCCGCGCAGCAGCCAGGTCCGGCCGCCGGCGTTGACCGCCATGCGCATGTCCGTCGTGGCGCCGGCCGGCGCCAGCGTGAGCGGCCGCCACGTCCTGCCGTCGCTGGCCAGCGTCCAGGCACCACCGGCGGACAGGGCGACATCGCGGCCATCGACCGCCAGCAGCTGCGGCTGGACCGCCTCGGCCGGCAGCGGCGCCAGCGTTTCCGACGCCACCGTGCTCAGGTTCTCCGCCGCGGCGGTGCCGCCCAGCGCCAGCAGCGCCGCCGCCGCGAACAGGCGCAGGCCGCGCAGCAGGCGTCGGGGCAGGGGAGAGGCGGGCACGGCGGCGGGGATCGGCATCGGCATGGCTCGGAAAGGCGGGGTCAGGAAACGTCGCGCGTGCGGCTGGCAGCGGCCAGCAGCGCTTCGGCGCGGCGCAGGAAAGGCAGGTCGATCATGCGGCCCTCGAACAGGAACGCGCCGCGGCCCTGCGCGGCCGCCGCCGTGGCGGCGGCGACGATGCGGCGGGCTTCGGCGACGGCATCGCCGGAGACGTCGAAGGCCGCGTTGGCCAGGCCGACCTGGCGCGGGTGGATGCAGCTCTTGCCGATGAAGCCCAGCTCCCGCGCCATCCGTGCCTCGGCGCGGAAGCCCTCGTCGTCGCCGACGTCGGGAAAGGCGCCATCGCAGGCGAACACGCCGGCCTCGGCCGCCGCCATGCGCAGCGCGAACAGCGTGGCGTGCACGTTGGCCGCGGTGCGGGCGATGCCGTTGGGCGCGAACAGGTCGCCCAGGCCGAGCTGCAGGCCGGCCACGCGCGGATGCGCGGCGGCCAGTTCCGCGGCCAGGCGCAGGCCGCGCGGCGTCTCGATGTTGAGCAGCAGGCCGATCGGCCGCGCGACGCCGTTGCCGGCCTCGGCGCGTTCCAGCGCGGCGGCCGCCTCGCGCACCTGCGCCACGGATTCGACCTTGGGCAGGTTGAGCAGCCAGACCGAGGGCAGCGCCACCGCCGCCAGGTCGGCGGCGAAGTGGTCGCTGCCGGTGCCGTTGCTGCGCACGATCAGCAGGCGGCCGCTGGCGGCCACGTCGTCGCGGCGGAGGAACGCGCCGACCTGCACGCGCGCGGCGGCCTTGCCGGCCTCGGGCACGGAGTCTTCCAGGTCCAGGGACAGGGCATCGGCCGCGCCGGCCATCGCCTTGTCGAACAGTTCCGGGCGGGCGCCGGGCACGAACAGCTTGCTACGCATGGTTTCCCCTCATCCTGCGGGGCAGTCTGCGCGATTCGGAACGCTGAAAAAGTGCGTTCCCGGACATTCATGCGATAGCGTTTGTTTGCAGTGACCTGGCCGCCGCCGGCCCGGCGCGCGCCGGCAGGCCGTAGAATCGCGCCATGAAAATCGCCTCGTGGAACGTCAATTCGCTCAATGTCCGCCTGCCGCACCTGGAACAGTGGCTGGCCGCTTTCGCCCCGGACGTGGTCGGCATCCAGGAAACCAAGCTGGAGGACCACAAGTTCCCGGACACGCGCCTGCTCGAGCTGGGCTACCGCAACGTGTTCGCCGGGCAGAAGACCTACAACGGCGTGGCGCTGCTGGCGCGCGACCCGATCGAGGACGTGCAGGTCGGCATCCCCGGTTTCGACGACGAGCAGAAGCGGGCGATCGCCGGCACCGTCAACGGCGTGCGCGTGCTCAACCTCTACGTGGTCAACGGCCAGGACGTGGGCACCGAGAAGTACGCCTACAAGCTGCGCTGGCTGGAGGCGGTGCACGGCTGGATCGCCGCCGAACTGCTGAAATACCCGAAGCTGGTGGTGCTGGGCGACTTCAACATCGCCCCGGACGACCGCGACGTGCACGACCCGGCGGTGTGGAACGGCGACCACATCCTCACTTCCACCGCCGAGCGCGGCGCGCTGAACAAGCTGCTGCAGCTGGGCCTGCACGACGGCTTCCGCCTGCACAACGACGCGGCCGGCGTGTTCAGCTGGTGGGATTACCGCGCGGCAGGCTTCCGCCGCGACCTGGGCCTGCGCATCGACCTGACCCTGGTGTCCGATGCGCTACGGCCGCAGGCGGTGGCCGCCGGCATCGACCGCGAGCCGCGCACCTGGGACCGCCCCAGCGACCATGCGCCGGCGTGGGTGGTGGTTGAGAAGTGAGAGAAAAGAAGGAGTGAGAAGTGAGAGAAAGGCAGGGGCGCGCCCGCTTTTTCTCGCTCCTCACTCCTCTTCACTCACTCCTTGGTTCTACCGGATGCTCTTCCGGGTAAACAGATTGACGATGGCCAGCAGGATCACCGCGCCGACCAGCGAGAGCAGGAACGAACGCAGGGTGATGGCGCCGTTGATGCTGCCGCCGCTGAACAGGAAGCCGGCGATCATCGCGCCGATGATGCCCACCACGATGTTGAGGATGATGCCCTGCTGCGCATCGCGGCGCATGATGAGGCTGGCCAGCCAGCCGACGACGCCGCCCACGATCAACCAGACGATGATGCCCATGCCGATGTCTCCTTTCGTCGATGCACCCGGAGCGGTGCGACCCGTGCAGTCAAGACGATCGGGCGTGAAGCGGTTGTGGACCGGGGCCGCGCGCTGATGGAAGCGGTACGGGCCTGGCGGTTCGGGCAGGTGACGGTGTGGCAGCTGCCGCACGTGCCCGGCACCCGCGGCGAACCGCAGGCGCGCGAACTGCTGGCGGCCGAACTCGGCAGCACCCCGCAGGCGCTGCCGCTGACCCGCGACGAGCGCGGCCGGCCCTGGCTGATCGGCGAGCTCTCGCACTACGGCACCGGCTGGAGCCACAGCGGCGGCCACCTGCTGGTGGCGCTGGGCGAACGCGCCCGGCTGGGCGTGGACCTGGAGCAGCAGCGCCCGCGCCGGCAGATGCGGCAGGTGATCGCCCGCTTCTTCCATCCCGACGAGATCGCCTGGCTGGACGGGCTGGACGATGCCGCCTGCGAACACTGGTTCTTCCGCGTCTGGTGCGCCAAGGAAGCCCTGCTCAAGGCGCACGGCCACGGCATTTCCTTCGGCCTGCACCGGCTGCGCTTCGCGCCCGGCGAGGACGGCGCGCTGTATCTGGCCTGGTGCGATCCGGGGCTGGGCGAGGCCGCGCGCTGGCACCTGCACGAATGGCAGGCCGCGGCGGACTTCCGTGCCGCACTGGCGTGGTACCCCGCGTAGGAGCGCACTTCAGTGCGCGATCGGGGCTTGCATGCAGAGCCTTCTGCAACGGCGCGCACATCCATGCGCGCGGGTTCAAACGGGAAAGCCCCATCGCGCACCACGGTGCGCTCCTACATAATTCCGCCATGAACGACACCTCCCTCCCGCCCGGCGTGGCCGACGAACTGCAGCGCGGCCTGCAGGCCATGGGCCTGGACGTTGCGCTGGCGCCGCCGCTGCTGGCCTACCTGGCGCTGCTGGTGCGCTGGAACAAGACCTACAACCTCACCGCCATCCGCGATCCGCACGAGATGGTCACCCGCCACCTGCTCGATTCGCTGGCGATGGTGCCGCACATCGAGTCCGGCACCCTGGCCGACCTCGGCACCGGCCCCGGGCTGCCCGGCATCCCGCTGGCCATCGCCCGCCCGCAGCTGCGGGTGACGCTGGTGGAGAGCAACGGCAAGAAGGCGCGCTTCCTGCGCGAGGCCGTGCGCCAGCTCGGCCTGGACAACGCCCGCGTGGCCGAATCCCGCGCCGAAGCGCTGGACGAGCCGGCCGCCTACGACAACCTGACCGCCCGCGCCATGGACACCCTGGCCGGCATCGTCGCGGTCGGTGGCCACCTGCTGCGCCCGGGCGGTCACCTGCTGGCGATGAAGGGCGTGCACCCGCACGAGGAGATCGCCGCGCTGCCCGCCGACTGGCGCGTGCTGGAGGTCCGCCCGCTGCAGGTGCCCGGCCTGGTCGGCGAACGCCACCTGGTGGTGTGCAGCCGGTCCTCGTAGATGCGGGGCTCGCCCCGCATGAAGCCTTCCCGGTGAAGCCCGTGCCGGGCAAGCCCGGCACCTACGGGCACGCTGCCGCAATCCTCGAATTCGCGATGTCTGGTCGGCGAACGCCATCGGGTGGTCTGCAGCCGGTCCCTGTAGATGCAGGGCTCGCCCCGCATGAAGCCTTCCCGGCGAAGCCCCATGCGGGGCAAGCCCCGCATCCATGGTTGTGGCACAACAGGGAAAGGCCGGCCTGGATTTCCCCGATCCGGCCCCCAGCCCGCATAATGCCCAGTCCCAACCTTCCAGCCCATGAGGCCCACCCGCATGGCTCGCATCATCGCCATCGCCAACCAGAAAGGCGGCGTCGGCAAGACCACCACCGCCGTGAACCTGGCCGCCGCCCTCGCCACGGCGCCCCGGCGCGTGCTGCTGGTCGACCTGGATTCGCAGGGCAACGCGACCATGGGCAGCGGCGTGGACAAGCGCGAGGTCGCGGCCTCCACCTGCGACCTGCTGCTGGGCGAGAGCAGTGCGGCCGACATCCGGGTGAAGGCGCCGGAAGGCTACGACCTGCTGCCGGGCAACATCGACCTGACCGCGGCCGAGATCCAGCTGATGGAGCAGGAAGGCCGCGAGCAGCGGCTCAAGCGCGCGCTGGCGCCGATCCGCGGCGAATACGACTTCATCCTGATCGACTGCCCGCCGGCGCTGTCGCTGCTGACGCTCAACGCGCTGGCCGCCGCCGACTCGGTGCTGGTGCCGATGCAGTGCGAGTACTACGCGCTGGAAGGCCTGAGCGCGCTGGTGGAGACCATCGAGGCGCTGCGCGCCAGCCTCAACCCGGGGCTGGAGATCGAAGGCGTGCTGCGCACCATGTTCGACGTGCGCAACAACCTGGCCAACGCCGTGTCGGCCGAGCTCACCGAGCATTTCGGCGACCGCGTGTTCCGCACCATCGTGCCGCGCAACGTGCGCCTGGCCGAGGCGCCGAGCCATGGCCAGAGCATCGTCGGCTACGACCGCACCTCGCGCGGCGGCGTGGCCTACCTCGGTCTGGCGGGGGAGCTCATCCGCCGCACCGATGAACGCAACAGGGCCGTCAGGGCCGTGGAGGCTGTCTGATGAGCGCTGCAAAGAAACGTGGCCTGGGCCGTGGCCTGGACGCGCTGCTGGGTCCCAAGGGCGCGGTGACGCCGGTATCGGTGGCGGCCGTGGCCGAGCCGCAGCCGGGCGAGGTGCTGCGCAAGCTGCAGATCGACCTGCTGCAGCCGGGCAAGTACCAGCCGCGCCGCGAAATGGACGAGGCCAAGCTGTCCGAGCTGTCCGAGTCGATCAAGGCGCAGGGCGTGATCCAGCCGATCCTGGTGCGCCAGGTCGAGGGCGGCAGGTACGAGATCGTCGCCGGCGAGCGCCGCTGGCGCGCCTCGCGCCTGGCCGGGCTGGACGAAGTGCCGGTGGTGGTGCGCGAGCTGGAAGACCGCACCGTCATCGCGATGGCGCTGATCGAGAACATCCAGCGCGAGGACCTCAACCCGCTGGAGGAAGCCGAGGCGCTGCAGCGGCTGATCTCCGAGTTCTCGCTGACCCATGCCGAAGCCGCGCAGGCCGTGGGCCGCTCGCGCGCGTCGGTGTCCAACCTGCTGCGCCTGATCGACCTGCCCATCGGCGTGCGCGTGCTGCTGGAAAGCCGCCGCCTGGAAATGGGCCACGCCCGCGCGCTGCTGACGCTGGCGCCGGAGCTGGCGACCAAGCTGGCGCAGGATGCCGCCGACGAGGGCTGGTCGGTGCGCGAGGTCGAACACCGCGCCCAGCAGTTCGCCGCCGGCAAGGTGCCGGGCGCGCGCAAGGCCAGGCCGGCGCCGAGCGCGCCCCAGGCCGACATCGCCTCGCTGGAAACCGAGCTGTCCGAGTCGCTGGGCACGAAGGTCGCGATCAACCACGGCCGCGGCGGCAAGGGCAGGCTGGTCATCCACTACACCGACCTGGACACGCTCGACGGCGTGCTGGAAAGGCTGCGTACCCGTCAGCACGGCTGACGTTCCATCCACCCCCGAGGTGCATGCAAGGCAATGAACCCCACCAAGGTCGACCGCAATCACCTGTTGCGTCTGACCGACCTGCCGAATGTCGGGCCGGCCTGTGAAAAGGATCTCCGTCTGATCGGGATCCGGGTTCCCGCGCACCTGCGCGGGCGCGATCCCTATGACATGTACGCGCAGCTGTGCCTGAAGACGGGGGTGGTGCACGATCCCTGCGTGATCGACGTGTTCCTGTCGATCGTGCGCTTCATGGCCGGGGAGGCGCCGCAGCCGTGGTGGGCGTTCAGCAAGGAACGCAAGCAGACTCTCGCAAAGGATCCAATGACGCTGTAGCCGTTGTGTCCCTCCTCCTTCCGGGAGACAGAACGGCAGGACTGCCGTTTGGCACGGCGAAGCCGCCCGCAGGGAGAGGCACATGATGTGCCGAACGCAGGTGGCGCGTAGCGCCGGATGAGGATATGGGCAGACTCGTGTATACGGACGTCGATGGGGCTCCGCGCAACCCTCACCCCAACCCCTCTCCCGGAGGGAGAGGGGCTTCAATCAAGCAAATCCGGACAACCAGATGACCCTCCTCGTCACCGGCGCCGCCGGCTTCATCGGCGCCTACACCTGCCAGGCCCTGGCCGCGCGCGGCGAGCGCGTGGTCGGGCTGGACAACTACAACGACTACTACGACCCGCGGCTCAAGCGCGACCGCGTCGCCGCGCTGTGCCCGCAGGTCGACATCCGCGCGCTGGACCTGACCGACCGCGACGGCCTGGCCGCGCTGTTCGACGAGGTGCAGCCGACCCGGGTGATCCACCTGGCCGCGCAGGCCGGCGTGCGCTACTCGCTGCAGAACCCGCATGCCTATGTCGACAGCAACCTGGTCGGCTTCGTCAACATGCTGGAGCTGTGCCGCCACCGCGGCGTGCAGCACCTGGTCTATGCGTCGAGCAGTTCGGTCTACGGCGATTCGGCCACGCCGCCGTTCTCCGAGGACCAGCGCGTGGACCAGCCGCGCTCGCTGTACGCGGCGACCAAGGCCGCCAACGAACTGATGGCCCATACCTACGCGCAGCTTTACGGTCTGCGCGCCACCGGCCTGCGCTTCTTCACCGTGTACGGCCCGTGGGGCCGGCCGGACATGGCGCCGCTGCTGTTCTCGCGCGCGGTGCTGGCCGGGCGGCCGATCGAGGTATTCAACGAAGGCCGCATGCGCCGCGACTTCACGCATGTTTCCGACATCGTCGCCGGTATCCTCGGCGCCCTCGACCACCCTTCGGAGGACACCGTGCCGCACCGGGTATTCAACCTCGGCAACCACACGCCGGTGGAGCTGGAGCGCTTCATCGAGGTGATCGCCACGGCCGCCGGCCGCCCCGCGCTGAAGATCTACAGGCCGATGCAGCCGGGCGACATGGTGGAAACCATGGCCGATACCGCGCGCGCGCGCGCCGCCTTCGGCTTCGACCCGGCCACGCCGATCGAGGCCGGCCTGCCGCCGGTGGTGGCCTGGTGCCGCGACTACTTCGGCGCCGCGGCCTGACTCATCCTCCATCAAGCCGCGCGCTGGAAAATGCGCGGTCTTTTTCCCACTGCACGAACGGATCCCCGCGATGAACCAACCCGCACTTTCGGTGGTCGTCCCCGTCTTCAACGAACGCGACAACGTCGCGCCCCTGGTCGCCGAGATCACCGCCGCGCTGCGCGGGCGCGTGGACTTCGAGATCGTCTACGTCGATGACGACTCCAGGGACGACACCCTGCAGGTGCTGCGCTCGCTCAAGGCCGCCCACCCGGAACTGCGCGTGCTGCACCACGTCGGCCAGAGCGGGCAGAGCACCGCCGTGCGCACCGGGGTGAAGGCCGCGCGCGCGCCGTGGATCGCCACCCTCGACGGCGACGGCCAGAACGACCCGGCCGATATCCCCAAGCTTTTGGCCGCGCGCGACGCCGCCGCGCCGGAGGTGAAGCTGTTCGCCGGCTGGCGCGTCAACCGCCAGGACTCCGGCTCCAAGCGCTGGGCCAGCCGCTGGGCCAACCGCATCCGCGCGCGCATGCTGCGCGACGATACCCCCGACACCGGCTGCGGCATCAAGCTGTTCGAGCGCGCCGCCTTCCTCGACCTGCCGTACTTCGACCACATGCACCGCTACCTGCCGGCGCTGATGCAGCGCGCCGGCTGGAAGACCGTGAGCGTGCCGGTCAACCACCGCCACCGCACCGCCGGCGTGTCCAAGTACAACAACCTCGGCCGCGCCCTGGTCGGCATCCGCGACCTGCGCGGCGTGGCCTGGCTGATCGTGCGCAGCAAACGCACGGCGGTGGAGGAGGTCTGAGCATGGACTTCATGAGCCAGCCGCTGCCGTGGCTGGAGTGGACCGGCGTGCACATGTCGCCGTGGAAGCTGATCGGCCTGACCGGCACCCTGATGTTCGGCGGCCGCTGGCTGGTGCAGTTCGTCGCCAGCAAGCGCCAGGGCAAGCCGGTGATCCCGCGCCTGTTCTGGTACATGAGCATCTTCGGCAGCCTGATGACGCTGAGCTACTTCATCTTCGGCAAGAACGACGCGGTGGGCATCCTGGGCAACCTGTTCCCCACCTTCACCGCGCTGTACAGCCTGTACCTGGACATCCGCCACCGCGGCTGGAAGCGGGACAAGGCCGGGCACTGATCGGGTGGGGCACGCTTTGGCGCTCCAGGGGCAGGACTTTCGATCCATGCATCGCCGGACCGCCGGTGACATGATCGGGGTCTGTTTCCCGAAGAGTCCGCCGTTCGTGAAAACCACCTTGTCCGTCGCCCTGCTGCTCGCCCTTGCCCTGCCGGGCGCCGTCGTCCATGCCGCGCCCGCGAAGCCATCGGCGCCCGCCGCGCTGGCCGCGCAGGACGCCGATGCGCGGTTCAAGGCGATCTACGAGAAGGAATGGGCCTGGCGCCAGGCCGGTGGCGGCGAAGCCAGCGAGGACGGCGATGCCCCGGCGAGCGCCACCCGCCTGCCGGACGTCGGCGCCGAGGCGCAGCAGGCGCGGCTGAAGGTGTGGGACGAGGTGCTCGAACAGCTCAAGACCGTCGACCCGGCCACGCTCTCGGCCGAGAACCAGGTCAACTACGCCATCTACCGCTACCAGGTGGAGAACCTGGCCGACGAGGTGCGCCTGCGCGCCTACGAGATGCCGTTCAATTCGGATTCCTCGTTCTGGTCCAACCTGGGCTTCATGGCCCGGCGCGAGATGAAGACCGCGCAGGACTTCCGCAACTACATCGCGCGCCTGAACGATGTGCCGCGCTACTTCGACCAGCAGACGGCCAACATGCGTGCCGGTTTGGAGCGCGGTTTCAGCGTGCCGCGCGCGGTGCTGGAAGGCCGCGACGTATCGATCTCGACCGTGGCCGAGCTCAAGGACCCCACCGAATCGCCGCTGTACGCGCCGTTCAGGAAACTGCCGGCCAGCATTCCCGCCGACGAGCAGCAGAAGCTGCGCGAGGAAGCGCAACAGGCGATCGGCGGCAGCGTGATTCCCGCCTTCGGCAAACTGCTGGCGTTCTTCCGCGAGGAATACGTGCCGCAGGCGCGCACCACCCTGGCCGCGGAGAAGATGCCGGGCGGCAAGGCGTTCTACCGCCAGCAGATCCGCGAATACACCACGCTGGACATGAGCCCGCAGCAGATCCACGCGCTGGGCCTGAGCGAGGTCAACCGCATCCAGCAGGAAATGAACGCGATCATCGACAAAGTGGGTTTCAAGGGAAAGAGCGAGCAGACCCGCTTCGCCGATTTCCTCGAATTCCTGCGCACCGATCCGCAGTTCTACGCCAAGAGCCCGGAAGAGCTGCTGTGGCGCGCGGCGTGGATCTCCAAGCGCGTGGACGGAGTGATCGGCAAGTACATGACCCTGCCGCGCGCGCGCTTCACCATCGTGCCGGTGCCGCCGGACATCGCCCCGTTCTGGACCGCCGGCCGCGGCGGCATGGGCACCTACTGGGTCAACACCTACAACCTGCCCGCGCGCCCGCTGTACAACCTGCCGGCGCTGACCCTGCACGAATCCGACCCGGGCCACGCGCTGCAGGGCGCGCTCGCCGCCGAGCAGGGCGAGCAGCCGGACTTCCGCCGCGGCGCCTACATCTCCGCCTATGGCGAGGGCTGGGGCCTGTACAGCGAGAAGCTCGGCATCGAGATGGGCATCTACGAAACCCCGTACGAGGATTTCGGGCGCCTGACCTACGAGATGTGGCGCGCCTGCCGCCTGGTCATCGACACCGGCGTGCACCACTACGGCTGGAGCCGCGAGCGCGCCATCGCCTACCTGCGCGACCACACCGCGCTGAGCGAGCATGAGGTGACCACCGAGGTGGACCGCTACATCTCCTGGCCGGCGCAGGCGCTGAGCTACAAGCTGGGCGAGATCACCATCGTCAAGCTGCGCGCGCAGGCCGAGAAGGAGCTGGGCGACAAGTTCGACGTCAAGTCCTTCCACGATGCCGTTCTGCGCCAGGGCTCGGTGCCGCTGCCGGTGCTGGAACGCCAGATCAAGGCCTACATCGAGGAACGCAAGAAGGCCTGATGCGGTCGATTGCGGCGGCCGTTCCGGGAGGCGCCCGCACGCAGATGGCGTGCTGGCGCCCAGCGGCCGGCACCCCCGTGAACCCGTAGGAGCGACTTCAGTCGCGACCGGCGCTTTCCCGGCGAAGCGCGTCGTGGCTGAAGCCGCTCCTACGATTCGAATGCGGCGAGCGCAGCGGGTCCGCGCGCTCCCGCACTCCTGCGATTGTGTAACGCGACATGCCGCGGCTACCCTGCCGCGCATGATCGCGTTCCTGCGCCGCCGTCCGCCGTCGCTGCTGCTCCGCCTGCTGGTGCTGGCGGTGGTCGCGCTCGGCACCGCCGGCGGCGCGCTGGCCTCGGCGCTGGGCGAGCTGCATGCGATGAGCCACGCCGATCATCCGGCCACCGTGCACGATCCGGTGCTGGAAGCCGATACCGGTCACGACGAAACCGACGGCAGCGCCCGCCTGCTGCACGCGCTCGTGCATTGCGGCCACTGCCACGGCCACGGCGGCGTGCTGCCGTTCGCCGCGGTGGCCTGGGACGTGGCGATGCCGCCAGCCGCCACCGGCGCCACCGCGCACGACACCCACTGGCGCCCGGCGCCCACCGAAAGCCTGCTGCGCCCTCCGATTCCGGGCTGATCCCGCGTCCGCGGCGCGGACCTTGATCCCTTCCCGAAAACCGGAGATTCCCCATGTGGAAACGCCTGGCCGCGCTCGCGGCCCTGGCGATCGCACCGTGCGCCATCGCGCAGGTGCCGTCGTCGCCCGCCCCCCTGACCCTGGACGAGGCGGTCAGCCGCGTCGCCCGCACCCATCCCGACCTGCGCCTGCCCGAACTGCGTCGCGCCGCCGCCCAGGCCCGCCATGACGGTGCCGGCCTGAAGCCGCCGCTGGTATTCGGCGTGGACATCGAAAACGCCTTGGGCAGCGGCGCCAGCCGCGGCTTCGACGCCGCCGAGGTCACCGTCTCGCTGGCCGGCGTGCTCGAACGCGGCGGCAAGCTCGATGCGCGCCGCGCGCTGGCGCAGGCCAACATCGACGCGCTGGCCCCCCAGCGCGAAATCACCCGCCTGGACCTGATGGCCGAAGTGGCGCGCCGCTACCTGGCCATCACCGCCGCGCGCGGCCAGCGCCGGATCGCGCTGGACGACATCGAGCAGCGCCGCCGTGCGGTCGCCGCCGCGCGCCTGCGCCTGCAGGCCGGCGCCTCGCCCGCGTCCACGTTGATGACCGCGCAGGCGGCGCTGGCCCAGGCCGAACTGGACCGCGACCGCGCCGGGGAGGCCGAACGCGCCGCGCGGATGGCGCTTGCGGCATTGTGGAACGCGCGCGAAGCGGACTTCGCCGCGGTCAGCGGCGACCCGCTGCGGCTGCCGGCGCTGCAGGATTTCCAGCAGCTGGCGACGTTGTTGAGCGATACGCCGGAACTGGCAGTCATCGCCGGCGAGGCGCGCGTGCGGCAGGCGCAGCTGCAGCTGGCGCGCAGTCAGCTGCGCGGCGATCTTTCCTGGCAGCTGGGCGTACGCAACGACCGCGCCAGCCATGACACCGCGCTGGTCGGCGGCTTCAGCCTGCCGCTGGGCAGCGCACGCCGTGCCGGGCCGGAGATCCGTGCCGCCGAAGCCGAACTGGCGATGAGCGCGGTGGAACGCCAATCGCGTGCGCTGCAGCTGTACGCGACGCTGGCCGAGGCCCATGGCCGCTACGGCACCGCGCGGCTGGAAGTGGCGCGCATGGACAGCGATGTGCTGCCGCAGCTGCAGCGCGCAGAAAAGGCCGCCGAGACCGCCTGGCGCGCCGGCGCCATCAGCTACCTGGAATGGGCGCAGCTGCAGGCCATGCGCATCGAGGCGCGGCAACGCCAGCTCGATGCCGCGCTCGCCGCGCAGACCGCCCTGATCGAAATCCAGCGCCTGACCGGGCAGCCCCTGGTCGCCACCGCTTCCGAAGGAAACACGCCATGAAGGCTTCCCTGCATTTTTCCCCGATGTTCCGCCTGGCCGCGCTGGCCGTGCTGCTGGCCGCGCTCACCGCCTGCGGCGGCGATCCCGCCGCTACTGCCAAGAACGCTGTCCAGGACAGCCACGGCCATGCCGATGGCGAGGACCACGCCGACGCGGACAACGCGCCCGAACAGACCACCATCCCCGCCGCGCGCGCCAGGGCCGCCGGCATCGTCAGCGCCGCCGCCGGCCCGGGCACCATCGCCGACGAGCACGACGTGCAGGGCCTGCTGGCGCCGATCGACGGGCGCATGGCGCAGGTCACCGCGCGGTTCCCCGGCCCGATCCGCGCGCTGCGGGCCAACGTCGGCGACCGCGTGCGCGCCGGTCAGCCGCTGGCCAGCATCGACAGCAACCTGAGCCTGACCACCTACGCCATCAGCGCGCCGATCTCCGGCGTGGTGCTGTCGCGCCAGGCGCAGGTGGGCGGCGTCGCCGGCGAAGGCCAGCTGCTGTTCGAGATCGGCGACCTGTCGCAGCTGTGGGTGGACCTGCACATCTTCGGTGCCGATACCCAGCACATCACCGCCGGCGTGCCGGTCACCGTCACCCGCATGACCGACGGCGTCAGCCAGGCCACCACGCTCGAGCGCGTGCTGCCGGGCACCGCCACCGCCAGCCAGAGCACGGTGGCGCGCGCCACCGTGGACAACCTCGATGGCCTGTGGCGGCCGGGCGCGGCGGTGCGTGCGCGCATCGTCGTGGCCAGCACGCCGGCCGACGTCGTGGTGCCGCTGACGGCGCTGCAGAGCATGGACGGCCGCGACGTGGTGTTCGTGCGCACCGGCGAGACCTACCAGGCGCGTCCGGTCACGCTCGGCGCGCGCGATGCGCGGCAGGTGGCGGTCAGCGCCGGCCTGCAGGCCGGCGAAGAAGTGGTCGTCGAACAGAGCTATACGGTGAAGGCCGACATCGGCAAGGCGGGGGCGGGCCATGAGCACTGACCTCGCGCCGCGCGCCGGCCCGCTCGAACGCATCATCGGCGCGGCCATCGCCCATCGCTGGCTGATGCTGCTGCTCACCGCCGCGCTGGTGCTGCTCGGCGCGTGGAGCTTCACCCGCCTGCCGATCGACGCCACGCCCGACATCACCAACGTGCAGGTGCAGATCAACACCGCCGCGCCGGGCTATTCGCCGCTGGAAACCGAACAGCGCATCACCTTCCCGGTGGAGACAGCGCTGGCCGGGCTGCCGAAGATGGAGAGCGTGCGCTCGCTGTCGCGCTACGGGCTGTCGCAGGTGACGGTGGTGTTCGAAGACGGCACCGACCTCTACTTCGCCCGCCAGCAGGTGGCCGAACGCCTGCAGCAGGCGCGCTCGCAGATCCCGGATGGCCTGGACCCGCAGCTCGGGCCGATCGCCACCGGCCTGGGCGAGATCTTCATGTACACCATCGACGCCGACCCTACGGCACGCAAGGCCGATGGCAGCGCCTACACCGCCACCGACCTGCGCACCCTGCAGGACTGGGTGATCCGCCCGCAGCTGCGCAACGTGCCCGGCGTCACCGAGGTCAACACCATCGGCGGTTTCCAGCGCCAGGTGCACATCACCCCGGACCCGGCAAAGCTGCGCGCGCTGGGCTTCACCCTGGAAGACGTCGCCGCCGCGGTCGAGGCCAACAACCAGAACGTCGGCGCCGGCTACATCGAGCGCAACGGCCAGCAGTTCCTGGTGCGCGTCCCCGGCCAGGTCGCCGACCTGGAGCAGATCGGCAACATCGTGCTCGACCGCCGCGAAGGCGTGCCGATCCACGTGCACGACGTCGCCACGGTGGCCGATGGCCCGGAGCTGCGCAGCGGCGCGGCCACCCAGAACGGCCATGAAGTGGTGATGGGCACGGTGGTGATGCTGGTCGGCGCCAACAGCCGCGCGGTGGCGCAGGCCGCGGCGGCGAAACTGGAGCAGGCGCAGCGCAGCCTGCCCGAGGGCGTGACCGTTACCGCCAGCTACGACCGCACCGCGCTGGTGGACCGCACCATCCAGACCGTGGCCAAGAACCTGCTGGAAGGCGCGCTGCTGGTCATCGTGGTGCTGTTCCTGCTGCTGGGCAATTTCCGCGCGGCGCTGATCACCGCCGCGGTGATCCCGCTGGCGATGCTGTTCACCCTCACCGGCATGGCGCGCGGCGGCGTGTCGGCCAACCTGATGAGCCTCGGCGCGCTGGATTTCGGCCTGATCGTGGACGGCGCGGTGATCATCATCGAGAACTGCCTGCGCCGCTTCGGCGACCGCACGCATGCGCTGGGCCGGGCGATGACGCGCGCCGAGCGCTTCGCCGAGACCGCCGCCGCCACCGCCGAGGTGATCCGCCCCAGCCTGTTCGGCCTGGGCATCATCACCGCCGTGTACCTGCCGATCTTCGCCCTCACCGGCGTGGAAGGGAAAATGTTCCACCCGATGGCGATCACCGTGGTGCTGGCGCTGAGCGGGGCGATGCTGCTGTGCCTGACTTTCGTGCCGGCGGCGATCGCGCTGTTCCTCGGCGGCCGCGTGCAGGAGCAGGAGAACCGGCTGATGGGCTGGCTGCGCCGGCGCTACCAGCCGCTGCTGGACCTGGCCCTGCGCCGTGGGCGCTGGATGGTGGCCGGCGCGCTGGCGCTGGTGGTCGGCTGCGGCCTGCTGGCAACAAGGCTGGGCAGCGAATTCGTGCCCAATCTCGACGAGGGCGACGTGGCGATGCACGCCATGCGCATACCCGGCACCAGCCTGACCCAGTCGGTGCGGATGCAGCAGCAGATCGAGCTGCGCCTGCTGCAGTTCCCGGAGGTGGCCAAGGTGTTCTCCAAGATCGGCACGCCGGAAGTGGCTTCCGACCCGATGCCGCCGTCGGTGGCCGACACCTTCATCATGATGAAACCGCGCGGGCAGTGGCCGGACCCGCGTAAGCCGCGCGCAAGCCTGCTGGCCGAGCTGGAAGAAGCGGTGGAGGAGCTGCCGGGCAACAACTACGAGTTCACCCAGCCCATCCAGATGCGCATGAACGAGCTGATTTCCGGGGTGCGCGCGGACGTGGCGGTGATGCTGTACGGCGACGACCTGGACACGCTGATGGATGTCGGCCGCCGCATCGAGAAGGTGGCCGCGGCCGTGCCCGGCGCCGCCGACGTGCGGCTGGAGCAGACCAGCGGCCTGCCGCTGCTTACCGTCACCCCGGACCGGCAGAAACTCGCCGGCTATGGCCTCAATCCGGGCCAGGTGCAGTCCACCGTGGCCACCGCGGTGGGCGGGCAGGTGGCGGGGCAGCTGTTCGAGGGCGACCGCCGCTTCGACATCGTGGTGCGCCTGCCCGAGGAACTGCGCCAGGATCCGGCGGCGCTGGCGGACCTGCCGGTGTCGCTGGAAACCGCGCTGGCCAGCGGCAACGCCGACGAACTGAGTCGCGGTGGCGCCGCCGGCGCGCTCACCGGCAACCCGCGCACGGTACCGCTGCGCGAACTGGCGCGCATCGAAACCAGCGAAGGCCCCAACCAGATCAACCGCGACAACGGCAAGCGCCGCATCGTGGTCACCGCCAACGTGCGCGACCGCGACCTGGGCAGCTTCGTCGCCGACCTGCAGCAGGCCATCGATGCCCGCGTGCCGCTGCCGGCCGGTTACTGGATCGACTACGGCGGCAGCTTCGAGCAGCTGATCTCGGCCAGCCAGCGCCTGGCGGTGGTGGTGCCGGCGACGCTGGCGCTGATCTTCGCCATGCTGTTCTGGGCGTTCGGCTCGGCCAGGGATGCGGCCATCGTGTTCAGCGGCGTGCCGCTGGCGCTGACCGGCGGCGTGCTGGCGCTGGCGCTGCGCGGCATCCCGTTGTCGATCTCGGCCGGCGTCGGCTTCATCGCGCTGTCCGGCGTGGCGGTGCTCAACGGCCTGGTGATGATCAGCTTCGTGCGCAGCCTGCGCGGGCAGGGGCGGCCGCTGCCCGAAGCGGTGCGCGAAGGCGCGCTGGGCCGCCTGCGGCCGGTGCTGATGACCGCGCTGGTGGCCTCGCTCGGCTTCGTGCCGATGGCCTTCAACGTCGGCGCCGGCTCGGAAGTGCAGCGCCCGCTGGCCACGGTGGTGATCGGCGGCATCGTGTCCTCCACGCTGCTGACCCTGCTGGTGCTGCCGGTGCTGTACCGCTGGCTGCATCGCGCGGAGCGGTAGCCATGGCCTCCCCGCCGGCCGCGCAGCGTCGCGCCGGCGGGGCAGGGCCAAGCAGGGAGCTGCGCCGATGAACTGTCGGTCGTCGGCCGTTGCCGGCATCCCGTTGCCGGGGCAGGCCGGCCGCGCGCGCTGCAACTTCTCCGCATCGGTGCGAACATCCGCTGCACCCCCTTGCCTGGAACCGGAATGAGCGACTGTTGCGGCTGCGGCAAAACCCTGGACGTCGGGCGCATGCAGGCGCGCCAGCGGCGGGCGCTGCTGTGGGTGCTGGCGATCAACCTGCTGACCTTCGCGATGATGATGGCGGCCGCCTGGCACAGCGGCTCGGCCTCGCTGCTGTCCGGCAGCCTGGACAACCTGGGCGACGCGCTGACCTATGCGCTGAGCCTGGCGGTGGTCGGCGCCAGCCTCGCCGCCAAGGCGCGGGTCGCCCTGCTCAAGGCGGCCTTCATCCTGTGCGCGGCCATCGCGGTGGCGGTGGGCATCGGCTGGAAGCTGGCGCATCCGCACGTGCCGCTGTTCGAGAGCATGGGCATCGCCGCGCTGCTCAACCTCGCCGCCAACCTGCTGTGCCTGCGCCTGTTGTGGCCGTACCGGCAGGGCGACATCAACCTGGCGTCGGCCTGGATGTGTTCGCTGAACGATGTTTACGAGGGCGGTGCGGTGATCCTGGCCGCGCTGGCGGTGTGGGCGTTCGGCGCCGGCTGGCCGGATTTGCTGATCGCCGTGGTGCTGCTGGTGCTGTTCCTGCGTTCGGCATGGACGGTGGCGCGCGCGGCCTGGCGCGAACTGCGCGCGTCGCGCCCGCCGTCCTGACTTGCTGCCCGGCGCCGCCGCTGGCTAGAGTCGGGCGCTACGTCCAGGGAGCGGGTCATGCGACTGCGCCGTATTGCGGTGGTGGGACTGTTGTCGTTGTGCGCCGGGAACGCCGCAGCAGCGGACGACAGCGACATCTACATCGAATTCCTGTGGTCGAAACCGCCGGCCGATGCGATCGCGCGCCAGCAGGCCCGCCAGTTCGTCATGCAGGACGACCACGACCACCAGATCTGCGTCGCCGCCACCGCCACACCCACGGACGTGGGCGGCCTGCAGCTGGAGCTGCTCGATGCCGATGGCGAACGCGTGTCGCTGCACCGGTACGACGACTACCGCGGCACCAAACAGTGCCATCGCGCCGACCTCGGCGAAGGTGGCGCGGCGGGCGGGTGGACGGCGCGCGCCACGCTTGGCGACGGCCGCAGTCACACGGCCAACATCCGCGTCGATCCGCGCCTGGAGGATTCACCCCATTACCTCGAGCGCGACGTTCCCTACGTGGCCGGCCGCCCGAACTACGACGCCGCGATTCCGGCGGCGGAATGGCGCGGCCGGCTGGTCTGGGCGATGGAGGTCGATCCGCAGGGCCGCGTGACCCATGTCGAAGTCGAGGTCGCAGAAGGCGTCGGCGAGCGCATCCGCGACCGGGCCATCGCCGCCGGCTACATGAGCCTGTTCCCGCCGGACCCGGCGCGCGCGACCGCGCCGCTGCGCTGGCGGCGCACGCTTTCCTTCGCGCCCGAGTGAGCCGCCCGGGCCTCCACCCTGCGGATGCCTCGCCGGACTAGCGCCGCGCCAGCAGCGCTTCGATCGCCGTCACCGCGGTCGCCACGCCGTCCTCGGCGGCCATCGACCGCCCCAAGGCGGCGGCACTGGCGCGGGCCTGCGCCGACTCGGCGAATGCGATGGCCTGCGCCAGCGTCGGGCGGTCCAGCCGGTTGGGCGACAGCGCGGGCGGCGCCACGCCCAGGCGCCGCAGGCGGTCGGCCCAGAAGAACTGGTCGCCGGCGAACGGCATCACCAGCGACGGCACCCCGGCGCGGCAGGCCGAATGCGAGGTGCCGCTGCCGCCGTGGTGGATCGCCAGCGCGCAGCGCGGGAACAGCGCCTCGTGCGGCGCCGGCCCGATCACGAAGACGTTGTCCGGCAGCGGCGCATCCGGCAGCCCGGCCCAGCCGGGAAACAGCAGCACGCGGCGCGGCGCCAGCGCGGCCAGCAGCGCGGGCAGCACCGTTTCGCGGTCGAACCCGGCCATGCTGCCGAAACCGAGGTAGACCGGCGGCGGGCCGGCATCGAGGAAGGCCCGCAGGTCGGCGGGCGGCGCCCAGTCCGCTTCCGGCACGCGCCACTGGCCGCAGACGCGGTGGTCGGCCGGCCAGTCGTCCGGGCGCGGCAGCAGGCTGGGCGAGATGCCGTACAGCATCGGCAGGCCGGTCCACAGCGAACGGCGCGGCGGCAGCCCCAGCACCTGCTGGCGGGCGCGGTTGATCGGGCCACGGAACTGCCGCCAGATCAGCCCGTTGACCAGGCCGTAGCTGGCGCGGCCGAGCCAGCCGGCGATCCGCCCCGGCGGCAGGAACGGCGAGGGGAAGGCGCGGGTCGGGGTCAGCGGGATCATGCCGGTGCCGATCAGCGGCAGGCCGTGGCGTTCGGCCACGCTCATGCCGACGAAGGCGGCCAGCCCGCCGGCCAGGATCGCGTCGCACCCCTGCGCGGCGGCGTCGGCCTGGCGCATCCACGGGGTGATGTGCCGCCGGGCCAGGCCTGCCAGGCCGCGGGCGGCGGCGCCGGCACCGTTGCCGCCGGCGACCAGGGCGCCGATGTCCTGGCGGATGTCGCCCTCCAGCGCGGCATGCGGCACGCCGAGCGCCCGCGCGCTGTCCAGGGTGCCGCCGTCGGCCAGCAGGGTGGCCGCATGGCCGGCGGCGATCAGGCCATGGCACAGCGCGGCCAAGGGCCGGGTGTCGCCTTCGGTGCCGTAGGTCAGTGCCAGCAATCGCATCGGGCCTCCCGGGGCCGGGGTCTGTGGACAACTTGCCATCGCCGCGGGCATCGCGCATAATGCGCGGCTCGCTGTGCCCGGAATCCCGGGCCGGCGGCCGGAAGCACGTCGTCCGACCGCCCTGCAGCGTACCCCTGACCTCCCGTGACGTGTGGCGGACAACCGCCGGGGCCGCCATCTTCCTGGCCAAGGAAGATACAACCGACATTACCGAGGTGCGCAATGTCCCGAGTTTGCCAAGTTTCCGGCAAGAAGGTGCAGACGGGTAACAACGTCTCGCACGCCAACAACAAGACCCGTCGTCGCTTCCAGCCGAACCTGCACGAGCGCCGTTTCTGGGTCGCCAGCGAGAACCGCTGGGTCAAGCTTCGTGTTTCCGCGCATGCACTGCGCACCATCGACAAGAACGGCATCGATTCCGTTCTGGCTGAGCTGCGTGCCCGCGGCGAAAAGGTCTGAGGAGTAAAACATCATGGCAGGCAAGCGCGATAAGGTCCGTATGATTTCCTCGGCCGGTACCGGCCACTTCTACACCACGGACAAGAACAAGAAGAACACCCCCGGGAAGATGGAATTCCTGAAGTACGACCCGGTGGTGCGCAAGCACGTTCTGTACAAGGAAGGCAAGATCAAGTAATCCGCACGGATTGCTTCGACAGCCGTTCCACACCGGACCCGCCGCAAGGCGGGTTCCGTGTTTCCGGGACAGGGAGAACGCCATCAGCGTGTTCCATCAGCACATGCGGCGGCGGCATCAGGCGGCGCTGGCGGCATCGCCTACAATCGGCGCATGACAGTTTCCGACCAGACGCAGGCCTGCGACATCGCGATCATCGGCGGTGGCGCCGCCGGCGTGCTCACCGCGATCGGCGTGCTGCGTGGCGCCGCCGGCGCGCTGCGCGTGGCCCTCATCGAGCCGCAGCTGCCGCTCGGCCGCGGCGTGGCCTACGCCACGCGGTATCCCGAGCACCTGCTCAACGTACCGGCCGGCAAGATGAGCGGTTTCCCCGACCGGCCTGACGATTTCCTCGACTACCTGGTCGCGCGCGATGCCTTCCCCGGCCTCGGGCGCGACACGCTGGCGCACGCCTTCGTCGCGCGCCACCACTACGCCGGCTATCTGCGGCAGCGTCTGCAGGAGGCGGTGGACGCCAGCCCGGCGCTGCTGGACGTGCGCGCCGCGCGCGTCGTCTCGCTGGAGACGCAGGCCGATGGCATCGCACTGCAGCTGGACCCGGGCCAGCCGCTGCTGGCCGCGTCGGTGGCGCTGTGCACCGGCAATGCGCTGCGGCCGCTGCCCGCGCGCGGCGCCGGCGCGGTGCCGCCCGGCAAGCGCATCGAGGCCTGGGATTTCGACGCGGTGCAGGACATCGCCGCGACCGCCGACGTGGCCATCGTCGGCTCCGGGCTGAGCATGGCCGACAGCGTGGTCTCGCTCGCCGCCACCGGGCATCGCGGCCAGGTGCACGTGCTCTCGCGCCACGCGTTGCTGCCGCTGCCGCACGCCGCGGGCCCGGCCGCCGACTACGACCCCGAACCGCTGCTGGCGATGACCCTGCGCCAGCGCGTGCGCGCGCTGCGCCGCCACGCCGCCGAGGCCGCGCCGCGCGGCATTCCGTGGCAGAGCGTGATGGAACGCATCCGGCCGCTGGGCCAGGCGCTGTGGCAGTCGCTGTCCTTCGACGACCAGCGCCGTTTCCTGCGCCATGTGGTGCGCTACTGGGACGTGCACCGGCACCGCATCGCCGCGCCGGTGCATGCGCAGCTGATGGAACTGAGGCAACAGGGCCGCCTGCACCTGCATCGCGGCCGCCTGGAAACCGTGATCGCCGAGGGCGCCTGCGTGCACCTGGGCGCGCTCGACCCGCGCCGGCAGCCGTTCCAGCTCGATGCGCACTGCGTCGTCAACGCCACTGGGGTGGAGATGCGCGCGCAGGCCATGCGCAACCCGCTGCTGCAGCAGATGCTGGGCAGCGGCGTCGCGCGCCCGGGCCCGCACGGCATCGGCATCGACAGCGCGGCGGACGGCAGCCTGCTCGACGCCGACGGCGTCGCCGAACCGCGCGTGCAGGTCGTCGGCAGCCTGCGCATCGGCCGCCTGTGGGAAAGCCTGGCGATACCGGAACTGCGCGGTCAGGCCGCACAGGCCGCGACCGCCGTGCTGCGCCAGCGGCAGGGCTGAACGGCTGCGCAGGGGGCTTTCCCGTAGAATGCGCCGATGGATGTTTCCCACCTGCTCGACGGGCTGAACCCGGCCCAGCGCGAGGCCGTTTCCGCTGCTCCCGGCCACTACCTGATCCTTGCCGGCGCCGGCTCCGGCAAGACCCGCGTGCTGACCCATCGCATCGCCTGGCTCAACGAAGTGCATGGCGTGCCGACCCACGGCATTTTCGCGGTGACCTTCACCAACAAGGCCGCCGGCGAGATGCGCCACCGCATCGACCTGCAGCTGCGCAACGGCGCGCGCGGCATGTGGATCGGCACCTTCCATGGCCTGGCCCACCGCCTGCTGCGCCTGCACTGGGCCGATGCGAAGCTGCCCGAAGCCTTCCAGGTGATGGATTCGGACGACCAGCTGCGGCTGGTCAAGCGCGTGGTGCAGGCGCTGGAACTGGACGACGGCAAGTTCCCGCACAAGCAGATCGCGTGGTGGATCAACGCGCAGAAGGACGAGGGCCGGCGCCCGCAGCACATCCAGCCCGAGCCGCACGACGCCTGGCTGGAAACCATGCGCCAGGCCTACATCGAGTACCAGGCGCGCTGCGACCGCGCCGGGTTGGTGGATTTCGCCGAGCTGCTGCTGCGCGCGCATGAACTGCTGCGCGACAACCCGGCGCTGCTGGCCCACTACCGCGCGCGTTTCCGCGAGATCCTGGTCGACGAATTCCAGGACACCAACGCCATCCAGTACGCCTTCGTGCGTGTGCTGGCCGGCGACTCGGGCAACGTGTTCGTGGTCGGCGACGACGACCAGGCCATCTATGGCTGGCGCGGCGCCAAGGTGGAGAACGTGCAGCGCTTCCTCAAGGATTTCCCGGGCGCGCAGACCATCCGCCTGGAGCAGAACTACCGCTCCAGCGCCAACATCCTCAACGCCGCCAACGCGGTCATCGCGCACAACCCGGACCGCATCGGCAAGCAGCTGTGGACCGACAGCGGCGACGGCGAACCGATCGACCTGTACGCCGCCTACAACGAGATGGACGAGGCGCGTTACCTGGTGGAGCGCGCGCGGCAGTGGGTGCGCGACGGCGGCAGCTACGGCGACATCGCCGTGCTCTACCGCAGCAACGCGCAGTCGCGCGCCTTCGAAGAAGCGCTGCTGTCCGAGCAGGTGCCGTACCGCGTGTACGGCGGCATGCGCTTCTTCGAGCGCGCCGAGATCAAGGACGCGCTGGCCTACCTGCGGCTGCTGACCAACCGCAACGACGACGCCGCGTTCGAGCGCGCAGTGAACACGCCGACGCGCGGCATCGGCGAGCGCACGCTGGACGAGGTGCGGCGCATCGCCCGCGCGCAGTCGCTGTCGCTGTGGGAGGCGGCAATGCTCGCCACCCAGGGCAACGACCTCACCTCGCGCGCGAAGAACGCGCTGGCCGGCTTCCTCAACCTGGTCCAGCAGGTCGGCGGCGAAACCGCGCAGATGACCCTGGCCGAGCGCATCGACCACGTGCTGGTGCGCTCGGCGCTGCGCGAGCACTGGGGCAAGGAAAGCCGCAACGCGCTCGACTCGGAATCGCGCAGCGACAACCTCGACGAACTGGTGTCGGTGGCCTCGCGTTTCATCCAGCGCGACGAGGACGAGGAAGGCGCCGCCGACATGAGCGAGCTGGTCGCGTTCCTGTCCTATGCCTCGCTGGAGGCCGGCGAGGGCCAGGCCCAGGCCGGTGAGGACGGCGTGCAGCTGATGACCCTGCACTCGGCCAAGGGCCTGGAATTCCCGCTGGTGTTCCTGGCCGGCCTGGAGGAAGGGCTGTTCCCCGGCGCGCGTTCGCTGGAGGAAAGCGGCCGCCTGGAGGAGGAGCGCCGCCTGGCCTACGTCGGCATCACCCGCGCCCGGCAGAAGCTGGTGCTGGGCTACGCCGAATCGCGCCGCATCCACGGCCAGGACAACTACAGCCTGCCCTCGCGCTTCCTGCGCGAGATCCCGCGCGAACTGCTGCACGAAGTGCGGCCCAAGGTGCAGGTCTCGCGCCCGGCCTCGCTGGGCACCAGCCGGGTGATGGGCCACGCCGCCATCGAAGCGCCGCCGGTCAAGCTCGGCGCGCTGGTCACCCATCCCAAGTTCGGCGAGGGCATGGTCACCGACTACGAAGGCAGCGGCGCGCACGCGCGCGTGCAGGTCGAGTTCGCCGACGCCGGCAGCAAGTGGCTGGTGATGGCCTACGCCAACCTGACCGTGCTTTGACGGGCGCCGCCAGCGGCGGCCGAGGCCGCCGCCGGGGCGATGCGGGATACACTGCGGCGGCGAAACGCCGCACAAGGACAGGAAAGATGGGAGCGAACCCGCTCGCAGTCCGCTGAGCCGCAACAACGTTGTGCTGTTGTTGCGGCGATCCGGCTGTCTCCCTCCATCGTGAACCAGCAGGTCGCCGTCGATACCGATCGTACGGAGGCTTCGCCATGCCCGTTCAACCTGCCCGCGACTGGGCCTATCCGCTGCCGTCGGCCCTGCTGCTGATGGTTCCCTTCGACCTGCTGGCCTCGCTGGCGATGGACGTGTACCTGCCCGTCATTCCGCGGATGCCGGAGGCGTTGGACACATCGCCCGCGCTCGTCCAGCTCACCTTGAGCGCCTACATGCTGGTGGTCGGCCTGGGGCAGCTGCTCTTCGGCCCGTTGTCCGACCGCATCGGCCGACGACCGGTGGTACTCGGCGGCGCGCTTCTGTTCTCGCTGGCATCGCTCGCGCTCGCGGCCGTCCAAGGCGGCGGCCTGTTCCTTGCCCTGCGCGTCGCGCAGGCGCTGGGGGCATCGGCCGCGCTGGTCGCCACCTTCGCGACGGTGCGCGATGTCTACGCCGGTACGCCGCAGGGCAACACGATCTACGGCCTGTTCGGCGCGATCCTGGCCTTCGTGCCCGCGCTGGGTCCGATCGTCGGCGCGGCGGTCGCGCTGGGCCTGGGCTGGCGCGCGATCTTCGTCCTGCTCGGGCTGTCGGGTCTGGTGGCCTGCGCCCGCGCATGGCCACGCTGGCACGAAACCCGTCCCGGCCGATCGCACGGGCATGGAGCGGGATTGGCCCGCATCCTGCGCAATGCGCCTTTCAGGGTCTACACGCTGGGCTTCGGCGCGGCGATGGGAACGTTCTTCGTGTTCTTCTCCATCGCCCCGCGCGTGCTCATCGGGATGGCAGGGATGCCGCCGATGGCCTTCAGCGCCGCGTTCGCCACCGTCGCGCTGGTGATGATCCTGACCACGCGCGTCGTCGGACGCCTCGTCGCGCGCTGGGGCGTGGCCGGGTGCTGCGCGCGCGGCGCCCTGACGATGATGGCGGGAGCGGTGCTGCTGGGCATCGGCACCTCCGTCCTGCCACCGTCGTTCGTCGCCCTGGTGGTGCCGATGTGGGTGATCGCCGTCGGCATCGTGCTGGTGGTATCGGTCACCGCCAACGGCGCGCTCGCGGCGTTCGGGGACGACGCTGGTGCGGCCGTCGCGCTGTATTACTGCCTCCAGGGCGTGCTGGCGGTCGGCCCGGGCACGCTGATGGTCCTGCTGCTCGATGGCGATACGGCATGGCCGCTGGTCGCCTACGCGCTGTTCATGCCGGCGGTCAGCCTGGTCGGATTGTGGATGATCCGGCGCGCGTGACAGGACCGCGGCGGTGCACGCGAGTCCGTTTGATCCGGCTCAATGCACGGCGGCAACATCGGGTGTGCAATGGTGTCCTCCCACCCTTCCCAAGGAGAACCGCCATGTACAAGCGCATCCTGATCGCGACCGATGGTTCCGAACTCGCCGGCAAGGGCCTGCAGAAGGGCCTGGAACTGGCGGCCCAGCTCGGCGCGACGGTCGACATCGTCACCGTCTCCGAGCCCTGGGCCGTGGGCATGTACGACGCCATGGGCTGGAGCGCCGGCTACGAGGCCAGCGCGGAGTACAAGCAGGACCGCGAGGCCGCCGCGCAGAAGATCCTGCAGCCGTCGCTGGAAGCGGCGCGCGCGGCCGGCGTGGCCGGGGTGCAGGGCCACCACGTGCTCGACCGTTATGCCGCCGACGGCATCATCGAAACCGCCGCCGCCTGCGGCAGCGACCTGCTGGTGATGACTTCGCACGGCCGCCGCGGCGTCACCCGCGTCCTGCTCGGCAGCCAGACCGCCGAGGTGCTCGCGCGCAGTACGGTGCCGGTGCTGGTGATCCGCTGACATCGCGCATCGGGTGAAAGCTCCTGTCAGGAGCGCAGTGCGCGATAGGGCACCCCGGGAAAGCCTTCGCGCACTGAAGTGCGCTCCTACGGTGCGCTGCTGTGAAGTCGTGGATGCGGGGCTTGCCCCGCATGAGCCTTCCCGGCCAACGCGCATGCGGGGCAAGCCCCGCATCCACAAGTGACCGGTTCGCCGCAGGCGTCACCGGATACATCTGGAGGAAAGCCCCCTGAGTCAGGGGGCGCGCCGAAGGCGCGGGGTATGGCAAGCGTGAGCCGGGGCCCGCGGTTTGCTGCGCAAACCGCGGGGCGACAGCGCGCAGCGATGGCGCGGCCATCACCAGCTGTACAGCTTCCAGTACACCGGGGAAACACCGTCCTTGTCGTTGTCCAGGCGGCCGTCGCCGTTGCGGTCGTAGAGGTAGAACGGCGCGCCGCGCGCCGGCGTCACCTTGACCATGCGCAGTTGGGTACCGACGCGGTATTCCTCGATGGTGTCGCCGTTGTCCAGGGTACGGCGGGTCACGTCGGCGCCGGCCACGTCCACCGGCGGCGCATCGGCGTCCCGGCCCATGCTGGCGCAGCCGGCCAGGGCAAGCAGGGGAATCAGCAGCAGGTGTTTCATGACGGCGGCTCCTCGCATCGGTATCGGCCCGGATTATGCCTGCGTGCGGGTTGCTCGCGCGTCGCCGCGGCCCGGCCGCGTAGAATCGGCGCATGAGCAGATTAGTCCTGATCGACGGGTCCAGTTACCTGTACCGCGCGTTCCACGCGTTGCCGCCGCTGTCCAACGCCGCCGGCGAGCCCACCGGCGCGCTGTTCGGCGTGGTCAACATGCTGCGCGCCACGCTGAAGGAAAAGCCCGACTACGTGGCCTTCGTGGTCGACGCGCCGGGCAGGACCTTCCGCGACGACCTGTACGCCGAGTACAAGGCCAACCGCCCGCCGATGCCCGACGAACTGCGCGCGCAGGTGCAGCCGATGTGCGACATCGTGCACGCGCTGGGCATCGACATCCTGCGCGTGCCCGGCGTGGAGGCCGACGACGTGATCGGCACCCTGGCGCTGGCCGGCGCCGCCGACGGGCTCGAGGTGACGATCTCCACCGGCGACAAGGATTTCGCCCAGCTGGTGCGCCCGGGCGTGGTGCTGGTCAACACCATGACCGGCAGCCGCACCGATTCGGATGCGGCGGTGATGGACAAGTTCGGCGTGCGCGCCGAGCAGATCGTCGACTACCTGGCGCTGATGGGCGATGCCGTGGACAACGTGCCCGGCGTGGAGAAGTGCGGTCCCAAGACCGCCGCCAAGTGGCTGGCCGAATACAACGACCTGGACGGCGTGATGGCCGCGGCCGCCACCATGAAGGGCAAGATCGGCGAGAACCTGCGCGCCGCGCTGCCGCGGCTGCCGCTCAACCGCGAGCTGGTCACCATCCGCACCGACGTGGAACTGGAGCAGGGGCCGCGCGACCTGCGCCTGCGCGAGCAGCACGTGGACAGCCTGCGCGAGCTGTATGGCCGCTATGGCTTCACCCAGGCGCTGCGCGAGCTGGGCGGCGTCGCGGCGCCGGCCACGGCCGACGAGGCCAAGGTCAGCCTGCGCGGCACCGCCGCCGGCTTCGCCCGTTCCAGCGAGGGCGTGCCTGCCGTCGAGATCGATCCGGCGATGGCGGGCAAGGGCGAATACGAAACCGTGTTCACCGCCGAACAGCTGCGGGCCTGGGTCGAACGCCTGCAGGCCGCGCCCGAGTTCGCCTTCGATACCGAGACCGACGCGCTGGACGCGATGCGCGCGCGGCTGGTCGGCGTGAGCCTGGCGGTCGAGCCGGGCAAGGGTGCCTACATCCCGGTCGGCCACGATTACCCGGGCGCGCCGGCGCAGCTGCCGGCGGAGCAGGTACTGGACGCGCTGCGCCCGCTGCTCGAGGACGGCGCAAAGCGCAAGCTCGGCCAGCATGGCAAGTACGACATCCACGTGCTGCGCCGCCACGGCGTGGAGGTGGACGGTTACGCCGACGACACCATGCTGGAGAGCTTCGTGCTCAACTCCACCGCCACCCGCCACGACATGGATTCGCTGGCGCAGCGTTATCTCGGCTACACCACCACCAAGTTCGAGGATGTCGCCGGCAAGGGCGCCAAGCAGATTTCGTTCTCGCAGGTGGGCATCGACGAGGCCGGCCATTACGCCGCCGAGGACGCGGACATCACCCTGCGCCTGCACCGCGTGCTGGCGCCGCAGCTGGCGGCCATACCCGCGCTGGAAAAGGTCTACCGCGAAATCGAGATGCCGCTGGTGCCGGTGCTGGCGCGCATCGAGGCCAACGGCGTGTGCATCGACGGCGCCGAACTGCGGCGGCAGAGCGCGGACCTGTCCTCGCGCATGCTGGCCGCGCAGCAGAAGGCCACCGAACTGGCCGGGCGCAGCTTCAACCTGGATTCGCCCAAGCAGCTGTGCGCGGTGCTGTTCGAGGAACTGGGCCTGCCGGCGCTGGTGAAGACGCCCAAGGGCCAGCCCAGCACCAACGAGGAGGCGCTGGAGGCCATCGCCGACCAGCACGAACTGCCGCGCGTGATCCTGGAGTACCGCGGCCTGGCCAAGCTGCGCAGCACCTACACCGACAAGCTGCCGGAAATGGTCAACCCGGATACCGGCCGCGTGCACACCAGCTACCACCAGTCCGGCGCGGCCACCGGGCGCCTGTCCTCGTCCGACCCGAACCTGCAGAACATCCCGATCCGCACCGACGACGGCCGCCGCATCCGCAAGGCCTTCGTCGCGCCGCCGGGGCGCAGGCTGATGGCCTGCGACTACTCGCAGATCGAGCTGCGCATCATGGCGCACCTGTCCGAGGACCCGGGCCTGATCCGCGCCTTCGAACAGGGCGTGGACGTGCACCGCGCCACCGCCGCCGAGGTGTTCGGCCGCACCCTGGAAGAGGTCACCACCAACGAACGCCGCGCCGCCAAGGCGATCAACTTCGGCCTGATGTATGGCATGAGCGCCTTCGGCCTGGCCAAGAACCTGGGCATCGACCGCGGCCAGGCGCAGGACTACGTGGCGCTGTACTTCAGCCGCTACCCGGCGGTGCGTGATTTCATGGAACGCATGCGCGTGCAGGCGCGCGAGCAGGGCTACGTGGAAACCCTGTTCGGCCGCCGCCTGTACCTGAACGACATCCACGCCCGCAACCAGGGCCTGCGCGCCGGCGCCGAGCGCGCGGCGATCAACGCGCCGATGCAGGGCACCGCCGCGGACATCATCAAGCGCGCGATGGTCAGCGTCGACGGCTGGCTCGCCGCGCACCGCGAGCGCGCGCAGATGATCCTGCAGGTGCACGATGAACTGGTGTTCGAGGCCGACGTGGACTTCATCGACACCCTGCGCGCCGAGGTGGAGTCGCGCATGACCGCGGCGGCGGAACTGCGGGTGCCGCTGGTGGTGGATTCGGGAGTGGGCAGCAACTGGGACGAAGCGCACTGAGGCGATTCATTTCAGGTGGGCGCCGGGAGAAGGTGGCCTGCGCTCCCGCATAGCGACGATGCCCCTGCTTATCGTGCAGGCGGCTTGGGCGTCGCGGCCATGAAACAGCACGCCCCGCACTGCGGGGCGTTCTGTTTCCGGCGCAGCGCAGGATGGCCATTCATCCGCGGGTGCCGCGGCACCACCCCGGACCCCTACTGGTATTTACCTGGTGAATGGGCCTCAGTGCATTACGCGATGACAGGGTTCCATCTGTTACGGACGCCACGGATTTCCGAATATTTAACGCTGGTAATGCCATGGCTGGAACGTTGCGTAACGCCGTTTGCGGCCAATAATCCGTGCCTCGGCGTTGGAATGAATCCCTCCTTAATCGTCTGGAAATAAATGGCCGTTCTTCACGATCCATCAATGTCCGGGGTGGTGATATAGCCCTCGACAGGTGCAACGCCTGTCGCGGATCTCTCCCATCCCCTGGAGCAGATCTCGGAGCGGGGATTCCTCCCCAAATCGCCGCTCCTCCAGCCCCGTCGACCCCCCCCTGGTCGGCGGGGCTTTTTTTTAGGCGCCGGAAGGCCGTGCGAAGATCGCGCCGTCCTTTCCCGTGCGGGTGCCAGCCGTGTCCGATCTCTTCGTGTTGTCCGCCCCCTGGTGGCATTTCGTCCTGCGCGGGGTGGCGATGTACCTGCTGGTGACGGTGCTGATGCGGCTGTCGGGCAAACGCGCGGTGGGCCAGTTCACGCCGTTCGACATGATCCTGCTGATCCTGATCGGCAACACGGTGCAGAACGGCATCAACGGCGGCGACAACTCCATCACCGGCGCCTGCGTGATGGCCTGCACGCTGTGCGCGCTGAACTGGGCGGTGGCGTGGCTGTCCTCGCGCTCGCTGCGCTTCCGCTGGCTGGTCGAAGGCAGGCCGACGCTGCTGGCCGAGGACGGCCGGGTGTTCCGGCAGGTGCTGCGCCGGCAGCTGGTCAGCGACGCCGATTTCGAGGTGGCGATGCGGCTGGCCGGCTGCGCGCACGTCGGTGACATCAGGCGCGCCATCCTGCAGCCCAACGGCCACATCATGATCGAGACCCGCGACGGCAAGTGGAGCTGAGCCGGAGGCGCGTAGGAGCGGCTTCAGCCGCGATGCTTCTGGAGTCCGCCTCGCAGAAAGCGTTCGCGGCTGAAGCCGCTCCTACGGAATCCGGTTGGCCGCTACAGCCAGGCGCGCGGGACCAGGTACTCGGCCAGCCGCGCCTCGTCGCTGCCGGCGTCGGGCTGGTAGCCGTACTCCCAGCGCACGCGCGGCGGCAGGCTCATCAGGATGCTTTCGCTGCGCCCGCCGCTCTGCAGGCCGAACAGGGTGCCGCGGTCGTAGACCAGGTTGAACTCGACGTAGCGGCCGCGCCGGTACAGCTGGAACTCGCGTTCGCGTTCGCCGTACGGCGTGTCCTTGCGGCGCGCGACGATCGGCAGGTAGGCGTCGAGGAAGCCGTCGCCCACCGCACGCAGGTAGGTGAAGTCGCGTTCGAAATCGCCGTGCAGGTCGTCGAAGAACAGGCCGCCGACGCCGCGCGTCTCGTTGCGGTGCTTGAGGAAGAAATACTCGTCGCACCAGCGTTTGTGTTCGTTGTAGCGCTCCTCGCCGAACGGCGCGCACAGGTCGCGCGCGACCTGGTGCCAGTGGCGCACGTCCTCGTCGAACGGATAGAACGGGGTCAGATCGAAACCGCCCCCGAACCACGCCGCGACCGCCTTGCCGTCGCGTTCGGCCTGGAAATAGCGCACGTTGGCGTGGGTGGTCGGCAGGTAGGGATTGAGCGGGTGGAACACCAGCGACACGCCGCAGGCGCGCCACGAGGCGCCGGCCAGTTCCGGGCGGTGCGCCGACGCCGAGGGCGGCAGGCGGGTGCCGGCGACGTCGGAGAAACCGATGCCGGCCTGTTCGAACACCGCGCCATCGCGCAGCACGCGGGTGCGGCCACCGCCGCCTAGGGATGGGCCAGTGTCACGGGAGGCAGGAGGCCGGGAGTGACCGCCGCTTTCGGCGCGCTGCCAACGGTCTTCGACGAAGCGGGCCCGGCCGTCGGCCGATTCGATGGCCTGGCAGATGCGGTCCTGCAGGCCGGTGAGGTAATCGCGTACGCGTTCGAAATCGTCCATGCGCGTACTGTAGCGCAGGCGCTCAGCGGAACAGCGCGCGTACCTCGTCGTGGCACAGCCGGAGCACCAGCCAGCCGTGCAGGCCGGCGAAAGCCAGCGCGGTGACGCCGGCGCTGATCAGGGCGGTCCAGCGGCTGGCCTGCATCTGCGCCAGCGCTTCCCTGCCATCGGGCGAGTCCAGGAAGCCGGCAGGCAGGATGGACTGCATCGCCGCGAACATGCCGTCGACCAGCGGCAGCATGGCGAAATTGGCCAGCGCCACGACGACCAGGAAGACGATGAAGCCGATCCGCCCCCATTCGTGGCGGCGCAGCAGCGCCCACGACACCGCGAGCAGGGCGACGGACAGCAGCAGCATCAGCACGGTCAGCGACAACGCGTGGCGCGCGGCCCATTGCACCGCCGCCGGCACCGGCAATCCCTGCTGCTGCAGCCAGCCCACCGGGTCGAGCCGGCCCAGCACCGCGACCAGCAGCAGCTGGAACAGGCTCCAGGCGATGGACAGGCCGGCCATCAGCAGCGACAGCCTGGCGGTGACATCGACGAAGGACGCGGCCGACGGGCGCGTGGGATGGAGCGGAGGAGGGGCGGGCTGGATCACGCGGGTACGCTGCGGGGAAACGGTGGAGCGCACTATCGCCGGACCGGCCGGACTTTCCCAGCCCCTCAGGCATCGGCGTGGGGATGCGGCGGCCGGCGCCGGGGCGCGGTGGAGCGCAGCGCCCGCGCCGCCGCCGGCAGCACGTGGCGTTCGCTCAGCGGCGCCAGCACCACGCCGTGCGGCGATTGCAGCGGAATCCAGACCAGTTCGGCGATTTCCGCCTGCGCGCGCGGCGTGCCGTCCACCTGCACCGGGAACGATTCGCCCTGAACGCGCCGCCCTGGTTCGTTGTTGCCGCCATCCATGGCGGCAACCCTCCGGGCCATCGACAAGCGATGTCAAAAACCGCTCCGGGCGGTTTTTTTGACCGCGTCGTCCTCGAAGGTGCCCAGGGCAACCGCCTCGCCCGCGCGCAACGCCACGCCCAGTTCCTCGCGCAGTTCGCGCGCCAGCGCATGCAGCGCGTCCTCGCCGGCTTCGCGTTTGCCGCCGGGCTGGATGAAGGCGCACGAACCGCGCTTGCGCACCACCAGCACGCGACCGGCGGCGTCGAGGATCACCGCGGTGACGATGCGGATGGGGGGCAAGGCGGGCTCCATTGCAGGTGATCGCCGTAGGAGCGCCCTTCAGTGCGTGATGGGGCACTACCGGCAAAGCCCTTTCGCGCACTTAAGTGCGCTCCTACGTGACAAGGGCGGCCAGTGGCCGCCCTTGTCGCTTACTTCAGCGTTTCCTCGAACAGCTTGAGGATGCGCTTGTACTGGTCCAGCCAGGAATCGGCGCGCGTATAGCCGTGGCGTTCCAGCGGGTAGGGCGCGATGGTCCAGTTGTCCTTGTGCAGTTCGATCAGGCGCTGGGTCATGTTGACCGAGTCCTGGAAGAACACGTTGTCGTCCATCATGCCGTGGGCGATCAGCAGGTGGTCCTGCAGGCCTTCGGCGTACTCGATCGGCGAGGACACGCGGTAGGCCTCCGGATCGATGTCCGGGGTGTTGAGGATGTTGCTGGTGTAGCCGTGGTTGTACTGGTGCCAGTCACCGACCGGGCGCAGCGCGGCGCCGGCCTTGAACGTGCCGGGCGCGCGGTACAGGGCCATGAAGGTCATGAAGCCGCCGTAGGAGCCGCCGTAGATGCCGGCGTGGTCGCGGTCGCCCTGCTGGGTTTCCACCAGCCAGTCCAGGCCGTCCTGGTAGTCCTCGAGTTCCGGGTGGCCCATGTTGCGGTAGATGGCGGTGCGCCAGTCGCGGCCGTAGCCTTCGCTGCCGCGGTAGTCCATGTCCAGCACGATGTAGCCCTTCTGCACCAGCAGGTTGTGGAACATCTGCTCGCGGAAGTAGGTGGGGTAGCGCTGGTGCACGTTCTGCAGGTAACCGGCGCCGTGCACGAACATCACCACCGGGTACTTCCGGCCCGGTTCCTTCTGCGCGGGGCCGTAGTACTTGGCCCAGACCACGCCGGCACCATGCTTCGACGGCACCGCCACCAGCTGCGGCTGGATCCACTCGCGCGCCTTGAACTCGGCGCTGCGGGTGTCGGTGAGCACGCGCGCGCTGCCGCCGGCGGCCGGCACCACCGCCAGCTGCGCCGGCAGGTAGGCGCCGGAGTAGCGCACCAGCAGCTGCTGGCCGTCGGGCGAGAGCGAGAAATCCTCCACGCCGTTGAGGTCGGTGAGCTCGCGCACCTGGCCGCTGGCGGCATCGACGCCGCACACCTCGTAGTCGTGCGGCGCCTGCTGGTTGCACAGCACGTAGAAGCCCTTGCCGTCAGCCGAAGGCACCGGCGCGGAGGTTTCCCACCTGCCGCTGGTCAGCGCGCGCGGCTTGCCGGTGCCGGCCTGGGTGTACAGGTGCGAGAAGCCCGATTCCTCCGACAGCAGCCACAGCGTGCTGCCGTCGGCCATCCAGCCGAAATCGTTGAAGCCCCAGTTGATCCAGCCCGGGTCGGTGAGGCGGTGGCGGTTCTGCATGCGGCCGTCGGCGCCGACGCTGACGATCCAGCGGTCCTTGTTGTCGTTGGCGCGCAGCATCACCGCCGCCTGCCTGCCGTCGGCGCTCCAGCGGATGCCGCCGCCCATGAAATCGCCCATCACCTGCACGGTGCGGTCGCCCTTGAGCGGTTCCTTGCCGGCGGCCTTGCGCAGCGCGGCCAGCGGATCGGTGCCGATGCCGGGCAGGGCGTCCAGCGCCAGCGGGCGCACCTGGCCGGTGCTCGCGTCGACGAACCACAGCGCATGCGGCGCGAAGCCGTTGCGGCCGACGCGGGTGCGGGTGTCCTCGGTTTCCTCGTAGCCGGATTCGGTCACGTACAGCGGCATCTTGCCGCCGCGGCCGTCCTCGAAGTTCTTCGGCTTGGTCACCACGATCAGGTGGGTGGCGTCGGGCGAGAGCACGCTGTCCACGATCTCCACGTCCGCGCCCAGGTAGACCGGGCCCGGCGCGCGGGTCGGGTCGGCCTGGCGCCAGCGCTCGCCCTGCTCGCGCAGCGCGTCGCGCTGGGCGCGGTCGCGGCGCAGGGTTTCCAGCGTGCGCATCTGCTGGTCGCGCAGCACGTCGGCCTTGGGCGCGTCGGCGGGGTTCTTCTCGGCCTTGAGCTGGGCCACCAGGGCGATCGCGCCGCTGCTGGCGTTCCAGTGGTACCAGGTGTTGCCGACGTTCCAGATCAGGCCGCCGTCGGTGGCGAAATCCACGCCCGAGGCGCGCTCGTTGCCGCGGGTGAGCTGGGTCAGCGCGCCGCTGCGCAGGTCGCGCACGAACACGTCGCCGTTGCGCACGAAGGCCATGCGCTGGCGCTGGCGGTCGTAGACGCGGTTGGCCGCGTCCAGCGTGCCGCGCTGGTCGTCGGCCACCTGCTGCGCCGTGCCGCCGGCCACCGGCTGGCGGAAGGTGTCGCGCACCGGGCTGCCCTTGCGCTTGAGCGTGTATTCGGCCTGCTGGCTGTTCCACGACCACCAGGCCGATTCCACCGGCGGCCCGATCCAGTCCGGGTCGGCCATCGCCTGTTCGATGGTGATCGGCGTGGGCGCGGCATGGACGCCGCCGACGGCGGTCAACAGCAGCAGGGACAGGGGCAGAAGTCTGGACATCGCGGGCACCGGTGAAGAAAACCGGCAAAGCCTAGCAGCCCGCTCCCGCGAAGGGCTGGGCCACTGGTCATGGACGCGCCGGCAAACCGCGCGCAAGGCGCGTCGCGCGGGGCACCTGATGCTGCCGCGGCGTTGTCCGGCCTGCGCCAGCGGCTATGCTGGGCGCCGGCCGCGCCCTGGTTCCGCGACCGTTCTTTCCGAAGGTTGTCCCGCGTGCCTGCTGCCCATCCGATGTCTTCTTCCCTGCATCCCCTCGCCGTTGGCGCGCCCGGGCGGCCGCTGGCGGTGGCCGGCGCCACGCGGATCGATCTGGCCACCTTCCTCGAGCACGTGCGCGGCGTGGCCGCGCTGCTGCCGCCCGGCCACCATGCGGTCAACCTGTGCGAGGACCGCTACCGCTTCCTGGTCTGCTTCTGCGCGGTCGCGCTGCGCGGGCAGGTGAACCTGCTGCCGCCCTCGCGTGCGCCGGCGGTGGTGGCCGAGGTGCAGCAGCGCCATGCGCAGACGTGGTGCCTGGGCGACACCGCGCCCGATCCGCTGCCGGCCGGCTGGTTCGCGCTGCCGGAGGACCTGCCGCGCCAGCCGGGCGAAACCCCGCGGCTCGATGCCGCGCAGCTGGTCGCCATCGGCTTCACGTCGGGCAGCACCGGCGCGCCGGCGGCCAACCCCAAGACCTGGGGCGCGTTCGTGACCAGCACCGCGCAGAACCTGCAGGCGCTGGGCGACCTGTGGGGCGAACGCGCGCCCGCGGTGGTCGCCACCGTGCCGCCGCAGCACATGTACGGCATGGAGATGTCGGTACTGCTGCCGCTGCTGGCGCCGGCGGTGCTGCACGCCGGGCGGCCGTTCTTCCCGCAGGACGTGGCGCAGGCATTGGCCGAGGTGCCCGCGCCGCGGCTGCTGGTCACCACACCGGTGCACCTGAAGGCCCTGGTCGAATCGGGCGTGGAGCTGCCGCCGCTGGCCGGCATCGTCACCGCCACCGCGCCGCTGCCGCAGCCGCTGGCCGAAGCGGCCGAAACGCGTTTCGCCACCGAGGTGCGCGAAGTATTCGGTTCCACCGAGACCTGCATCTTCGCCCGCCGCCGCACCGCCCGCGAGCAGGCGTGGACGCTGCTGCCGGGCGTGCGCCTGGAACCGCAGGAGGACGGCACCTGGGTGCACGCGCCGCACCTGCCCGATGCGGTGCTGCTGGCCGACCTGGTCGAGCTGCTGCCGGAAGGGCGTTTCCTGCTGCGCGGCCGCCGCGCCGACCTGCTGGAGATCGCCGGCAAGCGCGCCTCGCTGGGCGACCTGACACGGCGCCTGCTGGCGGTGCCCGGCGTGCGCGACGGGGTAATGGTGCAGCTGGACCCCGAACCGGGCCAGGCGGTGGGCCGCATCGCGGCGCTGGTGGTGGCGCCGGACCGGGAGGACGCCGGGATCCTGCAGGATCTGCGCGCGGGCATGGATCCGGTGTTCCTGCCGCGGCCGTTGCGCCGGGTGGCGTGCCTGCCGCGCAACGAGACGGGGAAGCTGCCGAGGGATGCGGTGCTGGCCTTGCTGCGCGGCGAAGGCTGACTCAGCCGTTGCCATTGCCATTGCCATTGCCATTGCTTTTGGCTTTTGACTTCTGGGTCCCCTTCCGTAGCGACGGAGCCGACGGATTAGACCCCGCAGGGGCGACGTGCATGGATGCACGTCGTTTTTCGACGAGACATGGATGTCTCGTCGAAAAATCCCGCCGGCGGAGTGGACCCAGCCCGCGTAGCGGGCTGGGCGCGTAGGCAGGGGCGTGTTTCTCTTGGTTACTTCTCTTTGCACGAGCAAAGAGAAGTAACTCGCTCCTGCGAAGCAGGGGCGAAAGCTCTGCTTTCAAGCTTCCGCTTTCATGCTTTGCCTTTGGCCTCTGCCTTGACCCTTTGCCTATCGCTTTGGCAACAACATCCAGGGGAAGCAAGAACAAGGGCAGAAACAGAATCAAAGGCTTTCGCTCCCCTTCGGGGCGCGAGCCACCTTTCTTTGCTCGTGCAAAGAAACGTGGCCCAAAGAAACACGCCCCTGCCTACGCGCCCGCCGCGCTGCGCGCGCCGGGTCCACTCCGCCGACGGGATTTTTCTACGCGACATCCATGTCGCGTAGAAAAACGACGCACATCCATGTGCGTCGCCCTTCGGGTTTTTCCCGCCGGCTCCGTCGCTGCGGAAGGGGACCCGGAAGTCAAAAACCAGAGCAAAAGCAAAAGCAAAATCACGGCAACGGCAACGGCAACGGCAACGGCAACGAAAACCGCAGTCAGGCGCCGTGCACCCCGTCGATCTCCACCCGCAGATCGCGCCGGCACACTTCCGCATGCAGCACGATGTACGGCACCTCCGCCGGCAGGTGCCGCGCCAGCGCCTGGCGGACGGCCGGGATCTCCGCTGCGTCGCGCACATAGACCTTCAGCCGGCTGCCCGCGCCGAAATGCGCCGGCAACGCCGGCAGCCGCGCGCGCGCCGTGCCCACCAGCGCGTCGAGGTTGGCGAAGGTTTCCTCCAGCTGGCGCAGAGTGTCCTCGCCGTGCAGGGTGGCGTGGCCGACGACGCTGGCCGTGCCCGACAGCAGCAGCGGCAGCGCGCTGCCCGGCGCGGCCAGCATGCCGCGGGCGAAGCTGGGCGACTGCGGGCCGTACTGGCGCGGGTACCGCCAGGCGCTGACCTGGCGCGGGTTTTCCAGCGGCGTGCCGGGCTCGCGCGCGGCCAGCCAGTAGACCTGCAGCACGCGCACGCCATCCAGGCGGCCGATGGCGGTGGCCGCCGGCAGGGTGCCGGCGTCGATGGTGCCGATGCCGCGCGCGCGGCCGATGCAGAACTGGCGGTAGCGCTCGTCGTCGCCTTCGCCCTCGGTGATCGCGTCCAGGTAGTTCCAGATGCGCAGCAGGTGCGGGTAGCCGTGCTGCGGCAGCGCCGACAGCAGCCGCGCATAGGCGTGCGCGGCTGCCTCGAGGATGCCGCCGTGGCGGGATTCGTCGATCTGCAGCGCGCCGAACATCAGCGCGCCGTCGCTGGCCCAGGCCAGGCCGTCGGCTTCGCGGCCGCTGCGCACCGGGCCGGTGCCGCGCCAGACCTCCAGCCGCGCTTCGCCCTCGGGCTGCAGGCCGACCTGCAGGTAGCGTGGGTCGTCGCTGGCCGGGGCGCCGTCGCCGGCTTGGAAACCGAATACCGCCAGCACCTGCGGATCGGCCAGCAGGGCCGGCAGCCGCGCCGGATCGGCGTAGTCCACCTCCAGCCCGGCGGCGGGCGCGAAGCCGGAAACCGCGTTCATCGCGCGCTCCCGCGGGCGCGGCGGCCGGCAGGGGAGGAAAGCGGGAATACGGCGGGGAGACGGGGGTGCGGGAACGTCATTGCGCGGCGGATCGGTGCTGCAGAAAGCGCCATGATAGCGCGCGCGCCGCGACGGCCATGGTTGCGCCGCGGGCGGCGATACCGGATCGTTGCGCATCATCTCTTCATGGAAGTGGCAATGTCGCAACAAACCGAGGCCGAGCGCGAGCTGGCGCAGCTGCTGGTCGAGAGCCTGAACCTGGAAGACGTGGACCCGGCGGCGATCGACCCGGAGGCGGCGCTGTTCAATGACGGGCTGGGCCTGGATTCGATCGACGCGCTGGAACTGGCCCTGGCCATCGGCAAGCGCTACGGCTTCCAGCTGCGTTCGGACAACGACGACAACCGCCGCATCTTCGCCTCGCTGCGCGCGCTGTCGGCGCACGTGCAGGCCAACCGGACCGCCTGACCGCCATGGGCGACGCCGGCCACGCGCCCGGCCACGGGCCGGCGGCAAGCGTCCTGCGCATCGCGCTGCTGCTGGCCTACCCGGTGTTCTCGCACGTGGCCAGCGTGCGCAACGAGGGCGGCTGGGCGGCGCTGGCGCTGTTCGGGCTGGTGCTGCTGTGCCTGCTCGACGCGCTGGCGCGGCGCCGCGCCGCGGCCTGGGCCGCGCTGCTCGCGTCGGCGCTGCTGCTGGCCTGGCTGGGACGCTCGCCGTGGGCGTGGATGCTGCTGCTGGCGCCGCCGGTGGTGTTCCCGCTGCTGGTGGCCTGGGGCTTCGCGCGCTCGCTGCGGCCGGGCCGCACCGCGCTGATCACGCGCATCGTGCAGGCCCTGCACGCGCGCGCCGGGGTGCCGGTCGACGCGCGGCTGGAACGTTATACGCGGCGCCTGACCGCGGCCTGGGCGCTGCTGCTGGCGTTGCTGGCGGCGATCAACCTGGCGCTGGCGATGAGCGCGGTACCCGACGGCCTGCTGGCCGCGTTCGGCTGGCAGCCGCGCTGGCCGTTGAGCCATGCGCAGTGGTCGTGGTGCGCGAACGTCGCCGACTGGGGGTTGATCGGCGGCTTCCTGGTGGCCGAGTACGCGCTGCGCTGCCGGCTGTTCCCGCAGCGCCCGTACCGCAGCGCCGGCCAGTTCGTACGCCAGATGAGCCAGCTCGGCCCCGCGTTCTGGCGCGACCTGCTGCGCTGAACGCCGTGGGCCGCGGGTATCCTGTGGCCGACGCCGCCGCCCGCCACGCCATGCAGTTCACCATTGCCCACGACCATCCCTGCCTGCCCGGCCATTTCCCGGGACGGCCGCTGGTGCCGGGCGTGGTGGTGCTGGAGCAGGTGCTGCGCGCCGCCGAGGCGCAGGCCGGCGCGCCGCTGGCGGCGCTGCGCCTGCCGCAGGTGAAGTTCATGGCGCCGCTGCTGCCGGGGCAGGCCGCGCGGGTCGAACTGGACGGGCAGGCGCCGCGCTGGAAGTTCCGGGTATGGCGCGGCGACGAACTGCTCGCGCGCGGCGAGTTGGTGGCCGGCACGGAAGGCACGGCGGCATGAGCGAGGCCGACTGGAAGCGCCGGCCCGAGGGCGGCGGCCGCGCCGCGATCCGCCTGATCGCCGGCATCGCCCGCCATGGCGGCCGTGGCGTCGCCCGGCTCTGCCTGTATCCGATCACCGCCTATTTCCTGCTGGTGCGCGGCGCCGAACGGCGCGCCTCGCGCGCCTACCTCGGTCGCGCGCTGGGCCGCCGCGCCGGGCTGTGGGACGTGGCGCGCCACATCCACACCTTCGCCGCGACCATCCTCGACCGGGTGTTCCTGCTCGGCGGGCGCATGAACCTGTTCGACATCCGTACCGAGGGCACGCCGGAGCTGCTCGCGCAACTGGACGAGGGCCGTGGCGTGCTGCTGTTCGGCTCGCACCTGGGCAGCTTCGACGCGCTGCGCGCGCTGGGCCGGCAGCGGCCGGACCTGAAGCTGCGGGTGCTGCTGGACCGCGCCCACAACGCCGCCATCACCGACCTGCTGGCCGAACTGGACCCCGGCCTGGCCGCGGGCATCATCGATGCCGGGCAGGGCGGGCCGGCGGTGGTGCTGGCCATCCAGCAGGCGCTGGAAGAGGGCGCGATGGTGGCGCTGCTGGTGGACCGCGCGCGGCCGGGCGAAGCCGCCCTGCACGCGCCCCTGCTCGGTGCGCCGGCGCCGTTCCCCACCGCGCCGTGGCTGATCGCCAGCGTGCTGAAGGCGCCGGTGATGCTGGCCTTCGGCCTGTACCGCGGCGGCAACCGCTACGATCTGCTGTTCGAGCCGTTCGCGCCGGCGCTCGACGTGCCGCGCGCGCAGCGCGCCGAGGCCCTGTCGGCGCTGGTTCACCGTTATGCCGGCAGGCTGGAACACCACCTGCGCGGCGCTCCCTGGAACTGGTTCAATTTCTATGATTTCTGGCATTCCGAAGCCTCACTTCCCGCGCCGCTGGATGCTGGCGGCGTTGCTGGCCGCCTGCGGCAGCGTGCCGGCGATGGCGGCCGACGTTGATGCGGCCTGGATCCTGCGCCAGCTGGCGCAGCCGGTGCCGAGCCAGACCGGTTTCGTCGAACTGCGCGGTTCGGCGCTGCTGAAAGAGCCGCTGCGGGTCGAAGGCCAGTACCGGCGCCCGGATGCGGCGACGCTGGTGCGCGAGGTGCGCGCGCCCTACGCCGAAACCACCACCATCGCCGATGGCAGGGTCAGCATCGCCCGCGCCGGCAAGCCGCCGCGCGTGTTCTCGCTGCAGCGCGTGCCCGAGCTGTCCGACCTGCAGGCCAGCTTCGGCGCGCTGCTGTCCGGCGACCTGGCCGCGCTGGAACAGGCCTATCGCCTGCAGGCGTCGGGCACCGCGCAGCGCTGGCAGCTGGTGCTCACGCCCAGGGCGCAGGCGCTGGCCGCACGGGTGCGCGCGGTGACGCTGCGCGGGCGCGATGGCGAGCTGCGCTGCATCGAGACGCAGCCGGCGCGCGGCGACCTGCAGCGCACCCTGCTGGGCGGCGCGGCCGGCGCCGCCAGCGGCGTGCGCCAGGCCGACGCCCTGGCCGCGCTGTGCCATGACGGCGCGGGCGCCGGGGCCGGCCAGGACGGGAGCCGGCGTTGAAGTCCACGCCGCGCCTGCGCATCGGCCTGGCGATCGCCTGGATGCTGCTGCTGGGCCTGATCACCGCCTGGGTCAGCGCGCGCGTGCAGGTCAGCGGCGACCTGCGCAGATTCATGCCCGATGCGCGCACCCCGGCGCAGAAGCTGCTGCTCGACGAGCTGGGCGAAGGCCCCGGCGCGCGGCTGCTGCTGCTGGCGTTGTCCGGTGCGGCGCCGGATCGGCTGGCCGACCAGTCGCGGCAACTGCAGCAGGCGCTGGCGGCCGATCCGCAGTTCGAACTGGTCGCCAACGGCGCGCAGGCCGGGCTCGATGCGTTTCCCGAACGCCTGCTGCCCTACCGCTACCTGATCGACGACCTGCCCGGCGACGCGTTCAGCGCCGACCATCTGCACGACGAACTGCAGGCGCGGCTGCAAGACCTGGGGTCGCCTGCCGGCGCGCTGGTCGAGCCGCTGCTGCCGTCCGATCCCACCCTGCAGGTGTTGCGCGTGGCCGAAGCGCTGCAGCCGGCCAATGCGCCGCAGCGCATCGACGAGGTCTGGTTCGACCGCAGCGGCCGGCAGGCGCTGCTGCTGGTGCAGACGCGCGCGGCCGGCTTCGATCCCGGCGCGCAGCAGCAGGCGGTGGACACCCTCGAGGGCGCGTTCGCGCGCGTCGCCGGCGACAGCGGCAGCCGCCTGGAGATGAGCGGGCCGGGCGCGTTCTCGGTGAAGATCGGCAACCGCACCGCGCGCGAGGCCGGCACCATCGGCACCATCGACACGATCGGCATGATCCTGCTGCTGTGGATCGCCTACCGCAGTTGGAAGATGCCGATCCTGGGGTTCCTGCCGCTGGCGAGCGCCGGCCTGGCCGGGCTGTCGGCGGTGGCGCTGGCCTTCGACGGCGTGCACGGCATCACCATCGCCTTCGGCTTCACCCTGATCGGCGTGGTGCAGGACTATCCCATCCACTTCTTCAGCCACGAACGCCCCGGCCGCTCGCCGTGGGACAACGTGCGCGCGCTGTGGCCGACGCTGGGCACCGGCGTGGTCGCCACCTGCATCGCCTACCTCACCTTCCTGTTCTCCGGCGTCGCCGGGCTGAAGCAGCTGTCGGTGTTCACCATCACCGCGCTGGTCACCGCGGCGCTGGCCACGCGCTACCTGCTGCCGGCGCTGGTCGACCCTGCCACCCGCGATTTCGCCGATTCGGCGTGGCTGGCCCGATTGTGGCGCCACACCCGGCGGCTGCCGCGCCCGCGCTGGTCGCTGGCGGTACTGGCGGTCGCCGCGCTGGCGGTGCTGGTGTGGGCGCCGGGGCCGTTCTGGCAGAACGACCTGGGCAAGCTGACGCCGGTGGACCCGGCCGACCTGCAGCGCGACGCGCAGCTGCGCGCCGAGCTCGGCGCGCCCGACGTGCGCTACGTGATCACCGTGCGCGGCGCCGACGCGCAGGCGGCGCTGGCCGCCAGCGAACGGCTGCGGCCGGTGCTGGACCAGCTCGTCGCCGACGGCGCGCTGGACCGCTACGACATGGCCGCGCGCTACCTGCCCAGCGCGGCGCTGCAGCGCCAGCGCCAGCAGCGGTTGCCGGACGAGGCCACGCTGCGCGCCGCGCTGGCCGCGGCGGTGGCTGCCACGCCGTTCCGCGACGATGCGTTCGAGCCCTTCGTCGCCGACCTGCAGCGCGCCCGCGGCGCGCCCGCGCTGCAGCCGCAGGACCTGCACGGCACGCCACTGGCCACCGCGGTCGATGGCCTGCTGCTGCGCGGCGCCGACCATGCCACGGCACTGGTGTCGTTGAGCGGCCTGCACGACGTGGCCGCGGTGGCGACCAGCGCGCGCCTGCACGGCGCCGAGCTGCTGGACCTCAAGCACGCCTCCGAATCGCTGGTGGCCGAATACCGCGGCCGCGTGCTGATGGCGCTGGCGGTGGCGGTGCTGCTGCTGTCGGCCACCGTGTGGGCGGCGCTGCGCTCGCCGCGCCGGGTGCTGCGCGTGCTGCTGCCGATGGCGCTGACCACGCTGGTGGTGCTGGCGCTGCTGCGCGGCATGGGCATCGAACTGAACCTGTTCCACCTGATCGGGCTGATCCTCGCCGCCGGCCTGGGCCTGGACTACGGCCTGTTCTTCGAGCACGCCGGCGACAGCCACGCCGACCAGCTGCGTACCCTGCACGGCCTGCTGGTGTGCAGCGCGATGACGCTGCTGGTGTTCAGCCTGCTGGGCCTGTCGTCGATTCCAGTGCTGCGCGCCATTGGCGGCACGGTGGCGCTGGGCGTGGTGTGCAATTTCGTGCTGGCGCTGCTGGTTTCGCGCCACCCCTGGCAGGAGGCCGCCGATGCTGGCGCGTGAGGACATCCTGCGTCTGGTGCCGCACCAGGGCGGCATGTGCCTGTGGGACGAAGTGCACGCCTGGAGCGCGACGGAGATCGCGCTGCGCGCCTTCAGCCACCGCGATCCGGCGCATCCGCTGCGCAGCGGCGGACAGCTGCGCGCCATCCACTTGTGCGAGTACGGCGCGCAGGCGATGGCGGTGCACGGCGGCCTGCGCGCGCGCGGACGTGGTGGCGCAGTGGTGCCCGGCGTGCTGGTGGCGCTGCGCGAGGTGCAGCTGCACGTGGCGCGCATCGACGATCTCGAAGGCGCCATCGAAGCGACCGCGCAGGTGCTCGCCGAAGCGGAAACCAGCCAGCAGTACGGCTTCCGCATCACCCACGGCGCGCGCGTGCTGGCCGAAGGCCGCGCGGCGGTGATGCTGCAGCCGGGACAATGACCGCAACGACATGCAGGAAGAAACCGCGATGAATACGAAACGACGCGCGCTGGTGACCGGCGGCAGCGGCGACCTGGGCGGGGCGATCTGCCGGCGCCTGGCCGCCGATGGCGCCCATGTGATCGTGCACGCCAACGGCAACCTGGCGCGGGCGCAGGCGGTGGCGGCGGAGATCGCCGCGGCCGGCGGCAGCGCGCAGGCGGTGGCCTTCGACGTGGCCGACGGCGAGGCGACCGCGGCGGCGCTGGAGCAGCTGCTGGCCGACGGCCCGATCCAGATCGTGGTCAACAACGCCGGCGTGCACGACGACGCGCCGATGGCCGGCATGGACGCGGCGCGGTGGCGGCGGGTGATCGACGTGTCGCTGCACGGCTTCTTCCACGTCACCCAGCCGCTGCTGCTGCCGATGGCGCGCACGCGCTGGGGCCGCATCGTCAGCGTCTCGTCGGTGGCGGCGGTGCTCGGCAACCGCGGCCAGACCAACTACGCCGCGGCCAAGGCGGCGCTGCACGGCGCCTCGAAGTCGCTGGCGCGGGAAATGGCCAGCCGCGGCATCAGCGTCAATGTCGTCGCGCCGGGCGTGATCGAAGGCAGGATGGCGGTCGATGCGTTCCCGCCGGAGCTGATCAGGCAGACCGTGCCCGCCGCGCGCGCGGGCCGGCCGGAGGAGGTGGCGGCGCTGGTCGCCTTCCTGTGCGGCGAGGATGCCGGTTACATCAACGGCCAGGTGATCGGCGTCAACGGCGGCATGGGCTGAGGCACCGGGGAGCGGGAACGGGTTCCTGTTCCCTAGTTGCCGCCTTCATCGATCACCGGCGGATGCGCGCGGATCGCGCGGTGCACCTGCCGCACGTGGCCATGGCGCAGCGCCAGCCGCACGATGTGCGTGGTGATGCGGGTCAGGTCGCGCAGCGGGCGGAAGTGGCTGGGGCGGAAGCATTCGTCGCTGCCGGCGGCGCGGTAGCGCGACTCGATCGGCACCGATACGCAGCGCGTGCCCAGTTGCCGCGCGGCCGAGATCAGCACCTGCGCCTCGAATACGAAATCCTCGCCGGGTACCTCGCGCATCGCGATCACGTCGGCCGGATAGAAACGCTGCCCGCTCTGGCTGTCGGCGACCTGGTAATGCGTGCCCCAGGCCACGCCCCAGTCGCCGAACTCGTTGGCCAGGCGCCGCAACAGCGGCTGCGAGGCGCGCTTGCGCAGGCGTGCGCCGATGATGATGCAGCCGGGGTGGCGGTTGGCGCTGGCCAGCAGCCGCGGCAGGTCGGCGGCCGCATGCTGGCCGTCGCCGTCCAGGGTCAGCACGCCGCGCAGGCCGCGCCGCGCAGCTTCGGCGAAACCGCTGCGCAGGGCCTGGCCCTTGCCGCTGCGCCGCGCATGGCGCAGCACGGTGACCGGCAGGTCGGCGACGAGGTCGGCGGTGCCGTCGTCCGAACCGTCGTCGACCACGATCACGTGCGGGAAATACGCGAGCGCGCCGCTCACCACCTCGCGGATGCGCAGCGCTTCGTTGAGCGCCGGGATCACCACCGCCACGTCGTCCGGGCGCAGCATGCGCGGCTCAGCCATGGCCGATGTCGATCCGCAGCCACTGGTCCGCGCCGGCCGGCAGCAGTACCTGCTCGCGTTCCAGCGCCAGCGCTTCCAGCAGCGGCAGCGCCGGTTGCATGGCATTGCCGGCCAGCAGCCGCGACAGCGGCCCGGCAGCGTCGCCGCGGTCCATGCCGGCGTGCTGCGCCAGTTCCATGCGCAGCACCGGCAGGCCGGGGCAGGGCACGCGCGACAGCACCAGGGCGACGCCGAGCAGGCCTTCGCTGGGCGCCATTTCGGCGAGCGGCCCGCAGGCCGGTCCGTCGTAGGCGACCAGCAGCACCGCCTCGCTGCCGGCGGCCAGCTGCGCCATCGCTTCGATCAGGCCCTGCGCGAAGCTCCCCGGGCCGGCGCTGATCGCGGTGGCCGGCGCGTGCGCGCCGGTGCCGATGGTCCAGTAGCCGGCGGCGGCGTTGTGCACCGAGTTGTGGAAGCGGGTGGGCGACACCGCGCGCGGGTCGCTGGCCAGCGTCGCGCACATGTAATCGGTGATCGACATCTCGCCGTGGGTGGAGGCGAACACCGACGGCAGCGCCGTTGCCTCGCGCCCCGCCGCCTCGCAGGCGGCCTGCGCCGCCTCCAGCGCCACCGCCACGGTGGCCGGCGCGCGGCGGCGCTCGTTGGCGGCCAGCAGCGTGGGCGCCGGGCGCGCCTGCGCCTGCGCCGGGCGCAGCCCCTCGCGCACCCAGGCGCAGGCCGCGTCCCAGTCGGGCAGGCCGCTGCCCCAGAAACCGATGCCTTCGACGATCGCTTCGCGCATGCGCTTCATTCCACCTTGCCGAATACCAGCGAGCAGTTGTTGCCGCCGAAGCCGAAGGAGTTGTTCATCGCGTGGCCGATGTCCGCCCGCGCGTTGTCGAACCGGATCTGCGGGCCGCAGGCCGGATCGGGAACCGTGCTGTTGAGCGTGCCCGGCAGCAGCCCGTCGGACAAGGCCAGCAGCGCGAACACCGATTCGACGATGCCGGCCGCGCCCAGGGTATGGCCGGTCCAGCCCTTGGTCGAACTGGCGTGCAGCGACGGCGGGAACAGCGCGGCCACCGCGGCGGCCTCGATGCTGTCGTTGGCCGGGGTGGAGGTGCCGTGCAGGTTGAGGTAGCCCAGCTGCGCCGGCTCGAGCCCGGCGCTGCGCAGCGCCTGCTCCATCGCCAGGCGCGCGCCCAGCCCCTGCGGATGCGGCGCCGACATGTGGTGGGCGTCGCTGGATTCGCCGTAGCCGCGCAGCTGCAGCGCGGTGGCGGGGCCGGCATCGGCGCGCTCCAGTACCGCGTAGCCGCCGGCTTCGCCCAGCGACAGCCCGCTGCGGCGCGCGTCGAACGGCTGGCAGGGCGCGCTGGCGACCAGCTGCAGCGAGTGGAAGCCGAACAGCACGCTGCCGCACAGCGTATCGACGCCGCCGACCAGGGCCGCGTCGGCGAAGCCGGCGTGGATCAGCCGCGCGGCCTGCGCGAACACCTTGGCGCTGGACGAACAGGCGGTGGCCACGGTCACACAGGGGCCGCGCAGGCCGGTGGCGGCCTGGACGAAATCGCCCAGCGCGTGCGGCGTGTGGATGCGCGGGCGCTGCAGCTCCGGCGGGAAATGCGCCATGCCTCCGGCGTCGGTCTGCAGGCGCGCATAGGCCTCCTCGGTGGCGCCGATGGCGGAGGTGGAGGTGCCCATCACCACCGCCACGCGGCGGGTGCCATGGCGGGCGACGACGCCGGCCAGCGCATCGGTCAGGCCGTCCTGCTGCAGCGCCAGCCACGCCAGCGCGTTGTTGCGGCAGGCGAAGCGGGCCAGCGCCGGCGGCAGCGCCACCTCCTCCACGCCCTCGACCCGGCCGATCCAGCAGTCCAGCGGGTCGGTGCCGAAATCGTTGCGGCGCAGGCCGCTGCGGCGTTGCGCCAGCGCCTGGCGCTGCGCCTCCAGCCCCGCGCCCAGCGCGGTGGTGGCGCTGTGCGCGAGGACGTTCAGCGGGAGCTGGCGTGGTGGCGATGCGGCGGTCACGCGGTCTTCCGGGGCTTGGACGGGGCGCGAGTATATCGGGGCGCCGCGCAGCGCACGGTTTTCGCGCGAGGTGATGGCGTGCGCGTTTCTTGATGAAAATGAATGAAGCGCCGGCCGAAAAGCTGACGCCCGCATAAGCGCATGCCTTTCACAGGCGTCGGGTTTCCGACACAATCCCTTGCATTCCCAAGCAGGGCAAAGCCCGCGGGCATGCAAGCCTACGTATATAAAAGCCAACGCAAGCAGGACACCTACGTCTACCTTGCCAAGCGCGATGATTTCGACGCGATCCCGGCCACGCTCGGCGCCGCCCTGGCGCCGTTCGCGTTCGTGCTGGAGGTCGCCCTGACCCCGGAGCGGCGCCTGGCGCAGGCCGACGCCGCGCTCGTGCGCGCCAACCTGGCCGCGCACGGATTCCACCTGCAGCTGCCGCCGCAGCCCCTGGCGCCGGTGAAGATCGCCCGCATCGACGGCCGCGATGACTGACGTCCTGCGTACCCGTGCCCTGGGCGCGCTGGCGGCCGGCGCGCTGCTCGCGCTCGCCACCGCGTTCGGCGGCGTCGCCGCGGCCGCCTGCGGCCTGCTGGCGCAGCCGGCGTTCGCGCTGGGCGTGTCGTGGTGGCGGCGCACGCGCGCGGCCGCGCCGCTGTCCGCGCAGTTCCGGCAGGACCTGCCGGGCCTGCTGGCGGTGTGGACCGGCGGCGCGCTGGTACTGGCGCTGCTGGTGTCCTGGCCGCTGGCGGCGCTGCACGACAGCGGCAGCCTGCAGGCGGTGCTGGCGCTGTGCGTGGCGGTGAGCATCGCGGTGGCGGCGCTGTGGCGCACCTGGCCGCTGTGGCAGGCACTGGAGCGCGGCGGCGGCACGCTGCGCGCGCACTGGCAGGCGCTGTCCGCGCGCGGCATGGATTCCTGGCAGGGCGTCGGCGCGGCGCTGGCGCTGTGGCTGCTGTGCGCGGCCGTGGTCGCCCCGGCCTGGCCCGGCCTGGTCGGCGATGGCGTGCGCTGGCCGCTGGCGATCGCCACCGCGCTGCTTTCGCCGCTGCTGCACGCCGCGCTGCAGGCGCTGCCCGCCGTCGCGCAGGCCGCCGCGCCGGCCGCACAGACATTCGATCCATTCGCCGAGGCGCAGGCCGAACCGGCGCCGCTGGAACCGCTGGCGCCGCACGAACTGGCGCCGCAGCTGTACGAGGCCGCGCGCGTGGGGCGCGTGGACCGCGCGCTGCAGCTGCTCGAGGCCGGCGCCGACCCGCATGCGCTGCCGCCGGACGATTCGCGCGACCAGCGCAGCCTGGTGGTGCTGGCCGCGGTATTGCCCGACCTGCGCCTGCTGCGCGCGCTGATCGGCCGCGGCGTGGACGTGAACCTGGCCCACCGCGGCATGACCCCACTGCTGGCCGCCACCCGCGACAGCTGGCATGGCCGTCCCGAGGCGGTGATGACCCTGCTGGCCAACGGCGCCGATCCGCGCGCCACCGACGCCGACGGCAACACCCCGCTGCACCACGCCGCGCGCAGTTCCGACCCCGGCGTGGCCGCGCTGCTGCGCGATGCGGCGGCCGAGATCGACGCGCTCAACCAGGAAGGCCACAGCCCGCTGGCGGTGGCCTGCCAGGCCGGCAACTGGCGGCTGGCGCGGTTCCTGCTCGAACGCGGCGCCAAGGTCGAACCGGCCGACGGCGTGCCGGTGCTGATTCCCGCCGCCGCCACCGAAGACGACGATCCGGCCGGCGTGCAGCTGCTGCTCAAGCACAAGGCGCGGCTGGACGCACGCGACCGCCGCCGGCGCAGCGCGCTGCACGAGGCCGCCGCCGCCGGGCACGTGGACATCGTCGAGGCGCTGCTCGCCGCGGGCGCCAACATCGAGCCGCGCGACGCGGCCGGCCGCACGCCGTGGCTGGACGCGGCCGCGCAGGCGCATGCCGGCGTGCTCGAACGCCTGCTCGCGCACAAGCCCGACGTCGCCGCGGTCGACGGCGAGGGCTGCAATGCCGTGCTGCTGGCCTGCCGCGCGGAGAACGTGACCGCGGCGCTGGTGCGGCGCCTGCTGGACCTGGGCATCGCCGCCGATGCGGCCGCCGCCGATGGCCGCCGCGCCATCGACCATGCCGCCGCCGCCGGGCGCTGGAGCATCGTCACGCTGCTGGACCCGGCCTATCCGCTGCCGGCCGCGGTCAGCGACGCGCTCGCCGGCGAGACGGGCGACACCGCCGCGCCGGCGCAGCTCAACGACCGCGCCCCGCTGGCGCTGTTGCGCGAGGCGCTGGCCTTCGGCAACACCGACGGCATGGCGCCGCTGGCGCGGCTGTGCGCGGCGCCGGAACTCGGCGCCCTGCTGCACGACGTGGAACTGGCGCTGCAGCCGCGCGTGGTGGACTGGCTGCTGGCGCACGGCGCCGACGCCGAAGTGGCCGACGCCTGCGGCGACACGCCGATGTTCGCGCTGCTGGCGCGCGGCGTGGACGCCATTCCGACCCTGCAGGTGCTGCTGCGCCACGGCGTGTCGCCGGCCGGCCGCGGCGGGCTGGGCCGCCTGCTGGCCGCCTGCGCGCAGCACGACCAGGGCTCGCGCGGCACCGAACAGTTCGTGCTGGAGCTGCTCGAACGCGGTGCCGATCCGTTCGGCGCTTCGCCGGCCGGCGATCCGCCGCTGGCGCTGGCGGTGCGCCTGGGCTGGCTGAAGGTGCAGCACTGGCTGCTGGCGCACGGCGCGGACCGCGAGGCGCGCGACAGCCACGGCATGACCGCGCTGCACCTGGCCACCGCGCTGGCGCGCGAGGCCTCGCTGAAACTGCTGGTGATGCAGGGCGCTTCGCCCGACGCGCGCGCCGCCGACGGGCAGACACCGCTCGGCGTGGCCCTGTCCAGTGGCCGCCGCGACCTGGCCGACTGGCTGGACTGGCGCGGCTGGACGCTGCCGCTGCGCGCCCTGCGCGAGGCCGACGTGCCCGCCGCGGCGATGGCCGGCGACGCCGACGCGGTGCGCCGCCTGATCGACCTGGGGCTGCCGGTGGACGCGGTCGACGCGCAGGGCTGCACCGGTCTGCTGCGCGCGGCCGGCGGCGGCCATGTCGCCACCGTGGACCTGCTGCTGGCGCGCGGCGCCGACCCGCAGCACGCGGCCGCCAGCGGCGCCACGCCGTTGTCGGCGGCGGTGAGCATGCGCCAGGCCGCGATCGTCACCGCCCTGCTCGACGCCGGCGCGCGCATCGACCACCGCCTGCCCGGCGGCGTCACCGTGCTGATGCTGGCCGCGGCGCTGGGCCTGCCGGACATCGTCGCCAGGCTGTTGACCGCCGGTGCCGACGTGCACGCCGGCGACGACCAGCAGCTGGCGCCGCTGCACTGCGCCGCGCTCTACGGCTTCACCGCGCGCGACCGTTCGCGCCTGCTGGCGCTGCTGGACACCCTGCTGCTGGCCGGCGCCGAAGCCGACCAGCCTTCGGCCGGCACCGTCACCCCGCTGCTGCTGCTGCTCGGCGCGCGCGCCGAACCGGGCACGGCCTGCGACGAACACGTGGTGCTGGCCGCGGTCGAACGCCTGCTCGACGAGGACGTGGCGCTGGACGTGCGCGACCCGCGCGGCTTCGGCCCCTTGCACCTGGCCGCGCTGCACGGCCTGCCGCTGCTGGTGCAGCGCCTGCTGCGCGCCGGCGCCGACCCCGACCTGCGCGACGCGCTGGGCCGCAGCCCGCGCGAGATCGCGGTCATGCGCGGCTTCATCGACGTGGCCGGCGAGTTCGAGCCGGCGGTCCCGGGCGTCTCCTCCATGGCCCGTTTCCTGCGCGACCGCGGCTGAGCGCGCCGTACGCGCGCTGCGGTGGATAGCACGCGCCACGTGGGAGCGGCTTCAGCCGCGATGGAGCGTTCCCGATAAAGCCCGTTCGCGGCTGAAGCCGCTCCTACAGAGATTGCGGCGTGGCTGCGGGTGAATATTCCTTGCGGTGGATGTTCCCGGCAGCACCGCACTGCAGCCGAACATTCCCGCCTGCGTAGGAGCGGCTTCAGCCGCGATGGAGCGTTCCCGGGAAAGCCCGTTCGCGGCTGAAGCCGCTCCTACGGGGATGCGGAGTGGCTGCGGGTGAATGTTCCTTGTGGTGGATGTTCTCGACAGCACCGCGCTGCAGCCGAACATCTCCGCCTGCGTAGGAGCGGCTTCAGCCGCGATGGAGCGTTCCCGGTAAAGCCGCGTTCGCGGCTGAAGCCGCTCCTACGAGGATTGCGGCGTGGCTGCGGGTGAATGTTCCTTGCAGTGGATGTTCCCGGCAGCACCGCGCTGCAGCCGAACGTCCGCGCCTGCGTAGGAGCGGCTTCAGCCGCGATGGGGCGTTCGCGGTAAAGCCCGTTCGCGGCTGAAGCCGCTCCTACGGGAAACGCCGGGTGCGCTACTCGCCGGCCGCCGGTTTTTCGGCTACCGCGTCGCTGTCGCCGACGTCGGCCTCGAACAGCTGCATCAGGTCGGCGCGGGCGTCGCGCGAGGTCTGCATTACCGCCGCCTCGTCGTCGTAGACCAGGTGCTGGGCCTTGAGCAGCTTTTCGTCGTGCTCGCGGAAACGGCGCACGTGCTCGCGCGCGGTGTGCTCGGCCATGCCCAGCGCGGTGAGCACGCGCTCGCTGATCTCCAGGCTGGAACCGAACACCTCGCGGAACGGCTCGGCCGACATGTCCATCAGCTTCCACGCGTGCTGGCGGTTGCGCGCGCGCGCCAGCACCCGCGCCTGCGGGTACAGGCGCCGCACCAGCCGCACCGCGCGCAGGTTGGTGTCCGGGTCGTCCATGGCCATCACGAACACGCGGATCTGGTCGCCGCCGGCCGCGCGCAGCAGGTCCGGCCGGGTGGGGTCGCCGTAGTAGAGGTGGTTGCCGAAGCGGCGCAGGTCTTCCACCGTGTCCGGGTCGGCTTCCAGCGCCACGAACGGAATGCGCTGCGCGGTCAGCAGGCGCGCGACGATCTGGCCGAAGCGGCCCATGCCGGCGATCAGCACCTGCGGGTGCTGGGCCTGGGCATCGTTCAGGTTGTCCGGCGCGCGTTCCGGGCCCCGGCTCGGGGCCTGCGACCGCAGCAGGTACTTGAGGCCGATCATCAACAGCGGGGTCAGCGCCATCGACAGGCTGACGATGGCGACCAGGCGGTCGTGGTTGATGCGCCCGAGCAGGCCGGCGCGTTCGGCTTCGTTGAAGACGACGAAGGCGAACTCGCCGCCCAGCCACAGCACGCTGCCGAGCATCAGCGCGCTGCGCAGCGGCATGCGCGCGCCCAGGCCGATCAGCACCAGCAGGCCGAACTTGACCGCCAGCAGCGCGGCCACGCCGATGGCGATCACCGTCGGCTCGGCGGCGATGCGCGCCAGGTCGATGCTCATGCCGACGGCGATGAAGAACAGCCCCAGCAGCAGTCCCTTGAACGGCTCGATCTGCGATTCGATCTCGTGGCGGAATTCCGAGTCGGCCAGCAGCACGCCGGCCAGGAACGCGCCCAGGCTGGGGCTCAGCCCGGCTTTCTGCATCAGCCAGGCGGTGCCCAGCACCACCAGCAGCGCGCTGGCGGTGAACACCTCCGGCATGCGCGTGCGCGCGACCATGCCGAACAGATGGCGCAGCACCGGCCGGCCGAGCAGGATCACCACGGCCAGCGCGCCCACCGCGGTGGCCACGTTCTGCCAGGTCAGGGTCTCGTTGCGGATGCCGCCCAGCAGCGGGATCGCCGCCAGCAGGGGGATGGCGACCAGGTCCTGGAACAGCAGGATGGCGAAGCCGAAGCGGCCGTAGTCGCTGTTGAGCGCCTTGTGCTCGGACAGCAGCTGCAGCCCGACCGCGGTGGAGGACAGCGCCAGCGCGGTGCCGACCACCAGCGCGCTCTTCCAGTGGAAGTGGTACAGCAGCAACAACCCGCCGAGCACGCCGGCGGTGAGCAGCACCTGCGCGGTGCCGCCGCCGAACACCGGGCGCCGCATCACCATCAGCCGCGCCGGCGACAGTTCCAGGCCGATCAGGAACAGCAGCATCACCACGCCGATCTCGGCGGCGTTGAGGATGCGGTCGGCATCGTGCACGAAGGCCAGCACGTGCGGCCCCAGCGCCACGCCGGCGGCGAGGTAGCCCAGCACCGCGCCCAGCCCGAAACGCTTGAACACGGGCACGGCGATCACCGCCGCGAGCAGCAGTACCAGGGCCAGTTCCAGACCGCCGCCATGCATCGGGATCACGCTCGAAGTGAAGAGAAGGAAGGGCAGCGCGGCCGCCGGATCGGGCGCATGCGCGTGCTGCCGGAAAGAGTAGCGCGCGCCCGCCGGCTTGGAAAATCCCGGCGCGCGTGCTTGACCCCGCTGCGTGGCGGTCGCAGACTCGCGCAGCCGCCGGCCGCGCCGCGCGGCAATCCTTCGGAGTCCACACCATGCCCAGCGACAGTAGACGTCGACCTCGTTCGACGCCGGAGACGGTGAACGCCTAGCGGGCTGGTTCGCCGGTGCCGGCGTTGCGCCCGCAACCTGCAGCCGGCCACGGGCCGGCAAGGCGAACCACGATGAACCAGAAGCAGCTCCTGCGTCCGGCCGCCGATGCCAGCACCCTCGGCGCGCCCCTGGCGCAGTTCAACACCGCCGACGCGGTGGTCCACCTCAACCAGCTCGACCGGGCGCAGGCCGCCACGGTGCTGGCCGCGCTGCCGCTGCCGCGCGCGGTCAAGCTGCTGGAAGCGCCGGAACTGCAGCGCGCCGGCGAACTGGTCGCCGCGCTGCCGCCGGCCCGCGCCGCCGCGCTGCTCGGGCTGATGGCCGACGACCGCGCCACCGACATCGTGCATGAACTGGACGAGGCCGAGCGCGCGCGGCTGATCCCGCTGCTCGAGCCGGACGCGCGCCGTTCGATCCAGCTGCTGCTCGGCTATCCGCCCAACACCGCCGGCGCGCTGATGACCACCGAGTTCGTCAGCGTCCCGGCCGACTGGACCGTCGCCCGGACCCTGCAGCACATCCGCGAGGTCGAGCGCACCCGCGAGACGGTCTACGCGATCTACGTGCTCGACCCGCAGAGCCGCCAGCTGCGCCAGGTGGTGACCATGCGCCGGCTGATCACCGGCGCACCGGAGGATTCGATCCTCGACGTGGCCCAGGTCAACCCGCCGGTCAGCGTCGGCCCGTTGCTGGACCAGGAGGACGTGGCGCAGCTGATCCGCCGCCACGACCTGCTGGCGATCCCGGTGGTGGACGCGCAGCAGCGCATGCTCGGCATCGTCACCGTGGACGACATCCTCGACGCGCTGATCGACGAATCCACCGAGGACGTACACAAGTTCGGCGGCGTCGAGGCGCTGGACAAGCCGTACATGCAGATCGGCTTTTTCGACATGATCAGAAAGCGCGCCGGCTGGCTGAGCGTGCTGTTCCTCGGCGAGATGCTCACCGCCAGCGCCATGCAGCACTACGAGGACGAACTGGCGCGCGCGGTGGTGCTGACCCTGTTCATCCCGCTGATCATGAGCTCGGGCGGCAACTCCGGCTCGCAGGCGACCTCGCTGCTGATCCGTTCGCTGGCGCTGCAGGAACTGCGCCTGCGCGACTGGTGGAAGGTGGCGCTGCGCGAGCTGCCCACCGGCGTGGTGCTGGGCGGCATCCTCGGCCTGCTGGCCGTGGTGCGCATCACCGTCTGGCAGCTGGCCGGCCTGCACGACTACGGCGCGCACTGGAAGCTGCTGGCGGCGACCATCGGCGCGGCGCTGGTGGGCATCGTCACCTTCGGCTCGCTGTCCGGCTCGATGCTGCCGTTCGTGCTCAAGCGGCTGGGCTTCGACCCGGCCAGCGCGTCGGCGCCGTTCGTGGCCACGCTGGTGGACGTGACCGGACTGGTCATCTACTTCAGCATCGCCGCGATGATCCTGGGCGGAACGCTGCTGTAGGCGGGCTGGCGGCCGGTTGGCGGGCCGTTGGCGCAGGCCTGGCGTGGCATGATCGGCGGCGGAACCTACAGTCGGGGCTCCCCGTACAGGAGCCGCCGCATGGAGCAGGACATGAAGTTGAACCCGACGATCATCCGCCGCCTGCGCGAGGCCAGGCACTGGTCGCAGGAACAGCTGGCCGCCGCCGCCGGCCTGAGCCTGCGGACCGTGCAGCGGGTGGAGACCGAGGGCGCCGCCTCGCGCGAGACGCGCGTCTGCTTGGCCGCGGCGCTGGACACCGACGTCAGCGCGATCATGGAGGGCGAACCCGCTGCCCCCGACGCATTTCGCTGGAATCCGTGGATGCTGCCCATCCTCGCCGGCGTGCTGGCGTTCGCTGCAGGCACGATGCTGGGCGCGCCGCGGATCGTGGACTACGGCGCGATCGTGCTGGTGTCCATCGGCGTGCTGGGCCATTCGCTCAGGAAGTGATCTCCGCCGCGGGACCGCGGCGCGGCCGATGCCGGTTGATCCTGCTCATGCCAATGCCGCCCCTGCGCGTGTACCTTTGATCGCGTTCCCGTTGTCGGCGTCGCGATGAGCATCTATCACCTGCAGACCGTGTTCCGTCCCCGCTCGGTGGCCGTCGTCGGCGGCAGCCCGCGCGAACGCTCGGCCGGACGCGCGGTGGTGCGCAACCTGCGCGCGGCCGGTTTCGCCGGGCAGATCGGCTGGGTCAATCCGCGCCACGCGCAGATCGACGGCATGCGCACGGTCAAGCGGCTCAAGGACCTGCCATGGGTGCCGGACCTGGTGGTGGTCACCACGCCGGCGGCGATGGTGCCGTCGGTGGTGGCCGCGGCGGCCGAACTGGGCGTGGCCGCGGCCATCATTCTGACCGCCGGGCTCGGCCGCGGTCCCGGCTCGCTCGCCGCGCAGGTGGAGGCGGCGGCGCGGCCCAGGGGCATGCGCATCCTCGGCCCGCACTGCCTGGGCGTGATCGCGCCGCACGCGCGGCTCAATGCCTCCATCGCCGCGCACACGCCACAGGCCGGCGACCTGGCGCTGATCTCCGAATCCAGCGCGATCGCGGCCGCGCTGGTGGAGTGGGGCGTGGCGCGCTCGATCGGCTTCTCCGCGGTGGTGTCGCTGGGCGATGCGCTGGACGTGGATTTCGGCGACCTGCTCGACTACTTCGCCGCCGACTACCGCACCCGCGCGATCCTGCTCTATGTCGACCAGATCAGCGACGCGCGCAAGTTCATGTCCGCCGCGCGCGCGGCCGCGCGCGCCAAGCCGGTGGTGGTGGTCAAGTCCGGCCGCCAGCCGCGCGGCGCCGAGGCGCGCGCGCCTACCCACTCGCAGGCGCTGGCCGCGGCCGACGCGGTGTACGGCGCGGCGTTCAACCGCGCCGGGCTGCTGCGGGTCAACGCCCTGGACGAACTGTTCACCGCCGCCGAGACGCTGGGCCGGCTCGGCACGTTTCCCGGCCACCGGCTGGCGATCCTCAGCAACGGCGGCGGCATCGGCCGGCTGGCGGTGGACCAGCTGCAGGCGCTGGGCGGCACCCTGGCGGCGCTGTCGCCGGCCACGGTGGAGCGGCTGGACCAGGCGCTGCCGAGCGGCTGGTCGCGCGACAACCCGGTGGACATCGTGGTCGATGCCGGCGGCGAGCGTTACGCCGCCGCGGTGGAAGCGCTGCTGGCCGACGAGGCCAACGACGCACTGCTGGTGGTCAACGTGCCGACCGCGTTCACCTCCTCGGCCGACGCCGCGCAGGCGCTGACCCGCACGCTCGGCCTGCGCCCGCGGCAGCTGCGCGACAAGCCGGTGTTCGCGGTGTGGCTGGGCAACGACGAACAGGCCACGGCCACGCTCAACACCGCGCGCGTGCCGACCTATCCCAGCGAGGCCGAGGCGGTGCGCGGCTTCCAGCACCTGGTGCGCTACCGCCAGGCGCAGGCCGCATTGATGGAGACGCCGCCGAGCCTGCCCGCCGATTTCGTGGTGGACGCCGTGGCCGCGCGCGCGCTGGTGGAAGCGGCGCTGGCCGACGGACAGCAGTGGCTGGACCCGGTGGCCACGCACGCGCTGCTGCTGGCCTACGGCATTCCCTCGCTGGCGGTAATGGTCGCGCGCGACGCGCACGAGGCGATGGAACTGGCGCAGCCGCTGCTGGAGCAGGGCGCCACCGTGGCGGTGAAGGTGTTCTCGCCGGACATCCCGCACAAGTCCGATGTCGACGGCGTGCGCCTGAACCTGGGCACGCTGCAGGCGGTGCAGATGGCGGCCACCTCGATCCTGCAGCGCGCGCGCGAACTGCGCCCGGCCGCGCGCATCGAAGGCGTGCTGGTGCAGCCGACGCTGGTGCGGCCCAAGGCGCGCGAGCTGATCGCCGGCATCGCCGACGACCCGGTGTTCGGCCCGGTGCTGGTGTTCGGCCGCGGCGGCACTGCGGTGGAAGTGATCGACGACAAGACCCTGGCGCTGCCGCCGCTGGACCTGCGCCTGGCGCACGAGGTGATCGGCCGCACCCGCGTCTCGCGCATCCTCAAGGCCTATGGCGACGTGCCGGCCGCCGACGAGCGCGCGGTGGCGCTGGTGCTGGTCAAGCTGGCGCAGCTGGCCGCCGACATTCCCGAGATCCGCGGCCTGGACCTCAATCCGCTGCTGGCCGACCGCGACGGCGTGATCGCGCTGGACGCGCGCATCGCCATCGCCCCGGTGCGGCGCCTGCACAAGGGTCGCGGCCATCCGCGTTTCGCGATCTTCCCGTATCCCACCGAGTGGGAACGCAGCATCGCGCTGTCCGACGGCGGCCGCGCCTTCGTGCGCCCGGTGCGGCCGGAGGACGACGCGCTGTTCCGCGCGTTCTTCGCCCGCGTCAGCGACGACGACCTGCGCCTGCGCTTCTTCCAGTCGGTCAGGCATTTCAGCCACGAGTTCATCGCGCGCCTGACCCAGCTCGACTACGCGCGCTCGATCGCGCTGGTCGCCATCGACCCGAAGAGCGGCGACATGCTCGGCGCGGTGCGCCTGCACGCCGACGCCGATTACGACCGCGGCGAATACGGCATCCTGATCCGCTCCGACCTCAAGGGCCACGGCATCGGCTGGAAACTGATGCAGATCATGATCGAATACGCCGGCTGGCAGGGGTTGAACGTGGTCGAAGGCCAGGTGCTGCGCGAGAACAGCACCATGCTGGCGATGTGCCGCACGCTGGGCTTCAAGGTCAAGCCCGACCCGGACGACCCGACCATCATGAACGTCACCCTGCCGGTGCGGCCGGCGGGCTCGGCCTGATCCGCAGGAAGGAACCTGCATGTCCAGTTTCCAGGAGCGCGTGCACGCCGCACCCGACACTCTCACGGCGCTGCTGGCGCAGCCGTTCCCGCGCGAAGAGGCGCCCGAGGAGGGCTGCGCGTTCGAGCAGCACGCGCTGTGGATGGGCCAGGCGCCCGGGCGGCTCGCCGCGGTGATCGGCATCGATTACACCGACTGCGACGCTGGCGGCAGCGACCTGCACGAGGAACTGGAGACCCTCTGGAACGGCTATCGGGACAGCCAGGACACGGCGCTGGGCCTGCTGGTCGGTGTGCTGGGCGCGCCTTCGTGCTGCGTCGAGGGTTACGCGCCGGCCGGCAGCGGCGTGCCGGACGCGCTTCTGGATGCATTCGAACGCCACCGCATCGCCTGCTGGCGGCGCGGCGACAGGCTCGCCCTGCTGGTGCTGGGCGCCAGCGTGGGCGACGGCGAACTGGAAGTCTGCCTGGGCCTGGTGGTGGTCGCCGCGCAGGCGTGACCGCGGCATCCGCGGGCCCATGCGTTCCACCGCCGGCGGTACCGGCCGCGCGCCGCCGGCGCGACAATGACGCCATGGACACCGTTGTTGCCGGGAACGCGCCCGGAAAGATCCCGCTGTTGCTGCTGCCCGGCCTGCTCAACGATGCGGAGCTGTGGCGCGCGCAGATCGCCGACCTGTCCGACATCGCCGACTGCATCGTCGGCGACCAGACCCGCGGCGACACCCTGCAGGCCGTGGCCGAGGACGTGCTGGCGCAGGCGCCGCCGCGCTTCGCATTGGCCGGGTTCTCGCTGGGCGGCTTTGTCGCCCAGCAGATCCTGCGCGTGGCCCCGGCGCGCGTGCGGCGGCTGGCGCTGATCGGCACCTCGATCCACGCCGATTCGCCCGAACGCGCCGCGCAGCGCCGCGCGCAGCGGGCCAGCGTGCGCCTGCCCGGCACCTTCCATGGTTTCGGCGACCGGCTGATGCGCAGCTACATCGATGCCTCGCGCCTGGACGACCACGATCTCGTGCAGCGCGTGCGCGCGATGACCACGCGCCTTGGCGCCGACGTATTCCTGCGCCAGAGCGCGCTGGAGCGGCCCGACGGCCACGCCGTGCTGGCCGCCTACCGCGATCCGCTGCTGATCGTCTGCGGCGCCAACGACCGCATCACGCCGCCGGCGGTCAGCGAAGAGATGCACGCGCTGGCGCCGCATTCGCAGCTGCGGGTGCTGCCCGGCTGCGGGCACCTGGCGCCGATGGAAAAACCGGACGAGGTCAGTGCCGCGCTGCGCGGATGGCTGCTGGCGCCGGCCTGAACCGCCGCGCGCTTCAGTGCATGGACTGCGCCTGCTCGGCGTGGTGCCAGGCGTGGCGCACCAGCCAGCGTGCCTCGTCCCACGGCACGGCCAGCGCCGGCGCATGCCGGTGGTAGCTGTCCTGCAGCACGCGGTAGAGCTGTTCCTCGCTGGCGCGCGGCCATGCCATGTAGACCTCGAAGCCCATCCGCAGCAGGCGCCGGTACTGGTCGAAGTCGTGGTGGCCGAGGCGGCCGATGGCGTGGACGCTGCGCCAATAGGCCATTTCGGCGTCCAGGTCGAGCGTGCGACGGCTTGCAGTGTGCGGGATCTGCATGGCGGTCTCCGTTCGTGGTCCGCCCCCTGTAGGCCGGATGCTACGACCGGGACGGCGCGGGGTTCAACCCGCGCCGCATTCAGCCTTCGGCGCTGGCGTCGTCGAGCTGCGCGACGTCCTGCGCCGACAGCGACAGCCGCGCGGCGGCGAGCACCTCGTGCAGCTGTTCCACGCCGGTGGCGCTGACGATGGGCGCGGTGACGCCGGGCCGCGCGATCAGCCAGGCCAGCGCGACCTGCGCCGGCGTCGCCGCGTGCGCGGCGGCGACATCGTCGAGCGCGGCGAGGATGCGCAGCCCGCGCGGATTCAGGTAGCGCGCGACGACCTTGGCGCCGCGCGCATCGCTCTTGCCTGCATCCTCGGCGCTGCGGTACTTGCCGCTGAGGAAACCGCTGGCCAGCGCGTAGTAGCCGATCACACCCAACTGCTGTTCGCGCGCCAGCGGCTCGAGCTCCGCTTCGTAGCCGGCGCGGTCGTAGAGGTTGTATTCCGGCTGCAGGCTCTCGTAGCGCGGCAGGTGGTAATCGGCCGACACCTTCAGCGCGTCGCGCAGGCGCGTGGCGCTGTAGTTGGACGCGCCGATCGCGCGCACCTTGCCGGCCTCGATCAGCCGCGCGAAGGCGCCGAGGGTTTCCTCCAGCGGCACCGACTCGTCGTCCTCGTGCGCCTGGTACAGGTCGATCACATCCGTGCCCAGGCGCCGCAGCGAATCGTCGACGGCGGCGTTGATGTTGTCGGCCGACAGCCCGGGGCGCTCGGCCCACTTGGCGACCTTGGTGGCGAGCACCACCTTGTCGCGCCTGCCGCCGCGCCCGAGCCAGCGGCCGATGATGGTTTCCGATTCGCCGCCCTTGTTGCCCGGCACCCACGCCGGGTACACGTCGGCGGTATCGACCAGGTTGAAGCCGGCCTCGACGAAGGCGTCGAGCAGGGCGAAGGCGGTCTTCTCGTCCACACTCCAGCCCAATACGTTGCCGCCGAACGCGATGGGGCCGACCTGCAGGCCGGAACGGCCGAGTTCGCGGAACCGGGTCATGCGCACCTCCTTGGAATCGGCACACCAGCATAGACGCCGCATCGGCCGGTTCCGTTGCGCCGACGTGAAAACAGCGTTCCGCGCCGGGCCGCGCGCCGCCGCTTGCGCGCGAGGCGAAGGTGTCGCGCGCGCGTGCTAGGCTCGCCTCACTCCAACCGTGGAACATCCCGATGAAGACGTCCGCCCCGCTGGTTGCCGCCTGCCTGCTGTTCGCCGCCCTGCCTGTCGCCGCGCAGGATCCCGCGCATGCCGGCCACGATCACGCCGCCATGCATGGCGCCACCGCTTTGGCGCCGCTGCAGGCCGCCGTATCCGGCGACTGGCGCAGCGCCGCCAACACCGCGCGCGATCAATACCGGCATCCGCTGCAGACGCTCGAGTTCTTCGGCCTGCAGCCGCAGCAGACCGTGGTGGAGATCACCCCGGGCGGCGGCTGGTACGCCGAGATCCTCGCCCCGTTCCTGCGCGGCCAGGGCCACTACGTGGCCGCGGTGGTCGACCCGATGGCGCTGCCGGCCGGCGGTGGCCGCGATTACCAGCAGCGCACCCGCGACGGCCTGGAGAAGAAGTTCGCCGAAGCGCCGGCGCTGTTCGACAAGGCCACCGTCGTGGCCTACGACCCGGCCGCGCCGGTGCTCGGCAAGCCGGGGTCGGCCGACGTGGTGCTGACCTTCCGCAACGTGCACAACTGGCGCGCCGCCGGCCAGGCCGAAGGCCTGTTCCGCGCGTTCTTCGCGGTGCTCAAGCCGGGCGGCACGCTGGGCGTGGTCGAACACCGCGCCAAGGCCGACGTTCCCGCCGACGACAAGAGCGGCTATGTCGGCCAGGCGCAGGTCATCGCCATGGCCGAGGCGGCCGGCTTCAAGCTGCAGGAAAGCAGCGAGATCAACGCCAACCCGCGCGACACCAAGGATCACCCCAACGGCGTATGGACGCTGCCGCCGTCCAACAACCACGACGCGGCCGACGCGGACAAATACAAGGCGATCGGCGAAAGCGACCGCATGACGCTGCGCTTCGTGAAGCCGTGAAAGGCAGGGAGGGGGAACAGGGAACTGGGGAGGGTTGCGCGATGCGCCGTGCTGGCCAATCGCGTGATTTACCGTTTCTGCGGGACCGAAGCGCAGGTGCATGACGTCCGCGCATACGGCCGTTTCCCATTTCCCATTTCCCCGTTCCCATGCTCGTAGCCTTCAACAAACCCTTCAACGTCCTGTGCCAGTTCACCGACCGCAGCCAGCCGCCGCGGGCGACGCTGGCCGGTTTCGGGCTGCCGAAGAACGTGTACGCGGCCGGCCGCCTGGACTACGACAGCGAAGGCCTGCTGCTGCTCACCGACGACGGCGGCCTGGCGCACCGGCTGACCGACCCGCGCCACAAACAGGACAAGACCTACTGGGTGCAGGTGGAAGGCGTGCCGGGCGAGGAGAAGCTGCAGGCGCTGCGCGGGGGCGTGCTGCTCAACGACGGCCCGACCCTGCCGGCGCGCGTGCAGCTGCTGGAAACGGCGCCGGCGCTGTGGCCGCGCGATCCGCCGGTGCGGTTCCGCAAGACCGTGCCCGATGCCTGGCTGGCCATCACCCTGCGCGAGGGGCGCAACCGCCAGGTGCGGCGCATGACCGCCGCGGTGGGCCTGCCGACGCTGCGGCTGGTGCGGGCCTCGATGGGGCCGCATGCGCTCGACGGCCTGCAGCCCGGACAGTGGCGGGTGGTGCAGGAGTGAGTGAAGAGGAGTGAGGAGCGAGAAAAATCAGGAGCAATCTCCGCCTTTGCGGAGATGACAGCTTGGTGCTGCCTTCTCTCACTCCTCACTCCTCGTCCCGCACTCCTCGCCTTTCAGGCGTCGCTGCCGATGTCGCTGGTCTCGTCCACCGTGGTCTCGGCGCGGCGGCGCTGGGCGATCTGCTGCGATTTGGCTTCCAGTGCGGCGTTGTCGCGCTTGTTCCTGCGGTAGACGGCGTAGCCGATCAGGCCCAGGCCGACCGCGGCCACGGCGATGGTGGCGGTGGGGTTGCGCCGCGCCACGCGGCCCACGGCGCGGCCGCCGGTCTTCATCGCGCCGATCGCAGCGCCGGCCTTGAGCCAGTCGGCGGCGTTGGACCCTCCGCTCTTGAGGCTGTCGCCAGCGTGGCTGGCCAGTTCCATGGCCCGCTCCAGGGCCGATCCGGTGATGTCGCTGAACTTGCTCATGGGGGATCCTCGTTTGCAGGGGCAGGCACGCAGTGTCGCGGGACGCGCGTGCAGGAAATGTTAGTCGCCGGCGGGGCGCCACGCTGGACTTGTGTAGTCCAGTCCCCTTTCACCGTCGCCACGGGAGACGATCTTTCACGTCCCGCGAGGTTTTACGCGATGCGTGGCAGTCGCGCTCCAGGGGTCGTCCGGCCGCGCCACGCATGAATCGATAGTCCAAGCCGCCTTTCACCGTCGCCACGGGAGATGGACCCTCACGTCCCGCGAGGTTTTGCGCGATGTGTCGCAGTCGCGCTCCACGGGTCGTCCGGCCACGGGTGCCGCGGATACCTTCCCTTCATCTCCTTCTTCACCTCCGCATAGGTGTTCTCCCAGAAGTTGCGCAGGTCGCCGGTGACCTGCAGCGGCTTGCCGCCGGGGGAGAGCAGGTGCAGCAGCAGTGGCACGCGGCCGTCGGCGATGCGCGGGGTGTCGGCCAGGCCGAACAGTTCCTGCAGCTTCACCGCCAGCACCGGCGGGCGCGGGGTGATGCCGTCGTCGTCCATCGCGTAGTCGATGGCGCGGTCCATGCCGGAAGGCACGCTGATGCGCACCGGCGCGTGGCGGTCGACCAGCTGGCGCGTGTTCCAGTCGATGCCCGACTTCAACGCCTCGCCCAGCTCCTGCTCGGCCAGGGCGTCGAGGCGGGTCTTGCCGGCGAAGGCCGGCAGCAGCCAGTCGTCGAGCGTGGACAGCAGCGCCGCGTCGGAGAGGTCGGGCAGGTCCAGTTCCGGCATCCAGTGGCGCAGGCCCTGCACGCGGTGGCGCCATTGCCGCAGGTTGCCGGTCCACGGCAGCGCTTCCAGGCCCAGTTCGCGCACGGCGTCGGTGAGTGCGCGCGCGGCCTGCGCCGGGTCGACCTTCCCGGCCGGGCGGCTGTCCAGCACGATGCGGTCGAAGCCGGATTCGCGGCGCGCCTCCAGGGCGCGGCGCTCGCCGTTCCAGCGCACCACGTCGTGCTGGTGGAAACGCCGCGGGAAGTCGGCGCGCAGGCGCGCCTCGTCCACCGGCGCGGCGCGCAGCACCAGCGCATCGCGCGCTTCGTGGCGCAGTTCGCTGACCACCAGCCAGGGTTCGCCGCGCAGGTCGCTGGTGTCGAACAGGCGCGCGCTGCGGCCGTTGGCCAGCTGGTAGCGCAGCGGATCGGTGGCGTGGCGCGCGGCGATGCGGTCGGGGAAGGCATGGGCGAGCAGGTCGCCGAGCTCATGCGCCTCGATGTCGGCCGGCGGCGTGGCATCGCAGCGCAGGCGCCGTCGCCATTGCCTGGCGGCCGTATCGATGGCGGCCAGTGCGCCGCGGCTGGCGTCCTGCGGCGCGCGCCCGTTGCGGAACGCGGACAGGGCGCGCCAGCGCGCGGCCAGCGCATCGCCGCCCTGGCGCAGCGGATCGCGCGCTTCCAGCAGCGCGGCCAGGTCGGCGGCCAGCGCCTGCTCGCGCGGATCGACCGCGGCGATCAGCATCGCCGCCAGCCGCGGGTGCGTGCCCAGCGCGAGCATGCGCCGGCCGCTGCCGGTGATCGTGCTGCCGTCGAGCGCGCCGAGCCGCTGCAGCAGCTCACGCGCGGCGGCCAGCGCGCCGGCTGGCGGCGGATCGACGAAGCGCAGCTCGTCGCTGCCCCAGGCGGCCAGCTCCAGCGCCAGCGCGGCCAGTTCCACCTGCGCCATCTCCGGACGTCGCTGCGGTTCCAGCCGCTGCGATTGCGGCCATAGCCGCAGCGCCCAGCCGGCGGCCACGCGGCCGGCGCGGCCGGCGCGCTGGTCGGCCGAGGCCTGCGAGATCGCCACCGCGTCCAGCCGCGAGAACCCGCTGTTGGGGTCGTAGCGCGGCTCGCGCGCCAAACCGGCGTCGATCACCACGCGCACGCCGGGCAGGGTCACCGAGGATTCGGCCACGTTGGTCGCCAGCACCACGCGGCGGCGGCCGTCCGGGTCGGGCTGCAGCACGCGCGACTGCTGCTCGACGGGGAGCTCGCCGTGCAGCGGCAGGACATCGGTGTCGCCGGGAAGCGCCGGCTCCAGCGCGGCCTGCACGCGTGCGATCTCGCGCTGCCCCGGCAGGAACACCAGCACGTCGCCCGGATGCGTCGCCAGCGCTTGTTCGACCGCGCGCCGCGCCTGCGCTTCCAGCGCTTCGTCGCGCCGCGCGGGAAAGTGGCTCACTTCCACCGGGAAGCTGCGGCCCTCGCTGGACAGGCGCGGCGCATCGAGGAAAGCCGCCAGGCGTTCGCCGTCGAGCGTGGCCGACATCACCAAGATGTGCAGGTCCTCGCGCAGGCCCGACTGCACGTCCAGCGCCAGCGCCAGGCCGAGATCGGCGGCCAGGTGGCGTTCGTGGAATTCGTCGAACAGCAGCGCGCCCACGCCTTCGAGCAGGGGATCGTCCTGCAGCATGCGGGTGAGGATGCCCTCGGTGACCACCTCGATGCGGGTGCGCGCGGAGACCTTGTTCTCGAAGCGGATGCGGTAGCCGACGGTTTCGCCGACCGGCTCGCCCAGCTGCCGGGCCATGAACTGCGCGGCGCTGCGCGCGGCGACGCGGCGCGGTTCCAGCATCACGATCCTGCCGCCCTGCAGCCAAGGCGCGTCGAGCAGCGCCAGCGGCACCTGGGTGGTCTTGCCGGCGCCGGGCGGGGCCTCGAGCACCAGCCGCGGATGCGCGGCCAGGCTGTCGGCGATGGCCGGCAGCAGCGCGGAAATGGGAAAGGCGGTTCGCATCGCGACATTGTAGGTGCGGGGCCGTCCGGCACGGCTGCCAGCAGGCACGTCCGGCCCTGCATTTGGTCGCGGCTCGCGCCACTCCTACAATTCCCGCCTCCCGTTCCCCGGTTCCCCGCTCCATGCAACTGATCGACATCGGCGCCAACCTCACCCACGAATCCTTCGACCGCGACCTGGACGTGGTGCTGGAGCGCGCGCGCGCCGCCGGCGTGGTGCAGATGGTGGTGACCGGCGCCAGCCGCGAGCACTCGCCGATGGCGCTGGAACTGGCAAGACGGCATCCCGGCTTCCTGTACGCCACCGCCGGCGTGCACCCGCACCACGCGGTCGAATACACCGACGAATGCGACGCGCAGATGCGCGCGCTGCATGCGCACGCCGAAGTGGTGGCGGTGGGCGAGTGCGGGCTGGACTACAACCGCGATTTCTCGCCGCGCCCGGCACAGCGCCGGGCGTTCGAGCGCCAGTTGCAGATCGCCGCGGACCTTGCCGTCGACGGCGTGGGCAAGCCGCTGTTCCTGCACCAGCGCGACGCGCACGACGACTTCCTGGCGATGATGAAGAACTTCGACGGCAAACTCGGCCCGGCGGTGGTGCACTGCTTCACCGCCGAACGCCGCGAACTGTTCGATTACCTGGACCGCGACTGGCACATCGGCATCACTGGCTGGCTGTGCGACGAGCGCCGCGGCGCGCACCTGCGCGAGCTGGTGAAGCACATCCCGGCCGGGAGGCTGATGATCGAGACCGACGCGCCCTACCTGCTGCCGCGCACGCTGCGGCCGCTGCCCAAGGACCGCCGCAACGAACCGGCGTTCCTGTCACACATCGTCGAGGAACTGGCCCGCGACCGCGGCGAGGACGTGGCGCTGACCGCGGCCAACGCCACCGCCGCCACGCGCGCGTTCTTCGGCCTGCCCGATCCCGCTGCCTGAGCGGCGGTGCGCGGGCGGCCCGGTTCCAACCGGACCCCGGGCAACGCATCAGCGCTTGACCAGCTCCACCCGGCGGTTGCGCGCGCGGCCACCCTCGTCGGCGTTGTCGGCGACCGGCTTGTCGGCGCCGAAGCCGGCCGCTTGCAGGCGACCGGCATCAATGCCCTTGCCGGCCAATGCCGCGACCACGGCGTGTGCGCGCGCCTCGGAAAGCGTGCGGTTGTGCGCGGCGTCGCCGGTATTGTCGGTGTGGCCCTCGACCGCCAGCCTCAATGCCGGGTCGGCGCGCAGCAGCTCGAGCACCTGCGCCAGCTGCGGCTCGGACGTGGGCAGGATGTCGGCCTTGTCGGTGGCGAAGTTGACCTGGATGGCGACGCGCCCGTTGCTGTCCAGCTTCTGCTTCAGCGCTGCGGCCGGCAGCAGCGTGGCTGTCTGCACGAAGCCGGTGCGCTCGGTCACTACCCAGCCGGCGCTGAGGTATTCCAGCCGCGCATGCACCCAGACCTGGCGGCCATCGGGCAGGTCGGCGCGATAGATGACCAGATCGAAGTCGTCCCAGCTGTAGCCGGCGGCCTGCGAATAGGCCGAACGCAGCGCCTCGGGCACCGTTTCCGCCTGCTCCTTCGGGATGCGGCCCTCGAACACCTTGGTGGCGTTGACGCCGGCCATCATCGCTTCGAGATTGCGGCGCACCTCGTGCATCGAATACTCGCGTTCGCCCTTGTCGAAATCGGCGGCCCAGGTGCGGCCCTCGACCTGCTCGAAACGGTCGCCGGTCCAGAACGGGAAGCGGTCGAAGTCGCGCTGCTGTGGCTTGTTGCGGTCGCGGTAGCCGGCGGGTAGCGACAGGTGCGGGAACGCGTCGTTCCAGCGCGCGCTGGGCTGGAACGGCACCTCCTCCAGCACTGCCAGGCCCGCGCCGTTGCCGTCCATGGCCAGCTGCACCCAGATGGTGCGTTGCGCCTGGCGCACTACGTACACCGTGGTCGGCGCGTCCTGTTCCATGTTCACCGCGTCGATGAAGCCGCCGCCGATCTCGTCTTCGAGCTGCGGGCCGTAGTAGATGTCGCGGCGCAGCGGGCCTTCGAACACCTTCCTGCCACCGGCCGCGTCGATCAGGTTTTCCAGGTTGCGCTGAAGCTCCAGCGCGGAAAAGGTCTTGTCGCCCTCGGCGACGATGCGCGCCGACCAGCTCGGGCCTTCCGCCCAGTGGATGCCGTCGCCGATGCGGAACGGGAAACGCGCCCACGCGCGCGGATGGGGGCGGTTCTGCGGCGCGTAGCCCTGCGGCAGGCCGAAGAACGGCATCGCGCCGAGCATGGCCTGGCTGGACGGAACGCTGGCGATATCGAACGGCAGAACCGCCACCGGCTTGCCATCGCGGTCGTGGATGGCGCCGTCTTCCTGCCGTGCGCCCGCCACCACGGGCGCGTCCGCCGCGACCGGCGTGTGTTTCTGCGCACTGTCGGCGCTGGCGGGGGCATCGGCCGTGTCGGGTGCCGCGCCACATCCGGCCAGCAGCAGCGCCGCCATGCCATAGCCCATTACCTTGCAGTTCCTGCGCACGCTGATCTCCTGGCTCGGGGAGCGCCGAGCATAACGGAGGCGCGTTGCGCCGCCATGCGCTTCCGCACGCTGCTGCGTCGGGTGGCCGGCGCGCTAGCGCGGGTGCGTTGCGCCGTCGCCGGCGGCCCAGGCGTCCGCCAGGCCTTCGCGATAGCTGTGGAAACGCGGCTGCCAGTGCAGCGCCTCGCGCGTGCCGCGGCTGTCGATGCGCTTGCTGGCCGCGTAGAAGCGCCGCAGCGACGGAGCGAGCGCGGGATCGTCCCAGGCCATCGCCGGCGGCAGCGCGAACCCGCCCAGGCGCGCGGCGTGGGCCAGTACGTCCTGGGGCGGCGCGGGTTCGTCGTCGGCGGGCAGATACAGGGCGTCGTGTGTGGGCAGGCGCATCGCCGCGCTCACCGCCGTGGCCAGGTCCTCGACGTGCAGCCGGTTGAACACCAGCCCGGGCCGCACGATGTGGCGCGCGCGGCCCTGTGCCAGCTGCACCAGCGCGTTGCGACCGCGCCCGTACAGACCGGGCAGGCGGAACACGGCCGAGGCGATGCCGCGTTCGTGCGCCAGCGCGCGCCACTGGCTTTCGGCGAGGAGCCGCCGCGCTGCGGTGGCATCGGTGGCGTCGGCGCTGGACTGTTCGTCGATCCAGCCGCCGTCGCGGTCGCCGTACACGGCGGTCGAGGACAGGTAGCCGACCCAGCGCAGTGCGGGGCTGGCGCGCAGGGCGGGAGCGAGCAGGCGCAGCGCGGGATCGCCATCGGCGTCGGGCGGCACGCCGCACAGCACCGTGTCGGCCCGCGCGATGGCGGCGAGGAACGCGGTGTCAGGATGGTGGTCGGGATGCAGGCGATGGCGCGCGATGCCGTCGCCGGGCGCGGCCGCCGGATCGCGCACGCTGCCTTCGACGGCGACGCCCAGCGAGCGGAGGTGCCGGGCGAGCGCGCGCCCGGCGCAGCCCAGCCCCAGGATCAGCACCCGCCGCGGCAGGGCGCCGGCGACGGTCATGCGCCGCGTTGCGCTTCGTAGGCCTGCAGGTGGCAGTACGCGGCCTGCAGCCGCGGCGCCGCCTGGCCGGCGGCCTGCGCGCGCTCGAGCATGTCGCCGACGACATGCGCCGCCTCCACCCGCTGCCCGGCTTCCAGGTCGCGCAGCATCGAGGCCTTGATCGGCGAGCCGGCCCTGGTCAGCGCGGACAGGGCGATGTCCTGCGCCTTGGCCGGTATCGGCTGGCCGGCGTGCGCGGCCGCGGCCAGGCATTCGTCGTACAGCGCGCGCATGAGCGCGGAACCGTGGTCGGTGGCGACGATGTGGCCGACATCGGCGCGCATCAGGCAGGTGCCCGCCGCCAGCGTGGCCAGGAAGGTGTACTTGATCCACTGCTCGCCGGCGATGTCGTCCGAGGCGACGTGGTCGATGCCTGCCGCCGCGCAGGCCGCGGCGAGGGCGACGACGCGGCCGCTGCTGGCCGCCGCGTCGCGTTCGCCGAAGGTCATGCGCGCGGGCCGGTCCAGGTGCACGATGGCGCCGTCGTCGGCCTTGGTCGCGCTGATGAAGCACAGTCCGCCCAGCACCGCGTCGCGGCCGAAACGCGCGTCCAGCGCCGCGTAGTGGCGCAGGCCGTTGAGGATCGGCAGCACCGTGGTGCCGGCGCCGACCGCCGGCGCGATGGCCTCGATCGAGCTGTCCAGGTCGTAGGCCTTGCAGCTGAGCACCACCAGGTCGAACGGGCGCTCCTGCGCCAGCGCCGGCAGCGCGTCGGCGGTGACGTGCGCCACCGGGAACGCCGCGTCGCCGAGCGGGCTGCGGATCACCAGGCCGTCGCGCTGCAGCTGCGCCGCGCGCGCCGGCCGCACCAGGAAGGTCACGTCGACGCCGGCCTGCGCCAGGCGCCCGCCGAAATAGCCGCCGGTACCGCCGGCGCCGAGGATCAGGATGCGCATGGTGCAGGCTCCATCGGTATCAGGGGAAAGCGGCGGCGTTCAGCTGCGCAGGCCGACACCGCGCCGCAGCAGCCACAGCGACAGTGCCGTGAGCGCGGCGACGAAGCCCAGCATCAGCGCGTACGACACCCACAGCGGCACGTCGCTGCTGCCCAGCAGGCCGTAGCGGAACGCGTTGACCATGTAGAAGATCGGGTTGGCCTTGGTCAGCGCCTGTGCCCATCCCGGCAGCAGCGTGACCGAGTAGAACACGCCGCCCAGGTAGGTCAGCGGGGTCAGGATGAAGGTCGGCACGATGGCCACGTCGTCGAACTTCTTGGCGTACACCGCGTTGATGAAGCCGGCCAGCGAGAAGATCGTCGAGCCCAGCAGCACCGTGCTCAGCGTCACCAGCGGGTGCGGCACGTGCACGCGGGTGAAGAACAGCGCGATCAGCAGCACGATGGTGCCGACCATCAGCCCGCGCAGCACCGCGCCGGCGACGTAGCCCCACAGGATCACCCAGTTCGGCATCGGGCTGACCAGCAGTTCCTCGACGTGGCGGCCGAACTTGGCGCCGAAGAACGAGGAGCTGATGTTGCCGTAGCTGTTCTGGATCACGCTCATCATCACCAGCCCCGGCACGATGAACTGCATGTAGCTGTAGCCGCCCATGTCGCCGATCTTCGAGCCGATCAGGCCGCCGAAAATCAGGAAATACAGGGTCATGGTGATGGCCGGCGGCACCAGGGTCTGGCCCCAGATGCGCAGGATGCGGTTGACCTCGCGGCGGACGATGGTGCCCAGCGCCACCCGGTTGCGGGCGCTGTCGGTCAGGGGAGCGGGGGTGCTCATGCGGCGGTGTTCTCCAGGTTGCCGGTGAGGCGCACGAACAGCTCCTCTAGGCGGTTGCTCTTGGTGCGCATCGAGCGCACGCGGATGCCGGCGGCGCCCAGCGTGTCGAACACGCGGTTCAGGTCCATCGCCCGCGGCATGTCCAGGTCCAGGGTGTGCGCGTCGACCGCGGCCAGCTGCGCGCCTTCGATGTGCGGCAGCTGCGCCGGCAGTTCGCCGTCGATGTCGAGCAGGAAGCCTTCCACGTCGAGCTTGGCCAGCAGCGCGCGCATCGGCCCCTGCTCGACGATGCGGCCATGGTTGATGATGGCCAGGTTGCGGCACAGCTGCTCGGCTTCCTCCAGGTAATGCGTGGTGAGGATGATGGTGGTGCCGGCGGCGTTGATCTCCTGCAGCGTCTTCCACATGTCGCGGCGGATCTCGATGTCCACGCCGGCGGTGGGCTCGTCCAGGATCAGCAGGCGCGGGCGGGTCATCATCGCGCGGGCGATCATCAGCCGCCGCTTCATGCCGCCGGACAGCGTGCGGCTCATCATCTGCGCCTTGTTCCACAGGTGCGCGCGCTTGAGCTCCTCCTCGGCGCGGACCTCGGCCTCGGCGCGCGGGATGCCGTAGAAGCCGGCGTAGTTGACCAGGATGTCGAAGGGTTTTTCGAACAGGTTGAAATTGATTTCCTGCGGCACCAGCCCGATCAGGCGCATGGTCGCGCTGCGCTCGGCCACCAGGTCCGAGCCGAACACCTGCACCTGGCCCTCGCTCAGGTTCACCAGCGAGGAGACGATGCCGATCAGGGTGGATTTGCCGGCGCCGTTGGGGCCGAGCAGGGCGAAGAAGTCGCCGGGGGCCACTTCCAGCGAGACGCCCTTGAGCGCCTGCACGCCGTTGTCGTAGGTCTTGCGGAGGTCGTGCACGCGCAGCGCGGGCGCGACGGGAGGGATGCGGGAGTCCAAGCTCGGGGCCTTCGCGCCGAAGTGACGGCGCCGGATGAGTGCGAGCCGGTATTATAGGTGCCCCCCGCGGCCCCGGCCCGGTTACACACTGTTGCTCGTGCCTGCACAATTCCCCCTCAGGCTGGCCGGTCGCCGCATGCTGGCGCCCACCGTCGGCCACTACCAGTTCATCCGCGACGACGGCCTGCCGCTGGATTTCCAGCCCGGGCAGTTCATCCAGGTGCACTTCGCGTACGCCGACGGTACCGCCACCAAGCGCAGCTACTCGCTGGCGACCATCCACGACCACGTGCTCGGCCCGGGCGACGCGGTGGAGATCGCGGTCAGCTTCGTGCCCGGCGGCGCGGCCACCGCGCTGTTCGAGGGCCTGGAGATCGGCCAGCACGTCACCGGCAGCGGCCCGTTCGGGCGCTTCTGCCTGCAGCCGGGCGACCGCAACGGCCGTTACCTGCTGATCGCCACCGGCACCGGCGTCACCCCGTACCGCTCGATGCTGCCGCTGCTGGCCAGGGCCATGCAGGAGCGAGGCGTGGAGGTGGTGCTGCTGCAGGGCGCGCGCGCGCCGGCCGAACTGCTGTACGCCGACGACTTCCGCGCCTTCGCCGACGCCCACCCCGGCTTCCGCTACATGCCGTGCCTGTCGCGCGAACTGCCGGCCGACCCGCACCCGGACGTGCGCAGCGGCTACGTGCAGCAGCAGCTGGCCGGACTGGCCCCGGACCCGGCGCGCGACATCGCCTACCTGTGCGGCAACCCGGACATGGTCGATGCCTGCTTCGAGGCGCTGAAGGCCGCCGGCCTGCCGGTGCCGCAAGTGCGCCGCGAGAAGTACGTCAGCAGCAAGTAAGCCGGCCGGACATGCGCGGGCGGCCCCGCATGCGGCATGATCCGGCCAGGCGTCCCGCGCGTGGCGGCGCCGCTCGACGCAAGGACTCCCGGGCTTGGCTTCGCTGGATTTCCCCACCATCGCCATCATCGGCCTGCTGCTGAACATCGGCCTGGCGGCCGGCTTCTCGCTGATCCTGCTGGTGATGCGCGGCCACCCGGTGCCGCGGCTGTGGGCCGCCAGCCTGTGGGCGAGCGCGTTGAGCACGGTGCTGCTGGGCCTGCAGCTGCACATGCCCGAGCTGGCCTCGATCCTGGCGCGCAACGCCTTCGCCGTGCTGGGCAGCATGCTGATGCTGTTCGGCGTGGCGCTGCATGTCGGCCGCCGCGCGCCGGTGCGCCCGGCCCTCGCGCTGGCCGGCGCGTACATGCTGGCCATCGTCTGGTTCAGCGTGGCCACGCCGGACCTGGGCGTCCGACTGGCCCTGTACAGCGTGCTGATCATCATCTGGAAGAGCTGGGAATCGTGGCTGCTGCTGCGCCATGCGCCGGCCGACATCCGCCGCAGCTGCCGGCTGGCGGCGGCGGTGTTCCTGCTCGATGCGGCGCTGTTCCTGGTGCGCGCGCTGATCCCCGTCGCGCCCGGCGCCGGCGGCGACATCCTGCGCGCCGGCCTGCCGATGAACGTCACCTACGTCGGCGGCATGTTCGTGATGCTCGGCCACACCTTCGCGCTGGTGCTGCTGATCGTCGAACGGCAGATGGTGGACCTGCGCCGGCTGGCGCGCCGCGACGGCCTGACCGGCCTGCTCAACCGCACCGCGCTGATGGGCGACGGCGGACAGCAGCTGGCGCAGTGCGTGCGCCAGCGGCAGCCGTTCGCGGCGATGCTGCTGGACCTGGACCACTTCAAGCGGATCAACGACACCCACGGCCACCAGGCCGGCGACGCCGTGCTGCACCACACCGCACGCACCCTGCAGCGCAACCTGCGCGGGCACGACTGGCTGCTCGGCCGCTACGGCGGCGAGGAGTTCGTGCTGCTGCTGCCGGGCGCGGGCATGGAGCAGGCGCTTGCCCTGGCCGAGCGCCTGCGCGCGGCGCTGGAGGCCAGCCCGCTGGGCCGCGACGGCGGCGCGATCGTCACCACGACCAGCATCGGCGTGGCCATCGCCGACGCCACGCCGGACCTGGAGCGCCTGCTGGCGCGCGCCGACGCGGCGCTGTACCGGGCCAAGGCCGCCGGCCGCAACCGCGTCGCCTGTGACCTGGCGGTGGAGCCCACGCCCGCTGCCTGAACGAGCGGCGGTGTTCCCGCCTGCGGGCGGGCTCGCGCCGCGGATGGGCAGGCACCTGTAAAGTTTGCTTGACAGCCTGCCATCGTCCGCTGCATCCTCCTGTAAAGCGTGCTTGACAGGGAGGAATGGGATCATGAACGAAGCAGCAGACCGGCCACGCGCCGGCGCCGCCTGGCTGGGCATCGGCGCGGCCTTCATGGGCGTCGCCGCCACCGGGCAGACCGCGTTCGTCGGCGTGGGCGCGGCCTTCCTCGCGCTGGGCCTGGTCCTGCTGGCGCGTCCGCGCAGGAGCCGCTGAGCGATGGCGCGCGCACTGGACCGCTGGATCGTCGGCGGCATCCTCGCCAACGGCGTGGCCGGCCTGGCGCTGCTGCGGCTGATGCCCGGCAACGCCGATACGCTGGGCGGCATCTGCATCGGGGTGGCCATCGGGCTGTCGTTCGTGGCGCTGCTGCGCCGGCAGCTGCCCGCGGCCTGCGACACCGCGCCGCTGGCGCTGCGCAGGCGCTACAGCCGCGAAATGATGATCGCGATGGGCGCCTACGTCGTGCTGCTGGTGCTGTCGATCACCCTGCTCAAGCGCGTCGACGGCACCGCGCTGCGGGCCTGCATCGCGCTGCTGCCGGTGCCGCCGATCGCGATGACCCTGCGCGCGATGATCCGCTACATCCGCGATGTCGACGAACTGCAGCAGCGCATCGAACTGCAGGCGGTCAGCTTCGCCACGGCCTGCGTGTCGCTGCTCTATCTCACCGGCGGCCTGCTGCAGGCGGCCAGGGTGCTGGACGTGCCGGCCAGCGCGGCGATGATCTGGGTGTTTCCGCTGGTGTGCCTGGCCTATGGCCTGGCCAAGATCGCCGTTTCGCGCCGCTACCGCTGAGCACGCACGCATGGACAACCGCCTGCGCGAACTGCGCGAAGCCAGGGCCTGGTCGCAGGGGGAACTGGCCGAACGGCTGGAGGTCTCCCGGCAGACCGTCAACGCGCTGGAGACCGGCAAGTACGATCCCAGCCTGCCGCTGGCGTTCCGCATCGCACGGCTGTTCGACGCCAGGATCGAGGACATCTTCTTTCCTGTCACATGACGCCGCCGGCCGCGTCATGGGCTGGCATATCCGATTACGTTCCATCAACCACAAGGGGCCGTTCCGATGATGTCCCGCAAGACCCGTACCCTCCTGGCGGTGGCCGCGCTCGTCGCGGTGCTGGGCTACCGCGCGTTCAAGCCCGCGCCCGACGACGCCGGGGCCGATCAAAGCCCCGCGTCCACGGCCGACGTGCAGGCCAGACCGCTGATGCTCGGCAGCCTGGCATTCCGCCCGTGCACCCTGGACTCGCCGTTCAGCCGCGACAGCCTGGAAGCGCAGTGCACCACCTTCCAGGTGTCCGAGGACCGCGGCAACCCGCAGGGCCGCAAGATCGCGCTGAACATCGCGCTGCTGGCGCCGGACAAGCCCGACGGCGTGCTGCCCGACCCGGTGTTCTTCCTGGCCGGCGGCCCCGGCCAGTCGGCGGTGGAGAGCTATCCGCAGATCGACGCCGCCTTCGCCGACGTGCGCAAGCGCCGCAACGTGATCCTTGTCGACCAGCGCGGCACCGGCCGATCCAACCTGCTGTCGTGCGAGGCGCCCGAGGGCGACGACGCCGGCATCGAGGCGATGCGGGCCGCGGCGGCCGCCTGCGCGGCGACGCTGTCGAAGAAGGCCGACCTGCGCCACTACACCACCACCGACGCGGTCGCCGACCTGGATGCCGTGCGCCAGGCCATCGGCGCGGAGAAGATCAACCTGCTCGGCGTCAGCTACGGCACCCGGGTGGCGCAGCAGTACGCCATGCGCCACCCGCAGAGCACGCGCAGCATCGTGCTCGACTCGGTGGTGCCCAACACCCTGCAGCTGGGCAACATCTTCGCCCGCAACCTGGACGACGCGCTGGCGCTGCAGTTCGCCCAGTGCACCGGCAACGCCGCCTGCAAGGCGGCGCTGGGCGACCCGCGCGCCGAGCTGGACGCGCTGCTGGCTACGCTGCGCGCCAACCCGGTGACCGTGCGCTACCGCGACGCCAACACCGGGCAGGAGCGCGAGGACGTGCTGCGCGCCGACACCGTCGCCGGCCTGGTGCGCATGTACGCCTACATGCCGCAGGCCGCGGCGCTGCTGCCCAAGCTGATCCACGAGGCGCGCAACGGCCGCTACGGCGACCTGATGGCGCTGGCGCGGATGATGCAGGGCGACATGAAGGACGCCATGGCCATGGGCATGCAGCTGTCGGTGATCTGCAGCGAGGACGAGGAAGGCATGGCCGCGCGCGACGGGGACGAAACCACCGTGCTCGGCAACCGCATGGCCGAAGGGCTGGCGGCGATGTGCCAGGTGTGGCCGAAGGGCCAGGTGCCGGCCGACTTCCACGCCGCGCTGTCCGGCCCGGTGCCGGCGCTGGTGCTGGAAGGCGAGTTCGACCCGGTCACGCCGCCGCGCTACGGCGAGGAAGTGGTCAAGGGCCTGCCCAACGGCCGCCTGTTCGTGCTGCGCGGCCAGGGCCACGCGGTGGTCGGCGCCGGCTGCATGCCCAAGCTGTTCGCCCAGTTCATCGACAGCACCGACGCCGCCGCGCTCGATGGCGCCTGCCTGGAAAAACTGACCTACGTGCCGCCGTTCACCAGCTTCAACGGCTGGGAACCGTGAAAAACCGGGAACGAGTGGACAGGAACGGGAAACGAGAGAGGGCGTGGAGCGATCGTGCGCTCTGTCGTCTGAATCTTCCCGTTGACGCCGCTATCGCCGTATCACTCAAGGATCCGCTTCCATGATCGTCGCAGAACGACTCCGCAAGACCTTTCCCGGCAAGGGCAAGGACAAGACGCCGGTGATCGCCGTGGACGAGGTGGGCTTCACCGCCCACGACGGCCAGATCACCGGTCTGCTCGGCCCCAACGGCGCCGGCAAGACCACCACGCTGCGCATGCTCTACACGCTGATGACGCCGGAGACCGGCAAGGTCGTGGTCGATGGCGTGGACGCCGCCGCCGACCCGGACACGGTGCGCCGCAGCCTGGGCGTGCTGCCCGACGCGCGCGGCGTGTACAAGCGCCTGACCGCGCGCGAGAACATCGAGTACTTCGGCCAGCTGCACGGCATGGACGCGGCGGCCATCGCCGCGCGCATCGCGCGCCTGGCCGCGGCGCTGCAGATGGAGGATTTCCTCGACCGCCCGACCGAAGGCTTCAGCCAGGGCCAGCGCACCAAGACCGCCATCGCCCGCGCGCTGGTGCACGACCCGAAGAACGTGATCCTCGACGAGCCGACCAACGGCCTGGACGTGATGACCACGCGCGGCCTGCGCGGCTTCCTCAAGGAGCTGCGCGCCGAGGGCCGCTGCGTGATCTTCTCCAGCCACATCATGCAGGAGGTGGCGGCGCTGTGTGACCGCATCGTCATCGTCGCGCACGGCCGCGTGGTGGCGCAGGGCACGCCGGACGAACTGCGCGACCACGCCGGCGAATCCAACCTGGAAGACGCGTTCGTCAAGCTGATCGGCAGCGAGGAGGGCCTGCACGCATGAACAAGACCGGATTCATTGGCAGCATGCTCACGGTGATGCGCAAGGAACTGCGCGACTTCGCCCGCGACCGCCGCACTTTCCTGCTGACCCTGTTCACCGCGCCGCTGCTGTACCCGCTGCTGTTCCTGGGCATCGACAAGCTCAGCAACCTGCGCGTGGAGAACCAGCTGGAGAAGGACATGGCGCTGCCGGTGGTGGGTATCGAACGCGCGCCCAACCTGGTGGCGTTCCTGGCCAGCCACGGCATCACCGCCAGCGCCGCGCCGGACGATTACGAGGCCCGCATCCGCGCCCAGCGCGAGGACGTGGCACTGGTGATCGCCCCGGACTTCGCCGAGGCCTGGCACGCCGGCAAGCCGGCCAAGGTCGAGATCGTCGCCGACACCACGCGCCGCACCAGCGACGTGCAGGTGGCGCGCGTGCGCACCGTGCTGACCGCCTACGGGCAGTCGGTGGGCGCGCTGCGGCTGCTGGCGCGCGGCGTCAACCCGATGGTCGCCGCGCCGGTGAGCGTGGGCACGCGCGACCTGGCCACCGCCGAGGCCAAGCGCGGCATCGTCCTGTCCGTCATCCTGCCGATACTGCTGATGATGTCCGCCTTCATCGGCGGCTCGCACCTGGTCATGGACACCACCGCCGGCGAGCGCGAGCGGCAGTCGCTGGAACCGCTGCTGGCCACGCCGGCGCCGCGTGGCGCCCTGGTCAGCGGCAAGATGCTGGCCTCGACGCTGGTCGGGCTGGCGGCGATCCTGCTGATCCTGCTGTCGTTCAAGTTCAGCGCCAGCATCGCCCGCGGCATGGGCGGCTCGCTGGACGTGAGCTTCATGGCGATGGGCAAACTGGTGCTGGTGCTGCTGCCGCTGGTGCTGATCGGCACCGCGCTGCTGACCTGCCTGGCCGCTGGCGCCAAGAGCATGAAGGAGGCGCAGAGCCACATTGTCTGGCTGATGATGCTGGCGATGATGCCCGGCTATGCGCTGATGGCCTACCCGCTGAAGGACACCCAGCTGTGGCAGTACGCCGTGCCGTTCCTGTCGCAGAACCAGATGCTGGTGAAGGTGACCCGCGGCGAGATGCCGGGCGCCGGGCAGTGGGGCGTCTACCTGGCCGCGTCGCTGCTGCTGACGGTGCTGCTGTGGGCGATGGCGGTGTGGCGCTACCGGCAGGAGAAGCTGGCGATCTCGGGCTGAGCCCGCATCGCCGCCTGGGAAACGAAAGGCCCGGAGCGATCCGGGCCTTTCGTCTTCGTAGGTGCGCGGCTTGCCGCGCATGCTTCACCGCGCACGCTTTGTCGGCAAGGCCCATGCGGGGCGAGCCCCGCATCTACGCATGGGAAAATCCTGTGCCTGCAAAAAAGGAGGCCCGGATAGCTCCGGGCCTTTCGTCTTTGTAGGTGCGCGGCTTGCCGCGCACGCTTCACCGCGCACGCTTCGCTATGCGCGGCTTCCGCCGGCAATCTCCATGCGGGGCGAGCCCCGCATCTACGCATGGGAAAATCCTGTGCCTGCAAAAAAGAAGGCCCGGATCGCTCCGGGCCTTTCGTCTTCGTAGGTGCGCAGCTTGCTGCGTACGCCTTGGCCGGCAAGCCCCATGCGGGGCCAGCCCTGCATCTACTGGTTGGGCTGGAAGGCCAGCGTGCGGCGGGTGGTGGTCGGGCTGCTGATCGGTTCGAAACGCCAGCGCCTGACCGCGTTCAGGGCTTCGCGGTCGAATACGCGCGGCGGGCTGGCGCGCAGCACGCGGGCGTCGGTGACCGAACCATCGGTGCCGACGGTCAGTTCCACCAGCACTTCGCCGGAAGTGCCCGAGCGCAGCGCGTCGGCCGGGTAGCGCGGGGCGGGCGTGCTCACCGCGCGCAGGGCCGGCGCGGCCGCGGCCGGCTTCGGCGCGGCCGCGACCTGCTGCGCGGCGGCGCGGGCGTCGGCCTCGCGCTTGGCCGCGGCCTGGCGCTCGGCCTCCAGCCGCTCGCTTTCCCTGCGCGCCGCTTCCTGGCGTGCGGCCAGCTGCTGCGCGGCGGTGGCCTCGGCCGCCTGCTGCTGCGCCAGGCGCTGCTGTTCGACCAGCTGCTTGGCGCGGTTCTCGGCGTCCTTCTTGACCTTGTCGGTCTCTTCCTGGGTGCGCTTGACCGCCACTTCCATGCCGCGGGTGATGCCCTGCTTGAGCCGCGGCAGCGCCGGCGCCGACGGGTCCACCTTCTCGATCAGCGCCACCAGGCGCTGGGCCTCGGGGAAGTCCTCGCGCGCCAGGCTCTGCTCGGCGGCGATCAGCGTGTAGGGCTGCAGGTCGGTCAGCGCGCTCTTGACCGCCGCGTCGTCGGGCAGCTTGTCGCGCAGCGCCAGGTAGTACTCCATGGCGTTGTCGCCGGCCGGCGCGTACATGCGGTTCTCGCGCAGCGCGGTGCTGGCCGAGTCGCGCAGCTGGTCGGTGCCCATCGACTGCACCTTGGCCGAAACCGCCGGAGCCGGTGCCTGCGCCGCGGACGCGGCCGGGGTGCCGGCGGCGGCCGGGGCGGAATCGTCCTTGCCCGAACAGGCGGCCAGGGCGACGGCCAGCAGGGCGGGCGCCAGCAGGCGCGTTTTGCCGTGGATCGTGACGTACGACATCAATCTTCCCCTTGAATCGACGAACGCGAATGGTTGCTGGCCCGGGCCGTCATGATGCGCGGCGTTTCCCGACGCCGGCCGGACCCGGGGCGAAGGGCGAATCTAGCATTGCCGCCGCGCCAGCACGAGATCGGGGCCGGGCGGCGGCCGAAGTCGATGGCCGCCAAGGGCGGCGGCCACCGGCCGGGTCAGTGCGCGTTCGGCTTCGAATGGCCGTTGGACATCAGCTTGTCGGTCCAGGCGATGCCGACCGCCGACAGGATGAACACGCAGTGGATGATGGTCTGCCACATCACGCCGGTGGAGGTGAACTTGGTGCAGGCCACGCCCGCGGCCAGCTGCGACCCGCACAGCGGCAGGCCCAGCTGGCCGGCCTCGATGAAGGTCTTGAGCAGGTGGATCGAGGAGATGCCGATGATCGCCATCGCCAGTTTCACCTTCAGCACCGATGCGTTCACGTGGCTGAGCCACTCCGGCTGGTCCGGATGGCCCTGCAGGCCCAGGCGCGAGACGAAGGTCTCGTAGCCGCCGACGATGACCATCACCAGCAGGTTGGAGATCATCACCACGTCGATCAGGCCGAGCACGATCAGCATGATCTGCTGCTCGGTCCAACTGGTCGCATGGGTGATCAGGTGCCACAACTCGTGCCCGAACAGATAGACGTAGACGCCCTGGGCGACAATCAGGCCGAGGTAGAGCGGCAGCTGCAGCCAGCGCGAGGCGAAGATCAGGGCCGGGAGGGGGCTCAGCGGTTTGTGTTCGGACATGGCAGGGATGCTGCGTTGCGGAAAGGCGGCAGGTTAACGGTCGTCCGGTAGGCTGCCAAGCGCTACCGTATCGATCCCCGGTCACGGTCCCCCACGGAGACGCATTCATGATCGACCTCTACTACTGGCCCACCCCCAACGGCCACAAGATCACCCTGTTCCTGGAAGAAGCCGGGCTGCCGTACCGCCTGGTGCCGGTCAACATCGGCAAGGGCGACCAGTTCCAGCCCGATTTCCTGGCCATCTCGCCCAACAACAAGATGCCGGCCATCGTCGACCACGCCCCGGCCGACGGCGGCGCGCCGCTGAGCGTGTTCGAATCCGGCGCGATCCTGCTGTACCTGGCCGAGAAGACCGGCCGCTTCCTGCCCGCCGACCTGCGCGGCCGCGCCGCCGCGCTGGAATGGCTGTTCTGGCAGATGGGCGGGCTGGGGCCGATGAGCGGGCAGATGGGCCACTTCAACGTCTACGCGCCCGAGCGCATTCCCTACGCCATCGAGCGCTACGACAGCGAGGTGCGGCGCCTGCACCGGGTGATGGACAAGCGCCTGTCCGAATCGACCTACCTGGCCGGCGACGAGTACGGCATCGCCGACATGGCCAGCTACCCGTGGATCGGCGCCTACAGCAAGCTGCCGGCCGACTTCGACGCCTTCCCGCACCTGCACCGCTGGCACCAGGCCATCGCCATGCGCCCAGCCACGCAGCGCGCCTACGCGCTGGGCCCGACGGTGAACCCGGATGCGGGCAAGCCGTTGAGCGAGGAAGAGCGGCAGCAGTTGTTCGGCAGGCGTTGACCAACGGCCGGCATCAGATGGTGCGTCGCGCCGGCGGCGCACCCGTGAGCCGGCGATGCGGTCACCACGCCAGTGGCGCGGCTTCCTGTTTCCAGAACAGCCAGCAGCGCACCTCGCGGTGCGCGCGCACGCCGACCTGCTCGGGATGGGCGGCGGAGGCCAGGTCGAGCAGATGCACGGTGCCGGAATGGCTGCCCACGGCCAGCATGCGGCCGTCGGCGGGCGCTGATCGTGCTGCACCACCACCGCGCGGCGGCCGTCGTTGAACGGAATCAGCTGCCGGATCACCGGCTCGTTCTCGGCCAGCGCCGCCAGCACGGCAGGAAGCGCTTCATCGCCGCGTGGAAGCGGCAGCCTCGCCACCGGGGCAGGTTCGTCGCCGCGCCGGATCTCGATGTGGCCGCCGATGGCCAGGGCGACCAGTTGCCGGTCCGGGCTGGCGCCGAACATATGCACGGACGGCATGGCGTGCACCTCCATGCCGCGCACCGCCAGCACCCGGCCCGGCTCGTACCACGGTCCGCACCAGCAATCCGCCGTCCGCCGTCCGCCAGCGCGCCGATGCCCTGGCCGTTGTCCTCCAGCAAGGGCTGGAGGGCCTCGTGCAGCGGCGGCCACTGTTCGCGGAACCGCGCGAGCGCGTCCGCGTCCCGCCCGGCATTGGCGGCGCGCAACTGCTCCATCAGTGATGGAAGCAGGGGCGACAGGTCGGGCGCATCGTCGGGATCGCCCATGCCCTCCCAGTCGCGGGCGTCGCCGCGGGCGATGTAGTCGTTGAAGTGGCGGGCATGGGCATGAACGGCGGTCTGCCAGCGCAGGTGCGGAGAGGGATCGGTCATGGCGGCCGTGGCGTTGGAGGAAGCAGGGAGGCCGATGGAAGCACAGTGGGGTTGCCGCCCGCCACGACGGCTGGCGCCTCCCGCCGCCGATTGATCCTGCGCAAGGCCAGCCGCGGCCGGCGCCCCTACGCTGCCTCCATCGACAACGGCACGGGGAGGGGACGATGCATCCGATCTTGCGCGACATGCTGACGCAACCGGTGGGCTGGCTGACGATCTGCGGGGCCCTGATTATCCTGGGCATTCCGCTGTTCACGGTGTTCTTCATCCGCCGCCGGATGCGCGAGGAGCAGCGCGGCCGGCGCTGAGCGGTGGGCGGGACTGACGGCAGGGGCAAGGGCGGGCCGGCTCGGCTAGGATGGCGCGATCCGTTCTGTCCATGACAGGAAGCCCATGCGCCCCTTGTTCCTCGCCCTTGCCATGATGCTCGCCACGCCCGCCGTCCACGCCGAAAAACTCACCCTGGAAGCGATCACTGGCAACGCGCCGCTGTCCGGGCCGACGCTGATGAAGCCCAAGGTGGCGCCGGACGGCTCGCGCGTGACCTTCCTGCGCGGCAAGGACAGCGACCGCAACCAGCTGGACCTGTGGGAATACGACATCGCCAGCGGCCAGACCCGGCTGCTGGTCGATTCCAAGGTGGTGCTGCCCGGTGCCGAGACCCTGAGCGACGAGGAGAAGGCGCGGCGCGAGCGCCAGCGCATCGCGGCGATGACCGGCATCGTCGATTACCAGTGGTCGCCCGACGCGAAGACCCTGCTGTTCCCCCTCGGCGGCGAGTTGTACCTGTACGACCTGGGCAAGCAGGGCCGCGAGGCGGTGCGCCAGCTCACCCATGGCGAGGGCTTCGCCACCGACCCCAAGATCTCGCCCAAGGGCGGTTTCGTCAGCTTCGTGCGCGAGCGCAACCTGTGGGTGATCGACCTGGCCAGCGGCAAGCCGCTGCAGCTGACCCATGACGGCAGCGCCACCGTCGGCAACGGCGTGGCCGAATTCGTCGCCGACGAGGAAATGGACCGCCATACCGGCTACTGGTGGGCGCCGGACGACTCGGCCATCGCCTTCGCCCGCATCGACGAATCGCCGGTGCCGGTGCAGAAGCGCTATGAGATGTACGCCGACCGCGTGGAGATGATCGAGCAGCGCTACCCGGCGGCCGGCGACCGCAACGTGCTGGTCAGGCTCGGCGTGGTGGCGCCGCGCGCCGGTGCCGCGCCGACCTGGGTGGACCTGGGCAAGGAGCAGGACATCTACCTGGCCCGCGTCACCTGGCGCGATCCGCAGCGCCTGACCTTTCAGCGCCAGAGCCGCGACCAGAAGAAGCTGGAGCTGATCGAAACCACGCTGGCCGATGGCCGCCAGCGCACCCTGGTCACCGAGACCAGCCGGACCTGGGTGCCGCTGCACAACGACCTGCGTTTCCTCAAGGATGGCCGCTTCCTGTGGTCGTCCGAGCGCAGCGGCTTCGAGCACCTGTACCTGGCCAGCGAGGACGGCGCCACGCTCACCCCGCTGACCTCGGGCGACTGGCCGGTGGACGAACTGTTGGCCGTGGACGAGGCCGCCGGCAAGGTCTACTTCCGCGCCGGCGTCGAATCGGCGCTGCGCAGCGAGATCCATGCCGTGCCGCTGGCCGGTGGCGCGCCGGTCAGGCTGTCGCGCGCGCCCGGCATGCACAGCGCCGCGTTCGCCAACAACGCCAGCGTCTACGTGGACAGCTGGTCCAACAGCAGCACGCCGCCGCAGATCGAGCTGTACCGCGCCAATGGCGAGAAGATCGCCACGCTGCTGGACAACGACCTGGCCGACCCGTCGCATCCGTACGCGAAGTACCGCGACGCGCAGCTGCCGGTCGAGTTCGACAGGCTGGCGGCCGCCGATGGCCGCACGCAGCTGAACTTCAGCCTGATCAAGCCGGCCGGCTTCGACCCGGCGAAGAAGTACCCGGTGGTGGTCTATGTCTACGGCGGCCCGGCGTCGCAGACCGTCACCGACAGCTGGCCCGGCCGCGGCGACCACCTGTTCAACCAGTACCTGGCGCAGCGCGGCTACGTGGTGTTCTCGCTGGACAACCGTGGCACGCCGCGCCGCGGCCGCGATTTCGGCGGCGCGCTGTACGGCGTGCAGGGCACGGTGGAAGTGGCCGACCAGCTCGAAGGCATCAAGTGGTTGAAGCAGCAGCCATGGGTGGATGGCGCGCGCATCGGCGTGCAGGGCTGGTCCAACGGCGGCTACATGACGCTGATGCTGCTGGCCAAGGCGTCGGACCAGTACGCCTGCGGCGTGGCCGGTGCGCCGGTCACCGACTGGGGCCTGTACGACACGCACTACACCGAGCGCTACATGAACCTGCCGGCGGCCAATCCCGACGGCTACCGCGAGGGGCGCATCCTCAGCCATATCGACGGGCTGACCTCGCCGCTGCTGCTGATCCATGGCATGGCCGACGACAACGTGCTGTTCACCAACTCGACCAGCCTGATGAGCGCGCTGCAGAAGCGCGGCCAGCCGTTCGAGCTGATGACCTACCCGGGCGCCAAGCACGGCCTGTCCGGCAGCAACGCGCTGCACCGCTACCGCATCGCCGAGAACTTCCTCGCGCGCTGCCTCAAGCCCTGAGCGGGCGGGAAGGACACGGATGTCGTCGCTGCCACCTCCCTTGCCGGGCGCTCGCCCGCCCGGCCAGCGGCCGCCGCGCAACTGGCTGCAGCGCAACCTCCGGTGGGCGCTGCCGCTGGTCGCGCTGCTGATCGTCGGCGGCTGGTCGCTGACCTACTGGATGGGACTGCGGCAGATGGCCGCGCCGCTGGAAAGCAGCGAGCCCTACCGCGAGGCGCTTGTGCGCGCTGGTCGCGATCCGGAAGTGGGCGCCGCGCTCGGCCGGCCGCTGCGGGCCAAGCCATTTCCGTTCGGCAGCATCAGCCAGTTCGGCGACGGTGGCAGCGCCGACATGGTCATCCGCATCGAAGGCCCGCAAGGCAGCGGCAAGCTGGGCGTACGCGCGCTGCGCAGCGAAGGGCGCTGGTTCTATCAGCGCCTGCAGGCCGAGCTGCCGCACCGGCATGCGCCGGTGGACCTGCGCGACGCGCGCGACCGCGACTGCACGATCTTGCCGCGTTGCCGCTGACTGCGTAGGGTCACGGCTCCCCTTCCGGAGCCGCGCGCATGAAACCCATCGTCCTCGCCGTCGCCCTTGCCCTGGTCGCGCCGCTGCCGCTGGCCGCGGCCGCCACGCCTGCGTCCAAGGCCGCTCCGGCCGCGCCGGCGTGGGTGGCGCACAGCAACGAGCTGGCGCAGATCCTGCTGCGCGCGCAGGCGCCGTTCCGGCCGGAGATGGCCAGTTTCTTCGGCGTGCCGGGTTATGACGACAAGGTCGTCGACCTGGGCCCGGACAACGCCGCGCGCTATCGCGCCGCGCTGGAGAAGGCGCGCGCGCAGCTGCGCGAAAAGCTCCAGCTCGAACGCGACCCCAACGTGCGCCAGGACCTGGAGATCATGATCGCCGCGGCCGGGCGCAGCATCGAGGGCAGCGCGCTCGAGGAGCAGCACCTGATGCCGTGGGTGGACGTGCCGCAGAGCGTGTTCGGCGGGCTCAACGGCCTGCTTTCCGCGCAGGTCGCGCCGGAACGCCGCGCCAGGGCGCTGGACCGGCTCAAGGCCTATATCGGCCAGGCGCCGGGCACGCAGCCGCTGGCCACGCTGGCGCGGCAGCGCTACACCGAAAGGAGCGGCACGCCGGGCCTGCTGCAGCCGACGAAGATCGAGGTCGAGCAGGCGCTGGCCAACGTCGATACCTACATCGCCGGCATCGGCAAGCTGTTCGCCGAATACGACATCGAGGGCGCCGACGAGGCGCTGGCCACGCTGTCCACGCAGATGAAGGACTACATCGCCTGGACGCGGCAGGAGGTGCTGCCACAGGCGCGCACCGACACGCGCCTGCCGCCGGAGCTGTATGCCTTCCAGCTCAAGGACGTGGGCGTGGACGTCGATCCGGCGCTGCTGGTGCAGCGCGCGCAGCTGGAGTACATGGAAACCCGCGCGATGATGCGCCAGCTGGCGCCGCTGGTGGTGCAGGCCAAGGGTCTGAAGGTCGGGGATGCGAACGACCCAGTCGCGGTGATCCGCGCGCTGAAGCAGGACAAGATCGGCAACGACCGCCTGCAGGCGCACTACCGCGGCGTCATCGATGCCATCGACCCGATCATCCGCCGCCAGCGCATCGTCGACGTGCCGCAGCGGCCGCTGCAGATGCGCCTGGGCAGCGAGGCGGAGAGCGCCGCGTCGCCGGCGCCGCACTACCTGCCGCCGCCGCTGGTCGGCAACAGCGGCCAGCAGGGCACCTTCGTGCTGCCGCTGGGCAATCCGGCCTCGGGCGGCGAGGCGCAGTACGACGACTTCAACTTCGGTTCGGCGGCGTGGACGCTGAGCGCGCACGAAGGCCGGCCCGGCCACGACCTGCAGTTCGCGGCGATGGTCGAACGCGGCATCTCGCTGGCGCGTACGCTGTTCGCGTTCAACTCGGTCAACGTCGAGGGCTGGGCGCTGTACGCCGAGGCCGAACTGGTGCCGTTCGAACCGCTGGACGGGCAGATGATCGCCCTGCAGTTCCGTCTGCTGCGCGCCGCCCGCGCCATGCTCGACCCGATGCTCAACCTCGGCCTGACCGACCGCGAACAGGCGCGTAGGGTGCTGATGGAAGGCGTCGGCCTGTCCGAGGCCATGGCCACCCAGGAGCTGGACCGCTACACCGTGCGCGCACCCGGCCAGGCCTGCAGTTACTTCTACGGCTACACGCGGATCATGGAACTGCGCATGCGCACCGAACTGGCGCTGGGCGACCGGTTCGACCGCCTGGCCTTCAACAATTTCCTGCTCGACCAGGGCCTGCTGCCGCCGGACCAGCTGGCCGCCGCGGTCGATGAAGTATTCATTCCGGCCCAGCGCCGGAAGTAAACAGAAAGGGCGCCATGCGGCGCCCTTTCCCTGCGTTTACGCAGAAGCAGCTTCAGCCCGAAACTCCCGCAGAGGGTGAAGCCTCCCGGGCGTCTGCCATTGCCGGCTCGCGGCGGACGCTCGCGCGGGGCTACTTGCCGGCGCCCGGCGGCACCCAGATCGCCACGCCCGCGGCGCGCTTCTGCTGGGTGGGGATGCCCACGCTCAGGCCGCCGCCGGTATGCCGGCCGTAGCTGCCGGCGCCGACCGACATGCCCACCGGCGAGCCGCCGGCGCCCACGCCCATCAGGATCACGCCGTTGGCGCCGAGCGCGGCCGCCTCGCGCTTGAGCCGGGCGATGGCTGCGTCGGTCTGGCCCTGGGTGCCGAAGCCGACCGCGCTGGAGGCCTCCAGCTGGGCGATCTCCACCGCGCCGGCCGGCGGCGTGGAGTAGATCTGCACGCTGGCCGGATCGACCGGCGCGCGCGCCTGGCCCAGCATGACCCGGGAGGTGCTGGCGCAGCCGGCGGTGGCCAGGGCGATGCCCAGTGCGATGGCGAGCGGGAATTTCATGGCGTCACTCCCCGGTGGGTGGTGCGGGCATCATCGGCGCCCGTGCGTGAATCGGCCGCGAACCGGCCGGGTGCTTGATCGCCGGCGTTTCCGGGCTATCGTGCGCGCAGTATCCGCTGGAGAAACGACATGGGACTGATCAGCCTGGTCTGGGGCATCGTGGCGCTGCTGTGGATGGTGTTGGCCTTCATCCCGTTGCTGGGCTGGGGCAACTGGTTCCTGATTCCCTTCGCGGCGGTCGGCGCGGTCATCGCCGCCATCGCCCTGCTGTTCACCCGCGCCGGCAACCGCAGCCGCGCCAAGGCGGGGCTGCTGCTGAACGTGGCGGTGATCGTGGTCGGCGTGATCCGCCTCAGCCTGGGTGGCGGCTTCGTCTGACCGGCAGGCGTAGAATGGCGGGCCCTGCCGGCAGTCCGTTCCGGCGCACAGGGCCCGCAGCCGGCGCGACCCCCCACCGATGATCATCCGACCCCGCCCCCGCGGCTGGCAGCTGCTGTACATCCTGCGCGGTTCGATCGTGCCGGCCATCGCCCCGCGGGTGCTGGCGATCGGCGCGCTGGCGGTGGCCGTGGCCCTGTTCGCCAAGCTGCATCATCCGTTCGCGGCCGATGGCCTGGCGGTGGCGCCGTTCACCCTGCTGGGACTGGTGCTGTCGATCTTCCTGAGCTTCCGCAACAACGCCTGCCACGAGCGCTGGTGGGAAGGCCGCAAGCTGTGGGGCCAGCTGCTGATCGAAGCGCGCAGCTTCGTGCGCCAGGCCAACGCGCTGCTGGCCGACGACGCGCCGCTGCGCCGGCGCGTGTCGCGGCTGCTGGTCGGGTTCGCCCACGCGCTGGCCGCGCGCCTGCGCGGCCGCGACGAGGCCGCCGCGGCCGCGCCATGGCTGGCGCCGGACCAGCAGGCCGTGCTGCAGCGGCGGAACATTCCCGATGGCCTGCTGGCGCTGGTCGCGGCTGAACTGGCCGCGCCGCTGCGCGCGGGCCGGCTCGACCCCTATCTGTACGGCCGCTTCGAGGAACGCCTGCACGCGCTGTCCACGGTGCAGGCGGCCTGCGAGCGCATCGCCGGCACGCCGCTGCCGTTCGCCTACACCCTGCTGCTGCACCGCTGCGCGTGGCTGTTCTGCGTGCTGCTGCCGTTCGGCCTGGCCGGCGCGCTGGGCTGGGCCACGCCGGTGGTGTCGATGCTGCTGGCCTACGCGTTCTTCGGCCTGGACCAGCTGGGCGAGGAGCTCGAGGAGCCCTTCGGCCTGGAACCCAATGACCTGCCGCTGGACGCGATGGTGCGCACCGTCGAGATCGACGTGCTCGACGCCCTGGGCGAACGCCCGCTGCCCGAACCGCTGCAGCCGCAGGGCTACCTGCTGCAATAAGCCATTCCCCCGTCTCCGGAGTACCGCCATGTTCCATCCCCGTTACCGCCCGCGCCGCATGCGCCATGACGCCTTTTCGCGCCGGCTGATGCGCGAGAACACCTTCACCGCCGACGACCTGATCTGGCCGGTGTTCGTGCACGAACTGGCCGGGCGCGCGCCGGTGGCGTCGATGCCCGGCGTGGAGCGGCTGTCCATCGACGAGCTGCTGCGCGAGGCCGAGCAGGCGCTGGAGCTGGGCGTGCCGGTGATCGACCTGTTCCCGGTGGTCGATCCGGCGTGCAAGTCGCTCGACGCCGCCGAGGCATGGAATCCGGACGGCCTGGCGCAGCGCGCGGTGCGCGCGCTCAAGCAGCGCTTCCCCGAGCTGGGGGTGATGACCGACGTGGCGCTGGACCCGTTCACCGTGCACGGCCAGGACGGCATCATCGACGAGCGCGGCTACGTGCTCAACGACGTCACCGTCGATGCGCTGGTGAAGCAGTCGCTGTCGCATGCCGAGGCCGGCGTGGACATCGTCTCGCCCTCGGACATGATGGACGGGCGCATCGGCGCGATCCGCCAGGCGCTGGACGACGCCGGCCACATCAACACGCGCATCATGGCCTATTCGGCCAAGTACGCCTCGGCGTTCTACGGCCCGTTCCGCGACGCGCTGGGCAGCGCCGGCAACCTCGGCAAGGCCGACAAGCACACCTACCAGATGGACCCGGCCAACAGCGACGAGGCGCTGCGCGAGATCGCGCTGGACCTGGAGGAAGGCGCGGACATGGTGATGGTCAAGCCGGGCATGCCGTACCTGGACGTGGTGTACCGGGTGAAGCAGGAGTTCGGCGTGCCGACCTTCGCCTACCACGTCAGCGGCGAGTACGCGATGCTCAAGGCGGCCGCCGCCAACGGCTGGCTGGACGAGCGCCGCTGCGTGATGGAGACCATGGTCGGCTTCAAGCGCGCCGGCGCCGATGGCGTGCTGACCTACTACGCGCCGCAGATCGCGCGCTGGCTGCGGGAAGGCTGAGATGGACGCACCCGGCATGCAGCCCTGGCAGTGGGGGGTATGGGTGGTCGGCGTGACCGCGTTCGCGGTGGTGATCGGGTTGGTGATCGCCGCCGTGCTCCGCGCCGCGCGGCGCCCGCCGGAACTGCCGTCGGCCGCGCAGCGCTTGCAGCGGCAGTCGCCGCAATCGCCGGAGATCGACGCACTGCTGCGCGAACTGGCCGGGCTGCAGCAGAGCGGCCGGATCAGCGAGGTCGAGTACGAGCGGCGTCGCGCCGACGTGCTCGCCGGGAAGCCGGCCCCTGACAACGACAGCCAACCGTAGGTGCGGGGCTTGCCCCGCATGAAACCTTCCCGGTGGAGCCCGTACCGGGCAAGCCCGGTACCTACGGGCGCGCTGCCGCAACCCTCGCACTCTGTGGATGTGAGGCTTGCACCGCCTGCAGCCTTCCCGGTGAAGCCCGTGCCGGGCGAGCCCGGCACCTACGGCCGGCTGTCGCAACCCTCGCGCTTCGTGGATGCGGGGCTTGCCCCGCATGACGCCTTCCCGGTGGAGCCCGTACCGGGCGAGCCCGGCACCTACGGGCCCGCTGCCGCAACCCTCGCGCTTCGTGGATGCGGGGCTTGCCCCGCATGACGCCTTGACCGATCTCACCGCCGCGCCATGCACGCGGTCGGCGAGGGCGTCGCCTATCGGCAGTCGCCGCCGCCATCGCTGGCCGGGGCGCGCATCCGGTACAGGTCGAAACCGCCGGCGCGCGGCGCGCGCGCATGGCCGCTGACCAGCAGCTCGCCCGGCGTGCTGGCGTCGGGCAGCGCCGCGCGGGTGTCGCCGTCGGCGGTGTTGAACGACAGCGCCAGCGGTTCTGCCGCGCTCCATCGGCCGTCGCGGCAATGCGACAGCTGCAGCTGCGCGCCGCCCCCGGCGTTGCCACGCGCGAACACCAGCGCGCGTCCACCGGCCAGCCAGGCGCCGTCCAGTTCGTCGCCCGCGCCATTGATGCCGGCCATCGGCCGCAGTGCGGCGAAACCGTCGCCGTCGCGGCGCGCGCTCCACAGGTCCCAGCCACCGGCCCCGCCGGCACGGTTGCTGGCCAGCAGCAGGGTGCCGTCGTCCTCGCGCAGCGCGGGCGAGCGTTCGTCGTCGGCGCCATTGACCCCCGCGCCGAGGTTCTGCGCCGGGCCGAAGCCGCCATCGTCCAGCAGCGGCGCGCGGTACAGGTCGTAGCCGCCGTGGCCGCCGTCGCGGTTGGAGGCGAAGTACAGCCAGTGGCCGTCGGCGCTGAGGAATGGATCGACCTCGTCGGCCATGGTAGCGAGCGGCAGCGGGCGCGGCTCGGTCCAGCGCGGGTCCTGCCACGTGGCCTGCCACAGGTCCCAGCCGCCGGCGCCGCCGTCGCGGTTGCTGGCCCAGACCAGGCGCCGGCCGTCGGCCGAGCGCGTGGCGCGCAGTTCGTCGGCGCGGGTGGAAACCACGCCGATGCCTTCGATGCCGAACTCGGCCAGTGCCGTCACCCGCGGCGCAAAGAGTAGACTCGCAGACAGCGCGAGCAGCAGCGATCGGGTCCGCATGGAGGTTCCGCAAGCCAGGGATCGCGCCAGTCTAGGTCATGCAGAGGATCATCATGAGCGCCGCCCGCTACGCCGTCTTTGGCCAGCCCATCGCCCACTCGCAGTCGCCGCGCATCCAGGCCGCCTTCGGCAGGGCGCAGGGGATCGAGATCGACTACCGCGCCATCGAGGCTTCGCCGCAGGAGTTCGCCGCGGCGCTGGAAGCCTTCGCCGCCGGCGGCGGCGTGGGCGCCAACGTGACCCTGCCGCACAAGGAAGCGGCGTTCGCGCTGTGCGCCACCACCACCTCGCGCGCGCAGCGCGCCGGCGCGGTCAACACCCTTCTGCGCAAGGGCGACCGCTGGCATGGCGACAACACCGACGGCATCGGCCTGGTGCGCGACCTCACCGGCCGCCACGGCCTGGACCTGCGCGGGCGCCGCGTGCTGCTGCTCGGCGCCGGCGGCGCCGCGCGCGGCGTGGCGCCGGCGCTGCTCGATGCCGGCATCCTCGAGCTGGTCGTGGTCAACCGCACGCCCGAGCGCGCCGACGCCCTGGTCGATGCGATGAGCGAACCGGGCCGCGCCATCTCGGCGTACTGGGATGCGCTGCGCGAGCAGGGCGATTTCGAGCTGATCATCAATGCCACCTCCGCCGGCCGCGGCGAAGGCGCGCCCTTCAGCCTGCCGCTGTCGCTGGTCAACAGCCTGACCACCGCGGTGGACCTGAACTACGGCGAGGCGGCGATCCCGTTCCTCGCGTGGGCGCGCGCGGCCGGCTGCCGCAACTACTTCGACGGCCTCGGCATGCTGGTCGAGCAGGCCGCCGAGAGTTTCCAGCAATGGCATGGCGTGCGGCCCGAAACCGACGCGGTCTACGCCGGGCTGCGCGAACGCGCCGCCACCCTGGTCACCGCGGACTGAGCGGCATGGACCAGGCGCAACTGCTGAGCTCGCTGCTGGTATCGGTCGGTTACCGCCTGCCGGTGATGATCGCGCTGGGCGTGGCGCTGGTGCTGCTGCTGGGCGCACCGAAGGCGGTGGCGCGCAGCGCCGCGCTGTGGGCGCTGGCGATCCTGATGGCGACGACGCTGTTGGGCGCGCTGCTGGCGGTGCTGCCGCTGCTGCTGATCGCCGCCGGCAATTTCGACGGCATCGCCGCGCTGAACACCGCGCTGGGCATCGGCCACTTCGTGCTGTCGCTGCTGGAAGCGGCCGGCTTCGTGCTGCTGGCCTGGGCGCTGGCCAGGGCGCTGCGCGGGCAGGCGAAAGCCTGAGCCTGGGCGGATTGCCGCGAACCCGCGCCGGCAAGGTCCGGCACCTGCGGGATTCCAGGCTGGCTTGTGCCGGAGCGCTCCATGCGGAGGCCTATGCCTGGCGTAGATGCGGGGCTTGCCCCGCATGAAGCTTTGGCTATGAACCATCGATTCCCACATGGCGCGAAATCCATTGGCATCCCCAGTGCGGGTATTCGTGGACGTCGGCAACCAACCCGGCTCGTACCGGGTTGGCGACGATGTAGCGTGCCTGTCCGCGCAGATCTTCATCATCGCGCAGGCGATGGTTGTAGAAGCCGGGTTGCCAGATCGCGCCGCTCTGCCGCCGCACCTGGTTGATGGCCCTTGCGGATCGTGACTTGAAGCGGCGCAGGCAAGCGGAGAGCTCGCCTTGGTCGAGGGTGAACAACCAATGCAGGTGATCGGGCATCACTACCCAGGCGTGAGTCTGGCTGCTGCCCTCGTTGTCGCTGTACCGGAGTTGCTCGCGCACGACTTCGGCCATTGAGGCATCACGAAACAGGGCTTGCCGATGGCGCGTGTTCACGGTGACGGCATAGACCGCGCCCTGCATGGAATGGCGGCCTTTTCGGAGTTCTGGGCTGGGCATGGCGGCACCGTATCGACCCAGCAGCGACGGCGTGCATCAGTGATCTCCGCGATTTGTGTCGGAGCGCCACGCGGAGGCACGTGCTTGTCGTGGATACGGGGCTGTCCGCATGAAGCCACGTCGGTAAAGCTCCCGTGCCGGGCAAGCCCGGCACCTACGGATGGTGCCGGCGTAGGCGTATTTCGTGCCGTGATCCATGTCCGCCGTAGATGGGGGTTTGCCCCGCATGAACCCGCGCCGGTGAAGCTGCCGTGCCGGGCAAGCCCGGCACCTGCGGGGCATGCGTCGCGCTGGTATGGGAAAATGCCCGCCATGAACGGAGCAGGCGGCGGATCGGCGTGACGGAGAAAGTGGAAGCGCCGCGTGCGTTGACCGAGGAAGTGAAGACGGCCATCCGCGACGCCTACGCGAAGCTGCAGGCCAACACGCCCGGCTTCAGCACGCGGCGTTCGCAGAGCCAGATGATCGGCGTGGTCTCGCGCGCGCTGGCGACCGGCGGCGTGGGCGTGGTCGAGGCGCCGACCGGCGTCGGCAAGAGCCTGGGCTACCTGACCGCCGGCGTGCCCATCGCGCTGGCGTCGAAGAAGAAGCTGGTGGTCAGCACCGGCACGGTGGCGCTGCAGTCGCAGCTGGTCGAGCGCGACATTCCCAACTTCCTCAAGGCCACCGGCCTGCAGGCCACGGTGGCGCTGGCCAAGGGCCGCACCCGCTACCTGTGCACGCGCAACGCCGCCGAGGCGCAGGGCGAGGGCGCGCAGGACAGCATGTTCGGCGACGACGTGCCGCTCTACGACCGGCCGCTGGCGCCGATCGAGATGGACGTGGCCGGCAGGCTGATGCGCGCCTTCACCGAAGGGCGCTGGAACGGCGACCTGGACAACGCGCCGGAGGCGGTCACGCCCGGGCTGCGCCTGCGCATCACCACGCCGGCCTCGGGCTGCGCTGGGCGCCGCTGCGCCTATTCCACGCAGTGCCCGGTGCTGCGCGCGCGCAACGAGGTGCGCGAAGCGCAGATCGTGGTGACCAACCACGCGCTGCTGCTGTCGGCGCTGTCCATCGGCGAATCCGACAACGGCCAGCCGCTGATCGCCCCGCCCGGCGACATGCTGCTGGTACTGGACGAAGGCCACCACATCGGCAACGTCGCCATCGACCAGGGCGCGGCCAGCCTGCCGCTGGAGGACATGGCGCGGCGTACCGGGCGCCTGCAGATCGTCATCGCCGGCGCGTACCGCGCGGTGGACAAGGACAAGCTCGGCAACCTGCTGCCGAACGAGGCGATCGAAGCGGCCGCGCGCGTCAGCAGGCTGCTCAAGGCCTTCGCCGACGGGATCGCGCAGGTATGGACGCCGGCGCCGGACGAGCGCGAGCCGCTGTGGCGCGCCGCCAACGGCCGCCTGCCGGAGGCGTGGAAGCAGCCGATCGAAGAACTGGCCGACGAGACCCGCACCCTGCTCAACTGGGCCACGGCGGCCGCCGCGCAGGTGGCCAAGGGCAAGCCGGAGGACGCCGGCCACGAACGCCTGCAGCGCAGCCTGGGCATGGCGCTGGAGATGATCCAGCAGCAGTACGACCTGTGGGCCGGCTGGCGCCGTGAGGACAAGGAGGGCCAGCCGCCGATGGCGCGCTGGATCACCCTGACCCGCGACGGCGAGCACGTGCTGCACTGCTCGCCGGTATCGGCGGCGATGGTGCTGCGCAAGCTGCTGTGGGACGAGGTGGATTCGGTGGTGATGACCTCGGCCACGCTCACCGGCGGCGGCGATTTCCAGGCGCTGGCCATCGACAACGGCATTCCGGAAGAGGCGGAGATGGTATCGCTGGCCTCGCCGTTCGACCTGGCCAACCAGGCGCAGCTGGTGGTGCCGCCGTTCCCGGTGACGCCGGACGACCGCGAACGCCACCCGAAGGAGGTGGCGAAGTACCTGGCCGCGGAGCTGGACTGGGACAAGGGCAGCATCGTGCTGTTCACCTCGCGCTGGAAGATGGAGAAGGTGGCCGAGCTGATGCCCGCCACGCTGCGCAAAAAGGTGCTGGTGCAGGGCGAGGGCGCCAAGCAGAAGATGATCGACGAGCACCTGCGCCGCACCGCCGCGGGCGAGGGCTCGGTGCTGTTCGGGCTCAATTCGTTCGGCGAGGGCCTGGACCTGCCGGGCGAGGCCTGCACCACGGTGGTCATCACCCAGGTGCCGTTCGCGGTGCCGACCGATCCGCAGACCTCGACGCTGAGCGAGTGGTTCGAGAGCCGCGGGCTGAATTCCTTCAACCTGATCGCGATCCCGCACGCGCTGCGCACGCTGACGCAGTTCGCCGGGCGCCTGATCCGCACGTCCACCGACACCGGCCGCGTGGTCATCCTCGACTCGCGGCTGCTCACGCGCCGCTACGGCAAGCGCATCATTGACGCGCTGCCGCCGTTCAGGCGGGTGATCGGGTAGGCGCTCCTTGCGCGCGGCCGGATTCGTCGCACGCGCCCCGCAGGAGCGGCTTCAGCCGCGAAAGGGCTGTACCGGCAGTCCTCGATTCCAGCGACCAAGGAGGGGGGGATTTCAGTAGCGATTTCCCGGGAATGCCCTTTTCGCGGCTGAAGCCGCTCCTACGGCGGCGGGGTCATTCCTCGCGCTTGTTCAGCGCCGAGGTAACCGCCGCGGCGTCCTCGCGCGACAGGAACAGGTATTCCAGCTCGCAGCCGCCGAACCTGTCCTCCAGCTCCTGCATGCGCACCGGATGGCTGCCGAAGCGGTAGTGCTGGCTGCCGTCGTCGGTGTCCTCGACCAGATAGACGCCGAAGGACGGGGGATTGGTGAGGGTGCCTTCCAGCTTGACGGATGAAGGGTCGATGGCGCGCTGGATGAGGTCTTCGAGGTCGGTCATGGCGTTGCGTGGGGAGTCGGGTCGTGCTTTCGGGGGCAAGTGGAATCGTTGGCGGGGCCGGCGTCAATGCCTTTCGTGCTTCCAGTGGCGGCGCCTGCCCTGTTCCAGCCATTCGATGGCCTGGGCGATGCGCTGCTGGCGGGTGGTTTCGCGCCTGGCCTCGCCGATCCACTCCAGGTAGTCGCGCTGGGCGCCGGGCGCGAAGCCGTCGAACGTGGCCCTGGCCTGCGGTGCCGCGGCCAGCGCCTGCGCGAAGGCCGGCAGCATGGGTAGCGGCGGCCGCGGCGTGCGCTTGAGTGCCGGCGCGCCATCGTCGAGGCGCTGCATGGCCTGGCGCAGCTGGGCGGCGAATTCGCGTTTGCCGGGCAGGTCGGCGACCGACAGCAGCCGGCCGTACTGGCCCATGCCCTCGCCGGCGCCGCGGTCCCCGCCGTCGCGCGACCACAGGTTCAGCGCGGCATGCGCCTTGAACGCGGCCATGCCGCACAGCAGCCTGCCGCGGTGCAGGAAGGCCGGCATGCCCCATTTGATCGCTTCCTCGGCATCGGGGCAGGCGGCGTGCACGCGCTGGCGGATCTCGCGCAGGATCGGCTGCGCGAAGGCGGCGGCGCTGGCGATGTAGGCATCGACGCGGGGATCGGGAGTGGGCATGGCGGGCCTCGGTTGGGCGGAGCCTGCCGTTACCCGCGCGCCAATACAAGCCCGGCGCGCAACGGGCCCGGCATTCCCGGGCCCGGCGGCGTGCTCAGCCGCCGCGGAAGCGTCGTGCCAGGCCACTGACCACGGCGATGCCGGCGGTCAGCGCGGCCATCGACAGGAACTGCAGGCGGGTTTCCGGCGCCGACAGCAGCAGCGCGAAGATCAGCACCAGGATCGCCAGCGCCAGCACCGTCAGGTAGGGGAAGCCGGCCATGCGGAACGGCAGCGGCGTGCCCAGGCGTTCGGCGCGGCGACGCAGGATCAGCTGCGAGACCAGGGTGATGGTCCACACCAGCAGGCAGGTCGAGCCGACGACGTTCAGCAGCACCGGCAGCACCCGGTCCGGGTACAGCAGCTCCAGCACGGTGGCGGCGAAACCGAACAGCACGCTGGCCAGCACCGCCAGCACCGGCACCTGGCTGCGGCTGACGCGCGCCAGGCCGCGCGGCGCTTCGCCGCGCGCGGCCAGCGAATGGATCATGCGCGAGGCGCCGTAGAGGTTGGCGTTGAGCGCCGACAGCAGGGCGATCACCGCGATCAGGGTGATGGCCGCGGCCGCGCCGGGGATGTTGGCGACCTGCAGCACCGCGGCGAACGGCGATTTCAGCGATTCGCTGGTCCACGGCACCACGGCGATGATCACGCCGATCGAGCCGATGTAGAACACCAGGATGCGCCAGGCCACGGTGCGGATCGCGCGCGCCAGGCTGCGCTCGGGGTCCTGGGTCTCGGCGGCGGCCACCGCCACGATCTCGGTGCCGCCGAAGGCGAACACCACCACCAGCAGCGCCGCGCCGACGCCGGCCAGGCCCTTGGGCGCGAAGCCGCCGTGGTCGAACACGTTGGACAGGCCCGGCGAGGCCACGCCCGGCAGCAGCCCGCACAGCAGGGCGATGCCGACCAGGATGAAGGCCACGATCGCGGCGACCTTGAGGATGGCGAACCAGAACTCGAACTCGCCGTAGTTGCGCACGCCCATCAGGTTGATGACGGTGAACACCACCATGAACGCCAGCGAGGTCAGCGGCACCGACAGCTGCGGCCACAGCGTCGCCAGCAGGCCGGCCGCGCCCACCGATTCGGCGGCGATCACGATCACCAGCTGCACCCACCACAGCCAGCCGATGGTGGCGCCGGCGGTGGCGCCCAGCGCGTCGGCGGCGTACACCGAGAACGCGCCGCTGGCCGGCCGCGCCGCGGCCATCTCGCCCATGGCGTGCATCATGATGATCACCAGCGTGCCGGCGACCAGGTAGGACAACAGCACCGCCGGGCCGGCGGCCTGGATGCCCACGCCCGAACCCAGGAACAGGCCGGCGCCGATCGCGCTGCCCAGGCCCATCATGATCAGCTGGCGCGGTTTGAGCGCGCGTTCCAGTTTCTGCGACGGCGGAGCCGGGTCGGCAACGGACGGATTGGCAGGCATCGGCGGGCTTCGGAGGGCGGAAAGGGCGACACCATACCGCGTCGGCCGCCGGCCGTGCCTGTTCCGTTGGTTGGGCGGCGCGTGCGCCTGCAGCAATTCCACGGGATCCGCTGCGGGTACTTTTCCCATTGTCCGGGCGGATCACCGGATCATGCCGTGCAGCCGTGCAGCCGTGCAGCCGCGCGAAGCGGCCGCAGGGACGCGGGGCACCGTCTTCCCCTTCTCCCCGTGGGAGAAGGTGCCCGAAGGGCGGATGAGGGGCGGGGCCAGGCACGGGAATCCATCCAGGCTGCGCGAGGCTGCGCCTTGCGCCGTCCCTGCGTCGGTGCCAGCGGTAGCGGCGAGCTGCTCGCCGGGGAGAACGGGATTCGACCTCAGGCGTCCGGTGGGGCCAGCAGTTCGATGTGCTCGCCGGCGATGCCGCGCAGGCTGTGGCGCCCATCGGGCAAGGACTGGATGCGCCAGCCGGCGCCGCGCAGGGCGGCGGTATCGGGTGCGGGCAGGCGCAGGCACAGGCTGTGCAGGCCGGCGCCGCGCCGCGCGGGCGTGGGCGGCAGGTCGACCTGGTCGATCTCGACCAGGCATTGACCGGGCATCGGCACCACCGCCACCGGGTAGCGGTCTTCCAGCGGCCTGCCGTGGGCGCGGTTGAGCACGGTGATCCGGGTATCGAACGCCCAGCCGCCGGCGCCGAGCAGCGCCGACCAGGCGGCCTGCGAAGCGGCACGGTCGGGCGTGCTGGTCACGCCGATGAAGGGCACCGCCACGGCGTCCCGGGTCATCGGCAGGTCGAACGGCGGCACCGCGGCCTTGACCTGGGTGAGGTAGAGCAGTTCGCCGGCCGGGCCCAGCACCTGCGCGGCGCGGATGGCGTCGCTGAACTCCAGGTCCGCCGGTGCGCCCAGCACGCGGAACGGCGCGCGCAGGCCGGCGGCGAGCGCGTCGATGTCGCCGACCAGCACTTCCAGCGACAGCCAGCCGTGGCGGAACATCGGCTCGCCGACCACCGCCCCGCGGTCCTCGATCACCCGCAGCACCGGCTGGCCCGCACTGTTGGCCAACCAGGCGAGCGGCGCACCGGCGAGCTCCGGCAGCTCGAGCGCGGCGGCATCGGCGGCGCCGAGCGTGCCGTGCCGCTGCACGGTCATTGCCAGCTGCGCGGTGTAGGCCGCGCACAACGCCGCCAGGTCCGGCGCGAGCACGGTGGCGTGGACGATGCCCTGGCGCGGCGTGCTCATGCGCGGCGCTCCGTCGCCAGCCGGCGTTCCAGCCACGGCATCAGCCCGCCACCGGCGACGATGTCCATCAGTTCCGGTGGGATCTTCTCGCAGGCGAACGTGCGGCCGGTGCTGTGGTTGAGGATGCGGCCTTCGAGCGGGCGCACTTCCAGCTCGTCGCCGCGCGCGGCTTCCAGGTCGGCGCAGACCAGCGCCGGCACGCCGAGGTTGAGCGCGTTGCGGTAGAAGATGCGCGCGAACGATCGCGCGACGATCGCGCCCACGCCCAGTTCGGCCAGCGCCTGCACCGCCTGTTCGCGCGAGGAGCCGATGCCGAACGATTCGCCGCCGACCACGATGTCGCCGCGCCTGACCTCGCGCGCGAAATCCGGGTCCACCGCTTCCAGGCAGTGGCTGGCGAGCACGGCCAGCGGCTCGCGCATGTACGGGCCGGGGGCGAGCACGTCGGTATCGATGCGGTCGCCGAACACGAAGGCCTTGCCGCGGACGTTCATGCGTTTTCTCCCAGCAGTTCGCGCGGATCGCAGATTTCGCCCTTCACCGCGGCGGCGGCGACGCTGTAGGGCGAGCCGAGGTAGACCTGCGCCTGCGCCGAGCCCATGCGGCCCTTGAAATTGCGCGCGGTGGTGGAGATGCAGGTCTCGCCGCCGCCGAGCATGCCGGCGCCCATGCCGGCGCAGGCGCCGCAGCCGGACGGCAGCAGGATCGCGCCGGCCTCGGTCAACGCGGCCAGGGTGCCGTCGGCGGCGGCCTGCGCGGTCATCGCCACCGACGCCGGCGCGATCAGCAGGCGCGTGCCGCGCGCGACCTTGCGGCCCTTCAACACCTGCGCGGCCATGTGCAGGTCGGCGAGCTTGGCGCCGGTGCAGGCGCCGATGTAGGCCTGGTCCACGCGCACCCGGGCGTGCTCGCCGACCGGGCGGCTGTTGGCCGGACTGTGCGGCGCGGCCACGTGCGGGGCGATGCGCGTGGCGTCGTAGCGGTGCACGTGCAGGTAACCGGCGTCGGCGTCGCTGCGCCATTGCGCGATGTCGCCGGCGAACGGCCTGCCGGCCGCCTCCAGCGCCGCCAGCGTGGTCGCGTCCGGCTCGACGATGCCGGTTTCCGCGCCCAGCTCGGCGGCCATGTTGCACAGGGTCAGGCGCTCGTGCATCGGCAGCGCCCGCACCGCATCGCCGCCGAACTCGAACACCTGGCCTTCGTTGCCCATGCCGTGCTCGCCGCACAGCATCAGCATCACGTCCTTGGCGCTGACGCCGGCGCCGAGCGCGCCGTCGAGCTGCACGCGGGTGGTATGCGGCACCCGCAGCCACACCTCGCCGGTGACCAGCGCGCCGGTGATGTCGGTGGCGCCCATGCCGACCATGAAGGCGCCGAACGCGCCGCCGCTGGGCGAGTGCGAATCGCCGCCGACGCAGAACATGCCCGGCTGCACGTGGCCGTGTTCCTGCAGCACCACGTGGCAGATGCCGAGCATGTCGTAGTGGGTCACGCCCTGCGCCTGCGCCCAGCGCCGGGTGAAGGCGAGGATGTCGGCGCTTTCCAGGTCCACCGCCGGCACGAAGTGGTCCGATACCACCACGACCTTGTCGGCGTCCCACACGCGGGCGCCGAGCTGTTCCAGGCGCGCGGCGACCCGCCGTGGTCCGCCGGAGTCGTGCATCATCAGCAGGTCGAGGCGGGCGGTGAGGATTTCCCCGGGATGCGCGGCGGCGCGGCCGCAGGCGCGGGCAAGGATTTTTTCGGCAAGCGTCGCGCTCAAGCGCTGGTCTCCGGCAGGTCGGGCTCATGGTCCAGCCGCATCTGGTAGCGCAGCTGGTCGGGTCGGTACTGGATCTCGAGCAGGTCCAGCAGCTGCCGGTCGCGCCCGTAGGCGCGCCGCTCCAGGGTCAGCACGGCCTGGCCGAGCGTCATCTGCAGGTGCAGGGCCGGCAACGCGCCCACGCGCTGCGCCGAGACGCTCTGCCTGACCTGCGAAAAGCCGATGCCGCAGCGGCGGAACAACGCGATGCGCGAGCCGCGGGCCAGGTGGTCGGCGTCGAAATCGGGGTGGTCGGTGCGGGTCCAGCTGGCGTAGTAGCCGAACGGAAGGCCGTGGCGGTAGCGCACGCGCACGCAGCGCACAAGCGTCTCGTCCGGCCCGCTGTCGAACGACGCGCGCACCGGCGCCGGCGGCACCGCGCGTTCCCAGCCCAGCAGCCGCACGCGCGTGTGCTCGGCCAGGATGTCCAGGCTGTGCATCAGTTCGCCCAGCGGCGCCTTCAACGGCATCGGGATGCCGTGGCCGCCGCCCGGGCGCCCGCCGCATACGCGGGTGCCAAGGCCGCGCTGGCGCAGCAGCAGGCCCTGTTCGGCCAGCGGCTGCAGCGCCTGCCGCACCGTGACCCGGGAAATGCCCAGGCAGCGCGCCAGTTCCTCCTCGCGCGGCAGCCGCTCGCCGTCGGCGATCTCGCCGCGCTCGATGAGCCCGCGCAGGAATGCCTGGAGCTGGTGGTACAGCGGCGCGGGCAGGTCGCGGCGCAGCACGCCTTTCAGCGATTGGGCGGTGAACGGGTCCACGGCACTCCGTTGGTGCAGGTAATACTAATGATATATCTATATGTCTAAATGGCCGCCGTGGCAATGGGGGCGGTGGCGCACACGCCGCGCCCCTGCGCTGTGACAGCGCCTCACCTCACGTGATGTCACATCACATGAGGCGCATCACCGCTTCGGGTGGCGAATCGCGCGCACGGCCGTCGCGGCGGAGGCCGCCGCCGGGCAGGGTCGTGTCGGGAGAGCGGCCGCTCAGGCCGTGGCGTCGTCCACGTCCAGGGTCATCTGGTAGGTGAACTGGTCGGGGCGGTACTGCACCGCCAGCAGGTCCAGCAGGCGGCCGTCGCCGTCATAGGAGCGGCGCTCCAGCGAGAGCAGGGCGGTGCCGGGCTCGACCTTCAGGTGCATGGCGCTGATGGCGTCGGCGTTGACCGCGGACAGCACCTGCTCGACCTGCCGGATCTGGATGCCCACGGTCTTGAACAGCTTCAGGCGCGAGGTGCTGGCCAGCCGCGCCTCGTTGAATTCCGGGTGCTCGGTGCGGGTCCAGCTGCTGTAGTAGCCGAACGGGGTGTCGCCGCGCAGGCGCAGGCGGATGGCGTGCACCAGGGTGTCGCGCGGGCCGCTGTCGAACAGCGCCCGGATCGGTTCCGGCGGCACCGCGCGGCGGAACTGCAGCAACTGCACGCGGGTGTGCTCGGCCAGCACCTCCAGGCTTTCCAGCAGCCCGGTGAGCGGGCTGTGCATCGGCTTGGGCCGCGAACGGTGGATGACGTGCGTGCCCTTGCCGCGGCGGCGCTCGACCAGGCCTTCGGCGGCCAGCTCGTCCAGCGCCCGCTTGGCGGTGATGCGCGAGACGCCGAAGCCCTCGGCCAGGTCGAACTCGGTGGGGATGCGGCTGCCGCGCGGGATCTCGCCGTTGAGGATGCGGTCGCGCAGCAGGCTGAACATCTGGTGGTAGAGCGGCGTCGGCAGGTCGTTGCGCAGCAGTTTGTGCGCGTTGGAACTCAGCAGTGCGGCCAGCGTGTCCTGTGACATTGTCGCTTCACCCTCCTTTGGCTTAATGCTATAACGATATGACAAAAGGATCGGCCATGATCGCTGAAGACACCGTGATTGCCTGGAACCGTGACGGCGCGCTCGCCCGCATCGGCATCCGCCGCCCGGACAAGCGCAACGCCCTGGCCACTCCTCACTGGGCCGCGCTCGAGGCCGCGCTGGACGCCGTCGCCGCCAGCGATGCCCAGGTCGTGGTGCTGGCCGGCGTGCCCGGCGCGTTCAGCGCCGGCGCCGACATCGACGAGCTGGGCCAGCTGCTGGCCGCGCCCGGCGCCTTCGCCGCCAGCAACGCCCAGGTGCAGCGCACCCAGCTGAAGCTGCAGCGCCTGCCGCAGACCACGCTGGCGGTGATCGACGGCGCCTGCGTCGGCGGCGGCCTCGGCCTGGCGCTGGCCTGCGACCTGCGCCTGGCCAGCCCGCGCGCCCGCTTTGCCATCACCCCCGCCAAGCTCGGCCTAGTCTACAGCCCGGACGACAGCCGCCGGCTGGTCAACACCGTGGGCCTGGCGCGCGCGCGGGAGATGCTGCTGACCGGGCGCCTGCTCGATGCGGCCACCGCGCTGGACTGGGGCCTGGTCAACCAGCTGGCCGGCGACGATGGCCTGGAAGCGCTGGAGCAGGCGCAGCTGCAACTGTTGCTGGCGAGCTCGGGGCAGGCGCGGCGCGGCATCAAGACCGTGCTCGGCCATCTTGGCGGCGATGCCGGCATCGACCTGGCGCAGGCGCAGGCCGCGTTCGACGACGCCTTCGCCAGCCGCGATTTCGCCGAAGGCGCCGCCGCCTTCCTCGAAAAGCGCGCGCCGCGCTTCGGCTGAGCCGCGCATGCCCGCCTACCTGATCATCGAAGCCCGCATCAGCGACCCGCAGGGCTTTGCCGCCTACGCACGGGCCACGCCGGCGGTGGTGGCCCGTTACGGCGGCCGCTACCTGGTGATGGGCGGCAGCCAGGAGAGCCTGGAGGGCGAGCACGCGCCGGCGCGCACGGTGGTCTCGTGCTGGCCCGACCGCGCCGCCGCGCTGGCGTTCTGGCATTCGCCCGAGTACGCGGCGCTCAAGCCGCTGCGCGCCGGCACCGGCGTTTTCCGCGTGCTGCTGGCCGACGGCGTGCAGGCGCAGCCGCTTCCCGAATCCGCAACCGGAGATTCCACCCCATGACCGACGCCTACCGCGCGTTGGCGCTGCAGACCACCTGCCGCGCGATCAACGCCTGCTCCACGCCCGAGGACGCCGCCGCCGCGGTGGCCGACAACATCGACCGCGTCGGCCGCCAGATCCGCGCGTCCAAGGCCTTCATCGGCGCCGACCTGAAGCTGGTGGTGCTGCCCGAGTACTTCGCCACCAGCTATCCGCTGGGCGACACGATTCCCGGCTGGGCCGCCAAGGGCTGTTTCGACATGCACGGCGCCGAGTACGAACGGCTGGGCCGCATCGCGCAGGACAATGGCGTCTACCTGTGCGCCAACGCCTACGAGCGCGACCCGCATTTCCCCGGACTGTACTTCCAGTCGTCGGTGATCCTGGACGACAGCGGCAACCAGATCCTGCGCTACCGCCGGCTGATCTCGCTGTACGCGCCGAGCCCGCACGACGTCTGGGACCGCTACCTGGACGCGTACGGCATCGATGGCGTGTTCCCGGTGGCGCATACGCCGCTGGGGCGGCTGGCCTGCATCGCCTCGGAGGAAATCCTCTACCCGGAAATCGCACGCGCACTGGGCCTGCGCGGCGCCGAGGTGATTCTGCATTCGACCAGCGAGGTCGGCAGCCCCGAGCTGACGCCCAAGGACATCGCCAAGCGCGCCCGCGCCATCGAGAACATGGCCTACGTGGTGTCGGCCAACACCGCCGGCATCAGCGGCGTGGACATCCCGCTGGGCAGCGCCGACGGCATGAGCAAGATCGTCGACGACCAGGGCCGGGTGCTGGCCGCGGCCGCGGCGGGCGAGTCGATGGCCGCCTATGCCGACCTGGACATCGCCGGCCTGCGCCGCCGCCGGCTGCGCCCGGGCATGGGCCACGTGCTGTCGCGGCTGCCGCAGGCGGCGATCAGCGCCGGCCTCGGCGCCACCGCGCTCAAGCCCAACGCGCTGCTCGACGGCGACACCCTGAAGATCCCGCAGCGGGCCGATTTCGCCGCCCGCCAGAAAGCCACCATCGAGGCGCTGCTGGGCGCCGGAGTCCTGGGCCATGACTGAGACGAGCACGCTGCCGCTGCGCAATCCGCGCACCGGCGAGATGGAAGGCGGACTGCGGGTCACGCCGGCTGACGAGGTGGCCGCCGCCGCCGCCGTGCTGCGCGCCGCGCAGCCGGCATGGGAGCGGCAGGGCATCGAGCGCCGCTGCGAACGGCTGGCGGCGCTGGCCGAGGCGCTGGCCGCGCGCCGCGACGCCATGATCGAGGTGCTGCTGGCCGACACCGGCCGCTGGCACGAATCGGTGATCGAAGTGGACGGCACGCTGGCGGCGATCCGCCGCTGGGCGGCGCAGGCGCCGGCCAGCCTGGCCGAACCGGCGCCGCGCCAGGACGCCATTCCCTTCATCCAGGCCCACCAGACCTGGGTGCCGTACCCGGTGGTCGGCGTCATCAGCCCATGGAACTTCCCGCTGATGCTGACCCTGATCGATGCGGTGCCGGCGCTGGCCGCCGGCTGCACGGTGCTGGCCAAGCCCAGCGAGGTGACCTCGCGCTTCGTACCGCTGCTGCGCGATGCGCTGGCCGCGGCCGGCCTGGAAGAGGTGTTCGCGCTGGTCACCGGTGCCGGCGCCACCGGCCAGGCGGTGATCGAGGCCAGCGACCATGTCTGCTTCACCGGCTCGGTGGCGACCGGGCGCAGGGTGGCCGAGGCCTGCGCGCGCCGCTTCATCCCGGCCTCGCTGGAACTGGGCGGCAAGGACCCGGCGCTGGTGCTGTCCGACGCCGACGTCGCCCGCGCCGCGCGTGCGCTGGCCTGGGGCAGCTTCGTCAACGGCGGGCAGAGCTGCATGTCGATCGAGCGCGTCTATGTCGAAGCGCCGGTGGCCGAGGCCTTCATCGCCGCGCTGGTGAAGGAGGCGGCCGCGCTGGAGCTGGCATGGCCGGACCCCAGGCAGGGCCGGATCGGGCCGATCATCGCCGCGTCGCAGGTCGAACTGGTGCGCCGGCACCTGGCCGAGGCGCTGGCCGGCGGCGCGCGCGCGCTGACCGGCGGCGAACTGGTCGAGCACGGCGGCACCTGGTGCCCGCCGACGGTGCTGGTGGACGTGAGCGACGACATGGCGGTCATGCGCGAGGAAAGCTTCGCCACCGTGCTGCCGGTGAAGGTGGTGGCCGACGAGGCCGAGGCCATTGCGTGCGCCAACGCCAGCGAGTTCGGGCTGTCGGCGGCGGTGTTCTCCGGCGACCCGGAGCGCGCGCAGCGCGTGGCCCGGCAGCTGAACGCCGGCGCCGTCTCGATCAACGACGCCAGCCTCACCGCCATGGTGCAGACCGCCGAGAAGCAGAGCTTCGGCCATTCCGGCCTGGGCGGCTCGCGCATGGGCAGCGGTTCGATCCGCCGCTTCGTGCGCGCGCGGGCGCTGCTGGTCAACGGCGGCGTGGCCTCGCCGTGGTGGTTCCCGGCGGCGGAGTGAGGCGGAGTGGGGCCGCGCGCCTGGCGTCGCCCCTGTGGATCGGACCATCCTCTCGTCTTCGCCGCGTGCGTGTGGCAGCGGAGTGGATCGGCACGTCCGGGCACCGCCCCGGGATACATACCTGGGGGCGCTTGACCGTCACGATCCATATGACATATAGGTATGTCATTAGTACATATAGTCGGTGACAGGAGACTTCGCGATGAGCCAGCAAGCCCTTCCCCCGAGTTGGCAGCATGTCGGCCGCCACGCGCTGTTTCCTGAAAGCACGCTCGACGACACCACCCGCTTCGACTTCCTGGCCAACATGAACGGCTATCTGGCCACGCGGCTCGGCCCGAAGGTCAAGCTGGCCTACGAGCAGCGGGTCAGGCCGGCCTTCGAGAAGGAGAAGGGCCACGCGCCGCAGAGCCGCCACGAGGTGCGCAAGGCGATGGCCGGCGACCCGGTCTACCAGACCTGGAGCGCCCTGCGCCGCAACACCATGGAGATGCGCCAGCAGGCCGGGCGCGGGCTGGTGCTGCGGCAGCTCGACGCGCTGGTGGAGAAGGCACGCGCGCTCAATGCCGGCGACGACGGCCTGCAGCTGGACCCGTCCGTGCGCGTGCCGCGTTACGCCAGCGCGGTGGACATCCACTGCATGCCCGGCGGCTACCACACCGAACTGGTCGCCGACGATGTGTCGGCGGCGGCCAACTACGACTGCGGCATCTTCGCCACCACCGGCGGCATGCTCGGCCGCTACAACGACGGCGGCGGCCAGGCGCTGGCGCAGTGGCTGAAAGAGGAACACCCGCAGTTCAGGCCGCGCCGCATCCTCGACATCGGCTGCACCTGCGGCCACAACGTGGTGCCGCTGGCGCAGGCCTTCCCCGAGGCGGAGGTGATCGCGGTGGACGTGGCCGCGCCGATGCTGCGCTACGGCCATGCCCGCGCCCGCGCGCTGGGCGTGCACAACATCGTGTTCCGCCAGGCCAACGGCGAGGCGCTGGACTACCCGGACGGCCATTTCGACCTGATCACCACCGCGATGTTCTGGCACGAAAGCTCGGCCACGGCGATGCCGCGCAAGCTGCGCGAGATCAACCGCCTGCTCGCGCCCGGCGGCCTCACCGCGCACCTGGAGCAGCCGCAGTACCACGGCATGGACGTGTACGAGCAGTTCATGCGCGACTGGGATACCTACAACAACAACGAGCCGTTCTGGGGCGTGATGCACGAGTACGACCTGCGGCGGATGATGGCCGCGGCCGGCTTCGACCCGGAGCGCTACTTCGAGACCAGGGTGCGCGGCGTGGTGGACCGGGACATCTTCCCGGTGGCCAGCGCGCAGGGCGAGGACCACGGCCGCGCCGCGCTGTGGACCATGTTCGGAGCGTGGAAGGCATGAACGGCATCGACCCCATCGCACTGGCCGGCAGCCGCGCCCGCGGCAAGCGTCCGTACTTCTTCAAGGACCCGGACGTGGAGCGCGTGCTCTCCATCGCCATGGCCATCGCCATGGAGAACGCGGTCACCCACCAGCGGCTGGACGCGCTGGAGCGGCTGATCGAGCAGAAGGGCCTGCTCAGCCGCGCCGAGCTGGACCAGTTCCGCCCCGACCGCGAGGCCGAAGCGCAGCGCACGCTGTGGATGCAGGAATACATCGCCCGGGTGCTGCGCATCGTGCAGCAGGAGACCGAGGCGCTGCAGGACACCGGCATGGACGTGCCGATGGAACAGGTCATGGACGAGCTCCGCGACCCATGAACCAGGCGCAGCGCGCCGCACAACCGCAACAGCCACAAGGAATGCACATGATCGACCTGAGCAAGCACATGCCCTACCTGGCCAAGCACGACGGCGTGTGGGACGGCGTGTACCGCTACTACGACGCCGAGGGCAACAAGACCGACGAGCACCGCTCGCGCCTGGTCTGCCGCATCACCGGCGACGATGCGATGCCCTACCACCAGACCAACCATTACAGCTGGGCCGATGGCCGCACCGAGATCCGCGACTTCCCCACCACCTATAGCTTCGGCCGCATCATCTTCGACAACGAGCTGATCTACGGCTGGTGCACCGAGATCCCCGAGGACGACCACCACCGCACGCTGATGCTGCACTGGCAGCGCAAGGGCGAGGAGGGCATCGAGCTGTACGAGATGATCCAGCTCTCGGACTGCGGCACGCTGCGCAACCGCATCTGGCACTGGTACAAGAACGGCGTGCTGATCCAGCGCACCCTGATCGACGAGAAGTTCGTCAGCCGCGACTGGCGCAAACTCAGCGGCCCCAGTTTCGCCGGCGACCCGATCTGAGCCATTCCATTGCATGAGTAGCGGCCGCCACTGCGCCGCGCGCGGCGTGGCGGCCTGCCGTCGCACCAGGGGAGGTGATCGATGAGCAGTTCCCGACGTTCGTTCCTCGCCGGCGCCGCCGGGCTGGCTGCGCTGGGTGGCGTCGGCGGCAGCCTGCTGGGCATGCCCGGCGCTTCGCACGCGGCCACCGGCAAGGGCGCCGACGCGCCCAGCCTGCGCACCGACGGCACCTACGACACGGTCGAACTGGCCAAGCCGGCGTGGACCCTGGGCCTGGCGCAGACCCGCGTGCACAGCTTCGAGCCGAGCCAGACCCGCACCGCGCTCAAGCGCAACCTCGAGCACATGCTGGAGACCATCGACCGCGCGTTCTATTTCGGCGCGCGTCCGGACCTGCTGCAGTTCCACGAATTCCCGCTGCAGGGCTGGCGCCGCTGGACGCGCAAGGAGGCCTACCAGCTGGCGATCGAACTGCCCGGCGTGGAGAGCGAGGCTATCGCCGCCAAATGCCGCCAGTACGACACCTGGATCGTATTCGGCGCCTACGTGCGCGACCCGGACTGGCCAGGGCATGTGCTGTCGATCACCACGGTGATGGACAACACCGGCCGCATCGTCGACAAGCACTGGAAGGCGCGCAACATCAAGGGCGTGTTCCCCGGCTTCGAGCTGTTCACCACCACCATCTACGACGTGCTCGACCGCTACGTGGAGATGTACGGCCGCGACGCGGTGATCCCGGTGACGCGCACGCCATTGGGCAACCTGGCCACCAGTTCGGCGCAGCGCGAGCCGGAACTGTTCCGGGCGATGGCGATGAAGGGCGCCGAGGTGTTCCTGCGCACCGCTTCCGGCGGCTTCATGCCGCTCGATGTGCAGGCCTGCGCGCTGTACAACGGCGTCTACAGTTCGATCGTCAACAACTCGATCTCGCCGGACAACGGCCCGTTCTTCGACGACCCCGGCAGCGGCGGCACCGCGCTGTACGGCCCCAACGGCGAAGCCATCGCCACGGCGAGCAGCCTGCACGAGCAGCTGGTGGTGGGTCGCATCCCGATCGCCGAGCTGCGCGCGCGCAAGCGCCAGCCGGTGGTGCACATGGAGCTGTACCGCGACATCTACGACGGCTACCACAGCAAATACGCGCCGAATCTCTGGTCGCAGTACCTGCCCGAGTCGCTGGAGGACGCCGCGCGCTACGTGCGCGACAAGTCGCGCTGGAAGTAGCGCCGATCCTTCTCCCCGTGGGAGACAGCCTGGCAGGAGCGCCACGCTGCACGGCGAAGCCGCCCGAAGGGCGAGGCACTCCAGGGCACGCGTGCCTTGGAGCACCGAGGGGAGAGGAGCTTTCTCATTGGTGATCCGTAAAACTCGTGCCCGAACGATGACGTTGTTCCTTCTCCCTTCGGGAAAAGGTGCCCCAGAGGGGCGGATGAGGGTACGGGCGAAGCGCGATGGCGTGCGGACTGCATGGCCTCGCCCCTTGCCCTCACCCCAACCCCTCTCCCGAGGGGAGAGGGGCTTTGTCGCCGAGCCCCAGCTCGGCCAGCACCGCGGCGGTGGATTCGCCGACGACGTCCAGGTGCGGGTTGATGCGCCCCGGCTCGTTGGCGAAGCGGATCGGGATGCCGAGATGGGTGCCGCCCTGTCCGTCGGTCCACACCATGCCGCGGGCGTGCGTATGCGGGTCGGCGAAGGCTTCGGTCAGGGTCTTCACCGGCGCCCAGCACACGTCCACGTCCTGCAGGAACGCGGTCCACGCGGCCAGCGTGCGGGTGGCGAAGGTGGCGGCGAGGAAATCCTTGACCGGGTCCTGGCCCGGGCCGGGCGGCAGGTGGCAGAGCGGTACCAGGTCCGGGCGGCCCAAGGCGTTGAGCAGGTTCTCCGCGAACTTGTGCTCGGCGCCGCCCAGCGCCAGCCAGCGGTCGTCGGCGCAGCGGTACAGCTTGTACAGGGCATTGCCACCCCAGCTGCGCTCCTCGTGCACCACCGGGTCGCGGCCCAGCGCAAACGGCGGCCCAAGCACGTTGGGCAGCCAGGCCATCAGTGCGTCCTGCATCGACAGGTCGATGAAGTCGCCTTCGCCGCTGCGCTCGCGGCGCAGCAGCGCCATCAGGATGCCGGCCAGCGCCATCAGCGAGCCGGCCATGTCGGCCACCGGCATGTGCGGCGCGGCCGGCGTGCCGTCGGGCGCGCGGTTGAGGCTGACCACGCCGCTGTCGGCCTGCATCGCCAGGTCGTGCGCCGGGCGCAGCGCCTTCGGGCCGGTCTGGCCGTAGGCGCTGATGGCGCAGTAGACGATCCCCGGGTTGATCGCTTTGCAGCTGGCGTAGTCGATGCCCAGCCGCGCGGCCACGCCGGGGCGGAATGCCTCCACCACCACGTCGGCCCAGGCCACCAGGCGCGCGAACGCGGCCTTGCCGGCGGCGCTCTTGAGATCGAGCGCGATGCAGCGCTTGCCGCGGTGGGTGTTGCGGAACCAGGTGCTGTGGCCGGCCTGCTTGAGCCCGACCTCGCGCACCGGCTCGCCGCCGGGAGGCTCTACCTTGATCACCTCGGCGCCATGGTCGGCCATCATCATCGTCAGGTGCGGCCCCGGCAGGAACAGCGACAGGTCCAGCACGCGCACGCCTTCCAGTTTCATCGCAGGCTCCCGGCCGTTCAGTCGTCGTGATCGTGCAGCAGCGCGCCGGCGTCCGCGTCGAGCGCGGGCGCGGCGCGCCCGGACAGGCGCACGCCGTCGAGACGGATCGGGCTGCGCAGCATGCGCTGCGTGCCGCGCGGGTGCTCGACGTCCTGCAGCATGTCGACCTCGCGCACATAGGGGTTGTCCAGCGCCTGGGCGATGTCCAGCACCGGCGCGATCGGGATGCGGCCGGCGAACAGCTGCGTCCAGTACGCGGTGGGTTGGGTGGACAGCACCTCGTCGACCAGCGCCGTCAGTTCCTCGCGCACCTGCCGGCGCGCGGCGAAATCGGCGAAGCGCGGTTCGGCGGCCCAGGCCGGGTTGCCGATGCCCTCGACGAAGACCTGCCAGAACTTCTCCAGCATGCACATCACCATCACCCAGCCATCGGCAGTACGGAACACCTGGCACGGCACGGTGGACGGATGCGCGCTGCGTGGCAGGCGCCCGGTGCGGTGGCCGGCGTTGAGGTACCAGGTGGCCGGGTAGCTGAGCTGGTGCAGGGCCACGTCGAACAGGCTCACGTCGACGTCGCGGCCGACGCCGCCGCGCATGGCGCCGATCACCGCCGCCAGCAGGGCCATCGCCATGGTGGTGCCGGTCATGTAGTCGACCATCGACAGGCCGAAGCGCGCCGGCGGCGCGTCCGGCTCGCCGGTCAGCGCCATGAAGCCGGCTTCGGCCTGCATCAGGTAGTCGTAGCCCGGCCAAGCCGTGCGCGAGTTGTCGCGGCCGTAGGCGGACAGGTGCGCGCAGACGATCTTCGGGTTGAGCGCCGACAGGGCGGCATAGTCCAGGCCCAGCCTGGCCGGCTGGTCGCCGCGCAGGTTGTTGAGCACCGCGTCGGCGCCGGCCACCAGCCGCTCGAACGCGGCGCGGCCCTCGGCCGACTTCAGGTCCAGCCGCAGCGAGCGTTTGTTGAGATTGAAGGTCTGGAAGAACAGGCTGTCGTCGTCGCCGAGGAAGTACGGGCCGGTAGCACGCGAGACATCGCCGCCCGGCGGGGACTCGATCTTGATGACTTCCGCGCCGAGGTCGGCCAGGTGCATCGAACCATAGGGGCCGGCGCCGTACTGCTCGACGGCGAGGATGCGCAGGCCTTTCAGGGGCAGGTCTTTCATGGGGGCCTCGTGGAAGTGGCGAAGTTCCCTTCTCCCTTGGGAGACAGCCTGGCAGGATTGCCAGGCTGCACGGCGAAGCCGCCGAAGGGTGCGGCACAGGGATGTGCCGGATGCAGGTGCCCCGCAGGGCGGATGAGGGGCCGGGCGAAGCCTCGTGCGATCAGGCATTGCGGGGCTTTGCCCGTACCCTCACCCCAACCCCCGCTTCGCGCCCCGGCCCTTGCGCTGGCGCAAGGGCGTTCGAGGGGCAGCGAACCGGTGGTTCGCAAACTGCCCCTCTCACCCCGCAGGGAGAGGGGCTTCAAGTTCAAGCTTCAGATCGGATTGCGCGCCACCAGCTGCCTGGAAATGATGATGCGCTGCATCTCGTTGGTGCCTTCGCCGATGCACATCAGCATCGCGTCGCGGTGGAAGCGTTCGATGTCGTACTCCACCGAGTAGCTGTAGCCGCCGAAGATGCGCATGCCTTCCTGCGCGCAGAACGCGCCGGTCTCGGTGGCGAAGTACTTGGCCATGCCCGCTTCCATGTCGCAGCGTTCGCCCTTGTCGTAGGCGTTGGCGGCGCTGTCGATCAGCAGCTTGGACGCTTCCACGCGCGCGGCCATCTCGCCCAGCTTGAGCTGGATGGCCTGGTGTTCGGCGATCGGCTTGCCGAAGGTGGTGCGTTCCTGCGCGTATCGCACCGACAGCCGCAGCGCGCCTTCGGCGATGCCGCAGCCGCGCGCGGCGACGTTGATGCGGCCCAGTTCCAGCCCGCCGATGGCGTGGTGGAAGCCGCGCCCCTCCTCGCCGCCGAGCAGGCAGTCGGCCGGCACGCGGTAGTCCTGGAACACCAGCTCGCAGGTGTCGATGGCCTTGTAGCCGCTCTTCTGCAGCTTCTTGGCGACCACGAAACCCTCGCCCTTCTCGGCGATGAACATGGACATGCCCTTGTGCCGCGGCTGCGCGCCCGGGTCGGTCTTGGTCAGCAACAGGGCCATGTTGCCGTGCAGGGAGTTGGTGATCCAGGTCTTGGCGCCGTTGATGACGTAATGGTCGCCTTCGCGACGCGCGACGGTGCGGATCGCCTGCAGGTCGGTGCCGGCGTTGGGTTCGGTGAGCCCCAGCGCGGCGCGCAGTTCGCCGGTCGCCATGCGCGGCAGGTACTTGCGCTTCTGCGCCTCGGTGCCGCAGCGTTCGATCGCCGAAGCCACGATCAGGTGCGAGTTGAAGATGCCGGTCGGCGCCATCCACACCGACGAGACCTTGATGACGATGCGGGCGTAGATGCGCGCCGGCAGGCCGAGGCCGCCGTACTCGGGCGAGATGGTCGCGCCGAACAGGCCGAGGTCCTTCATCTCCTCCACCAGCTGGTGCGGGTACTTGTCCTCCAGGTCATATTCGCGGGCGATGGGCGCGACGGACTTCTCGATCCAGTGGTCGATCGAGTCCATCAGCGCCTGTTCTTCCTCCGGACCCCAGAGTTGGTCGATATCGGTGCTCATGGCTGCGCCCTTCAGTAGTTGACCTTGTCTTCGACCGAATGGCCGCGCCGGGCGATCAGCATGGTGCGGTTGAAGGTGCACACCAGCGTGCCGTCCTGGTTGTAGCCGTTGGTGCGGCAGGTGACGATGCCGGCGCCGGGGCGCGACTTGGATTCGCGCTTCTCCAGCACTTCCGATTCGGCGGTGAGGGTGTCGCCGACGAACAGCGGATGGGTCATGCGGATGTCGGTCCAGCCGAGGTTGGCCACCGCCTTCTGGCTGACGTCGGTCACGCTCATGCCCACCATCAGCGCCACCGTCAGCGGCGAGCACACGATCACCTTGCCGAACTCGGAGGCCTTGGCGTACTCCTTGTCGAAATGCATCGGGTGGGTGTTCATGGTCAGCAGGGTGAACCAGGTGTTGTCGGTCTCGGTGATGGTGCGGCCGGGACGGTGCTCGTAGATGTCGCCGACGTTGAAGTCTTCGTAATGGCGGCCGAAGGTTTCGCGGAAGCGGTTTTCGGCGATCTGCTTGACGTTCTGAACCATGGTGGTGTCCTTTTCGCGGGGCGGTGGGCTGGCGCTGGGCGCAGCCTGGTCAAAGAGGGCGGTATGGCCGGGATGAAGGGGGCGATCAGCCGGCGCGCACGCCGTGCGCGCCGAGCGCGATGGCGCGTTCGGCGGCGATCTCGATGGGGCGGTCCACCAGCTTGCCGTCGAGCTGGATCGCCTCGCCGCCGCTGGCGGCCAGCGCGGCGATCACGCGCTGCGCGCGTTCGTACTCGCTGGCGGTGGGCAGGTAACGGCTCTGGATCGGTTCGACCTGGGCCGGGTGGATCGCGGCCTTGGCGGTGAAGCCCAGTTCGATCACCCGGTCGGTCTCGGCGACGAGGCCCGCTTCGTCCTTGATGTCCAGGAACGGCACGTCCAGGCAGCCGACGCCGGCTTCGGCGGCGACGGTGGCCAGCTGCACGCGCGGGTGGAAGAAGCTGTCCCAGCCGGCGCGGCCGCGCAGCGCGACGATGTAGTCGAAGCCGCCGAACATCAGCGCCTGCAGGCGCGGCGTGGCCGCCGCCAGAGCGCGTGCGTCGAGCAGCCCGCGCGGCGTTTCGATCTGGGCGATGAACACGGTATCGACGGCGGCCAGCGCTGCGTCGGCCTGGCGCAGCTCGGCCACGGTTTCGACCTTGGGCAGCATCACGAATGCCGGCTTCAGGCCGGAGGCGGCCAGCGCGGCCAGGTCGGCCTGGCCCAGCGCGGTGGACAGCGGATTGATGCGCAGGCCGATCTCGCCGTGGCCGGCCGGCGCGTCGGCGAGGAAGGCGAACAGCGCCGCGCGCGCGCTTTCCTTGTCGGCCGGGGCGACCGCGTCCTCCAGGTCGATGCAGACCTGGTCGGCGCCGGTGGCGATGGCCTTGGCGTAACGCTCCGGGCGCGAGCCGGGCACGAACAGCAGGCAGCGGCGGGGATTGGGCGCGGCGGTCATGGCGCGGGCACCTGCGCGGCGAAGTGCTCGGCGATCTGGCGGCGGGTGGCGTACCAGGTGCCGGGCTTCTGCGCGACGTACTGCAGGAACTTCTCGAACGCGCCGATGCGGCCGGGGCGGCCGATGATGCGCAGGTGCAGGCCCAGCGACATCACCTTGGGCGCGTGCGCGCCTTCGGCGTACAGCGTGTCGAAGCTGTCGACGGCGTAGTCCAGCCAGTCCTTCGGCAGGTAGGACGGCGCGACCCACATCTTCATGTCGTTAGTGTCCAGCTGGTAGGGCACCACCACCATGGGCCGGTCGCTGCCGTCGACCTCGCCCCAGAACGGCGCGTCGGCCGAGTAGTCGTCCATGTGGTACAGGAAGCCTTCTTCCTGCAGCAGCCGGCGGGTGGCGCCGGTGTGCAGGTAGCGCGACAGCCAGCCGGCCGGGCGCACGCCGATGGTCTTCTCGATGCTGTCGGCGGCGTCGCGGATGAACTGCCGTTCCTGCGCCTCGTCGAAGCGGAACTGGTGGATCCAGCGGTGGCCGTGCGAGCACACCTCGTGGCGGCTGCCGCGCAGGTAGGCGGCCACCGCGGGCGCGCGCTCCAGCGAGACGGCGGCGGCGGTGTAGGTGGAGGTCACGCCGTACCGGTCCAGCAGCGCGGCCACGCGCGCGTGGCCCTCGTTGATGCCGTAGCGGTAGTTGGACTCGTTGCCGTAGTTGCGCACCGGCTTGGACAGGGTGACGTGCAGCTCGTCCACCGGCTCGGTGATCCTGTCGCCCTGGCCGACGTTGTACTCGGACAGTTCCTCGACGTTGACCACGACCGACAGCGCCAGGCGCGCGTCGTTGGGCCACTTGTAGCTTGCTTGGCTCATGGGGGTTCTCGGGATGGGGGCTGTCAATGCATTTCCTCGCCGCCGGAGACGTTGAGCGCCTCGCCGGTGACGTAGACCGCATCGTCCGAACACAGGAAGGCGGTGGCCGCGGCGGTGTCCGTGGCCAGGCCCGGGCGTCCCAGCGGGATGCGCGCGCGCATGTCGGCCAGGTACTGCTCCACGCTGCGCCCGGTCTTGGCCGCGAAGTACTCGTTCTGCCACGCGCCCAGCCCGGTGGTGACATGGTTGGGGCAGACCGCGTTGACGGTGATGCCGTGCGCGCCCAGCTCCAGCGCCGCCACCCGGGTCAGGCCGACCAAGCCGTGCTTGGAGGCGCAGTAGGCCGCGGCATGCGGGAACGGCGACTTGGCCGCCTGCGAGGCGATGTTGACGATGCGTCCGCCGCCCTGGGCGGCCATCTGCCGCGCGGCGTGCTTGCTGCACAGGAAGGCGCCGCGCAGGTTGACCCCGAGCACCGCGTCCCACTCGCCCGCTTCCATCTCCAGCAGCGGCTTCATCAGGTAGCCGATGCCGGCGTTGTTGACCAGGATGTCGAGGCGGCCGAAGCGCGCCACGGTGGCGGCGACCACCGCCTCGACCTGGGCTTCTTCCAGCACGTCCAGCGCCATCGCCACGCACTCGCCGCCGGTGGCGGCGGCCAGGCCGGCGGCGACCTGCGCCATTTCCTCGTCGGTGCCGACCGCGGTTACCGGCATTTCCGTACCGCGGCTCTTGCCGATGTCGGTCAGCACGACCTTGCAGCCTTCCTCGAGCAGGCGCCGGGCGATGCCTTCGCCCAGGCCGGCGCGGCGGCCGGCGCCGGTGATCAGGGCGACCTTGCCCTGCAGTTCGGGATAACGGGCCATGGGCGGTTCCTTCTGGCTTACAGGGCGCTGGCGAGGATGAACAGGGGGTTGTCGGCGTAACGCTGCTGGAACTGCGCGGCGCCGGCCTGCGCGGCCGGGTCGGACAGGTCGGCGAGGAAGGCGTCCATGTCCGGTACGCGGATGATCTCCACGTACTGGTAAGGCGAGGGGCCGTCGCCGACCAGCAGGCCGCCGGCCCGGAGCACCTCGAACGTCTCCACCGAGGGCAGGCCGTTGACCACCGGCAGGTCGCTGTCGCGCGCCCAGGCCTCGTATTCCTCGCGGCTGACGCCGGGCTTGAGGTTGAACAGCACGACGATGGTTTGCATGGCTTCCTCCGGGGGGAAAGACTGTGGCACACTTTGTCCGGACAAAGTGTAGGCATGCCATCCGCTCCCGGTCAACGCCGGCGGCGGAAATCCCCCGCCGGCGTATCTACCTGCCATGACCCAACCTGCAGAGGTGTTCAGATGAAGCGTTATTACCCGTGGCTGATGGCGGTAATGGGGATGCTGGTGCTGCTCGTATCGAACGGGCTGGTCATCACCGGATTGACCGCGTTCGACGAATCGCTGCTGCGCGAGTTCGGCTGGAGCCGCAGCGAGCTGAAGCTGCGCGACCTGATCACCCTGGTGCTGGCCGGCTGGACGGCGCCGTTCCTGGGCGCGGTGATCGACAAGGTCGGCCCGCGCAAGCTGATCCTGGCCGGGCTGGTGCTGCTGGCGGCGCTGTACGCGGCCTATGCGCACGTGCATTCGCTGACGCATCTGTACCTGATCCATCTCGGCTTCGCGCTGGTCCTGGTGGCCGCCGGCCTGAACGTGGCGGTCATCTACGTCTCGCAGTGGTTCGTCGCCCAGCGCGGCACCGCCATCGGCATCGCCCTGGTCGGCACCAGCCTCGGCGGCATGGTGTTCCCCAAGCTCGGCGTGCACCTGCTGCAGGGCATGGACTGGCGCAGCGCCTTCCTGTGGGAGGCGTTGGTACCGCTGGCCTGCCTGCTGCTGGCGCTGCTGCTGGTGCGCAGTCCGCGCCCGGGCGGCATCCCGCCGTGGGGCGCGGACAAGGCCGGCGCCGGCGCCGGCAGGAGCGCCACGGGCCTGCCCGACCTCGGCTATCGCCAGGCGCTGCGCACCCGCACCTTCTGGGTGCTGGCGTTCGTGGCCATGACCACGTTCTTTTCGATCATGGCGGTATCGGCCAACCTGTTCCTGCACATGCGCGACCTCGGCTTCGCGCCGCAGCAGGCCGGCAATGCGCTGGGCCTGATGTTCGGCCTGGCGATGGTCGGCAAGTTCCTGTTCGGCATGCTCTCGGACCTGTTCCCGGCCAAGCGCGTGTTCCTGCTCAACCTGTCGATCATGGCCGCCGGCGCGGTGGTGCTGGCGACGCTGCGCGCGGACCTAGTGTGGTATTCGCTGGTGCTGTTCGGCCTGGGCTGGGGTGGGCTGTACACCATGATCCAGCTGCTGGCGGTCAACGCCTTCGGCCTGGCCGCGGCTGGCCGCATCCTCGGCACCATCACCCTGCTCGACGCGACCACCGCCGGCCTGGGCATCTGGCTGACCGCCAAGATCTTCGACGTCACCCGCAGCTACCAGCCGGCCTTCGTGCTGATCTGCGTGCTGGTCGCGCTTGCCCTGCTGGCCGCCACCCTGGTGCGCGACGAACGCGCGCGCCTGGCCCGCGCCTGATCCCGCCGCAACGGAGAACCTTCCCATGCCCGTGATGGAAACCTCCCCGCTCACCGCCCGCCAGTACTGGGAGCAGGTCAAGGCCAACCCCAACCGCGCGAAGTTCGGCTTCGGCCGGCGCCCGGCCATCGTCAACATCGACGTGCAGCGCGCCTACACCGACCTGGCCGCGTTCAGGACCGCCTACGAAACCGACCCGCGCCAGATCGAGCACATCAACGCGCTGTCGGCGCAGGTGCGCGCGCTTGGCCTGCCGGTGGTGTGGACCTACGTGGCCTACCTGGAGTCGGGCGAGGACGCCGGCGTCTGGGGCACCCGCACCGACACCCCGGACTCGCTGCAGAACATCAAGCACGGCTCGGAGCGCGCGCAGTTCGACCCGCGCGCGGACGTGCGGGAGGGCGACATCGTCATGCACAAGCGCATGGCCAGCCCGTTCTTCGAAACCCACCTGTGGTCGCTGCTGACCTTCCACCGCGTCGACACGCTGATCGTCACCGGCGGCTCCACGTCCGGCTGCGTGCGCGCCTGCGTGATCGACAGTCTCTCGCGCGGCTACCGCACCCTCGTCCCGGAGCAGTGCGTGGCCGACAAGCACGAGATCCCGCACTTCGCCAACCTGTGCGACATCATGCTCAAGTACGGCGACGTCGAGGACGTGGATGCGGTCGCCGCGCAGCTGCAGGCGCTGCGCGCATGAACGCCGCCACCCGCTCCGATCCGGGCCTGTACGACTACTGGCCATGGGACAGCCGGCCGAAGATCACCTGGCCCGGCAACGCGCGCGTGGCGCTGTGGATCGCGCCCAACATCGAGTTCTACGAGTACGCGCCGCCGCCCAACCCGCAGCGCAGGGCCTGGCCGCGGCCGTTGCCGGACATCCTCGGCTACGGCACCCGCGACTACGGCAACCGCGTCGGCCACCAGCGCATGATGCGGGTGATGGACCGCTACGGCCTGCGCGGTTCGGTGTCGCTGTCCACCGCCATGCTCGAGCACCACCCGGAAGTGATCGCGATGGCCGCCGAGCGCGACTGGGAGTTCTTCAGCCATGGCATCTACAACACCCGCTACACCTACGGCCTGGACGAGGCGCAGGAGCGGGAGATGATCCAGCACTCGATGGCGCTGATCGCCGAGCGCACGGGCCAGCACTGCGATGGCTACCTGGCGCCGGCGCTGTCGCATTCGGACGCCACCATCGACCTGTTCGCCGAGGCCGGCGGCCTCTATACCTGCGACCTGTTCCACGACGACCAGCCCACCCCGGTGAAGACCCGTTCCGGCAGGCGTTTCGTGTCGGTGCCGTATTCGCTGGAACTCAACGACACCATCGTCTACGTCACCAACAGGATCGAGCCGCGCCGCTACGGGCAGATGATCAAGGACGCCTTCGACCGGCTGTACGCCGAAGGTGGGCAATCGGGCACGGTGATGTGCGTGCCGCTGCATGCCTACCAGGTCAGCCATCCGCACCGGCTGGCGGCCTTCGAGGAGGCGATGGACTACATCTGCGGCCACGACGGCGTGTGGAAGGCCACCGGCCGCGAGATCGCGCGGCACTACCTGGACCATCACTACGACGACGCGCTGGCCTCGATGGCGGCGGTTGCCGCGGAGGACGCCGCATGAGCCTGGACCACGGCTATCTCCAATACCCGCGCCTGCGCCATGGCATGGACCACGACCGCTACGGCTGGTCGATGCTGGCGCAGCGCCCGGCGGTGCGCTGGCCGGGCGACAGGCCACTGGCGCTGTGGATCAACCTGTCGCTGGAGCATTTCCCGCTCGACCCGAAGGGCGAGGGCTTCAAGCCGCACGGTTCGATGGTGATGCCATACCCGGACCTGCGCCACTACACCCTGCGCGATTACGGCAACCGGGTCGGCGTGTTCCGCGTGCTCGACGCGCTGGAACGGCACGGCCTGCAGGCCAGCGTCGCGGTCAACGGCGAGCTGGCGCTGCGCTATCCGGCGCTGCTGCGGCGGCTCAAGGCGCGCGCCGCCGAGCTGGTCGCGCACGGCTGGAACATGGACAGCGTGCACCACGGCGGCCTGTCGCCCGAACGCGAAGCCGGGTACATCGCGCGCACGCTGGAGGCGCTGGCGCCGTGGTCGGATACGCCGATCCGCGGCTGGCTGTCGCCGGCGCGCTCGCAGTCGGAGAACACGCCCGAGCTGCTGCGCCAGGCCGGCATCGAATGGTTCGGCGACTGGGTCAACGACGAACTGCCGTATGCGTTCGCCACCGCGCACGGCCCGCTGACCGCGCTGCCGCTGTCGATGGAACTGGAGGATCGCTTCATCGTCGGCGAGAACCTGCACGCCGAGTCCGAGTACGCCGACCAGATGATCGACGCCTGCGAGTTCCTGCTGGAAGAGGCGCAGCGCAGCGGCCAGGGGCGGCTGCTGGCGCTGAGCCTCCATCCGTGGGTGATGGGCCAGCCGCACCGCATCGGCCATCTGGAACGGGTGTTCGCGCACCTGGCCGGGCGCGCCGCGCTGCTGTGGAACGCCACGCCCTCGCAGATCGTCGCCGCCGCCCGCTGAGGCGGCTCCTGCAGCCAGACGCCGCCGCGCCCGCGGCGGCATATCCAAGAGACGCGCATGAGCAGCGAAACCTCCTCCACCCTCCCGCCGCGCGAAGCGATGGAGTTCGACGTGGTGATCGTGGGCGCCGGCCCGGCCGGGCTGTCCACGGCCATCCGCCTGCGCCAGCTGGCGGTGGAGAAGGGCCAGGAGCTGACGGTGTGCGTGCTGGAGAAGGGCTCCGAGCCGGGCGCGCACATCCTGTCCGGCGCGGTGATGGACCCGCGCGCCCTGAGCGAGCTGTTCCCGGACTGGAAGGAAAAGGGCGCGCCGCTGAAGCAGGCGGTGACCCGCGACGAGTTCCTGTTCCTGGACGCCACCGGCGCCAAGGCCACGCCCAACTGGCTGCTGCCCGAATGCTTCCAGAACCACGGCAACTACATCGTCAGCCTGGGCGAGGTGACGCGCTGGCTGGCGCAGCAGGCCGAGGCGCTGGAAGTGGCGATCTTCCCGGGCTTTGCCGCCGCCGAGGTGCTGTTTGATGAGAACGGTGCGGTGATGGGCGTGGCCACCGGCGACATGGGCATCCACAAGGACGGCACGCCGGGCCCGAACTTCGAGCGCGGCATGGAGCTGCATGCCCGGTACACGATCTTCGCCGAAGGCTCGCGCGGTCACCTCGGCCGCCAGCTGATCAGCAAGTTCAAGCTCGACGCCGGCAAGGACCCGCAGAGCTACGGCATCGGCATCAAGGAGCTGTGGCAGATCGACCCGGCCAGGCACGAGCCGGGGCTGGTGGTGCATGCCGCCGGCTGGCCGCTGGACGACGACACCTATGGCGGCGCGTTCCTGTACCACGCCGACGGCGGCAAGGTGTCGATCGGCTACGTGGTGGGTCTGGACTACAAGAACCCCTGGCTGAGCCCGTTCGAGGAGTTCCAGCGCTTCAAGACCCACCCGGCGATCCGCAAACACCTGGAAGGCGGCAAGCGCATTGCCTATGGCGCGCGCGCGATCACCGCCGGCGGCATCCTGTCGCTGCCCAAGACGGTGTTCCCCGGCGGCGCGCTGGTCGGCTGCGAGGCCGGCTACCTCAACGTCAGCCGCATCAAGGGCAGCCACGCGGCGATCAAGACCGGCATGCTGGCCGCCGAGGCGGCGTTCGAGGCGCTGGCGGCCGGGCGCTCGCGCGATGAGCTGGCTGCCTACCCGCAGGCCTTCGAGAACAGCTGGCTCAAGACCGAGTTGCTGCAGTCCAAGAACTTCAAGCAGTGGTTCAAGAAGGGCCGCACCCTGGCCACGCTGATGACCGGCATCGAGCAGTGGCTGCTGCCCAAACTGGGCCTGCGCAACGCGCCGTGGACGATCCACCGCACGAAGGCCGACCACGAATGCCTGGAGCCGGCCAGCCAGCACACGAAGATCGACTACCCCAGGCCTGACAACGTGCTGACCTTCGACCGGCTGAGCTCGGTGTTCCTGTCCTCGACCAACCACGAGGAAGACCAGCCCAGCCACCTGACGCTGAAGGATGCGACGGTGCCGGTGCGCATCAACCTGGCGCAGTACGCCGGCCCGGAGGCGCGCTACTGCCCGGCGGGGGTGTACGAGTTCGTCGGCGAGGGGGCCGACACGCGCCTGCAGATCAACGCGCAGAACTGCGTGCACTGCAAGACCTGCGACATCAAGGACCCGACCCAGAACATCGTGTGGGTGACCCCGCAGGGCGGTGGCGGGCCCAATTACCCGGCGATGTGAGATCCCGCGCGCATCGCCCAACCACAGAGGAACACCCATGAGCATTGCCAGTCCCGGCGCCCGTTTCCGCGCCGCATTGAAGGAAGAGCGGCCGCTGCAGATCCCCGGCACGATCAACGCCAACCACGCGCTGCTGGCCAAACGCGCCGGCTTCCGCGCCATCTACCTGTCCGGCGGCGGTGTCGCCGCCGGTTCGCTCGGCCTGCCGGACCTGGGCATCGCCACGCTGGACGACGTGCTCACCGACATCCGCCGCATCACCGATGTCTGCGACCTGCCGCTGCTGTCGGACATCGACACCGGCTTCGGCCCGAGCGCGTTCAACATCGCGCGCACGGTGAAGTCGCTGATCAAGGCCGGCGCCGCCGCCTGCCACATCGAGGACCAGGTCGGCGCCAAGCGCTGCGGCCACCGCCCCAACAAGGAAATCGTCACCAAGGCCGAGATGGTCGACCGGGTGAAGGCGGCCGCGGACGCGAAGACCGACCCGGACTTCTTCCTGATCGCGCGCACCGACGCGATCCAGATGGAAGGCGTGGACGCGGCGATCGAGCGCGCCGTGGCCTGCGTCGAGGCCGGCGCCGACGGCGTGTTCGCCGAAGCCTCGTACGACCTGGATACCTACCGGCGTTTCGCCGCGGCGGTCGGCGACGTGCCGCTGCTGTCCAACCTCACCGAGTTCGGGCAGACGCCGTTGTTCTCGACGGAAGAGCTGGCCTCGGCGGGCGTGGCGATGTGCATCTATCCGCTGTCGGCGTTCCGCGCGATGAACAAGGCCGCCGAAAACGTCTACACCGCCATCCGCCGCGACGGCCACCAGCGCAACGTGGTGGACACCATGCAGACCCGCGAGGAGCTGTACGAGCGTATCGGCTACCACGCCTTCGAACGCAGCCTGGACAGCACGTTCGCGGCGAAGAAATAGCCATTGGAAGTGGCGCGTGCGGCGCCGTCCGCACGCGCAACCGGGTTGTGCGCCGCATCACTTTCCGGCCGCTGCCCGATCCTGCATCGCCGCATTGCCGCGCCCACCGGGCGCCGCCGGGGGAATGGCGAAATTCCGCTTCAAATGTCTGGACATTTAAGATCTATTGATATACCCATATGTCATTGGTGACGGCGCCGCCGTCGTCGCATCGCACGCCACGATGCAGCGCCTGGCGCATCGAAGGCAATCCAACGAGAGGTGGTACGTGAACAACGTTTCCCGTTTGCTGGCAGTCGCGAAGAAGGGGTGGGGCCTGACGGTGCTGGCCGCCGCCCTGCTCCCGGTCCACGCCGCGGCCCTGGACATCGACGCGGCCGCCGACGCCGCCGAATCCATGATGAAACTGCGCTGTTCGCTGGACCCGTCGCAGGACGTGGTGGCGTGGTGGAAAGGCACCCTGTTCCAGCAGGAAACGGGCAAGGCGCCGGTTCCGCTGATGGGCTTCGAGGGCTACAACATCTGCCGCTCGGAGAAACAGGCCGACGGCACCTGGCGCATGCTCTCGCGCGAGCTGACCTTCTACCGCGACCTGAAGACCGGGCAGATCCTGGAGACCTGGGACAACCCGATCAGCGGCAAGCGCAACACCGTGGTCGACGTCGCCAACGATCCGGTGAACCAGGCGTTCAACCCGCCGGGCCGTCCGCCGATGGCGCTGCCGTGGGTGAAGGCGGGAGACCGCCTGATGCTCACCCTGAACATCCCGCTGTCGTATCCGAATCCGCTGCAGCCCGATGCGTTCCCGCTGGAATCCTCGGGGCCGGTCTATGCCGGGTCCGAACACTTCATGTTCTTCGCCTCGCGCAGGGACATGGAGAACCCGGCGCTGAAGAGCGTGCCGCTGGACTACAGCTGGACGCGCACCGGCCCCTGGCTGCCGTGGATGGAACTGGGCCAGCGTCCCGGCGGCCTGCTGTACGTGGCGCAGGGCGCCAAGCTCGGCTCGCTCGACGACCTGCCGCAGGACATCCGCGAGCGCGTGCGCACGCGCTATCCGCAGTACGCCAAGGCCCCGGCGGCCTGGGCGCAGCCCAATGTCACCAGTTGGACCTACTACCGGGATCTGAAGTCCAGGCCCGCCGCCAGGGATTGAGGCAGGCACCGTCCCACTCTTCCATCGCGGCGGCGCGCTCTCTCCCGCCTGCCGCCTCCAGCCGGGAAAACGAAACCATGAAGCACGCAAAACCCGATCAGCTCTGCGCTTCCATCGCACTGGCCCTGCTGCTGGCGGCAGGGCCCGCGGCCGCCGCCGACACCGCCGCCGAGCCGGCCGGCGACCAAGGGCAGGCGGCCTCGCCCAGCGTCACCCAGCTCGACTCGGTGGAGGTGACCGCCCGCGGTATCCGCGAAACGCTGCAGAAGACGCCGCTGCCGGTCACCGCCATCTCCGAGGAGGCCATCGAGCGGCGCGGCCTGGTGGACCTGCGCGACGTGGCCAACATGACCCCGGGCTTCTCGTTCCGCTCCACCTTCGGCCGCTACCAGGACGCGCCGGTGATCCGCGGCATGTCCAACATGTCGCCGCCGGCCTCCAACGACATCAACACCAATGCCTCGCTGTTCATCGACGGCATCTACGTCAACGGCGACATGTCCAGCTTCGGCCTGGAGAACATCGCCCAGGTCGAAGTGCTGCGCGGCCCGCAGGCCGCCGCCTTCGGCCGCAGCACCTTCGCCGGCGCGGTCAACTACATCACCCGCCGTCCCGGCAGCGCGCCGGGCGGCAAGCTGACCCTGGGCGCGGGCAACCACGGCCAGGAGAAGCTGGGCCTCTATTACGCCGGCGGCACCGAGGATGGCCGCTTCGGTTACGAGGCCAGCGTCAACAAGCGCGGCAACGACAGCCTGTTCTACAACGCCGCGTCCGGCCGCAAGGACCTCGGCGGAAGCGAGACGCTGAGCGCCATGGGCGCCATCGCCTGGTCGCCGACCGACAACCTGGACATCGTCGCGCGCGTCAGCCGGCAGAAGACGCGCGACGAGCACGTGGCGATCACGCTGATCGGTTCGGACAAGAACAACTGCTACCTGCCCACGCAGACCCCGAACCCGAACGACCCGCCCAACTACATGGTCTCGCGCACCAAGGGCTACTACTGCGGCACCCTGCCGCTGCCGGACGAGTGGCGCATCCATACCAACGGCTTCCTGGCCAAGGGGCTGATGCCGGGACTGAAGAGCGACGCCACGCGCACCAGCGTGAAGATCGATTACAACTTCGACAATGGCTGGCTGCTCAGCGCCATCACCGGCATCAACCGCCAGGAGCGCTACAGCGCGCTGGACCAGAGCTACGACGCGGTCCCGGCGCTGGTCGTCCCGGCCGGCCCGGTCAACATCACCGTGCCGGGCGCGCTGCAGACCTTCGGCCTGAACCGCTCCAAGGACTGGTCGCAGGGCCTGCGCCTGAGCAGCGACCAGGAGCGCGACCTGGCCGGCCTGATCGGCGCGTACTACTACCAGGCCGAGGGCCTGCCCGGTTACACCGGCGACCTGGGCACCGGCGTGCCGGTGCGCTCCGATCCGGGCAACAAGACCGTCAACCGCGCCGTGTACGGCCAGCTGCGCTGGCACATCAACGACAAGTGGACGACCTCGCTGGAAGCGCGCTATGCCGAGGACGAACTGAGCCTCAACGGTTCCAACTCCGCGGTGGTCAGCGGCGTCGCCTACACCCGCAACTACAGCGCCTCGGCCAAGTACTACAGCTTCACCCCGCGCTGGACCCTGAGCTACCAGGCCACCGAGAACGTCAACCTGTTCGGCCTGGTGGCCAAGGGCAACAAGCCCGGCGGCTTCAATACCTTCGCCTACGACGCGCGCCTGACCGACCAGGCCAGCGCCGACCTGATCGCGCAGGGCCTGAACAAGGTGCACGAGGAGGAAGTCACCAACTACGAGCTCGGCATCAAGAGCGACTGGCTCGACAACACCCTGCGCCTGAACGCCAACGTGTACCAGATCGACTGGGAGAACCAGGGCCTGACCGTGTCCGGCACGGCGTACCAGCGCAACGGCACGCCCTACGTCAACACCTACACCGTCAACGTCGGCGAGACGCGCATCCGCGGCTTCGAGCTGGAAGGGCAGTGGGCGTTCGCGCCGGGCTGGCTGGCCTCGGTGGTCTACGCCTTCACCGATTCGGAGATCCAGAAGTTCTTCTCGGCCGACCAGGCCGACCTGCTGTCCGACGCGTCCAACCCGAACCCGAACGCCAGCAGCCCGCTGGCCAACGTGGCCGGGCACAAATCGCCGTTCGTGCCGCGCAACAAGCTGACCGTGGGCCTGGCCTACGCCGGCGAGCTGGCCAACGGCTGGGGCTACGACGCCAACTGGGACACCACCTACGAAGGCGCGCGCTACATCCAGGTGCACAACCTGGCCAAGTTCGGCGCCTCCACGCTGAGCAACCTGCGCCTGAGCCTGACCCCGAACGAGTCGTGGCGCATCAGCGCATACGTGACCAACGTATTCGACGACGACACGCCGCAGGGCGGCCTGCGCTACCTGAGCTTCACCGCGCCGCGGATCATGGTGCCCAACGCCGCGCCCGCGACCGGCTACAGCTCCGTGCAGCAGCGCGATTTCGGCATCAGCGCGCCGATGCCGCGCATGTTCGGCGTCGAGGTGAACTACCGGTTCTGACCGGCCGTCCCGCCGCGCGTCGCGGCGGGTTCCCCACCTGGAGCAGGCGGCAGTGAACAGGAGAGAACTTCTGGGCGGAGCGATGGGGGCGGCCACTCTGGCGGCGCTGCGGCCGGCGGTCGCGGCCGCCGGCACCGCCGACGCGATCGTGGTGGGCGGCGGCCTGTCCGGGCTCGCCGCCGCGCATGCGCTGGAAGCCGGCGGCGCGCGCGTCACCGTGCTGGAAGCGAACCCGCGCGTCGGCGGCCGCCTGCATACCGTGGAGCGTGACGGCCTGCGCTTCGAGGTGGGCGGGGTCGAGGTCGGCACCGGCTACGCGCGGGTGCGCGCGCACGCGCAGCGGGTCGGCGTGGACATCGTGCCGCCGTCGGTGGCGCTGCCGCGCCCGGCCGACCTGGGGTTGGCATTCGGCGATGATCTCGTCCGCGCCACGGAATGGGAAAGCAGCCGGCACAACGTCCTGCAGGGCAGGGAGCGTGGGCTGCTGCCGCCGTTGCTGCTGCCGGCCGCGCTGGGCGCGGCGGGGCTGGCGTCGGTGGCCGGCTGGCAGGACCCGGACAACGCGGCGCTGGACATTCCCCTGTCGGACTACCTGGCCGGCAAGGGATGGTCGCCGCAGGCGATCGCGTGGATGGACATCGGCAGCAGTTTTTCCTCGGTGCATGCGATCAGCGCGCTGGACGCGCTGCGCCGCGATGCGCTGCGCCGCTTCGGCGCGCAGGGAACCGGCTGGGTGCGGGGCGGTAGCCAGGCGCTGCCGGAAGCGATGGCCGCGCACTTGGCGCGTCCGCCGGTGCTGGGCGCGCGGGTGGTGCGGGTGGACGGCACGCCGCATGGCGTGGAGGTCCGCTGCGCCGACGGCCGGCGTTTCGACGCGCCGCACCTGGTGATGGCGCTGCCCAGCGGCCCGCTCGCCCGCATCGCCATCGATCCGGCGCCGCCGCCGGCGCAACGCCAGGTGTGGGCCGACCGCCGCTACAACGCGGTCACCACCGTTCACCTGCGCGCGACCCGCCGCTTCTGGGAGCAGGACGGCCTGCCGCTGTCGCTGTGGGGCGACGGCCCGCTGCAGCGCCTGTTCGCGGTCCCCGGCGCCACGGCCGGGGAGGACCGCCTGGTCCTGTGGCTCAACGGCGCGGCGGCGCACCAGGCCGACCGGCTGGAGCGCGATGCGCGCCTGGCCTGGGCGATCGCCGCGCTGGAGCGGCTGCGGCCGGCCGCGCGCGGCGCGCTGCGGCCGCTGGAGACCCGCAGCTGGGGCAGCGACCCGCTGGCCCACGGCGCCTATTCGGAAATCGCCCCTGGCCGTTTCGCCTCCACCCTGCGGTGGAACGCGGCGGTTTCCGGCCGGATCCACTTCGCCGGCGAACAGACCGAACTGCAGGCCCCGGGCATGGAAGCGGCGGTCAGGGCCGGCGAACGTGCGGCCGCAGCAATCCTTTCGGCCTGAATGGACTACCTTATTCGTTCACCTTCCCGGCCGTGACGGCAGCTTTTCGAGACAGCAATGACTTTGAAGACCCTCAACCCCTACGACCTGTTCGATGTGCGTTCGCTGCTGAGCGAGGAAGAGCGTGCCGTGCAGGACTCCGTCGCCCGCTTCACCGACGAGCGCGTGCTGCCGATCATCGGCGACTGCTTCGACCAGGGCCGCTTCCCGACCGAACTGATCCCGGAGATCGCCGACATGGGCCTGCTGGGCAGCTCGCTGCCGGAGCAGTACGGCGGCGCCGGCCTCAACGGCGTCAGCTACGGCCTGATCTGCCAGGAACTGGAACGCGGCGATTCGGGCCTGCGCAGCTTCGTCTCGGTGCAGAGCTCGCTGTGCATGTACCCCATCTACGCCTACGGCTCGGAAGAGCAGCGCATGCGCTGGCTGCCGGACATGGCGCGCGGCAAGGTCATCGGCTGCTTCGGCCTGACCGAGGCGCACGGCGGCTCGGATCCGGCCAGCATGAAGACCCGCGCGGTGAAGGACGGCGGCGACTGGGTCATCAACGGTTCCAAGATGTGGATCACCAACGGCTCGGTGGCCGACATCGCCATCGTCTGGGCCAACACCGACGAGGGCGTGCAGGGCTTCGTGATCGAAAAGGGCACGCCGGGCTTCACCGCCCAGGAGATCAAGCACAAGATGAGCCTGCGCGCCTCGGTGACCGGCGCGCTGTTCTTCGACAACGTGCGCGTGCCCGACGCCAACCGCCTGCCCAACGTGAAGGGCCTGAAGGGCCCGCTGGGCTGCCTGACCCAGGCCCGCTACGGCATCACCTGGGGCCCGCTGGGCGCCGCCATCGCCTGCCTGGACGAAGTGCTGGCCTACACCAAGGAACGCATCCTGTTCGGGCGCCCGGTCGCGGCGACCCAGAGCGCGCAGATCAAGATGGCCGACATGGCCCGCCGCATCACCGCCGGGCAGCTGCTGGTGCTGCAGCTGGGGCGCCTGAAGGACGCCGGGCAGATGCAGCCGCAGCAGGTGTCGCTGGCCAAGTGGAACAACTGCCGCCTGGCCATCGACATCGCCCGCGAGTGCCGCGACCTGCTCGGTGGCGCCGGCATCACCACCGAGCACGGCGCCATCCGCCATGCGCTGAACCTGGAGTCGGTGATCACGTACGAAGGCACCGAGACCGTGCACCAGCTGGTGATCGGCCGCGAGCTGACCGGCATCAACGCGTTCTGAAGCGATGGACGGCCTGCATGAGACGCTCCTGCAGGCCGTCGCACCGCGATTGCCGCCCGGCGCGGGGTTGATCACCGACCCCGCGCACCTGGCCTACCTCGCCACCGACGTGCATGCGCAGGGACAGCCGCTGCTGGCGGCGCTGCGCCCCACCGACGCCGGCCAACTGGCCGAGGCGGTCGGTACGCTGGTCGAGGCCGGCATCGCGGTGGTGCCGCGCGGTGGCGGCATGAGCTACACCGGCGGCTATCTGGCCGCGCGCCAGCCGAGCGTGCTGGTGGATACCGGCGGGTTGGACCGCATCGTCGAGATCAACGTCGAGGACGCCTACGTCGTGGTCGAGGCGGGCGTCACCTGGGAACGCCTGCGCCAGGCGCTGGACGCGCGCGGCGTGCGCACGCCGTACTTCGGCCCGATGTCCGGCTCGCACGCCACCGTCGGCGGCGCGCTGGCGCAGGGCAGTACGTTCCACGGCTCCGGCCGCCACGGTAGTTCCGCCGAGTCGGTGCTGGGGCTGGAGGTGGCCACGGCCCGCGGCGAGCTGCTGCGTACCGGCTCGGCGGCGGCCGGCACCGCGCCGTTCTTCCGCTGGCACGGTCCGGACCTGACCGGGTTGTTCCTCGGCGACTGCGGCCTGCTCGGGATCAAGACCCGCGCCACGCTGCGGTTGTTGCCCAGGTCCGCGCATGTGGACTACCTGTCGTGGCAGTTCGCACGGCCTGCGCAGCTGCTGGGCGCGATGGCGGCGCTGGCCCGCGCCGGCCTGCCGTCGGAGGTGGCGGCATTCGACCCGGGCCTGGCGCAGGTACGCATGCGTCGCGCCGGCCTTGGCGCGGATGCCAAGGCGCTGGGCAACGTCATCCGCAGGGACGGACTGCTCGGCGGACTCCGACTGGCCGCCAGGGGCCGCCGCTTCCTCGATCCGCACATGTTCAGCCTGCACGTCACCGTGGAAGGCGATTCGTCCGCCGAACTCGCCGCCCGCGTGGACGCGGCGCGCCGCGCGGTGGCCGGATCGGGCCACGAGGTGGAGAACAGCGTGCCCCGGGTGATGGCGGCCAACCTGTTCGCGGCGAAGAACGCGATGCTCGGGCCTTCAGGCGAACGCTGGGCGCCGGTGCACGGCATCGTCCCGCACTCGGCGGCCGTACGCCTGTTCGACGCGCTGCAGGCGCTGTTCGCGCGCGAGAAGGACGCCATGCAGCGCCATGGCCTGTTCGTCGGCACCCTGATGACCACCATCGGCGCGCAGGCCGTGCTGATCGAGCCGTGCCTCTATTGGCCGGATTCGCACAACGCCTTCCACCAGCGCACCGTCGACGCCGTGCACCGCGCCCGCATCGGCTGCCCGGACGACAATCCCGGGGCCCGCGCCGCGGCCGACGCGCTCAGGCACGCCATCGCCGGGGTCATGCGTGCCGAAGGCGCGGTCAATTTCCAGATCGGCAAGTTCTACCGCTACCGCGAAGGCCGCGACCCGGCCGCGCTGGCGCTGCTGGATGCGGTCAAGGCGCAGCTCGACCCGAAGGGACTGATGAATCCCGGCGTGCTGGCGCGCTGAGCGCGGCGCCGTGCACGACGTGCCGGACTTCCGTAGGACCGGCTTCAGCCGCGAAGGCTCCTGCTTCCTTCCAAGGCTGCAAAAACCTTCGCGGCTGAAGCCGCTCCTACGACGGATCCGGCTGGCCTTCGCGGCGTTCCGTCTACTGCCGGTGGTTGCGCGAGAGCACCATGGAGTAGGCGAAACGGCCCGGAGGATGCAGGCTGGTCGCCAGCATCAGCAGGCGGCCGTCGGCATCGCGATAGCGGCGCTGCACGCGCATCGCCGGTTCGCTCCGGCGGATCTCCAGCAGCCTGGCGTCGTCGGCGTCGAAGGACGCCGCATCGAACACCTGCTCCACGCGCGACAGCCGCGCCGGATCGAGGAAGCTGGCCACGGTGCGCGCGGTGCTGGCCGCATCCAGCAGTCTGGCCGCCGGAACGCCGGCGCGCACCGGCACCAGCATTTCGGTCACCGCGACCGCCAGCCGCGCCGGCTCTTCCAGGCGCAGGCCGCGCAGGCGCAGGTATTCCTTGCCCTCGCGGATCTCCAGCCGTTGCGCCGTCGCCGCGTCGGCCACCAGCCGCCCGGTCTCGACGATCTTCAGGCGCGTGGTGTTGCCGTACTGCATCAGCGTGTCGACGGTGTCCACTTCGTGTTCGTAGCGCATCGCCGCGCTCTGCGCGATCACCCGCGTGCCGGCGCCCGGCCGGCGCTGTACCAGGCCGGCGGCGATCAGCTGGGCCAGCGCCGCGCGCGCGGTATGGCGGCTGACCTCGAAACGCTCGCACAGTTCCAGTTCGGTGGGCAGCAGCGTGCCGACGGGATATTCGCCCTTCTCGATGGCGGCCTGCAGCAGGTCGCCCAGCTCGGCGTAGCGGGGTTTGCTGCGGCGCATACCGGTCATGTGTGCGGGTCCTTTCATAGCCTGAGCGAGAGGTCGTGCCAGCTGCGTTCCAACGATTGCCGGTGTTCCGGCGCCGCGATGGCGATCAGCGCGCGGGCACGGGCATGGACGTCGAGATGGCGCAGATCGGCGATGCCATGTTCGCTGACGATGCAGTCGGCATCGACGCGGGCAACGCTGACCGGGCCGGCGGGCAGCACCGGCACGATCCGGCTTTCGCCCTTCGGGGTGGCGGCCGGAAGCGCAATGATGCCGCGTCCGCCGGGCGATTGGCGAGCGCCCTGCAGGAAGTCGGGCAGGCCGCCGACGCCGCTGAGCTGGCGGCCGGACAGGAACTCGCCGTTGACCTGGCCGAGCAGGTCGACCGACAGCGCGCTGTTGATCGCGGCCAGGCGTGGAATCGCGCCCAGCACGGCGTGGTCGTGGGTATGGCCGACCTCGCGGAAGCCGACCACGCGCGGCACTGCCTCGTACAGCGCCTGCGTGCCCAGCGCCACGCCGGCCACCACCGCGTCGGGCGCTGCCGACAGCGCGCCGGATTCGAGCAGGCCGAGCAGGCCATCCGAAACCATGCCGCTGTGGATGCGCAGGTTGCGGCGCCCGCGCAACGCGCGCAGCACGCTCGATTGCAGGCGTCCAAGCCCCAACTGCAGCGTCGCGCCGTCTTCGACCAGCCCGGCGACGTTCGCGGCCACGCCATCCAGCGCGGCGTCGGCGGGCGGGTCGGCGACCTCCAGCAGCGGCGCGTCCTGCTCGATCGCCGCGTCGATGCGCGCCAGCGGAATCGACGGTCCGCGCGTGCGCGGCATGCGCGGGTTGATATGGGCCAGCACGCGCCGCGCGCGCGGCCACACCGCCGGGGTGAAGTCGCAGGCCACGCCGAACGAGCAGTTGCCGTCGTCGTCGGGCGGCGCCACCTGCACCAGCACCGTGTCGAACACCGTCCCGCTCAGCCAGCGCCATGCGGCGGTGTAGGTGATCGGCAGGTAATCGACGCGTCCGTCCAGCCAGGAAGCGCGCAGGTCGGCGCTGAGGAACAGCGTGCGCTGCCGCGCCCGCGGGTGCAGCCCGGCGAAATCGAAGGTGTTGACGGTGGGAATGTGCACGCCGGTGAAGCGCAGGCCCGCGCAGCGTTCCGGCGCCGCGCGCAGCCAGCGCTCGAACAGCAGCGAATGGCCGGCGCAGCCCGGCGCGAACACCTCCGGCCCCCGCGCGAGCAGGTCGAGGAAGGTGTCGGCATCCAGCGGTCTGGGCATGGGCGAGGATTGCGGCGTGCGGAAGATGGATCATATGATATGTCCGGACATTTGGGCTATGCTGCGGACGCCAGACTGCGTCCCGCATGCAGCAGCGCCAGTCCCGACCTCCACCGCCGAGTTGAACCGCAGCGCGATGCCCGCTTCTTCCGCCAGCCTCACCGAACAGCTCGCCCGGCGCCTGCGGCAACCGGTGGACGCCCCGGCGCGCCGGCGCGCGGCGCTGCTGATGGTCGACTGGCTGGGCTGCGCGCTGGGTGCGTCGCGGTATCCGCTTGCGGCGCAGCTGCGGCCGCTGGTGCGCGCGCAGCCGCCAGGCCGCGCGGCCGCGCTCGGCGCGGGCCGGCGCGATGCCGGCGACGCGCTGCTGCTGAACGCCGCGCTCGGCAACGTGCTGGAGATGGACGACGTGCACCGCGGCGCGATCCTGCATCCGGGGCCGGTGGTGATTCCGGTCGCGCTGGCCGCGGCGCAGGCCGAAGGCGCCGATGGCGCCGCGCTGCTCGACGCGGTGGTGCGCGGCTATGAAGCCACCATCCGCATCGGCCGTGCGCTGGGGCGCGGCCACTATCGTTACTGGCACCCCACCTCGACGGCCGGCGCCTTCGGCGCGGCCGCGGCGGCGGGCTCGATCCTGCGCCTGGACGACGACGCGCTGGCCGACGCGCTGGGCACGGCCGGCAGCCGCACCGGCGGGTTGTGGCAGATGCGCCACGAGCCGGTGCCGACCAAGTCGCTGCACAACGCCGAGGCCGCGCGCAGCGGCTGGCTGGCGGCGAAGCTGGCGCTGGCCGGCGTGCGCGGCCCGCGCCGCATCCTGGAAGGGGAGCAGGGCCTGTTCGCCGCCACCGCGCCCGACGCCGATCCGCTCGCCGTCGTGGCCGGGGGCGGCGACTGGCTGATCCACGACACCAGCCTGAAACCCTGGCCGGCCTGCCGCCACGCGCATCCGGCGATCGACGCGATGCGCGACGCGATGGCAGGGCTGCCCCCCGGCGCGCGGATCGACGGCGTGGAACTGTGGACCTACGCCGAGGCCCTGCGTTTCTGCGACCGGCCGGAACCGCGGGACGAAGCGCAGGCCAAGTTCAGCCTGCAGCATGCGCTCGCCTCCGTGCTGGTGCATGGCCGCCCACAGCTGGCGCACTACACCGCCGAGGCCTGCGGCGACGCCGAGGTGGCCGCGTGGCGCGGCCGCATCGTGCTGGCCGAGGATGCGGCAGCCAGCGCGCGTTTCCCCGCGCATTACGGCGCGCGCGTGCGGCTGCGGCTGGAGGACGGGCGTTGCGTGGAAGCCGGGCGCGTCGATGCCTGGGGCGATCCGGAATGCCCCATGCAGCCCGACGAGGTCGTGGCCAAGGCGGTGGAGCTGGCGCGCTGGGGCGGCATATCCGCCGGGCTGGCGCAATCCCTCTTCGGACAGGTGCGGGCGCTTGCCGACGGCGGCAGTCTGGACGGCCTGGACACGGTGCTGGCGAGGGTGGACCCATGCGATTGACCGAAGCCCTGCTGCGGCACGCGCGCACGCTGCGTTACGAGGATCTCGCCCCGGAAGCGGTGGCGGCCACGCGCACGTTCGTGATGGACTCGCTGGCGGTGGGACTTTCCGGCTCCGGCCCGCAGGTGCCGCTGACCGCCGCCGTGCGCGACAGCGTCGCCGCCTACGGCAGCGGCCGCGGCGCGCGCGCCTGGGTCACCGGCGAAATGCTGCCGGCGGCCAGCGCGGCGATGCTCAACGGCTACCAGATCCACAACCAGGAGTTCGACTGCGTGCACATGCCCGCGGTGGTGCATCCGATGGCGGTGATCATGGCCTCGCTGGTGGCCGCCGCCGAGCGGCGCGCCCACATCGACGGCGCGGCGAGCGATGGCCGCGCGCTGGTCGCCGCGCTCAACGTCGCCGTGGACGTGGCCACCCTGCTGGGCATCAGCGCGCGCGCGCCGATGCGCTTCTTCCGCCCGGCGATGTGCGGCGCGCTGGGCGCGGCCCTGGGCATCGCCCACCTGCACGGCGCCGACGAAGCGCTGCAGCGGCGCATGCTCGGCCTGACCTACAGCCACCTGTCAGGCACCATGCAGGCGCATGTCGAAGGCTCGCCCACGCTGGCGCTGCAGGTCGCGCTCAACGCCCGCGCGGTGCTCAGCTGCTGGGAACTGGCACGCAACGGATTTCCCGCGCCGCGCGAGGTGCTCGAAGGACCCTTCGGCTACCTGCCGTTGATCGAGGGCGGCTTCGATACCGGCCCGGCCCTGGCGAAACTGGCGGCGCGCGAGGCCCAGATCCTCGACGTCAGCCACAAGGTCTTCCCCACCGGCGGCGCCGCGCACGCCGCGCAGGACATGCTGATGGAACTGCGTCAGCAGCATGCGCTGGGCCTGGACGACGTGGCGTCGGTCGCGCTGCAGGCGCCGCCGCTGGTACGCCGCCTGGTCGGCCGCCCGTACGTGGGTGGCATGGAAACCAGCTATGCGCGGCTGTGCCTGCCGTTCCTGCTCGGCACGGTGCTGCTCGATGGCCGGGTCGGGCTGTCGGCCTACACCGCCGACCGGCTCGCCGACCCGCGCCTGGCCGCATTCGCCGGCAATGTGATCCTCGTGCCGAACGATTGCGAGGACCCCAATGCGCTGGTGCCGCAATCGATGGTGCTGACCCTGCGCGACGGCCGCGTGTTGCGCGGCCACCGCGACGCCGCCATCGGTTCGCCGCAACGCCCGCTGTCGCGGGCGCAGCAACTGGAAAAGTTCCACCACTGCCTGGACCACGCCGCGCGCCCGTTCGACGCCGCGCGCCGCGCCAGCCTGATTTCCCACTTCGACCAGCTGCAGGACATCGACGATGTGCGGCGGCTGGTCGACCTGCTGATCGTCGAGACGCCATGACCCACCCGACCTATTTCGAATCGTTCGACGTGAAGGAACTGCTGCGCCAGTTTCCGCTGGACCAGGCCTTCACCGACAAGTTCAGGCGCACCAGCCGCGAGCAACTGCGCGCCGAGCAGAACGCCATGTTCCTGCGCTGCGTCGCCCGCGCCTGGCAGATCCCGTTCTACCAGCGGCTGTGGGGCGGGGCCGGCATCGTGCCGGGCGACATCCGCAGCCTGGACGACATCACGAAGCTGCCGGTGTTCGGCAAGCACGAGATCATGGCCTCGGTGGAAGCCTGTCCGCCGCTGGGCGATTTCCACGGCTGGCGCGACGGCACCACCGCCGGCGACAAGCCGCTGGTGTTCCACACCACCTCCGGCACCACCGGCCGGCCGCAGCCGCTGGTGTTCTCGCCGCATTCGCGCGAGGTGCAGAACCTGCTGCTGGCGCGGTTGTACCGCTGGCACGGCATGCAGGCCGGCGACGTCGTGCACTCGGTCTACGGCCACGGCATGATCAACGGCGGCCACTACGTGCGCGAGGCGGTGACCCACTTCACCCAGGCGCTGTTCTGCTCGGCCGGCACCGGCATCGAGATGCGCTCGGCGCAGCAGGTGCAGCTGATGAAGAACATGGGCGCCACGGTGATCGTGGGCTTCGCCGACTACATCAAGAAGCTGGCCGACGTGGCGCGCGAAAACGGCCTGGAACCGGGCCGCGACATTCCCGTGCGCATGATCTGCGGCCACCTTGGCCGCGAATCGCGCGAGTCGCTGTCGGCGGCCTGGGGCGGCGCGCAGCTGTACGACTGGTACGGTGTCGGCGACACCGGCGCGATCGCCGGCCAGGGCCCGGACCAGGATGGCCTGTACCTGATGGAGGACGCGCAGTACGTGGAGATCCTCGACGTGGACAGCGGCGCGCCGGTGGCCGACGGCGAGGCCGGCGACATGGTGGTCACCTGCCTGTACAAGGACGACATCTACCCGATCATCCGCTTCAACACCCACGACGTGACCCGGGTGCTGACCACGCCGTCGTCGCTGGGCCTGAACCTGCGCCGCATCGAGGGCTTCCTCGGCCGCAGCGACAACATGGTCAAGATCCGCGGCATCAACGTGTTCCCGCAGGCGATGGCGCCGGTGCTGGAGGAACACGCCGCGTTCGCCGGCGAGTTCATCTGCATCGCCAGCCGCGACGACGCCGGCCGCGACGACCTCGCCGTGCACGTGGAAACCCGTGGCGCGCTCGACGACGCGGCGCTGGCCGCCGAGTTCGCCGCGCTGCTGCGGCAGAAGCTGGGCGTGGAGATGGGCGTGGTACTGGCCGCGCCGGGCGCGCTGGCGCCGCTGACCGGGATCGAGGTGCGGCAGAAGCCGGTACGCCTGATCGACAAGCGGTTCGGCTGAGGACGGGCGCGTGAGCAGGGCCGACGCACAGCTTCTTGGCCAGGACATGACCGCGCAGGCGGCGCTGCTGGCCTCCGGCGCGGTGAGCTGCGTGGAGCTGGTGACGCAGCAGCTGGCGGCGATCGAGGCCAGCCAGGCGGCCATCAACAGCTACCTCCATGCCGATGCCGGTGCCGCGCTCGCCGCGGCGGCGGAGTCGGACGCGCGCCGCCGCGACGGCCACGGGCGCGCGCTGGAAGGCCTGCCCATCGCGGTGAAGGACAACATCGACGTGGTCGGCATGGTCACCACCGCCGGCATGGAAACGCGCCGCGGCAATGCCCCGGCGCCGGCGGACAGCCCGGCCGTGGCCGGCCTGCGCCGCGCCGGCGCGCTCGTCCTCGGCAAGCTCAACATGCACGAAGCGGCGCTGGGCGCGGACAACGACAACCCGTTCTACGGCGCCTGCCACAACCCGCATCGCCCCGGCTTCACCCCTGGCGGTTCCAGCGGCGGCAGCGGCGCGGCGGTGGCGGCCGGGTTGTGCGCCGCCGCGCTGGGCACCGACACCATGGGTTCGGTGCGCATCCCCGCCAGTTATTGCGGCGTGGTCGGGCTGAAGCCGAGCTGGGGCGCGGTCAGCACACGCGGCAGCGTCGCGCTGTGCCGGCGGCTGGACCACGTCGGGCCGCTGGCGCGCTCGGCGCGCGACCTGCGCCTGCTGCTGCCGGCCATGGCCGGCTACGACCCGGACTGCGCGCAGTCGCGCGGCATCGTGTTCGCGCCGCCGCGCGAAGGGCCGCTGCGCATCGGCGTGGTCGATTTCGGCGACGGCGCCGGGATCGATGGCGACGTGCAGACCGCGTTCGATGAAGGACTGCGCCTGCTGTCCGCGCTCGGCCACGGCCTGCAGCCGCTGCCGGCGCCGGGCTTCGCGTCCGGCCGCGCGCGCCGCGCCGGGCTGCTGATGTGCGAGGCTGAACTGCTGGTCGAACACGCCGACGACTGGGCCGGCGACCGCAGCCGCTTCTCGCCGCTGCTGGCGAAGCTGATGGGTTGGGCCGAGGGCCGCAGCGCGGCGGAACTGGCGGCCGCCTCACAACGGGTGGACCGCGCCCAGGTGCAACTGCAGCAGTGGCTGGCGCGCTGCGACGTGCTGGCGATGCCGACCGCGCCGCAGCGCGCCTTCGCCTTCGGCACGCCGGTGCCGGCCAACCAGGCCGACCTCACCGCCTACGCCAACATGGCGGGCAATCCGGCGTTGTCGCTGCCGTTGCCGGTGGCCGCCGGCGAGCTGCCGGTGGGCATGCAGCTGGTCGGCGGCATCGGCGAGGAATACACGCTCATCGGCCTGGCCGAAGCCCTGCAGCAGGCGATGGCCTGGCAGCCGGCGATCCCCGATGCCTGCACCGCATGGTGGCCGCGATGAACCTGCTCGACGGCGTACGCGTGCTCGACCTGTCGCGCATCCTGGCCGGGCCGTGGGCGACCCAGGTGCTGGCCGACTTCGGCGCCGACGTCATCAAGGTCGAGCGTCCCGGCGCGGGCGACGACACCCGCGGCTGGGGGCCGCCGTTCCTGGAGGATGCCGACGGCAACGACACCACCGAGTCGGCGTACTACCTGTGCGCCAACCGCGGCAAGCGTTCGGTCGCCATCGATTTCACCCTGCCGGAAGGGCAGGCGCTGATCCGCGCGCTGGCCGCGCGGTGCCAGGTGCTGGTGGAGAACTACAAGGTCGGCGGGCTGGCGAAATACGGGCTGGACTACGCCAGCCTGCGCGCGGTCAACCCGGCGCTGGTGTACTGCTCGATCACTGGTTACGGGCAGGACGGTCCGTATGCGCAGCGCGCCGGCTACGATGCGGCGATCCAGGCCATCGGCGGCCTGATGAGCGTGACCGGTGAGCCGGACGACGCGCCCGGCGGTGGACCGCAGAAGGTAGGCGTGGCCGCCACCGACCTGATGACGGGCATGTACGCGGCCACCGCGATCCTGGCCGCGCTGCGCCATGCCGAGCGCAGCGGACAAGGCCAGCACATCGACCTGGCGCTGCTCGACACGCAGGTGGCCTGGCTGGCCAACCAGGCCTCGAACTGGCTGGTCGGCGGCGTCGTGCCGGAGCGGCAGGGCACCGCGCATCCGAACATCGTGCCGTACCAGGTGATGCCGGCGGCCGACGGGTATTTCATGCTGGCGGTCGGCAACGACGCACAGTTCGCGCGTTTGTGCGGGGTGATCGGCGAGCCGCAGCTGGCGGCCGATCCGCGTTATGCGACCAACGCCGCGCGCGTGGCGCATCGCGCCGAGCTGGTGCCGCTGCTGCAGCAGCGCCTGCGTACGCGCCCGGCCGCGCACTGGCTGGCCGCGCTGGAACAGGTGGGGGTGCCGGCCAACCCGGTCAATCGCATCGACCAGGTATTCGACGATGCACAGGTGCAGGCGCGCGGCCTGCGCATCGAACTGCCGCACGCCAGCGGCGGCACCGTGGCGATGGTGCGCAACCCGCTGAAGTTCTCGGCCACGCCGCTGCGCTACGGGCAGGCGGCGCCGGTGCTGGGGCAGCACACCGCGCAGGTGCTGGAAGAAATGCTGGACATCGATGGCGGCCGGTTGGCCGCGTTGCAGGCCGGGGGCGTGGTGCAGACCGTCCATCCATCCAACGAGGGAGAGACCGAATGAAGCGCATCCTGTTGCCGTTGTTCGCCGTGCTGTGCGCGATGTCGCCATTGGCCGGCGCCGTTGACGAACCGCTCGATGCCCGCCGGATCGTGCAGATGGCCCACGCCGCCGCGGGCGGCGACAGCTGGAAGCGCCCCCGCACCCTGCACCTGACCGGCACGGCCGTGCTGTACGCCGACGGCACCGCCGCCAGTCGCAGGGAGGTGTCGCATTACGAGATGTGGCGCGAGTTCCCGGCCTGGAACCGGGCCGCGCACGGCGCCAACGGCAGGTTCCGGCTCGATGCGCGCAACGGCGATGCCACGCTGTACCAGATCAGCTACGACGGCAAGGACACCTGGAACGACAAGGGCAGGGTGGAGCAGGCCGAGGCCTCGCGCGAATGGAGCGAGAACTTCGGCTTCGGCATCATCCGCTTCGCGCTCGACGACGGTTTCGTGTTGACGCGCATGGCCGACGACCAGGTGGAAGGCCGCGCGGCATGGACGGTCCGCGTCGCCGATCCGGGCGGCGCCACCACGATGTTCTGGATCGACCAGGCCGACCACACCGTGCGCAAGGTCGGCTTCGCCACGCCGCGCGGCTGGCACGAGCGCATCTACAGCGATTTCTACATGGTGCCGCAGCCCCGCTTCCAGCAGCCGGGGCGGGTGCGGCTGTACTACGGCGGCGCGCTGGTCAGCGACATCCGCTGGACGCGCGCGGTGGTGGACGCGCCGATCGCGCACGAGATCTTCGTGCTTGGCGGGCGCTGAGACGGTGACGGCGGGCACCGCACCACGGCAGGGCGCGCGCGCCATCGCCGCGGCGGTGGCCGGCACCGTGTTCGAGTGGTTCGATTTCTTCCTGTACGGCTCGCTGGCGGTGGTGTTCGGCCGCCAGTTCTTTCCGCCGGGACATGAGACGGCAGGGCTGCTGTCCGCCCTGGCGGTGTTCGGTGCCGGCTGGGTGGTGCGGCCGCTGGGTGCGCTGATCTTCGGTCGCCTGGGGGATCGCATCGGCCGCCGCCGCACCTTCCTGGTCACCATCGTGCTGATGGGCATCGCCACGGTCGGCATCGGCGCCTTGCCCACCCATGAAACAGCCGGCCTGCTGGCGCCGGTGCTGCTGGTGGCGTTGCGGCTGTTGCAGGGCATCGCCGTCGGCGGCGAGTTCGGCGGCGCGGCGACCTACGTCGCCGAGCATTCCACGCCGGCGCGGCGCGGGCTCAACACCTCGCTGGTGATGGGCACCGGCACCCTGGGACTGCTGCTGGCGCTGGGCACCATCACGGTCTGCCGCGGGGTGCTGGGCGAGGCCGCATTCGAGCAATGGGGCTGGCGGCTGCCGTTCCTGGCCTCGGTGCTGCTGCTGGCGCTGTCGGTGTACATGCGCCTGCACCTGGCCGAATCGCCGGCGTTCGAAAAGCTGCAGCGTGAGGGCCGGGTGGCGGCCTCGCCGCTGAAGGAGGCCTTCGGCGACCGCAGGCATGTGAAGGCCATGCTGCTGGCGCTGGCGACCATGACCGCGGCGCAGGGCGTGGTCTGGAACGCGGGCCAGTATTTCCCGCTGGTGTTCCTGCAGAAGCCGCTGGGGCTGGACGTGGGCACGGCCGGCGGGCTGATGATGGTCGCGCTGCTGCTGGCGGCGCCGCTGTTTCCACTGGCCGGCTGGCTGTCCGACCGCCTGGGCCGGCGCCCGGTCATCATCACCGGTTTCCTGTTGGCCGCTTCGACGCTGCTGCCGGCGTTCCGCCTGCTCGCTGCCAGCGTGCGGCCGGAGCTGGCCTGGCTGCCCGCGCTCGCGGTGCTGTGGTGGCTGTCGTTGCCGGTGGCGCTGGTCTGCGGCCCGGCTTCTGCCTATCTGGTGGAACTGTTCCCCACCCGCATCCGCTACAGCGCCATCGGCCTGCCCTATCACCTGGGCAACGGCTGGTTCGGCGGCTTCATGCCGTTCGCGACCGCGGCGGTAAGCGCCCACTACCACAGCGATTTCGCCGGGCTGGTCTATCCGACTGCGATGGCGCTGATCTGCGGCCTGCTGGCGTTGTGGCTGATGCCGGAAACGCGGCTGTGGGATATCGACCGATAGCGGCGTCCGGAGAACCGGACCCGGGCCAAGGCGGTACGCCGCATGTCGCCGCCGGGGCAAGCCCGGCGGTGTGGCAGCATCCCGTCGGCGGATCAGGGCCGGTTTTCGGGTTGGCTCAGGCCGGTCTTGCGCATGGCTTCCATGCTCCGCTCGCGCGCGGCGGCGCGTTCGGCCACGGTCATGCAGACGGTCTGGGTGCGGTTGCTGCCGGTCAGCTGCTCGCGACGGCACACCAGGCGGCTGTCCGCGCGTGCCTTGGCGAGCAGGGTGTTCACCAGTTCCTGGTCGTTCACGACTTCCACCTGCGCGGTCGGGTGCAGGCTGGACAGGACCGCGTCGTCGCCGAGCCTGCCGCTGATCCGCGAAAGCGCGTTGACGATCTGCGCGCGGTCGCCCTGGCTCAGCTCACTGTAGGTCTTGTGATCGGCAAGGTCGGCGTGGATGCGCTGGACCTGCGCGGCAATCGGCCTGCTGGTATCCAGGGCCGGCGCCGCCGAGGAGGCATGGACCGGGCCGACGACGGCCAATCCGAACAGGGCTGCAACAACAATGGCTCGAAGCATCGTTCTTCCGTGAGTGGCGCATGGGGTCGCGCGGAGCGCCGAGCATACGGCATCGATCCACCGGCGGACTTTGCGCCTGGAGGTCAGTTCCCGCCGGGAAATCCATGCTGCCGCCAGGCCTCGAACACGACCACGGCGACCGAGTTGGACAGGTTGAGGCTGCGGTTGTCCGGCTGCATCGGCAGGCGCAGGCGGTGGCCGGCGGGCAGGGCGTCGAGCAGTTCCTGCGGCAGGCCGCGCGTCTCCGGTCCGAACAGGAAGGCGTCGCCGTCGGTGAATCCCACCGTGTCGTAGCGCACGCTGGCGCGGGTGCTCATGGCGAACAGGCGGTTGGGCGCGATGCGCGCCAGCGCCGTGTCCAGGTCGGGGTGGACCTGCAGGCGCGCGTATTCGTGGTAATCCAGGCCGGCCCGCTTGAGCTGCCTGTCGCTGAGGTCGAAGCCGAGCGGTTCGATCAGGTGGAGCCGGGCGCCGGTGTTGGCGCAGAGCCGGATCACGTTGCCGGTGTTGGGCGGGATCTCGGGCTGGTACAGCAGTACGTGGAAAACGGGCGGGGCGGTCATCGGCGGAGTTTACGCCGTGGCCGTCGCGCTAGGACCTGTCCGCGCCGCCGTGGCCGGTGGCGGGCGATGCCGCGTGGGACTGCGACGCGGACAGATCCGGATCGGGACGATGGCTCACTTGGCGACCATCCCGTTGGCGACCTGGCCCAGGGTGCCGGTGGCCAGTTCGGTGGCCAGCGCCTGGACCTGCTGCGCATCCGGGCGGACGGTGATGGCCGGCAGCGAGACCATCCACTGGCCGATGCTGGCGCCGATCGCGACCGGGGTATGCGCGGCCAGCTGGGCGGCGGCCTGCTCGGCGGCCAGCTCGACGATCTGGCCGGCGGTCGGGCGCACCTGCACCGACGACAGGGTGGGGATGGCGCTGCTGCGCTCATGTTCGGCCTGGGCCAGCTGGTCGGCGGACGGGCGGACCTGCACGGTTTCCAGGGTGACAATGTCGGCGGCATGCGCGGAAGCGGCGAAGCCGGCGGCGAGGACGATGGCGATGGCGAAGGACTTTGTGTTCATGGCGGGGCCTGTTTGGTGTGTGTGAACGGTGGTGTGGTAGTAAAGTAATACACCAAATCTCGGGATGCAAGGAATTTTTCGCTTTCCTTCGATTTGTTCAGCGTCCAGTCATGAATCATTTGATCGCTCCTGGTCGCAGTTTTAGACGAGCAGGATGCGTGCCAACTCCAGTCGATTGATTGATAAGGATATTTTCTCGGATCGAAGTGTCCGCTGTCCGGACACCCCCGGCTGGAGGCCTGTGTCCGCGGACATCGGACGTGGTGTGCGGCGGTTCCGGCAGGTGGCCGGCCGCCGATGGAAAGGCCTGCGGTGCCGGAATGCGGCCCGTCCGTGCGCGCGTCGCACCCATACAGCGCGCTGCTGGACCCGCGCATGCCCCCCGTCACCCATGACCCATGGCGTATGCCGCCCGATGCGCGCGCGGTTAGGATCGGCGTTCACATTCATTGCTCAAGGAAAGTGGGATGAACGCAGCTGCACCCCGGACCGCCCTTCTCGCCGCCGCGCTCGGCATCGCCCTCGGCGGATTTGCCGGCACGCCGCTGGCCGCCGCGGCGACAGCCCCGGCCGCCGCGCCGTCGGTGGATATTCCGTTCGAGGAGTTCACCCTGCCCAACGGCCTGCGCGTGGTGGTGCACACCGACCGCAAGGCGCCGATCGTGGCGGTCAACATCTGGTACCACGTCGGCGCCAAGGACGAACCGTCCGGCCGCACCGGCTTCGCGCACCTGTTCGAGCACCTGATGTTCCAGGGCAGCGAAAACCACGACGGCGAGTTCTTCGAACCCTTCAAGCAGGTCGGCGCCACCGACCAGAACGGCACCACCAACACCGACCGCACCAACTACTTCCAGAACGTGCCCACCACCGCGCTGGACATGGCGCTGTGGATGGAGTCCGACCGCATGGGCCACCTGCTCGGCGCGATCGACCAGGCCGCGCTCGACGAACAGCGCGGCGTGGTGCAGAACGAAAAGCGCCAGGGCGAGAACCAGCCCTATGGCCAGGTGTGGGACAAGCTGACCCGCGCCCTGTACCCGGCCGGCCACCCGTACCACCACGGAGTGATCGGCTCGATGAACGACCTCAACGCCGCCTCGCTGGACGACGTGAAGACATGGTTCCGCACCTGGTACGGCCCGAACAACGCGGTGCTGGTGCTGGCCGGCGACATCGACGTGGCCACCGCCAAGGAAAAGGTCGCCCGCTACTTCGGCGACATCCCGGCCGGCCCGACCATGGCCCAGCCGAAGGTGGACGTGGCCCAGCGCGCCGCGTCCACCCGCGAGGTGATGACCGACAAGGTGCCGCAGGCGCGCATCTACCGCGCCTGGAACGTGGCCCAGGTCGGCACCACCGACATCGACCAGCTGCAGCTGTTCGCGCAGGTGCTGGGCGGCGCCAAGTCCTCGCGCCTGGACCAGCGCCTGCTGCACCAGGACAAGCTGGTGGACAACATCGGCACCATGGTCGGCCCGTCGCAGCTGGGCTCGAACTTCATCATCATGGCCACGGTCAAGCAGGGCGTGGACCCGGCCAAGGTCGAAGCGGTCATCGACGAGGAGCTGAAGAAGCTGGTCGCCAACGGCCCCAGCGCCGATGAGCTGGCGCGCGCCAAGACCGCGTTCCGCGCCGGCTTCATCCGCGGCATCGAACGCATCGGCGGTTTCGGCGGCAAGGCCGACGCGCTGGCCGAGTGCGCCGTGTACGAAGGCGACCCGGGCTGCTTCCGCACCTCGCTGGCCAACATCCAGAACGCCAGCGCCGCCGACGTGAAGGCGGCCGGCGCGAAGTGGCTGGGCGTGGGCGACCACACCCTGGTGGTCGAGCCGGGCGAGCGCGTGGCGCTGGAGGAACTGCCGTCGGGCAAGCCGGCGCCGTTCGACGTGCCGGCGGTCGACACCAAGTACCGCGCGCTGCCCTCGCAGGTGGACCGCAGCGCCGGCGTGCCCAAGACCGCGGCCTTCCCCGAACTGAAGTTCCCGCAGCTGCAGCGCGCCACGCTGAAGAACGGCACGCAGGTGGTCCTGGCCGAGCGCCACGACATCCCGGTGGTGCAGTTCAGCTACGAGTTCCCGGGCGGCTTCACCGCCGACCAGGGCCGCAAGCCGGGCACCGCCAACTTCACCATGGGCATGCTCGACGAAGGCGCCGGCAAGCTCGGCTCGCTGGCCTTCGCCGATGCCGCCGACGCGCTGGGCGCGCGCATCGGCGCCGGCGCTTCGCTGGACGGCGCCAACGTCTACCTGTCGGCGCTGAAGGAGAACCTGGCGCCGTCGCTGGCCCTGTACGCCGACGTGCTGCGCGCGCCGCGCTTCGACCAGGGCGAGATCGACCGCATCAAGGCCACCTGGATCGCCGGCATCAAGCAGGAGAAGGTCAACCCGAACGCGGTGGCGATGCGCGTGCTGCCGCCGCTGCTGTACGGCAAGGGCCATCCGTACGCGATCCCGTTCACCGGCAGCGGCGACGAAGCCGCGATCCAGGCGCTGGGCCGCGACGACCTGGTGTCCTTCCACAAGGATTGGGTGCGCCCGGAGAACGCCACTCTGGTCGTGGTCGGCGACACCACGCTGAAGGAGATCGTGCCGCTGCTGGAGCGCCAGCTCGGCGACTGGAAGGGCGAAGGCGCGGCGCCGAAGGTGGGGGCGCCGTCCGCGGTCGCCCGTCCCGACAAGGCCCGCGTGTACCTGATCGACCAGCCCGGCGCGGTGCAGGCCAACCTGTTCGCCGGCCAGGTCGTGCCGTCGACGATGGATGCCGGCGCGACCCGCTTCGACATCGCCAACGGCGTGCTGGGCGGCGACTTCACCTCGCGCCTGAACATGAACCTGCGCGAGGACAAGCACTGGTCCTACGGCGCCCGTTCGAGCGCCAGCGGCGCGCTGGGGCAGCGGCCGTGGATGGCGGTGGCGCCGGTGCAGATCGACAAGACCGGCGATGCGATGAAGGAGATGCAGGCCGAGATCAGCCGGTTCGCCAGCGGCCAGCGCCCGCCGACGGCCGAGGAGGTCGCGCGCATCCGCAACATCCAGACGCTGAGCCTGCCGGGCGCGTACGAAACCGCCTCGGCGGTGATGAGCACCATCGGCGGCATCGTGCGCTACCAGCGCCCGGACGACTATGTGTTCAAGCGCAAGGCCGAGATCGAGGCGATGACCCCGGCGCAGGTGGCCGAGGCGGCGAAGACGCTGGACCCGTCGAAGCTGACCTGGGTGGTGGTCGGCGACCTCAAGCAGACCGAGGCGCCGGTGCGCGCGCTGGGCCTGGGCGAGGTGATCGTCATCGACGGCGACGGCAACCCGGTGCCGGCCGGCAAGTAAGGCCTGCCGCGGCTCGCCCTTCGCCGGGCGGGCCGCGGATCATCACCGATTCATCCCTGCACGGCACAATCCGTGCCGATCCCCCAAAGGACCCTCCCATGCGCCTTCTGATCCTGTCCGCCCTGATCGCCAGCACCGCCGCCTGCACCTGGGTGCCGATCGAAAGCGGGGGCAAGGCGGTGCGCGTGCTGCCGGCCGGCCCGGTGGCGCCGGGCTGCGTGGCCAAGGGCGAGATCGTGGTCTCGGTCAAGAGCAAGGTCGGCTTCTACAACCGCAACCCGCTGCGCGTGCAGGAAGAACTGGAAACCCTGGCGCGCAACGAGGCGCCCAGCGCCGGCGCCAACGCCATCCAGGCCCTGGCCCCGCCGGCGGACGGCAGCCAGCGCTACAGCGCCTGGCAGTGCCGCTGACGTCCCTGCGCCTCCGGCTCGGTCTTCGACGGCCTCGCGCCGCCTGACGAAGGTCCGCGAACCGGACGCGCCCCAACACGCCGGCATGGCCTGCATCGGCTGCCGAAGCGCCGAGGTCCTTCGCCGTATCGAACGCCCCGCCCGTTCCGCTGTCCGCGGACCGGGCTTCCAGGAGCGCTCCGGCGGCCGCAACCGCCTTGCCGGCCAAGGCTTTGCTCGGGCGGCGTGACCGTCCGGCGTCCATACGCAGCGGCCGTAAACCGTTAAAGATGCGTCAAGAGGATGCAGCCGCTAGAATGACGCCCCCTTCGCCTGAGTCTTGGCGCCTTCCGATGCCTTTCCAGAATGTCTCGATCGCGGGACTGGCGCATGTCGACGCGCCGCACACCCTGACCTCCAAGGAAATCAACGAGCGGCTGCAGCCGACGCTGGACCGTCTGGGCATCCGTGCGGACATGCTGGGCGATGTCGCCGGCATCCACGCGCGCCGCCTGTGGGACCAGGGTACCCAGGCCTCGGACGCGGCCACCATGGCCGGACGCAAGGCGCTGGAAGACGCCGGCGTATCCGCCGACCGCATCGGCCTGCTGGTCAACACCTCGGTCAGCCGCGACTACCTGGAGCCGTCCACCGCCTCCATCGTTTCCGGCAACCTGGGCATCGGCGACGACTGCGTCACCTTCGACATCGCCAATGCCTGCCTGGCCTTCATCAACGGCATGGACGTGGCCGCGCGCATGATCGAACGCGGCGACATCGACTACGCGCTGATCGTCGACGGCGAAAGCTCCAACCTGGTCTATGAAAAGACCCTGGAGCGCATGATGGCCCCGGACGTCACCGCCCAGCAGCTGCGCGACGAGTTCGCGGCGCTGACCACCGGTTCCGGCGCCGCCGCCATGGTGCTGGCCCGCGCCGAGCTGGTGCCCGACGCGCCGCGCTACAAGGGCGGCGTGACCCGCGCGGCCAACCAGTGGAACAAGCTGTGCGTGGGCAACCTGGACCGCATGGTCACCGACACCCGCCTGCTGCTGATCGAAGGCATCAAGCTGGCCACCAAGACCTTCGAGGCCACCCGCCAGGCGCTGGGCTGGGCGGTGGACGAGATCGACCAGTTCGTCATCCACCAGGTCAGCCAACCGCACACCAATGCCTTCATCAAGGCCTTCGGCATCGACCCGAAGAAGGTGATGACCATCTTCGGCGAGCACGGCAACGTCGGCCCGGCCTCGGTGCCCATCGTGCTGAGCAAGCTGCGCCAGCTGGGCAAGCTCAAGAAGGGCGACCGCGTCGCGCTGATGGGCATTGGTTCGGGCCTGAACTGCACCATGGCCGAGGTGGTCTGGTAAGCAACGACGGAACCGCTTCCTATCGCTTCCGGACGCCCGCGGGTCCTGCCTGCGGGCGTTCGTGTTTCTGGCCCCGGGGCTGGATACATGTAAAGAAAACAGGAAAATTTGTACACGATGAAATGGACGTGTATAAAAAACCCCTGTTTCTTTTAGCCACCGGCTAACGGGGGAATCATGGTGCTGGCACCCCTGTCGCGGATTGATCCTCGCCGTTTTGAAACGGTGCCCGTGTTCCGTGCCTTGGTATCGGCCAACCGTGCGCTGGCCGAACTCAAGGGGTTGGCCGCCAGCATTCCCAACCAGAACATCCTGATCAATACGCTTACCTTGCAGGAAGCGCGTGACAGTTCGGCCATCGAAAACATCGTCACCACCCAGGACGACTTGTATCGTGAGGATGACCCCGCCGAAGCGGTTGGCACTGCCACTAAGGAAGTATTGCGCTACGGTCAGGCACTGCGAGCCGGTCATCGACAGGTACGAGAGAGTGGCCTGCTGACCCTCAACACCGTCCTCGGCATCCAGCAGCAACTGGAATGCAACCAGGCCGGGTTCCGCCGGTTGCCGGGCACGGCGCTGCGCGATGGCGTTGGTCGTGTGGTGTATGAACCGCCACAGGACGCCAATGAAGTGCGTCGGTTGATGGAGGAGCTGGAGCGCTTCATCCATGACGACCCGCCCTGCGCGGTCGATCCATTGGTGAAGATGGCGCTTATCCATCATCAGTTTGAAAGCATCCACCCGTTCTACGACGGCAATGGTCGAACCGGTCGCATCGTCAATGTGCTCTATCTGGTCAAGGAAGGCCTGCTCGATATCCCGGTGCTGTACCTGAGCCGTCATATCGTGCGTACCAAGCCGGACTACTACCGCCTGTTGCAGAGCGTGCGTGACGATGACAACTGGGAGGAGTGGGTGCTGTACATGCTGCGGGCGGTGGAGGTCACCGCCACGGAGACGCTTGGTACGGTCCAGGCGATCAAGACGCTGTTGCAGCAGACCAAGCAACGCATCCGTGGCGAATACAAGTTCTACAGCCAGGACCTGATCAACAACCTGTTCAACCACCCCTATACGCGGGTCGATTTCCTGCGCCGCGATCTCGGCGTTTCCCGCCTTACCGCGACCAAGTACCTCGATACGCTGGCTGCTGACGGCGTGTTGGAAAAAGTACGATCGGGGCGCAACAACTACTACATCAATCACGCCCTGTTCGAACTGCTGGCGCGTGGTGATGATCCCGCCGGAACCGGAACCGGAACCGGAACCTGACGCGAGGCGAGGCGAGGTCTGGGGCGCACTGGACACGGGGCTGGAACGCGCCGGGCGAGCGCGGAATCTACGCGGGGCGGATAGGCTGGGGATGCAAACCCCGGCCCGGTGTTCCGCGTTCGGGCAGGCCGGGGCTCCCTTGCCCGGCATTGGCGGGCAGGGCAGGCCTGCGCCTGCTCAGTTCAGCCCACAGCACTTCTTGTATTTCTTCCCGCTGCCGCAGGGGCAGTCGTCGTTGCGGCCGGGTTCCGCTTCGCGGCGGATCGGCACGCGCGGGGTCAGGGCGTCGACGCGGTGGTGGTTGAGGTCGGCCAGCATCGCCGGCAGCTCCATGCAGATATCCAGGCGTTCGCGGTAGGTGACCCTGGCCGGCGGGGCCTCCGGGTTCTCCGGGTCGATCCGTTCGCCGCTGGCCAGCTGGTCGAGCAGGTCGAAGATCTCCTCGATCCACGCGTGTTCGTCCAGCCAGGTGTCCCATTCGGCTTCATGCAGCATGACCGCGGTGAAGAAGCCCATCGCCCAGTCCCGGCCGACATCGAGCTCGGATTCGGCCAGGGCCTCCTCGGCCTGCTCCGGGTTTTCCGGCAGCCACATCAGCGGCGCGAGGTGGTCGGGAAGGTCCTCCCCTTCGAAGCGCGCGCGTGCGGCGCACATGTTCCAGTGGCCCATCAGCAGCTGCTGGACCTGGAGGGCTTCGTCCTCGTTGTTCCAGCGCGGCGGCTGGCCGCCCCAGACCTGCGGCTGCCATTGGCTGGGCGCCGCCGCCGCCGGCGCCACCACCAGCGCCGAGAGGAAGCCGTCCAGCGCTTCGAGGTTGAGGCCCTTGAACGGCGCCGCGCGCTGCTCGAGCAGGCTGGACAGCCGTTCGATCTGGTTGTCGTCGAGGAAGGAGGGAGGCGTGGACATGGCGGCCGCTGGATGGGTGGGGCGTGCATGGTAGTCGCTGCGGGCCTGGATCCCGCATCCGCGCGGATCGCAGCGGATCAGATCGGCAGCCGCGACGTTCCGCTTTGGCGGTATCCGGCGCTGGCCGGCATGGGGATCGCGGTGCTCGGCCGGCTCAGCCCACCAGCGCGTCGGCCACCCGCGCGCGCAGTACCGGCAGCAGGTCGCTTTCGAACCACGGGTTGCGCGCCAGCCACAGCCGGTTGCGCGGGCTGGGGTGGGGCAGCGGCAGCACGCCGCGCTGCAGGTGCTGGCGCCAGGCCTGCACGGTCCCGGTGAGCGTGCGGCCGCGTCGGTCGCCGAGCAGGCCGGCCTGTGCGTACTGGCCGATCGCCAGCGTCAGCCGCAGTTGCTCCAGCCGCGGCAGCAGCTGCGGGTGCCACGTGGGGGCGCATTCGGGGCGCGGCGGCAGGTCGCCGTTGCTGCCGGTGCCGGGGAAGCAGAAGCCCATCGGCACGATGGCGACCCTGGCGGCGTCGTAGAACGTCGGCCGGTCGATGCCCAGCCAGTCGCGCAGGCGCTCGCCGCTGGGATCGTTGAAGGGAATGCCGCTCTCGTGCACCTTGCGCCCCGGCGCCTGGCTGACGATCAGCAGGCGCGCGCCCGGCGAGGCCTGCAGCACCGGCCGGCAGCCCAGCGGCAACTGCGCCTGGCAGAGCCGGCAGGCGCGGATGCGTGCCATCAGCGCATCGAAGTCGTGCATGTCCTTCTTCCTCTCCCATGGCTGGAAGCGTGCGGGCGGTACGCCTGTGCCTGGATTATGCTCGGAGCGCGAAGCGCGCTTGCCGGCTTCGCGCTATCGAGCCATCAGGGGGCGTCATGGAAAACAGGGACAACGACAAGGGTGCTGCGGTGGAGAAGAGCGATCCGCCGGCACGGCAGGGGATGATCCGGCGCGCGCTGGGCTGGTACTGGGGGCAGCGCGACAGCGCGAGCAAGGGCGAACCGGTCAAGCGCACGCTGGTGGCGCTGGCCCTGCTCGCGGTGGGCGTGGCGGGCAGCGAGGCCTATGGCCATGTGCGCGACAGGTTCCGCGATCCGGACGCCTACCTGGTGCGCATGAAGGAAGACCAGGATGCCGCGTTCAAGAAACTGCAGGACAGCCTCGGCGCGCTCGGCAGTTCGGTGGACGGCGGCGGACGCGCGGCGCTGGCCGAGGTGAAGGGAGCGGTCGGGGAGATGAAGGCGATGAACGCGGGCCTGTTCGCCCAGCTGTCGCTGGCCAGGCAGGAGAACGAGCGGCTGTCGCAGGTGGCCGGCCGCCAGTCGGGGGTCCAGGGCGGCTACGACATCATCCTGTCCGAGAACACCGGGATGGCGCTGGATGCATCCTCGGTGCTGGGCGTGCAGACGATCCGCTCCTCCAGCGCACAGGTCAGCGTCAGCGCGGGTGGGCAGGACGACCAGACCCGATGGCTGAAAAGCGGGGATTCCATCGCCTACCAGAGCGCGGCCGGGCAGAGCTGCCGGGTGATCCTGCTGTCGATCGGGTCCGCCTCGTCGGCGTCGTTCAAGACGAGCTGCGGCTGAGCGGCGCTTCCGAACTGGTCAATCCGGCGGTTTGGCACGACAATCTGCCGCGCCCGCAACGGGCCATCCGTCCATCGTCCGCCGCCGGCAGCGTCCGCGGCGGACGTATCCGATCCAGACAGGTCCGCGCTTGAACTTTCCCGGTTATCCCGCCACCACCCGCCGTTTCGAGGTCCGTCCGGGCCTGTCGATGAACTACATCGACGCAGGCCCGCGCGACGGCGAGGTGGTCGTCATGCTGCACGGCAATCCGTCGTGGAGCTACCTGTGGCGGCACCTGGTCAACGGCTTGAGCGATAAATATCGCTGCATCGTCCCGGACCACATCGGCATGGGCCTGTCCGACAAGCCCGACGACAGCCGCTACGACTACACCCTGCAGTCGCGGGTGGACGACGTCACCGCGCTGCTCGACCACCTGGGCATCACCGGGCCGATCACGCTGGCGGTGCATGACTGGGGCGGCATGATCGGCTTCGGCTGGGCGCTGTCGCACCACGCCCAGGTCAGGCGGCTGGTCATCACCAATACCGCCGCCTTCCCGCTGCCGGCGGAAAAGCCGATGCCGTGGCAGATCGCCATGGGCCGGCACTGGAAGCCGGGCGAATGGTTCATCCGCACCTTCAATGCGTTCTCGGCCGGCGCCTCGTGGCTGGGCGTTTCGCGCCGCATGCCGGCCGACGTGCGCCGCGCCTACGTGGCGCCCTACGACAGCTGGGACAACCGCATAGCCACCATCCGCTTCATGCAGGACATCCCGCTGTCGCCGGCCGACAGGGCCTGGCCGCTGCTGGAGCGTGCCGCCGCGGCGCTGCCGTCCTTCGCCGACCGCCCGGCGTTCATCGCCTGGGGCCTGCGCGACATCTGCTTCGACCACCACTTCCTCACCGGCTTCCGCAAGGCGCTGCCGCAGGCCGAGGTGATGGCCTTCGAGGACGCCAACCACTACGTGCTGGAAGACAAGCACGAGGTGATCGTGCCGGCGGTGCGCGCGTTCCTGGAGCGCAATCCGATCGGCTGAGCCTCGGCTCCGATCCCGTAGGAGCGCACTTCAGTGCGCGATGAGGCTTTGCCGGTGAATCCCCGTCGCGCACTGAAGTGCGCTCCTACCGGCTGGGCGACGCGAAGGGACCGCAGCGGAGTGCAGTCCATGAAGGCGTGGCGCGGTTCCGCGCTTACGCCGCGACGGGGGTGTTCGGCGGGGAGGACGGACTGTTGCCGCTGTCGTCGGGATGGTCGTCGTCGTTGTCCGCCCCGTCGCGCCAGCGCCAGTCGGCCACGGTGAGCGGCGCCATGCCGTGGGCAATGCGCGCGCGGTCGCACTGCGAACTGGCCTTGCCGTACTCCCACGAGGCATCGACCTCGCGGCACACGCTGGGCCGGTTGGGGTGGATGCTGCAGCGCGAATACACGCCGATCTCCGAATCCAGCGCCACGCAGCGGATCGGGTCCGAATAGGTGCCGCGCATGCACAGGCGGTGCGCGTCCAGGCGCTCGGTCAGTTCGTGCGGCACGCCGCCCTCGGTGACCTCGTCCGATTCCATCCAGTGGAAGGCGACGCGGTACTGGGTGCAGCAGGCGCCGCAGGTGAGGCAGGGATGGAGCATGGCGGCCGGCCTTCGGGCGGCGGGATGGGCAGGGGAGGCGGAAAATTTTCCACGCGCCCGGGCCGCGCGCAAGAATTTTCTTCAGCGGCGACAATAGGAAGATGAACGAACCGTGCAACATCGCCGCGCGCCTGCCGCAACTGGCGCGCGAACGGCCCGACCAGGTCGCCATCCGCTGCCCGGGCCGGCCCGGCGCCGGCGGCATGGCCGCCTACGACGTCACCCTGGACTACCGCAGCCTGGACGCGCGCAGCGACGCCATCGCCGCCGGCCTGGCCGCGCATGGCATCGGCCGCGGCGTGCGCACCGTGGTGATGGTGCGCCCGGGGCCGGCGTTCTTCCTGCTGATGTTCGCCCTGTTCAAGATCGGCGCGGTGCCGGTGCTGGTCGACCCCGGCATCGACCGCCGCGCGCTGCGCCAGTGCCTGGACGAGGCGCAGCCGCAGGCCTTCATCGGCATCCCGCTCGCGCACGTGGCGCGGCTGCTGCTGGGCTGGGCGAAATCCGCCACGCGGCTGGTCACGGTCGGCAGCCGCTGGGGCTGGGGCGGCACCACGCTGGCGAAGATCGAGGCCGCCGGGGCCGGTGCCGGCAGCCAGCTGGCCGACACCGCGCCCGACGATGTGGCCGCGATCCTGTTCACCAGCGGCTCCACCGGGGTGCCCAAGGGCGTGGTCTACCGCCACCGCCACTTCGTTGGCCAGGTCGAACTGCTGCGCAACGCCTTCGGCATGGAGGCCGGCGGCGTGGACCTGCCGACCTTCCCGCCGTTCGCGCTGTTCGACCCGGCGCTGGGCCTGACCTCGGTGATCCCGGACATGGACCCGACCCGGCCCGGCAGCGCCGACCCGCGCAAGCTGCACGACGCCATCGCCCGGTTCGGCGTGACCCAGCTGTTCGGCTCGCCGGCGCTGATGCGGGTGCTGGCCGAATACGGCCAGCCGCTGCCGACGGTGACGCGGGTGACCTCGGCCGGCGCGCCGGTACCGCCGCAGACCGTGGCGAAGATGCGCCAGCTGCTGCCGGAGGACGCGCAGTTCTGGACGCCCTACGGCGCCACCGAATGCCTGCCGGTGGCGGTGATCGAGGGCCGCGAACTTGTGGACACCCGCGCGGCGACCGAGGCCGGCGCCGGCACCTGTGTCGGCCGCGTGGTGGCGCCGAACGTGGTGCGCATCATCGCCATCGACGACGCGCCGATCCCTGATTGGAGCGGCGTACGCGAGCTGCCCGCCGGCCAGGTCGGCGAGATCACCGTGGCCGGCCCCACCGCGACCGACAGCTACTACAACCGCCCGCAGGCCACCGCCGCGGCCAAGATCCGCGAAACCCTGGCCGATGGCGGCGCGCGCATCGTGCACCGCATGGGCGACGTCGGCTGGTTCGACGCGCAGGGTCGGCTGTGGTTCTGCGGGCGCAAGACCCAGCGCGTGGAAACCGCCGCCGGCCCGCTGTACACCGAACAGGCCGAGCCGGTGTTCAACACCGTGCCCGGCGTGCGCCGCACCGCGCTGGTCGGTGTGGGCGAACCCGGCCGGCAGCTGCCGGTGCTGTGCTACGAGCGGCTGCCCGGCGCCGACGCGGCGGCGGTCGAACCGCAGCTGCGCGCGCTGGCCGCGCGCCATCCGCACCTGGCCGGCATCGGCCATTACCTGTGCCACCCGGCGTTCCCGGTCGACATCCGCCACAACGCCAAGATCGGCCGCGAGAAACTGGCGTTGTGGGCGGCGGGTCTGGTGTGAGGCAAAAAGCACCCCTCCCCGGCCCTCCCCGCGCTGCGCGCAAGGGAGGGGGTAGGAACAGTACGCGGCGAACTGTGAGCGTTTCTCCCTCCCTTTCGCCGAAGGCGAAGGGGAGGGTCGGGGAGGGGTTAGCTTTTACTCCCGCTTCCCAACGGAAAGGCCATCATGGACGAGCTTCGTCATCGCGCCCGGCAGCTACGCAACAACGCCACCGACGCTGAGCGCCATCTGTGGCGGTATCTGCGCAACCGCCATCTCGGTGGCCATCGTTTCCGGCGGCAGATGCCGATGGTCGGTTACGTGGCGGATTTTGCCTGTCCAAGCTTGAAACTCGTGATCGAGCTGGATGGTGGGCAGCATCTCCAAAACAGCGGATACGACAAGGTGCGTACCGCCATGCTGGAGAGCTTGGGCTACCGGGTGTTGCGCTACTGGAACGATGACGTGCTGATGAGGACGATGGCGGTGCTGGAGGATATCCTGCGTGCGATCGAGCAGGGCAACGGCGCCCCTCCGCTGCCTTCCCCTTGCCTGCGACAACAGGGAGGGGACGTACGCCCTCCCTGCGCGCGTTGCCGGGGGACAAGTCGCGGAGGGGGCCTTCAAGACAGCAGGACGACGAAGACGGATGAAGATTCTTGTAACAGGCGGCGGTGGGTTCCTCGGGCAGGCGCTGTGCCGCGGGCTGGTCGAGCGCGGGCATGACGTGCTCAGTTTCAACCGCGGCCATTACCCGGCCCTGGCCGCGCTGGGCGTGGGCCAGATCCGCGGCGACCTGGCCGACGCCAATGCGGTGCGCCATGCCGCCGCCGGCGTCGACGCGGTGTTCCACAACGCCGCCAAGGCCGGCGCCTGGGGCAGCTACGACAGTTATTTCCAGGCCAACGTGGTGGGCACCCGCAACGTGCTGGACGCCTGCCGCGCGCACGGCATCGGCCGGCTGGTCTACACCTCCACGCCCAGCGTGACCCACCGCGCCACCCATCCGGTGGAAGGGCTGGGCGCGGACGAAGTGCCCTACGGCGAGGACTTCCAGGCGCCGTACGCGGCCACCAAGGCCGTCGCCGAGCAGGAAGTGCTGGCCGCCAACGGCCCGGAGCTGGCGACCGTGGCGCTGCGCCCGCGCCTGATCTGGGGGCCGGGCGACAACCAGCTGGTGCCGCGCCTGGCCGAACGCGCCCGCGCCGGGCGCCTGCGCTTCGTCGGCGACGGCCTGAACAAGGTGGACACCACCTACATCGACAACGCCGCGCAGGCGCACTTCGACGCCTTCGACCACCTGGTGGCGGGCGCGGCCTGCGCCGGCAAGGCCTATTTCATTTCCAACGGCGAGCCGCTGCCGATGCGCGAACTGCTCAACAAACTGCTCGCGGCCATGGGCGCGCCGGCGGTGGAGAAGTCGATCTCGTTCAAGGCCGCCTACCGCATCGGCGCGGTCTGCGAAACACTGTGGCCGCTGCTGCGCCTGCGCGGCGAACCGCCGATGACGCGCTTCCTCGCCGAGCAGTTGTGCACGCCGCACTGGTATTCGATGGAGCCGGCGCGGCGCGATTTCGGCTATGTGCCGAAGGTGTCGATTGAGGAAGGGCTGCGCCGCCTGCGCGCCAGCGCCCAGGCGGCGGGCTGAGGCGCGCCGGCGCCCATCATCTGGCGATCACGTCCCCGTCACCATGCCGCCACCGCGGTTTGCCGAGGATGGAGCCCGAGTTCTCACACACGGGAGATCCCAATGCTCCATTACGCCATCGTCTTCTTCGTCATCGCCATCATCGCCGCGCTGCTGGGCTTTTCCGGCATCGCCGGCGCGGCCAGCAACATCGCCTGGATCCTGTTCGTGGTGTTCCTGATCCTGGCGGTGATCTCGCTGTTCCGCAGGAAGGGATGACGCACGCCAGCGCCGGAGCCGGCAGGCGCATTGCGCCGTCGGCTCCGGCCGGCCACCGGCTCAGCCGCCGGTGATCGAACTGCGCAGCGCCTTGTCGGCGGCGTGGCGCTCCAGCGCCAGCTCCACCAGGCGGGTGATCAGCGCGGTGTAGTCCAGGCCGCTGGCGCCCCACAGCTTGGGGTACATGCTGATGCGGGTGAAGCCGGGCAGGGTGTTGATCTCGTTGATGACCACCTCGCCCGCCGGGGTCAGGAACACGTCCACGCGGGCCATGCCGGCGCAGTCCAGCGCCTGGTAGGCGCGGATGGCGATCTGGCGGATGCGCTCCTGCGCCTCGGCCGGGATGTCGGCCGGAATCACCGTCTCGGCGCCGTTGGCGCTGATGTACTTGGTGTCGTAGGCGTAGAAATCGTCGTGGACCACCACCTCGCCGCAGACGCTGGCTTCGGGGTGGTCGTTGCCCAGCACCGCGCATTCGATCTCACGCCCGACGATGGCTGATTCCACCAGCACCTTGTGGTCGAAGGACAGCGCCAGTGCCATCGCCTGGCGGAACTCGTCCGCATCGCGGACCTTGCTCACGCCCACCGACGAACCCTGGTTGGCCGGCTTGACGAACAGCGGCGTGCCCAGCTGCGCCACCAGCGCGTCGTAATCGGCCTTGGCCGCGGTGACGCGGTTGAAGCACACGCACGGCGCCACCGGCAGGCCGGCATCGCGCAGCAGGCGTTTGGCCACGTCCTTGTCCATCGCCACCGCCGAGCCGAGCACGCCGGAGCCGACGAAGGGCAGGTTGGCCATGCGCAGCAGGCCCTGCAGCGAGCCGTCCTCGCCCAGCGTGCCGTGCACGATCGGGAACACCACGTCGATCTGCGCAAGCGCCGTGGCCGGGTCGCTGGGCACCAGCTGTGCCTGCTCGCGGCCGGGCAGCACCGCCAGCGCGTTGCCGGAGCGGTTCAGCGCGATCTTCGCCGGGTCGCCGGGGTTGAGCAGGAACTGCTGCGGGTCGCTCAGGTGCCAGTGGCCCTGCTTGTCGATGCCGATCAGGCTGACGTCGAAGCGCTCCTTGTCCAGCGCGTCGAGGATGTTCTTCGCCGATTGCAGCGAGACCTCGTGCTCGGCCGAACGACCGCCGAAGATGATGCCGACCCGGGTCTTGCCCATTGCCTGTTGCTCCTGCCGATTGCGCTGATGCGGGTGTGCATAGCATGGGGGAACGGCAGGGAATGGGGAACAGGGAAAGGAGAGGGTGGGTTTGTCGGCGCTCCGTGCGTTCACCTCTCCGCCCGGATGCACGGCAAGGCCCGGCGAACGGGATTCCGTCATTCCCCGTCCCCCATTCCCGCATCTCCGCTTCGGTAGAATGCCGTGCATGCCTGCATCCCCCTTCAAGTTCATCAAGCCGCTGGCCGGCCGCGCGCTGGAAACGGCGCTGAACCGCGCGCTGGCGCTGGACCCCGACACCCGCGCCGCGCTGGCGCCATTGGACGGCCAGCGCATCGCCCTGACCCTGGAATCGCCGTCGCTGGCGCTGCAGATCGGGGTCGACGGGCAGCGCCTGACGGTCGGCCCGGTGGACGCCGCGCAGGAGCCGGACCTGGCCGTGCGCAGCACGCTGGGCGGGGTGCTGGCGCAGCTGCCGTTCCTGGCCAACGCGCGCCGCAGCCCGGGCGCGGCGCCGGCCGGGCGGGTGAAGGTGTCCGGCGATGCCGAACTGGCGCGGCGCCTGCAGCAGCTGGCCACGCGCTTCGACCCGGACTGGCAGCAGCCGTTCGTGGCGGTGTTCGGCGAGGTGCTGGGCGTGCAGGTCGCGCAGACCCTGCGCGCGGCGCTGGCGCAGGCCCGCCGCAGCGCCACCGACCTGGCGCAGACCGCGGCCGAGTACGTGACCGAGGAGTCGCGCGACGTGGTGCCGCGCGCCGAGCTGGACGCCTTCCACGACGACGTCGATGCGATCCGCGACGACGTCGAGCGTCTGGCCGCGCGGGTGGCGCGCCTGCGCAGCGGAGGCCGCGCATGAAGGCGACCCGCGCGATGTTCCGCGCCAGCCGCATCGGCCGGGTGATGCTGCGCTACCGGCTCGACGACCTGTTCGACGGCACCCCTGCCGAACGCTGGCTGCGCATCGCCCGGCCGTTCGTGCCGCGCGCGCGCGGCGATATCGCCTCGCTGCCGCGCGGCGCGCGCCTGCGCCTGGCGCTGCAGGAACTGGGGCCGATCTTCGTCAAGTTCGGGCAGATTCTGTCGACCCGCCGCGACCTGGTGCCGCCGGACGTGGCGGTCGAGCTGACCCTGCTGCAGGACCGGGTCAAGCCGTTCGACGGCGAGCGCGCGCGGCAGATCGTCGAGCAGGCGCTGGGCCTGCCGGTCAGCGAGGCGTTCGCCAGTTTCGATACCGCGCCGCTGGCCTCGGCTTCGATCGCGCAGGTGCATGCAGCCACCCTGCACGACGGCCGCCAGGTGGTGGTCAAGGTGCTGCGCCCGGACATCGAGCGCCAGATCGATGCCGACATCGCCCTGCTCAGGTCGCTGGCCGCGCTGGTCGAGCGCACCCATCCGCGCGCGGACAAGATCCGTCCGCGCGAGGTGGTGGCCGAGATCGAGACCACGCTGGCCGCCGAACTGGACCTGCAGCGCGAGGGCGCCAACGCCAGCGTGCTGCGCCGCTTCTGGCAGGATTCGGACGACCTGTACGTGCCCGAGGTGATCTGGACCCACACCGCCGAGCGCGCGCTGACCCTGGAGCGGGTCTGGGGCATTCCCTCCGACGACATCGCCGCGCTGGACGCGGCCGGCATCGACCGCCGCGCGCTGGCCGCCAAGGGCGTGCGCGTGTTCTACACGCAGGTGTTCCGCGACAACTTCTTCCACGCCGACGCGCACGCCGGCAACATCTGGGTCGATACCGACCCGGCGCGCCGCGACAACCCGCGTTTCATCGCGCTGGACTTCGGCATCATGGGCCAGCTCTCGGAAGAGGACCAGTACTACCTGGCCGAGAATTTCATGGCCATCTTCAACCGCGACTACCGCCGCATCGCCGAACTGCACGTGCAGGCGCGCTGGATGCCGGCCACGGTGCGCATCGACGACCTGGAGGCGGCGGTGCGCGCGGTGTGCGAACCGTACTTCACCCGCCCGCTGTCGCAGATCTCGCTGGCCGAGGTGCTGCTCAAGCTGTTCCGCACCGCGCAGCGCTACCAGCTGACCCTGCAGCCGCAGCTGATCCTGCTGCAGAAGACCCTGCTCAACATCGAGGGCGTCGGCCGCCAGCTCGACCCGCAGATCGACATCTGGGCGGTGGCCAAACCGGTACTCGAGCGCATCCTGCGCGAACGTTACAGCCCGCGCCGCGCGCTGCGGGAACTGCGCCGCCGGCTGCCGGAAATCATGACCCGCACCCCGGACATGCCGGTGCTGGTGCACGCCTGGCTGCGCCAGCAGGTCGAAGGGCAGCATGCGCTGTCGATGCGGTCGCAGGACATCGTCGACCTCGACCAGACCCTGCGGCGCATGCAGCGGCGCGTGGTCACCGCGGTGGCCGGCGCCGGCCTGCTCGTGGTGGCCGCCCTGCTGCACGGCCTGCACGCCGGCGGCCCGCAGTGGGCGACGGTGCCGCTGTGGTCGTGGATCAGCGGCGGCGTGGGCGCGCTGGCGCTGGCCTCGGCGTGGCTGCGGCGATGAGCGCCGGGGCCGCCGCGGCGCCGACGGTCGTCAGCAACGAACGCATCGACAGGGAGCGCTTCACCGGCGCCAGGGTCGCGAACACGCATTTCCGCAACTGCGATTTCTCCGGTACCGACCTGACCGGTACCGAGTTCGTGAACTGCGTCTTCTACGATCCGGACACCCAGGCCGGCTGCCGCTTCAATGGCGCGCAGCTCAAGGAAGCCAGCTTCCGCCAGTGCGACCTGAGCCTGTGCGTATTCGCCTTCGCCAAAGCGCTGGGGCTGGAGATCGCCGAATGCCGGGCGCAGGGCGCGGATTTCTCCAACGCCAGCTTCATGAACCAGATCACCGCGCGCACCGGGTTCTGCAGCGCTTTCATCCGGCAGTCCAACCTGAGCTACGCCGATTTCTCCGGGGTGACGCTGGAGAAATGCGAGCTGCCGGACAACCGCTGGGTCGGCGCCAACGTATCGGGCGCGAACTTCAGCGGGTCGGACCTGTCCGGCGGGGATTTCTCGTCGCTGGACTGGCGTTCGGCCGATTTCACCCATTGCGACCTGACCGGTTCGGAACTGGGCGACCTCGATCTGCGCATGGTCGACCTGGAAGGCGCCAGTCTCGACACCCTGCAGGTCGCGCAGCTGATGCTGCGCATGGGCATCACGGTCGAACCGCTGAAGTCCTGATGCCCACAGCCCCACCGCTCCACCGCGCGGGGCTTCCACGACACGGGCCGGCGCATGGCAGGCCCGAACAGATAAAGCCGAACCATGGACCACGACACGACGACATCGCTGCCCGACCGGACGTTGCCGGTGCTGTACGCCGACGACCGGCTGGCGGTGGTCGACAAGCCGGCCGGGCTGATGGTCCACGACAGCAAGCTGGCGCGCGGCGAGGACGATTTCCTCGCCGACCGCCTGCGCGAACAGCTGGGCCGGCCGATCTTCCTGATCCACCGCCTGGACCGCGCCACCAGCGGCTGCCTGCTGCTGGCCTTCGACCGCGACACCGCCAGCGCGCTGGGCAAGACCCTGATGAGCGGCGATGTCGGCAAGGACTACCTGGCGGTATGCCGCGGCTGGCCCGCGGAAGACGCCTTCACCGTCGACCATGACCTCGACGGCGGCCCCGGCAAGCCGGTGAAGAAGCCGGCCATCACCCACTTCCAGAAACTGCTGACCAGCGAACTGCCGCTGCCGTCGAACGGCTTCCCGACCTCGCGCTACGCGCTGCTGCGCTGCCAGCCGCAGACCGGCCGCTTCCGCCAGATCCGCCGGCACCTGAAGCACGTGTTCCATCACCTGATCGGCGACACCAGCCACGGCGACGGCCGCCACAACCGCACCTTCCGCATGCACGGCGTGCACCGCATGCTGCTGCACGCGCAGCGGCTGTCGTTCCCGCACCCGCAGGACGGGCGCCGCATCGAAGTGCAGGCGCCGCTGGATGCGGAGTTCCGCAAGGCGTTCGCGCTGCTGGGCTGGGACGCGGATCTGCAGGCCGGCGATGCGCGCACGGCGCAGGCCCATTCCGCGCGCGACTGAAGCGCGCGGGGGCGGTTCGCCCCGTCACTGGCACTGGAAATCGTCCGTGCCCACCGCCCGGCAGCCGTCGCCCCAGCGGCCGGTCTGCCGCCAGTAGGCGGCCACGCCGGTTTCCACCAGCAGGCGCTTGAAATCCGGGTGCGCGCGCACGCCCGAATACGGTGAGTTCCACAGCGCCACGTAGGGCTGCTGCGCCATCGTGCCGGTGTCGAAGCCCGGCTGGCTTTCCAGGTCGCGCCGCATCGCCGCCACTGTCAGGTCGGCATCGCCCAGCGCGTCGGCCACGTTGGTCCATACATACGCGGCGCGGGCGCCGCCGCCATAGGTTTCGTCCGCGAGCGCCCTGCGCACCAGCGCCAGCATCGCCGCGCGGTCGTGCAGCGCCGCGCCCAGATCGCGGAAGAACGGCGTGCCGAAGACCGCGTCCTGCTCGTGCAGCAACCTGCGGTGCAGATCGCGCAGTTCGGCCAGGCCGCCGGGCCGCTTGCCGGCCAGCTGGCCGATGAAGGCCACGTAGTCCGGCTCGCGCTGGTTGCCCTGCAGTTCCCGGCCGCGCCGGTATTCGACCTCTGCGTCGGCGGGGCGCCGCGCGGCGGTGTAGTCGTACTGCAGGTCGCGGGAGAGGAACAGCGCCCGCGGCTCCACCGCGCGTATCCGTTCGACCAGCGCCACGGTGTCGTCCAGGTGGCCCACGGCGTAGAGCATGTAGGTGTAGTCCCAGACGCGCTCCTTGACCAGCGGCCCGGATTCGGCGACCTGCCTGGCCAGGGCGATGGCTTCGGCGCGCCGGCCTTCGCGCCACAGCGCGTTGGCGCGGTCGAGCCGGGCCAGCGCGCTGTCCGGCGCGATCGCGGCGATGCGCGCGCGCACCTGCCGCGCTTCGCCGCGCAGCTGCCCGGCCTGCGTGCCGCCGATCTCGTGCGCCACCGCGTCCAGCGAATCGGCCAGCGCCTCCAGGCACAGCGCGCAGCGCGGATCCAGCGCCACCATTTCGCGCGCCAGCTGCAGGCGTTCCTGGTCGTGGGCGAAGTCGAACCGTTCCTCCATCGCGATGCCGCGCCAGCGCAGGTAACGCTCGTAGGCCTCCACGCTGGTGGTGCCGCCCTGTCCGCGGTTGAACGCGGCCACGTCCAGTTTCACGCTGAGTGCCCGTGCGACGTCGCGTGCGATGTCTTCCTGGATCGCGAACACATCGCGCAGTTCGCGCGCGTAGGTCTTGGACCACAGGTGGGCGCCGTCGGCGGCGCGGACGAGCTGCGCGCTGACGCGCAGCGCATCGCCCTCGCGGCGCACGCTGCCTTCCAGCAGGTAGGCGACGCCGAGCTTGCGGCCGATGGAACGCAGGTCCTCGTTCCTGCCCTTGAACGAGAAGCTCGAGGTGCGCCCCACCACCCGCAGCGCCGGCGACTGCGCCAGCTGGTCGAGGATTTCCTCGGCCAGGCCGTCGGCCAGGTAGTCCTGGTCGCGCGCGCGGGAAAGGTCGGCGAACGGCAGTACCGCCAGTGACGGCCGCGTGGTGGCGTCGACCGGCGCGGACGCCGCCGGGTCGTTCCCGCGCGGCAGCCAGGCGAGGGCGGCCACAAGCAGCAGCGCCGCGGCGATGGCGACGAGCCAGGGGACGCGCGCGCGCGATGACCGTGGCGCCGCGGAGTGGGTGGCTGGTGCCGCGGCTCCGGTATCGCTCGCCGGCTCCGCCGTCGCCGGCGGCGGCGCTCCGGATGCGGGCAGGTCGAAGCGGTAACCGACGCCGTACACCGTGTGCAGCAGGCGCGGGTGCAGCGCGTCCTCGCCCAGCGCCTGGCGCAGCAGGCTCATGATCCGGTTGAGCACGCCGGGGGTGACGTGGCGGTGGCCCCAGACCGCGTCCAGGATTTCGTCGCGGGTGAACACCCGGCCGGGCGCGGCGGCCAGCAGCGCCAGCACGGCGAAGGCCTTGGGTTCCAGCGCCCGTTCGTCGCCGCCACGCCACAGCCGCCGGCCCGCGAAGTCGATGACCAGGTCGTCGAAGGCAAGGTGGTCCGGCGCAGGCTGCGGCATACGGTCCCCGGCGGGTGGCCCCGGTCGCGGCGAGTATAGGGCGCAACCCGGGGCGGCCGGTGGCGGCTTGCCCGCCGTTTCCCGGCCATCCTGAGGCTCGCCCAAGGTTGCCCTAAAGATCGGCTGGCGCAGCGGGAGCAGGCTGGTGGCACGCCCTGCGCCATTGCGGGCGCGTCGTTCCGGCCTGCTGACACCTATCGGGGAACCGCCATGAACACCTCTTCGTCCCGCCTCATCCTGTTGTCCGTCGGGTTGGCCGGCGCCTGCGGCTCGGCCAGCCTGCTGGGCTGGCCGGAGGAGGCGCCGCTGGCGTACGACCCCGTGCTCGACCCGCGCGGCGCCCTGTGCGCCGCGCCCGTCGCCGGCCGTCCGGCCCTGCTCGACGCGCTGGTGCTGGCGCAGACCGCCGAAACCCGGCCGTTCCCGGTGCTGCCCATGAAAGCCGCCGACGGCGCGGTGCCGCTGTACGACAACCTCGGCGCGCTGAGCCTGAAGGTCGGCACGCGCAACGCGCGGGCGCAGGCGTACTTCGACCAGGGCCTGCGCTGGGCGTTCGCGTTCAACCACGCCGAGGCGCAGCGCGCGTTCCAGGCCGCGCAGCGGGAAGACCCGGCGCTGGCGATGGCGTACTGGGGCGAGGCCTTCGTCCTGGGGCCGAACATCAACGCGCCGATGCTGCCCGGCGCGGTGGCGCCGGCGTTCGCGGCGCTGTCGCGCGCGCTGGAGCTGGCGCCGGCCGCGCCGGAGAAGGACCGCGCGCTGATCGCGGCGCTGCGGCAGCGCTACTCGGCCGATCCGGCGGCCGAGCGCGCGCCGCTGGACGCGGCCTTCGCCGACGCGATGCGGGCCGTGGCCGCGCGCCATGCGGACGACGACACGGTGCAGGCGCTCTACGCCGAAGCGGTCATGGACACGCAGCCGTGGGACTACTGGGAGGCGGCCGGAACCCGGCCCAAGGGCCGCGCCGGCGAGATGCTGGCGGCGCTGGAGACGGTCCTTTCCCGCAACCCCGACCACCCCGGCGCGATCCACCTCTACCTCCACGCGGTCGAGGCGTCCGCCACGCCCGAACGCGGCCTGCCGCACGCGCGGCGCCTGGCCGCGCTGATGCCCGGCGCCGGGCACATCGTGCACATGCCCGCGCACATCTACTACCGCGTGGGCCTGTTCAAGGAATCGATGGAGATCAACAAGCGCGCGATGGCGGTGGACGAGGCGTACTTCGCGAGCTCGCCATCCGACCCGCTCTACAAGGCCGCCTATTACCCGCACAACATCCACTTCGTGCTGGTGTCCGCGCAGATGGGCGGCGACGGCGCGACCGCCATCACCGCCGCGGACCGGCTGGACGCCGCCTTGGCCGACGAGGTCGTCGCGCAATACCCGCTGCTCGAACCGATCAAGGCCGCGCCCTACCTGGCGCACGCCGTGTTCAGCCCGCCCGCGGACATCCTCGCGCTGCCGGCGCCGCCGGAAAACCAGGTGATCGTGGCGGCGCTGGCGCACTACGCGCGGGCGCTGGCGCATGCCACCCGGCGCGAGTTCGGCGACGCGCAGCGCGAGATCGACGCCATCGCCGGCATCGAGCGCAGCGCCGACTTCCAGCCCTACCTGGACTGGTACATGCCCGGGAAGGAGATCGTGCAGACCGCGCGGCTGGTGGCCGGCGCGCGCCTGGCCGACGCGCGCGGCGACCTGGCGGCGGCGGCGAAAGCGTACGAGGCGGCGGTCGCCGTGGAGGATTCGCTGGCCTACATGGAGCCGCCATACTGGTACTACCCGATCCGCCAGTCGCTGGGTTCGGTGTATCTGCGCCAGGGCCGTCTCGACGCGGCCGAGCGGGTGCTGCGCGAATCGCTGCTGCGCGCGCGCGGCAACGGCTGGGCGCTGGCGGGGCTGGTGGAGGTCTACAGGCGCAAGGGCGACACGGGAGCGGAAAAGGCGGCGCGGCAGGCGTACGACAACGCCTGGTTCGGCGGCAGGGCGCCGGACATCGCGCGGCTGTGAGGCCACAGGTGCGCGGCGCCTTAGCCGAGGCGCCGTCCGTGATCGACACTCCAAGGTCGGGGCGCTGCGGGAACGATGCCGTCCGCAAAGCGGCCGCCCGGCAGTGCCGGCCGCTTCCGGTGCGCTGCAGTGTGGGCCGGTCAGCGGCTGCGCAGGGCGCCGTGCCGGGCCGGGAAAGGCGCGGGCCGGTTCAGCGGCCGGCCGCCAGCGCCGCCAGCACGATCAGCGCGGCCACGCAGGCGAAACCGCCCAGCCACGACAGGCTGCGCAGCAGCGGCTTGTCGCCGACGTAGAGCACGCCGTGCAGCACGCGGAACACCACGAAGGCGATGGAAAGCGCGTTGACCGTCGCCGCCTCCACGCCGGCCAGCTGCGCCAGGACCACGCCGGCGGCGAAGGGCGCGAAGCTCTCGAAGGCGTTCAGGTGCGCCGCGTTGGCGCGCTGCACCAGGTAGTTGTCGCTCTTTGCGACCCACGCGCGCGGGTTGCGGTTGTTGTAACCGGGCCGCGCCTTGGCGACGGCGATCCAGAGGTAAGGCAACAGCGCGGCGATCAACACGCACCAGTAAGCGGTCGACATGGGCAGCTCCCTGCGGAAGGAGCCCGCAGCCTAGCAGCCGCGCCCGCGCGCCGGAAAGGCGCCGCGCTGCCTGCACGCGCGGGCGACGGGCCGGGCCGATACAATCCGCAGCCATGGCCACCCCCTCGCTCGCCGTCGACGCGTCGCTGGCGATCCCGGAAACGGAGATCGTCGAGCGTTTCGTGCGCGCCAGCGGCGCCGGCGGGCAGAACGTCAACAAGGTATCCAGCGCGGTCGAGCTGCGCTTCGACGTCGCCGGTTCGCCGTCGCTGCCCGAGCCGCTGCGCGCGCGCCTGCTGGCGCGGCGCGACCGGCGCCTTACCGACGACGGCGTGCTGGTGATCGACGCGCAGCGTTTCCGCACGCAGGAGCGCAACCGCGCCGACGCGCGCGAGCGCCTGGCCGATTTCATCCGCGCCGGGCTGGCCGTGCCGAAGGCGCGGGTGGCGACCAAGCCGACCTACGGCTCCCGGCTGCGGCGGCTGGACGAGAAGAAGGGGCGGGCGCAGATCAAGCGCGGCCGCTCGCAACGGAACTGGGAGTAGCGCTTGGACAACCCGTCGCCGGTCGTGCCGCCGGTCCCGCCGAACGTGCCCCAGGTGCGCGGCAGCGCCTTCTCCCGCTGGCTCGGGCGCAGCTTCCTGCGCCTGGGCGGCTGGCGCGTGGTCGGGCCGATCCCCGACCTGCGCAGGGCGGTGGTCATCGCCGCGCCGCATTCGTCCAACTGGGACGGCATCTGGGGCCTGGCGGCGAAGATGGCGCTGGGCGTGGAGGCGCGCATCCTCGGCAAGGACAAGCTGTTCTGGTGGCCGCTGGGCGCGGTGCTGCGCCGGCTGGGCGTGGTGCCGCTGGACCGCAGCTCGCCGCAGGGCACGGTGGGGCAGGCGGTGGCGATGATCCAGGGCAGCGAGCGCATCTGGTTCGCGTTGGCGCCGGAAGGCACGCGCAAGCCCGTGAAGGAGTGGAAGAGCGGTTTCATCCGCATCGCACGCATGGCGCAGGTGCCGATCGTGCCGGCCTATTTCCACTACCCGGAAAAGATCATCGGCTTCGGCGCGCCGATCCACACCAGCGGCGACGATGCCGCCGACATGGCCGCGGTACGCCAGTGGTACCGGCCGTGGATCGGCCGCAACCGCGGCACGGTGTAGGCGATGGGCATCGCGCTGATCTGGCTGCGCGACGACCTGCGCCTGGACGACCAGCCGGCGCTGCGCGCGGCGCTGGACCGCGGCCTGCGGCCGCTGCCGGTCTACATCCACGCGCCGGACGAAGAAGGCGCCTGGGCGCCGGGCGCGGCGTCGCTGGCGTGGCGGCGGCGTTCGTTGGCGGCGCTGGCCGACGCGCTGGAGCGTCGCGGTTCGCGGCTGCTGCTGTTGCGCGGACCCACGCTCGCCGCCCTGCAGGCGCTGGCCGCGCGCACCGGCGCCGAAGCGGTGCTGTGGACGCGGCGCTACGAACCGGCCATCGAGCAGCGCGACGCGCAGATCAAGCGCAGCCTGCGCCAGACCGGCCTGCACGCGGAAAGCTTCAACGGCGCGCTGCTGTTCGAGCCCTGGGAACTGGCGACCCGGCAGGGCGACCCGTACCGCGTATTCACGCCGTTCTGGAAATCGGCGCGCGCGCACTGGCGGACGCCGGCCATCTGGAAGGCGCCGGCGCGGCTGCCGGCGCTCGAGGCGGTGGAGATGCCCGCGGGCGAGCGCCTGGACGATCTGTTGCCGGCGCCGCAGCCGGCGTGGGACGCCGGCTTCTGGCAGCGCTTCACGCCCGGCGAAAACGGCGCGCGCGCCGCCCTGCAGGGCTTCCTCGACGGCGCCGTGCACGGCTACGCGCAGGGCCGCGACTTCGCCGCGCAGGCGGGCACCTCGCGGCTGTCGCCGCACCTGCACCACGGCGAGCTGTCGGTGCGGCGCATCGCCGCCGCGGTGCTGGACGCCGGCGATGCCATCGCCGATGCCGACCGCGACCGCTTCCTCGCCGAACTGGGCTGGCGCGAGTTCGCCCATCACGTACTGCACCACTACCCGCGGGTGCCCGACCACAACCTCGACCCGCGCTTCGACGATTTCCCCTGGGCGGCGCCCGACACGGCGCTGCTCGACGCCTGGCGGCGCGGGCGCACCGGCGTGCCCATCGTCGATGCCGGCATGCGCGAGCTGTGGCACACCGGCTGGATGCACAACCGCGTGCGCATGGTGGTGGCCAGCTGGCTGTGCAAGCACCTGCGCCAGCACTGGCGGCACGGCGCGCGCTGGTTCTGGGACACGCTGGTGGATGCCGACCTGGCCAACAACACCCAGGGCTGGCAGTGGACCGCCGGCACCGGCGCCGACGCGGCGCCGTACTTCCGCGTGTTCAATCCGGTCAGCCAGGCGCGGCGGTTCGACCCGGACGGCGCCTACATCGCGCACTGGGTGCCGGAACTGGCGGGCCTGCCGCTGCCGGCGCGCTTCGCGCCGTGGGAGCACGCTGAGCTGGCGCGGCGGCTGGCGCCGGCGTACCCGGCCCGGCCGCAGGTGGACCTGGCCGCCGGCCGCGCCGACGCGCTGGCCGCCTTCGCCACGCTGCGCCGCGGCCGGACGTCCTGACCCAGCCGACAGGCGGCGCGCAGCCACACGCCACCATCGGCACATGCCGGCCGGTGGTGGACGGAGTAGGGTTTGCGCCTGCACGCACCCCGTCCCACAGGAGCACGTTACATGTCGCGCACCGTCATTCTGGCCGCCGCCATCAGCCTTGCGCTGGCGGCCTGTTCCGGCAAGGAGTCCCCCGCCCCCGTGACCACCGATACCCCGACCGCCGGCCAGCCGGCCGATGCCTCGACCAATCCGTTCCTGGCCGCGAGCACGCTGCCGTTCCAGGCGCCGGCGTTCGACAAAATCAAGGACGGCGACTACCTGCCGGCGTTCGAGGAAGGCATGCGCCAGCAGCTGGCCGAGATCGCGCAGATCACCGGCAACGCCGAACCGGCCACCTTCGACAACACCCTGCTGCCGCTGGAGAAGTCCGGCGCCATCCTCGACCGCACCAGCCGCGTGTTCTTCGGCGTGGTCCAGGCCGACACCAATCCCCAGCGGCAGAAGATCCAGGAAGAGGTGATCCCGAAGCTGGCCGCGCACAGCGACGCCATCCACCTGGACGCCAAGCTGTTCGCGCGGGTGAAGGCGGTCTACGACGCGCGCGCCGGCGCCGGGCTCGACCCGGAGCAGCTGCGCGTGGTCGAGGAAACCTACAAGGGCTTCGTCAAGGCCGGCGCCGAGCTCAGCGACGCCGACAAGGAAACGCTGAAGCAGTACAACGCCGAGGAAGCCACCCTCGCCAACGACTTCCACAACAAGCTGGTCGCGGCCACCGCCGCCGGCGCGGTGGTGGTGGACGACAAGGCGAAGCTGGCCGGCCTGTCCGATGGCGACGTCGCCGCCGCCGAGGAAGCGGCCAAGGGCCGCAAGCTCGACGGCAAGTGGGTGCTGGCGCTGCAGAACACCACCCAGCAGCCGGTGCTGATGTCGCTGCAGGACCGCGACCTGCGCGCCAGGGTGCTGGAAGCCTCGGAGACCCGCACCGAACGCGGCGACGGCAACGACACCCGCGCGATCATCCAGCGCCTGGCGCAGCTGCGTGCGGCCAAGGCCAGGCTGCTGGGCTTCCCCAACTACGCCGCCTACAACCTCGGCGACCAGATGGCGCAGACCCCGGCCAACGCGCTCAAGCTGCTGACCGACACGGTGCCGGCCGCGACCGCCAAGGCGCGCGGCGAGCTGGCCGAGATCCAGAAGGTCATCGACGCTCAGAACGGCGGCTTCAAGGCCACGGCTTCGGACTGGGATTTCTACGCCGAGCAGGTGCGCAAGGCCAGGTACGACCTGGACGAAGCGCAGATCAAGCCGTACTTCGAGCTGGACAACGTGCTGCAGAACGGCGTCTTCTTCGCCGCCAACCAGCTCTACGGCCTGACCTTCAAGGAGCGCAAGGACATCCCGGTGTACCACCCGGACGTGCGCGTGTTCGAGGTCAGCGACGCCGACGGCCAGCCGCTGGCGCTGTTCTACGCCGACTACTTCAAGCGCGACAGCAAGTCCGGCGGCGCGTGGATGGATGTGTTCGTCGAGCAGGACGGCCTGGCCGGCACCAGGCCGGTGGTCTACAACGTGTGCAACTTCACCAAGCCCGCCGCCGGCCAGCCGGCGCTGCTGAGCTGGGACGACGTGACCACGATGTTCCATGAGTTCGGCCACGCGCTGCACGGCATGTTCTCCAATACGAAGTACCCGAGCGTGGCCGGCACCGGCGTGCCGCGCGACTTCGTCGAGTTCCCGTCGCAGTTCAACGAGCACTGGGCGTCGGACCCGAAGGTGTTCGCCAACTATGCCAAGCACTACCAGAGCAAGGAGGCGATGCCGCAGGCGCTGGTGGACAAGATCGCCAAGGCCAAGACCTTCAACCAGGGCTACGCCACCACCGAGTACCTGGCCGCGGCACTGCTCGACCTGGCCTGGCACACGCAGGGCGCCGATGCGCCGAAGCAGGACGTGGATGCGTTCGAGGCCGATGCGCTGAAGAAGTACCACGTCGATCTGGCGCAGGTGCCGCCGCGTTACCGCAGCAGCTACTTCGACCACATCTGGGGCGGCGGCTATTCGGCCGGCTACTACGCCTATTTCTGGGCGGAGATGATCGACCACGACGCCTTCGAATGGTTCAAGGAACACGGCGGCCTGACCCGCGAGAACGGCCAGGTGTTCCGCGACAGGATCCTGTCCATCGGCAACACCCGCGACCTGGCCACCGCCTATCGCGAGTTCCGCGGCAAGGACCCGAGCGTGGAGCCGCTGCTGAAGAACCGCGGGCTGAAGTAAGCCGCGAGCGGATGCTGCAGCAGGCCATCGCCGACCTGGCGATCACGGCACGAAGCGGGAGGGGGCGACCCTCCCGCTTTTTTTTTTGCCGCCCTCTTTAGGCGGAGAGGCAACGCCTATCCACGCCGTGGATGCGGGGCTTGCCCCGCATGAAGCTTCACCGACAATGCCCCATGCGGGGCAAGCCCCGTATTTACGGGCCCGGCGCGCGGCGATCGTCATGCCGGACTTGCCCGACATTGCCGATGCGGACATGCCTGCGTCCGCGAGGCCAGGAACTTTCCGCGAAGGCCGGCAGTCGATGTTGGACCTGCCCGTGGAGTGCACCGCCATGACCCGCGACGACCGCGCCGCTTTCGCCCTCCCCGTGCTGGCCTGGCTGCGCCGCGAAGCGCTGCCGCTGGCAGTGATGCTGTTGCTGCTGGGCGCCGCGCGCGACACGCTGGCCAATCATTACCAGGTGCCCAGCGGTTCGATGCAGCCGACGCTGCAGCCCGGTGACCACGTCGTGGTGGACATGCGTGCCTACGGCCTGCGCCTGCCGTTCACCGGCATCCGCCTGCTCGATACCGGCCATCCGCAGCGCGGCGACGTGGCCGTGTTCGATTCGCCGGCCGACGGCACGCGGTTGATCAAGCGGGTGGTGGCGGTGGCCGGCGACCGTGTGGAGCTGCACGGCGGCTACCTGCATATCAACGGCCAGCCGCTGAGTCTGGCGCCGCGGCACGAAGCCTTCGGCGCGAAACGGGTGACGCTGGACCTGGACGCCGGCGGCGGCCCGGACATCGACGGCATCACCGTGCCGGAAGGCAAGCTGCTGGTGCTGGGCGACCATCGCGGCGACAGCTTCGATGGCCGCTTCTTCGGCCTGGTCGATGCCGACACGGTGTACGGCAAGGCGCGCGCGGTGTTCTGGCGCCGTGGCGAGGGCATGGCGTGGCGCGCGCTGTAGCGTCGACGGCATCGCCGCGCGGCGAAATCCCCGCGTGGCCGTGCCGCTTTCTTCAAATTGGTCTGTCCAATATCGCGTAAAGCGCTGTGTTCTAATGCGCTTTCCGCGGGCTGCCTGATTGCATCCGCATCCGCTGGGCCGGTCGCCGCTTTATTGGTAATACCAGTGCGGCGTCGTGGCGCACCTGCCGCGTGCAGGCGCTGTCCGTCCAATGGGGAACCGACATGCAGCCCTGGCAACAACTGTACGACCCGGCCGGCAATATCTGGCTGTCCAGCCTGATCGCGCTGCTGCCCATCGCCTTCTTCTTCGTCGCGCTGGCCGTGCTGCGCATGAAGGGCTGGCTGGCCGGCACGCTCACCGTCGCCATCGCCCTGGGCGTGGCACTGCTGTTCTACCGCATGCCGCCGCTGCAGGCGCTGGGCGCGGCGCTGTACGGCTTCGTCTACGGCCTGTGGCCGATCGCCTGGATCATTCTCGGCGCGGTGTTCCTGTACAAGATCTCGGTGCGGACCGGCCAGTTCGACATCATCCGCGTCTCGATCCTGTCGGTGACCGAGGACCAGCGCCTGCAGATGCTGATGGTCGGCTTCGCCTTCGGCGCGTTCCTGGAAGGCGCGGCCGGTTTCGGCGCGCCGGTGGCGATCACCGCCGCGCTGCTGGTCGGGCTGGGCTTCAAGCCGCTGTACGCGGCGGGCCTGTGCCTGATCGCCAACACCGCGCCGGTGGCGTTCGGCGCGATGGGCATCCCGATCATCGTCGCCGGCCAGGTCACCGGGCTGGACGCGTTCGAGATCGGGCAGATGGCCGGCCGCCAGCTGCCGTTCCTGACCCTGGTCGTGCTGTTCTGGATCATGGCGATCATGGACGGCTGGCGCGGCATCCGCGAGACCTGGCCGGCGGTGCTGGTGGCCGGCGGTTCGTTCGCGCTCGCCCAGTACCTCACCTCCAACTTCATCGGCCCGGAGCTGCCGGACATCACCGCCTCGCTGGCTTCGCTGGTGTGCCTGACCCTGTTCCTGCGCCGCTGGAAACCGCTGCGCATCTTCCGCTTCGAGAACGGCGCTTCCGCCGCCGCCATGCCGGCGGCGGAAGCGCCGCGCTACGGCGTCGGCCAGATCGTCCGCGCGTGGTCGCCGTTCCTGATCCTCACCGCGCTGGTCACGCTGTGGAGCATCAAGCCGTTCAAGGCGCTGTTCACCGCCGGCGGCCCGCTGCAGCACTGGGTGCTGAAACTGCCGGTGCCGGGCCTGGACAGCCTGGTGCGCAAGATGCCGCCGATCGTCGATGCGCCGACCGCCTACGAGGCCGTGTACAAGCTCGACTGGTTCTCGGCCACCGGCACCTCGATCCTGCTGGCGGCGCTGGTCGCGATCCTGGTACTGCGCATGCCGGCGCGGGCCGCGCTGTCCACCTTCGGCGAGACCGTGCGCGAACTGAAGACGCCGATCTACTCTATCGGCATGGTGCTGGCGTTCGCCTTCATCGCCAACTACTCCGGGCTGTCGGCGACGCTGGCGCTGGCCCTGGCGCATACCGGCGACGCCTTCACCTTCTTCTCGCCGTTCCTGGGCTGGCTGGGTGTGTTCCTGACCGGCTCGGACACCTCGTCCAATGCGCTGTTCTCGGCGCTGCAGGCCACCACCGCGCAGCAGATCGGCGTGTCCGACGTGCTGCTGGTGGCGGCCAACACCACCGGCGGCGTGACCGGCAAGATGATCTCGCCGCAGTCCATCGCCATCGCCTGCGCGGCGGTGGGGCTGGCGGGCAGGGAGGCCGACCTGTTCCGGTTCACCGTCCGGCACAGCCTGGCGTTCACGGTGATGGTCGGGCTGATCACCAGCGCGCAGGCCTGGTGGCTGACGTGGATGATTCCGTGAACGCGCCGCGCCGCGAAACCCAGCGGGTATCGGACCGCGTGGCCGCGCAGCTGCGTGCGCTGGTGGAAGAGCGGCAGCTGCAGGCCGGCGACCGCCTGCCGGCCGAACGCACGCTGGCGGTGCAACTGGGTGTGTCGCGCACCGCGCTGCGCGAGGCGATCGCCCAGCTCAGCAGCCATGGCCTGCTGAGCGCGCGCGTCGGCGGCGGCACCTATGTGGCCGAACCGGCGGCGCGCGCGCGGCAGGCCATCGACGAACCGCTGGCGCCCTACCTGCCGCTGTTCCAGGGCGATCCGGAATACCGCTTCGACGTGCTGGAAATCCGCCACGCGCTGGAAGGCGCCGCGGCCTGGCATGCCGCGCTGCGCGCCACGGCCGAGGACCGCGAGCGCATCGCGCGCGCCTTCGCCACCATGATGGATGCGCACGGCAAGGACGATCCCGCCGGCGAAGCCAGCGCCGACGCCGATTTCCACCTGTCCATCGCCGAGGCCTCGCACAACCTGGTGCTGCTGCAGGTGATGCGTGGCCTGTTCGACCTGCTGCAGACCAATATCTCGCAGAGCCGCGAACGGCTGTATACCTCGCCGCGCACGTTCTCGCCGCTGTCCGACCAGCACCGCGAAATGATGGACGCGGTGCTGGCCGGCGACCCCGCACGCGCGCGCGCCGCCGCGCTGGCCCATCTGGAGTTCGTGCACACCACGCTGCGCACGCTCGACGAAAACGAGGCCCGTCGTGCGCGCGCCTCGCGCCTGCCTTCCTCCACGGTCGACCCATGATCATCTCCGCCTCCACCGACTACCGCGCGGCCGCGCAGCGGCGCCTGCCGCCGTTCCTGTTCCACTACATCGACGGCGGCGCGTATGCCGAGCACACGCTCCGGCGCAACGTGTCCGATCTGGCCGACATCGCCCTGCGCCAGCGCGTGCTGCGCGACATGGCCGACCTGAGCCTGGATACCGAGCTGTTCGGCGAGAAACTGGCCATGCCGGTGGCGCTGGCCCCGGTGGGCCTGACCGGCATGTACGCGCGCCGTGGCGAGGTGCAGGCCGCGCGCGCGGCCGACAGCCGCGGCATCCCTTTCACCCTGTCCACGGTGTCGGTGTGCCCGATCGAGGAAGTGGCGCCGGCGATCCGGCGGCCGATGTGGTTCCAGCTGTACGTGCTGCGCGACCGCGGCTTCATGCGCAACGCGCTGGAGCGCGCGCAGGCGGCGGGCGTCACCACCCTGGTGTTCACCGTGGACATGCCGGTGCCGGGCGCGCGCTACCGCGACGCGCATTCGGGCATGAGCGGACCCAACGCGGCGCTGCGCCGTTACCTGCAGGCGGTGACGCATCCGCGCTGGGCGCTCGATGTGGGCCTGCATGGCCGCCCGCACGACCTGGGCAACATCTCCGCCTACCGTGGCCACCCGACCGGACTGGCCGACTACATCGGCTGGCTGGGCAGCAACTTCGATCCGTCGATCTCGTGGAAGGACCTGGAATGGATCCGCGAGTTCTGGAAGGGGCCGATGCTGATCAAGGGCATCCTCGACCCGGACGACGCGCGCGATGCGGTGAAGTTCGGCGCCGACGGCATCGTCGTCTCCAACCACGGCGGCCGCCAGCTCGACGGCGTGCTGTCCACCGCGCGGGCGCTGCCGGCGATCGCCGACGCGGTGCAGGGCGAGCTGAAGATCCTCGCCGATTCGGGCATCCGCAGCGGGCTGGACGTGGTGCGCATGCTCGCGCTCGGCGCCGACACGGTGCTGCTCGGCCGCGCCTTCGTCTATGCGCTGGCCGCGCAGGGCGAGGCGGGCGTCGCCAACCTGCTCGACTTGGTCGCGAAGGAAATGCGCGTGGCGATGACCCTGACCGGCGCGCGCCGCATCGCCGACATCGGCCGCGATGCGCTGGTACGGCTGCCGGCGTGAACCCCGGTCGACCGTGCAGGAGCGGCTTCAGCCGCGATGAGGCTTTACCGGTAAAGCCCCTTCGCGGCTGATGGCCCGAGGCCACCCAGAGCCGCTCCTACGAAAAGCCAAGGCTTCACCAGGAACTCCCATGTCCACGCAACGCTCCCACCACATGCTGCTGACCACCCTGCGCCAGGCCGTCGGCCGTCGCCACGTGCTGACCGGCGACAAGGCCACGCGCCGCTTCCGCAGGGGCTACCGCTTCGGCGAGGGCCCGGTGCTGGCGGTGGTGCGGCCGGGCACGCTGCTGGAACTGTGGCGCGTGCTGGAGGCGGCGGTGCAGGGCGGTGCGGCGATCATCCTGCAGGCCGCCAACACCGGCCTGACCGGCGGCTCCACGCCCGACGGCGACGACTACGGCCGCCCCGTCGTGCTGGTCAGCACGCTGCGCCTGGCCGGCATCCAGCTGCTGGACGGCGGCCGCCAGGTCGTCTGCCTGCCCGGCGCCACGCTCGACCGCCTGGAACAGACGCTGGCGCCGCTCGGCCGCGAGCCGCATTCGGTGATCGGCTCCTCGTGCATCGGCGCCTCGGTGCTGGGCGGCATCTGCAACAATTCCGGCGGCGCGCTGGTGCGGCGCGGGCCGGCGTATACCGAACTGGCGCTGTTCGCGCAGGTCGATGCCGGCGGCCGGCTGCAGCTGGTCAACCATCTCGGCATCGCGCTGGGCGATGGCCCGGAAGAAATCCTGCAGCGCCTGCAGGCCGGCGACTACACGCCAGCTGATATCGGCAGCAGCGATGGCCGCGCCGCGTCCGATCCGCATTACACCGCGCAGGTGCGGGAGGTGGATGCGCCTACGCCGGCGCGCTTCAACGCCGATCCGGCGCGGCACTACGAAGCCTCCGGCTCGGCCGGCAAGCTGGCGGTGTTCGCGGTGCGCCTGGACACCTTTGAAAGGGAAGCGGCCGAGGTCTTCTACATCGGCAGCAACCGCACCGACAGCCTCACCGCGATCCGCCGCCAGCTGCTCACCGGCTTCGAGCGCCTGCCGATCTCCGGCGAATACATCCATCGCGACGCCTACGACATCGGCGAGCGCTACGGCAAGGACGTGTTCCTGCTGATCGACAGGCTCGGCACCGCGCGCGTGCCGGCCGCGTTCGCGTGGAAGAGCCGCGTCGACGGCTGGTGCGAGCGGCTGGGCCTGCGCGGCGCGACCGACCGCGCGCTGCAGGCGCTGGTCGGCCTGCTGCCCGCGCACCTGCCGCCGCGCATGGGCCAGTTCCGCCAGCGCTACGCGCACCACCTGCTGCTGAAGGTCTCCGCGCAGGACGCGGCGGCAACCGAAGCCTGGCTGCAGGGATTCTTCGCCGGCCACGAAGGCGGCTTCTTCCGCTGCACGGCGGAGGAGGGGCGCAAGGCCTTCCTGCACCGCTTCGCCATCGCCAGCGCGGCGGTGCGCTACCGCGAGGCGCACCGCGACACGGTGGAGGACATCGTCGCGCTGGACATCGCGCTGCGCCGCGACGACCGCGACTGGTTCGAGCAGTTGCCCGCCGACCTCGACGCACGCCTGCTGCACAAGCTGTATTACGGCCACTTCCTGTGCCATGTGTTCCACCAGGACTACATCGCGCGCAAGGGCGAGGACCCGCTGGCGATCGAGCACGCGATGTGGGCGCTGCTGGACGCGCGCGGCGCCGAATACCCGGCCGAGCACAATGTCGGCCACCTGTATCCGGCCAAGCCGGCGCTGGCCGATTTCTATCGGCGCCTGGACCCGAGCAACACCTTCAACCCGGGCATCGGCAAGACCAGCCGGCAGCCGGGCTGGACCGGTTGCGACTGCGCGCAACGCTGATGCGGCCGATGGCGCGACGACCGTGCGTGCCGCGATGGGGTGGCTTTCGGGCCATCCCGTTGTCGCGCACAGGGCTTATGCTCGGGCAGGACCCCGCCCGATTGCAGGATGCACCGTGCTCCCAGGTTGTCGTTCCGTGCCCCTGTCGCCGCCCGCCCTGGCAACCCGGTTGAAGGCCGTGGCCTGGCGCTGGCTCGCCGGCCTGTGGCTGGCCGGCGCGTGCGCGACGGCGTGCGCGGGCGACGCGGTGGCCGTGGCGCCGTCCCACCCGCCGCGGGTGCTGGTGCTGCTGTCCTACCACCCCGGCTTCGGCTGGGAGGACCGCATCCTTTCCGGTCTGACCGAATGGGGCGGGGCGACCAGCGACAGGCCGGTGTTCCATGTCGAGTGGATGGACGCCAAGCGTTACCCCGACGCCGGGCAGCGCGAACGCCTGACCCGCTACATGACCGGCAAGTACGCCGGCCAGCGCTTCGACCTGATCGCCACCGTGGACGACGATGCGCTGGCCTTCGTCGTGGCGCAGGCCGGGCTGTTCGGCGATACCCCGGTGGTGTTCAGCGGCATCAACGCCGCGCCGGAGCGCATCGTCGGCACGCGCGCGAACGTCACCGGCATCCTCGAGCGCTTCGACCTCACCCGCACGCTCGACACCGCGCTGGTGCTGCACCCGCGCACCCGGCGCCTGCTGTTCATCACCCCCGACAGCGACAACGGCGCCGCGATGCGGGACACCATCGACGCGGCGCTGGCGCGCCTGCCCGGCCACCCCGCCGCCGAGCACTGGCCGACGCCGCGGCTGGACCAGCTGGCGCCGCGCCTGCCGCGCGTGCCCGAAGGCACGCTGGTCTTCACCCTGGGCAGCATCCCGGTGCGCGACGGCGAACTGCCGCTGGAACCGGAGCTTGTGCCGGCCTACGTGCGCGCCCGCACCGCGCTGCCGGTGTACAGCGACCTGGACATGGCGGTGGGCCACGGCGCGGTCGGCGGCTACCTCAACAGCGGCCTGGAAACGGGCCGCCTGCAGGCGGCGATGGCGCGCCGCATCCTGGCCGGCGAGCCGGCCTCGGCGATTCCGCTGGTGCATGAAACGCCGCTGGCGCTGCTGTTCGACGTCGCCGAGCTGCGCCGCCTGGGCGTGGACGCGCGGCGCCTGCCCGATGGCAGCACCCTGGTCAACGCGCCGCCGTCGATCTTCGCCCGCGAGTACCGCACGCAGCTGTTCTTCATCGTGGTGGTCGTGCTGCTGCTGGTGCTGGTGGTGGCGGTGCTGATGGTGCGCGGGTTCATGCAGGCCGCGCGCCAGCGCGCGCTGCACCACCAGGCCACGCACGACGAACTGACCGGCCTGCACAACCGCAGCGGCCTCGCCGGACTCCTGCACGCGCTGCCGCAGCCCGGCGGCGACGGCGAGCAGGTGGCGCTGGTGATGCTCGGCCTCAACCGCTTCAAGCTGGTCAACGACACCCACGGCCACGCGTTCGGCGACCGCGTGCTCGTGGCCGTGGCCGAGCGCCTGCGGCAGCGCTGCGGGGCACAGCAAGCGCTGGTGCGTTTCAGCGGCGACGCCTTCGTCGTCATGGCGCGGGTGCAGGGCGAGGACGACCTGGCGCGGCTGCGCGGGCTGTGCGACGCGCTGTTCCAGGAGCCTTTCGTGATCAACGGCCGGCGCATCCCGATCACCGCCGCGTTCGGCATGAGCACCGCGCCGCTGCAGGGCCTGGCCGCCGAACGCCTGCTGCGCGAGGCCGACGCGGCGATGTACGAGGCCAAGCGCAACCGCAGTACGGCGGTGGTCGCTTTCGACAGCGCCATCCACGAGCGCGCCGCGCGCCAGTTCCAGATCGAGGCCAGCCTGCCGGAGGCGATCGCGCGCGGCGAGATCGAGGTCTACTACCAGCCCATCCACGACGTGCGCCGCGACTGCATCGCCGGCTTCGAGGCGCTGGCGCGCTGGCGGCACCCGGACCTGGGCTGGATCCCGCCGCCGGAGTTCGTGCAGGCCGCGGTCGAAACCGGCCACGTCGGCGCGCTGACCCAGCGCATCCTGCGCAGCGCCTGCGAGGCGTTCCTGCCGCACCTGGACGCGCCCTGCGAGCCCTACCTGGCGGTGAACGTCTCGGTCAGCGACATCTACGCCAGCGACTTCCCCGCGCAGCTGGCGCAGACCCTGTCCGAGGCCGGCATGCCGCCGCGGCGGCTGGTGCTGGAAGTGACCGAGGACATGCTGCTCGGCGACCAGCAGCATGTCGCCGCCGCGCTGGAACAGCTGCACCGCCAGGGCGTGCGCATCGCCATCGACGATTTCGGCACCGGCTATTCGTCGATGGGTTACCTGTCGCACTACCAGGTCAACCTGATCAAGATCGACCAGTCCTTCGTGCGCCGTATTCTCGACAGCGCCCCGGACCGCAAGATCGTGCGCGCCATCGTGTCCATGGCCGGCGACCTGGAACTGGGGGTGGTGGTCGAAGGCGTGGAAACCGCCGAGCAGATCGAACTGCTGCGCGGCCTGGGCTGCGAACTGCTGCAGGGCTACGCCTTCAGCCGGCCGCGCCCGGCGGCGGAATGGGCGGCCGGCGCGCAGGCCGGTTGCGGCATGCTTCCGTAGGTGCGGGGCTTGCCCCGCACGGGCTTCACCGGGACGGCTTCGTGCGGGGCAAGCCCCGCACCTAGGTCCTCCCTTGGAGGCTTCAGCGCTCCGAATGCCCCGTATCGTCGTACTGGCGCGGCGCGAACAGGTCGGGGCGGATCAGCTCGATGAAGGCGCGCGCCTGCGGCGACAGCACCTTGCCGCGGCGCACCGTCACCCCGTAGCTGCGCTTGGGGAAGTAGCGCGCCATCGGACGGATCGCCAGCCGCTCGCGGTCGGCGTCGTTGAGGCACAGCGCGGTGACGATGGAGATGCCCATGCCCATCGCCACGTACTGCTTGATCACCTCCCAGCCGCCGACTTCCAGCGCCACCGTGTAGGGCACGCGGTGGCGCTGGAACACCAGGTCCACCAGCCGCCAGGTGATCTGCCGCTTCGGCGGCAGGATCAGCGGCCAGGCCGAGAGGTCTTCCAGGGTGAGTTCGCGCCTGCCGGCCAGCGGGTGCCCGCGCGGGGCGATCAGCACCTGCTCGAAGTCGTAGACCGGCGCGTAGCTCAGGTCGCCCGGCACATCCAGCATCGAGCCGACGGCGAGGTCGGCCGCGTCGCTGCGCAGCAGTTCGGTGCCGTCGGCGCTGATCGCGTCCTGCAGCACCAGGCGCACGTCGGGATGGCGCCGGCGGAAGTCCTCGACGATCTTCGGCAACAGGTACAGGATCGTCGACGAATTGGCGGCGACGGTCAGTTCGCCCGCGTCCAGCCCGCGGACCTTGTCGCGGAAACCGGCCTCCAGTCCGTCCAGACTCTCCACCAGCGGCTGCGCCATCTCGTACAGCAGCTGGCCCTCGCGGCTGGGCACCAGGCGCCGGCCGCTGCGTTCGAACAGCACCACGCCCAGCTCCCGTTCCAGCGCCTGCAGCTGCAGGCTCACCGCCGGCTGGCTGACGAACAGCGCCTCCGAGGCACGCGAAACCGAGCCCAGGCGGACCGTCTGGCAGAACGCGCGCAGCGGCTTGAGCCGGTCGGACTTGTAGGAAAAACGAGGACTTGCGGGCTTTTTTCCGGTCATCGGATCTGATTATTAGCACAACTTATGTGGGGTATTGCAAAAACTGTTTTGATAAATAAGTGACCCCGGCGGCACGGTGGACTCCCCCGACACCTGCAGGGTTCCGCCATGTCCGCCGTCGCCGCCGCCATTCCGTCCGCCCCCGCCCGCCCGACCCCGGGCATCACCGTGACCGCCCGCCACGCCGGCCAGCCGGCGCTGCTGCCGGCCGGCGCGCTGGCGCTGCTGGTGTCGCTGCACCGGGCGGTGGAGCCCGAACGGCAGGCGCGGCTGGCGGCCCGGCGCCAGCGCCAGGCCTTCTTCGACCAGGGCGGCCTGCCGGACTTCCGCGCCGATACGGCGCACATCCGCGCCGGCGACTGGACGGTCGCGCCGATCCCGGCCGCGTTGCAGGACCGGCGCGTGGAAATCACCGGCCCGACCGACCCGAAGATGGTGATTAACGCGCTGAACTCCGGCGCCCGGGTGTTCATGGCCGACTTCGAGGATTCGACCTCGCCGACCTGGCGCAACCTGCTGGCCGGCCAGCAGGCGCTGATCGGCGCGGTGCGTGGCGACCTCGAGTACACGGCGCCGGCGGCGGGTGGCCGGCCCGGCAAGCACTACGCGCTGCGTCCGTTCGAGGAGCAGGCGGTGCTGATCGTGCGCCCGCGCGGCTGGCACCTGGACGAGAAGCACGTGCTGGTCGACGGCCAGCCGATCGCCGGCGGCCTGTTCGATGCGGCCGTGTTCGCCTTCCACAACGCCCGCGCGTTGATGCGCCGCGACCGCGGCCCGTACTTCTACCTGCCCAAGCTGCAGTCGATGGAGGAGGCGGCGCTGTGGGAAACCGCGCTGTCGCACATCGAGGGCATGCTCGGCCTGCCGCACGGGCAGATCAAGGTCACGGTGCTGATCGAAACGCTGCCGGCGGTGTTCGAGATGGACGAGATCCTGCACGCGCTGCGCGGGCGCATCGTCGGCCTGAACTGCGGGCGCTGGGATTACATCTTTTCCTACCTGAAGACCTTCCGCCGGCACGCCGGCAAGGTGCTGCCCGAGCGCGGCCAGGTGACCATGACCCAGCCGTTCCTGAAGGCGTATTCGGATCTGCTGATCCAGACCTGCCACCGCCGCGGCGCGCATGCGATGGGCGGCATGGCCGCGCAGATCCCGATCAACCACGACGCGGCCGCCAACGAGCAGGCGATGGCGCGGGTGCGCGCGGACAAACTGCGCGAAGTCAGCGCCGGCCACGACGGCACCTGGGTGGCGCACCCGGCGCTGATCCCAGTGGCGCGCGCGATCTTCGACGAACACATGCCCGGGCCGAACCAGCACCACGTGCTGCGCCGCGACGTGCAGGTCGGCCGCGACGAACTGGTCGCGCCGTGCACCGGCACCATCACCCGCGCCGGCTTCGAGAACAGCGTGGAAGTGTGCGTGCGCTACATGGCCGCCTGGCTGGACGGCAACGGCTGCGTGCCCATCCACAACCTGATGGAGGACGCGGCCACCGCCGAGATCAGCCGCAGCCAGATCTGGCAGTGGCTGCATGCCGGCAACCAGCACCTGGACGACGGCACCGCCATCGACCCTGCGCTGCTGGACAGCACGCTGCGCGCGCTGCCGGCCCGGCTCGGCGACACCGCCGCGCTGCCCGGCGGCAGCCGCATCGCCGAAGCCATCGACCTGCTCGACCAACTCAGCCGCGCCGACGAACTGGCCGAGTTCCTGACCCTGCCGGCGTACCGGCAGATCGACTGACGTTTCCTTCTTTCCTGTCCTTCCTCGTACCTGTCTTCCCTCGTAGGAGCGGCTTCAGCCGCGAAGAAGCTTTCCCGGCAAAGCCCGATCGCGACTGAAGTCGCTCCTACAGGTCACGTTCCCCCAAGGAGTTCCACATGAGCACCCATCAGCAACAGATCGACGCCCTGCAGCACGACTGGGACAGCAATCCGCGCTGGACCGGCATCAAGCGCCCCTACGGCGCCGCCGACGTGGTGCGCCTGCGCGGCACCGTGCAGCCGGAACACACCCTGGCCCGGCGCGGCGCCGAACGCCTGTGGAAACTGGTCAACGGCGAAGCCAGGAAGGGCTACGTCAACGCCTTCGGCGCGATCAGCGCCGGCCAGGCGATGCAGCAGGCCAAGGCCGGGCTGGAAGCGGTGTACCTGTCCGGCTGGCAGGTGGCCGCCGACGGCAACACCTCCGAGACCATGTACCCGGACCAGTCGCTGTACGCCTACGACTCGGTGCCGACCATGGTCCGCCGCATCAACAACACCTTCCAGCGCGCCGACGAGATCCAGTGGAAGAACATCGTCGACGGCAAGCTCAAGGCCGAGGACGCCATCGATTTCTTCCTGCCCATCGTGGCCGACGGCGAGGCCGGCTTCGGCGGCGTGCTCAACGCCTACGAGCTGATGAAGAACATGATCACCGCCGGCGCCGCCGCGGTGCATTTCGAGGACCAGCTGGCGGCGGTGAAGAAGTGCGGCCACATGGGCGGCAAGGTGCTGGTGCCGACCCAGGAGGCGATCCAGAAACTGGTGGCCGCGCGCCTGGCCGCCGACGTGCTGGGCGTGCCGACCGTGGTGCTGGCCCGCACCGACGCCGAGGCCGCCAACCTGCTGACCAGCGACTTCGACCCCAACGACGCGCCCTTCGTCACCGGCGAGCGCACCGCCGAGGGCTTCTACCGGGTGCGCAACGGGCTGGAACAGTCGATCAGCCGCGGCGTGGCCTACGCGCCCTACGCCGACCTGGTGTGGTGCGAGACCGGCACCCCGGACCTGGGCTTCGCCCGCGAGTTCGCCCAGGCCGTGCACGCGGCCAGCCCCGGCAAGCTGCTGTCCTACAACTGCTCGCCCTCGTTCAACTGGAAGAAGAACCTGGACGACCGCACCATCGCCCGCTTCCAGGACGAGCTGGCGGCGCTGGGCTACAAGTACCAGTTCATCACCCTGGCCGGCATCCACATCAACTGGTTCAACACCTTCAGGTTCGCCCGCGACTACGCCCGCGGCGAGGGCATGCGCCACTACGTGGAGCAGGTGCAGGAGCCGGAATTCGCCGCGCGCGGGCAGGGCTATACCTTCGTCTCCCACCAGCAGGAAGTGGGCGCCGGCTATTTCGACGACGTGACCACGGTGATCCAGGGCGGCGCGTCCAGCGTCACCGCGCTGACCGGGTCCACCGAGGAGGCGCAGTTCCAGCCCGGCAAGGCCGCCTGAGCGCCCTTTCTCAATACGCTTTCCACCCCGCGGGTATGGTGCAAGGGCGGCCGCGACGGCCGCCCGTTCCGCGGCTCGGCTGAATGGGTGCGTGCGGGGACTGCGACGTCCCGCACGCTTTGCGCCGGTGCTATCCTTCCGCGCTGGCCCCAGGGGACGACGGGGCGGTGGGGCTGAGGGAATGACCAGCGACAGTGCTGCAATCATGGCCGAAGAGCGCGAACTGGGCGTCGCCCGCATGGCGATGGCCGAAATCGTGCATCCCGTCCTGTCGCCCGACGAATTCGCGCTGTTCTCGCGGTTCGGGCGGCAGCGCCAGGTGGCGGCCGGCGACGTCCTGTTCCGCCGCGGCGATTCGGGCGATGCCATGTTCGTCATCGTCAGCGGCATCGTCGATCTCGATTTCGGCGAGGACCTGGTGGTCAAGTACCTCGGCCCGGGCGAATTCTTCGGCGAACTGGGCCTGCTGATCGGCGACCACCGCCGCGGCGCCGACGCCCGCGCCTCGACGGAACTGAGCCTGCTCGAACTGGCCCACCCCGATTTCCAGAAGCTCGTCGACCACGACCCGGGCCGGGTCGCCTACTTCCTGCGCCGCACGATCATGCGCGTGGTGTCCAACGAACAGATGCTGATCCGGCAGCTGCGCCGTCGCAACCACGACCTGGAAGCGGCGCTGGACAACCTCTACACCACCACCCACCAGCTCAACCACACCGAAGAGCTGGTGCGTACCGACGAACTGACCGGCCTGCACAACCGCCGCGGCCTGACCCTCTACCTGCAGGAATGCCGGCAGCCCGCGCGGAACCCGCCGCAGGGCCTGCTGCTGATCGACTGCGACCGCTTCAAGAGCGTCAACGACGAGCACGGCCACCTGGTGGGCGACCGGGTGCTGCAGGCAGTGGCCAACATCCTGCGTTCGGTGGTGCAGCCCGGCGGGCTGGCCTGTCGCCTGGGCGGCGACGAATTCTGCCTGCTGGTGCAGGACGCCGACGCCGAAGCGCTGGAACACGTGGCCGGCTTCATCCTGCACGCGGTGCACGGCCTGCTGGAACGCTCGCAGCCGGTGCCGCGCGTCTGCCCGGTGAGCATCGGCGCCTGCCTGCTCGACTCCGCGCGCGACTGGAACGACTGGTACGCCCATGCCGACAGCGCCCTGTACGAGGCCAAGCGACGCGGCGGCAACCGGCTGCAATGGCCGGTGGACTGGCTGGGCGCGGGCTGACATGCAGCACGAGCCCGCCGCGCACGACAGGGAAGGAACGGCGGGCGCCCCGGCCCCGCGCGTGCACACGCTGCTGCTGACCGACCTGTGCGATTCGGTCGCGCTGGTGGAACGGCTCGGCGACACCGCGGCGGCGGAACTGTTCCAGGAACACGACCGGCTGGTGCTGCGCCTCCAGCAGCACTGGAAGGGGCGGATGATCGACCGCTCCGACGGCCTGCTGCTGCTGTTCGAACGGCCGGTCAACGGGCTGGGGTTCGCGCTGGACTACCGGCAGGGCCTGGAGGAACTGGCGCGCTCGCGCGGCATCGAACTGCAGGCGCGGACCGGCATGCATGTCGGCGAGGTGCTGACCTGGCACAACAGCGCCGAGGCCGTGCAGGCCGGCGCCAAGCCGATGGAAGTGGAAGGCCTGGCCAAGCCGCTGGCCGCGCGCCTGATGACCCTGGCGCGGCCGGGGCAGATCCTGCTCTCGGCCGTGGCCGAATCGCTGGTGCGCCGCTCGGCGCGCGAGCTGGGCGGGCGCAGCGAGCACCTGCTGTGGAAATCGCACGGACGCTGGCACTTCAAGGGCGTGCCGACCACGCAGGAGGTATTCGAGGTCGGCGAACCGGGCTTCGCGCCGCTGCGCATGCCGCGCAGCACGCCCAAGGCCTGGCGCGACCTGCCGTTGTGGCGGCGCCCGATGGCGCTGGTGGCCGAAGCGGCGCTGCTGGCGGCGCTGGGCGTGGGGGCATGGTTCATCGCGCGCCCGGAGCCGGCTATCGCGTTCACCGAGCGCGACTGGGTGGTGATGGGCGACCTGCGCAACCTGACCGGCAATGCCGTGCTGGACGATTCGATGGCGCAGGCGTTCCGCATCAGCCTCGAGCAGTCGCGCTACATCAACGTGCTCAGCGACATGACCATCAGCGACACCCTGGCGCGGATGAGGAAAGAACGCGGCACGCGCATAGACCGGGCCATCGGCAGCGAGATCGCGATCCGCGATGGCGCGCGGGCCGTCGTCCTGCCCACGCTGGCCGAAGTCGGCGGGCGGTTGAGGGTGACGGTGGAGGTGGTCGATCCGCAGACCCAGGCGACCGTCTATGTGCTGAGCAGGGATGTCAGGCAGATGGACGGACTGCTGGCGTCCATCGACAGCATCGCCGGTTCCGTGCGCGACCACCTTGGCGAATCCTCCGACACGATCCGGACGTTGTCGCAGCCGCTGCCCGAAGTCACCACGGACAGTCTCGATGCATTGAAGCTGTATGCCTCGGGCCTAAAGGCCTACAACCAGCGCCGGATGGAAGACGCGCGCGTGTTGTACCAGAAGGCGGTGGACATCGACCCGCAGTTCGCGCTGGCGCTGCTCGGCATCACCCGCACCTACATGTCGCAAGGCAATGCGGAGAAGGCCGAGCCCTATCTGCGCAGGGCCTTGGCGCTGCGTGGCCACCTGCCGATGCGCGACCGGCTTTACATGGAAGCCCTGGCGGCGGAGTTCGAGCCGCAGCCGATGCGCAATGCGCCGGCGAAATGGCGCCTGCTGGGCGAGGTGTATCCGGACTACGCCGCCGCCCACCAGAACTACGCCTGGGACGAATTCACCAGCGGCAACCTAGACGCGGCGTTGGTGGCGGTCACCGCGGCGACCGCATCGAAAGAGCCGCTGCGTTATATCTCCTGGGAATTGAAGGGCAGGATCCAGCTGGCACAGGAAAAGTACGACGCAGCGATCGCCAGCTTCGAACGGATGGAACGGATTTCCGGGGCGCCGCCAAACCGGCACCATGCGTCCGCCCTGGCCGCGCAGGGCCGGCTGCCTGACGCCTTGCGCGTGCTGGAGGAGAGCGCGGCACGTGAGCCGTCCAATGCGTTGATCCATGTGCAATGGGTGGCGGCGCTGCTGGCGGCCGAGCGGGCCGCGGATGCGGTGCAGGTTGCGGATGCGGGGATCGCCAAGGCGGCGGACGACAGCAATGGGACGCGCCTGTCCCAGCAGTTGGGCGCCCTGGTGGCCCGTTACCGCACCGGCGTGCACCCCGCAGCCGGACCTGCGGATCTGCTCGGGCAGGCTATCCGCATGGCCGAATCCGCAAGTGCCGGCGAACTGGACGACCTGGCGGGCAATGCGCTCGCGGCCGCTCGCCTGCAGCAGCGCTACGCGGGGCGTGCGCTGGATGCTGCGGACGAACAACGCCTGTCGAGGCTGGTGCAGCGCTCGGGCGATCCGGGGAACGAGGCCTTGCATGCGGTCGTTGCCGCCGACCAGTGGCGTCTGCGGGGCGACCCGCAACGAGCTGTGCGGCAGCTGCGGGCGGCCGGCAAAGCCACTGGCCTGACCCAGTGGCACGTCGCAATGCGCGATGGACTGCAGGCCGCCGGCGACGTGCAGGGCAGCCAACGGGAGCAGGACTGGATTTCCGGCCATCCCGGCGCCGCCTGGGGTAACCGGATGGCCGGCGAGGCGTGCCTGGTGATGAACGTGGTGGAGACGCTCGCGGCGGCTGCCGCGAGCGTGGGTACCGCCTCAATCGTTGAAGGCGAAAACGACGGTGTGCGGCTGCCCGCAGGTCAGGCTCTGCATTAGGCGTTCGCGCGCGGCGCGCAGCGCTTCCTTGCTGGCCAGCGTGGTGGTCACGCGCAGGCAGCTTTCGCCGCACAGCGCCTGTGCGGCCTGCTCGGGCGACAGCCCCAGCTGGATCAACGCCTGTTCCGGATCACGCGCGAACAACTCGCGGAAGGCGTCGTCCTCGGACAACAGGTCGAGCAGGCGCGTCGCCATTTCCTGGCTCAACGGCGGGTGTGCGGCATTGCCGTGGTGATGGTGGCTCATGGGGTCCCCTGTGGTGTGCGGCCTCCGCCTGATGCGAAGGGTCCGCCGCGAGCATACAGGCCAAACCTGTCGGATTTGAGGGGCCCGCTGCCGCTGGCAGAATGCTCCGGTACCGTGGCGACGGCCGGCCGTTGCCCGGGCGGGGATTCGCATGCCGGCTGCGTGATGGCGCCGACCGATGATCGGTGCCCTGCACCCGTCGAGCCGCATGGAGTTCCGGCATCCTGCAGAACCAGTCGTGAGGAAACAGCGTGCGAGTACGTCGATGCGGTGCATTGGTCATCGAGCCGTGTGAAGTCCCGTCCCTTGATATCGGCGATCTGCTGGCGGGGGGCGACGGGCTACGCACCCGGTTCGAGATCCGGGTATGGGCGGCGCATCTGGACGAACATCGGCGAGTAAGCCCCGAGCAGGCGCAGTGGCTGCTCCATTGCAGCGCCGAATGCTGGCAGGACATGCCCACGGATGCGGATTCGAGGGCGCTGGCGCTCTCGTTGCTGGAACTGGACCTGCTGGTGGCCGAGGGCGTGCCGGATGGGGCATCGGATCCAGTCCCGGCGCAGCGTTCCGTGTCGCAGGACGACCATTGGTGGCCGCTGGCGGCGATCCACCATCGTCATTCGCGCTGGCAGGGCGTGGACAGCGTGACGGACATGGAGCGGAATCATCTGGTCACGGCCCACGATCTTCGCCGGAGGCTTGGCTCCCCACCGCCCGCCGTGCCGGAACATCCGTCGGTGGACCCGCAGATCGGTCTGCCGGAGGTCCCCATGAGCGAACTGGAGTCACTGGGGCGCAGGCGCGTGACCTGCCGCAATTTCGATGCGGGGCGTTCGGTTTCCATGGCGCAGCTGGCGGCCGTCCTGCAACAGACGTTCCGCGCGCACGGGCAGCTCGAGCCCGCGCCGGACCTGGTGTTCCTGAAGAAGAACGTGCCCTCCGCCGGTGGCCTGCATCCCGTGGAGGCCTGCCTGCTCGTGCAGCGCGTGGAGGGCCTGGCCCCGGGCCTCTATCGCTATCACCCGCTCCGGCATGCGCTGGCGACGTTGGTTCCGCACGAAGCCTTCGATGCGGACATGGCGGGGCGGTTCCTGGCGGGCCAGCACTGGTTCGCCGACGCGGCGGTACTGGTGATTTTCGTCTGCCGCTTCGAACGCAGCCTCTGGAAGTACCGCAACCATCGCAAGGTCTACCGCGCGATGATGCTCGATGCCGGCCACCTGTCGCAGGCGCTGTACATGGCGGCGACCGAATGCGGGCTGGGCGCCTTCGTGACCTCGGCGATCAATGAAATCGACATCGAGAAAGTGCTCGCGCTCGATCCGCTGAAGGAAGGACCGCTGGCCATCTGCGGCATGGGCTGGCGCGCGCAGGAAAGAACGACCGCCGAGCTGGATCCACTTGAGAGCGTCTGGCCCGCACCGAGCGGCGCCTGAGGGGCACCGCACCGGCGGGCACGGTGGATCAGCCCGCCTCGAAATCCACCAGCACGGCGCCATCGCCGACCTGGTCGCCGCTGCGCACGCGGTAGCCGTTGACCACGCCGTCGGCCGGCGCCTGCAGGGTGTGCTCCATCTTCATCGCCTCCATCACCAGCAGTGGCGTGCCGCGCGCGACCTGGCTGCCGGGTTCGACCAGCAGCGCGATGACGCGGCCGGGCATCGGCGCCAGCAGGCTGCCGCCGTGGTCGCCTGGATTGTCCGCATCGGCGACCGGGTCGTGCACCGTGTAGCGGCGCTGATCGGTGTCGCCGAAGACGTACAGCGCATTGCCGTCGTGCAGCATGTCGCCGCGGAGCAGGCGGTCGCCGGCCTGCAGAGCGTAGCTGCCCACGTCCACGTGGCCGTCGATCCGCAACGGTTCGGCTTCACCGTCCCGGACCAGCCAGCCTTCGGCGTCGCGGTGTACCTGCAGTGTGCGTTGCTGCTGCAGGTGTTCCAGCGTGATCGAACGCGCGGCGGGGCCGGTCAGGCGCCAGCTGTCGGCGATGGACCAGGGCGACGCATCGGCCGGCGTGGAGGTGCCTGCCCCGATGGCGAGCACCGCGGCCACGGCCCAGTCGGCGGCACCCGCGGCGTGGTGGCCGATGTCCAGCGCGTCGCGCTCGCGCTCGATCAGGGCGGTGTCCAGATCGGCATGGCGGAAGGACGCGGTCGCCACCAGCCGGTGCAGGAAGGCGGCATTGGTGGTGACGCCGGCCACCTGGCAGCGCGCCAGCGCGCGCTGCATGCGCAGCAGGGCGCGGTCGCGGTCCTCGTCCCAGACGATCAGCTTGGCGATCATCGGGTCGTAATACGGCGTGATCGCATCGCCCTGCTCGACGCCGGCATCCACGCGCACATGGGCATCGGGCGACGGCAGGCGCAGATGGCGCAGGGTGCCGATCGAGGGCAGGAAGCCGCGGTCGGCATCCTCGGCGTACAAGCGCGCCTCGATGGCATGGCCGTGGATGCGCAGTTCGTCCTGCGTCTTCGGCAGCGGCTGGCCGGCGGCGACGCGCAGCTGCCACTCCACCAGGTCGGTGCCGGTGATCATCTCGGTGACCGGGTGTTCGACCTGCAGGCGGGTGTTCATTTCCATGAACCAGAATTCGCCCGAGGGCGCGGCGATGAACTCCACCGTACCGGCGCCGACATAGCCGACCGCGCGTGCGGCATCGGTCGCCGCCTTGCCCATCGCCGCGCGCCGCTCGGGTGTCATGCCCGGCGCGGGCGCTTCCTCCAGCACCTTCTGGTGGCGGCGCTGCACCGAGCAGTCGCGTTCGAACAGGTGGACCACGTTGCCGTCGCTGTCGCCGAACACCTGGATCTCGATGTGGCGCGGCCGCTCGATGTATTTCTCCACCAGCACGTGCGCATTGCCGAACGCCGACTGCGCCTCGCGCTGGCAGCTTGCCAGGGCCGCTTCGAAATCCGCGCTGGCCTCGACCCTGCGCATGCCCTTGCCGCCGCCGCCGGCGCTGGCCTTGATCAGCACCGGATAGCCGATGGCGTCGGCCTGCGCGCGCAGGAACGCCGGCTCCTGGCGCTCGCCGTGGTAGCCGGGCGTCAACGGCACGCCGGCCTGCTGCATCAGCGCCTTGGCCGCGCTCTTGTCGCCCATCGCGTCGATGGCGCTGGCCGGCGGGCCGATGAAGACGATGCCGGCCTCGGCGCAGGCGCGCGCGAACCCGGCGTTCTCGGACAGGAAGCCGTAGCCGGGATGGATCGCCTGCGCGCCGGTGCGGCGCGCGGCGTCGAGAATGGCCTCGCCGCGCAGGTAGCTTTCCGCCGCCGGCGCAGGGCCGATGTGGATCGCCTCGTCGGCCAGGCGGACGTGCCGGGCGTCGCGGTCGGCGTCCGAATACACGGCCACCGTGGCGACGCCCAGGCGGCGGCAGGTGGCGATGACGCGGCAGGCGATTTCGCCGCGATTGGCGATCAGGATCTTGTCGAACATGGCGGTGTCCATGACGTGCTGCGCGACGGCAGCTTGAAGGATTGAAAAGCTTTCGCTCCCCTGTCGGGGAGCGAGCTACTTTTCTTTGCTCGTGCAAAGAAAAGGTAGCCAAAAGAAAGCACGCCCTGCCTTCGCGCCCGATGCGCCGCGCGCATCGGGTCCACTCCGCCGCCGGGATTTTTCGACACGACATCCTTGTCGTGTCGAAAAACGACGTGCATCCATGCACGTCGCCCTTCGGGTCTTGTCCGTCGGCTCCGTCGCTGCGGAAGGGAACCCGGAGAAGCGAAGGCAACAGCAGGAGCCGAAGCAAAGGCGCGGCCTTCCAGTTCGGCATGCCTCATGCTGGCGGCCATCACATCCGGAACACGCCAAACCGCGTGTCCTGCGCCGGCGCATTGAGGCTGGCGGCCAGCGCCAGGCCGAGGACGCGGCGGGTGTCGGCCGGGTCGATCACCCCGTCGTCCCACAGCCGCGCGCTGGCGTAGTAGGGGTGGCCCTGTCGTTCGAACTGCTCGCGGATCGGCGCCTTGAACGCTTCCTCCTCGTCGGCCGGCCATTGCCCGCCCTTGCCTTCGATGCCGTCGCGCTTGACCGTGGCCAGCACGCTGGCGGCCTGCTCGCCGCCCATCACCCCGATGCGCGCGTTCGGCCACATCCACAGGAAGTGCGGCGAATAGGCGCGGCCACACATGCCGTAGTTGCCGGCGCCGAACGAGCCGCCGATCACCACCGTGTACTTGGGCACGCGCGCGTTGGCCACCGCCATCACCAGCTTGGCGCCGTCCTTGGCGATGCCGCCGTGTTCGTATTTGCGGCCGACCATGAAGCCGGTGATGTTCTGCAGGAACACCAGCGGGATGCCGCGCTGGCAGCACAGTTCGATGAAGTGTGCGCCCTTGAGCGCGGATTCGGAGAACAGGATGCCGTTATTGGCGACGATCCCGACCGGGTGGCCGTGCACGTGCGCGAATCCGGTCACCAGGGTGTTGCCGTAGCGCGGCTTGAACTCGTCGAACCGCGAACCATCGACAATGCGCATGATCACCTCGCGCACGTCATAGGGTTTGCGCGTGTCGGTCGGGATCACGCCGTACAGCTCGTGCGCATCGAACAGCGGCGCCTCATCGGCCAGCAGCGCGACGCCCGGCGTGGGCTTGCGCCAATTGAGGCTGGCAATGATGGCGCGCACCCGCGCCAGCGCCTGCAGGTCGTTGTCGGCCATGTGGTCGGCGACGCCGGAGATGCGCGTATGCACGTCGGCGCCGCCCAGTTCCTCGGCGCTGACCACTTCGCCGGTCGCCGCCTTCACCAGCGGCGGGCCGCCGAGGAAGATGGTGCCCTGTTCCTTGACGATGACCGTCTCGTCGCTCATCGCCGGCACGTAGGCGCCGCCGGCGGTGCAACTGCCCATCACGCAGGCGATCTGCGGGATGCCCTGCGCCGACAGATTGGCCTGGTTGTAGAAGATGCGGCCGAAATGGTCGCGGTCCGGGAACACCTCGTCCTGCAGCGGCAGGAAGGCGCCGCCGGAATCGACCAGGTAGATGCAGGGCAGGCGGTTCTGCTGCGCGATCTCCTGCGCGCGCAGGTGCTTCTTCACCGTGACCGGGTAATAGGTGCCGCCCTTGACCGTGGCGTCGTTGGCGACCACGAGGCACTCCACGCCGGCCACGCGGCCGATGCCGGCAACCATGCCGGCGCCCGGTACCGGATCGTCGTACATGCCGTGCGCGGCCAGTGGCGCGATCTCCAGGAACGGGCTGCCGGGATCGAGCAGGGCGTCGATGCGCTCGCGCACCAGCAGCTTGCCGCGCGCGGTGTGCTTGGCCCGCGCCGCGTCGCTGCCGCCGCGCGCGGTGCGCTCCAGCGTCGCGCGCAGGTCATCGACCAGCGCCTGCATCGCCGCGCGGTTGGCTTCGAACGTCTCGCTGCCGGGTTGCAGCTGGGTCTTCAGTACGGTCATGGCGGTGGTTCCTGCTGTTCCCTTCTCCCGTCGGGAGAAGGTGGCGCGAAGCGCCGGATGAGGGTACGGGCGGAGCATTCGTGCAGCCTGACTATTGCGAGGAGCTTCGCTCCGTCCCTCTCCCCAACCCCTCTCCCGCAGGGAGAGGGGCTTTGATTCACGCGGTGCGCTGGAACAACTCACGCCCGATCAGCATGCGCCGGATTTCCGAAGTGCCGGCGCCGATCTCGTACAGCTTGGCGTCTCGCCACAGGCGCCCGGCCGGGTACTCGTTGATGTAGCCATTGCCGCCGAGGATCTGGATCGCCTCGCCGGCGGCCCAGGTGGCCTTCTCGGCCGAATACAGGATCGCGCCGGCCGCGTCCTGGCGGGTGGTGCGGCCCTGGTCGCAGGCGCGCGCCACCGCATACACGTAGGCGCGGCAGGCGTTGAGGCCCACGTACATGTCGGCGAGTTTGGCCTGGATCAGCTGGAACGTACCGATCGCCTCGCCGAACTGGCGGCGTTCGTGCACGTAGGGCAGCACCACGTCCAGCGCCGCGGCCATCAGCCCGAGCGGGCCGCCGGACAGCACCACGCGTTCGTAGTCCAGGCCGGACATCAGCACCTTCACGCCGCCGCCCACTTCGCCCAGCACGTTCTCGGCCGGCACCTCGCAGTCCTGGAACACCAGCTCGCAGGTGTTGGAGGCGCGCATGCCCAGCTTGTCCAGCTTCTGCGCGGTGGAAAAGCCCCTCATGCCCTTCTCGACGATGAAGGCGGTGATGCCGCGCGAACCGGCGTCCGGATCGGTCTTGGCGTAGACCACCAGCACGTCGGCGTCCGGGCCGTTGGTGATCCACATCTTGTTGCCGTTGAGCACGTAGCGGTCGCCGCGCCGGTCCGCGCGCAGCTTCATCGACACCACGTCCGAGCCCGCGCCCGGCTCGCTCATCGCCAACGCGCCGACGTGTTCGCCGCTGCACAGCCTGGGCAGGTAGCGCTGCTTCTGCGCCTGGCTGCCGTTCTTGCGCAGCTGGTTGAGGCACAGGTTGGAGTGCGCGCCGTAGGACAGGCCGATGCCGCCGGACGCGCGCGAGATCTCTTCCATCGCCACCACATGGGCCAGGTAGCCCATGCCGCTGCCGCCGTATTCTTCCTCCACGGTCATGCCAAGCAGCCCCTGTTCGCCGAGCTGGCGCCAGAGCGGGTTGGGGAAGTGGTTGGTCGCGTCCGCTTCGGTGGCCAGCGGCGCGATGTGCGCGGCGGCGAACTGGGCCACGCTGTCGCGCAGCATGTCGATCTCTTCGCCGAGATCGAAGGAAAGGGTGGGGACGTGCATGGGGGCGGCTCCGGTACGGCAGGGCGAGAGGGCGCTCCGGGAGGGGATGACGGATTGGGCCGTCAGCACGGGCGTTCGCGCGCAGCCTAGCGGGTCCCTGTCAAAAAGTGAATAAAAATTCAAAAATTGAACCTAGAATCACTCCATGGCCTACAAACGATCGGAACTGATGGAAAAACGCCTCGCCGGCAACCGCGAGGCGATCCTGGCCGCGGCCCGCCGGCTGGTCGCCGCGGGCGGCTACCGCAATGCGCCGGTCACCGCCGTGGCGGCCGAGGCGGGCGTGTCCACCGGGCTGATCTACCGGCATTTCCCGTCCAAAGCCGACCTGTTCGTGGAAGTGCTGACCGCGGCGGTCGAGCACGAACTGGACATCCTGTCGGCCATCGCCGACGAAGCCGCGCCGGCGTCGCAGCGCCTGCAGCGCGCGGTGGCTTCCTTCGTGCGCCGCGCGCTGGCCGGCCCGGCGCTGGCCTATGCCTTCATCGCCGAGCCGGTGGACCCGGAGGTGGAGGCCGAGCGCATCCGCTGCCGGCGCCTGTTCGGCGACGTGTTCAAGCGCATCCTCGACGACGGCGTGCGCGGCGGCGAGTTCGCGCCGCAGGACCTGGACGTGGGCGCGGCCTGCATCGTCGGCGCCTTCACCGAGGCGCTGGTCGGTCCGACCGCGCCCAGCCGCGACGGCCTGCGCGACGGCGAGCCGCTGGTCGAGGCGATCTGCGCGCTGTGTCTGCGGGCCGCCGGCATGCGCACGCCGACGGCAACGGGCTGAGCCCGGGCCGCCGCGCTTCCGCCCGTCGGGCCGTTGCCGGTGGGTGGGGGCGCTGGTCTATACTCCGCCGGTAGCTGTGGTCCTCCGACTACTTGCCAGGGGTGTTGATACGTGCGGAATTACGACCTTCAGTTCCTGAAACGCTTCTCCATCGTGATCGCCATCTTGGCCGTCATCACGATCGGCCTGATCATCCTTGCGTCGTTCCTGCAGCGCGCGATTCCCCGCGAAGCGTCGGCCACGGCCACGCAGCGCCTCGAGCAGCGCATCGCGCCTGCCGGGGCGGTCTACGCCGGCAGCACCGGCGCGGCGGCGCAGGCCGCGGCGGCGGAAGCGGCGGCCGCCAAGGCCGCGGCGGCGGGCGGCGCCTACGGCGGCACGCTCGACGGCAAGGTGATCTTCGACAAGCTGTGCACCGCGTGCCACCTGACCGGCGTGGGCAACGCGCCGACGCTGGACCACGCGCACTGGGACAAGCGCATCGCCCAGGGCACCGAGACGCTCTACAAGCACGCCATCGAGGGCTACACCGGCCCGGACGGCGGCGTGATGCCGCCGAAGGGCGGCAACGCCGGCCTGAGCGACGAGCAGATCCACGCCACCGTGGACTGGATGCTCGCCAACCTGAAATAAAACGTCCCCCATCATGGACACACGGCGCCGCCCTCCCGGGCGGCGCTTTGTTTTCTGCCGTTCCGGAGTCCACCCATGCGCCACCTTCCCTCGCTGCTCGCCCTGTCGCTGTCGTTCGCCCTCGTTGCGCCGGCCATCGCCAAGGGGCCGGCCGTCACCGCCATCGGCCAGGTGCAGGGCAGCGGCGGGCGCAGCCCGCTGGAAGGAAAGCTGGTCACCATCGAGGGCGCCGTCACCGCCGACCTGCGGGCCGGACTGGGCGGCGTGTTCGTGCAGGATGCCGGCGACGGCGATGCGGCCACGTCCGATGCGCTGTTCGTGCAGTTGGACCCGGCGCAGAACGCGTCGGTGGGGCAATGGCTGCGCATCACCGGCACCGTGCAGGAACTGCCGGCCGGCAAGGACGGCCAGGCGTTGACCGTGTTGAAGGCGGAGACGGTCGTCGCGGCCCGCGCGCGTCCGACGCCGCCGGTCACCGTGCTCGAAGGCGTGCCCGCCAGCTGGGAAGCGCTGGAAGGCATGCGGGTGCGCATCGCCGCGCCGTTGACCCTGGCCGGCCAGGACCAGCTCGCGCGCCATGGCGAGCTCACCGTCGCCTTCGATGGCCGGTTGTGGCAGCCGAGCGAACGGGCCGCCGCCGGCAGCGCGGAGAACGCCGCGCTGGTGGCCGACAACGCGCGCCGCCGCCTGCGACTGGACGACGGCAGCGGCAAGCGCGATCCGGGCGGCGTGCCGTACCTGCCCGACACCGCGGTGCTGCGCACCGGCATGGTGTTCAACGACGTCGAAGGCGTGGTGGACCAGCGCTACGACGGCGGCTACCGGCTGCAGCTGACCCGGGCGTTGCAGGTGTCCGCCGTCGAGCGCCCGCAACCGCCGGTGGTGGCGGGTGCGCTGCGCATCGCCGCGTTCAACCTGGAGAACTATTTCAACGGCGACAACCACGGCGGCGGCTTCCCGACCCTGCGCGGCGCCAAGACGTTCGCGCAGTTCCAGGCGCAGCAGGCCAAGCTGATCGCCACCATCCGCGGCCTGGATGCGGACGTGGCCGCGCTGATGGAACTGGAGAACGACGGCTACGGCCCGGATTCGGCGATCGCCGGGCTGGTGCGCGCGCTCAACGAAGGGCAGGGCAAGGGTGGCGACTGGGCGTTCGTCGACGCCGGCAAGGGCCCGGGCGACAACCCCATCCGCGTCGGCATCGTCTACCGTGCCTCGCGCGTGGCGCCGGTGGGCAGGCCCGCGGTGCTGGAGCAGGAACCTTTCGGCGAGCGCAGCCGCGTGCCGCTGGCGCAGGCTTTCCGCATGGGCCGCAAGGGCCGGCCGTTCGTGGTCGTGGCCAATCACTTCAAGTCCAAGGGCTGCAGCGAGGCGGCTGGCGCCGACGCCGACCAGAACGACGGCCAGGGCTGCTGGACGGCGACCCGCGTGGCGTCGGCGCGGCTGTTGAACCAGTGGCTGCAGCGCGACCCGACCGGCAGCGGCAGCCGCGATGCGGTGCTGCTGGGCGACTTCAACGCCTATGCGATGGAAGATCCGATCCGCCAGCTGCACGCCGATGGCTGGACGGATGCGTTCAAGGTGGCCGGCGTGGAGCAGCCCTACAGCTACGTCTACAACGGCCTCACCGGCCGTCTCGACCATGCCCTGCTCAACGCCGGCATGGCGGCGCGCCTGAAGGGCGCGGCCGAATGGCACATCAACGCCGACGAGGCCGACGAAACGGGCTACCAGGGACGCAACGTGCCCGGCCCGTGGCGCAGCTCGGACCACGATCCGCTGCTGCTGGGCTTCGATCCCTGAGACGGGGCGAAGGGCGCGCGGGCGCCGCGTCCCCTGGTGCCCGCGACCGTCAGTGCGCGTGCCGCCGCGCCGCGTTCCACAGGTGGGCGCTGGCCAGCGCCAGGCTGCCGGCGATGGTCAGCGGCGTTTCGGCCCGCTCGCCCAGGCCGCCGGACGCACCGGCCAGCAGCAGCGCCAGCCCGGAGCCCGCCAGCAGCCACAGCGCGGCGGGAAGCGGGCGGTGGCGGTGCGCGCGCCACAGCGCGTAGCTGGTCAGCGGCGCGGCGATCAGCACGAACACCCCATGCACCCATTCGGCCTCGATCCAGGCGCCGAACAGCGGCAGCAGCGCGGCCAGCAGCGGCAGCGCCAGGCAGTGCAGCAGGCACAGGCCGGACAGGGCGACGGCGGAGGCATCGAACAGGGCGGCGGCATTCTTCATCGGATCGGCTCCAGTTTTGTTACAAAGTAACACTTGACGGCCGAGAACCGCCACCTTGGCGAGGAACCCATCCTGGAAACTCAGCCCTGCGCGCCGCGCGCGATCAGCGCGATCGCCACCACCGCCAGGCCCAGGCCCAGGCGGTTCCAGCGGCTGGTCTTCTCGCCGAAGGCAAGCACGCCGACCAGCGCCCCCAGGCAGACCACGCCGATGTTCATGCCGGCGAAGATGGTGGCCGGGCTGTGCGGCATCGCCTGGTGGGCGCGCACGTAGAACAGGATGTTGCCGAAGTTGATCGCGCCCAGCAGCAGGCCGAAGCCGAAGTTGCGTGCGCCCAGCCGGCAGCGGCCGCTGACATGGCGCTGCAGCTGCCAGCCCAGCATCAGCACGAAGGCGAGGGCGAAGCTGACCAGCAGCGCGGCGGCGGAGGGCGTGCCCGACAGCGCCACCTGCTTGAGCAGGATGTCGATCAGCGCGAAACCGGCCCATACCGCCAGCAGCCAGCGCCAGCTCGAGGCCGTGGCGTTGCCGCGCTCGCCGCTGCGCGCGCTCACGCCGACGATGGCCAGCAGGCCCAGCCCCAGCCCGGCCAGCTTCCAGCCGTTGGCCTGCTCGCCGAACAGCACGAAGGCCGCGCCCAGCGACAGCAGCAGCGACAGGCGCTGTGCCACATCGCTACGCACGATACCGGCCTCGCGCACCGCGCGCGCCAGCACCAGGAAAATGCCCGGCAGCGCGATCGCCAGGCCGAGCAGCGCCGGCCATGGCGCATGCCCGCCCTGCAGCGAACCCAGCGAAGGCCTGAGCAGCAGCGACAGCGCGCTGGCGGCCAGGTAGTTCCAGGTCACGGCCTGGGCGATGTCGATGCCGCGCCGCGGCGCCAGCTTGAGCAGCACCGAGACCAGCACGCTGCAGGCCACGCTCAGGATCAGGAAGTGCATCGCGTTCGCTCGCTACCGCTGACGGGACGGCGATGAAGCCGCCGGACGGGGCCGGTATCATGCCCGAATGCAGACTCCCCCATTTCCCCAAGCGTCGGCGACGCTGATGCTGGACGGCCCGGCCGGACCGCTGGAAGTCGCCGTCGATCCGCCCGACACCGGGGCCGTGCCGCACCCGGTCGTCGCCGTCATCTGCCACCCGCTCTCCACCGAGGGCGGCAGCATGCACAACAAAGTGGTGACGATGGTCGCGCGCGCGCTGCGCGAGCTGGGCGTCACCACCGTGCGCTTCAATTTCCGCAGCGTCGGCGCCTCGGCCGGCAGCTACGACAACGGCGAGGGCGAGCAGGACGACCTGCGCGCGGTGGTGGCGTGGGTGCGCGCCCAGCGCCCGGACTGCGCGCTGTGGCTGGCCGGCTTCAGCTTCGGCGCCTATGTCTGCCTGCGCGCCAGTGGCGCATTGCAGCCGCAGGCGCTGATCTCGATCGCGCCGCCGGTCGGCCGCCGCACGTGGGATTTCGACAGCCTGCAGCCGCCGGCGAACTGGCTGGTGGTGCAGGGCGATGCCGACGAGATCGTCGACGCGCAGGCCGTTTACGCCTGGCTGGAAACGCTGGCCGATCCGCCGCAGCTGGTGCGCATGCCCGACACCAGCCATTTCTTCCATCGCAAGCTGATCGACCTGCGCGGCGCGATCCAGCACGAAGTGCGGCGCTGGCTGCCCGACGGCAGCTGCTGAGCATGGGCGCGACGACCCCCTCGCAGCGCTACGCCGCCGGCGTGGCCCGTGGCGACTGGCGCGACGATCCGGCCCAGCACGCGGCGCTGGCCGAACTGGATCGCATCCACGAGGCCATCGTCGATTCGGCGCAGGATGGCTGGCTCGACCGGCTGTCGGCGTTCTGGAAGAAGCCCGAGCCGGTCAGGGGCCTGTACTTCTGGGGCGGCGTCGGTCGTGGCAAGACCTTCCTGGTCGACCTGTTCTACGACGGCCTGCCGATCGAACAGAAGTACCGCACCCACTTCCACCGCTTCATGCGCGGCATCCACGAGCGGCTGCGCGAACACCAGGGGCAGAGCGACCCGCTGGCGAAGATCGCCCAGGAATGGCGCAACAACCTGCGCGTGCTGGTACTGGACGAGTTCTTCGTCACCGACATCGGCGACGCCATGCTGCTGGCGCGCCTGCTCGAGCGCCTGTTCGCCGAAGGCGTGACCCTGGTGACCACCTCCAACACGGCGGTGGAGAACCTCTATCTCAACGGCCTGCAGCGCGACAGCTTCCTGCCGGCCATCGCCCTGCTGCAGAAGTACTGCGTGGAGCTGTACGCCGAAGGCACCGAGGACTACCGCATGCGCGCGCTGACCCGCTCGCCGGTGTACCGCGCGCCGCTCGCCGACGACAGCGATGCCTGGCTGGGCGGACGCTGGAAGGAACTGAGCGGCGGGCAGGACGCGCGCGCCGGCAACATCCAGATCGAGGGCCGCAAGATTCCCGTGCGCGGGCGCGGCAAGAGCATCGTCTGGTTCGACTTCCCGGCGCTGTGCGAGGGCCCGCGCGGTCCGTCGGACTACATCGAGATCGCGCGCGAGTTCAACACCGTGCTGCTCGGCGGCATCCCGCACTTCGACCGCATGAACGAGGACGCCGCGCGGCGCTTCGTCAACCTGATCGACGAGCTGTACGACCGCCAGGTCAACCTGGTCTGCACCGCGCAGGACGCGCCGCCGCTGCTCTATTCCGGCACCCGCCTGGCCGGCGCCTTCGAGCGTACGGCCAGCCGCCTGATCGAGATGCAGAGCGCCGAATACCTGGGCACCGCCCACCGGCTTTGAACCCGCAAACCCGCAGGAGCGCAAGGTCCTCAACCCCGTTTGTCGTGATCATCCGTTCTCCTTTCCGCATGCCGCCCCCGGCGGCCCACCCTGCAAGAAACGGAGCGCGCAGATGAAGCACACAAGCATGGCATCCCGGCGCCTGCCGGTACGTTCGATGGCATTCGCGTTGACGGTGCTGGCCGGCCTGCCGGCGCTCGCCGGTGAGCCGTTGTGGCCGGAGCCGGCCACGGTCGTCGTGGTGCCCGACTTGAAGGCGCCGGCGCTCAAGCGCACGCGCCAGACCGCGCCGAACTTCCGCGCGCCGGTGGCCACCGTCTGCAGCGATGCGCCGCGCATGCGCGAGGTGCCGGATCCGCAGCCGCCGCAGCGCGTGCGTGACATTCCCGCGCTGGTGGGCAAGGTGGGACGCGACAAGCTGCTGCGGGAAGCCGCGCCGCCCCCACCCCCGGCTCCGGTCGTCGCTACCGACGCGATGAGCGTGACGGTATCGGGCTCGCGGGCCGACCTGGCGATGCCGTATGCGCCGGCGCCGGTGCGGCAGCAACCCGCCACGCCGGTGACCGCCGGCGTGGTCGACGACAACGCCGACTTCGGCGGCTTCCAGCAGTTCCTGCAGCGCCATGCAGAAGCGGCGCAGCTGGGCCGCGACGTCTCCGTGCGCCAGCGCCTGCGCGTGCTCGACGCGCAGGGCCGGCCGGTGCCCGATGCCGAGGTCGCGGTCTCCGCCGCCGATGGCGCGCGGATGTGGGCGCGCACCGATGCCGGCGGTCAGGCCTGGCTGCACCTGAACGCCTTCGACGACCGCGACTCGGCCAGCTACCGGGTGGACGTGCGCCGCGACGGCCGGCAGGCGCAGGCGCAGCTGAGGCGCGGGCAGAAGGACGTGCTGGAAGTGCGGTTGCCCGCTGCCACGCCCGCGGCGCGCGCGCGGCTGGACCTGGTGTTCATGGTCGATGCGACCGGTTCGATGGGCGACGAGATCGACAAGCTGCGCGCCTCGCTGCGCGACATCGTGCGTGGCATCGAGCAGCTGCCGTCGCGCCCGGACGTGTGCCTGGGACTGGTCACCTACCGCGACCGCGGCGACGAGTATCTCGTGCGCAGCTGGGACCTGAGCGGCAATGTCGCCGCGTTCCAGCAGGTGCTCGACGGCGTGCGCGCCGGCGGTGGCGGCGACATGCCCGAGGCCATGAACGAAGCCTTCGACCATGCGGTGCAGGCGCTGGCCTGGCGCGGCCCGGCGACCACGCGCCTGCTGGTGTCGCTGGCCGACGCGCCGCCGCACATGGACTATCCGCCGCCGCATTACGACCAGACCATGCTCGCGGCGCTGGGCAAGGGCATCAAGGTGTTCAGCGTGGCCGCGTCGGGGCAGGACACCACCGGCGAGATCGCGCAGCGGCAGATCGCCCAGTACACCGGCGGGCGCTTCATCTTCCTCACCTACAAGGACGCGTCCGACCCGGGCAGCGGCCCCGGCCGCGAAACCGTGCACGACGTGGCCGACTACTCGGTGGATACGCTGGACACGCTGGTGGTGCGGCTGGTGCGGGAGGAACTGGCGCAGTTGCCCCAAGGGTGAGCGGAGCGCTGGCGGAGTGATCCTTCTCCCGCGGGAGAAGGTGCCCGAAGGGCGGATGAGGGGACGGCGCCGACGACGGTGAACCATCCGGCTCCGTCTGCCCTCACCCCAACCCCTCTCCCGCCGGGAAAGGGGCCTATGGCAGCTCGATGCTGTTGTCCGGTGCCTGTTCTTTCGCCACCGGCGCCTCGCCGCGCTCGCCGCTGACGTTCATCATCCGCAGGGGCTGGCCGTCGTAGCGGAATTCCAGCGCCGACTGCAGCCGGTCCAGCGCCAGGACCTGGGTGCACAGGGACTGCGCATGCTGCTCCAGGGCGCGGGCGCGCGCTTCGATCTTCGGCTCGAGTTCGGCTTCGATCTTCTCGCTGCGTTTCTCGATGCGTTCCTCGCCGCCGGTGAGCATGGTCCACAGCAGGCCGCGGGCGATGGAGCCCTTGAGCGATTCGGCCGACGCCTGCACGCGCTGCTCGAAGCCCTCGCCGAACAGATCCTGCTCCCAGCGCCCGCGGCCGATGGTCGAGGCGACGAAACGCTCGGCGTCCCTGCGCAGCGCGCGTACCTTGCGCGAATCGAAGTTGCCGGTCATGGAGCCGTACACCACGTCCAGCACGTCGAAGCTGATCCCCACCGATTCGTTGGCGATGCCGGTGACCGCCGGCATCAGCTGGCGCACCCCGGCCTCGAGCACGCGCAGGCGCTGCGCGTCGTCGGCACTGACCGCCTGCATGCGCCCGTCGATGCTCAGTTCGCCGTCGTGGAACACGATCTCGCGCGGCGTGGCGTCGTGCCGGCGCAGCCAGATGCCGCCGCCATCGACCAGCACGTCGTAATCGGTGCTGACCCCGCACTGGGTGGACGACAGCGCCGGCGACTTCACCGTGCCGGCCTGCGCGGCCAGGGGCGACAGGGCGAGCAGGGCGGCGGCGAGGGCCAGACGGCGCATGGCGGGAATCCATTCGAAGGGCCGACAGGATCGCCGGCCGCGCCGTGGGCGGGCGCCGGCCGGAAGTCATGGCCCTGCAACCAGGGTATCGCACGATGAATGCGTGAGGCGTTTTCCTACCCGCCAATCGGCTACCAAAGGGTTGACTGCGCAGTCCTGATGAGCAGTCGGCCGTGGGCCCACCCGCCGCCAGGGAAGCGATCGCTTGTGCCACAAGGGGAGCGCGGCCACCCACAATATTTGGCGTTGACCGGGCCGTTTGCCCCCACTATCTTGTGGCTCGTCGGTTCTGGCGGGTTGCTCCCCGCCGGATTGAAAGGGAAGCCGGTGACGCCTTCGATGGCCATTCCGGCACTGCCCCGCAGCGGTAACTGGGAACGAACCCGCCACAAAGCACTGAGGCCCGATGCCTTGGGAAGCGGCGGACTAGGAGAAGCAGGAACGAGTTCAGAGAAACGAGAAACGAGAGATGGCCGGCGCTGCCGCTTTACTCGTTCCTCGTTCCTCCCCACTCGTTCCTCGCTTCAAGCCCATGAGTCCGAAGACCTGCCGACAGCCGCGCGAAGCACAGCGCGCGGTGCCGGCTGCGGAGTCTTCGAGGGGAAGACGGCTGGCGACGCGGCAGCGCCGGTGGCGACCTCGGGTCGCGCCCGTCGCGGATGCTGCGACGCCGTCCTTCCATGCTCGTCGCCCGCCACCGGCCCTGGTTCCTGCGAGGGCAGGCGCCGCGTGCACCACGCCATGAGGACGCATTGCCGTGACCGCCACCGATACCGCCGTTGTCCCGACCGAGGCCGGCTTCGAACTGACCCCGCCGCCGACCGCCACCGCCATGAGCGTGACCAAGCGCAATGGCGGCACCGAGCCGGTGGACCTGAACAAGATCGTGCGTGCCATCCAGCGCTGCTGCGAAGGCCTGCACGCCGTCGATCCGATGCGCGTGGCGACGCGCACCATCTCCGGCCTCTACAACGGCGCGACCACCCAGGAACTGGACGAACTGTCGATCCGCACCGCCGCGCTGCTGATCGGCGAGGAACCGGAGTACGGCCGCCTGGCCGCGCGCCTGCTGGCCAACTTCATCGCCAAGGAAGTGTCCGGCCAGGAGATCCACGCCTTCTCGCAGTCGGTCGGCCGCGGCCACGAAGTGGGCCTGATCAACGACCGCCTGCTGAACTTCGTGCAGGTCAACGCGCGCAAGCTCAACGACGCGGTCAACCCCGAATACGACCTCAACTTCGACTACTTCGGCCTGCGCACGCTGTACGACCGCTACCTGCTGCGCCACCCGCACACGCGCAAGGTGATCGAGACGCCGCAGCAGTTCTTCCTGCGCATCGCCAGCGCGCTGAGCGAGGACGTGCCCGAGGCGCTGGCGCTGTACCAGCGCCTCGGCAACCTGGACTACCTGCCGTCCAGCCCGACCCTGTTCAACGCCGGCACCAGCCACGAGCAGCTGTCGTCCTGCTTCCTGCTGGATTCGCCGCAGGACTCGCTGGAATCCATCTACGCCAAGTATGGCGACATCGCGCAGCTGTCCAAGTTCAGTGGCGGCATCGGCGTGAGCTATACCCGCGTGCGTTCGCGCGGTTCGCTGATCAAGTCCACCAACGGTCATTCCAACGGCATCGTGCCGTGGCTGAAGACGCTGGATTCCTCGGTGGCCGCGGTCAACCAGGGCGGCAAGCGCAAGGGCGCGGCCTGCGTCTACCTGGAAACCTGGCACGCCGACATCGAGGATTTCCTGGAGCTGCGTGACAACGCCGGCGACGATTCGCGCCGCACCCACAACCTCAACCTGGCCAACTGGGTGCCGGACCTGTTCATGCAGCGCGTGGAGGCCGACCAGGCGTGGTCGCTGTTCGATCCGCGCGTGGTGCCGGAGTTCACCGACCTGTACGGCGAGGCGTTCGAGCGCGCCTACCTGCAGGCCGAGGCGCAGGGCAAGGCGGTCAAGACGCTGCCGGCGCGCAAGCTGTACGCGCGCATGATGCGCACCCTGGCCGAAACCGGAAACGGCTGGATGACCTTCAAGGACAAGTGCAACAAGGCCAGCAACCAGACCCTGCGCGCCGGCAACGTGATCCACCTGTCCAACCTGTGCACCGAGATCCTGGAGGTCACCTCGGCCGAGGAAACCGCGGTGTGCAACCTGGGTTCGATCAACCTGGGCAACCACCTCGACGCGCACGGCGATTTCGATTTCGACAAGCTCGCCGAAACCGTGCGCCTGGCCGTGCGCCAGCTCGACCGGGTGATCGACCTGAACTTCTACCCCATCGAGACCGCGCGCCGCGGCAACCTGCGCTGGCGCCCGGTGGGCCTGGGCTGCATGGGCCTGCAGGACGTGTTCTTCCGCATGCGCCTGCCGTTCGATTCGGAGGCCGCGCGCGCGCTGTCGGCCCGGATCGCCGAGGAAATCTATTTCCACGCGCTGGAAACCTCGTGCGAACTGGCGCAGGAACGTGGTCGCCACCCGTCGTTCAACGACACCCGCGCCGCCAGCGGCGAGCTGCAGTTCGACGCCTGGAACGTGGCGCCGGCCGACGTCGCGCGCTGGGACGCGCTGCGCGCACGCATCGGCCAGCATGGCCTGCGCAACTCGCTGATGATCGCCATCGCCCCGACCGCGACCATCGCCTCCATCGCCGGCTGCTACGAATGCGTGGAGCCGCAGGTGTCCAACTTGTTCAAGCGCGAGACCCTGTCCGGCGACTTCCTGCAGGTCAACCGCTACCTGGTGGGCGAGCTGAAGCAGCTGGGCCTGTGGACGCCGGAAATGCGCGATGTGATCAAGCTGGCCGACGGCTCGATCCAGAACCTGCCGCGCATTCCCGAAGCGCTGCGCGCCGTCTACCGCACCGCGTGGGAGCTGCCGATGCGCTCGCTGATCGACATGGCCGCCGACCGCGGCGCCTTCATCGACCAGTCCGCCTCGCTCAACCTGTTCATGGAAAGCCCGAACATCGGCGCGATGTCCTCCATGTACATGTACGCATGGAAGAAGGGCATCAAGACCACGTATTACCTGCGCTCGCGCCCTGCGACCAAGATCGCCAAGACCACGGTCAGCAGCTACACGCCCACCGAAGCCATCGCCTGCTCGCTGGAGAACCCGGAGGCGTGCGAGGCCTGCCAGTAAATGCTTTGAAGCCCCTCTCCCTTCGGGAGAGGGGTTGGGGTGAGGGTACGGCGATCAGCATTGCCGCCTCACCGAACCCTCATCCGGCCCTTCGGGCCACCTTCTCCCGTAGGGAGAAGGAAAAAGGAGTCATCCATGTCCGCACAACCCCGCCAGATGCTGCTCGATCCGGGCTTCGAACTGACCCTGCGCCCGATGCGCTACCCGGACTTCTACGAGATGTACCGCAACGCGATCAAGAACACCTGGACGGTGGACGAGATCAACTTCCAGATCGACATCACCGACCTGCACCACAAGATGACGCCGGCCGACCGCCACCTGATCCACCGGCTGGTCGCCTTCTTCGCCACCGGCGATTCCATCGTCTCCAACAACCTGGTGCTGAACCTGTACCAGCACCTCAACGCGCCGGAAGCGCGCATGTACCTGTCGCGCCAGCTGTACGAAGAGGCGCTGCACGTGCAGTTCTACCTGACCCTGCTGGACAACTACCTGCCCGATCCGGAGGAGCGCTTCAAGGCCTTCGCCGCGGTGGAGAACATCGCATCGATCAAGAAGAAGGCCGATTTCTGCTTCCGGTGGATCGATTCGATCCAGGGCATGAAGCGCATCGAGACCCGCGAGCAGCGCCGCCAGTTCCTGCTCAACCAGATCTGCTTCGCCGCCTGCATCGAGGGTCTGTTCTTCTTCGCCGCCTTCGCCTACGTGTACTTCTTCCGCTCGCGCGGGCTGCTGCCGGGCTTGGCCTCGGGCACCAACTGGGTGTTCCGCGACGAGAGCTGCCACATGGAGTTCGCCTTCGAGTGCGTGCGCACCATCCGCGCCGAGGAGCCGGACCTGTTCGACGCGGCGATGGAGCAGCAGGTCTACGAGATGCTGGCCGAGGCCATCGAGTGCGAAGTGCAGTTCGCCGAGGACGTGCTGTCCGGCGGCGTGGCCGGCATCTCCACGCGGGACATGCGCCAGTACCTGCAGCACTGCGCCGATAACCATTTCGTCAAGCTCGGCATGGCGAAGAAGTACAACGTGCGCAACCCGCTGCCTTTCATGGAGCTGCAGGACGTGCAGGAGCTGACCAACTTCTTCGAGCGCCGCGTCTCGGCCTACCAGGTCGGCGTGCAGGGCGAGGTCGCCTTCGACATGAACTTCTGAAAGGTCCTGTAGGAGCGCACTTCAGTGCGCGATGGGGTCTTACCGGTAGAGCTCCATCGCGCACTGAAGTGCGCTCCTACCGGATTCCGTCGCGGAAACGTCACGCCGGCTACGTCCGCCGCTGCGTATCATCCGCTCTGCTTCCAACGCCGCGAACGCCGCCATGAACACCACGCCCGCCATCGTCCCGCCCACCGAAGTCCGCATGGTGGAGATCGTTTTCCCCAACCACACCAACCACCTGGGCACCCTGTTCGGCGGCCAGGCGATGGCGTGGATGGACAAGGCCGCCTTCCTCGCGGCGGCGCGCTATTCGCGCCGCACCGTGGTCACCGCGCATTCGGACCAGGTGGATTTCAAGCTGCCGATCCGCATCGGCGAGATGGTCGAGACCGTGGGTCGCGTGGTCGAGGTCGGACGCAGCTCGATGACGGTGCAGGTCGAGCTGATCGCCGAGGACCTGCACAGCGGCGAACGCAAGCTGTGCACGCGCGGCCACTTCGTGATGGTGGCGCTGGACGCTGAGGGCCGCCCGGCCCCGGTACCGGCATTGCCGCCGCAGGCCTGAGCCGGGGCGGGGCGATGGCCGTGCTTCCGCAGGACACCGGCATTCCGTCCGCGGCCACGGACACGCGGCTGGCGGAGTTCGTCGCCAGCCACCGCCGCCTGCTGCTGCTCACCGGCGCCGGTTGCAGCACCGATTCGGGCATTCCCGACTACCGCGATGCCGACGGCCAGTGGAAACGCACGCCGCCGGTGGATTACCGCGCGTTCATGGCCGATGCCGCGGTGCGCCGGCGCTACTGGGCGCGCAGCCTGGTCGGCTGGCCGCGCTTCGGCCAGGCCCGGCCCAACGCCACCCACCACGCGCTGGCCGCGCTGGAGGCGGCCGGCAGGGTCGAACTGCTGTTGACCCAGAACGTGGACGGCCTGCACCAGCGCGCCGGCAGCCAGTGCGTGATCGACCTGCACGGCCGGCTGGACGAGGTGCGCTGCATGGGCTGCGGGACGCGCTCGTCGCGCGAGGCGCTGCAGCAGCGCCTGCTCGACGCCAATCCCGCCTGGGCGGCGTTGCAGGCGGCGCAGGCGCCCGATGGCGACGCCGACCTGGAAGGCGATTTCGGCGGCTTCGTGGAGCCGGACTGCACGGCCTGCGGCGGCCTGCTCAAGCCGGACGTGGTGTTCTTCGGCGAGAACGTGCCGCGCGAGCGCGTGGCCGCGGTGCATGCGCACCTGCAGCGTGCCGACGCGGTGCTGGTGGTGGGGTCGTCGTTGATGGTCTATTCCGGCTTCCGCTTCGTCGATGCCGCCGCGAAGGCCGGGTTGCCGGTGGCGGCGGTCAACCTTGGCCGCACCCGCGCCGACGCCCTGCTGTCGCTGAAGATCGAACAGCCCTGCGCGCAGGCGCTGGCCTTCCTGCTCGGCGGTGCGCCGGCAGCGGCCAAGACGCAGTGATCCACCACGCCGGTTGAATCGACCCGGCGCGCGGGAGTGCAATGGGCGCCCCCAAAACCGGATCACCCCCACGTGAGCCACCTGTTCTCGCCGCTGTCGCTCGGCCCGTTGCCGCTTTCCAACCGCATCGTCATCGCGCCGATGTGCCAGTACTCGGCCGACGAAGGCCGCGCCACCAGCTGGCACGCCCAGCACCTGGGCACGCTGTCGCAGTCCGGCGCCGGGTTGATGATCCTGGAAGCCACCGCGGTGGAAGCGCGCGGCCGCATCAGCTGGGCCGACCTCGGGCTGTGGGACGACGCCACCGAAGCGGCGCTGGGCGAGGTGCTGGCCTCGGTGCGGCGCTGGTCGAAGATGCCCATCGGCATCCAGCTCGCCCATGCCGGGCGCAAGGCCTCCACCGCACGGCCCTGGGACGGCGGCGGCGCCATCGCGCCGGACCAGGCGCACGGCTGGCAGGTGGTGGCGCCGTCGGCGCTGCCGTTCAACGACGGCGACCCGGTGCCGCAGGCGCTGGACGCGACCGGCATCGACGCGGTGGTGGAGGCGTTCGCCGCCGCCGCGCGCCGTGCGGTGCGACTCGGGCTGGAACTGATCGAGATCCATGCCGCCCACGGCTACCTGCTGCACCAGTTCCTGTCGCCGCTGAGCAACCGGCGCGAGGACGATTACGGCGGCGCGCTGGAGAACCGCATGCGCCTGCTGCTGCGTGTGTTCGATGCGGTACGTGCCGCGGTGCCGGCCAGCGTCGCGGTGGGCGTGCGCATCTCCGCCACCGACTGGGTGGAGGGCGGCTGGGACGTGGCGCAGAGCGTCGCCGTGGCCAGGGCGCTGGAAGCGCGCGGCAGCGATTTCATCCATGTCTCCAGCGGCGGGCTGGACCCGCGCCAGCGCATTCCGGTCGGCCCGGGCTACCAGGTGTCGCTGGCCAGCGCGATCAAGGCGCAAGTCGCCACGCCGGTGATCGCGGTGGGCCTGATCACCGAACCGCGCCAGGCCGAAACCATCCTGGCCGAGGGCCACGCCGATGCCATCGGCATCGCCCGCGGCATCCTCTACGACCCGCGCTGGCCCTGGCACGCGGCCGCCGAACTCGGCGCGCAGGTGCACGCCGCGCCGCAGTACCTGCGCTGCCAGCCGCACGGCCTGCGCGACCTGTTCGTGTAGGTGCCGGGCTCGCCCGGCACGGGGCTTTCCCGGCAGGGGCTCTGCGGGGCGAGCCCCGCAGCTACGGCGGCCTTGTTTGGTTTCCCCGGAAAATTTCGTGCGTCGCTAGACTCCGCCGATGCGCCCCGACTACATCCTCACGCTTTCCTGCCCGGACCGTACCGGCATCGTCTACCGCGTTTCCGGCCTGCTGTTCGAGGCCGGCTGCAACATCCTCGACGCCCAGCAGTTCGGCGACGAGGAGAGCGGCCGCTTTTTCCTGCGCGTGCACTTCGACATGGCCGCGGCCGGCGAGGAGCCCGCCGTGCGCGAGCGCCTGCAGCGGCTGGGCGAGGCGTTCGCGATGGACTGGCAGCTGCACGACGCGCGCCGCCGCGCGCGGCTGCTGGTGCTGGTCAGCAGGCAGGGCCACTGCCTGAACGACCTGCTGTTCCGCGCGCACAGCGGCCACCTGCGGGTGGACATCGCCGCGGTGGCCTCCAACCACCAGGATTTCGCCGCGCTGGCCGTCTCCTACGGCGTGCCGTTCCACCATCTGCCGGTGGGCGTGGAGAACCGCGCGCAGCAGGAGCGGCAGCTGCTCGACCTGGTCGAACGCGAGCGCATCGACCTGGTGGTGCTGGCGCGCTACATGCAGATACTCTCGCCGCAGCTGTGCGCCGCGCTGGCCGGCCGTGCTATCAACATCCACCACAGCTTCCTGCCCAGCTTCAAGGGCGCCCAGCCCTACCACCAGGCGCACGCGCGCGGGGTGAAGATCATCGGCGCCACCGCGCACTACGTCACCAGCGACCTGGACGAAGGCCCGATCATCGAGCAGGACGTCGCCCGCGTGGACCACGCCATGACGCCGCGCGACCTGGTGCGGCTGGGTAGCGACACCGAATCGCTGGTGCTGGCCCGCGCGGTGCGCCGCCATGTCGAACACCGCATCCTGCTCAACGGCCACCGCACGGTGGTGTTCCGGTAAAGGCCAGGAACGAGAGGGGAGGAACGAGGAACGAGAGAACGGCGGTTTTCCCGCCTCTTCTCACTCCTCTTCACTCACTCCCCGATCCCGATCCCCGCCTCGATCAACGCAATCCGCGTGGCTTCATCGCTGTCGGGCGACACCGGCCGCGTCAGCTCCCACAGGAAACGCACGCGGAAGCCGCTGATGGCCGCGTCCTGCGCGCTCCACAGCACGCAGTAGTCGCGCGCCAGCCCGCACACGTGCACCTCGGCGATGCCGCGCTCGTGCAGCCAGCCGGCCAGGCCGGTGGCCGGGCGGTCGCCGCGCGGGCCGACGTTCTCGCGGAACGCGCTGTACGAATCCACCTGGCGGTCGCTGCCCTTGCGCAGGACCAGGTCGGCGCTGTTCCAGTCCACCTGCGGGTGCAGCCCCGCGCCCGCGCTGCCCTGCACGCAGTGGTCCGGCCACAGCGTCTGCGCATGGCCGTGCAGCTCGATCGACTCGAACGGCCGGCGCCCGGCGTGCTGGCTGGCGAACGAGGCATGGTCGGCCGGGTGCCAGTCCTGCGTGGCGACGACGGTGGCGTAGCGGCGCTGCGCCAGCAGCGCGGCGATGCCCGGCACGATGGCGTCGCCCTGGTGGCAGGGCAGCGCGCCGCCGGGCATGAAATCGGGTTGCAGGTCGATCACCAGCAGGGCTGTGTCATGGCCGTACATCGCATGTTCCGGTGCGGGGGAGCCCTGGAGTTTAACGCCGTGCCGGCCGGCGCCGGTCCGCAGCGCTCGCGGCGCGATGCGGCGTGGCGCGCGCATCGGCCTACACTGCGGCAACGGCACGCGATAGGGAGGCGGCAATGATCCAGTGGTGGGAACTCGGCCTGCGGCTGCTGCTGGCGGCCCTGCTCGGCGCGGTGATCGGCATCAACCGCGGGCGCCTGGAATGGGCGGCGGGGCTGCGCACGCACATGCTCGTCTGCGTGGGCTCGGCGCTGGCGATCATCGTGTCCGCGTTCGGTTTCGCCGACGTGCTGGGGCAGCCCAACGTAGTGCTGGACCCTTCGCGCATCGCCGCACAGGTCGTCAGCGGCGTCGGTTTCCTCGGCGCCGGCACCATCCTGTTCCTGCAGCGCGAACAGGTGATCCGCGGCCTGACCACCGCGGCGGGACTGTGGGCGGTGGCGTCGGTCGGCCTGGCCGCCGGCTCCGGCCTGTACGCGGCGGCGATCATGGCGACGGTGCTGACGTGGGCGATCCTGGCGCTGCTCAAGCCGCTGGAACAGCGCTACCTGCGCCGCCGCGCGCGCAGCGGCCGGCTGCGGCTGCGCGTGGCGGTGGGCACGCCGCTGGCGCGTGTCGAGGCGGCGGCCAGCGACGCCGGCCTGCCGGTGAAACGCATCACCCTGCGCCCGCGCGAGCAGGACAACGACATCGTCGACATCGACTGCGATCCGCCGTTGCCGCGCGAACGGCTGCTGGCCAAGGCCGAGGAACTCGGTCGCGTCGAAGGCGTGATCTCGGTGGAACTGCCGGGCCTGGCCATCACCTGACCGTGGAGGCCCGGCGCGGGCCGGGCCTCCACTGCGTTCCTTCAGGCGACGGGTTCGCCGCGCAGCACCTTCGCCGCCGCCACCATCGCTTCCAGCGCGGCGTGGGTCTCGGCCCAGCCGCGCGTCTTCAGGCCGCAATCCGGGTTGACCCACAGCTTCTCCGCCGGCAGCACCTCGGCCGCACGGCGCAGCAGCGCGACCATCTCGGCGCTGTCCGGGACGCGCGGGGAGTGGATGTCGTACACGCCGGGGCCGACCTGGTTGGGGTAGTCGAAGCGCGCGAACGCGTCGAGCAGCTCCATGCGCGAGCGCGAGGTCTCGATCGAGATCACGTCCGCGTCCAGCGCCGCCACCGCGTCGATGATGTCGTTGAACTGCGCATAGCACATGTGGGTGTGGATCTGGGTGGCGTCGGCCACGCCGCTGGCGGCGATGCCAAACGCCTCCACCGCCCAGTCCAGGTACTGCCGCCGCTGCGCGCGGCGCAGCGGTAGCCCCTCTCGCAGCGCCGGTTCGTCGATCTGGATGGCGGCGATGCCGGCCGCTTCCAGGTCGGCGACTTCATCGCGCAGCGCCAGCGCGATCTGCCGGCAGGTCTGCGCGCGCTCCTGGTCGTCGCGCACGAACGACCACTGCAGCACGGTCACCGGGCCGGTGAGCATGCCCTTCATCGGCCTGTCGGTCAGCGACTGCGCATAGCGCGACCAGCGCACCGTCATCGGCGCCGGGCGGCTGACGTCGCCATAGATCACCGGCGGCTTCACGCAGCGCGAGCCGTAGCTCTGCACCCAGCCGTTGCCGGTGAAGGCGAAGCCGTCGAGCTGCTCGCCGAAATACTCGACCATGTCGTTGCGCTCGAACTCGCCGTGTACCAGAACATCCAGGCCGATCTGCTCCTGCGCGCGCACGCATTGCTCGGTCTGCGCGGCCAGGAAGGCCTCGTAGTCGGCGTCGGCAAGCCTGCCGGCGCGGTGGCGTGCGCGGGCCTCGCGCACCTCCGCCGTCTGCGGGAACGAACCGATGGTGGTGGTGGGGAAGGGCGGCAGGCGCAACGTCGCGGCCTGCAGCGGCAGGCGCCGTGCATGCGGGGTGGCGCGGCGGGCATCGGCGGCGGTGAGCGCGGCCACGCGCGCCTTGACCGCGGCGTCGTGCACGCGCGGCGAGCGGCGCCGCGATTCGGCCGCTTCGCGCGCGGGTGCCAGCGCCGCTTCGGCGCCTGCGCGCCCGTCGAGCGCGTCGGCCAGCAGCCGCAGCTCGCCCAGCTTCTGCCGCGAGAACGCCAGCCAGCCGCGCAGCTCGGGATCGAGCTTCTTCTCCAGTGCCAGATCCACCGGGCAGTGCAGCAGCGAACACGACGGCGCCAGCCACAGCCGCTCGCCGCCGCGATGGCCCAGCGCATAGCGGGCCAGGACCAGCGCGCCGTCCAGCGGGTTGCGCCAGATGTTGCGTCCGTCGACCAGACCCAGCGACAGCACGCGGCTGGCCGGCAGCGCACGCAGCACGGCGTCGAGCTGTTCGGGCGCGCGCACCAGGTCCACGTGCAGGCCCTGCACCGGCAGCGACGTGGCCAGCGCGAGGTTGTCGTCGAGCGCGCCGAAATAGGTGGCCAGCAGGATGTCCGGATGCCGCGTGTCGGCCAGGCGGGCGTAGGCCTGCTGGAAGGCGGCGTGTGCGGCATCGTCCAGGTCCTGCACCAGCGCGGGTTCGTCCAGCTGCACCCACTGCGTGCCTTCGGCTTTCAAGGCTTCAAGCAATTGCGCGTAGACCGGCAGCAGGGTGTCGAGCAGGTCCAGCGGATCGCTGCCGTCGGTGGCCTTGGACAGCAGCAGGAAGCTCACCGGGCCCAGCAGCACCGGCCGCGTCTCGATGCCCAGCGCCTTCGCCTCGCGGTACTCGGCCAGCGGCTTGTCGCCGCGCAGGCAGAAGCGCTGGCCGGCCCGCAGCTCCGGCACCAGGTAGTGGTAGTTGGTGTCGAACCACTTGGTCATTTCCAGCGCGGGCACGTCGATGCCCGGCCGCTGCAGGCCGCGCGCCATCGCGAAATACGCGGCCAGCGGGTCGCGGTCGGCAAGGGCGCGGTACCGGGCGGGGATGGCGTCGAACAGGAACGCGGTGTCGAGCACGTGGTCGTACAGCGAGAAGTCGTTGCTTGGCGGCACGTCCACGCCGGCCTCGCGCTGCAGCCGCCAGTGGCGCGCGCGCAGCGCCGCGGCGGTGGCCTGCAGGTGTGCGGCATCGCTCTCGCCGCGCCAGTGGCTTTCCAGCGCGCGCTTGAGTTCGCGGCGCGCGCCGATGCGGGGAAACCCCAGGTTGGTAACGGTTGTCATGACACTTTCCTCATTGCGTGGGCATTGAGGAACGAAGGAACCGCGCGATGCCGCGCCGGTCCTCCCGGACCCGCACGCCATCCCGCCAGCGACCTTCGCCCCCGCGGGCGAACCGGGCTCCAGGGCGAAGGCAGGCGGCGCCGCCTCGCGGCCGCGCGGACGGTTCCGGCCGCCTCCCCGCGGAGACGCCAGGTCGAAACAGGAGGCGACGCGCCTCCCGGCCCAGGCCGGTATTCGGGCTGATGGACAGGGACGCGGCTGCGTCCGCCTAGTGGCCGTCGCTTCCCGGGCCGTGGCCCAGTGCTCGATGACGGCGGTCGTTTCCATTCACCGCTGCGGGGCAGCTCCGGAATGGCGGACCTTGCGGGCGCGCTTCACCGGATTCCCGTTTAATTCCATCCCTTCATCCGAATGAAGCGATGGAAACCTTCGGCGCGCACACCATAGGTGGGCGCGCGCGGCCGGTCAAGCGACGGCGCGTCCGGGCGGGAGGGGCTCAGTGCGCGGTCGAGCGCGAGAACACGTTGATCACCACGACCCCGGCGCAGATCAGCGCGATGCCGATCAGCGCCGGTAGATCCAGCTTCTGCTTGAACGCGACCAGGCCGATCAGCGCGATCAGCACGATGCCCACCCCGGACCAGATCGCATAGGCGATGCCCGTCGGCACTGACTTCATCACCATCGACAGCAGCCAGAAGCACAGGCCGTAGCCGGCCAGCGCGCCCAGCGTCGGCCACAGCCGGCTCATGCCGTCGGAGGCCTTGAGCAGCGAGGTGGCGATGACTTCCAGGACGATGGCGCAGGCGAGCAGGGCGTAGGCGTTCATGGGCGCATTCTCGCCTCCCGCGGCGCCGGGCGCCGTGCCGATCGCGGTTCGTGCCGTGTCCTGTCTCCACCCGGTGGCGCTGGGAGCCGGCGCGGCCCCGTTCAGGTGCTTCGTTTACCCTTGGCATCCCCTGCGCCGCCCCTGCGCGCAGGCGAAGCCGATTCCACGTCCGGACGAATCCGCCTTGCAGCCGATCCACGACCCGCGTTACGCCGCCTCCCTGCGCCTGTCCGTCGCCCCGATGATGGACTGGACGGACACCCATTGCCGCGTGTTCCACCGCATCCTCGCGCCCGGCGCGCGGCTCTATACCGAAATGGTGCACGCCAACGCGGTGATCCACGGCGACCGCCAGCGCCTGCTCGGTTTCGAAGCAAGCGAGCACCCGCTGGCGCTGCAGCTGGGCGGCAGCGATCCGGCGTTGCTGGCGCAGGCCGCGCGCATCGCCGCGGACTGGGGCTACGACGAGGTCAACCTCAACTGCGGTTGCCCGTCCGACCGCGTGCAGGCCGGGCGCTTCGGCGCCTGCCTGATGCGCGAGCCGGAACTGGTCGGCGAGTGCGTGGCGGCGATGGCCGCGGCGGTGGACATCCCGGTCACGGTGAAATGCCGGTTGGGCGTGGACGAGGACAACGACTACGACGCCTTCGCCGCTTTCGTGGACCGCCAGGTGCAGGCCGGTGCGGCCATGGTCGTCGTGCACGCGCGCAATGCGTGGCTGAAGGGCCTGTCGCCCAAGGAGAACCGCGAGATCCCGCCGCTGCGCTACGACTGGGCCTGGCGGCTCAAGGCCGAACGCCCGGGCTTGCCGGTGGTGCTCAACGGGGGCCTGGCCACCGTCGAGGCCGCGCAGGCGCAGCTGGCGCACGTGGACGGGGTGATGCTGGGCCGTGCGGCCTACCACGACCCCTACGTCCTGCACCTGCTCGATGCGGCGCAGACCGGCGCCACGCCGCGCAGCCGCGAGGACCTGCTGGGGCAGATGCGCCCCTACGTCGAGGCCAGGCTGCAGGAAGGGCTGGCGCTCAAGCACATCACCCGCCACCTGCTCGGGCTGTACCACGGCCAGCCGGGCGGCCGCGGTTTCCGCCAGGTGCTCAGCGAGGGCGCCCACCGCCCGGGCGCCGACTGGTCCCTGGTCGAACAGGCCGTGCAGGTCACCCGCGAGCAGGCAGCGCGCGCCGCCTGAGGCGGCAGCGCGTATTCATTTTGCTCAGGTAGCTGAACGGAGCGGGTCGCGGGCCGGGAGAGTTCAGATCGGATTCACCCCTAAAAATCAAGAATTTGCCTCGATTTCGTGAGTCTCGTGAAAATTCCCGTGGACGCCCGTTTCACGGATTTTGAACGATCCGCCGCAGTCCGATAGGATCACCCCATGCTTCCGGTTCCGCGTCACATTCTTGTCCTTACCGCTGCCGCCGCCCTCGCGGCCGGCATGCCGACGGCGAAGGCCTGGGCCCAAGACGCGGCCATGCGCGAACCGCCCCGCGCCGTCGAGCGCGAAGCCCGGCGTGTCCGCACGCAGGACGCCGGTTCGCTTTCCGACGCGGTGCGGCGTGTGCAGCGCGAGACCGGCGGCCGTATCCTCGGCGCCGAGCGCGTGCCGTACGACGGCCGCGACATCAACCGGGTCAAGTACATGGACGACCGCGGTCGGGTCCGCTACATGGACGACACGCCGCGGTCGCCGCGGGCCCCCCGGGCACCGCGCCAGGTCGAGCTGCCACCACGCGGCGATAACCCCTGAACGGCGATAGTTGTCCCGCAATCCGCTTACACATGCCGGTTTCCGCCGGCCAAGCAACTAGGGAGAGTTCATGCGTATCCTTCTGGTCGAAGACGAAGCCCCGCTGCGCGAAACCCTGGCGGCCCGGCTCAAGCGCGAAGGCTTTGCCGTCGATGCCGCGCAGGACGGCGAGGAAGGTCTGTACATGGGCCGCGAGGTGCCGTTCGACGTCGGCATCATCGATCTGGGCCTGCCCAAGATGTCGGGCATGGAGCTGATCAAGGCGCTGCGCGACGAAGGCAAGAAGTTCCCGGTGCTGATCCTGACCGCGCGTTCGAGCTGGCAGGACAAGGTCGAGGGCCTGAAGCAGGGCGCCGACGACTACCTGGTCAAGCCGTTCCACGTGGAGGAACTGCTGGCCCGCGTCAACGCGCTGCTGCGCCGCGCCGCCGGCTGGTCCAAGCCCACCCTGGAATGCGGCCCGGTCGCGCTGGACCTGGCCGCGCAGACGGTCAGCGTGTCCGGCAGCAACGTCGACCTGACCAGCTACGAGTACAAGGTGCTCGAGTACCTGATGATGCATGCCGGTGAACTGGTCTCCAAGGCCGACCTCACCGAGCACATCTACCAGCAGGATTTCGACCGTGATTCCAACGTGCTGGAAGTGTTCATCGGCCGCCTGCGCAAGAAGCTGGACCCGGACGGCGAACTCAAGCCGATCGAGACCGTGCGCGGGCGCGGCTACCGCTTCGCCATCCCGCGCAACGAGGGCTGATCCGCCGCGCGCGGTACGGGCATGATCTACGGCCGTCTGTGGTTCTTCCGGCGCTGGCGGCCGCGTTCATTGCAGGCGCGCCAGCTGCTGGCCGCCTCGGTGGGCCTGGTGGCCTTCCTGGCGTTGGCCGGCTACGCGCTGGACGCGGCCTTCGCCGGCACCGCGCGCGCCAATCTTTCCGAACGGCTGAAGAATTACGCCACGTCCTACGCCGGCGGCATCGACTTCACCCGCGACCGCTCGCTCTACATCCGCGAGCAGCCGCCGGACCCGCGCTTCGACGTGCCCGGCAGCGGCCTGTACCTGCAGGTGGTGATGCCGGGCCGTTCGGGCAACTCCATGTCCGCCGAGGGGCCGATCCTGCCGGACGTCAGCGCGCGCATGCTGGAGCCGCGCGAGGAGATCTTCGAAGGCCCGCTGCCGATCACCCAGATCGACGGCGCCCCCGGCGAGGTCTACCGCTACGGCATGGGCCTGGTCTGGGGCGGCGACGGCACCCCGGAAAGCGAGTTCCCCTACACCATCTACGTGCTCGAGGATTCGCGCGCGCTGGGCAAGCAGCTGCGCGTGTTCCGCAGCGCGGTGTGGTTCTGGCTGGGCGTGACCGGCCTGATCCTGCTGCTGCTGCAGACCCTGGTGCTGCAGTGGAGCCTGCGCCCGCTCAAGCGCGTGATCAACGAACTGACCAAGGTGCAGCGCGGCGAGCGCGAGCGCATGAGCGAGATGCACCCGCGCGAACTGGAACCGTTGACCGACAGCATCAACGCCTTCATCGAGAGCGAGCGCGAGAACCTGGAACGTCAGCGCAATACCTTGGCCGACCTCGCGCACAGCCTGAAGACGCCGATCGCGGTGCTGCGCACGCAGCTGGACAGCGGCGCCGGCGACGGCGCGCTGCGCGAGGAACTGGACGTGCAGCTGCAGCGCATGAACAACCTGGTGTCCTACCAGCTGGCGCGCGCGGCTTCGTCCGGGCACAAGCTGTTCTCCGCGCCGGTACCGATCGAGGCCAGCGCCGAGGAAATCGTGCGTGGGCTGGAGAAGGTCTACGCCAGCAAGGGCGTGCTGTGCGAGTTCGAGCTGGAACCGGGCGTCAAGTTCTACGGCGAGCCGGGCGACCTGCAGGAACTGCTGGGCAACCTGCTGGAGAACGCCTTCAAGTGGGCGCGCCGCCGCGTGCTGCTGACCGTGCGCGCCATTCCCTGCGCGCCGGGCCGCCGCACCGGCCTGGAACTGGCGGTGGACGACGACGGCCCCGGCATCGCCGAGGAGAACATCGCCAAGGTCCTGCAGCGCGGCGTGCGCGGCGACGAGCGCGTGCAGGGGCACGGCATCGGCCTGTCGATCGTGCAGGACCTGATCCGGGACTACCGCGGCGAGCTGCAGGTCAAGCGCTCCACCGAACTGGGCGGCGCGCGCTTCGAGGTGACGCTGCCGCCGGGCCTGTGATCCGCGCGCCGGCAATCGGCGGTCCCGTAGGAGCGACTTCAGTCGCGACAGGCTCTCCCGGTGAAGCCCCGTTCGCGACTGAAGTCGTTCCTACGGGATCTGCGTCGCGGCAGCGAACGGCGAGGGACCGTAGAAGCGGTGCAGGTGCGCGGCGACCGCCGGCATCTCCCGCTCCAGCAGGCGCGGCGCGGAGAAGTGGTACTCGGTGACCACGGCGAAGAACTCTTCCGGCGCTTCGGCCGCGTAGACGTCGATCGCGGTTTCGTGGCCCGCGTCCACGCGCGCGCAGAAGGCGTCGTAGCTGTGCTGGAAATCGCGCGCCCATTGCCGCTGCCAGTCGCGCGGCAGCGGCGGCGTGCCATCCAGCGCGCCGTCCAGCACGTCGATCTTGTGCGCCATCTCGTGCACGGCCACGCAGAAACCCGCCTGCGGGTCGGCGATGTCGGCCTGCACGTCGGCCCACGACAACAGCAGCGGGCCGCTGTCCCAGGCCTCGCCGATCAGTTCGTCGTCCCACTCGTGCAGCACGCCGGCCGCATCCAGGTGGCTGCGGCGCACGCGGAACGCTTCCGGATATACGACCAGCTCGGACCAGCCATGCAGGCCGTCGCGCCCGAACTCGAGCAGCGGCAGGCAGCACAGCGCCGCCAGCAGCAGGCGTTGGCCGGCGTCCAGCTCCAGTCCCGCCACCGGCGTGATGGTCTTGCGCTGCAGGAAATACGCCGCCAGTTCGCGCAGCCGCTGCTCGCGCGCGCCGTCCAGCGCATGCAGCCACGGGCAGCCCCGGCGCATGTCCTGCCACAGCGTTTCGTCGACGGTGGGGGGCGTGCGCCGCCAGCGGCGCAACAACGACTGGATCAGCGGAACATCCCGGGCAGCAGCCGGTGCCACTTCGGCGCGCGCAGCCGCGGGATGATCTCCTCGTCGCTGCCGCCGCCGGCCTGCGGCGGCGCCGGGATGGCGTGCTTGGGCTGGGACGGGGGTGTGGCGTTGGCCAGGTTCACCGAGGCGGCGGGGACCGCCACGCGTTCCACTTCCCCCGGCGCGTAGGTGCAGCCGTTGCGGGCCGGGGTGTCGATCGCCTCCGCGGCATGCGCGGCCACGGGGACCAGCAGCAGGATCAGGCAATGGGCGGTACGGCGCATCGTCGACATCCGGGGGCGGTTGAGCTCCCGATTCTAGCCTGCTTTCCCGGCCGGATTGGAAGGCCGCGGACGCCTTCACGCATAATCGGCCGACCTGTTGCGATCAGAAGGTCCTTCGTGGACGACCGCCAATTGCTGGCCAAACTGGGAGAGGGCGCCCTTTCCGGCGATGCCCTGGCCCGTGGACTCGGCCAGACCCGGGCCGCGATCTGGAAGCGGATACAGGGCCTGCGGGCCGCCGGCGTGGCCATCGAAGGCCGGGCCGGTGACGGCTACCGGCTGGCGCAGCCGCTGGAGCTGCTGGACCATCCCCAGATCATGGAGCGCCTGGCGCCGGAAGTGGCCGCGTCGGTCGCGTCCCTGGAAATCGCCTGGACGCTGGGCTCGACCAACAGCGAATTGCTGCGGCGCAGCGCGCCTTTGCGCGGCGTCGACATCCTGCTGGCCGAACGCCAGACCGGCGGTCGCGGGCGCCGCGGCCGGCAATGGGCCTCGCCGCTGGCCGCCAACATCTATCTGTCGCTGTCGCGCGCCTTCGCCGGCGGCCTGTCGCGCATGGGCGGGCTGAGCCTGGCGGCGGGCGTGGCGGTGGGCGAGGCGCTGCACGCGCTGGGCTTCGCCGGCGCCGGCCTGAAATGGCCCAACGACGTGCTGGTCGACGGCCGCAAGCTCGGCGGCCTGCTGGTGGAAGGCGGCGGCGAGTTCGCCGGCCCGGCGCGCGCGGTCATCGGGCTCGGCCTGAACGTGCGCATGCCCGCCGGCAGCGCGGACGACATCACCCAGCCCTGGATGGACCTGGACACGCTGGCCGGCGCGCCGGTGTCCCGCAACCAGGTGGTCGCGGTTCTGCTGTCGCACCTGCTGCCGGCGCTGGACCAGTTCGAACGCCAGGGGCTGGCGCCATTTCTGCCGCGCTACGCGGCGCTGGACGTGCTGGCCGGCCGGCCGGTGCGCGTGGAAGAGGCCGGCACCCTGCATGAAGGCATCGCCCGCGGCCTGGCCGAGGATGGCGCCCTGCGCGTCTGCATCGACGGCGGCGAGCGCCATTTCCATGCGGGCGAAGTGAGCGTGAGGGCGCAATGAGCGATTGGCTGTTCGACCTGGGCAACTCGCGGTTCAAGTTCGCGCCGCTGGACGGCGCCGCCGCCGGCAGCGCGCAGGCGTGGGCCCACGGTGCCGAAGCCATGACCGCGGCGGCGCTGGACGCCCTGCCGCGCGGCGATACCGCCTGGGTGGCCAGCGTCGCCGCGCCGGCCCTGACCGCGACCGTGATGGATCTCCTGCGCACCCGCTTCGCGCATGTGCAGGTGGCGCGGACCCTGCCGGAATGCGCGGGCGTGACGATCGCCTACGCGCGCCCGCAAAAACTCGGCGTCGACCGTTTCCTGGCACTGCTCGCCGCGGCCACCGCGCGGCGGCCGGTGCTGGTGGTCGGCGTGGGCACGGCACTGACCATCGATCTGATGGACGCGGACGGACGCCACCGCGGCGGCCGCATCGGCGCCTCGCCCACCGTCATGCGCGAGGCGCTGCACGCACGCGCGGTGCAGTTGCCGGCCGCTGGCGGCGACTACGCGGAGTTCGCCAACGACACCGCCGACGCGCTGGCCTCCGGGTGCGACGGCGCGGCGGTGGCGCTGGTCGAACGCAGCCTGCGGCACGGCACGGACCTGCTCGGCGCGGCGCCCGCCCTGCTGATGCATGGCGGCGGCGCGGCGCCGCTGCTGCCGCTGCTGCCGCAGGCGGAGCACCGCCCGGCTCTGGTGCTCGACGGACTGGCGCGCTGGGCCGTGCACCAGCGGCCGCTAGGACGCTAGGATCGCGCCATGCTGATCCGCTTCCTGATCGTCGCACTGGCCATCCTCAACCTCGGTGTCGCGCTGTGGTGGATGGTGCCGCGCCCGGCGCCCGCCGTGATGCCCGAGCCCGCCGAAGCCGGTGTCGCGACGCTGGAACTCGTTCCCATGGAGGCATCGGTAGCCGCCGTACTGCCCCCAGCGGCACCGGCCGTGGCGGCGCCGGCTCCGGAGCCCGCTGCGGCCGGCGCGCCTGTGGAAACCGAAAAGGCCGTCACGGCGGCCGGGCCCGCCGCGGCGGTGCCGGAGCGTTGTGCCAGCTTCGGACCGTTCGACAGCCGGGAGAACGCGCAGTCGGCGTTGACCGTGCTGGGCAAGGACGTGCTCCGTTCGCGGCTGCGCGAAGTGCCGCCCAAGACGGCGACCAGTTACCGCGTTCTCATCCCGCCGGCGGCCAGCCGCGAGGAAGCGCAGGCGATGGTCAAGCGCATCGTCGAGGCCGGTTTCAGCGACTACTTCATCATTGCCCAGGGCGAGGACGCCAACGCGGTGGCGCTGGGCCAGTACCGCAACCGCGAAGGCGCCGAGCGGCGGCTTTCCGCGCTGACGGCAGCCGGCTTTCCCGCGCGCATCGTCGACAACGGCGCCGGTGCCGCCGCCGTTTGGTGGCTGGATGCGGCCCATGCCGGAACCGTCTCTGCGGCGGGCCTGCAGAAACGCAGCGGCGCGGCGCAGCACCAATCGCTCGACTGCGCCCGCCTGCGCTAGAATGCCGGCCGGATGCGCCGCAACGGCCGCATTCCCGAGCCATCGCCGCTTTAGCTCAGTCGGTAGAGCAACTGTCTTGTAAACAGTAGGTCATCCGTTCGATTCGGATAAGCGGCACCATCGCTCGATCCAGCAGCGCCCGGCACGCCTGCCCGTTGCCGCGCATCCGGCGACGCTCATCGCAGTTCGGCCGGCTTGCCGAACAGGTAGCCCTGGAACTTCTGGCAACCGTGGCTGAGCAGCCGGGCGTGCTGGGCTTCGTTCTCCACGCCCTCGGCCACGACCTCCACTCCCATCGACGTCGCCAGCGCGAGGATCATCTTGACGATGGCCATGTCGTCCGTGCTGTTCTGGATATCGCGCACGAACGAACGGTCGATCTTGAGCTGCTCCACCGGCAGCTGCCGGAGATAGCTCAACGAGGAATACCCGGTGCCGAAATCGTCGAGCGAGAAGCGCACCCCGCGCTCGCGCAGCAGCTGCATCTTCCCGATCACGGCGTCGAGGTTGGTGTGCAGCATGCTTTCGGTCAGCTCCAGCCGCAGGCATCGCGGATTGGCGCCCGTGCGATCGAGCACGGTCTCCACGCTGGAGACGAACTCGGGATCGTGGAGCTGGCGTGCGCTGACGTTCACCGACACGCTCCATTGCGAACGGAGCGGGTCGTCCGCCCAGGCCTTGATCTGCAGGCAGGCGTTCACCAGCACCCAGATGCCGAACGGCAGGATCACGTTGATCTGCTCGGCCAGCGGAATGAAGACATCCGGCGGCACCATGCCCAGGGTGGGGTGCTGCCAGCGGAGCAGCGCCTCATGGCCGGTCACGCGCATTTCCACGTCCACGATGGGCTGGTAGTGGAGGCGCAGCTGGTCGTCCTCGATGGCGCGGCGCAGGTCGCGCAGCAGGCCGATCCGGCTTGCCATCTCGGCCTGCAGGCGTGGATCGAAGAACTGCAGCGCGTTGCGGCCGCTTTCCTTGGCCTTGTAAAGCGCCTGGTCGGCTCGCTGCATCAGCTCGCTGGCGTCATGGTCGCTGTGGATCATGCTGATGCCGATGCTGGCGGTGACGTTCAGTACCGTACTGCCGAGCCGGTAGGGCTGGGCCAGGGCATTGCGCATGCGCTCGCCGATGTCGGCGGCGCGCGTGATGGCTTCCTTCGATGTGGCACCCAGGTTGTGGAACAGCACGCAGAACTCGTCACCGCCCAATCGCACGATGACGTCGTCGGGGCGGGCGGCTTCCTTCAGGCGGGCGGCCACCTGCTGCAGCAGGCTGTCGCCCTGCGGGTGGCCCTGGGTGTCGTTGATCTCCTTGAAGTGATCCAGGTCGATCATCGCCAGTGCGCCGACACCGCTCATCTGCTGCGCACGCTCGGCGGCCAGCGCGAGCTGTTCCATCATCAACCGCCGGTTGCCCAGTCCGGTCAGGGCGTCATGGTACGCAAGCCGTCGGGCCTCCTTCTCGGCCAGCTTGCGCTGGGTGATGTCCGCGCGGATGGCGATGTACTGCGCAGGCCGGCCCCTGTCGCCCAGCAACGGCACGATGGTGGTCTGCACCCAGTACAGCGAACCGTCCTTGGCGCGGTTGCAGACATCCCCGTTCCACACCCTGCCGCGGCCGATCGTGGCCCACATCTCCTTGAAGAATGTCTTGGAATGCCGCCCGGAGTTGATGATGCGGTGGTTGCTGCCGATCAGTTCCTGCCGCGAGTACTGCGAGATCTGGCAGAACTTGTCGTTGACCCGGGTGATGATGCCCCGGTGGTCGGTCATCGCGACGATCGCATGCGCGTCCAGCGCGGCGCGCAGTTCGCTGGTCTCGCGCGTGGCCAGGTCCAGTTGCTGCTGGACGCGGGTGCGCTCGGTCGTGTCCTGGAGGATGACCAGCACGCCGCGTGTCGCCTCGTTGCCATCGCGGTCGGGGACGGCGATGACGCTGTGGTGGAGCTGCTCTCCCGTGGCCGAGGCCAGGGCGTAATCCAGCTCCATGCGTTCGCCCTGCAGGGCGCCGAGCAGTCCCGGCATCATCTTCGATGCCGCCTCCGCCGGCATGATCCCGGCGATATGCCGGCCCTGCAGCGCGGCCAGCGGATGGCCCAGGCTTTGCTCTGCTGCCGGGCTGGCGAAGCACAGGCGCAGTTGGGTATCGAGCTGCACCAGCCCGATGGGCAGGTTGTCCACCAGCGAACGGTACTCGGCTTCCTTCCTGGCCAAGCGCTGCCGGGACGCCACCATTTCCTGGTAGGGCCGGCGCATGGAAGCCAGGTAGATGCCGCGGAAAATGCACACGTAGGCCAGCACCTTGTAGCCGTGTCCCAGCAGCACGCCAGCCTCGGTCGGGCTGCTCCAGCTGATGAAGGCCAGCTCCCCGATCCCCAGGATGAAGCTCGCCCTGGCCAGGGCGGAGAACAGCGGGCGGTCGCTGCCCGATGCCCGCGCCATCCAGCCTGCCGCCAGCAGATAACCCAGGCACAGCAGGATGCCCAGGCGGGCGTTGAGCGGCATGCCGCCCAGTCCGTCGACGAACAGCGCCGATTGCAGCGCCCTGGCTTGCGGTTCGAGCATTGCCACCAGCAGGCTCGCGGCAATGCCAAGCAGCAGCCAGGCGCTGCGGGGGCCACGCAGGCGCAGGCCGCTGGTCAGCAGTACCAGGCCGAGCAGTTCCACGGTACGTGCAGACAGCCAGAAGAAGATCGCCTTGGGCATGCCGTTGGGAGAAAGCAGGGGCGGCATGCCGCTGTAGGAAAGCGCATGCAGGAAGTCCAGCGTCGCCACCGCCGTGAACACAAGTATCAGGCTGTTGGTCCGCGGCGACGGATACGTATCGAGCGACTGGAAGGCCGTGATGACGACCAGCAGCGACACCACCACCGAAAACATCTCCAGCGCGAAGTGAAGCACCGGCAGCACGCCGGCGTGCGGGCCGAGCAGGTCGACACGCGGCCCATACAGCACGGCAAGCATCGGCAGCACGACCAGCATGCCCATAAGGAGCAGGCGTTCCCGTGGTTGCCTTGCCGGAGGATCCCCTGGCCCAGGCTCTGTCGCCAGCGAAGGCGTCTTGCTTTGAATCTGCGTTTTCATCGGAGTTGCATGTACATCAATGGATGGTTCGTTCCCGGCGACCGGATGGCGTTCTTTCCTGGGCCGGGACCTAGAACTCCTGCCAGTCGCAGCCGTCGGTCGTGGCGGCGGCCGGCGGAGCCGGGCGCGCGCGTTCAGGCGTCTGCGGCGCCGGCGTGGGCGGCACGACCTTGAGCACCGGCCGCGCGGTCGGTGTCGCCTGGGTGGAGGCGGTACGGAACACCGCGACCGCGGACGCCAGGTCGTTGGCCTGCTCTTCCATCGAACGCGCGGCGGCCGTGGCTTCCTCCACCAGCGCGGCGTTCTGCTGGGTGGTCTCGTCCATCTGGGTGACGGTCTGGTTGACCTGTTCGATGCCGGCGCTCTGCTCCTGCGAGGCGGCGGAGATCTCGGCCATGATGTCGGTCACGCGCTGCACCGAAGTCACGATCTCGCCCATGGTGGTGCCGGCCTGGTGCACCAGCGTCGAGCCTTCGGACACCTTGTCCACCGAGTTCTCGATCAGCTCCTTGATCTCCTTGGCCGCGCCGGCGCTGCGCTGCGCCAGCGTGCGCACTTCCGAGGCGACCACCGCGAAACCGCGGCCCTGTTCGCCGGCGCGCGCGGCTTCCACCGCCGCATTGAGCGCCAGGATGTTGGTCTGGAAGGCGATGCCGTCGATGACGCTGATGATGTCGGCGATCTTCTTCGACGAGGCCTCGATATCGGCCATGGTGGTGACCACCTGGCCAACGACCTGGCCGCCCTGCGAGGCGACGCCGGCCGCGCCCTGCGCCAGCTGGTTGGCCTGGCGCGCGTGCTCGGCGTTCTGGCGCACGGTGGAGGTCAGCTCCTCCATCGAGGCGGCGGTTTCTTCCAGGTTGGCGGCCTGCTGCTCGGTGCGGCGCGACAGGTCGTTGTTGCCGGTGGCGATCTCCGCCGCCGCGCGGTGGATGCTGGATGCCGCGGTCTGGATGCGGTCGATGATGCCGGTGAGCTGGATGACGGTGGCGTTGGCGTCGTCGCGCATGTCGGCGAAGGTGCCGCGGTAGTCGCCCTCCATCTGCACGGTGAGGTCGCCCTGCGAGAGCGCGCGCAGCACCACTGAGACCTGCTCGACGCTGCTGCCGATGGCCGCCAGCAGTCCGTTGAGCTGCTCGGAAAGCTGAAGCAGGAAGCCGCTCTTGCCTTCCAGCGGAATGCACCCGGACAGGTCGCCGCTGGAGGCGGCGGTGATGAGTTCGCTGACCTCCTTCTCGATCTGCACCTCGATGGTACGGTCGGCCCACTCGACCACGTAACCGACGCGCCTGCCATCGGCATCGTTGACGGGGTTGATGATCTGGCGCATCACGTGGCCGCCGATGGTGATCTGCGCGCGGTGGGTGCCGCGCAGCTCGCCCAGCAGCCGGCGCTGGTGCGGCGGGTGCTTGTGGAAGATGTCGATGTTGCTGCCGACCAGGGTCTGCATGTCGAACTGGGGCAGATCGCGGCGCAGGTCCTGTTCGGCCTTGCCCAGCATCTCCATCAGCGGGCGGTTGGCGTAGATGATGTTGAGGTCGGCGTCGGCGATCATCACGCTGGTGGTGACCTCGTCCAGCGCGGTGCGGACGCGCAGGTTGGCTGCGGACTGCTGTCTGATCTGCTGGATCTCATAGCCCTGCCGCACCTGCATGGCCTTGATCGACCGCGCGAGGTTGCTGATCTCGCCGTCGCCGAGGATATCGATCGCGGCGGTGTAGTTGCCTTCGGAAATGGAGCGTACCGAGCTGGAGAGCGTGGCCAGCCGCCGGCTGCGTCGATGTGCTTCCCGGACCAGCAGGTAGCCCAGCAGGATTGCCAGCACGCCGCAGGGAAACGCCAACCAGGCGCCCCCTTTCGCCAGGAAGAATCCAAGCATTCCCATCGCCGCCAGTGCGAGCCACTGCATCGCGACCTGGACGTGGTCGCGCCGAAGCAGAAGGTCGAACTGGCGCAGAAGGCGTGGCATCCACGTGGCCCTGACCACCTTGCCGTGGGAAATGGTGAGGCCCGGCTCGCCATTCCGGATGCGGGCGTAGGCCGCCTCGGCCTCCTCGATGGCCTGTCGCGTCGCCTTTCGCCGCACCGACATGTAGCCGATCAGGTTTCCATTTTCATAGCGGGGGGCGAAATGCGACTCGACCCAGTAATGGTCGCCGTTCTTGCAACGGTTCTTGACCATTCCGATCCACGGGCGCCCGGCTTTCAGGTCTTTCCAGAGGTCCAGAAATGCCATTTCCGGCATATCCGGGTGCCGGACGATGTTATGGGCCTTGTTCACCAGCTCTTCGGTGGTGAAGCCGCTGATGTCGAGGAAGTCCTGGTTGATCTCCTCGATCACACCTTTCGTATCCGTCTTGGAAACGATGGTGCAGCCATCGCCAAGAACGATCTCATTCCCGGTTACTGGAAGATTCCTGCGCATACGTGTATCCGCTTTGTCAGAGGGAATGAAACAGGCCCGCGGGACGCGGGCCTGCAGGTGGAAGGTGACGTCAGAACTCCTGCCACTCTTCGGTACGCGCGGCCATCGCCGACTTCATGGGACGTGGGGCGGGGGCGAGCTTCAGGACCTGGGCCGGCGCCGCGGCCGGCTTGCCGGCAGGGCGTGTGGACGAGGCCGGGGTACCGGCTCCCGTGCGGAACACCGATACCGCCTCGGCCAGCTGGGTGGCCTGCTCCTCCATCGCGCGTGCGGCGGCGGTGGCTTCCTCCACCAGCGCGGCATTCTGCTGGGTGGCTTCGTCCATCTGCACCACGGTCTGGTTGACCTGCTCGATGCCGGCGCTCTGTTCCTGCGAGGCGGACGAGATCTCGGCCATGATGTCGGTCACGCGCTGCACCGAGGTCACGATCTCGCCCATGGTGGTGCCGGCCTGGTGTACCAGCTGCGAGCCTTCGGACACCTTGTCCACCGAGTCCTCGATCAGCCCCTTGATCTCCTTGGCCGCGCCGGCCGAGCGCTGGGCCAGCGTACGCACCTCGCTCGCCACCACCGCGAAACCGCGGCCCTGTTCGCCCGCACGCGCGGCTTCCACTGCCGCGTTCAACGCCAGGATGTTGGTCTGGAAGGCGATGCCGTCGATGACGCTGATGATGTCGGCGATCTTCTTCGAGGAGGCTTCGATGGCCGACATGGTGGTGACCACCTGGCCGACGACCTGGCCGCCCTGCGAGGCGACGCCGGCCGCGCCCTGCGCCAGCTGGCTGGCCTGGCGCGCATGCTCGGCGTTCTGGCGCACGGTGGAGGTCAGTTCCTCCATCGAAGCGGCGGTTTCTTCCAGGTTGGCGGCCTGCTGCTCGGTGCGGCGCGACAGGTCGTTGTTGCCGGTGGCGATTTCCGACGCGGCCAGGTTGATGCTGGACGCCGCCTGCTGGATGCGGCCGATGATCGAGGTCAGCTGGGCCACCGTGGCGTTGGCATCGTCGCGCATTCTGGCGAACACGCCGTGGAAGTCGCCGTGCATGCGCACGGTCAGGTCGCCCTCGGCGATGGCGTGCAGCAGTGCCGAGACCTCGGACAGGTTGCCGTCGGTGGTTTCCATCAGCCGGTTGAGGCCGGCCACCATGTCGCGGAAATCGTGCTCGAAGCGGTCCTCGTCGCCGCGCAGGCTGAAGTCGCCGGCGGCCGCGGCGCCGGCCAGGCGCTTGATCTCGGCGTTGATCGCCGACAGGCTGGCCTTGGTCTCGTCCATGGCCTGGGTGATGGCGGCCTTCTCGCCGGGCAGGCGGTCCATGTCCACCGACAGGTCGCCGCGCGCGTAGTGCCTCATCACCTCGATCAGGTGCTGCTGCACCTGCACGTGCGAGCCGACCAGCGCGTTGGTTTCCTGCACCATGCGGCCGTAGTCGCCGGCGAAGCCGGTGGCGTCGATGCGGTAGCTGATGCTGCCGGCGTCGTGCTGGCGCGCCATCTCGCCTTGCGCGGCGATGACCGCCTGCACCTGGCGCTGCATGTGCTGCATCGCGCGCAGCAGGTCGGTGACTTCGTCCTTGCCGGATACGTCGATGCTGTTGTCCAGGCGGCCGCCCGCGATGCCGTTGGCCACGCCCACCGCACTGGCCAGCGGGCGGGTCAGGCTGCGTGTGATCAGCAGCGCCAGGAGTACGCCGAGTGCAATGCTCAACAGGCCGATGCCAAGCGACAGCTTGCCGGTCCAACTCTCGATATCGTGGTATTCGTCACTGCTTTTTCGGGTCAGTTCGACCTGATGTTTGAGCAGGCTGGAGATGCTGTCGTTCCATGCCACGGCGCGCGGACGCAGCTTGTCGAGCAGGACCTGGACGGCCGCGTCGAAGTCCCCCGCCTGCATCAGGTCGTCCAGTTCCTGCGTGGGTACCGCGGCCAACCGACGGGCGTCCTCGATCTCCGCGATCATCCGGTCGCCGGCCGCGTCGCGTGGAATCTTGACGTACTGGTCCCATATTCCATCGTACGCACGGGCCAGCTCCTGGGCGTGCGCCAGGTCCTTGTCGAAGTCGTTGCCGCGCTTGATGAGCATCAACCGTCGATGCATCAGTACGGCATTGTTGGTGTCGAGCATGTCGTTCAACAGGCGCATCTTCACCATGTTGACGTCGGTCAGATACTTGAACTGCTCCGACTTGAGTTTGTTGCCGTACAGGGCGACAACCAGCATGGAGATGAGCAGCAACAGCAGCAGGCCGAAGCCGGCCGCCAGCCGTGATCCAACTTTCAGATTCCTGATAGCAGACATTTCAAACCTTTGTTATGGGAGATATCGGGCGGTGGGCGGCGCTGGTCGTGCGCTGTGCCCACATGCGAGCGGGCCGTCGTTGCGTGGGTGAAATGCCTGGAAGCAAGGGGCTGCACGGTGATGCGCGGTCTGCACGACGCGATCGTTATTTCCCAGCCTCCTGCAATAAACGGACGCTCCGTACCACATCGCATAGGTACGACGGTCGGCAGTTTCGAAGGCGTATTCATCGGTTGCATCTGAACCATGCCCGGCCATGGGCGCTCGCGCCTTCCTATCGGCCGGTGCATCAGCGAATTAAGGCGCCGAAAGGATAAAAATCAAATCAGCTTCCATCACCCCTACTGATTAGTCTGCTGTTCGCAAAATACGCAGACTGGTTAGTGTGGATGGGAAAATCCGCCGGTCCGACAAGGAATGCCCACTGATCAGTGGGGGCGGGCACTTATTCGAACAACATCTTGAAAGAGAAGATGCTCAGCCAGGAACAGAAAGAAGAAATACACACCCTGTGGGACGAACTGGCCGACTTTGGCGCAGACCGCGCCGAAGTGGCATGCAGGCATCTTCAAAGCAGGCTTTGCCACATGTCGGGCGCCTTCAACTCGACCTGGGACGGATCGATCTGCCTCGGTACCAAGCCCGGTTGCCATGACCCGTTCGAGGGCTGGCGCATACCGGTCACGCAGTTGCTCTACCCCATCGAATCCCCTTCAAACAGCGGGGCTTTCAAGGAAATCCACGAGCTCTGGAACCGCGGCGTGGATGCCGATCCGCATTTCATGCTGGCGATGCACGGCGTCGGTCGTTTCCGGGCTTATGGATTGCGCAGGGACATGCCGCCGGAGTGGTTCGACAGCCCGTTCTACCGTAGCCATTTCGCGCGCTTCGGAATCATGGATTCCGTCTGGATCGGTTTTCCGATCAATGCGGATGCCGAATCGCACTTTGGTTTCCATTCCCATGCCCTGTTCACCGACCAGGACGTCGAACTGCTGTCCTATGCGCTGCGCGGGATCAAATGGTTCCACCGCCAGCTGATGATCATCCAGGGCTCGATGATCGCCAAGGCATCGTTGACGCCGACCGAACGCAAGGTGCTCAGGCTGCTGTTGACCAAGGCCTCGGAGAAGGAGATTTCCGAGCAGCTGGGCCTGGCCGTCTCGACCACCCACCAGCACGTCGTTTCCCTGTTCCGGAAGTTCTCCGTCCGCAGCCGTGCGGGCCTGATGAGCCTGTGGCTGAGCGATTCCGGCAATAGATAGACGTTCACCGGCGTATGCGCATGGGGATATCCCGGTAGGCATCGGAACCGGACCGCAGCCGCCACCGGATTCACACTGGAGGAAGAATGCCGCGGTCCGGCACGCGTGGGTTTTAAAGACCACTGGGTGCGTTAGTCCGAGGCGGTCGCGGCAAAAGCGGGTCACTGCTGCCCGGTGGATCATGTCTCCCATCTGCGATGGATGCCCTGCCATCGCACCCTGCGACGTTTCGGATGCCGAGCCATCCCGCCTGTGGCGATGGCGCGGCACCCGTCTGCCGCGATGTCCCGCCTCAGCGCTCCGCCAGCACCGCCTCGATGCCCGCCATCAGCGCCGGGTCGGGGACCATGCCCTGCACCTCGCTGCGTGCGCGCACGCGGCCGTCGGCATCAAGCAGCACCAGCACGCTGGTGTGGTTGATGCTGCCGTCCTCGCGGAAGCGGTAGCGCACGTCGAGCAGGTTGGCGAGGGCGCGCACGTCGCCTTCGGCCGGGCGCAGGAAGCGCCAGTCGTCGGGAGCGCGGTGGCGCTGCGCGATCTCGGCCAGCGCGGCGGGTGTGTCGCGCGCCGGGTCGAGGGTGAGCATGGCCACGTCCAGGCGCGCGCGCTGGTCGGCCGGCAGCTGCTTCTGCACGGCCTTGGCGTTTTCGATGATCAGCGGGCACATCAGGTGGCAGTTGCCGTAGAACATCGACACCAGCTGCGGGCGACCGCGCAGCGACGCCCAGGGCACGGACCGCCCGTTCTGGTCGGTGAGCGCGACCTGCAGGTGGTACAGCGACTGGCCGGGCAGGGCGGCAGCGGCCGGGGCGGCCGGCGCATCGGCGGCATGCAGCATGGCCGGCATGCCCAGCGCCAGGCCGAGAAGAAGGGAAACGACGGGTCTGTTCATGGCTGGCTCCTTGCGCAGCGGAAACCGAGATTGCCCAGGGTCGCCCCGGGCGGAAGCGCCGACAGCAGCACGAAGCGCTTGACCACGCCGTAGTCGCCCGGGTCGTTGAAGGCCATGGCGCTGGCGCCGCAGTAGCGCAGGGCGTCGCCGTCCTCCTGGCCGCGGCGGTCGCTGTCGGCCAGCAGCGAGGCGAAGTCCTCGCTCCATTCCCAGTGCGCGCCGTGCAGGGCATGGATGCCGTAGACGTTGGCCGGCGCGCCCACGGCGGCGTCGGGCGCGCGCGGGGTGCCGTCGTTGACCTGGCGCAGGCGCCAGGCGTGGTCGCCGCGCGCGTCGCGGCGGGTGGCGTCGGCGGCCGCCGCGTATTCCCATTCGAGGAAGGTCGGCAGGCGTGCCCGTTCGGCGCGGCAGTAGGCGTCGGCGGCGTACCAGTTCACATGGGTCACCGGCGCCTGCGGATCAAGGCCTTCGCCCGGGGCGTCGGCCCGCGCCCAGTGGCCCAGGTAGCCGGGGCTGGAGAACACGGCCGGCACGCGGTCGCGCTGCCATTGCGGGTTGCGCGCCACGAAGGCGGCGAACTGCGCGTTGCTGACCGGGCGCGCCATCAGCGAATAATCCGCCACGTCCCGCGTGGCGGATGTTTCCTCGAAACGCACGGAGGAACGGAACGGCCCGCCGGGGATGTCGCGGTAGCCGGCATCGGCCTCCATGGCACCGGCCGTGGCCGGTACCAGGAGCAGCAACAGGAGGAGCGTGCGTTCCATCTGCGTTCGCCTTGGTTACTTGTACTGGCTGCCCTGCGGCTCGCCTTCCTTGTAGTCGATGTCGTGCTGCTGGCCCGTGTAGATCTCCGGGTTCTTCTCGCCATCGACCTTGAGGATGCCCAGCGAGCCCTTGTGGAAGGTACGGAAGATGCTGTGGTCCACCAGCACGAAGTTGCCGGGCACGTCGGCCTTGAACTCGACGATGGCCGAGCCGCCCGCCGGGATCAGCGTGGTCTGCACGTTCTCCTGGTACTTCGTGCCGCCCTCGGTATAGACCTTGTCGAAGATCTCGCCGATGACGTGGAAGCTGGACACCAGGTTGGGGCCGCCGTTGCCGACGAACATGCGGATCGTCTCGCCGGCCTTGGCCGTCAGCGCCTTGTCGCCCTGCAGCGCATCGACCGAACCGTTGAACACGACGTAGGTCGGGTGTTCCTCGATGGCCTTCTCCAGGCTGAAGGGCTGCAGGCCCGGCTCGCCGTGCGCGCCTTCGGTGTAGAAGTCGCCCTGCACCACGTAGAACTCCTTGTCCACCGGCGGCAGGCCTTCTTCCGGCTCGACCAGGATCAGGCCGTACATGCCGTTGGCGATGTGCATGCCCACCGGGGCCATCGCGCAGTGGTAGATGTACAGGCCCGGGTTGAGCGCCTTGAAGGTGAACTGCGTTTCCTTGCCCGGCAGCGTGAACGTGGCTTCGGCGCCGCCGCCCTGGCCGGTGACGGCATGCAGGTCGATGTTGTGCGAGAAGTGCGAGCTGTGGTGGTTCTTCAGCTTGAACTCCACCGTGTCGCCCTTGCGCACGCGGATGAAGCTGCCCGGCACGGTGCCGCCGAAGGTCCAGAAGTTGTAGCTCACGCCATCGGCCATGCGCATGTCCTTCTCGACCATTTCCAGGTCGACGACGACGTGGGCCGGCGTCTTGCGCGTGATCGGCGGCGGCGCGAACGGCGGCGCGGTCAGCACGGCCTGGATCGTTTCCATGGGGGCTTCGGCGGCGGGTTTCTTCGCCGCGAAGGCGTTGCCGGCGAAGGCGGCGGCGATGGCGCCGGCGAGTGCGCAGGCGACGAGCGGATGTTGCAGGCGCTTCATGACACTTTCCCGTGAATGGCCTTTGGCCGATGGGTTCATGTTCCCGGGACGCCTGTCCGGCAGCGTTGATCCTGATCAATCCATGTCTGGCGGAAGGCCGGAAAACCGCTGCAACCGCGCACTGCTTGACTAATGTCAAAAGGCCGCCGGCCGGTCATCCGGCGGTCCCGCGACAGGGGCGCGGAAGGGCGCTCAGGGCCGCCAGGCCAGCGCCGACCGCCAGCAGCGCCACAGCGCCCAGGCCGCGCCGAGCCAGCCCAGCAGCACCAGCGCGCCGGCGATGCGCGCCAGCTCCGGCTGCAGGCAGGCCAGGACCAGCGACAGCGCGGCGACGGCATGCAGCCACCACACGCGCCGTTTGTGCGGCTCGGCGAACAGGCTGCCGACGCCGGGCACGCGCGTGCCGCGCGGCAGGCGCCGGCGCAGCTCGATCCAGGCCAGGAAGCCGGCGATCTCCATCAGCATGCCGAGCACCAGCGCGGGGAAGCCGACCGCCAGCACCAGCACGCCGGCGAGCAGGCCGCTGCCGGGCAGCGGCATCACCAGCGTCGCCGCGGCGAGCGCCAGGCTGCCCAGCGCCCAGAAACGGCGCAGCAGGGGGCCACGACGGTGCGGCGCGCGCTGTTGCAGGACGATCACCGCGGCGGCGAACAGCAGCAGCGGCAGCATCGGTCCGATGCGCGGCAGCGGCAGCGGCAGCGCGATGCCGACGCCGTCGGCGCCGGCCGCCAGCAGCACGCCGGCGAGCAGGACCAGCCAGCCCCACAACCACGTGGAAGGAACCGGTCGCGTGCCCTGCAGCATCGGCACGACCATCGTGCCCACCGCTGCCAGCAACCCCAGCACCCAGCCCAGCAGGCCGAAGCTGGCGTGCAGGCCGAGGAGCGGCCTGGCGGTGGGCGCCATCCAGCCCAGCCGCATCGCCAGCAGCGCCGCCCCGAGTCCGATCGTGGCCAGCAGCGCCGTGGCGGCCAGGCCGATGCCGCACCGCACCGCGCGCGCGCCGCTGCCGCGCACCACCGCGACCAGCACCGCGCAGGCGCAGGACGCCAGCGCGCCGACCAGCAACGGCGCGGCGACCAGGCCACAGGTCGTCGTGGTGCCGGCGATGGCCGGCAGCAGCAGGCCCACGCCGAGATTGAAGACCGCATGCAGCAGCGGAACGCCGCGCGCCAGCGGCAGCGGGCTGCACGCCGCCACCGGCAGGAACTGCACCAGGCTGCCGAGCATCGCGTTGCCCAGCACGCCCAGGGCGAAGACATGCGCCAGCGCGATGGTGGCCGGCGCATGCGGCGACACCAGCAATGCGTCGCCGCCGGCCAGCAGCCACGCACCGGCCAGCGCGCCCCAGAGCAGGGCGGTGGCGAGGAAGCGCAGCGGGTGCGACGGCGACGGCGCCTGGGCGAAGGCCAGCCCGCTCATGGCGCGGGCGGGGCGTCCAGCAGGTGACGGTCGGCGGCGTGGCAGATCACCAGGCAGGCGCCGTCGTCGGTGGCGCGCGCGTCGCAGGCGAACCCCAGCTGTTCCAGCATCGGCAGCAGCGGCGCCGGATACAGCGGCGTCAGCGCCACCAGCCGTTGGCCCGGCTGCAGGGTGTGCAGCCGGGCGAGGATGTGCTCCATCGGCTGCGGGGCCGGCAGGCCGCGCAGGTCCAGATGCAGTGCCGGAGGGTCTAGTTGCCCAGCCACAGCAGCCAGCCCAGCGGGTGATGGGCCCGGGCGATGCCATAGATCTGCACGAAGCACAGCAGCGCCGCGGCCACCAGCACCGCACGTGCGGCGCCGCCGCGCCCCGGCCGGAAGGCGGCCATGCCCAGCCCGACGTAGGCCAGCAGGAAGGCGATCTTCGCCCACAGCCAGCCGTTGGCGAACAGCCCGGCGGGCAGGATGGTCAACAGCATCATCGCCGCCGTCAGCAGCACGGTGTCGACGGTGTAGCTCAGGTAGCGCACCGCGGCCAGCCGCGGCCAGCGCATGCCGGCCAGCAGCGCCAGCGCCCGCAGCGCGAACAGCGTGCCGCTGGTCATCGCCGCGCTGATGTGGACCAGCTTGATGTCGGGATAGAAGGCCAGCATCGCGCTCATCCCGGCCGCCCGTCCGCGCGCGGCGCGAGGTAGATCCGGCCGATGCGCGTCACCCACGGCGCCAGCGCCAGCAGCCAGCCGAACGCGGCCGCCGCCTGCCACGCCAATGCGTCCGGCGCGATGTCGGCGACGATGCGCATCACCGCCACCGCCTGCAGCAGGCCGAAGGCCAACCACGCCACCTTCGGCATCACCAGCGCCCGCCCGGAATGGCCCTGCGTCACCCGCGTCACCATCGCCACCAGCAGGCTGCCGAAGAAGCCGATGAACAGCGCGTGCATCGGCGCGCGGCCCAGCACGAATTCGCCGCTGCCCAGGTAGGTGAAGCTCTGCACCAGGTACAGCGCGAAGGTGACCGGCAACCAGGCGGTGCCGACGAACAGCACCGCCAGCAGCCCGGGCATGCGTCCGCGCGGCCACCAGCGCCACACCGCCCAGCCGGTCAACAGCAGCAGCGGCACGTCGGCCAGCCACAGCCAGGCATAGGCGTGCACCAGCTCCAGGCCCAGGTGCGCCACCAGCAGCGCCCAGACCGCGCCCAGCCACGGCAGCGGCCGCCACGGGCGGTAGCCCGGCACGACGTTGCCGGCGAAGAACGGGAACATGCGGTGCGCCACGGTCACGTACACCGGCAGAAGCAGGCCGAAGCCGCCCAGCTTGATGCTGGCGAAGGCCCAGGCGGGCGAGGCGCCGAGCACGAAGGCGACGAACATCGCCAGCCCCAGCCAGCCCAGCACCAGCCCGGCGAAGCACGACCGCGCGTGCCAGGTGCGGCCTTTCTCGTCGGCCACCAGCCGGCCCAGGGTGAACAGCGCCGAGGTCCAGCCGGCCAGCGCCATCCACAGGCCAACGGTCAGCCCGGCCTGCCACCCGGCCGCGCCCAGCAGGATCGCCAGCTGCCCGCCCATCAGGCCCAGGCCCACCGGGACATAGCGCCAGCGCTCCAGCTCGGGCAGGCCCATCCAGCGCGGGAACACGGTCAGCAGGAACCCGAAGATGAAGCTGGGCAGCACCAGGTACTGCATCACGAAGGCATGCAGCCAGCCGGCGGGGATCGCCAGTTCCGGCATCGTCCAGCCGCCCCAGCGCGCCGCCGCCAGCCACAGCGCCCACCACAGCATCGCCAGCAGCACGTTGCCGGCGCCGACGAAGAACATCAGCCGGTGCGGGGCGTGGGCGAGCCAGGCGGGCGAGAGGCGGGGAGGGGGCGCGGCTTCGGTTTTCATGGGTGCAGCTTGCTACCGGGCGGGGGGCGGTGCCTTGACGTGGGTCAGGTTTGGGGCCGGTCGCGGGCCGGAGGTTGGCGGCTCTTGCTCTTGCTCTTGCTCTTGCGGTTGCTGTCGCTGTTGATCTTGCCGTTGCCCTTGGCATTTGACTTCCCTTGGCCGTAGAGCGAGCCGAGCACCGCAGCGGGACGAGGGGCGAAGAGGCGCACGTGTTTGAGCGAAGCGAGTTGTGCGCCGTCCCCTCGGCACGCGAGGAGCGCAGGGAACCGGCGGGCGCAGCCCGGCGGATCGCGTCCCGGCCCGTGTTTCTTTTGGCTATCTTTTCTTTGCACGAGCAAAGAAAAGTAGCTCGCGCCCCGAAGGGGAGCGAAAGCCTTTGATTCTGTTTCTGCCCTTGTTCTTGCTTCCCCTGGATGTTGTTGCCAAAGCGATAGGCAAAGGGTCAAGGCAGAGGCCAAAGGCAAAGCATGAAAGCGGAAGCTTGAAAGCAGAGCTTTCGCCCCTGCTTCGCAGGAGCGAGTTACTTCTCTTTGCTCGTGCAAAGAGAAGTAACCAAGAGAAACACGCCCCTGCCTATGCGCCCTCCGTGCTACGCACTCCGGGTCCACTCCGCCGACGGGATTTTTCTACGCGACATCCATGTCCCGTAGAAAAACGACGCACATCCATGTGCGTCGCCCTTCGGGTTATTCCCGCCGGCTCCGTCGCTGCGGAAGGGGACCCGAAAGTCAAATGCAAAGGCAAAAACAAAATCACGGCAACGGCAACGGCAACGGCAACAACAACAACAACAACAACAACAACAACGGCGTCCGGCCGATGTGCCCAAAAAAGAAGAGCCGCTTGCGCGGCTCTTCCCGTTGCATCGTGCGATGTACCCGATCAGGCCTGATCGGTCTCACCCACCGGCAGCGCCGCCGCCCTGCGCGGCGCCACCCACAGGCGGAACACGAACCAGGCCAGCGCCAGCGCACCCACGCTGAACAGCGTATCGGCCGGCACGCGCATCCACACCAGCATGTCCACGATCGGCTGCTGCATGAACTCGGCCGAGCGCGCGTACCAGTAGCCGTGCTTGAGCGCGGCGCTGAGCTGCAGGATGCCCAGCGGCAGCAGGGTGAACGCGGCCATGCCGGCCAGGCCCAGGTTCAGCGCCCAGAAGGCGGCCTTGAGCAGCTTCTCGTTCCACACCACGTTCGGCTTGAGGCCGCGCAGGCAGAACAGCATCAGGCCGATGCCGAGCATGCCGTACACGCCGAACAGCGCGGTGTGGCCGTGGGTCGGGGTCAGGTTCAGGCCCTGCATGTAGTACAGCGACAGCGGCGGGTTGATCAGGAAGCCGAACAGGCCCGCGCCGACCAGGTTCCAGAACGAGACGGCGATGAAGAACAGGATCGGCCACTTGTACTTGGCCATCCACGGCGTGGCCTTGCCCATGCGGTAGTTGTGGTACGCCTCGAAGCCCACGTAGGCCAGCGGCACCACTTCCAGCGCGCTGAAGCTGGCGCCCAGCGCGATGACCGCGGTCGGGGTGCCGGTGAAGTACAGGTGGTGCAGGGTGCCGAGCACGCCGCCGGCCATGAACACGATGGTGGCGAACAGCACGGCCACCGTGGCCGACTTCACCTGCAGCATGCCCAGGCGGGTGAACAGGAAGGCGATGACCGCCACCGCGAACACCTCGAAGAAGCCTTCCACCCACAGGTGCACCACCCACCAGCGCCAGTACTCGACCATCGACAGGTGCGTATGCTCGCCCCACATCAGGCCGGCCGCGTAGAACAGGCCGATGGCGACCACCGACAGGAACAGCAGGCTGACGATCGACTTGGATTCGCCGCCGTTCCTGATCGCCGGCCACAGCGCACGGCCCACCAGGGTCAGCCACAGCACCAGGCCGATGAACAGGAACCACTGCCAGAAGCGGCCCAGGTCCACGTATTCCCAGCCCTGGTGGCCGAACCAGAAGTTGTGCTTCAGGCCCAGCTTCTGCATCACCGCGAACCACTGGCCGGCGAACGAGCCGACCACGATCACGATCAGGCAGACCCACAGGAAGTTCACCCCCAGCCGCTGGAACTTCGGCTCGTGGCCGGAGATCGCCGGGGCGATGTACAGGCCCATGCCGAGCCAGGCGGTGGCGATCCACAGCACTGCCAACTGCGTGTGCCAGGTGCGCGTGAGCGAGTACGGCAGCACTTCGGAGATGGCGAAGCCGTAGGCCTGCTGGCCTTCGACCTGGTAGTGCGCGGTGATGGCGCCGAGCAGGATCTGGGTCAGGAACAGCGCGATCACCACCCAGAAATACTTGGCGGTGGCGCGCATCGACGGGGTGACCTTGATGGCGGCCAGCGGGTCGGTCTTCGGCAGCACCGGCGCCATTTCATCGCCGTGGTTGACCGCGTAGTGCCAGCCGAGCAGGGCCACGCCGGCGATCAGGAACAGCACGCTGAACACCGTCCAGATGAAGGCGCTCGGCGGGGCGGTGTTGCCGACCAGGTTGTCGGCCGGCCAGTTGGCCGTGTACGTGATGTCCGAACCCGGACGCTCGGTCACCGACGCCCAGGCCGCCCACCAATAGAAGGCGGTCAGTTCGCGGCGGTGCTCGGCGTCGGGCACCGTGTCGTTGCGCATGGCATAGGCCTCGCGCAGCTCGGCGGTGGCCGGGTCGGCCGAGAACAGGCTCTGGTAGTGCGCGCCGACCGTGGCGATCGCTTCGGCGCGGTCGTTGTCCACGACGATCGTGCCGTCCACGGCGTCATAGGTGTTGGGACGCAGCAGCGCCTGCACGCGCTTGGCGTAGGCGGCCTGGGTCGCCTCGTCGAGCTGCTTGTGGTTTTCCGCGCCGGCCTCGCGCCTGGCCCAGATGTCCAGGACGGCCTCGGCCTCGCGGTGCAGCCAGTCCGCGCCCCAGTCGGGGGCGACGTAACCGCCGTGGCCCCAGATGGAGCCCAACTGCTGGCCGCCGATCGACTGCCAGACCTGGCGGCCGGTTTCGATGTCCTTGCGGGTGAAAATGACCCGCCCGTCCTCGGTTACGACCTTTTCGGGCAGAGGGGGGGCCTGGCGATGGACCTCGCTGCCGACCCATAGCAGGACGGCGAATGAGGCGATGAGCAGGGCCGCCAGCCCTACCCATAGCTTGCGTGTGGAATTCATGATGCGGCTCTCCTGGGAATACGGCCGCATCATCGGCGGGGCTGCCGGGGGGCTCCATGACGCAGGTCAAGCGTGGGGGCGATTGCGGTCTCGCGGCCCGGTGAGCCGGCTGTTGCTGTTGTCGTTGCTGTTATCTGTTTTGCCTTGGCTTTTGACTTCCGGGTCCCCTTCCGCAGCGACGGAGCCGGCGGGAATAACCCGAAGGGCGGCGTGCATGGATGCACGCCGTTTTTCTACGCGACATGGATGTCGCGTAGAAAAATCCCGGCGGCGGAGTGGACCCGCGGCACGCAGTGCCGTGGGCGCGTAGGCAGGGGCGTGTTTCTTTTGGCTATCTTTTCTTTGCACGAGCAAAGAAAAGTAGCTCGCGCCCCGAAGGGGAGCGAAAGCTTTTGATCCTGCTGCTGCCCTTGCTCGGGCTTCCGCGGGGTCGACAGAGCGAACGATCCGGGTACCTGTGTCAAAGCGATAGCCATAAGGCCGGTAGGCCGAGCCAGAAGCAAGGCAAGAAGATAGAGCGTTAGAGCAGAGCTTTCGCCCCTGCTTCGCAGGAGCGAGTTACTTCTCTTTGCTCGTGCAAAGAGAAGTAACCAAGAGAAACACGCCCCTGCCTCCGCGCCCTCCGTGCCTGCGGCACTCCGGGTCCACTCCGCCGCCGGGATTTTTCGACGAGACATCCATGTCTCGTCGAAAAACGACGTGCATCCATGCACGTCGCCCCTGCGGGGTCTTGTCCGTCGGCTCCGTCGCTGCGGAAGGGGACCCGGAAGTCAAAAGCAGAGGAACAGCAGCAAAATCACGGGCAACGGCAACGGCAACGGCAACGGCAACGGCTGCAATGACAAGAGCCCGCACGGGGCGGGCTCCAAGGGGGCTTCGGGATGCGCGGAATCCGTACCGCCAGGCGGACTCAGTCGCGCAGGACCGCCAGCGCCATCGCCTCCAGCCGCGGCAGGTCCAGGATCTCCACGTCGCGCTGCTTGATGTGCAGCAGCCCCTCCTGCTCGAACCGGCGCAGCACCCGGCTCACCGTCTCCGGCGCCTGCCGCAGGTAGTTGGCGATATCGGTGCGGGCCATCGTCAGCTGGAACCGGCGCGGCGAGAAACCGCGCGCGGCCAGGCGCCGCGACAGGCCGATCAGGAATGCGGCCATGCGCTCGTCGGCGCTGTTGTCGCGCGCGAACAGCGAGGCCACGCCGATGTCGCGGCTCATCAGCTTGAACAGGTGCTGCTGCAGGTTGGGCAGGCGCGTGGCCAGCAGGGCGATGCGCGGGAACGAGAAACGGCACAGCATCACCGTGTCCAGCGCCACCGCGTTGCACGGGTAGCGGTCGCCGTGGATCGCGTTCAGGCCGATCACTTCGCCGGGCAGGTGGAAACCCAGCACCTGCTCGTGGCCGTTGCGGTCGGTTTGGTAGGTCTTGACCGTGCCGGCGCGGACCGCGGCGATCGCGCCGAACGGGTCGCCCTCGCGGAACACGTGCTCGCCGGCGCGCAGTGGACCGACGTGTTCGACCAGCACGTGCAGGTCGGCCAGCGCGCCCTTGTCCATGCCCTCGGACAGGCAGGCCTGGGAGAACGCGCAGGTGGAACAGAACGTCAGGGCGTCGCCGTCGTCGGCGACGATGCGCGCGTCGGTGCGCGGGAAGACCAGCGGCGAACTCATTCGGGCACTCCCGTCGGGGTCACACCGTACGCGAGAAGCGCGGTGTCGCGGCGGCGGTATCGGCGGTGGGCAGATGGTTGTCGAAGCACATGGCGATGATACGCAACAGCAGCCGCCCCCGCGAGGTGGCCCGCAGGCCGTCGGCGGACAGCTCCACCAGCCCGTCCACGCGCAGGGCCTGCAGGCGCTGCAGCGCCGTGGCGAAGTAGCCGGCGAAGTCGATCACGTGGCGCCGTTCGATGTCGCGGTAGTCCAGGGCGCCGTCGCACATCAGGCGCTGGATCACGTCGGCGCGGATCACGTCGTCCTCTTCCAGGCGCATGCCGCGCCACACTGGTAGGTGGCCGCGGTCGATGGCCTGTTCCCAGCTGCCAAGGTCGCGGGGATTCTGGCTGAAGCTGGGGCCGATGTGGCTGATGGCGCTCACGCCCAGGCCGATCAGGTCGCTTTCGGCGTGGGTGGTATAGCCCATGAAATTGCGGTGCAGGCCGCCGTTGCGCTGGGCCACCGCGAGGCTGTCCTCGGGCAGGGCGAAGTGGTCCATGCCGATGTAGACGTAGCCGGCCTGGCCGAGCCTGTCGATCGCGCACTGCAGCAGGCCGAGCTTGGCTTCGGGGCTGGGCAGTTCGCTGGCGTCGATGCGCTGCTGCGGGCGGAACATCGACGGCAGGTGCGCGTAGCCGTAGATCGCCAGCCGGTCCGGGCGCGCCTGCAGGGTGATGTCCAGGGTGCGCGAGAAGCCTTCCGGGCTCTGCCGCGGCAGGCCGTAGATCAGGTCCACGTTGACCGAGCGCAGGCCATGCCGGCGGCAGGCGTCGATGATCGCCAGGGTCTGTTCGACGCCCTGGATGCGGTTGACCGCGCGCTGCACCTCCGGGTCGAAGTCCTGCACGCCCAGGCTTGCGCGGTTGAAGCCGGCCGCGGCCAGTTCGCCGACCTGGTCCGGGGTGATGAAGCGCGGGTCGAGCTCGATGGAGCAGTCCAGGCGCGCGGCCGGGGCGAAGGAGAAGTGCCGGCGCAGCACGTCCATGGCCTCGGCGATCTGCGCCGGCGCGAGGAAGTTGGGGGTGCCGCCGCCGAAGTGGACCTGCTCGACGTCGCGGTCGCGGTCGAACAGCGCCGACATCATCGCCATCTCGCGGTACAGCCGGGTCAGGTAGGCCGCGCCGCGCGCGGTGTCGCGGGTGATGATGCGGTTGCAGCCGCAGTAGAAGCAGGGGCTGGTGCAGAACGGGATGTGCAGGTACAGCGACAGCGGGCGCGGGATCGGGTCGCCGTTGCTGGTCGCCGCCATCTCGCGCAGGTCGGCTTCCTGGAACCCGGGCGTGAACTGCGGCGCGGTCGGGTACGAGGTGTAGCGTGGCCCCGGCGTGTCGTAGCGCCGCAGCAGCTCGGGATCGAACAGGGGAGACGGAGTGGCCATTGCGCCAGACTAGGCAGGCCGCGCCGGGTTGTCCTTGACGTGGGTCAACCGCGCCGCGCCCGCGGCGTGGGGGGGGCTGGACCCGGGCCGCAGGGATGGGGGGGGACGCCCTGTCCGTCCAGTCCGGCCGGGGTTTGCGGGCGGGGAGTGGCGGAAGCCTGTCGCCCGTGCATCCCATCTGATGGAATGGGCTTCCGGACGGGGAATGGACATGGCGGCAGTGCGGCGGTGCGACTACCCGATACAGCGCGGGCGGGGCGGAACATGAACGCGCCGTTCCTGCGCGAGCGCGCCGGCTGGCTGTCGCGCAACGTCCTGCCGCACGAGCCGATCCTGCGTGGCTGGCTGGTCCGCCACGTGCGCAGCCATGCCGACGTCGACGACGTGATCCAGGAGTGCTACGCGCTGCTGATGTCGATGGAGGACGTGGACCATATCCGCGACGCGCGCAGCTACCTGTTCGTGACCGCCAAGTCGGTGATCCTGCAGGGGCTGCGCCGCGCCAAGGTGGTGGATATCGAAAGCATCGGCGAGATCGGGCGGCTGGAGATCGCCAGCGACCTGCCCTCGCCCGAATCGCACGCGTCCGGCGTGCAGGAACTGCGCTACCTGGAGCACTGCATCGGGCAGCTGCCCGAACGCTGCCGGGAGGTGTTCATGCTGCGCAAGATGAAGGGACTGCCGCAGCGCGACATCGCCGTGCGCCTGGGCATCAGCGAGAACACCGTGGAAAAACACATGGTCAAGGCACTCAAGTACCTGGGCCAGGCATTGGCCGTGGACCGATCGACGACAGGCCGCCAGGACAGGCGCGTCCCTGGAGGAAAGGAGGCAACCCGTGAGAAATGAGATCAATGCGGCCGCCGCCGAATGGGTGGCGCGCGAGGACGCCGGCACGCTGTCGCCGGCCGAGGCCGCGCAGCTCGCGGCCTGGCTGGCCGCCGACAGCCGCCACCTCGGCGCGTACGGGCGCATGCGGGCGATCATGTCCAGCTGCGACCGGCTCTACCGGGGCGAACACGTCCCCGGGCCCGCCAGCGCGCCGGCCGTGCGGCCGCGCGCGCGCGTCTGGGCCTGGCGCGCCGCGGCGCTGGCCGCCTCGCTGGCGCTGGTAACGGTGGCGGCGCTGCGTTTCCTGGACGACGGCGCCGATACCTACACCACGCGGATCGGCGAGATCTCGCGGGTCGCCCTGGAGGACGGTTCGCTGGTGACCTTGAACACCGACTCGCGCGTGCGCGTGCGTTTCGACGAAGGCCACCGCGACATCGAGCTGCTGCGTGGCGAAGCCATGTTCGACGTGGCCAAGGACCGCCAGCGCCCGTTCGCGGTGACCGCCGGCGGCACCCGCGTCGTCGCGGTGGGCACCAGTTTCAGCGTGCGGCGTTCGCCGGCCAGGGTGAACGTGCTGGTCCGCGAGGGCGTGGTCAAGGTCGACGAGGCCGAGCAGCCGGTACTACGCCTGCAGGCCGGCGACAAGGCGTCGCTGCCCGAGCGCCGGGCGCCGGTGGTGGCGCGGGTGGACGCGGTGGAGGTCCATCGCGAACTGGCCTGGCGCGACGGCATGATCGCCTTCAGCGGCGAAACCCTGGAAGAGGTGGCGCGCGAGTTCGCGCGCTACAACACCCTGCGCATCCGCATCGCCGACCCGGACGTGGCCGGTCTGGAAGTGGTGGGCATGTTCTCGGCGACCGACCCGATCGGCTTCTCGCGCGCCGCCGCGCAGAGCATGCACCTGGACATGGCGCTGGGCGAAAACGAGATCGTGCTGCGCCCCCGGCCGAAGAAGAAGGCCGCCGCCGGCAGCCACTGACGGCGCCTGCCGGCGCCGCGCGGCGCGTGTACCGGGGTGGCCCGCGCCCGCGTCCATGCCAATGCCGCCGGCCGGGGAAGGCGGGCCGATCGACCCCGTCGGCGGTGGCCGGCACCAGAACAAAAATATTTCAGTCAGCGGTGGCGGAACGCCATCTTCCCTGCATCCCATTTATCAGCCCCTGTCGCTGCGCCTCCATGTCGAACACGTGGAGGAAGGGTCGGACGTCACGCTTCATCCTTCTCCATACGCCATGCCCGCGCCAGGCGCGGGCAGCGGCCCTCCTGCAAGGTGAGACATGAACCACCGGAAAAGCACGCTGTTCAACGCCATCTCCTTCGCGCTGGTCTCGGGCGCCTCGCTGGTCTCGTTCTGCGCCGTCGCGCAGCAGCGGGACTTCAACATCCCGGCCGACGCGGCGGCCAAGACCCTGCCCGAGTACGCGCGCCAGGCCAACGTGCAGATCGTCGCCCCGGCCAAGGGCCTGGAAGGCGTGCGCACCGCGCCGATCTCCGGCAACCAGGACGCCCGCGCCGCGCTGCAGGCGCTGCTCAGGGGCACCGGCCTGAAGGTGGTGCGCGACGACGGCACCGTGGTCACGCTCAGCCGCGAGGACGACGCGCAGGACGAGGAAGCCGAACCTGCCGCCGCGCCCACCCGCGGCGACGTGCACGCCCAGGTCGAGCCGGCGGCGGTGGCCGCGCCCGAAGCGGGAAACGCACGCACGCTGGACGCGGTGCAGGTCACCGGCTCGCGCATCATGCGCACGGTCGACGTTGAGACCGTCCAGCCCATCGAAACCATCTCGCGCGAGGACGTGGACCGCTCCGGCCTGCGTTCGGTCGGCGACCTGCTGCAGTCCTCGCCGGCCGCGGGCGCGCCGGCCGCCAGCCGCACCCGCGTGCAGTCGGACAGCGAGGAGGCCGGCGGCACCTACATCGACCTGCGCAACATCGGCGCGCAGCGCACCCTGATCCTGGTCAACGGCCAGCGCCTGGGCACCACCACCGGCGGCTATGCCGACGTGTCGCTGATCCCGTCGGCGACGGTGGAGCGCGTGGAGATCCTCAAGGATGGCGCGTCGGCCATCTACGGTTCGGACGCGATCGCCGGCGTGGTCAACATCATCACCCGCCGCGGCTTCGACGGCGGCCTGGCCAATGCCTACTTCGGCCAGTACTCCGAAGGCGACGGCGCCACCAAGTCGGCCGACCTGTCGTGGGGCATGAAGCGCGACTGGGGCTGGCTGAGCGGCACCCTGCAATACACCGACGAGGACCCGGTGTGGGCCTCGGACCGTCCGTACAGCGCCTTCCCGAGCACCGTGCGCCACCCCACCACCGGCCTGTCGGCGATCAACCAGCACGGCACCCTCATCGATCCGACGCTGGGCTCGCTGACGGTCAACGCCGGCGCCGACCCGCGCAACATCGCCAACTACCACCGCACCGCGGTGTCCGACTACGCCAACGTCACCGAGCAGCAGACGCTGAAGACCGGCATGGAGCGCAAGTCGGCCTTCGTCGACGGCGGCTTCGAGATCAACGAACGCCTGCTGCTGCGCGGCAGCGCGCTGTACAGCGTGCGCGACACCTTCCGCAACATTCCCGGCTACCCGTACCAGTCGCGGGTGTGGGGCGCGATGAACGCACCGCTATCCATCGACAGCTACTACAACCCGCTGGGCAACCAGAGCGGCGTGGCCAATCCGCGCGCGGTGAACTACCAGCGCCGTACCTGGGAAGTGCCGCGCTCGGGCAACAACAAGGTCACCACCGTGCGCGCCAGCATGATGCTGGAAGGCAACTTCGACTGGGGCGGACAGACCCTGTACTGGGACGCCGGCTACCTGTTCAACCGCCTGCGCACCGACAAGACCGGCACCGGCGACCTCAACCTGCGCAACGTGCAGCTGGCGTCTGGCCCGTCGTACTACAACACCGCCACCGGCCGCGTGGAGTGCGGCAGCGCGGCCGCGCCCATCGCCTATGGCAGCGGTGCCGGCCAGTGCGTTCCGTGGAATCCGCTCGCGCCCTACGGCGGCAGCTATGGCGGCACGCTGGCCGATCCGGTGCTGCGCGCCTTCCTGGTGCCGGACAACCTGGACCGCGGCGAGACCCGCACCCGCAGCTTCACCGCCAACCTGAGCGGCACGATGTTCGCCCTGCCGGCCGGCGACCTTGCCTTCGCCGTCGGCATGGAAGCGCGCACCGAGGAAGGCACCTTCACTCCGAGCCTGCAGAAGCAGCGCGGCGAGACCACCAACTCGCGCAAGGCCCCCACCCGCGGCGACTACCGCGCCAACGAGGTCTACGCCGAGCTGAACATCCCGCTGCTGCAGGACCTGCCGTTCGCGCGCTCGCTGAGCCTGGACGTGGCCTCGCGCTACTCGGACTACGACGTGTTCGGCAGCACCACCAACTCCAAGGTCGGGCTGGAATGGCGCCCGAGCGACGAGCTGCTGGTGCGCGCCAACTGGGGCCAGGGCTTCCGCGCGCCGACCATCAATGATCTGTTCGGCGGCGAGCAGGACTTCTTCCCGGCCTACACCGACCCGTGCGACAGCCGCTTCGGCGTGGCCCGCACGTCGGCGGCGTGCCTGGCCGCGGTGCCGGCCGGCTACCGCCAGGTCGCCGCCGGCGGCGTGCCGGCCGGCAGCCCCAACGTGCAGTCCAACCTGGCCTTCATCTCCGGCTCCAACCCGGACACCAAGCCGGAGACCTCAACCACCACCACCGTCGGTTTCGTCTACAGCCCGCAGTGGGCCGACGGCCTGGGCATCACCCTGGACTGGTGGAAGATCGACATCCAGCACGCCATCGTGCAGAACACGCCCACCGACATCCTCAACGACTGCTACGTGAGGAACGTCGCCAGCGCCTGCGGCGCGTTCAAGCGCGACCCGGTCACCGGCGAGATCACCACGCTCAACTACGCCTTCACCAACGCCGGCTGGCTGAAGACCTCCGGCGTCGACCTGGGCCTGCGCTACCGCCTGCCGTCGATGGCGATCGGCGACATCAAGCTGGAGTGGAACAGCAGCTACACCAGCTACCGTGACATCAAGAGCAACGACCGGGCCACGACGCCGGTCAACCACACCACCGGTTTCGGCGCCAATTTCCGCCTGCGTTCCAACTTCACCGCCGACTGGTCGCGCGGCATGTTCGGCGCGATGTGGCGCGTGCGTTACTACTCCGGCATCAAGGAGGCCTGCGCGTTCGACCTGGGCGGCGGCCCGGAATGCGACAAGCCGGATTTCGTTTCGCCGTATACCGGCCGCCAGCCGCTGCGCACGGTCGGGCCGACGGTGTTCAACGACCTGCAGCTGCGCATGACCCTGCCCTGGGACGGCATGGTGATGCTGGGCGCGAACAACGTGCTGGGCAAGGTCGGGCCAACGCTGTACTCGCGTCCGAACAGCGATTTCTCCTACTACGGCGGCTTCGATCTGGGACGCCTGGTCTACATGCAGTACCAGCAGAAGTTCTGATCGTGCCGGGCGGGAGCGCTGCTCCCGCCCGCTTTTCATCCGCTTTACCCGTACATGCAGCAAGGGAGTACACAGTGGACAAATCCAGACGTGGTTTCTGTACGGTGCTGGGCACCGCGGCGATCCTCTCCTCGGCCGCCGGCGTGCTGGCGCCGGCGCAGGCCGCCGCGCGCGCCGCGGACAAGGCCAAGGCCGGCACCGCCACGACGGCAGGCGGGCAGCGCCTGAAAGTCAGGCTGCTGATGAACTCGGCCCTGTCCGGCCCGCACGCCTTTTTCTGCCTGGCCCATGAGCGTGGCTATTTCGCCGACGCGGGTCTGGACATCGAATTCGCCGCCGGCGACGGCGCCGCCTCGGTGGTGCCGCGCATCCCGCAGGAAGGTTTCGACGGTGGTTACGGCGACCTGTGCGCGCTGATCAAGCTGGCCGGGCTGCGCCCGGACAACTGCCCGGTCGCGGTGCACGTGGCCTTCAACCAGACGCCGCTGACCATCGGCGTGCGCAAGGATGGCCCGATCCATTCGCCGAAGGACCTGGAAGGCAAGGTGATCGGCGGGCATCCGATCGACGCCGCGATCGAGGTGTTCCCGGCCTATGCATCGGTCGCGGGCGTGGATGGGTCGCGCGTGTCGATCCTGCGCTCGACCACCAGCATGACCACGCTGGGCGAGGACGTGCTGGGCGGCCACACCGATGGTGTGTTCGGCTTCGTGCACACCATCATCGCCGCGCTGGCGGCCAAGAACATCGACGGCCGCGCCGGCCTGCGTTTCCTCGAATACCGCGACCTGGTGCCGGACATGTACGGCAACGCGCTGATGCTCACGCCGACGTTCCTCAAGGAACATCCGGACGCGGCGCGCGCGCTGGTGGCCGCGGTCAACCGCGGCATCGTCGAGACCCTGGCCGACCCGCAGGCCGCGCTGGAAGCCACCCGCAGGATGGCGCCGAAGTTCGCCGACCATGTCGACGGCCCGCGCCTGAAGGGCACCCTGGAGGTGGAGATGGCGCATCCGGAAGCGCTGAAGATCGGCATCGGCGACATCGACGACGGCCGCCTGCAGCGTTCGATCCAGCTGATGGCCACCTCCTGCCGCCTGCCGCGCACGCCGAAGCCGGAGGAGATCTTCACCCGCGCCTACCTGCCGCCGCTGGCCGAACGCGCGCGTCCGCGCATCGCCGGAGGGAGCCACGCATGAAGCCGACGATGATCGCCGCCGCGATGGCTGCGCTGCTGGTGCTGGCCGGCTGCGGACGCAACGACGCGCCCGCTGCCCCGGCCGCCGCGGCGCCCGCGCAGCCGGCCGCGCCGCACAAGCTGCGCTTCCTGCTCAACTCCGGCTTTTCCGGCGCCAACGCCTGGTTCCTGGTCGCGCAGCAGCGCGGCTACTTCCGCGACGAGGGCATTGAGGTCGAGTTCACCGACGGGCGGGGTGCCTTCACCGCGGCCGGGCGCATGGTCGAGGAGGGCTTCGACGCCGGCTACGGCGATATCCAGGCCACCTACGAGCAGGCCGCGTACAAACCCGGGCAGGCGCCGGTGGGCGTGTACATGGTCATGGACGTGTCGCCGTCGGTGATCATCCTGCCGGTCGCCTCGCCGGTGAAGGAACCCACCCAACTGGCCGGCAGGACCATCACCGGCCACGGCACCGACGTGGCGCTGAACACCTTCGAGCAGTTCGCCTCCAAGGTGGGCCTGGACCCGAAGGCGGTGACCATCGTGCCCAACCCCGGCAACTGGAAGGTGCTGATCGGCCTGCTCGACGAGCACAGGTCCGACGCACTGTTCGGCTATTCCTCCACCAGCACCGCGGCCATCGCCACGGCCGGCGGCAAGGTCGAGGAACGGCTGCGCTTCTTCCGCTTCCGCGATGCGGTGCCGGAGCTGTACGGCAGCGCGCTGATGGTGTCGCCGAAGCTGCTGCACGAGCAGCCGGAGATCGCCCGCGGGCTGGTGCGCGCGGTCAACCGCGGCGTCATGGACACACTGTGCGAGCCGCAGGCCGCCATCGACATGCTGGTCGCGCACAACCCGGACGAAAGCGCCAAGGTCGAGCTGGGCCGGCTGATGGACACGCTGGACGACATGGGCGGGCGCGAGCGCATCGCGCGCGACGGCGTCGGCGACATCGACCCGGCGCGCATGCAGGCCGGCCTGGACCTGACCGTCGCCCAGCGCCAGCTGCCGCGCAGGCCGGAACTGGGCGAAGTGTTCGACCGCAGCCTGTTGCCGGAAGCGGCCGAACGCCGCCCCTGCCTGTAATCCTCCGTCCGGCGTCGCCAGTCCGGCGCCGGCGGGCAGCGCAAGACTCTCTCCCCCTGGCCCGCCGCTTCCCCGGCGGGCCTTTTTTTGCCGCTGTCCCGGGCGGCACGCCGCCGGGCAGCCGATGGCGGTTTCTCCGGCACGCGGGCGCGGTGGGCGGGCCTGCGCCGGCGCCAAGCTGCTGCGTTGCCGCAGGCGGCTGTCATCCGCGCTCGCTAAACTGCTTTCATTTGCAACGGAGAAAGCAATGGCCACTCATCGTCCCGTTTCGCTGATCGGCGTGCCCACCGACGTCGGTGCCGGCCACCGCGGCGCGCGCCTGGGACCGGAGGCGCTGCGCATCGCCGGCCTGCCCGAGGCGCTGGCCGCGCGCGGGGTGGACGTGCGCGACGTGGGCAACCTGCAGGGGCCGCGCAATCCATGGACCGGTCCGGTGGACGGCTACCGCCACCTGGACGAGGTCGTGGCCTGGAACCACGCGCTGATGGAAGCGACCCATGCCGAACTGCGCGACGGCCGCCTGCCGATCATGCTCGGCGGCGACCACTGCCTGGGCATCGGCTCGATCACCGCGGTGGCGCGCTGGTGCCGCGAACAGGGCAAGCAGCTGCGCGTGCTGTGGCTGGATGCGCACTCGGATTTCAACACCTCCGACGTCACGCCCTCGGGCAACATCCACGGCATGCCGGTGGCCTGCCTGTGCGGGCTCGGCCCGGACGCGCTGACCCGGCTCGGCGGCGACGCGCCGGCGATCTCGCCGCAGCAGGTGCGGCAGATCGGCATCCGCTCGGTGGACCAGGACGAGAAGCGCCTGATCAAGCAACACCAGGTGGATGTGTACGACATGCGCTACATCGACGAGAGCGGCATGAAGCGCACCATGGAAGCGGCGCTGCACGGCATCGACGCCAACACCCACCTGCACGTCAGTTTCGACGTGGATTTCCTCGACCCGAGCATCGCCCCGGGCGTGGGCACCACGGTGCCGGGCGGGGTGAATTACCGCGAGGCGCAGTTGGTGATGGAGATGATCGCCGACACCGGACTGATGGGCTCGCTGGACATCGTCGAGCTCAACCCGCTGCTCGACCGCCGCAACCGCACCGCCAAACTGGCCGTGGACCTGGTCGAGAGCCTGTTCGGCAAATCCACGCTGATGCGCGATTGACGCCGGCGCGACCTCGCTGAACCCGGGCCGGCGGCGTTCACGCCCGCTGCACGTGAATGCCGCCAGATTCCTCTCCACACGCGGCATCGCCAACCGGCAGCCGCCAGTCGAGCAGAGGAGAAACCTGATGAAGCGAGTACTGATGCTGGCCCTGCTGGGAATGTTTTCGGCCGGAATGCTCAGCGCCTGCAACACCGTCGCCGGCGCCGGCAAGGACATGCAGAAGGCCGGCGAGAAGGTCGAGGACAAGGCCCAGGACTGCAGCGACGGCAAGTGTTGATCCCCGCCGCGGCCCGTCCGGCGCCGCGCCATACCCACGAGCCACTCAGGAGAAAGACATGAAGCGCATGGTTGCCCTGATGATGCTGTCGCTGTTCTCGATCGCAATGCTGTCGGCCTGCAACACCGTGGCCGGCGCCGGCAAGGACGTGCAGAAGGCCGGCGAGAAGGTGGAGGACGCAGCCAAGCGCTGATGCCCGGCGATTGGCGGAAACGGAAGAGGCCGGCGCATTCGCCGGCCTTTTTCGTTGTGCGGCCCGCGCAAGCTGAAGCGCCATTCAAGAAAGTCAGCGGCTCTGCACGAATCGTCGATGCGGCGCCAACATCGGCGACGGCATGCTGGTCGTGCGGCGGAGCTGCCGCCATTCCCCCGAAAGGAGACACGCATGAACAAAGACATCATTTCCGGCAAGTGGAGCCAGCTCAAGGGCAAGGCGCAGGCCAAGTGGGGCGATCTGACCGACGACGATCTCCAGGTGGCCGAGGGCAATGCCGAATATCTGGCGGGCCGCCTGCAGGAGCGCTACGGCTGGGCCAAGGACCGGGCCGAGAAGGAAGTGCGCGATTTCCAGGATACGTTGCACCGGGACTATCCGGACTGGCGCTGATCCGGCGCGGGTCACCCCTGCAGCATCCCGACGGGCCGCATCACGCGGCCCGTTCTGCATGCGCGCGATCAGCGCCCGCGTGCCGGCGGATCGGGCACGAAGCCGCCGGGAAAGGCGCGCGGCGCGGGATGCACGCGATGGCGCGGCAGGATGCCCAGCGCCACCAGGCGCGCACGCGTGTCGTAACGGATCTGGCCGACCTGGACGGGCGCGCGGCTGGCGCGTTCGAAGCGCGCGGCGTGGCTGATCGAGCCTTCGCGCCCGCCGTGGCCGGTGCCGAGCTGCTGGCGGTCGCGGACTTCGCCGCGCGCGCCCGATGCTTCGGCGGCCATCGCGCGGTCGGCGCGCGCATCCTGCGCGATCACCGGCGCCGGCCGCCGCGGCATCGGCGCCGGCGCGATGTAGGCCGGGCGCGCCTCACGGAACACGGCGATGCCGACCACGCCGACGTTGTCCGGGCGACCGGTACGGCTGGCATAGCTGTCGCCATGGTCGGTGAATACGAACTGCGCCACTTCCGCGGACGACTTGCGCCAGCCGGTGATCTCGCTGTCCTGCCACGGCTCGAGCACGTAGCCGGCCTGGTCGGGCGCGGCGGTTACGCCGCTGATGGCATTGACCCCGTCCACCGACAGCACCACCAGCACGCGTTCGCCGGTGAGGTTGCGCAGGCGCACGGCATAGCGGTGGCCGGGGGCGCCGGCCACCCAGCGGTCGGCGCGGTGCGGGTACTGGTCGAGCTCCTCGCCCGTATCGCGGTCGACCAGCGACAGCGCCACCGGTCCGCTCGAAGGGGGCGGCACGGCGCGGAAGCCGCACAGGGCCAGGACGGTCAGCAGGCAGGCGGAAAGGCGGTACATGGCGGGCTCCTTGGCGGGGGACGAGGCCATGAACGGACGGGCGCGGGCGGCGGGGTTGGCGCGCGGCGGTTACACTGGGCCGGTTAATCCGTCCGTCACGTCTGCGTTCATGACTACCCGCGTCCTCACCGGCATTACCCCCTCCGGCACTCCCCACCTCGGCAACTACGTCGGCGCCATCCGCCCGGCCATCGCGGCCAGCCGCGCGCCCGGGATCGAGAGTTTCTTCTTCCTGGCCGACCTGCACAGCCTGATCAAGTCGCAGGAACCCGAGCGCACCCAGCGTTCGACGCTGGAGATTGCCGCCAGCTGGCTGGCCTGCGGCCTGGACCCGGACAAGGTGTGGTTCTACCGGCAGAGCGACATCCCGGAAACCACCGAGTTGATGTGGTTCCTGACCGTGGTGGCCGGCAAGGGCATCCTCAACCGCGCCCACGCCTACAAGGCGGCGGTGGACAAGAACCGCGAGGAGCAGCTGGACGACGATGCCGGCGTCACCGCCGGGCTGTTCATGTACCCGGTGCTGATGGCCGCCGACATTCTCATTTTCAACGCGGACAAGGTGCCGGTGGGCCGCGACCAGATCCAGCACATCGAGATGGCGCGCGATTTCGCCCAGCGCTTCAACCACATCTACGGCAAGGACTATTTCACCCTGCCGGAAGTGGTGATTGACGAGCAGGTGGCGACCCTGGCCGGCCTGGACGGCCGCAAGATGAGCAAGAGCTACCACAACACCATCCCGCTGTTCGCCCCGCGCGAGGAGCTGAAGAAGCTGGTGTTTTCCATCGTCACCGACTCGCGCGCGCCCGGCGAGCCCAAGGACACCGAGGGCTCGGCGCTGTTCCAGATGTACCAGGCCTTCGCCACGCCGGAGCAGACCGCCGCGTTCGCGCAGGCCTTCGCCGGCGGCATCGGCTGGGGCGAGGCCAAGCAGCAGCTGTTCGAGCGCATCGACGGCGAACTGGCGCCGCTGCGCGAGCGCTACAACGCGCTGATGGCCGAACCGGAGAAGATCGAGGCGATCCTGCGCCGGCGCGGCCAGCAGCTGCGCGAGCAGTTCGCCATCCCGCTGCTGAAGGAACTGCGCCACGCCGTGGGCCTGCGCGACCTGTCCGCCGCCGGCGACCGGCCCGTGGCCGCCGCCGCCAAGGCCGCGCTGCCGCTGTTCAAGCAGTACCGCGAGAAGGACGGCCGTTTCTACTTCAAGCTGCTCGACGGCGAGGGCGCGCTGCTGGTGCAGAGCGCAGGCTTCGACTCGCCGCGCGACGCCGGCCAGCTGATCGCCGTGCTCAAGCAGGCCGAGCACGGCGACGCGCTGCAGAGCGAGCTGTTCCGCCTGGAGGCCGGCGTCGACGCGGTGCTGGAGGCGCTGCGCCAGTTGCGCGACTAGCCGGAACCGGCGGCAATGCGCCCGGCGCGCGACGCTGTTCCTTCCTGCCCGCGGCGAAGCCACCGCGCGGGCGCGGACGAGGACGGACGGGCGCCAGGACGCAGCCGCGATGTCCTTGCCCGGACCACGAACGCTACAAGGAGCCCATGATGGCCTGGTTGTCGTTGTTGCTGTTCCTGCCCTGGTTCGGCGTGATGGCCGCGCTGTACTGGTGGTTCCCGCGCCAGCCGCGCCACCGCACGCGCACCGTGTTCGACGGCGTCATGTTGGTACTGGCGCTGCTGGTCAGCATCGGCTTCATGCACTGGGGCTACCGCATCGGCGCGGCCGACGTCGACGCCGACAGCCTGTGGAAGCAGATCCTGGCGGTGCTCTACGCCTACGGCGGCTTCCTGGCGGTGATGGTGCTGGCGCTGCTGCTGCGGCCGCGCGTGCTGCACCGCTCGTAGGCGCGCACGCCTTCGCGTAGGAGCGGCTTCAGCCGCGATGGGGACTTCGCAGGGAAAGCCCGTTCGCGGCTGAAGCCGCTCCTGCGCGCGCGCCTGCGGCCCCGACGAAAGCCGTATTGCCGCGCTGCGGCGGCGGTGACAGCATCGGGACGGACCTCCGGAGCCACCGCATGAGCGCCGAGCACGACATCCACGTCATCGACACCGCGTTCCAGCGCGATCATTTCGATGCCGCCTACCTGCTGGTGGGCGGCGGCCGCGGCGCCTTCATCGACTGCGGCACCAGCCACTCGCTGCCCAATCTGCTGGCGGCGGTGGAACAGGCCGGGCTGGGCGTCGACGCCATCGACTGGCTGATCCTGACCCACGTGCACCTGGACCACGCCGGCGGCGCCGGCGCGCTGATGCAGCGGCTGCCCAATGCGCGGCTGCTGGTGCACCCGCGCGGCGCGCCGCACATGATCGATCCGGCGCGGCTGGTCGCCGGTGCCACCGCGGTCTACGGGCAAGCGGAAATGGCGCGCAGCTACGGGCAGATCGTGCCGGTGGCCGCCGAACGCGTGGTGGTGGCCGGGGATGGGCACCGCCTGTCGCTGGGCGGGCGCGAACTGCTGTGCATCGACACGCCCGGCCATGCCCGCCACCACCTGTGCGTGTGGGACGCGGCCAGCCGCAGCTGGTTCACCGGCGACACCTTCGGCCTGTCCTACCGCGAACTGGACAGCGCGCAGGGCGCCTTCGTCGTTCCCACCACTTCGCCGGTGCAGTTCGAACCGGACGCGCTGCACGCCTCGATCGACCGGCTGATGGCGCGTGCGCCGGAGGCGATGTTCCTGACCCACTACGGCCGCGTGCGCGATACCGCGCGCCTGGCCGCCGACCTGCACGTGCAGATCGACGCGATGACCGCCATCGCCCGCGCCTGCGACGGCCGCGCCGACCGCCACCGCGCGCTGGTGGCGGCGCTGGGCGAGCTCTACCTGGAGCGCGCCCGCGCGCACGGCTGCCGGCTCGACGATGCCGGCGTGCTGCGCGTGCTCGGCATGGACATCGAGCTCAACGCGCAGGGCCTGGAGTGCTGGCTGGACCGTGCGAAGCCGTAGCTGCCGGGCTCGCCCGGCACGGGGCATCGTCGTTGGAGCTTCATGCGGGGCAAGCCCCGCATCTACGGGTAAAATCCCGCAATCTTCCTGTTGTCTGGTACCGCCGTGAATCCGATGCGCATGCTGTTGTTGTCGTCCTGCCTGTTCGTCGGTGGCATCGCCAGCGCGGCCAACGACCTGCCCGGCGGCGGCATCGACGCGGACGCGCTGTCGCGGCACGTGCGCGTGCTGGCCTCCGATGAATTCGAGGGTCGCGCGCCGGCTACCGCCGGCGAGCAGCGCACCGTCGATTACCTGGTCGAACAGTTCCGCAAGGCCGGCGTGCAGCCCGGCGGCAAGGATGGCGGCTGGGTGCAGGAGGTGCCGCTGGTGCGCGCGCAGGTGGACGGCGCCATCGACGCCAGCCTGCAGCTGGCCGGCAAGCGCCAGCCGCTGGTCAACGGCGAGGACGTGACCCTGCAGAGCCTGAGCCCGCTCGGCGCGGTGGACCTGCAGGACGTGCCGCTGGTGTTCGTCGGCTACGGCATCGACGCGCCGGAGCGGCGCTGGAACGACTACAAGGACGTGGACCTGCGCGGCAGGATCGCCGTGGTGCTGATCAACGACGCCGATTTCGAGGCCGACGCGCCGGGCGCGTTCGACGGCAGGGCGGTGACCTACTACGGCCGCTGGACCTACAAGTTCGAGGAGGCCGCGCGGCGCGGCGCGGCGGGCGTGCTGATCGTGCACGAGACCGCGCCGGCGGCGTATCCGTGGGCGACGGTGAAGGCCTCCGGCACCTCGCCGCTGTTCGACATCCAGCGCAGCGAGGTCGATGCGCGCGCGCTGCACACGCCGCTGCGCGGCTGGATGCAGCGCGCCCTGGCCGAACGCATCTTCGCCGCGGCCGGGCTGGATTTCGACGCGGAGAAGCGCAAGGCCATGCGCGCCGACTTCCGCCCGGTCGAGCTGGGCGACGCGCGCCTGTCGGCCCGCTTCAAGCTCAAGCGCGAGCCGGTGGTCACCCGCAACGTGGTGGCGAAACTGGAAGGCGCGGCGCACCCGGACGAGTCGGTGATCTTTTCCGCGCACTGGGACGCGTTCGGCATCGGCCAGCCCGACGCCAGCGGCGACACCATCCGCCACGGCGCCATCGACAACGCCACCGGCGTGGCCTCGGTGCTGGAACTGGCGCGCGTATTCGCCGCCGGCCCGCGCCCACAGCGCACGCTGTATTTCCTGGCGTTGACCGCCGAGGAAAAGGGCCTGCTCGGCGCCAGCTACTACGCCGAGCATCCGCTGGCGCCGCTGGAGAAGACCGCCGCGGTGCTGAACATCGAGATGTTCAGCCCGGACGGCGAGACCGCCGACATTGCCACCTGGGGCAAGGGCCATGTGTCGCTGGAAGCGGACGTGGACCGCGTCGCCCGGGCGCGCGGCCGCCGCTGGTCGCCCGACCCGAACCTGGAAGCCGGCTTCTTCTACCGCGCCGACCACTTCGCCTTCGCCCGCAAGGGCGTGCCGGCGATCACCGTCGGCGCCGGCCTGGACAAGCGCGACGGTGGCATCAAAGCCGGCCGCGCGCTGCGCGATGCCTACTTCGCCAAGTGCTACCACCAGGCCTGCGATGCGTGGTCGCCGCAGTGGGACGCGCGCGGCCTGGCCGCCGATACGCTGCTGGTCTACGACCTGGGCCTGGAACTGGCCAACAGCCGGCGCTGGCCGGCGTGGGACAAGGGCGCGGAGTTCGAGGCCGCGCGCGGCGCCAGCGACGGCGCGCGGCGCTGATCGCCGCGGCGTGCGCGCGCACTACGTCCGCGTGCCGTCCAGCCAGTTCGGCCCCTTGTTCTCCAGGAAGAACAGGTAGACCACCAGCGACACCGCGATCACCGCGGTGACGTAGAACGCGAACGCGCCGACATGGCCGGTGCGCAGCGCGGCCTGGTACAGCAGCGGCGCGGTGCCGCCGAACAGCGAGTTGGCCAGCGCGTAGCCGAAGCCCACGCCGAGCGCGCGCACGTGGGTGGGGAACAGTTCGGCCTTCACCATCGCGTTGATCGAGGTGTAGCCGGTGAGGATGACGAAGCCGGCCGCCAGCGTCGCGAACGCCGCCAGCGCGTCGTGCTGCTGCGGCAGCCGGGTCACCAGGTACCAGGTGTAGAGCACGCCGCCCACGCCGAAGAACACCAGCAGGCGCTGGCGGCCGACGATGTCCGACAGCCAGCCGCCGACCGGCTGCAGCGCCATAAGGAAGGCGAGCACGCCCAGGTTGATCAGGGTGCCGGTCATCGGGTCGCCGCCGGCGAACGCGCTCTGGATCATCTTCGGCCCGTTCACCGAATACGTGTAGAACGCGACGGTGCCGCCGGCGGTGATCAGGAAACACAGCAGCAGCGGCCGCCACTGGTGGACGAACAGTTCGCGCATCGAGCCGGAGGCGCGCGCGCCGCCCTCGCGCGCGGCGGCGATGGACGACGCTTCCAGCGATTCGTCCATGGACCGCCGCAGCCAGAACACCACGATCGCCGCCACGCCGCCCAGCGCGAAGGCGATGCGCCAGCCCCATTCGGAGATCTGCGGGAGGTCCCAGAACAGCAGCATGACCAGCAGGGTCAGCTGCGCCAGCACGTGGCCGCCGACCAGGGTGACGTAGTGGAAGGAGGACAGGAAGCCGCGGCGGCCGGGCAGGGCGGCCTCGGACATGTAGGTGGCGCTGGTGCCGTACTCGCCGCCGGTGGCGAAGCCCTGCAGCAGGCGCGCCAGCAGCAGGATCAGCGCCGCCCAGATGCCGATGGTGCCGGCCGTGGGGGTGATGGCGACCAGAAACGAGCAGCCGGCCATCATCGAGACCGAGACGGTCAGCGCCAGGCGGCGCCCGTAGCGGTCGGCGAAGCGGCCGAAGTACCACGCGCCGATCGGCCGCATCAGGAAGGTGGCGGCGAAGATCGCCCACACGTACAGCGTGGAGTTGCGGTCGGCGGCGGAGAAGAAGCGCGATTCGAAATAGACCGCGAACACCGAGTAGACGTAGACGTCGTACCACTCGACCAGGTTGCCGGCCGAGCCCTTGAGGGTGTTGGAGACCGAGCGCCGCAGCGCGTTGCCGGAGGTGCGCATGCCGGATGATGTCCTTGCGTGGAAACCGGGCGCCCGCGCCCCTGTCCGCATCGCCGGGACGGCGGCGGCAGGCGTGGCCGGGCGGATACAGCATGCCGTTTTTCGGGCTGATCGCCACCATCGCGGTGCCCTAGAATCCGCATTCCCCCGGATGGCGGTACCTGCCCCATGTCTGCGCCCCCCACCACGTCGGCTGCTCCACGGAGCGGCCTTGTCGTTCTGGCCCTGTTCCTCGTGTACGTGGTCTGGGGCTCGACCTACCTCGGCATCCACCTGGCGCTGGAAGGCGGCATGCCGCCGCTGTCGGTGATCTCCGGTACCCGTTTCGTCATCGCCGGCAGCGTGCTCTACGCGCTGCTGCGCTGGCGCGGCGTGCCGGCGCCGACGCGCGCGCAGTGGCCGACCCTGGCGGTGATGGGCTTCAGCCTGCTGTTCCTGGGCAACGGCATGGTGGTGATGGCCGAGCGCGACGTGTCCTCCGGCCTGGCCGCGGTGGCGGTGGCCTCGGTGCCGCTGTGGATGGCGCTGTTCTCCGCGTTCCGCGGGCAGCGCGTGACCGCCGGCGAATGGCTGGGCATCGCGGTCGGTTTCGCCGGCGTGCTGTGGCTCAATGCCGGCAGCAGCCTGACCGCGACCCCGGCCGGGCTGGTGTTCCTGCTGGTGGCGCCGCTGGGCTGGGCCGCCGGTTCGATCTGGTCGCGCGGGCGCGACCTGCCGTCGCCGTTCATGACCGCCGCCGGGCAGATGCTGTGCGGCGGCGCGATCCTGGTGGTGGCCGGCCTGCTGCGCGGCGAGCGCCTGGACGGGCCGCCGTCGCTGCAGGGCATGCTGGCGGTGGCCTACCTGTGCGTGTTCGGCTCCATCATCGCCTTCACCGCCTACGTATGGCTGCTGCACAACGTGCGCCCGGTGCTGGCCAGCAGCTACGCCTACGTCAACCCGGTGATCGCGGTGGCGCTGGGCGCGTGGATCGCGCACGAGCGCTTCAGCGCCGCCGACATCGGCGCGATGGCGGTGATCCTGGCCGGCGTCGTGGTCATCACCCTGGCCCGGATGCGCCGCGCATGACGACGCCCGCGCACGAACACCGCAACGGCCTGCTGGCGACCACGCTGGCCTTCGTCATCTGGGGCCTGTTCCCGCTGTACTGGCGGCTGCTGATCGAGGTGCCGTCGTTCCTGATCATCGCCCACCGCATCGTCTGGAGCGCGGTGCTGCTGGTCGGCGGGCTGGCGCTGCTGCGCGGCTGGGGCTGGCTGCGCGAAGTGTGGGCCACGCCGCGGCGGTTCTGGCTGCTGGGGCTGTCGAGCCTGCTGATCGGCGCCAACTGGAGCCTGTACATCTGGGCGGTGAACGCCGGCCACGTGGTCGAAACCAGCCTGGGCTATTTCATCAATCCGCTGCTGAGCGTGGTGCTGGGCGTGGCGGTGCTGGGCGAGCGCCTGGGCCGGCTGCAATGGCTGGCGGTGGCGCTGGCGGCGCTGGGCGTGGCCTGGCTGACCTGGCAGAGCGGGCGCGCGCCGTGGATCGCGATCGGGCTGTCGATCACCTTCGGCCTGTACGGCCTGATCCGCAAGCTGGTGGTGGTCGAGGCGGTGACCGGGCTCGGCGTGGAAAGCCTGTTCATGGTCGGGCCGGCGCTGGCCTACGCGGCATGGGCCGAGAACGGCCACGGCGGCGGCTTCATCTCCGGCTGGGGCTGGGGCAACGACGCGCTGCTGGTACTGGCCGGCGTGGTCAGCGCGGTGCCGTTGATCGCCTTCGCCTACGGCGTGCGCCGCATCCCGCTGTCGGTGGTCGGGCTGCTGCAGTACATCGGCCCGACGCTGCAGTTCCTGATCGGCGTGCTGGTCCTGCGCGAACCGTTCGCGGCGGCGCAGCTGGTCGGTTTCGGCCTGATCTGGGCCGGGCTGGTGGTGTTCGCCACCGCCGGCGTACGCGCCGCGGCACGCGCGCGCTCGCGACTGCCGGCACCCACGCCGTAGGAGCGACTTCAGTCGCGATGGGGCTTCCCGGTAGTGCCTTTCGCGACTGAAGTCGCTCCTACGGCATCGTCGAGGTTGCTGCCACGGTCGCCCGCCCAGGTGCGGGCGATGCGGGTGTCGGGCATGGGGCGCCATCGTTGCCGGCGCGTGCGAACCAGTCGTCGATCACGCCCGAGAGACGGTCCAGCCGCAGCGGCAGGGTCAGGTGGTCCTCGCTCTGCAGTTCCAGGTAACGCGCGCGCGGCGCGGCGGCGGCCAGGGCGCGGCCCTGCGCGACCGGGATGTGCGCGTCGTCGCGGCCATGCAGCAGCAGGACGCAGGCCGGCACCTGCGCCAGCGCCTGGCCCACGTCCACGCGGTCCAGGTCGATGCCGAGCCGGCGGTCGGCGGCGGCGATGGCCGCGTCCAGCCCGCTGCCGCCGTACTGCCAGCGCGCCAGGGGCAGGGCGAGGTAGTCGCCCAGGCGTTCGGGCGGGCGCGACAGCATGTGCGGCACCATCGCGCGGATCGCCTGGCCGGCGTTGTCGAAGGATTCCATCGCCACCACGCTGCGCAGCCGCGGGCCGAGTTCGCGCGCGGCGAAGATGGCGGTGGCCGCGCCGTAGGACACGCCGAGCAGGTGCACCGGGCCGCTGATCTCGCCCTCGGCCTCGAGCGCGCGCAGCGCGGCGGCGACGTCGTCGCCTTCGCGCGTGCCGTAGCCGGACGGCGCCTGCCCGGAGCGGCCGTGGTTGCGCAGGTCCAGGGCGATGGTGCGGTAGCCGTCCTGCGCCAGCTGCAGCGCCCACGGCAGCAGCGAGCCGCCGTCCATCATCCAGCCGTGCAGCAGGATCACCGTGCCGCGCGGCGCAGCGCGCGGCGCATCCGCCGCCGGCGCGGTTGCCTCCAGCGAGAACTCGGGAAAGCGCTCGCCCTGGCCGAGGTAGCGGTACTGCAGGCGGTAATCGCCGGGGTCGAAGGCGAGCCAGTGCAGCGCCACGCCGCCGCTGCCGGGCACCGTGCCCTGGCGGTGCGGCAGGCGCGCGAGCAGCGCGTCGATGCGCGCGGTCGGCACCATCGGCGAGGTGCCGCCGGGCGCGGCCAGCCGCGCGCCGAGCGACAGCGGCGGCATCGGGGAGGACAGGGCGAAACCGGCCAGCATCACGCAGACGCCGGCCAGCGCCAGCGAACGCAGCATGGCGGTGATCCGGAAAGAGGAGGGGGGCCACGGTAGCGCCTGCGCCGCCGCGGCTCTACCGCGCGGGGATGACAGGAAGATGACCGTTGTATGCCGTTCGGCCTGGCGGCGGCCGGGCGCAGGAAAAAGCAAAGGCACCTTGCGGTGCCTTTGCCGGTGGAACGCCTGGCGGTCAGGCGATCAGAAGCGCTGCTGGTACTTCATGTACAGGAAGCGGCCGATGTCGAAGCCGCCGTAGTAGGTGAAGCTGCTGTTGGGCTGGCTGTACATCACCGGGCCGACGTGCTTGAAGACATTGTTCACGCCCAGCGACACGGTGCCGTCCCACGGCAGGCTGTAACGCACCTGCAGGTCGTGGAAGGTGTTGGAGCCCAGCTTCCTGCTCGGCTGCACATCGGTATACGACGAACGGAAGTCCGGCAGGTTGCATTCCGGGCCGCCGTCCAGGTCGTAGGAGCACTTCTCCTTCATGCTGGAGTAGTAGCGGGTGCTCCAGGTCAGACCGAAGTTGCCGCGCTGCCAGTCGGCGCTGAAGTTCGAACGCACGCGGAAGTCGCCGCCCCAGCCGGTGTACTGGTCGACCGGCGTGGTGGCTTCGCTGTCGCTCTTGCGCTCCAGGTAGTCGACGTAGGTGGCGTTCAGGCGCAGCGAGATCTGGCCGATGGCCAGCTCCGGCAGGCGATAGCGCACGCCGACGTCGTAGCCGGCGGTTTCCTGGTAGCCGGCGTTGTTGAGCGAGCGGTTCATGCCGCTGACCTGGCCCTTGTTGGTGCCGGAGGCGTAGCGGGTGAAGCGCGAGCACGCCGAGGCGATGCCCTGCACGTAGCACTGGTTGAGGATGTCGGTGGCCGACTCGCCGACGATCACGTTGTCGATGCGGATCTTCCACCAGTCCAGGCTCAGGTCCAGGCCGGAGACGAACTCGGGGCTGTAGACCAGGCCCACGGTCCAGGTCTTGGCGGTTTCCGGCTTCAGGTCCGGGTTGGAGCCGGAGGTGAAGTCGGTCACTGCCTGCACGCCGGAGGTGCTGGCCAGTTCGCCGTCGCCGGTCTTCTGGCGGAAGCCGCTGCCCAGGCCGGCGGCCGTGCAGCGCGCGGCCACTTCGCTGTTGCGTGCCGCCGCGCCGAAGGAGCGGTCGCACGGGTCGGTGATGCGGTCGCGGGTGGTGACGGTGCCGCCGTACAGGTCGTCCACGGTCGGCGCGCGGAAGCCGGTGCCATAGGTGGCGCGCACCAGCAGGGTGTCCACCGGCTTCCACTTCAGGCCGAACTTGCCGTTGGTGGTGCCGCCGAAGTTGTTGTAGTCCGAATAGCGCCCGGCCGCCTCCAGCGACAACTCGCGCGCGAACGGCAGGTCGGCCAGCAACGGCACCTGCAGTTCCAGGTAGACCTCGTCCAGCTTGTAGTCGCCCTGGGTCGGCTGGCCGCTGGTGCCGGCGATCTCGCCGTTCTGCACCATCAGGTCCGGGGTGTAGCGGGCTTCCTCGCTGCGGTGCTCCACGCCCATCGCGGCCATCACGTCACCGGCCGGCAGGCTGAACAGCGAGCCGGAGATGTTGGCGCTGACCACCTTGGTGGTGCTCTGGATATCGTCGACGAAGCTGCGGAACAGGTAGTCGCGCACGGCCGGATCGCCGCTGAGCGAGCCGGGGCTGTTGCTGCCCATCGGCGCCAGCGGGTTCCACGGCACGCAGTCCTGGATCACGTTGTCCGGGGTGCCGCAGCGGGCCACGCCGTTGGCGTCGATGAACGAGGCGCCCACCGACTTGTTGACGTTGGGCTGGTACATGCTCTGCAGCGTGCGGCGCTCGCCTTCGTTGCGGTTGAACATGTAGCCCACGTTCCAGTCCCAGAAACGCGAGCCGGTTTCGAAGCTGCCTTCCAGGCCCAGGCTGGCGCGCTTGGTGGTCAGGCTGTTGTTGGTCGCGCGCGGGAACTCCTCGGTGCGGTGCGAGAACAGCACGTCCTTGCCCCAGTGGTTGAACGCGCTGTCCTTGGACAGCATCGCGCGCGTGCCGCTGGCCGCCTGCGCCGAGGACACCGAGTACGGGTAGCCGGCCAGCTGCTTGAGCGATTCGCGCTCGCTGTACAGCACGTCGGCGACCACGCGCAGGTCGTCGGTGATCTGGAAGCCGCCGTTGGCGAACGCCGAGCGGCGCTCCAGGCCCGACAGCAGGGTCATGTTGGTCTTGGTGTTGGCGTAGGCCGAGCGGTCCAGCGGCTTGAAGTCTTCCACCTTGGACGGATCGCCGCCGGGCCCGACGCTGATCACCTTGCCATCGACGGTGACCGAGCCCCATGCGGTGGTGCCGTTCAGGCCGTCGGTGGGGTGGTACGGGCCGTTCGGATAGGCGGTGAACTCGCGCGCGCCGCCCAGCACCGGGTCTTCCTTCACCTTTTCCGCGCCGAAGGTAACCCAGCCGCGCTCGAAGGTCTTGCCCCAGGTGGCGCTGTAGGAGCGCTTCTGGCCATCGCCTTCGCTGTACTGGCCGACATAGGCGTTGGCCTGGCCGCCGTCGAAGTTCTTGCGGGTGATGATGTTGACCACGCCGGCGATGGCGTCCGAGCCGTACAGCGCCGAGGCGCCGTCGGTCAGCACTTCCACGCGTTCGACGATCGCCGACGGGATCGAGCCCACGTCGGAGTAGCCGCCGGCGCTCACGCCCATGCGGCGGCCGTCGACCAGCACCAGGCTGCGCTCCGGGCCGAGGTTGCGCAGGCTGACGAACATGCCGCCGTAGTCGCGCGCCGAGGACAGCGCCGAGGCGCGGCTGAGCGCCGGCGAGCCGGCCGCGGTGACGTCCTGCAGGATGTCGGCGACGTTGACGTAGCCCTTTTTTTCGATCTCGGCGCGGCTCAGCGCGATGACCGGCTTGGCGGTCTCGACGTTGGCCTGGCGGATGCGCGAGCCGGTGATCTCGACGCGGTCCAGGGTGGTGGTGCCGTCATCGGACTGCGCGAAGGCGCTGGCGCTGCACGCGGTGGCAAGGGCCAGCGCGATCGCGGAGCGGAGTGGGGTCGACTTCAGATACATCGTTTCGTGTTTCCTTTACTGCCTACGAAAAAAAGCGCCCGCGAGGGGCGCCATGAACAGATGCGATCACCGTTGGGGGAGGGACGCAGCATCCGCTGTCACGCAGCTGCGCTGTCCGCGGGATTTCCGGCGGGCGCGCATCATGGACCAAACGGATCGATGCGTGAAGGGGAAAGTTCCGCCATCCCGCCGGTGGATCGCCGTGGCAGGGGAAGGGCGGCGGCGCGTCGGCCGCGCCGCCGCGACGGCCGTCAGGTCTCGCGCAGGGCCGTGGTGATCGGCAGCCGCGCCGCCCGCAGCGCCGGGAACAGGCCGCCGACCAGGCCGATGCCCAGCGCCCACTTCAGCCCGCTCCACAGCAGCTCGGGCGAGACGTGGAACTTGAACACCACCGCGCTGAAGTTGCTGCCGATGGTGGACACGCTGTAGCCGTTGAACACCAGCCACGCCACCGCGCAGCCGAGCAGGCCGCCCACCAGCGCCAGCAGCATGGTCTCCAGCATCACCGCGGTCACCACCGGCAGGCCGCGGAAGCCGATCGCGCGCATGGTCGCGATCTCGCGGGCGCGGGTGGCCACGGCCGCATACATGGTATTGAGCGCGCCGAACACCGCGCCGATGGCCATGATCGCGCCGATCACCTTGCCGAGGATGCTGATCAGCGTGTTCAGCCCGCCGCCCTGCTTGCGGTAGTAGTCGCGCGTGGTTTCCACGTCCAGCTTCAGCCGCGGGTCGGCCGCCACCGCCGCCTTGAACTGCTCGAAGCCGGGCTTGCCTTCCGTGCGCACGCTGATCGACTGGTAGGCGCCGCGCTGGTAGGTGGTGGCCAGGGTCTGTACGTCGGTCCACAGCTCCGAGTCGTGCGCGTCGCCGGAGGCGAACACGCCCACCACCGTCCAGGCCTGGTTGCCGAGGGTGAGGGTCCTGCCGACCTCCATGTCGCGGAACTGGCCCTGCGCGCCTTCGCCGACCACGATCTCGCGCAGACCCGGCTTGAACTGACGGCCCTTCACGATCTTCACCTTGTCGTGCACCGCCCAGGCCATGTCGCCGACACCGCGGAACTGCGCGTTGACGTCGGTGCCGTCGGAACGCGACACCAGGTTGACCACCTGCGACAGCTCGGCCGACAGCAGCGCCCGGCCCTGCGCATCGCGCGCCACGCCCGGCAGCGTGCCCAGCAGCGGCACCTGGTCGCGGGTGATGACCGAGTTGGTCTCGGCCTGCGAGCCGCCGCGCAGCACGATCGCGGTGGTGTCGTCGCCGGTGCTGTCGAGCGTGGCCTGGAAGCCTTCGCCCATCGCCAGCATCGCCACCAGCACGCCGACCACGCCGGCGATGCCGACCACGATCACCGACGAGGCGCCCCAGCGCTGCGGCAGGCTGGCGATGCCGATGCGGGTGGCCGCCAGCGCCAGCCGGCCGGTTCGGGTGAGCGGCAGCCACAATGCGATGGCGACGGCCACGGCCAGCACGCCGACCCAAGGCAGCGCGATCCAGGCGCCCAGGCCGATGGCGAGCAGGACGATGGTCAGCAGATTCCACAGCCAGTTCCACGAACGTTGCCTCGGCTGCCGCGGCCTGGGCTTGCGCAGCAGCTTCCACGCACCAATTGCGGAGGCTAACAGCAGGGCGATGCCGAGCAGGTGCAGCGATCTGTGCGGGCCGAACAGCAGCAGCGCGAAACCGAGCAGCGCGACCAGGCCGGGGACCCACTTCATGTTGTTCTTCATGGTCTTCTCCTCAGCGTCCGGCCAGCGCGTCGACGATCTTCAGCCGCTTGGCGCGCAGCGCCGGCAGCACGCCCACGATCAGGCCGATCAGCACGATCAGCCCCAGCCCCACCAGCCAGGTCTGCAGCGGTACCTGCGGCGGCAGCATGCCCATGGTCTTGGGCGCCATCGCCGGCAGCGCCAGCGCCGCCAGGCCCAGGCCGAGCGCGCCGCCCAGGCCGACCAGCAGCACCGATTCGACCATCACCAGCATCAGCACCGTGCCGTCCTTGAAGCCCAGCGTCTTGAGCGTGGCCAACTCGGGGATGCGCTCGCGCACCGCCTGAGCCATGGTGTTGCCGGTCAGCAGCAGCAGGGTGAAGAACACCGCGCCCATGATCGAGGTGACGATCATGCCGATGTCGGCGAACTGCTTGATGAAGGCCTGCTGGAACGCCGATTCGGTCTGGCTCTTGGTCTCGTGGTCGGAGTTGGCCGAGATCGCATCGATGGCCTGGGCCACGCGCGAGGCATGGTCGGCGTTGTCCAGCGTCACCGTGTACCAGCTCACCTGGTTCTTGATGTAGTCGTTGGATTCGTCGAAGTACTTCCAGTTCATCATCAGCTGGCGTTCGTCGTTGGCGGCCGTGGCGGTGTTCTTCGAATGGAAGATGCCCACCAGCTGCAACGGCCAGTCGTTGCTGCCGCCGCGCGGGAAGATCGTGGCCTGCAGCGGGATGGTGTCGCCGATCTTCCAGCCGAACTGGTTGGCCAGCGTCGCGCCGACGATGGCGCCGGTGCGGGTGTTGTGGAAGGCGTCCAGCTGCTCCTTCGGAATCTCGAACTCGCGGTAGACGTCGAAGTAGTTCGGCGCCACCGAGAAGTTGGGGAAGAAGTTCTTCGGGTCCTGGTAGATGCCGCCGAACCACATGCCGTAGGTGACATCGCGCACGCCCTGCACCTGGCGGATCTGCGGTTCCAGGCGGATCGGCAGCGACTGGGTGATCGACAGCCGTGAGGCGACGACCAGGCGGTTGGCGCCGGCCACGCTGCTGCCGCCGCTGCTGAAGGCCACGCGCACCGAATCGAGCATGCCGAACAGCAGGAACGCGGTGACCACCGACAGCAGGGTGAACAGGGTGCGGGTGCGGCTGCGGAACAGCTGCGCCCAGATCAGGGAGAAGTACTTCATGCCGCGCCCCCTTGTGCGCCGCCCTGCGGGCGGCTTCGCCGTGAAAAACACTTGTCGTGTTGTTTGTTCATGGCCGCGCTCCTCAGTGCACCGGGGCGTCGACCAGCTCGCCCTTGTCCAGATGCACGGTGTGGGTGGCGTATTCGGCCGCCTTCGGATCATGGGTGACCATGATGATGGTCTTGCCGTGCTCGCGGTTGAGCAGCTGCAGCAGGCCCAGCACTTCCTCGGCCGAGTGGCGGTCCAGGTCGCCGGTGGGCTCGTCGCAGATCAGGAAGGTGGGATCGGAGACGATGGCGCGGGCGATGGCCACGCGCTGCTGCTGGCCGCCGGACAGTTCGTTGGGGCGGTGGTCGCGACGCTCGGCCAGGCCGACCAGCGCCAGCGCGATCTGCGCGCGGCGTTTGCGCTCGCCGGCCGACAGGTTGGTCAGCAGCAGCGGCAATTCTACGTTCTTCTGCGCGGTCAGCATCGGCATCAGGTTGTAGAACTGGAATACGAAACCGACGTGGTGGCTGCGCCAGGTCGAGAGCTGGCCGGCGCCGAGCTGGTCGATGCGCTGGCCTTCGATGGCGATCTCACCGCCGCTGGGCGTGTCCAGCCCGCCGATCAGGTTGAGCAGGGTGGTCTTGCCGGAGCCGGACGGGCCCATCAGGGCGACGAAGTCGCCGCGGGCGATGTCCAGGTCGATGCCGTGCAGCACCTGCACCTTCTCGGGGCCGCGCTGGTAGGTCTTGGTGATGTTGCGGAGGGTGACTAGGGCGGTCATGGGTGGTCCTCTGCGGTGGTGCGGTGGGTGGCGCTGCCGCGCCGTTCTGCTTTTTCCTCCCGCGTGGGCGGGAGCGGTGAATGGGGCGATGCTTCGGCGGTTGCGGTTTGCTTTTGACTTCCTATGGCCGTAGAGCGAGCCGAGCACCGCAGTGGGACAGGGGGCGAAGAGGCGCACGTGTCTGAGCGAAGCGAGTTGTGCGCCGTCCCCCTGGCCCGCGAGGAGCGCAGGGAACCGGCGGGCGCAGCCCGACGGATCGCGGCCCGGCCCGTGTTTCTCTTGGTTACTTCTCTTTGCACGAGCAAAGAGAAGTAACTCGCGCCCCGAAGGGGAGCGAAAGCTCTTGATCCTGCCCTTGCCGTTGCTTCAGCTTTCCAGAACTACACGACAACAGCCAAGACGCAGAGCCAAAGCGGGAGCCTGAAAGCAGAGCTTTCACTCCTGCTTCGCAGGAGCGAGCCACCTTTCTTTGCTCGTGCAAAGAAAGGTGGCCCAAAGAAAGCACGCCCTGCCTCCGCGCCCGACGCGCTGCGCGCGCCGGGTCCACTCCGCCGGCGGGATTTTTCGACGAGACATCCATGTCTCGTCGAAAAACGACGTGCATCCATGCACGTCGCCCTTCGGGTTTTTCCCGCCGGCTCCGTCGCTGCGGAAGGGAACCCGGAAGATCAAAGGCACGAGCAAAAGCAACAGCAACAGCAGAAATCGGGTTTTAAGCCCCTCTCCCTCCGGGGCGAGAAGGCACGGCCTGCGCGCCACTGGCGCGCGTGCCTTGGAGCGCCCACGCCGCTGGCGTGGGCCGGGGCGCGGAGCGGGGGTTGGGGTGAGGGATGGGCGAAGGCCCATGGCTGAACATGCCGGACGCTTCGCCTACGCCCTCATCTCTTCGGGGCATCTTCTTCCATTGGAGAAGGGACGCTCTCGTCATTCGTCGTGCGGCGCCAATAGCCACGCAGCCTGCCCGACGCCGGTCACTGCTCCACGTCACCCGCCAGCGCCACCTTGTCGCCATCCTTCAGCGTCGCCGGCGGGTCCACCACCACGGTCTGTCCCGCCGACAGGCCCGACAGCACCTGCCGGTCCTTGCCCATTTCCATGCCGGTCTTCAGCGGCTGCGCCTGCACCGTGTCGTCGTCGCCGACCACGAACGCCACCGCGTCCTGGCCGCGCTGAACGATCGCCGCCGCCGGCACGCGCACGCCTTCGGGTTTCTTCTGTCCGGCTTCGGCCGGCTTTTCCAGGAAGCTCACCCGCACGCCCATCTCCGGCACGATGCGCGGGTCCTTCACCTTCAGCGCCACGCGCACCTTCACCGTGGCCTTGCCGCGGTCGGCGGTGGGGATGATCGCGATCACCTCGGCGGGGATCTTCCAGTCCGGGTAGGCGTTGAGCACCGCTTCCACCGGCATCTTCGGCTGTACGCGGCCAATGTAGGCCTCGCCGACCTCGACCTCGATCTCCAGCGAATCCATGTCCACGATGGTGCCGATGCCGGTACGGGTGAAGCCGCCGCCGGCCGACAGCGGCGAGACGATCTCGCCCGGCTGCGCGGCCTTGGCGGTGACCACGCCGGCGAACGGCGCGCGCACCACGTTGTTGTCCACGCCCAGGTCGGCGATGGCCAGCGCGTCCTGCGCGACGGTGGCGTTGTGGCGCGCGGTGGCCAGCTGCGCGCGCAGGCTGTCGCGCTGGGCCACGTACTGGTCGTACTGCGAGCGCGACACCAGCTGCCGGCCGACCAGCTGCTGCAGGCGCTGCGCGTCGGCCTCGGCCTGGCGCAGCTGCGCCTGCAGGCCTTCGACCTGGCTGCGCGCGGCGTCGAGCTGGGCGGCGTTGAGCGCGCGCTGCGCGTTGGCGTCGATCGGGTCGAGCGTGGCCATGACCTGGCCTTCCTCCACGCGCATGCCTTCCTCGATCATCACCTCGCGCACCTTGCCGGTGATCTTGGCCGAGACCGTGGCCATGCGCCGCGCCACCACGTAGCCGCTGGCGTCGAGCACCGAGGCGCTGGCGCTGTCCTGGCCGATGGCGACCACCGGCGCGGTCTGCACCACCACCGGCTTGCCGCCGCTGAAGAAGATGCCGGCCACGATCGCCAGCACCAGCACCGCCAGCAGGCCCAGCACCCACCACAGCCAGCGGCGTGGCGAGGACGGGCCGGACGGCGGCGGCGCCGAGCGGTCGATGCGGAGTTCCTTGAGCAGGTCGGCGGAGGTGTTCATGGGCACCAGGACGGAGAAAGCGGGAAGAAGTGACGGAAGGTAACCCAAACCGGTCCGGCGGGCCTCCCGGCGACGGGGACCGATTCTAGGCAGTGCCTGTCCGCCGCGCAGGTGACGGGTGTCACCCGCCTGGCCTGACCGCCCGCACTGCAGGGCGAACGCGCGCTTGGCTACCGTGGCGTCATTCCCGACTGGAGGCGACGAGATGGGCGCGAACGGCGAAGTACTGGCGAGCCTGCGCGGCGTGCACAAGCGCTATGGCGCGCTGCAGGCGCTGGCCGGCGTGGACCTGGACCTGCATGCCGGCCAGGTGCTGGCCCTGCTCGGCCCGAACGGCGCCGGCAAGACCACCACCATCGGCCTGCTGCTGGGCCTGCTGCGCGCAGATGCCGGACAGGTGCGGCTGTTCGGGCAGGACCCGCAGCAGCTGGCCGCGCGCCGCGGCATCGGCGTGATGCTGCAGGACGCGGCGCTGCCGCCGACGTTGAGGGTCGGCGAACTGCTGCGGCTGACCGCCAGCTACTACCCGGCGCCGCGCCCGCTGGCCGAAAGCGCGACGCTGGCCGGAGTGGAGGACCTGCTCGACCGGCCCTACGGCAGGCTGTCCGGCGGCCAGCAGCGGCGCGTGCAGTTCGCCATCGCCCTGTGCGGACGCCCGCGGCTGCTGTTCCTGGACGAGCCCACCGTCGGGCTCGACCTGCCGGCGCGGCAGCGGTTGTGGGCCACCGTGCGCGCGCTGGCCGGCGAAGGCGTGGCGGTGGTGCTGACCACGCACTACCTGGAGGAGGCCGGGCACCTGGCCGACCGGGTCTGCGTGCTGATGCGCGGGCGCATCGTCAGCGACGGCAGCGTCGACGCGCTGCGCGCGCGGGTGGAGACGCGCCGCATCCGCTGCGTCACCACGCTGGACGCCGATGCCGTGGCCGCCTGGCCCGGCGTGCGCCAGGCGCAGCGCGAAGGCGCACGACTGGACCTGTCCAGCGACCAGGCCGAAGCGGTGGTGCGGCGCCTGCTCGACGCCGATCCGGCGCTGTCGGGCCTGGAAGTGCAGGCCGCCGGGCTGGACGAAGCGTTCTGCGACCTGACCCGCGACGACAGCGTCGCTTCCTCCTTTCTGCGCGAGGCCGCCTGATGGACACCCTGCCTGCTTCCTTCGCCGCGCAGCCGCCGATGCCGCGCGGCCGCGTGTTCGCCGCCTACCTGCAGGAGACGCGCGCCGAATGCCTGCGCTACCTGCGCAGCCCGTCGTTCCTGCTGCCCACGCTGCTGTTCCCGGCGGTGTTCTTCCTGATGTTCGGCGTGGTGCTGGCCGGACGCAGCACGCCGGAGGCGCCGCGCTTCCTGCTGGCGTCGTATTCCACCTTCGGGGTGATGGCGCCGGGCCTGTTCGGTTTCGGCATGTCGCTGGCGCTGGAACGCGACAACGGCCTGCTCACCCTCAAGCGCGCGCTGCCGATGCCGCCGGCCGCGTACCTGGCCGGCAAGATGGCGATGGCGATGCTGATGGCCGCGCTGATCACCGCCCTGCTGCAGACGCTGGACCTGACGCTGGCGCACGTGCAGCTGCAGGCGGCGCAGGTGCTGCGGCTGGCGCTGGTCTGCGTCGCCGGATCGGTGCCGTTCTGCGCGCTGGGCCTGCTGCTGGGCACGCTGGTCAAGGGCCAGGGCGCGCCGGCCATGGTCAACCTGCTGTACCTGCCGATGGCCTTCCTGTCCGGGCTGTGGTTCCCGCTGCAGATGCTGCCGCCGCTGGTGGCCGCGCAGGCGCCGCTGTGGCCGAGCTACCACCTCAACGCGCTGGCGCTGTCGGCGGTCGGCTTCGATACCGGCAGCGCCTGGCCGCACCTGCTGTGGCTGGCCGTATTCACCCTGGTCGTCATGGCCGTCGCCGTGCGCCGCCTGCGCCGGCATGGCTGATGGCATCATCGACGCCTGCGCGACAGGAACCGCCCCGTGAACCACCGCCACCTCCCCGCCTGGCTGAAGCCCGCCTCCGATTCGGTGGTGGCCGACAACCTCAAGCTCGGCAAGTGGCCGTGGATCGATGCCGTGCACCTGCTGTGGACGGTGTGGGTGTTCATCACCCCGATGTTCGGCGCCGGCTTCACCCTGCGCTGGGTGCTGATCACGCTGTGGTCGTACCCGCTGTTCATCCTGTTGTACGTGATGACCCTGGTGGCGTCGCGGCGCAATGCGCCGATCTTCGCGCTGGCGATGATCGTGCTGTCGATGGCGCTGCTGCGCAGCTATCCCTCGGGCATGAACTACTTCGTGTTCGGCTGCGTGATGCTGCGCACCAACCGCTGCATCGGCGTGCCGCGCTACCTGCTGGAGCTGCTGCTGCTCAACGCCGGCTTCGTCTCGCTGGCGTGGTGGATCGGCTATCCGTGGCAGGTCGTGGCCTGGATACCGGCGCTGACGGTGATCATCGGCCTGATCGTCAACGTCGAGCGCGCCAGCAGCGAGAAGGACGCCGCGCTGCGGCTGTCGCACGAGGAAGTGCGGCGGCTGGCCGCCACCGCCGAGCGCGAGCGCATCGGCCGCGACCTGCACGACCTGCTCGGGCACACGCTGTCGCTGATCACGCTGAAGATGGAGCTGTCGCGCAAGCTGTTCGAACGCGACCCGGCGCGTTCGCAGCGCGAGCTGGCCGAGGCCGAGCAGATCGCGCGCGACGCGCTGGCGCAGGTGCGCAGCGCCGTCACCGGCTTCCGCGCCGCCGACATGGCAGCCGAACTGGCCTCGGCGCACCTGCTGCTGGAGTCCTCGCGCGTGCACCTGCGGCACTCGCCGCCGCCGCCGATGCCCGGCTGGATCGAATGCGGGCTGGCGATGGTCCTGCGCGAGGCGGTCACCAACATCGCCCGCCACGCGCAGGCCAGCGAGGCGATGATCGCCCTGCGCGTGGAGGCCGGCGCGGTGGTGCTGGAGGTGGCCGACGACGGCCGCGGCGGCGTGTCCGCCAACGGCAACGGCCTGGCCGGCATGCGCGAACGGGTGGCGGCGCTGGGCGGCACCCTGCGCATCGATTCGCCGCGCGGCGCCGGCACGCGGCTGACGGTGACGGTGCCGCTGGGCGATGGCGACGCGGCCATGACCGCCGCCGTACCGGATGATCCAGGGCTGCCGGCCATGGAGGCGCGCGCATGATCCGCATCCTGCTGGCCGAGGACCAGGCGATGGTGCGCGGCGCGTTGTCGGCGCTGCTGAACCTGGAAAGCGACATCGAGGTGGTCGGCGCCGCCGCCGACGGCGAGAGTGCGTGGCGCGAGCTGCAGCGGCTCGCCCCGGACGTGCTGGTCACCGACATCGAGATGCCCGGCCTGACCGGGCTGGAGCTGGCCCAGCGCGTGCAGCGCCACGGGCTGGCGACGAAGGTGGTGATCGTCACCACCTTCGCCCGCACCGGCTTCCTGCGCCGCGCGCTGGACGCCGGCGTGCAGGGCTACCTGCTCAAGGACGCGCCGGCGGAAAAGCTGGCCCAGGCCCTGCGCCAGGTGCAGCGCGGCGGCCGCGCCATCGATCCGCAGCTGGCGGTGGAAGCCTGGTCCGAGGCCGATCCGCTGAACGACCGCGAGCGCCAGGTGCTGCGCCTGGCCGGCGAAGGCCGCTCGGCCAACGAGATCGCCGAACAGCTCGGCCTCTCGCACGGCACCGTGCGCAACTACCTGTCCGAATGCATCGGCAAGCTCGGCGTCGCCAACCGCATCGAAGCGCACCGGCTGGCGCGGCAGAAGGGCTGGCTGTAGCAGTCCGTAGGAGCACCCCTGTAGGAGCGCACTTCAGTGCGCGAAAGGGCTCTACCGGGAAAGCCATTCGCGCACTGAAGTGCGCTCCTACGGGCGCGCCCCTTACAAGCGTGCTCCTGCATGATGCGGTGAAATCCGACACACAAAGAAGATGATGCAACTGGGTGGCGGATCCGCCGTCATCCCACGATGTACGCATGGACAGGACCAGGCAATCGCCGCGACCGGGACACCACGCGCTCCGCAAGGGGCGCCACAGCCTGCCGGGCCACATTTACCACGTCACCACGAGCACATGGGCGAGGATGCCTCGATTCCTGGATCATCAGGTTGCATGGACGGCGTGCCGTTGTTTCGAGGGCGCGACGGTACTGGGCGACGCAAGAATGTTGGCTTGGGTTCTGATGCCAGACCACGTGCACTGGTTGCTGCAACTGGGGCAACGGCGTTCGCTGTCAGAGGTCGTCCATATGCTCAAGGCATTCAGCGCCCGCGATATCCATCGCGAGGAGGGCGGGTGTGGGCCGGTATGGAGCCGCGCCTATCACGACCGCGCCCTGCGCCGGGACGAGGACATCCTTGCGGTCGCACGCTACATCATCGCCAACCCGTTGCGGGCAGGGCTGGTCCAGCGGGTTGGCGACTACCCCTACTGGAACGCGACGTGGTTGTAGTGGTGTCCCGCAGGAGCGCACCTCAGTGCGCGGCAGGGGCTTCAATGCACCCGCGGATGCATCATCTGCGACAGGATCTGCAGTACTGAAATGCGCTTCTGCACAGGCGGGAGCGCCTGGCGTGCGAGTTGGTCCGCGCAGCGCATCGGATCGTCCACAGTCCGTCGAGGCACCCTGTAGGAGCGCACTTCAGTGCGCGACAGGGACTTCCCATCGTCCTGGGGTGCGTCTCCTGCGGCGGGATCTGTGTGAAGGCCCCGTCGCGCACTGAAGTGCGCTCCTACAAGTGCGCTCCTATCGGGTGGCGGGCTTCCGGTGCGGCTTCGGCAGCGGCATCAGCTCGGCGGTACGCAGGATCAGCCGGCGCAGCGCATCGGAGTCGTCCAGCAGTTCGTCGGCCACCGGGTAGTCCTTCGCACCGGGGTAGGGCGGGCGCTGCGGCAGCAGCGGCGCGAGTTCGCTGGCCGCCGCTGAAGGTTTGACGAACAGGCTGTTGTCGCAGGCGAAGGCCACCACCTTGTCGTCGACGTAGAACGCGTACTCGCCGAACATCTTCCGGTGCGTGAGCCGCGGGCCGAGCGCGATCTGCTCGGCCACGTAGTCGATGAAATCGCGGTCGGTGGCCATGTTCCGTCAGCCGTTGTAGCGGACCTTGAGCATTTCCCAGGCCGAACGCAGCGCCAGCGCTTCGCCGCCGGCGGGGCGGCCCTGGCGTTCTCCGTCGTTCCAGGCGTAGACGTCCAGGTGCGCCCACTTCTGGCCTTCCTCGACGAAGCGCTCCAGGTACAGCGCGGCGGTGACGCTGCCGGCCATGCGCGAACCGGCGTTGGCCATGTCGGCGATGCCGCTGTTGAGGTAGCGCAGGTAGGGACGCCACAGCGGCATGCGCCACACCGGGTCGCGGGTGCGGTCGCCGGCGTCCAGCCACTGCTGCGCCAGCGTGTCGTCGTTGGCGAACAGCGCCGGCAGGTCGGGGCCGAGCGCGATGCGCGCCGCGCCGGTGAGCGTGGCGAAATCGACGATGGCGTCCGGCCGCATTTCGCCGGCGTAGGCCAGCGCGTCGCACAGGATCAGGCGGCCCTCGGCGTCGGTGTTGTCGATCTCCACGGTGATGCCCTTGCGCGTGGTGATGACCTCGCCCGGACGGAACGCATCGGGGCCGACCGCGTTTTCCACCGCCGGCACGATCAGGGTCAGCCGCACCGGCAGCCGTTGCGCCATGACCAGCCCGGCCAGCGCCAGCGCGTGCGCCGCGCCGCCCATGTCCTTCTTCATGTTGCGCATGCCGTCGGCCGGCTTCAGGTCCAGGCCGCCGGTGTCGAAGCACACGCCCTTGCCGACCAGCGCCAGGTGCGGCGCGGCTTCGTCGCCCCAGCGCAGCACGATCAGGCGCGGCGCGCGGTGCGAGGCGCGGCCCACGGCGTGGATGGTGGGGAAGTTGCGCTCCAGCAGCTCGTCGCCGGCGATCACTTCCAGCGTGCCGCCGTGGGCGTCGGCCAGCTCGCGCGCGGCGTCTTCCAGCTGCTGCGGGCCCATGTCCTCGGTCGGGGTGTTGACCCAGTCGCGCACGCGCAGGCAGGCGGCCAGCACGTCCAGCACTTCCGGCGACGGCGTGGCGGCCAGCTGCGCCGGTTGCCGCGCCGGCTTGCGGTAGCGGGCAAAGCGGTAGCTGCCCAGGCCCCAGCCGAGCTGCAGGTTGGCGGTGTCGGCCGCGTCCAGCGCAGTGGCCAGCCGCCAGGTGCTGCCGGCCGGCAGCGCGAACGGCGCATGCGCGTAGGCATAGGCATCGGCGCGGTCGCCGACGCCCAGCACTGCGCCGGCCAGCCCGTCCTCGCCCGGCAGCAGGGCCACGCTGCCCGGCGCGGCGGCGAACTGCTGGCTGCCGAGCCAGGCGCGGGTCGCGGCCGGCTGGGTGTCCAGCCATGCGGCGAAGCCCGCCTTGTCCAGCACGTACAACGGGCGCGCGCCGGCGGCGTCGGAGGTGAAACCAGCGGGAGACGATGAAGCGGACATGAGGTCATTCCTGGAGGTAGGGGCCGGCCGCTCGCGATGACCGGCTGCAGGGGGTCACGATGCCGTTCCGATCCGCGGAAGCAGCCAGTAAAGGGCGGCGCAGTTCAGCGCCACGGTGATCCAGAACCCGGTCTGGAAGCTGATCTTGCGGGTCTTGTGGCGGAATGCCTGCTGGGCCAGCAGGCCGCCCGGCCAGCCGCACAGCAGGTCGAAGGCGTGCAGGGTGCTTTCGCGCGTGCGCCAGCGGCCGCTGTCGGCGGCCTTCTTGTCGATGGCATAGGCGAAAAACGAAACCGTGCCCATGGCCGCATAGGCCAGCGTCACCACCTGCGGCCACAGCTCCAGCATGCTGCCGGCCGCGAGCGCGAGGAGCGCGCCTGCGATAACGAAACGCTGCACGGAATCGACCAGCGCGGCGGAGGCGCGGCGTTGGCGCGTGGCGGTTTTCGTTTCGGCGCGACGCTGCGCCTGGGCGCGCATCATCCCGGCGTTGACGAAGGACACGTTCACCGCGTTCAGGCGGCCGCGCGCGTCGCGTTCGCCGTCATAGCGGACGAGATCGCCATCGGCGGGGCGGCGGCCGGCCCTGGCGATCGCCTTGATGTGCACGAAGGCGCGCGCTGCATCGCCGGCGCCGGCCTGCGATTGGAGCGGGCGCACGAAACCGTAGCCCTTGCCGTCGTTCCACTGTTCGATGCGGCCGAGCTGCGGCATCGCTTCAGTCCTGCGCGTCCAGCCAGTCGGCCAGCCCGGTGAGGGTGTCGAACTGCAGGTCCGGCGGCGGCGCGGTGTGGCTCCAGGCTTGGGCTTCGCGGTTGATCCAGCAGCCGCGCAGGCCCGCGCGCATGGCGCCGGCCACGTCCATCTCGGCGTGGTCGCCGACGTGCAGGACATGGGTGCGCTCCACGCCCAGCCGGGCGCAGGCGGCGTGGAAGATGCCCGGATCCGGCTTGGCCGCGCCGAACTCGCGCGAGCCCAGCTGGAACGCGAACAGGTCGCCGATGCCGATGCGCGCCAGGTCGGCGTTGCCATTGCTGACCGCGGCCACCGGCACGCGCGCGGCGATGCGCCGCAGCGCGTCCAGCGCGTCGGGATAGAACTCCACCTGGTTGCGCGCGGCGTAGAACGCCTCGTAGGCCGGTTCCAGCAGGTCCATGCTGGCGCCGCTCTTCTCCAGCGCCTCGGTCAGGGTCAGGCGCCGCAGCGCGCTCAGGTCGTAGTGCAGGTGCGGGTTGTCGTCGAAGGTGCGCACGCGCAGTTCGCGCATGGCCTCCACCGGGTACATCGCCGCGGTGGCGGGGCTGTGGACGCGCATCCAGTCGTGCAGCACCTGGTCGATGCGCGCGCCGATGGGCGCGAACGGCCAGAGCGTGTCGTCCAGGTCGAGGGTGATGGCTAGGACAGGAAAGTTCACCGGGCCATTTTACGGCAGCGCGGCGGGCCGCGCCTTTGCCTATTCCAGCAGGCGCGCCCAGCCCTGCATGCCGTCCAGCCGCGCCAGCACCAGCTTGGCGCAGACCAGCAGCGGCACCGCCAGCAGCAGGCCGACGATGCCCCACAGCCAGCCGGACACCATCAGCGCCAGCACCAGCATCAGGGGCGAGATCGCCATGCTCCGGCCCAGCACGATCGGCGTGACCAGCTGCCCTTCCAGCGTGTGCAGCGCCAGGTAGGCCAGCGCCGGCAGCGCCACCGCCAGCGGTTCGCGGAACTGGGTCAGGCCGACCAGCAGCATCAGCGCGATGCCGATCAGCGGGCCCACGTAGGGCGCGAAGTTCAGCAGCATCGCCACCGTGCCCCACAGCAGCGCCTCGGGCAGGGCGATGCCCAGCAGCACCAGCACGCCCGCCAGCGCCAGCCCGACCAGGGCGTTGATGATGGTGATGGTCAGCACGTAGCGCGAGATCTCGCGTTCCATCGCGCGCAGGATGTCGGTGGTGAAGCGCTTCTGCTGGCGGTTGGGCAGCAGCGCGATCACGTGCCGCTGCAGGTTCTCGCCATAGATCATGAAGAACAGCGTCAGCAGCACCACCGCCAGCGCCGAGGCGGCCAGCCGCGGCGTGCGCACCAGCACCTTGTAGGGGTCGTCGAGCCGGGTGCGGATCACTTCCACCTTGCGGTTGTCCTCGCCGCCGGCGGCGCGGGCGAAGCTCTCGGCGGCCTGGTTGGCCTGCTGCACCGGACGCACCAGGTCGCGCACCTTGCGGGAGACCTGGCGCAGCTGCTGCGGCGTCTCGGCGAACCAGTCGGCCGCCGGCCCGGCCAGCTGCACCGCCAGCGCGCCGGCGCTGGCCAGGCCCAGGGCCAGCACCAGCAGCGCGGCCAGGAAACGCGGCAGGCGCAGTTTCTGCAGCAGGCGGATGATCGGGTTGCCGACCAGGGCGAAGAACATCGCCAGCAGCACCGGCAGGATCACGTCCTGCGCGGCCCACAGCGTATAGCCGACCGCCAGCGTGGCCAGCACCAGCACGGCGGCGGAGGCACGCGGGCGCGGCGCCGGCGCGGCGGGTTCGGTGGCAGGCGCAGGGGCGGACGTGTCGGACGGCAGTGCGGACATCGGGCGGCACTCCGGAGCGGGAAGGGCGCGGCCGGCGGCCGCGCGGATCAGGATTCTGACAGTTCGGTAGCCGCCTCGGCGGCCCGCGGCGGCGTGCCGGGCGGCGGTTCCGCCACCGCCTGCGGACGCGGCGCCGGCGCATCGTCGTCCGCGTGCGCGGCGGCTTCGCCGGTGGCCGCCCCGGCCGCAGCCGCGGCCGCGGCCAGCCCCGCTTCCTGCAGGGTGGCGATCGAGGCCTGCGCCGAGGCCACCAGCCCGGAGACCGAGCCGATCATCTGCAGCCAGCGCGCGCCGCTGAAGGCGCCGCCCGGTTCCAGCCTGCCGGCCACGAAACCACCGGCCAGGCCGGCGATGACGATGCGGCCGGGCGTCCAGCTGCGGCGCCAGGTCGTTTCCAGCGCGTCCCAGTGCTGCACGGTCTCGTCCATGCGTACCTGCACGACGGCTTCGGCGCGGCGCACGCGGCGCTGCAGGGCATCGAAATTCATGGCGTGCCGTCCCCCGGGATCTTCACGTCGGCGTCGGGATCGTCCTCGGCCGGTTCGTCGAACAGGCCCAGCCGCGACAGCTGCCGGCGCGTGGCGTGCATGCCGGTGTGGTGGAAGAAATAGCTGACCCGCCAGACCGCGTAGCCGGTGACCGCCAGGCTCGCCACCGAGGTGATCAGCAGCGACACGAACCACGACAGCCCGATGGCGTGCAGGAAGGCAATCAGCGTGGCGGCCAGCAGCAGCCACGCCGAGGCGCCGAACACGATGGCCACGCCGCTCCAGGCCAGCGCGCGCCCGAAGGCGCTGCGGGCCAGGGCGAAATCGGCCGAGGCCAGCCGCCGCAGCGAGCGCAGCGTGTGCGCCGCCGAATCCAGCGTCTGCCGGCCGGCGCTGCCGACCTGGCGGATGCTTTCCTCCAGGCCCGGCGCCGCCTGGCCGTCCCCGTCCGTGCCGTTTCCGCCCGCGTCCGGCGGTGGCGTGTTTTCGCTCACGCCCGGGTCAGTCGTTGCTGCGAGCGAGCTTGGCGATGATCCAGCCGGCGGCGAAGGCCACGCCGAACGAGGCCAGCGGGCGCTCGCGGATCAGGTCGGCGGCGCTGTCGATCAGGTCCTTGCCCTTGTCCATCAGCGCGTCCATCTGTTCCTTCGCCGCGGCGCCGGAAAGCTCGGCGGCGGCCAGGCCGGACAGCGCGCTGTCGGACAGCTCGGCCTTCACGTTGGCCTTGCCCAGGCGCAGTTCGTCGCCGGCCAGGCCGGCCGCGTCCTTGACCGCCGTGCCGGCCGCGCGCGCGGCCGATTTCAGGTGCGATCCGGCGTCGCCCAGGTGGTCCTTCATGGTGTCGGTGTTCGTGGGGCTCATCACTTCGTCTCCTTGGTTCGGCGGGAACGCCACTGTGCGGCGCAGGATGCAAGCAATACCAGCGCCAGGGTGTAAGGAACGTTACGAGCGCGCGGCCGTTACCGCATCACCAGCTGGCCTTGCGTATTCCCGCGCATGATGCGCAGCACCAGCTGCTGCGGCCGCGGGCTGAAGCTCGCGCGCCAGCTGGCCAGGTCGACGAACTCGCCGCTGCTGGCCGCCAGCACGATGTCGCCGCCGGCCAAGCCGGACTGCGCGGCGCGGCTGCCGCGCGCCACCTCGCTGACCAGCACGCCGTTGAGGCCGGACTGGCGCAGCGATTCGGGCAGGTCGACGAAGGTGGCGCCGGACAGGCGCACGTCCAGCGTGTCGCCGGTCACCGCGCGCGGCTGTTCCTTGAGCGTGGCCTTGAGCTGCAGCGGCTTGCCGTCGCGGCGCACGTCCAGCTCGACGGTGCGGCCCACCGGCTGCAGGCCCTCGAAGTTGTGCAGCGCCTGGGCGTTGTCCACGCGCTGGCCGCTGATCGCGGTGATCACGTCGCCGGCGCGCAGCCCGGCCGCGGCGGCCGCCGAACCGGACAGCACGCGCGTGACCAGCGCGCCGCGCGCCTCGTCCAGGCCCAGCCCCTGCGCGATCTGCGGGCTCAGGTTCTGCGTCTCCACGCCCAGCGTGCCGCGCACCACCACGCCCTTGGTGATCAGCTGCTCGACCACGTCACGGGCGAGGTTGGAGGGGATGGCCAGGCCCAGGCCGATGTTGCCGGCCATGCTGCCCTGCGGGTTGAAGCTGGCGGTGTTGATGCCGACCAGCTGCCCGGCCAGGTTGACCAGCGCGCCGCCGGAGTTGCCCGGGTTGATCGAGGCGTCGGTCTGGATGAAGTTCTGGTAGCCCAGCCCGCGGATGCCGCTGCGGCCCACCGCCGAGACGATGCCCGAGGTCACGGTCTGGCTGAAGCCGAACGGGTTGCCGATGGCCACCACGAAATCGCCGGTGCGCAGCTGGTCGCTGTCGCCCAGCGGCAGCGCGGTGAGCCTGTCGGCCGGGATGCGGATCAGCGCGATGTCGGTGTCGCGGTCCGAGCCGAGGAACTCGGCCTTGACCGTGCGCCCGTCGGCCAGCGTCACCTGCACGTCGTCGGCGTTCTCGATCACGTGGTGGTTGGTCAGCACGTAACCCTTGGCCGCGTCGATGATCACGCCCGAACCCAGCGACTCGTTGATGCGCTCGGCCGGCACCTGCGGGAACAGGCGGCGGAAGAACGGGTCGTCGAAGAACGGGTTGCGCACCCGCACCACCTGCTTGGTGTTGACGCTGACCACCGCCGGCATCACCCGCTCCAGCATCGGCGCCAGCGACGGCACCGGCTGGCCGGCGACCGCGGCCGGCAGCGCGGCGGTGGCGGGCAGCAGGGCGCCGGTGGCGGCCTCGGCGCGGTTGTCCAGGTGGGCGTTGATGGCGCTGGCGGTGAAGCCGCCGAAGGCGGCGGCCAGGGCGAGGGTGAGCAGGGTCGGGAGCGGTCGCATAGTGGCCGGGGGTTCCATGCTGGGACGCCGCTCGGGGCGTCCGGTGGGGCGGAAGTTGCTGAACGGGAGTGTGGCGGCAGCGACCTAAATCGACAATGAAATCTGCCGCAGCGCCGCAATCGCCGGGCTGCCAAGCCCTGCGCGGATTGCAAGATCCCCGACACATATTTTTCGTTTGACATCACCCCTATGGTGGGTAAGCTTGGCGTCGCCATCAGCCACTAGATGTTGGGTTGATGTGAAATGCGTCCCCAAGAAGTAGGGTTGAGGCCCGGGGTGCAGGCACCCCGCAGGAAGGCGTGCAATGACGACGGAAGCGATGCAGACCACCGGCCCCCGCCGGACCGATTCCCGCCCGCCCGCAGGCGCGTGACCACGCGCCGGCATCGTCGTCGTTGCAGCCCGGCCCGACCGGGGAAACGGTAAACCGCACCGCAAGGTGCACAAGGAGAGTTCCCACCATCATGAGCACGGTGCGTCTGGAAGTGGTCAGCAACCCAACCCGATCGGACCTTATCCCCCTGCAGCCCGCCTCGCAGGACATCTGGGACAAGAAGTACCGCCTCAAGACCAAGGCCGGACAGGCGCTGGATGCCGACATCGACGGCACCTACCAGCGCGTGGCCCGTGCCCTGGCCGACGCCGAGGGCAGCGACGAGAAGCGCGCCTACTGGTACGAGCGCTTCGTCTGGGCGCTGCGCCGCGGCGCGATCCCGGCCGGCCGCATCACCTCCAACGCCGGCGCGCAGGAACACAAGCCGGCCACCAGCACCATCAACTGCACCGTGTCGGGCACCATCACCGACTCGATGGACGGCATCCTGGAGAAGGTGCACGAAGCGGGCCTGACCCTGAAGGCCGGCTGCGGCATCGGTTACGAATTCAGCACGCTGCGCCCGCGCGGCGCGTTCGTCGCCGGCGCCGGCGCCTACACCTCCGGGCCGATGTCCTTCATGGATATCTACGACAAGATGTGCTTCACCGTGTCCTCGGCCGGTGGCCGCCGCGGCGCGCAGATGGGCACCTTCGACGTGTCGCACCCGGACGTGAAGGACTTCATCCGCGCCAAGCGCGAGGACGGCCGCCTGCGCCAGTTCAACCTGTCGCTGCTGATCACCGACGGCTTCATGGAGGCGGTGGACAAGGACGCCGACTGGCCGCTGGTGTTCCCGATCAACACCAAGGAACAGGCCGAGCTGGACCCGGCCAGCGGCGAGGAAGTGGTCTGGCGCGAATGGCCGACCCACGAGAACTACATCGTGCGCGACGACGGCCTGGTGGCGTGCAAGGTGTACGGCCACATCCGCGCCCGCCACCTGTGGGACATGATCATGGTCTCGACGTACGACTACGCCGAGCCGGGCTTCATCCTGATCGACCGCGTCAACGAGATGAACAACAACTGGTGGTGCGAGAACATCCGCGCCACCAACCCGTGCGGCGAGCAGCCGCTGCCGCCGTACGGCGCCTGCCTGCTGGGCTCGGTCAACCTGACCAAGTTCGTGCGCGACCCGTTCACCGACAAGGCCTCGTTCGACTGGGACGAGTACAAGGAAGTGGTGCGCGTGTTCACCCGCATGCTCGACAACGTGGTCGAGGTCAACGGCCTGCCGCTGGAACAGCAGCGCAACGAGATCATGCGCAAGCGCCGCCACGGCATGGGCTTCCTCGGCCTGGGCAGCACCATGACCATGCTGCGCATGAAGTACGGCTCGCCCGAATCGTGCGAGTTCACCGAGGCCATCGCCCGCGACATGGCCGTGGCCGGCTGGGAAACCGGCCTGGAACTGGCCCGCGAGAAGGGCCCGGCGCCGATCATGGAGGAAACCTTCGACGTCACCGCGGCGATGCTGCGCCAGCGTCCGGAGATGCGCAAGGACGGCTGGAAGGCCGGCCAGAAGATCCAGGGCAAGGTGCTGCACGCGCGCTACAGCCGCTACATGCAGCGCATCGCCACGGTCGCCCCGGAACTGGTGGACGAACTGGCCGAGACCGGCGCGCGCTTCACCCACCACAGCTCCATCGCGCCCACCGGCACCATCAGCCTGTCGCTGGCCAACAACGCCTCCAACGGCATCGAGCCCTCGTTCGCGCACCACTACAGCCGCAACGTGATCCGCGAAGGCAAGAAGAGCAAGGAGAAGGTGGACGTGTTCTCCTTCGAGCTGCTGGCCTACCGCGAGCTGGTCAATGCCAAGGCCATGCCGTTCGCCGAGGACGACCAGGCGCGGCTGCCGGATTACTTCATCGCCGCCGACGACATCTCGCCCAAGGAGCACGTCGACGTGCAGGCCGCCGCGCAGAAGTGGGTGGACAGCTCGATCTCCAAGACCGCCAACGTACCGACCGACTATCCGTACGAGCAGTTCAAGGACATCTACCGCTACGCCCACCAGCAGGGCCTGAAGGGCTGCACCACGTTCCGCTTCAATCCCGCCGCCTTCCAGGGCGTGCTGGTCAAGGAGGCGGACCTGGAGAACACCACCTACCGCTTCGAGCTGGAAGACGGCCAGGTGGTGGAGGTCAAGGGCAACGAGCAGATCGAGTACGACGGCGAGATGCACACCGCCGCCAACCTGTTCGACGCCCTCAAGGAAGGCTACTACGGCAAGTTCTGAGGTCGCCTTCGCATGCCGTTCCGCCGCGAGGCGGGACGGCGACGGTGGTTCCGCCACCGGGCTGTCGCGCCTGTTCCCTGTTCCATCGGCTTTCGATCCAGCATCGCCAACGTTACGGACCCTGTGCCCCCAGGAGGGCTATATGAGCAATGGCAATGGTGTGACGGCGACCGTTTCCCAGGTTGCCGATAACGTGAAGGAAAGCGCGGCCCACCTGGGCGACGCGATGGCCGCTACCGCCAGCGACGCCGTTGCCGCGGTCAGGAGCCGCGCGCGCAAGGCCGGGGCGGGTGCGAAGAAGCAGGTCGCCAAGGTCGGGAAGGCGGTCAAGAAGGCCGAGAAGGTCGTCGCCCGGAAAGCGGCCGCCGCGAAGAAGGAAGTGAAGAAGACCGTCTCGAGCGTGCGCCAGAAGCTGGAGGCCGCCAAGGCCAATGCCAAGGCCGAAGCCGCCGGCCTGAAGAAGAAGGGCGCCGGCACCCGTGCCGCCGCCAAGAAAGCCGTCGTCGCCGCCGAAAGGAAGACGGTGAAGAAGGTCGCGGCGGCGAAGAAGACGGTGAAGGCCGCCGAGAAGAAGGTCGCCAAGGCCGTCGGCAAGAAGACCGCCGCGGTGAAGAAGGCGGTCGGGAAGATCGAGAAGAAAGTCGCCGGCAAGACCGTCGCCGCGAAGAAGGCGGTGAAGAAGGTCGGGAAGAAGATGGCCGCCAAGGCCGCTCCGGCGAAGAAGGCGGTGGCGAAGAAGACCGCCACCGTGAAGAAGGCGGCGAAGAAGGCCGCCCGCAGGTAAGCCGCACCCGCGCCCCCGTTCCGCAGCGGACGGGGGCGCCGCAACCCGCATCACAACGCATAACCAGGACCCGCACCATGGCCGTCAAGATCGACAAGAAAATCAAGGGTTATTCCGTCATCACCCCGGACGACAAGGCCCGGGAAGCGACGGCCAAGGCTCCGGTCGCACAGGCGCAGGACGATGCCCAGGACAGCAACATCGTGCACATGCACGAGCGCATCGAGCGCCCCGACGTGCTGATTGGCAGCACCTACAAGATCAAGTCGCCGCTGGTGGAGCACGCCTTCTACGTGACCATCAACGACATCGTGCTCAACGCCGGCACCGAGCACGAACTGCGCCGCCCGTTCGAGATCTTCATAAACTCCAAGTCGATGGAGCATTTCCAGTGGATCGTGGCGCTGACCCGCATCATGTCCGCCGTGTTCCGCAAGGGCGGCGACGTCACCTTCATCGTCGACGAGATGAAGGCCGTGTTCGATCCGAAGGGTGGCTACTTCAAGGCCGGCGGCGTGTACATGCCCTCGCTGGTCGCAGAACTGGGCTCCATCGTCGAAGACCACATGAAGTCGATCGGCCTGCTGCACGACCCGGAAATGAGCGCCCACCAGCGCGCGCTGATCGCCGAGAAGCGCAAGCAGTTCGAGGAGCGCTCAAAAAAAAACACTGACGCCGTAGCCGCCGCGCCCGCCAGGCGCGAGGAAGACGTCGAAGTCACCGGCGAAGGCACCAGCTTCCCGCCCAGCGCCACCATGTGCCACAAGTGCAGCACCAAGGCGCTGGTGATCATGGACGGCTGCCAGACCTGCCTGAACTGCGGCTACAGCAAGTGCGGTTAAGGTGAGGGGCTGACTGCCCGCCTGTGACGGGCGGGCGTGCTGGAACCGCGGTCCAATGGCATGCCGGAGGGGGGATGGAGATCGCATTCGTCGAAGATGCGGCCGCGATCGCGCGCTGCTACCCGCTCATGGCAACGCTGCGTCCGCGTCTTTCGCGCGAGGACTTCCTTTCCGCCGTGCCGCGCATGGCGGCCGAGCAGGGCTACAGGCTGGTCTGCATCGAAGACGAGGGCGTTCCCCGCGGGCTGGCGGGCATCCGCATCGGCGAATGGCTGCACACAGGGCGTTATCTGGAGATAGAGGACCTGGTCGTCGCCGAAGGGCAGCGATCCAAGGGCTACGGCCGCGCACTGCTGCATTGGGTCGCCGGGCATGCGCGGCGGCAGGGATGCCGGCAGCTGCGTCTGGTTTCGGGCGTGAAACGGACCGACGCGCATCGCTTTTACGAGCGCGAGGCCATGATATTCGAGGCCAAGTATTTCTCGCTGGACCTGGCGTGAGCGGGTTGCCGCGCTGAAGCGATCTGCAGGCGGGGCCGGTCGGATTCCAGTGGCGGCCTCCCTCGATCAGGGCGGAAGCCAGATGGAGCCAGCAGAAGGTGATTCAAGCCTCTGCCGGGAATGAGGACAGACATCGGCCGCTGGCTGGGCAGGTATCGGTTGCGGGCAAGGATATACGAAGGCGACATGCGCGAGCGATAAGGATTCCGAGAGCGTGAAGGGGGCTCTTTGAGCCCTTTTTCCTTTGTCTGTCGTGCCCTGAAACGCCGATGGTCACGGGGTGCATCGGCGGGAGCCGGCGTGCAATCTACGGCTACCTGTTCAAAGGTCGATGGGTAGCGCTCCCCACAATGAGCAGAGAAAGCCGCTCCGCGACGACGGGCACATCCGGTTGGAACCGCGGTCGACGCCCTTGGAGTCATCATGGCGGAAGGCGGGACGTGGCGCGGGAGATGGCGGAACTTTGATGCAGGAAGATAAAAAACCGGCAAAGTGAATGCTATCTTCCGCCGGATGGGAACGGCACATGGTTGCCGTCGCTGGATGGTTCCGAATCTGCGAACGTGGCGGGAGGGATGCTCCAGTCGCGCTTTTTCAGGGTGTGATTGATTTTGCCGACCTGATCCAGGGACGTTCCGGACCGGCGGCAATGCCTGGGCGAGGGGAAACGGATGGACCTGTATGGCTGTCCCGGAAGGGGGTTCGAATGGAGAGGGCGATGACGCACCGGCATCGGGTGAAGGACCTTGCGCGGGATCCCGGACGCGTTTTCCGGGCATGATTCGTTAGGGTGAACCGATACGGCGTATCGGGGCGTGCAGTTCGCTGGGCTGTCATGGGGGCGATCTACGTGATGCGGAAGTATGGAACGACGCGGCTGCGCCGCATTTTCTGCTGTGTGGCGGCGAACTGGCTTGCCTTGGCTGCCGCTTCTGCGTTTGCGCAGACCGCAAGCAATACCGCGACGGTTTCGCCACCGGCGAGCGTTTTCGATCCAGCGTGCAACGTAGCCGGTCCGGCGTGCAACAGCGCGACGGACAGCGATGCGGTCCTGTACGGGATTTCCTTGGGCAAGTCGTGGTCCGGCGGAAAAGCCGGCGATACGCTCGCTCTGGCCATTGCCCTCGACCCCGCATACGTGGGGTCCTACCCGGATATCAGCAACGCCATGCCGGGCAGTTCCACCTCCCCCGGCAGTACCACCGGTGCGACCGCCAACGCCGCAGGCGGTACGCCGGTCAGGCTGACGGAAACCTTTTCGGTTGGCAGCGTAACGGGTTACGTGGTCACGCTGGCCTGTAACGGCACACCGGTACCGGTGGTCATCGACGCGGGCTCCAACTTGGCGTCGGCCACGTATTTCACGCCGGCAACGGGTCGGGCCGCTTGCCGGTTCACCAACACGGGCCTGAGCCAGACCCTGACCAAGGCCCTGACCGGCAATGCCGACGAAGACGGCAGCGGCACGGTGAGCCTGGGCGATACGCTGACCTACACGGTCACCTTGGCCAATACCAGCACCAGCGGCGACCTGGCCAACGTGGTGGTCAGCGACCCGAAGATCACCCCGGCCACGCAGACCTGCGCGAGCGTGGCACCGGGTGCGGCATGCGTGCTGACGGGCACCTATGTGGTGACGGCCGCGGACGTGGCGGCGGGCAGCATCCGCAATACCGCCGTGGCAACCAGTCCCACCTGCCCGGCGGGCAGCACCGAACCGTCCTGCACCACGACAATCGATACGCCGACGACGCGGCGGGTCATCGACGCAGTTGACGACTCATATGCAGGTATCAATGGCGGGGAGGGGAACCCGAATGCGGGTAACGCCTATACCGGGAACGACACGCTGAATGGCCAACCTGTCGAGCCCTCCCTCATCACGGGTACGGTGACGACGCCGGCGACGCCGATCAATGGTGGCCCCGTGCCGACGCTGGACCCGGCTACGGGTGTGGTAAGCGTACCGGCGGGTACGCCCGCGGGCAGCTACACGATCACCTACCAGATCTGCGAGAAGGCCGATCCAGCCAACTGCGACACTGCAATCATCACGGTGGCGGTGGTGGCACCGCGGATCATCGCCAATGACGATACGTACACGGGTATCGACAGTGCGACAGGCAACCCGAGCGCGGGCAATGCCTATGCCGACGATACCCTGAACGGCCGGCCCATCATCGACGTGTCCCTGATCACGGGCACCATGACGATTCCTGCAACGCCGATCAATGGTGGACCGGTACCCACGCTGGATACCACCACCGGCAGCGTGCATGTGCCGCCAGGAACGCCGGCCGGCACCTATGTGATCACGTACCAGATCTGCGAAGTCCTGAATCCGACCAACTGCGATCCGGCCACCATCACGGTGGAGGTGCAGTCCAATGTGGAACTCCGCGTAACCAAGACGGCCGGCGTGCGCGAGGTACGCATCGGCGACCTGGTCCAGTACCGGCTGGCCGTGGAGAACGTCGGCACGACCGACCTGGTCGATGGCAGCATCGTGGACATGCCCGCAGAGGGCTTCAGCTACGTGGAGGGCTCGCTGGTTTCGGGCGATGCCGATGGAATGGCGACCGCATCGGGTGGCCGCCCGCTGCGCTTCTCCGGCCTGGACGTACCGGCAGGGCGGAAGGTGGCGCTTGTCTACGTGATGCGCGTCGGCGCGGGCGTCCGCCCGGGCACTCACATCAACCAGGCGCAGGCGTATTCGCCCCAGGGCGAACCCGTATCCAACGTGGCGACGGCCGAGGTGGTCCTGGCCGCCGATCCGCTGCTGGACGACAGCCTGGTGTTCGGCACGGTGTTCAACGACCGCGATGGCGACGGCTGGCAGGACAGCGCCGAACTGAGCGGCGTGAGCGTGCGTGGCGGGTTTGCGGCGCAGGCCTACATCGCCGGTTCCACCACGGTGGACCGCGGCGCGGGCCCGCAGCCGCAGGCCGATACCGGCGCGTCGATGCTGCGTGGCATCGACCTGGGCCGGATCAGCGGCCGCCAGTCGGTGGCCGATCCGGTCGCGGCGCATCGGGTGGTGATCCGCCAGCGTCTCCGCGAGCTGGCGTTCACCGACGACTTCGTGCTGACCAGCGCGCAGGGAACCACGGTGCGCATGGACAAGGATGGCAGGACCGTCGTCGGGAAGAGTGGCGACGCGGCCAAGGGATTGAACGCGGCGGCGCCCACGGTGGAGCGCCTGGTGGGCCAGGGCGAGGGCGGCTACGTGGTCGACTACGTCATCAGCAATGCCGGAATCGACGAGCGCGGCATCCCGGGCGTGCGTATCGCCTCGGTGGAAGGCCTGTTGATCGAGACCGACCAGTTCGGCCGCTACCACCTGGCCGGCGTCGACGGCGGCGCATGGGAGCGTGGGCGCAACTTCATCCTGAAGGTCGATCCGTCCACGCTGCCGGCCGGCGCCGGATTCACCACTGACAATCCCGTGCTGCGCCGGGCTACCCCCGGCGTGCCGGTCCGGTTCGACTGGGGCGTGAAGCTGCCGGAGCGGATCATCGAAGGCGGCAGCGAAAAGATCGAACTGGAGATGGGCGAGGTGTTCTTCGCGCCAGGCAGCGCGGAAGTCCGCGAGCGGTTCACGCCGGTGATTGAGGCCATGGCGGCCAAGGTGCGCCAGTACCACGGCGGCGAAGTGGTGATCCAGGCCAATGCCGACGGGCAGGGCCTGGCCTTCGACCGCGCGAACGCGGTCAAGCAGGCCCTGCGTGGATTGCTGGATCCGGCCGCTGCACAGGGGCTCGTGGTCAGCATCCGGGCCGAGGTGGACGAACCGGATTCGCTGATCGCGGGGGTCGGCGAAGGTGGTGCGCTGCTCGGCACGGTGCTGTTCGATACCGACGGATCGACGATCCGCCCGCAGTTCGAGCCGCTGCTGGACAGGATGGCCGCGGCGCTGGAGCGCATGGGGGGCGGCAACATCGCCATCGTCGGGCATACCGACGTGCGCGCTTCGCATGCCTACAACACCGCGCTCGGCCTGCGTCGCGCCAGGGCCGTGCATGACGCATTGGCCCGACGCCTGAGCCCGGAGGCGCGCGCCAGGGTCAAGGTGGACGTCAGCAACGATCCGACCGCCCCTGCCGGAGCACTGAAATGAGCGGCCGGCCCATGCACAAGCCCCTGAAGATGAAACTGCTGGACCGCGCCGTGACCGGTGTGCTCGCCGGCATGGCCATGATCGTCACGACCCCGTCTGCGGGTGCGCAGGCCCGGCAGGACGATGCGGATGAAATGGCCGCGTCGGTGCATTGCGGCGATGTGCAGTGCACGGGGGAAGAGGGCTTGCTGTTCCGCCTGCGCACGCGCAGCTACGACAGGCCGGTCACCCGGGATACGGACGCGCGTTCGTCCTCCGAAGCGCTGCAGCCGGATCGCCGGGTCACCGTGGCCGTCGAGCCGCCGGGCAGGGCGAACGTGCTTGGCCGGTTCGCCATCGATCTGCCCGATGGCGGCGTCATCTGGGCGACCGAGGATCCCACCCTGGGGCGGCCGGAGCTTTCGGTCTCCGCGCCTTCGATCGTGGCGTTCGATGGCCGGCGCATCCCCGGGCCGGTGCAGTTCTATGTGCGCAGCAACTACCCGGCGTTCATCCAGCGCCTGGAAATCACCCTGTACCGCGGCAGCGATGGCGACCTGGTCGATCCGGTCGCGCGGATTCCGATGGACGTGGCGGCTGTATCGCAGGGGGAGTGGAACGGCGAACTGCCCGCCGGGTATTCCTTCCGCAAGGGCGACGAACTGGTCTACGTGCTGCGCGCCTACGGGGAGAACGGCGCCTTCGACGAAACCCGCCCACGCACCCTGCAGCTGGTTTCGCCCGGGGACGCCGAACGTGGCGCCGACCTCCTGCGCGACCGCGTCGAGCGGGACAGGGGCGGCGGCCTGACGGCCGACCAGGCGCAGTCGCAGGCGCTGATCGACAGCGTCTTCTCGGGCAATGGCCTGCGCCAGCAGAACATCGCGCTGTATGGTTCGCGCATCCGCATCCAGGGCCGGAACCTGCCGCAGAACGCTTCGCTCACGATCAACGGCGAAGCCTACCCGGTGGATCTGGAGCGGAAGTTCGTGGCCGAGTATCTGGTCCCCGTCGGGCGGCACGAATTCGCCATCGGCGTGGGCAGTACCGACGCAACAGGAAAGGCCGCTCCCGTCCACACGCTGGACGTGGACGTAACTGGCCGCTATTTCTTCGGCGTGGCGCTGGCCGACGTGACCTTCGCGCGCAACCAGGTCGGCGGTTCGACCGGCCCGTTCGCCAACGACGACCGCTACCGGGATGACGTGATCAGCGACGGCAGGCTGGCGTTCTACGGCAAGGCGAAACTGCGTGGAAAGTACCTGCTGACGGCGCAGGCCGATACCACGCAGCGCGACCTGGAGCACCTGTTCAGCGGCTTCACCCAAACCGATCCCCAGGACATTTTCCGGCGCCTCGATCCGGACCTGTACTACCCGGTCCATGGTGACGACTCGACGACCTATCGGGACGTCGACACGATGGGACGCTTTTACCTGCGCATGGACTGGGACAAGAACCAGGCGTTGTGGGGAAATTATTCCACCGGGATGACCGGAACCGAACTCGCCCAGTACCAGCGCTCGCTGTACGGCGCGGCCCTGGACTGGCGTTCCAACGCCACCAACCGCTGGGGCGATGCGGGCACCGAGCTGCGGGTATTCGGTTCCCAGGCGGAAACCGCACCGGGCCACAGCGAGTTCATCGGCACCGGCGGCAGCCTTTACTACCTGCGCCATACCGACCTGCTGCCCGGCTCGGAGGTGGTCACCCTGGAAGTACGCGACCGCACCACCGGCCGCGTCGAGAACCGCATGGTCATGCAGCGCGGTACCGATTACGAGATCGACACGCTGCAGGGGCGCATCCTGCTGACCCGCGCGCTGGCGCAGGTCACGCGGGAGAACATTCCCACGCTCACCCGCGACGCGCCGCTGGACGGCTTCGAGCAGCGCCTGCTGGTGGACTACGAATGGGTGCCCTCCGGCTTCGATGCCGACGACATCGCGGCCGGCCTGCGCGCCAGGCACTGGCTGGGAGACCACGTCGGCGTCGGCGCGACCTACGTGGAAGAAAACCGGTCCGGCGAAGACTATGTGCTGGCCGCCAGCGACCTGACCCTGCAGGCCGGCAAGGGAACCTACCTCAAGGCCGAGTACGCGCAGACCGAGTCCTACGGCGCGCCCGTTTTCTTCTCCGACAACGGTGGCCTCAGCTTCATCCAGCAGAACGACACCGGCCTGTACCGCGAGGGTGAGGCGAAGTCGCTGGAAGGGCGCGTCAACTTCAAGGAGCTGGGCTGGACCGGGCAGGAATGGAGCGCGGGCGCCTGGTGGCGCACTACCAGCGCGGGCTACTCCGTCTCGCGCTACGACACCGGCCTTTCCGTCGTCGAATACGGTGCCGAACTGCAGGGCCAGTTCACCCCGGACCTGGGCCTGTACACGCGTTACACCCGGGCCGAGAGCGGCGCGGACGCGTTGACCCAGGCGCAGGCCACGCTGGAGTGGCGCATCGGCGACGCCGGCACGTTCAGTGCGGAGCTGCGGCACGTGCAACAGGAGGGCGGGGCGCTCGAATCCAGCGGCACCCTGGGCGCGCTGAAGTACCTGCGGCGCGTCGGCAGCACGCTGGAGATGTACGGCGTCGGCCAGTTCACCCTGGACGACGATGGCGGCAGGTACGTCGGCAACGACGCCTTCACGCTGGGCAGCAAATACCTGTTCGGCGACAACTCCAGCGCTGGCGCGGAGGTCACCACGGGCGACCGCGGCGATGCCGCGTCGGTGAACGCGGAATATCGGCTGAGCGCCGAGCACGCGCTGTATGGCGCGTACACCTACTCCACCGATTCGACTGCCTACGAGTCGCCCTTCATGCGCAGCGCGCAGAACGGCTGGACCCTGGGCCAGCGCTGGCGTCTCTCCAACCAGGTCAACCTGTTCAATGAAAGCCAGTTCCTCAAGGAGCCCGACCAGTCCGGGCTCGCGCATACCTACGGCATGGATTTCTACCCGGCGCAGGGCTGGAACCTGGGCTTCACCCTCTCCAAGGCCGAACTGACCACCACGGACGGCGGCGACGTGGAGCGGCGCGCCATCGGCGTATCCGGCGGCCACACCTCGCCCAGTGCCGATTGGACCAGCAAACTGGAGTGGCGCCGCGACAGCGGTGCCGAGCAGCGCGAGCAGTGGGTCAGCACGACCCGCCTGGCCTACCGGATCAACGACAGCTGGCGCATCGCGGCGAGGCTGAACTACGCCGACACCGATGACAAGGCGAACCCCGCGGCGGGCGCGAAGTTCATCGAAGGCAACGTGGGCTTCGCCTACCGCCCGTGGAACAGCCAGCGCTGGGGCCTGTTCGGCCGCTACACCTACCTGTACGACCTGGCCGCCCTGGGGCAACTGGGCGGCGCGGACTACGACCAGCGTTCGCAGATCCTAGCGTTCGAGGGCGTGTACAGGCACGACCAGCACTGGGAGTTTGCCGGCAAGCTGGCGCGTCGCGAAGGCGAGGTCCGCATGGGCCGCGGCATGGGCACCTGGCTGGACGCGGCCACCACCTTCTCCGCCGTGCAGGTCCGCTACGAACTGCGCGCCCAGTGGCATGCGCTTGTGGAGTACCGGCGGCTGGACGTCAGGGACGGGGGTGTCCGGCAGGGCCTGCTCGCCGGCGTGGACCGTGATCTCAACCGGAATTTCCGTATTGGCGTGGGCTACAACTTCACCGAGTTCAGCGATGATCTCACCGACTTCGATTACGACCATCGGGGTTGGTTCCTCAACCTGACCGGACGTTATTGAGATGCGGCCGCTGCGCCTGGAAGCGGTTGCGGTCGCAGTGCGCCGGCGCCAGTGGGTGCGCCTTGATGAAGAGCAGAGCGTGGATGATGGTCATTCGATGGAGAGCACTTATGCGGGACTCTGATACCTCCTGGTCGACCGCGCGGAGTGCGCCTCGGTCTGGACGGTGCCGTCCGGTACGCAGGTTGGCGATGCTGGCCGCGCTGCTATGGGCGAACGCTGCGGCGGCCGCCACCTACACCGTCACCACGCTGGACGACGATGTCGGGACCTGTACCGGCGCCAGCCCGAATTTCAGCTGCACGACCCTGCGCGCGGCCATGGAGGAGGCCAACGCCACGGCGATGGTGAGCGACAGCATCGTGTTCGGTGTCTCCGGCACCATCACGCTGACCTCGACGCTCCCCGATGTGATCGATACGCTGGTGATGGATGGGGGCAATGCCATCACCCTCGCGGCCGGGAACTTCGCCAGCCTGTCCATTTATGGCGAGGATGCCAGGAACAGCCAGATACTGAACATGCGCTTCAGCGGCACGTCCGAACCCGGCAGCACGCTGCTGATCACCGAAGCGCCGTATGTCCTGATCCAGGGAAATACCTTCACGATGGGCTCGACATCGGGCTCGGCCATCCTGGTGCGAAACAGCAACAATGTCACCACGGACCGGAACACGGTTACCGGGGGCGTATACAGCATCAACTACTTCAATGACGAGTACTCGGCCTATCTGGCCGATCCGGCCTACACCGGTACGATCACCAACAACAACGTTGTCGGCGCATCTTCCGGCATCGCGCTTTTCACGGCCAGCAACGTGCTGGTCGACGGCAACACCATCACCAACAGCACCGGCATTGGAATCCGGCTGGGCATGCAGTTCGACGGCCCTTATGGGGCCGGCAACAACCGCATCACCAACAACATCATCACCGGGGGAGGGGGCGCGGGGATATCGGTCACCGGGTACGGTGGCGGGGGGCAGGTCGGCGTGTTCAACAACAACCTGATCCAGGGGAACACCATCTCCGGCAACACCGGTCCGGGCGTGGGTTTTCCAAGCGCCGGCCTGATCCGGATCGAGGGCAACGTCGTAACGGACAACACCATTACCGGAAACCGGGGTGCCGGCGTCAGCGTCACCGGCAACAACGCGGCCGACAACAGCATCCACGCGAATCGGATATGGGACAACGGTGGCCTGGGCATCGACCTGGGGGCGACCGGCGTCACGGCCAACGACCCGGGCGACACCGACACCGGGCCGAATGGGCTGCAGAACTTCCCGGTGGTCGTCAGCGTTTCCGGCAACGCGGTCTCTTTTTTCCTGGACACCACGGCCAACGCCAACGGCCACCGGATCGACTTTTACAACAACCCCGGCGGCCTTGATCCGAGCGGCCATGGCGAAGGCCAGGTCTGGCTGGGTTCGTGCAACGTCACCACCCCGAGCGCCACCGTTCCCAGCACCTGCAGTATTGCGGGCGTGGACCCGGCCACCCTGCGCATGACCGCCACGCGCTGCGCAGACGCGGCGTGCACACTCGGCGCGACATCGGAGTTCAACGGCGCGTCAGCCGATCTGACCATCACCAAGACCAATACGCCGGGGGCCAATGGCGAAGCCGATCAGCCCAATGACATGGTGACCAGCGGCTCGCGCACCACCTACACCATCGTGGTGGGCAACAAGGGGCCGAGCCCGGCGAACAATGCGGTGGCCAGGGACATGCCAGGCGCGGGATTGAGCGATTGTGTCGCAACCTGCACCTCGACCACCGGTGGCGCGGTCTGTCCTGCCGCACCTGCCGATCTGCTGACCACGGCCGGCGTGCGGATTGCGGTACTCCCCGCCGACAGCAGCGTCACGTTCGCGGTCACCTGCAATGTGCTGTAGGCGGTTCCCGGGTGTATTCCGCGAACCGGCGGAAGCGCTGGGCCGGGGTATTGCAGAGCGATGAGCGCCTGCCCGGCAGTGGCTGCGTGATCATCTGCCCGCCATCGCCGGGACCACTGCGGAGATGGATGGAGCCGGCGGCTCTGGATGCCTGGGGCCCGGTCGCGCCCCGGTGTGACGAAAGGGGGGATGACGTTGGGCCTGCTTGATCTGCCTGTCGCGCCGAAGGAGGCTGTCGGCAACGCATATCACGATGCAATGCAGGAGATGGCCATGACCAGGAATCGACCCGGATGGCGCGCGCTGGCTGTGCTGTTGCTGGCCCTGCCGCTGGCGGCGACCGCGCAGGACGCCTGCCCTGACCGCTCCAGCTACGCGCCGGCACGCGGGATCATCGCCGACCTTGGCCGTATCGTCGCGCCCGATGGCGTGCAGGAGGACTACGCGGTGGAGATCGGCGGCATCCAGCAGTGGGTGAACGTACGCGGGCAGGACCGCGACAACCCGCTGCTGCTGTTCGTGCACGGCGGGCCGGCGTCGCCGGTGATCCCCACGCTGTGGCAGTTCCAGCGTCCGCTGGAGGAATACTTCACCGTGGTCAACTACGACCAGCGCGGCGCGGGCAGGACGCTGCTGCTCAATCCGCGGGAGGAGGTGGCCGGCACGCTGCGCATCCAGCGTTACGTGGCCGATGCCATCGAACTGGCCGACTACCTGCGCAGGCGCTACCACAAGCGCAAGGTCGTACTGGTCGGGCACAGCTGGGGCACGGTGGTGGCGATGCAGGCGGCGTTGCAGCGTCCGGACCTGTTCCATGCCTACGTCGGCATCGGCCAGGTGATCGACGTGCGCACCAACGAGCGGGTCAGTTTCGATTACGGACTGCGCACCGCGCGCGAGCGCGGCAATGCCGAGGCGGTGCGTGAGATGGAAGCCATCGCGCCGTACCCGGGCGACACGCCGATCACCCGCGAGCGCATCGTCGTCGCCCGCAAGTGGCCGCAGTACTACGGCGGCCTGAGCGCCTACCGCAGCGAGTCGAACTATTTCTTCCAGGGGCCGCGGCTGTCGCCGGACTACGACGATGCCGCGCGCTGCGCGATCGACGCTGGCAGCGTGTTCACGCTGGGGCGGCTGCTGGACGAGTTCCTGCAGGTCGACTACCGCGGCGTGAAGGAATTCCCGATCCCGGTGCTGATGTTCATGGGGCGCCACGATTACACCACGCCTTCGGAGCCGACCGCGGCCTGGCTGGCGCAGGTGCGCGCGCCCTACAAGCGCGGCGTCTGGTTCGAACATTCGGCGCACATGATGCCGTGGGAAGAACCCGGCAAGACCCTGGTCAGCCTGTTGGAACACGTGCGTCCGCTGGCAGTGCAAGGCGAAGCCGGCAGCCGGTGACCCGCGCGCGGCGCACGCTTCCACTTTGCGGCATGCACCGCGGATTGTGGCCTGCCGTGCCGGGCTATCATCGAGGTCCACCTCGACAGGAAGGAACGGCGCATGGCAGGGATACGGCATGGACGGTTGTTGGCATTGGCGGGCGTGATGGTCGCATTGGCGGCCTGCGGCGCACCGGACCCTGCGCCCGTGGCCGCGGCACCGCCCGCCACGCCAGAGGCGACGGCCGCCGCTGCCGGTCCGTCCGCAGCCGTGGCACATACACCGGCCGGCGCTGGCGCCACGCACGCCTGCATGATCGCCGGCGAATTCCAGCTCCTCGGCCAGGTCATCCGTTCCCGCGACTGCGTGCAGACGGCCGGTGCGACCACCGAGGCGCAGCTGAAGCGCGTATGCGAGGGCCTGGCGCAGACCTCGGCGCAGATGGGCGGCAAGGCCGGCGAGATCACCTACATGGAGGCCTGCCCGGCGCCATCGCAGGGCAGCTGCCAACGCTTGTTCGGCCAGGATCTCGACGGCTACTACTACGAGCGCTCGGCCGAGGACCTGGCCGGCCTGCCGGCCAGCTGCGCGCAGGGCGGCGGTCACTGGAAAACGGAGTGAGGCGATGACGACGGCGCGCCGTCGCCTTGCTGGAGCGTAGCGGCGGGATTCAGCTGCCGGATTCCCAGCCGCGCACGGTGTCGCGCACGAAGTCCGCGTAGCTGCGCGGCGCGTGGCCGAGCAGGTCGGTCAACACGGCGACATCGGCCACGCTGGCCGGCGAGCCGTGTTCCTGGAAGCCGCGGAACATCAGGCGCAGGTCGTAGGCGAAGCCGGCCGGTACGTGGCGCGCCATCTGCGCCTCGAATGCATCCAGGTCGTCGCCGCCATAGGCGATGGTGCGGCCGAGCGCGGCGCTCCAGGTGGCGGTGATGCTTTCGGCGGTCAGGTTGTCCGGGCCGACCACGTCGTGGCAGGCCAGCGGCACGGCGCTGGCCTCGCGGCGCAGCAGTTCGCTGGCCGCCAGTGCGGCGATGTCGCGCGTATCCACGTAAGCCATGCCGCGGTGCCCGACCGGATTCCCGTAGAGGCCATGGTCCAGCGCCGGTTTCTGCCGCAGGTCGTTCTGCATGAAAAACGCGGGCCGGAGAACGGTAGCCGGCAGGTCGAGCCTGCGGATCATGCGCTCGGCGACGACCTTGCAGGCGAAGTGCGGCACGTCCGGGTGCGCATCGCACTGATCGAGCGCGCCTCCGCGCAGGCCGGCGCGGCTTGCAAGCCAAGCGCGCGCGCCGCAGATTGATGCCGTCGCCGCAACCCGTGGAGCCGGCGCATGCGTGGTCTTGATTTCAGTTCCTGGCAGGCCGTGCTCTCGACGTTGCTGGGGTTGATGGTCATCACCCTGGTTGGCGTCGGCATCCGCCTGCTGGTGATGCAGACGCTGCAGCAGCGGCGCAAGCGCGAGAACCGGCAGATCAACGAGCGCCTGCGCACGCTGATCGCCGCCTACAAGACGCTGGGCGGCTCGTTCACCGGCGACCTCGGCGTGGACCCGAAGCATCTGCGCGACCTGCGCGGGCAGGAAGATGCCGGGGCCCTCGCCGCCACGGCCTCCGACCGCTCCCGCCGCATCCGCGACGCCGTGGAGGCGGGGCTGTCGGACATCCTGCTGCTGGGCACCGACGAGCAGGTGCGGCTGGCGGCGCACGCCGCCACCGAGCTGGCGCAGGGCCGCCCTGTGCACACCGATGCGCTGGTGGTGTCGCTGCGCGATTTCATCCGCCAGGCGCTGGACCTGGCGCCGATTCCGCGCGAACTGGCGATTCCACGCCAGGGGCCGACCCGTCCGGCCGGTGGCGCGGCCAAGGGGTGCAAGGAAGAGGGTGACGCCAAGGGCGGCAAGGGCGGGGGCATGGGCGCGATGGGCGGCGGCATGGGCGCCGGCATGGCGCTGGGCGCGCGCGGCGGCGAGGACCACGAACGCGACGCTTGAGATGAACGGCCGCGCCGCGATTGCACCGGCAATCGGCTTCGCGCAAGCTCTGGGCTCCCTCAATCCAGGTGAGCCGCCCATGCAAGACAACATCCTCCAGATCATGCCCGCCGCCGGCTGGGTTGCCGTATTCGACGAGGACGGCGAGGAGAGCGCACAGGGCGTGGTGTGCTTCGCGCTGGTGGAAAGCGCGATGAAGCGCGAGGTGCGGGCGATGGTCGCCGACGGCGCGCAGATCGGCTTCGCCGATGCGCTGCCCAACTTCGTGCGCGTGCAGGAACTGGACGCGTTCGAGGACGACGAAGACGAGGAAGAAGAGGACGAGGACGAGGAAGAAGACGAGGCGTGATCGCCGTTTCCGCCGCCGTTCGCGTTTGCGCGGCAGGCCGGGCCACCGGCCTGCCGTGCTGATGCCGGCCGCTTCCGGCGCGGGACAGCGCATGTTCGACGAAGCCTTCGCCTACAAGCGCTGGGCGATGGAGCGCACACTCGACGCGGTGCGCGCGGTGGATGCGCAGGCCTTCCCCGCCAGCGTCGCGTTCGCGCGGCAACAGCTGAACCACATCGTGATCGTGGAAGAACTGTTCCGCGCGCGCCTGCTGGACGAGGCGCCACCGCATGCGGCCACCAACACGGCCGAAGTGCCGGCGCTCGAGGCGCTGGCCACGCGGCTGCAGGCGTCGGACCAGTGGTATGCCGCCCATCTGGCCGGGCTGGCCCCCGCGCAGTGGGACGAAGTGCTGCGCTTCCGCTTCGCCGATGGCCGCGAGGGCTGCATGACGCGGCGCGAGATCCTGTTCCACGTTCTCAACCATTCCACTTACCACCGCGGCGCCATCGGCCACGCGCTGGACCTGGCGCGGATGCCGCATCCGGCCGACACCTGGACGGTGTTCCTCCACGAAACCCAGCCGCAGCGGCGCGAAGGCATGATGCCCGGCGCGGCCCGGGATGCGGACCCGCAGGCGAAGCGGTAAGGTACGCGCCCGCACGCCGCCGCGCCGGTGGCACGACACACCTACATGCTGACCGATCCATTCGACAGGGAGCACCTCTGGCATCCCTACAGCGCGCTGCGCCATGAGCTGCCGGCGCTGAAGGTGGCGCGCGCCGACGGCGTGCTGCTGGAACTGGCCGACGGCACCCGGCTGATCGACGGCATGGCCTCGTGGTGGTGCGCGATCCACGGCTACAACCATCCGCAGCTGAACCAGGCGGCCATCGACCAGCTCGGGCGCATGTCGCACGTGATGTTCGGCGGGCTCACCCACGAACCGGCCATCGCCCTGGGCAAACAGCTGCTGGCGATGGTGCCGCCGCCGCTGGATGCGATCTTCTACGCCGACTCCGGTTCGGTGTCGGTGGAAGTGGCGCTGAAGATGGCGATCCAGTACCAGGCCGCGCGCGGCCGGCCCGGCCGCCACAACATCGCCACCACGCGCTCGGGCTACCACGGCGACACCTGGAACGCGATGTCGGTCTGCGACCCGGTGACCGGCATGCACGGCCTGTTCGGCGCCGCGCTGCCGTCGCGCCGCTTCGTGCCGGCGCCGGCCACGCCGTTCGACGGCACGTGGGACGCGGCCGACAGCGCGCCGCTCGAACGCCTGTTCGCCGAGCATGGCGACGAGCTGGCCGCCTTCATCATCGAGCCGGTGGTGCAGGGCGCCGGGGGCATGCGCTTCTACCACCCGCAGTATCTGCGCGAACTGGCGCGGCTGTGCCGCGAACACGACGTGCTGCTGATCTGCGACGAGATCGCCACCGGCTTCGGCCGCAGCGGCCGGCTGTTCGCCTGCGAGCATGCCGGCATCGCGCCGGACATCCTGTGCATCGGCAAGGCGCTGACCGGCGGCTACCTGACCCTGGCCGCGACGATCACCCGCCGCGACATCGCCGACACCATCGCCTCCGGCGAGGCCGGCGTGTTCATGCACGGCCCGACCTTCATGGCCAACCCGCTGGCCTGCGCGGTGGCGCTGGCGTCCACGCAGCTGCTGCTGGCGCAGGACTGGCAGGGCAGGGTGCAGCGCATCGAACGCACCCTGCGCGAACGGCTGGCGCCGGCGCGCGCGCTGCCCCGGGTGGCCGACGTGCGCGTGCTCGGCGCCATCGGCGTGATCGAACTGACCGCGCCGCTGCGGCTGGAACGCATCCAGCGGCGCATGCTGGAACAGGGCATCTGGATCCGCCCGTTCGGGCGGCTGGTGTACGTGATGCCGCCGTACGTGATCGACGACGCGCAGCTGCGCCAGCTGTGCGACGGCATGGTCGCGCTGGTGGAAGGGCTGCAGGCGGAGGACGTGCGCGCATGAGCGGCGAGGCGATTTTCGTCAGCGGCATCGACACCGAGATCGGCAAGACGGTGGTGACCGGCTGGCTGGCGCGGCAGTGGATCGAACAGGGCCGCGAGGTGATCACGCAGAAGCTGGTGCAGACCGGCTGCGTGGGCGCGTCGGACGACATCCTGCTGCACCGGCGGCTGATGGGCTGCGGCCTGTTCGACGAGGACCGCGACGGCAGCACCATGCCGGCGCTGTACGCCTACCCGGCCTCGCCGCACCTGGCGGCGCGGCTGGAAGGCCGCGCGCTGGACCTGGACGCCATCGCCGCGGCCACCGCGCGCCTGCGCGCGCGCTACGGCACGGTGCTGGTGGAAGGCGCCGGCGGGCTGATGGTGCCGCTGACCGAACAGCTGCTGACCATCGACTACGTGGCGCGGCAGGGCTGGCCGGTGATCCTGGTCACCTCGGGGCGCCTGGGCAGCATCAACCACACCCTGCTGTCGCTGGAGGCCATCGCCGCGCGCGGCATCGCGCTGCACGGCATCGCCTGGAACAGCCGCGACGACGGCAGCGACGAGGTCATCGCCACCGAAAGCCGCCGCTACCTGCGCGAATGCATGCAGGCCCGTTTCCCGCGGGCGCGCTGGTACGACGTGCCGGTACTGGCGCTGGACTGAGCGTCCGCCCCGTAGGTGCGGGGCTCGCCCCGCACGCTCCTGCCGCGATTCATGGGACAGCCCCATGCCGGGCGAGCCCGGCATCTACGAGGGCGCGCCATGGTTGTTGGCACGGCTTGCCCGCGTCCCGCATCGCATCGTGCGGGTGTCGCTGGATCGGTTGTTCGCGGATCGCGTCGTGCGACAGGAGCGCGATGGGGCCATGACGAGGTCATCGCCACCGAAAGCCGCCGCTGCCTCCGCGAATGGGTGCATGCGCGCTGGTACGACGTGCTGGTACTGGCGCTGGATTGGGCGTTCGCCGTAGGTGCGGGGCTCGCCCCACACCCTCCTGCCGCGATTCATGGGACAGCCCCATGCCGGGCGAGCCCGGCATCTACGAGGCGCGCGGTCCCGCATTGCCCGCGTCGCGCATCGCACCGTGCAGGGCGTCGCTGGGCTGGTTGTTCGCCGATTGCGTCGTGCGGCAGGAGCGCGACGGGACCGCGCCGCCGGCCCTCCCGTTCCTCTTCACTCGTTCCTGCGTCCGCTCCCGTTCCCCAGCCGGTAGGCGAGGACGTAGTCGCCGGGCCGCGTGCCGATCGAGCCGTGGCCGCCGGCCACCAGCAGCACCATCTGCCGGCCCTGGCTGTCCAGGTAGGTCATCGGCGTGGCCTGGCCGCCGGCGGGAATGCGCACGTTCCACAGCACCTTGCCGCTGGCCAGGTCGTAGGCGCGGAAGTTGTCGTCCACCGCCGCGGCCAGGAAGGCGACGCCGCCGGCGGTGAGCAGCGGTCCGCCGATGCCGGGCACGCCCAGGCGTATCGGGACCGGGATGGGCGAGAGATCGCGGATGCTGCCGTTGCGGTATTGATAGGCGACCTTGCCGGTGCGCAGGTCCGCGGCGGCGATGGTGCCCCACGGCGGCACCTGGCAGGGCACGCCCAGCGGCGACAGGAACGGCTTGAGCTCCACCGCGTAGTCGGCGCCCCTGTTCTCGTTCAGGCCGTGCTCGCCGGTGTTCATCGCCTGCCCCTCCTGGAGCTGTGCCTTGGGCACCAGGGTGGAGACGAAGGCCAGGTAGGTCGGCATGCCGAACATCACCTGGCGCTGTGGGTCCACCGCCACGCCGCCCCAGTTGAACGTGCCGAAGTTGCCGGGGTAAACCAGCGAACCGCGCAGCGACGGCGGGGTATAGCGGCCCTCGTAGCGCAGGCGGCGGAACTGGATGCGGCACAGCATCTGGTCGACCAGGCTGGCGCCCCACATGTCGGCCTCGCGCAGCGGCGGCGGCTCGAAGCTGAGCGTCGAGTACGGCTGCCGCGCGGCCACGCTCTGGCAGGGAATCTCGGTGCCCTGCGGTGCGGCGCGTTCGCCGTCCGGCAGCAGCGCGCGCCCGTCGCGGCGGTCGAGCACGTATACGTCGCCCTGCTTGGTCGGTATCACCAGCGCCGGCGTGCGCCCCTGCGGCAGGTCCAGGTCCAGCAGCGACGGCTGCGCCGGCGTATCCATGTCCCATAGATCGTGGTGCACGAACTGGTGCACCCAGCGCAGCTGGCCGCTGGCCAGGTCCAGCGCGACCACGGAAGACGCGTACTTTTCCTCGGCCGGGCTGCGGTACATGCCGAGCTGGTCCGGGGTACGGTTGCCCATCGGGAAGTACGCCAGCCCCAGCGCCTCGTCGGCGCTGGCCACCGCCCAGCTGTTGGGCGAACTGGCGGTGTAGACCTGCGTTGGATCGGCCGGATCCAGCGGCGCGGTGCGCGCCGGGTCGCCCGAATCCCAGTTCCACAGCAGCCTGCCGCTGCGCGCGTCGTAGGCGCGGATCACGCCGGACGGCGAATCCACCGCGTAGTTGTCGTTGACCGCGCCGGCCACGATCACCTTGCCGGCGGCCACCAGCGGCGGCGAGGTCGAGTAGTAATAGCCGGCTTGTTTGAACGGCATGTTGTGGGTCAGGTCGAGCACGCCGTGGTCGGCGAAATCCTCGCAATGGCGGCCGGTGGCCGCATCCAAGGCATGCAGCCTGGCATCGGCGCTGGCCAGGAACACGCGCGTGGCGCAGGCGCTGCCGCCGGCGGCGGCCGGTTCGGCGAACCAGGACAGCCCGCGGCAGCTCTGGTGCTGGCGCTGCGGCTCCATGCCCGCGCCCGGATCGAAACGCCAGCGCACCTTGCCGGTATCCGCGTCCAGCGCCAGCGCCCAGCTGTGCGGCGTGCACAGGTACAGCATGTCGCCGATCTTCAGCGGCGTGGCCTCGTAGGTGGTCTCGCCCACGTCCTGCGGCAGGCGCATGTCGCCGGTGCGCATCTGCCACGCCAGCTGCAGCCGGCCGACGTTGGCCGGAGTGATCTGCGCCAGCGGCGAATAGCGCTGGCCGTAATCGCTGCGGCCGTAAGCGCGCCATTCGCCGGGCGGCGGCGCGTCGTCGCCCAGCCGCGGCGCCGCGGCGACGGCGGCCATCGGCAGGGTGCCGTGGATTTCGTGCAGGTGGCGCGGAATGCCGGCCAGCGCCACCGCCGTCAGCAGCAGCGAGGCCGCCAGCACCGGCCAGCCGGCCGGGCCGGTGTAGCCGCGTGGCGCCGAGCGGCGCGCCGCCGGCAGCGACAGCAGCAGGCCGAGCAGCACCGGTACGCCCAGCCGGGTCGCCAGCGGCCACCAGTACAGCCCGGCTTCCCACAGCGACCAGGCCAGCAGCACCAGCAGCCACGCCGCGTACAGCCAGCTCGCCCAGCGGCGGTGTCGCCACAGGCCCCAGGCCACCCACAGCAGCACCAGCCCGCTGGGCAGGTAGAACGCGCTGCCGCGCAGCGCCAGCAGCCAGCCACCGCCGACGGCCAGCGCCAGGCCGAACAGCACGATCAGGCACAGAGTCAACACGCGCATGGCGCACCCGCATGCCACGGAAAGTGCGGCCATGGTGCGCGCGGCGATGTCTGCGCCGCGTCACGCGCCGGTGGGGCGCAGGCGCCCGCCGCTGGCATGCGGCGCGCGCCGCGGAGGCCTGAAAAACGGCAGGACAGCCGTTTTCACGGCGAAGCCGCCCGAAGCGCGGCGCAAGGGATGCGCGTCTTGAAAAAGCGGGTTGGCGCCGCGATATTGCAGGATCGGACAACGATCAAGAGAGGGCTCATGGAAGCCATCACGACTGGAATGGTCCAGTGCATGAAGTGCAATACGGTGTACCAACCCGCGATCAAGGTGCTGGAGAGCGTCTGCCCGATGTGCCTGTCGATCAAGACCGCACCGGTGCCGGCCGAACGCGCGCGCGACGCCGCGGCCACCCTGCGCTGAACCACCTCCACGCATGCAACCCCGCGGGCCAGGTCATCGACCTGGCCTTTTCATTGCGCGCGGCCGGGCGGCCTATTCGCCCTGGTACTGCTTTTCCTCGACCAGCGCCGAGCCGGCGACGCGGTTGATCTCGTTCTTGACCGCCACGCGCTCGCCGTTGGTGCCGTAGACACCGCGCGCCAGGGCGATGAAGCCATCGCCGAAATCCTGCGCGGTCTCCTTGGCGCGCAGCTGGTCCTGGATGTCCCACATGCGCTCGTTGATCGCCTTGAGCTGCTGCTTGAGCGCGGCCAGTTCCGGGCGCGCGGCCTGCTGCTGCAGCCACAGCGGCCACAGGCCGTCCAGCTCGGTGCGCACGTTGCCCAGCTTGGCCGCGTCGGCGATGCGTTCGGCCTTGATTTCGAGGATGGTGATCTTGTCGATCAGTTCGCCGATCGATACCGGGGTAAGGATGGTCTGCACGCGCGTGTCGCCGGGGAAGAGTGGCGGCCATGATACCGCCCCGCCGCGCGTGCCCCGGCAGTGCGCCGGAAAGTTGCCGATGAACCGGTGCTGGTGGCGCCGTGCCGCGGCCGCGCACAATGCCGCGTCCCCACACAGGAGAGCTCCATGCCGATACGCCCGTCCCTGCGCCTGCTTGCCGCCACGCTGCTGTGCGCCGGTTCCATCTTTGCCGCCGGCGCCGCCGACCTGTCGCGCCTGCAGGGCGCCTGGCAGCTGCAGTCGGGCGAGTCCGTCGACGGCGACGGCGCGCGCGTGGATTACGCCAGCCGCGGCCTGGCCGGCACCAAGGTGCTGGCCGATGGCCGCTTCGCCTTCACCACCACCAGCAACGGCGTGTTCTGGGCCGGCGGTTCGGGCACCTACGAGGGCGATGGTTCGCGCTACGTGGAGCGGCCGCTGATGGCGTCCTACCCGCTGGAGAACGGCGGCAGCTACGAATTCCGCTACACGCTGGAAGGCGATGTCTGGACGCTCGAGCGCTGGGAGGGCGGACGCCGTGTCGAGCGCGAGGTGTGGAAGCGCCTGCCGTAACCCGGATCGATCCGGTGCCGGTCGGTAGATGCGCGGCTTGCCGCGCATGGGACGTCACCGGGAAAGCGTCATGTGGGGCAGGCCCGCCGTTACGGGTCCTGCCGCGCCGGGAAGCCGGCGTCGTCCAGCGCCTGGGTGAAGCGCTCGGCCGGCTGCGCCGATTCGATGCGCACGCGCTTGCCGGGCAGGTCGATCTCGACCGTCGCGGCCGGGTCCACGTCCTTGACCGTGGCGGTGACGCTGCGCGCGCAGCCGCCGCAGGTCATGTTCTCGATATGCAGGTTCATGGCGGATTCTCCTTGAGGGGAGGGCAGTCTGGAGCTTGCCATGGTGGCAAGGTCAAGGAGCCGGAGGCCGGAGACCAGAGACCAGAGACCAGAGGCCGGAGGTCAGAGGTCAGAGGTCAGAGGTCAGAGGCGAAGGGCCGGGAACATGGAAGGCAAAGCAGGGGCCATGCGCTCCCACTACGTTTCTGGTTCCTGTCCTCTGGTTCCCACCCTGTTGACCTTCCCACGATGGGAAGCTTCAAGATGCCGCCATCATGGACAACCCAGGTGAGCCGGCGATGCGCCAGAACAGCCAGAATCCCGCCCACGACGGCGGACAGACGCAGGATCTCGCGGTCGTGGGCATGACCTGCGCCTCGTGCGTGGGTCGGGTGGAACGCGCGCTGGCCGCCGTGCCCGGCGTGGCCAGCGCCGCGGTGAACCTGGCCACCGGCCGCGCCACGGTGCGCGGCGACGGCGTGGACCGGCAGGCGCTGGTGCGGGCGGTGGAGAAGGCCGGTTACGAAGTGCCCGCGCCGGCGCCGCTGGAGCTGGGCATCGACGGCATGACCTGCGCTTCGTGCGTGGGCCGCGTCGAGCGCGCGCTGGCCAAGGTGCCGGGCGTGCGCTCGGCCAGCGTCAACCTCGCCACCGGCCGTGCGCAGGTGCAGGGCGAAGCCGCGCTGGACACTGCCGCGCTGCTCGCCGCGGTCACCAGGGCCGGCTACGAGGCGCGCGTGCTGGAAGCGGCCGTGGACGGCGACCGCGAAGCGCAGCGCCGCGAAGAAGAACTGCGCGGGCTCCGGCGCGACCTGCTGCTGGCCGCGGCGCTGACCCTGCCGGTGTTCGTGCTGGAAATGGGCGCGCACCTGGTGCCGGCCTTTCATCACGCCATCGCCCGCACGCTGGGCACGCACAACAGCTGGCTGCTGCAGTTCGCGCTGACCACGCTGGTGCTGGCGATCCCCGGCCGCCGCTTCTACCGCGCCGGCATCCCCGCGCTGCTGCGCGCCGCGCCGGACATGAACTCGCTGGTCGCGGTCGGCACGCTGGCCGCCTACGGTTTCTCGCTGGTGGCGACCTTCCTGCCGCGGCTGCTGCCGGCCGGCACCGTCAACGTGTATTACGAAGCGGCGGCGGTCATCGTCACCCTGATCCTGCTCGGGCGCATGCTCGAGGCGCGCGCCAAGGGCCGCACCTCCGAGGCGATCAAGCGCCTGCTCAAGCTGCAGGCCAGGACCGCGCGCGTGCGCCGCGACGGCGGCGCGGTGGAGGTGCCGCTGGCGCAGGTGGCGGCCGGCGACGTGATCGACGTGCGCCCCGGCGAGCGCATCGCCGTCGATGGCGAGGTGGTCGATGGCGACAGCTACGTGGACGAATCGATGATCACCGGCGAACCGGTGCCGGTGGCCAAGGCGGCCGGCGCGCGCGTGGTCGGCGGCACCGTCAACCAGACCGGCACGCTCGGCGTGCGCGCCACCGCCGTTGGTGGCGCCACCGTGCTGGCGCAGATCATCCGCCTGGTAGAACAGGCGCAGGGCGCCAAGCTGCCGATCCAGGGCCTGGTGGACCGCATCACGATGTGGTTCGTGCCGGTGGTGATGGGCCTGGCGCTGCTGACCTTCGCCGCGTGGTGGTGGTTCGGCCCGTCGCCGGCGCTGACCTTCGCCCTGGTCAACGCGGTGGCCGTGCTGATCATCGCCTGCCCGTGCGCGATGGGCCTGGCGACGCCGACCTCGATCATGGTCGGCACCGGCCGCGGCGCCGAACTGGGCGTGCTGTTCCGCAAGGGCGAGGCGCTGCAACTGCTGAAGGAAGCGGCGGTGGTGGCGGTGGACAAGACCGGCACGCTCACCGAAGGCCGGCCGCTGCTGACCGACCTGCACGTGGCCGGCGGCTTCGACCGCGCGCGCGTGCTCGCGCAGGTGGCCGCGGTGGAAGACCGCTCCGAGCATCCGATCGCGCGCGCGATCGTGGGTGCCGCGCAGGCCGAAGGCCTGTCGCTGCCGCCGGTGCAGGCCTTCGAATCGGTCACCGGCCATGGCGTGCGCGCGCAGGTGGACGGCGCGCGCGTGGACGTGGGCGCGGACCGCTTCATGAGCTCGCTCGGACTGGACGTGGCGCCGTTCGCCGAAGTCGCCGCGCGGCTTGGCGAGGACGGCAAGACGCCGCTGTATGCCGCCATCGACGGCCGGCTGGCCGCGGTGATCGCCGTGTCCGATCCGATCAAGGCAGACACCGCCGCGGCCATCGCCCACCTGCACGCGCTGGGGCTGAAGGTGGCGATGATCACCGGCGACAACCGCCGCACCGCCGAGGCCATCGCGCGCCAGTTGGGCATCGACGAGGTCGTGGCCGAAGTGCTGCCGGAAGGCAAGGTCGATGCGGTGAAGCGGCTGAAGGCCGGATACGGCCGCCTGGCCTACGTGGGCGACGGCATCAACGACGCGCCGGCGCTGGCCGCGGCCGACGTCGGCCTGGCGATCGGCACCGGCACCGACGTGGCGATCGAGGCCGCCGACGTGGTGCTGATGTCCGGCAGCCTGCAGGGCGTGCCCAACGCCATCGCGCTGAGCCAGGCGACGATGCGCAACATCGGCCAGAACCTGTTCTGGGCGTTCGCCTACAACACCGCGCTGATCCCGGTGGCGGCCGGCGTGCTGTATCCGTTGTGGGGCGTGCTGCTGTCGCCGGTGTTCGCCGCCGGGGCGATGGCGCTGTCCTCGGTGTTCGTGCTGGGCAATGCGCTGCGGCTGCGGCGCTTCACCCCGGCCAACCCATAGCCGCCGGGTGCCGCCCGGCGGGACAATCGGGGCGTTCGGCAACGTTCCGGCGGGCAGGCCCCGCCGCTGCGAGGAGAAAGCGATGGAAGACGCCATGAACATCGGCCAGGCGGCCCGGGCCACCGGCATCTCGGCCAAGATGATCCGCTACTACGAGGACAGCGGCCTGATCGGCCCGGTGGCGCGCACCCAGGCCGGCTACCGCGTCTACGGTCCGCGCGACATCCACACCCTGGGCTTCATCAAGCGCTCGCGCGACATGGGCTTCAGCGTGGAGCGCATTGGCGAACTGCTGCAGTTGTGGCGTGATCGTTCGCGCCACAGCGCCGACGTCAAGCGCATGGCGCTGGAACACGTGGCGGTGCTGCAGCAGCGCATCGCCGAACTGCAGGACATGGTGACCACGGTCCGCACCTTGGCCGACTGCTGCGCCGGCGACGAGCGGCCGGACTGCCCGATCCTGAGCGACATCGCCACAGGCGCGCCGCTGCATCGCCCGGCCGGGAAAAGCCCGATGAAGGAAAAACGTGTCAAGCCGCGCGCGTGCCAGAAAACGCCTGAATAAAGGCCTAAAAACGCCGTTGGTGGGGCGGCGGAACTTCAGGAAGGGTTGAGCTGGATAACGGAAAAATTACATCCGGACGCAGGCAGCCGCACGAGCCGCCGCGCCACAGACAGTAATTTTGAAGGTGTACCCCCATGAAGACTTCCCCGATTGCCCTGGCCCTGGCGGCCGCCCTCCCGTTCGCCGCTTCCGCTGCCGACAACCTTTCCTACAACTATGTCGAAGGCGACTACGTCAAGACCGACGTGTCCGGCCCCGACGCCGACGGCTGGGCGCTGAAGGGCTCCTGGGCCTTCCACCCGAACTTCCACGTGTTCGGCGACTTCACCCAGCAGAAGGTCGACCACACCGACGCCAAGTTCGACCAGTGGCGCATCGGCGCCGGCTACAACCGCGCCATCGCCACGAGCACCGACCTGGTCGCGCGCGTGGGCTACCAGAAGTTCGACCCGCACCACAGCAACCTGGACTTCGACGGCTACAACGCCGAAGTGGGCCTGCGCAACGCGTTCGGCGAACACGCCGAGGTGTATGCCTTCGCCGGCTACCAGGACTACACCAAGAAGCACGGCGTCAACCCGGACGGCGCCTTCTACGGCCGCCTGGGCGGCCAGGTGAAGTTGAACCAGAACTGGGGCATCAACGGCGACATCAAGATGGACCGCCACGGCAACAAGGAATGGTCGGTCGGCCCGCGCTTCAGCTGGTAAGCAGCCCGCGCGTGTCGAAACGCAGAAAGCCCGGCAATGCCGGGCTTTTTCTTGCATCCGTAGAGGCGGGCTCACCCCGCACGAGGCTCGACCGGCGACACCATGGCCGCCGCTACCTTGGCCCCCGGCTCATCGTTCCCCACACATCCCACGCGCCTGTCGGCGCGCCCCCTTGACTCAAGGGAGGCTCTTCGTCGGTCGCACATGGCGCCATGTCATCGCTCCTACGGAAGGGTGAGGCACATCGGCGTCCAGCCGATCGGATTACGTGGCGATGCGCCGGTTGGCGCGGTTGCTTCACGCGGCGCGCAGGCGCGCGGTCAAGCCCTTGAGGAAGTTGCGCAGCAGCTGGTCGCCGCAGGCGCGGTAGTTCTTGTGGTCCGGCTGGCGGAACAGCGCCGACAGCTCCGGCTTGGACAACGGCAGGCCGGCGGCGGCGAAGATCGCGTGCATGTCCACGTCCTTGAGCTGGAAGGCCACGCGCAGCTTCTTCAACACCAGGTTGTTGGTGATGCGCGTTTCAGGCGCGCGCTGCGGCTGCGATTCGTCGCGGCCGCGGAAGTGGTAGATCAGGCCGTCGAGGAAACGCGCCAGCACGGCGTCCGGGCAGGCCTCGAACAGCGGCTCGTCGTCGCGGCGCAGGAAGTCGTGCACCTGCGCCTGGTCCACGTCGAACGCCGGGTCGGCCAGCTGGATCAGGTCCACCACGTGCCTGTCGCCCAGGTCGAGCATGTAGCGGATGCTGCGCAGTACGTCGTTGTTGATCATCACCACTCCGGAACGGCCGCGGCGCGACTGCCCGGCAGGCGCACAGTGTAACGCCGCCGCCGGGTGCGGCCGGTACAATCCGCTGCGATCCATCCCCCGGGACATGCCATGCACACCCCCGCCTACGCCGCGCTTTCGGCCGGCGCGCCGCTGCAACCCCTGGCCATCGAACGCCGCGCGCTGCGCCCGGACGACGTGGCCATCGACATCCTGTACTGCGGCGTCTGCCACTCGGACCTGCACCAGGTCCGCAACGACTGGGGCGGTTCGCGTTACCCGATGGTGCCGGGCCACGAGATCATCGGCCGGGTGCGCGCGGTGGGCAGCGCCGTCGCGCGGCTGAAGGTGGGCGACGCGGTGGGCGTGGGCTGCATGGTCGACAGCTGCCGGCAGTGCGACCAGTGCGCGCACGGCGAGGAGCAGTTCTGCCGGCAGGGGCCGACGATGACCTACAACGGCCGCGACCGCATCAGCGGCGAGACCACCCAGGGCGGTTATTCGCGCATGATCGTGGTGCGCGAGGAGTTCGCCATCGGACTTTCGCCGCAGCTGGACCTGGCGCGCGCCGCGCCGCTGCTGTGTGCCGGCATCACCACCTGGTCGCCGCTGCGCCATTACGGCGCCGGTCCCGGCACGCGGCTGGGCGTGGTCGGCCTGGGCGGGCTGGGGCACATGGCGGTCAAGCTCGGCGTGGCGCTGGGCTGCGAGGTCACCCTGGTGACCGGCAGCGCGGCCAAGGCCGACGACGCGCGCGCGCTCGGCGCGCACCGGGTGCTGTTGTCGCGCGATGCCGAGGCGATGAAGGCGGCCGCCTCGTCGATGGACCTGATCATCGACACGGTGCCGGTGGCGCACGAGCTGGACCCCTACGTGCGCCTGCTCGACGTGGAAGGCCGCATCGTCGTGGTCGGCGCGCTGGAGCAGATGCCGGTCAACGCCGCGGCGCTGATGCGCGGCCGCCGGCAGGTGTCCGGCTCGCTGATCGGCGGCATCGCGCAGACCCGCGAACTGCTGGAATTCTGCGCCGCGCGCGGCGTCTACCCGGAGTGCGAGTCGATCCCGATCCAGCGCATCGACGAGGCCTTCGCGCGCATGGAGCGTTCGGACGTGAAGTACCGCTTCGTCATCGACATGGCCTCGCTGGCCGGCGCCTGAGCGGCATGGGACTGCGCGCGATCCTGCATCTGTGCCTGCACGCGGCGGTGCCGGCGCTGCTCGCCTGGCTGTTCTGGCGGCCGCGGTTCACCCGCGCCTGGCTGCTGATGCTGCTGGGCTGGGTGATCGACCTGGACCACCTGTTGGCCGATCCGGTCTATGCGCCGGACCGCTGCAGCATCGGCTTCCACCCGCTGCACACCGCGCCGGCGGCCGCGGTCTACGCCGGCCTGCTGCTGCCGCGCCGCACCCGGCTGTTCGGCATCGGCCTGCTGCTGCACCTGGCGCTAGACGCCATCGACTGCGCGTGGATGCGCTGCGGCGGTTGATCGTTTCCCGGGAGCGGGGCGGTGACGCCGGCGGTCACCAGCCGTACCACGGGCCCGGGCCGTAGCCGAACGGACCGGCGCCCTTGCCCTGGCTGATGTGGATGTTCAGGTCCACGCGGCGGGTCTTGCCTTCGTCGGTGTTGTAGTTCTTGCCGAGGTTGATGTCGGCCGAACTCCAGTGGCTGTTGCCGTAGGCCTTGGAGTAACCGATGCCGGTGCTGAGCGTACCGTGCACCTGCAGCTTGTCGTCGACCACCGTCGCGGTGGTGGCGTCCCTGCGCGGCGCCGGGCCGCTGTGGTCGCCGTAATAGGTGCCCGGGGCATCGGCCTGGTAGGACGGATCGTTGAGATAGCGCATCGGCGCCTGCGGCACGCTCAGGTCCAGCGAACCCGGCGCGTTGCCGGCCGGCTGGGCCATCGCCAGGGTCGGCGCCAGCAGGCAGGCAAGCATCATGGGGAACCGGTTCATCGCGCTGGCGCTCCTGGCTGGGGCCGTCATCGTGGCAGGTGGGACACGCCGACGCTAGCGCGGCGGCGGTGAACCGGGCCTGTCGTGGCCGGCGCGGCTCAGTCCAGGCGCGCGAACCCGAACAGCCGCGCCAGCCGGTGCCGCCGCCGTTCGATGGCCGCGCGCAGCAGGCCGGCGCCGACCATCGAATAGGTGATGCCGTTGCCGCCGTAGGCCATGGCGAACAGCACGCGCGCGCCCCACTGCGGGTGCGCGCCGAAGAACGGCAGCCCGTCGCGGGTCTCGGCGAAGGTGCCAGCCCAGGCGAAGGCCGGCGTCACCGGCAGGTGCGGGAACAGCCGCCGCACCTTCGCCGCCAGCCCGTGTGCCTTGCGCTCCACGCGCGCATCGCGTCGCGCCGGTATGTCCACGGCGTCGTCCTCGCCGCCGACCAGCAGGCGCAGATCGGCGGTGCTGCGCAGGTACAGATAGGGGCGCGCCGATTCCCACAGCATGGTCCGGCGCAGCGGGCCGAGCGCGTCGGCCGGCAGCGGATCGGTGACGAAGGCGTAGCTGCTGCGGTTGCGCGCCACGCGCTGGTCGAGCCAGCGCTCGTTGGCGTAGCCGGCGGCCAGCACCACGTGGCCGCAGCGCACCTGCACGCCGTCGCTGGTGGTCGCGACCACGCCGCGCGAGGTCGGGTGCAGCTGCGCGATGGTGGTGCGGTCGAACACCTGCGCGCCGCGCCGCTGCACGCGCGCCAGCAGGCGGTGCGCCATGCGGTACGGGTCCAGGCTGGCGGCCAGGTCGCTGAGGATGGCTGCAGACGCCTGGAAGCCGTACGCGGCCAGCAGGTCGTCCGGCTCCAGCCAGTGCACGGCGAACCCGTGCTTCCGGCGCAGTTCGTACTCGGCTCGCAGGTCGGCGCGGTGACGCCGGCGGCTGGCGTAGTAGAGGCTGTCGCCGCGGCGGAAATCGACGCCGCGCACCTCCGCCGCCAGGGCCTGCAGCGCCGGGATCGCCTCCGCGCAGGCGCGGTAGGCCAGCACCGCGGCGTCTTCGCCGTAGCGAACGGCCAGGTCGATCATGTGCGTGTCGATCTCGTACTGCAGCAGGGCGGTGCTGGCCGCGCTGGAACCCCAGCCGATGTCGCGTTGTTCCACCACCGCCACGTCGTGTCCGTGGCGGACCAGTTCGTCGGCCACCAGCGCGCCGGTGATGCCGCCGCCGACCACCAGGACATCGCAGCGCAGCGCCCGCGCCAGCGGCGGATAGGCGTGCATCAGCCCGTTCCTGACCGCCCAGAACGGATAGCCGCTTTTCAGGTCCATGGGGCGCGGCGCGGTGCCGGGTCAGGCGGTGGGGTGGCCGGTGTGCGGCGTGTGGATCAGGCGTTCCACGTCGAACCCCTGCTGGCGCGCGTAGGCGATGTAGTGCTGGCGCGTGGTCTCGTCCATGCGCGGCTCGCGCGCCAGCAGCCACAGGTATTTGCGGTCCGGGCTGCCGACCAGCGCGGTGGTGTAGCCGCCATCGACCAGGATCACCCAGTAGTCGCCCTTGGTGAACGGAATCCAGCGCAGTCCTTCGGGCAGGAAGCTCACCTCCAGGCGGCTGTTGGAGGCATCGACCGGCCTGGCCTGGCCGATGGCTTCCTCCAGTTCGCCGCCGCGCAGGCAGCGGTTGCGCACGCGCACGCTGCCGTCCTCGTCGAGCGTGTAGTGCGCGCTGACGTCGGTGGCCTCTTCCGGCTCGTGGCGCATCGGCAGGCGGTCGATCTCGTACCAGGTGCCGAGATAGCGCGGCAGGTCGAGGGCGGCGACGGTGGGCAGGGGCGGATGGTCCATGACGGCTCCAGTGGGGGGAGGGCCCTGCAGCTATAGGCCAGCGGCGGTGAATGCGGCGTGCGGGCGGCGGCGCCGTATCCGTCAACGGCGCGCTTGCGCTAGGCTTGCAGGCTGCGAAAACGGGAGAGCCCGATGTACGCCGTGATCCTTCTCAAGGGCCCGGAGCGCTATGCGCGCGAACGCTGGGAGCAGGTGCCGGACCTGGTCGATTACGAGGGCGAAAGCTATTCGCTGCGCGCCGGGCCGCGGCAACCGCTGCCGACCGACCGGCAGTGGGACCCGGTGGCGGTGTACGCGCCCGACGAGCTGACCGAGGAAGAATTCCAGGACCTGTACGAGTCGCTCCGCGCCCAGGTCGCCGAGCTGGGGCTGAAGTACTGAGCGAGGCACGGCGCCGCTGACGCCGCGCCCGCGCCGGGTCGATCCGCCATTGTCGGAGCGTGGACGCGCGCTGACTTATAGTCCGTGCACGCGCGGTGGTCCGCGCCCGTCCATGGATGCGCCGCCTTGTTCTTCCGCCGCCGTTTGCCGCTGTTGCGCGCGTTGTTGCTGGTGTTCCTGCTGGCGGGCGGGGCATCGCCCTTGGCGGCTTTCGCCGCCGATGCCGTCGCCGCCGACGCGGCCTCGCCACAGGCGCGCATCGGCCAGGCCGAGCGCGCGCTGCAGGCGGTACGCCGCTCGCTGGACGATGCCGACGCGCCCGAGACGCTGAGGACGCTCGCCGAACAGGCGCTGCAGGCCAAGCGCGACGCCGATGCCGCGGTGGCCGCGCTGATGCCGCAGCTGGAACAGGTCGACGCGCGCATCGCCCAGCTCGGTCCGCTGGACGACGGCGCCACCGAGGAGCGCAGCATCGGCCGCCAGCGCAGCGCGCTGGACCAGCAGCGCAGCCAGCTCGACGCGGACATCAAGCGCGGCAAACTGCTGGCCGAGGACGCCAGGCAGCTGAGCGATTCCATCGAGAAGACGCGCAGCCAGCAGTTCGGCGAGCAGCTCGGACGCAGGGTCGGTTCGCCGCTGTCGCCGGCACTGTGGCGGGAGTTCGCGACCCGCCTGCCGGACGACCTGGTACGCCTGCAGGGCCTGTACCGGCAGGCCGCCGGCGGCTTGAGGAGCGCCGTGGCCGCGCATGGCTGGACCTCGCCGCTGCTCGGAGCGGCGCTGGCGCTGCTGATGGTGTTCCCGCTGCGCTGGTGGCTGCGCCACCTCGGCCGCCGCTACGCCGCGTCCGGGCATGCGCCGGACGGACGCCTGCGCCGTTCGGGCCTGGCCGTCTGGCTGCTGCTGGTCGGCACGCTGCTGCCGGGTTTCGCCGCGGTCGTGCTGCTCGCCGGCCTGCGCGGGATCTCGGCGATTCCGCCGCGGCTGGAATCGGTGGCCGACATCTTCGTCCTGGCTACCTTCGTCGCGGCGTTCTACGCGGCGCTGGCGGGCAGCCTGCTGGCGCCGGACCGGCCCTCGTGGCGCCTGCTCAACATCGATGACGTGGCCGCGCGGCCCCTGTGCCGGTTCGCCTGGGGCGCGGCCGGCGTGACCTGGCTGAGCGCGCTGCTGCGCGAGATCAACCGGTCGGCGCGCACGTCGACCGTGAGCACGGTGACGCTCGACGGCCTGGTCGCCCTGGCCTACGTGGCGCTGATCATGGCGGTGCTGGTGACGCTGGCGCGGCTGCATCGTCGTCGCGCCGCCGAGGCCGCGCTGGCCGAACGGCAGGCAGACGCGTCGACCGGCGCGCGGCCGCCGCGCGCCGCGCGCAGCGGTTGGCTGGTGCTGGCGCGCCTGGGCGGCCACCTAACCGTGCTGTCGGCGCTGGTGGCGACCCTGCTGGGCTATCTCAACTTCGCCCTGTTCGTGGCGCAGCAGATGGTGTGGGTCACCGTGGTGGTCATGGCGGTATCGCTGCTGACCCGCTTCGCCGACGATGCGTCGCTGTGGCTGTTCGCCCCGGACAGCGCCTTCGGCCGTACCCTGCGCCTGTCCACCGGCGTGCAGGCCGCGCGGCTGGAACAGGCCGGCGTGCTGCTGTCGGCGGTGCTGCGGATCGGCGTGGTGGTGCTGGGCGCGGCCGCGGTGGCGGTGTGGTTCGGCAACGCCGCGGCCTTGTCCGCCTGGGCCGATACGCTGAACGCCGGGCTGCAGATCGGCGGGCAGGCGCTGCGCCCGTCGGCGGTGCTGTGGGCGGTGGTGGTGCTGCTGCTTGGGCTGGGCCTGATGAAGGTGCTGCAGCAGTGGCTGGTGGATACCTGGCTGCCGAAAACCGGCCTGGATACCGGCGCGCGCAATTCGATCAGCACCGTCGCCCGCTACCTGGGCATCGCGCTGGCGGTGCTGTGGGCGCTGGCCACGCTGGGCATCGGCTTCGAGAAGCTGGCGCTGCTGGCCAGCGCGCTGTCGGTGGGCATCGGCTTCGGCCTGCAGGCGATCACCCAGAACTTCGTCTCCGGCCTGATCCTGCTCGCCGAGCGCCCGGTGAAGATCGGCGACTGGGTGAAGATCGGCGACCAGGAAGGCGACATCCGCCGCATCTCGGTGCGTTCGACCGAGATCCAGGTGGGCGACAAGTCCACGCTGATCGTGCCCAACTCCGAGCTGATCACCAAGACCATCCGCAACATGACGATGGCCAACGCGCTGGGCCGCATCCAGATCCAGTTCTCGGTGCCGCTGGGCACCGACGTGGCGAAGGTGCGGCAGCTGCTGCTGGACATCTTCGCCGGCAATACGAAAATCCTGGCCGACCCGGCGCCGTCGGTATTCATCGACGCGATCGGCGGCGGCCTGGTGGCGCTGAACTGCTTTGCCTACGTATCCAGCCCGCGCGATGTCTACGGCGCGCGCAGCGACGTGCTGTTCGAACTGCTGCGCGCCACGGCCGAGCAGGGCATCGCGCTGGCGACGCCCACCGACGTGCGCCTGGTGCGCGGCGACCCGCAGGCGCCTGGATCGGCGGTGTAGGACCCCGGCACGTCGTTGTCGTAGGAGCGGCTTCAGCCGCGAACGCCTTCCGGGCAGGCCGCAGGAGCGTTCGCGGCTGAAGCCGCTCCTGCGGGATGTGCGTGCGCGTTGCTGTTTCCTGCTTCCACGTGCCACGCATGGCGTGCGCGGCGATCCTGTCGCGCAGAATGATCGCGCTGGTGGCGCCCCCCGACACGCGGCAACCCAGTAATCGCGCGAATCGGAGATGCGGAAACCTTGACATGTCGTAGGAGCGGCTTCAGCCGCGAATGCTCCTGTGGCCTGCCCGGAAGGCGTTCGCGGCTGAAGCCGCTCCTACGACGTGCCGGTCGACAGGACGGCCGGGCTCAGGAGCGCGGCCGGCCGCGGATCGCCGGTACCAGGGCGTAGCTGTCCACCGCCAGTTTCTCGGCGTGGCCCAGCCAGGCGCGGATCTCCAGGTCGTCGATCTCCTCGTCCAGCCCCAGCGGCAGGGTGATGCGGCCGTCGCTGTCGGGCGTCACCCATTGCTGGGCCACCACCACCCTGCGCTGCGAGGACACGGCCTCGACCCAGAACGCGCGCTCGGGGCGCTGGCTGGCGTAGAGCTCGAGCACGTAGCGGCCCGGCCGCGTGTGCTGTGCCTGGCGGCTGATCATGCGCGACTGGCGCACGCTCGGGCGCGGGCCGTGGAACGGCTCCAGCGGCGCGTCGACGGCGATGCCGCGGCGCAGTTGCGCGTCGCGGTACAGGCGCATGCCTTGGTCGCTGTCCACCAGCAGCGCGCACCATTGGCCATCGGCCGAGGCGTCCTCGAAGGCGGTGCAGCGGTCCACGTAGGCCAGGCGGTGGCTGGGGTCGGCTTCGTCGAACCGGCGCGAGGTGTTTTCCAGGTACACCGATTCCAGCGCCCACTGCGCGTCGTACTCCAGCAGCACCGGCGGCTGCACCTTCTGCACGCCGACCAGCACCTGGCCGTCGTCCAGGCGCAGCATGCGCGTCTTCTCGCCCAGCCACAGCGAGCGCGCGAAGGCGCGGTAGCGCGCGTAGTCGGCCGGGTCGGCCTTGAGCGCGGCGACGCTGGCGCTGGCCGCGCGCGGGGTGGCCAACAGCGAGCGGCCGAAGCCGATCGCGTCGATGGCCGGGTCCAGCAGCTGCAGCAGGGTCGCGCCCGAGTCCAGGGTGGTGCCCGCGCCGGCGGTCAGCTGGCGCGGCGCGATGTCCTTGCCCAGGAACAGCAGCAGGTTCTCGCGCTGCAGGGTTTCCAGCACGTGGCTCAGGTCGTTGGGCATGGCCAGGTGGTCGGAGGCGACCACCACCAGCGTGTCGTCGCCGAACTCGCTGGCGCGGATGCGGTCCACCAGCCGCGCGATCAGCCGGTCGCTGCACTTGAGCGCATTGAGCAGGCCGATGTCGCCATGCTCGCTGCGGTAGCGCGTGCCCTTGCAGGCCACCGGCAGGTGCCCGGCCGGATGGTGCGTGTCCATGGTCAGCGCGGTGAGCATGAACGGCTGGCCGGCGCGCGAGAGTTCGATGAAGCGGTCGAAAGCGCGCTCCAGCAGCACGTCGTCGTGGATGCCCCAGTTGGAGAAATGCCTGGCGGCGATGCGCTGCTGCCTGAACCAGGCCAGGTCGCGGATGTCGTCGAAGCCATGGCTGGCGAGGAAATCGGCCTTGGCCGCGAACTGGCCGTTGGCGCCGCCGATGTAGTGGTTGCCGTAGCCCTGCCGCTTGAGGTAATCGCCCAGGCAGACCGCCTCGGGCAGGAAGTGGCCCATGCGGCCCATGCTGTTCTCGTCGCCCTGCGCGGTGGTCAGCGGCACGCCGCACATCGACGAGACCAGCCCGGCGATCGTCCAGCCGCTGCCGTCGGCCGACGCGATGCCGCGGAAATCCAGCGCCTCGCCGGCGAGCCGGCGCAGGTTGGGCATCAGCCCGGGGAACACCGTTTCGTCCAGGTAAGTGCGTTCCAGGCTCTCGCCGTAGATCCACACGATGTTCTTCGGCCGCGCCAGCGCCCGCGTCGGGACCACGTACTCCGGCGCCACCGCGCTGTAGTCGACCGGCTTCGCCTGCTGGTACAGGCGGCGCGCGTCGCCATACAGGGGGCTGCCGAGCGTGGTCGCGACCAGCAGCGCGGCGAACGCCGTGCTCAGCGCGCCGCCATGCCGCGGCAGGCGGAAACGGCGCACGCGCACCAGCAGCAGCGGGCTCAGCGAAAGCAGGAAAAGGGCCACGAACGCGGCGATGTAGCCGTTGAAATCAGCGACGCCGGCGCCTTCCATGTCGCTGCGCAGGTGGTAGAGCGTGGCCGAATTGATGCCGTCGCCGCTGAGCCGGTCGATCAGCCACCAGGCGCTGAAGGCCAGCAACAGCAGCGACAGCAGGCCCGCCTTGAGCCGCGCCAGCGTGGAGGTCGTCAGCAACAGCAGGAACAGCGCGGGCAGGTACAGCCAGAAGGTCCAATGCATGCGGTCGCTTGGTAGTGGAAACGAAGGCGCCCGGTGCGGGGGAGGAGGGCGCGATCCACGGCTTCATACAGGCGCATGAAACGCGGACGACCGAATCATGCACAGACGAACCTGACTGAAATGTTTGCTGGAAACGGCACAGTGCGCATCGTGTCGGGCACCGTGGAACCGCCGCCGATTCGCGGGCGAAGATCGCTCTGTCGCAACGCATCGCGTGTTGCAGCGTGGTGGAGCGATGATGCGATGCGCCTGCGGGACACGCCGGATAGGGCCGGTTCGCCGCGGCTGCCGCGTGCCTCGCGGGATGCCGTCAGCGGTGCCCGCGTTCCTCGCGCGCGCGTGCGCGGGTGCGGCGGTCGAACAGCAGCGCGCTGAGGATCAGGCCAAGGCCGATCACCACGCCCACCAGGAACAGCAGCATCGCGAACGCCGGGTAGCCGAACAGCGAGAAGCGGCTGGGCACGCGCATCAACAGCGCCGAGGACAGCAGCAGCGCGGCGGTGATCAGGCCGGCGGCGATGCGGTTGGCGACCTTCTGGATGTTCTCCATCAGCCGCGATTCCTCCAGCCCGGTGACCTTCATCTGCAGGCGGTTCTCGGCCACGAGGCTGAGGATGTCGGACATGCGCCGCGGCCCGGTGCGCAGCAGTTGCTGCAGTTCCATCGCCTCGCTGGCGAGGTTGGCCACCGACAGCGACTTGCCCAGGCGCGCGCGCATCACGTGCTGCAGCTGCTGCTCCACCACGCGGCGCGTATCCAGCTCCGGCGCCAGCAGCCGGCACGCGCCCTCCAGGTTGAGCAGGGCCTTGCCCAGCAGGCTCAGCTCCGGCGGCGTGCGCAGGTCGCAGGCGGTGGCGATGCGCACGATCTCCAGCACCACGCGGCCTTCGGACAGGGTGCCGTTGGCGGCGTAGCGGGCGATCATCTGCCCGGTCAGGCGCAGGTAGCGTTCCTCGTCGTAGTCCTCCAGGCGCGTGCTGATGCCGATGATCTCGTCGGCCACTTCCTCGCCGCGCCCGTCCACCGCGGCGAACAGCACCTTGAGCAGGCGCTCGCGCAGGCGCGGCGGCACGTGCGCGACCATGCCCAGGTCGAACACCGCCAGGCGCTGGTCGTCGGTCACGCGCAGGTTGCCCGGGTGCGGGTCGGCGTGGATCTCGCCGTGCACGAAAATCTGGTCGAGATAGCCGCGCACCAGCGCCGCGGCCAGCGGCTGCATCGACTGCTCGGTGCGCCGCACCGGCGGAATCGCGTCCACGCGCACGCCGTGCACCAGTTCCATGGTCAGCACGCGCCGCCGGCACAGGTCCCACAGCGGCTGAGGCACCCACAGCTCCGGGTACGGCGCCAGGTGCTGGCCGAAGCGCGCCAGGTTCGCCGCTTCCGCCTCGTAATCCAGCTCCATGCGCAGGGTCGTGGCGAACTCGTCCAGCCAGTCGGCGAAGCGCACGCGGCGACCGACGCGGGTCAGGTGGTCGGCGGCGCTGGCAAAGCTGCGCAGCACGGCGATGTCCGAGCGCAGCTGCGCGGCGACATCGGGCTTCTGCACCTTGATCGCCACCTCGCGGCCGTCGTGCAGCACGGCGCGGTGGACCTGGGCGATGGACGCGCAGCCCAGCGGCTCGGGGTCGAACAGCGCGAACAGCTTGTTGACCGGCGCGCCCAATTCCTCCTCGATCACCTCGCGGATCTGCTCCACCGGGATGGGCGCGACCTGCTCCTGCATGCGTTCCAGCGCGGTGACGTACTCGGGCGGGATCATGTCCGGGCGCGTGGACAGCACTTGGCCGAGCTTGACGAAGGTCGTGCCCAGCGCCTCCAGGTCGCGCACGAACTGCGCCGGGTCGGCGTCCTCGGGGAGCTTGGCGTTGCGCGGCAGTTCGCCGTCCAGCTGCAGCCCGGAGAACACGCCCGAATTGCGGTAGCGCAGCAGCAGCTTCAGGATCTGCTGGCGCCGGCTCATGCCGCCGACGGTCGTGGGTGCGCCCTGTTCGTGTTTCGCAGCAGTCAAGACACTCTCCCCGCTCGGCATGATCGGGCAGTGTCGCCGCCGGGTGGTGGTCGAGGAGTGAACGCGCGCCCCCATGTCGCGACGGCCCGCGATGCGGGACAATCCGCGCGTCCCCCTACCCACGGTGCCCCATGGCTGGAGCCGGCCTGTTCGCCCTGCTAGACGATATCGCCACCCTGCTTGACGACGTTTCCATCCTGACCAAGGTCGCGGCCAAGAAGACCGCCGGCGTGCTCGGCGACGACCTGGCGCTCAACGCGCAGCAGGTTACCGGCGTCAGCGCGGCGCGCGAACTGCCGGTGGTATGGGCGGTGGCAAAGGGGTCGCTGCTCAACAAGGCGATCCTGGTGCCGGCGGCGCTGGCGATCAGCGCGTGGCTGCCCTGGGCGATCACGCCGTTGATGATGCTCGGCGGCGCCTTCCTCTGCTACGAGGGCGTGGAGAAACTGGCGCACAAGTTCCTGTACGGCAAGGAGGACGAGCAGCGGCACGCCGAACGCGTACAGGCGCTGGCCGATGCCGACGTGGACATGGTCGCCTGGGAAAAGGACAAGGTGCGCGGCGCGATCCGCACCGATTTCATCCTCTCGGCCGAGATCATCGTGCTGTCGCTGGGCGTGGTGGCGCACGTGCCGTTCCTGCAGCGCGTGCTGGTGCTGGCGGCCATCGCGCTGGCGATGACCGTGTTCGTCTACGGGCTGGTGGCCGGCATCGTCAAACTCGACGACATCGGCCTGTGGCTGCTGCGCCGCGGCCGTGCCGCGGCCGCGTTGGGCCGCGCCATCCTGCGCGCGATGCCGTGGCTGATGCGCGGCCTGTCGATCGCCGGCACCGCGGCGATGTTCCTGGTCGGCGGCGGCATCCTCGTGCACGCTATACCGGCCCTGCACCACCTCGTGGTGGGCTGGATTCCCTCGCCGTCCTGGGAGATGGCCGCCAACGCGCTGGGCAGCGTGGTGGTGGGCATCCTCGCCGGCGCGCTGGTGCTCGCTGCGGTGACAGGGATACAGCGCCTGCGTGGCGGGAAGTCCGCGCATTGAGCGTTACGCACCCCATGGGATGAGGATTCCGCAGGGTGCCGTTTCGATGGCGCTTCTCAGGTGCGTGACGTCGTGCGCGCCTCAAGCATCTGCAACACCATCCTGCGCGTGGCCGAGCGGGCGTTGCGGAACGCCAGCAGCAGACGCCGTTCGACAGGATCGTCGACCAGCTCGGCGTCGGCGGCCGGCGTCCAGTCTTCGCACAGCGAGGGTTCTCCCCGCCCCGTCGCCAGCCACTCATACGAGACTTCCGTGGCCAGGGCGATGGCGATCAGGCGCGCGCTGCTGGGCGAAATGCCGGTAACGCTTTCCCAGTTGCCGACCGCGCTGCGGCTGACCCGCAGTTCCGCGGCCAGTTCGCCCTGCGTCATCTTCTTCCGTTGCCGCGCCATGCGGATTCGTATTCCCAGGCTTCCCGCCATATCACTTCCTTCCCCCTACAGGAACATGGCCATTATAGGCATGGCCGGGCTGGGGCCGCCTCATGAAAGCTCACGCCTGATTCCGCGATGGCATGTCGCCAGGTCGAATATGCATGTCAGCGATATTGGCGCATTTGGTCATTAAGGCTGACAGATGTCCCATAAGCCCTGTCGTGCTTGATGTATGAACCGGCTGTGTCAACGGATGTGGCATGTACCGGGGCTTGCCGCATCGCTGCGGATGGGAAAGAGTCATTCCCGTCCGATAACGACGCATGGGGATGCAATGTCGCAACCGTTGTTCCGCGATGAGGTGCTCAAGGCCCGCCGCACCAGCTGGCTGGGCGGCATTTCGTTGGCGCAACCGCTGCGGCTTTGGGTATTGACGGGGCTGGCGGTAATGGCTGCTTCCGTCATCGTGCTGTTCGTTAGCCTGGGTACCTATACCCGGCGTTCCACTGTCACCGGGCAGCTGGTGCCGATGAAAGGACTGGCGACGGTCGTAGCGCCCGCCAGCGGCGTGGTAACGCGGCTGGATGTCCCCGAAGGCGGACAGGTCGCTGCCGGCGGCACGTTGGCGCTGGTCTCCGTACCGCGTGCCACCCAGGGCAGCGGCGATACACAAAGGGCGTTGGAACAACGCCTGCAACAACGACAGGATGGTTTGCTCGCCACGCAACAGGCCCAGCATGCGCAGTTGCAGGCGCAGGCGCAGGGCATCGCCAGTCAACTGGCGAACGCGCAGCGCGAACTGGCGCAGGTGGAGGCAGAAGTGGTCACCCGCCAGCAGCAGATCCGTATCGCCAGCGAAACCCTCGAACGCCTGCGCCGGCTCGAAGGCGGCCAGTTCGTGAGCGTGCTACAGATCAAGCAGCAGGAAGCGCTGGTGCTGGACTACACCGGCCAGATGCAGACCCTGCAGCGGCAGGCCATCGGCACCCGCCGGCTGATGGCGCAACTGCAACAGGCCCAACGCGAACTGCCGGGCCAGCAGCAGGCCAGCGACGCCGGTTACCGGCGCGATCTGGCGCAACTGGAACAGGAGCGGGTGCAGACGCAGGCGAGTGGGGCGCTGCTGGTAAAGGCGCCGGTAAGCGGTGTGGTCGCCACGCAGATCGTCAAGCCGGGACAGGCGGTGCAGGCCGGCCAACCGTTGCTGAGTCTGTTGCCGGGCGACGGAAAGCTGGAAGCCGAGCTGCTGGTGCCCAGTCGCGCAATAGGTTTCATCGCTCCCGGCGATACCGTGCTGCTGCGCTACCAGGCGTTTCCGTACCAGAAATTCGGTCACCAGAAGGGACGGGTGGCGCGCATCAGCCGCAGCGCATTGAGCAGTGGCGAACTGGGGGCATTGATAGGTAATGCTCAGCAAAGCGAACCGCATTACCGCATTACCGTTGCGCTGGCACAGCAGGCCATCACCGCCTATGGCAAGCCAGAGTCGCTCAAGCCCGGCATGTTGCTGGATGCCGATGTGATGGGGGAGCGGCGTAGATTGATTGAATGGATACTCGAGCCGCTGTATTCGCTCTCCGGCAAAATTGGCAATGGGTGATTCTGCCGGAGACAACAAGATTGCCGGGTGTGCCTCGGCTAATTAGGCGCAAGTGCGCCATCTATAGAGGGTGTAGGTTATGCGAGAGATTAATTCTGTCGAGATCGATGAAGTTTCCGGAGGCAAGGGGGGGAGCATTGTTGATAAGGTGGTGGAGGTGGCGGAGACTGTGGTCAATGGTGTAGTGGCCATTGTTGATCGAGTTGTAGATGCTCTTGTTGGTGATGATTCTGCTCGATCTGGTACGACCAGTTGCGCTCCGGGACAGGATCTTCGTCAGACCTCGAACGGTCCTGAATGCGTGACCCCGGGTGGCAAGTAATCTGAAATTTCGACTTATGAGGACTGCTGCCTGTGCGGCAGCAGTCCTTGCTTTTATTTTTCTTTTTGCAGGGTCATGTTGGGCTATTTATCTGACGTGGTGGGAGATGGACGAGTGGCGGTATGTGGATGCCGCTTGTTTGATTGATATGCGCAATAGATCGGAAAGAGATGGCGTATTTAAGTATCGGACCTTGGAGTCTATTGGTGGAGCGCGTTGGGAGTTGGATGTAGGGCCGGTAAACTACGATATGTGGTTCGTCCACGGAGAGACCTCGCCGGGGGTTTTTCCGGGGCTGGCTGGAGGCAAGGTTGTCCACTTGGAAAAGGGTGGGCGAATGGCTTTTCTTTCTAATTCCTTTGATGGTGGTTCAAATTATCGGCCATTTTCATATGAGTATTCTTATTCGATTGAGAGTGGTTTAAGTGGGAGCGTTGATGCCGGAGTTGAAGTCGCGTTTCCTGTGCGCGGTGAGAGCCGGGTGATGCAATCTGCAGCTGATGGCGCTGCGCGGAACTACTTTGGCTTTAAGGACTGGCCAAGATCACATGCGTCCTTGGCGGATATCAATGCGATTGATGTCATGGCTCCTCAGGGGACGGAGATCTTTGCCGCAGCCGCCGGGACTGTGGTGGAGGTGAGTCAGGAAAATCGTGATTTGGGCTGTCGCGGGGATATTTATTCGGCGCTTTCAAATTTGATAATAATTCTTGGTGATGATGGGTTTCAGTACGTTTATGCTCATGTGCAAAAAAATTCTTCGTTTGTAAAGATTGGGGACAGGGTTGGTGTGGGGCAAAAATTGGCCCTTATTGGAAGAAGTGGCGGATCGCGTGAGGCGCATCTGCATTTTTCGGTACAGACGATGTTGGATCGAGGAGGCTTGGCTTCAGTCCCACTTTCTTTTGTTGCATGTCGCGGCGGCTATGCGGGGGGGCGGGTGCGAAATGGAGTGGTGAGGTGCGAATAGGTATGGCTTGGATGATGGTGTTGGGGTGATTCGTTTCCTATATGTCTAGATATCACACGATTATTCAGTCCGAAGCTGCAGAATGTGGTGTCGCCTCAATAGCGATGATCGCCTCAGCCCATTGCCTGCACCTTGATCTGCCGGAGTTGCGCCGCCGTTTCCCGTTGTCGCTCAAGGGAGCAAAGCTGTCTCATCTGATTCAGATCGCCCAGCAGTTGGATTTTTCCACCCGTCCGCTGCGGTTGGACATGGAAGACTTGGGCAAGCTGAAACTGCCCTGCATCCTGCATTGGGATTTGAACCACTTCGTCGTGCTGGCCAAGGTGCGTCGCGGCAAGATCACGATTCTCGATCCGGCCATTGGCGAGCGGGTGTTATCGCTGGCCGAGGTTTCCGAACATTTCACCGGCGTGGCGCTGGAGCTGTCCCCGAGCGCTGAGTTCAAGCCGCGGAAGGCGGTGCCGGCGATCACCGCGCGGCAGTTGACCGGCCCGGTGCGGGGTCTGTGGCGGGCGCTGGGGCAGATCCTGCTGCTGTCGGTGGCCTTGCAGGTGTTCGTGGTGCTGGCCCCGTTCTTCATGCAGTGGGTGGTGGACCAGGTGCTGGTGTCGGCCGACCGCGACCTGCTTACCGTATTGGGGCTGGGCTTCGGCCTGGCACTGCTGTTGCAGATCGGCATCGGCCTGCTGCGCGGCGTGGCGGTGGTGCATCTGTCGTCGCGCTTGGGCTTGCAATGGATGGGCAATGTGTTCGCGCATCTGCTCAAGCTGCCGCTGGACTTCTTCGAGAAGCGTCATCTGGGCGACGTGACGTCCCGCCTGTCGTCGGTACAAGCCATCCAGCGCACGCTGACTACCAGCTTCGTGGAAGCCCTGATCGATGGCCTCATGGCGGTGGTCACGCTGGGGCTGATGCTGGTCTACAGCTGGAAACTTGCGCTGGTGACCATGCTGGCGGTGGTTCTATATGCCGGCATCCGCGCACTGGCCTACCGCCCGCTACGCGATGGCACCGAGCAGCAACTGGTGGCCGGGGCGAAGCAGCAGACGCACCTGTTGGAATCCTTGCGTGGCATGCAGAGCGTGAAGGTCGCCGGCGAGGAATCGCGGCGGCGCAGTACCTACGACAATTTGATGGTAGAAACGGTCAACAAGGACGTGAAGCTGGCGCACTTGGGGCTGGGTTTCAACGGTGCCAGCCAGCTGGTGTTCGGCATCGAGCGCATCGCGGTGATCTGGATCGGCGCGGTGCTGGCGCTGGGTAATGTATTCTCGGTGGGCATGTTGATCGCCTACCTGGCCTACAAGGATCAGTTTGCCGGGCGTATGAGTGCTTTGATTAACAAGTGGGTGGAGTTCCGGATGCTGCGCCTGCACGGCGAGCGCCTGGCCGATATAGTGCTTACGCCGCCGGAGGAGGATCACGCGCTGCCGGAGGCGCTGCCGCCGCAGGACGTACGCATCGAAGTGCGCAACCTGTCCTTCCGCTATGCCGAGGGCGAGCCGTGGGTGCTGCGCGATTGCAGTTTCAGCATCGCGCCGGGCGAGTCGGTGGCGATCATCGGTGCGTCCGGGTGCGGCAAGACGACGTTGGTCAAGCTGCTGCTGGGCCTGCTCAAGCCCAGCGAAGGCAGCATCCACGTCGGCGGCCACGACCTGCACAGGCTCGGCGCGCGGAACGTGCGCGCCATCGTTGGCGCGGTGATGCAGGACGACCAGCTGTTCGCCGGCAGCATCGCCGACAACATCGGCTTCTTCGACCCCGAGTTCGATCTTGAGCGTGTCGAGCAGGCGGCACGGCTGGCGGCGGTGCACGACGATATCGCCGCGATGCCGATGGGCTACCACGGCCTGATCGGCGACATGGGCAGCTCGCTTTCCGGTGGGCAGAAACAGCGCATCATCCTGGCGCGCGCGTTGTACCGGCAACCAAAGCTTTTGTTCCTGGACGAGGCGACCAGCCACCTGGACGTGGGCAACGAGCAACTGGTCAATGCCGCGATTCGGCGCCTGAACGTCACCCGCGTGATCGTCGCCCATCGCCCGGAAACCATCGCCAGCGCCGATCGCGTGCTGGTGATGGAACAGGGCCGGATCGTGCAGGAGCTGCGTCAACAGGCTCCGCGGGGAGCGGAGGTAGCGGAACCCGAAGAAGCAGTGCCGGCGTAGCAGGGCGCATTCGTGCATGACGATGCCTCATGTCCACATGCCTGTTCGCAATGGATGCAGGCGAATGGCGATGTGGCCGCATGCCTGTGGCACAGGCGAGCGATGACGTCGGTGATGCTGTCAGTTCCGACAGTTGCGCACACGTGCGCGTTCCGGCTCAAATCGTCGGGTTTGCGGCGCATGCGCGCCATGCAGTGAGTGCCGGTGGAGTGTAGGCCGGCGTGTTGTATCGATCATCAGACAAGGGGAAATGATGCTGAAGCTGTCTTCCTGCGCCCTGAGCGTAGCGCTTTCGTTCGCGTTGATGCCGGCGGCGTATGCCAAGGGCGGGCCCGCGGCGCTGCCGCGCGCCGTGACGGCCGGGCCGTGCGTCGAGGGCATCTGCGAGTACCGCCTGCAAAATGGCCTGCGGGTGCTGCTGTTCCCCGATGCGAGCAAGCCCACCGTCACCGTCAACCTGGTCTACGGCGTGGGCTCGATGCAGGAGAACTACGGCGAGACCGGCATGGCACACCTGCTGGAGCACCTGCTGTTCAAGGGCACGCCGAAGCATCCGGACATCCCCGGCGAGATGCAGCAGCGCGGGGTGAACAAGAACGCCACCACCTCGCTGGACCGCACCAATTACTTCGCCTCGTTCCCGGCCAACGACGACACGCTGGACTGGCTGCTGGCGCTGGAAGCGGACCGCATGGTCAATTCCCGGGTCGCCAAGGCCGACCTGGACAGCGAGATGACCGTCGTCCGCAACGAGATGGAAGCCGGCGACAACAATCCCGCCGGCGTGCTGATGAAGCGCATGCGTTCGGTTGCCTACGACTGGCACAACTACGCCAACCTGCCCATCGGCGCGCGGTCGGACGTGGAGAACGTGCCGATCGGCAACCTGCAGGCGTTCTACCGCACCTGGTACCAGCCGGACAACGCGCTGCTGATCGTGGCCGGCCGCATCGACGCCGACAAGGCGCTGGCGCGCGTGGCCGCGCATTTCGGGCCGCTGAAGAAGCCGGCGCGCGTGCTGCCGGCGTTCCATACCGTCGAGCCGACCCAGGACGGCGAACGCGAGGTGACGGTGCGCCGCACCGGCGATCTGTCGCTGGTGGCCACCACCTACCACGTGCCGGCGCTGGCGCAGGCCGACAGCGCGGCGCTGGCGTTGCTGGGCAATGTGCTCGGGCATACGCCCAGCGGGCGCCTGCACAAGGCGCTGGTGGAAACCAAGCTGGCGGCGGGCGCGGGAGCCGGCAGCGGGAGCATGCGCGATCCGGGGCTGTTCAACGTGATCGCGGTGCTGCCCAAGGACGGCGACGCGGCCAAGGCCGAAGCCGAGCTGCTCCGGCAGGCCGAAGCCATCGCGGCCCGGCCGGTGACCGGGGAGGAAGTGGAGGCGGCGAAACAGCGCATCGCCAACGACCAGGAAAACCTGCTCAACAATGTCAACGCGGTGGCGATGGCGTTGTCGGAGTACCAGGCGGCCGGCGATTGGCGCCTGCTGTTCGTGCAGCGCGACGCCATTGCCAGGGTGACGGCCGCGGACGTCAACCGCGTGGCCGCGGCCTACCTGAAGCCGAGCAACCGCACGCTGGGCCGGTTCGTGCCCACCGATGCGCCGGACCGCGCCGAGGTTCCCGCCGCGCCGGCGATCGCCAGCGTGGTCGACGGCTACACCGGCCGGGCGGCGGTGGAGGCGGGCGAGACGTTCGAGGCGACGCCGCAGAACATCGCCGCGCGCACGCAGACCTTCACCCTGGGCGAGGGCCTGAAGGTGTCGCTGCTGCCGCGCCGGACGCGCGGGCAGACGGTCACCGTCAACGCCAGTTTCGAGTTCGGCAACGAACAGGCCGTCACCGGGCGCGACATCGCCGCGCAGTGGGTGGGATCGATGCTGCTGCGGGGCGCGGCGGGGCAGAGCTACGAGCAGCTCGTCGCCCGTTTCGATGCGCTCAAGACCGAGGCATCCATCGGCGGCAACCTGCAGGGCGCGCAGATCCGCCTGGCCGGCAAGCGCGAAACCCTGGCCGAGGCGCTGGCGCTGGCCGCGCAGGTGCTGCGCCAGCCGGACTTCCCGCAGGACCAGTTCGAGCAGCTGCGCCTGCAGACCATCACCGGCATCGAGGCGCAGCGCAAGGAGCCGGGCATGCAGGCGTCGATGGCCATGGCGACGTACTTCGATCCGTGGCCGGCCGGCCATCCGCTGCACGCCGATTCACTGGACGAGTCGTTGGCCAAGCTCAAGGCGTTGAAGCTGGAAGACCTGCGCGCCTGGCACCGCGATTTCTACGGGACCGCCAGCGGCCAGATCAGCGTGGTGGGCGACTTCGACCCCGATGCGCTGAAGGCGCAGCTGCAGGAACTGTTCGCCGGCTGGAAGTCGCCAGCGCCCTACGCGCCCATCGCCACGCGCTACCAGCCGCGCGCCGCGCACCGCGAGAGCTTCACCACGCCGGACAAGCCCAACGCGGTGCTGCTGGCGCGGCAGAACGTGTCGCTCAACGTGGCCGACGCCGACATGCCAGCGCTGAGCATCGCCGTGGACATCCTGGGCGGCGATCCGCTCAAGTCGCGCCTGGCCGACCGCATCCGCCAGCGCGAAGGCCTGAGCTACGGCGTGAGCGCCGGCCTGCGCGCGGACGACAGCCGTGTCGGCCGCGACGACAACGGCAGCCTCACCGTGCAGGCCATCGCCGCGCCGGAGAACATGGGCAAGGTCGAGACCGCATTGCGCGAGGAACTGTCGCGGCTGGTGGCCGACGGCGTGACCGCGCAGGAAGTGCGCGATGCCGTCGCCGCGCGCATCGTGCAGCGCGAACAGTCGCGCGCCAGCGATGCCGCGGTGGCCGGCCTGCTGCAGGGCCTGCTCGATTACGACCGCACCATGGCGTTCGTGATCGAGCGCGACGCGGCCTACCAGGCCTTGACGGTCGAGCAGGTCAATGCCGCGATCCGCAAACACCTCAAGCCGGAGAGCCTGAGCGTGTTCGTGGCCGGCGACTTCAAGTAACGCCGCTTCAAGCAAAGGGATGCCAGGGCGGCCACGTGCCGCCCCGGTCGTAGCGATGGAGGCGCGTCCGCGGGGCCGCGGTCCGTGCCGGCGGCGGGGTCAATCGGCGTTGCCCACCCGATCGCGGCCGGCCTGCTTGGCCGCGTAGAGCGCGCGGTCGGCGCGCTGCAGCAGGGCGTCGGCGGATTCGCCGGCGCGCCACTGCGCGATGCCCGCGCTGAAGCGCACATGCACGCGCTGGCCGTCGTGCAGGAACGGCCGGTGGGCCAGGGCCTCCTGCAGCCGGCGCAGCTGCGCGTCGGCCTGTTCCTGCGGCATGCCGGGCAGGATCAGCACGAACTCGTCGCCGCCCAGGCGTGCGACGTGGCCGTGGCTGCCCAGCCGCGTCTGCGCGGTCGCCACCAGGTGGCGCAGGGCATGGTCGCCGCCGGCGTGGCCGTAGTCGGCATTGGTCTGGCTGAAGTGGTCCAGGTCCAGCATGGCGACGCTCAGCCGCGCCTGCGGGTTGGCCATCGCGTCGGCCAGCTGCTCCTCCAGCCCGCGCCGGTTCAGCGCGCCGGTCAGCGGATCGGTACGCAGCTGGCTGCCCGCTTCCTCGAGTTCGCGTTCGAGCTGCTGCACGCGCTGCTCGGCCGCCATCGCCTCGGCGCGCGCGCTGGCCAGCCGGTCGCGCGCGCGCAGCGCCTGCGCCTGCAGCCGCGCGGTGTCCTGCAGCACGTTCTGCAGCAGCTGGCCGAGATCGGCGATGCTGCGCGCCTGGCGCACGGTGGCCGCGTAGCTGGCGATGCGGTCGTGGTACTCGCCCGTCTCCGAGGCCATGCCCTCGACCTGTTCGACGAAATCGACCATCAGGTCGCGCATCGCCGCCTTGGATTCCTCGATGCCCTGCTTGAGCACGCCCTGCCGGTAGATCACCTCGCGCAGGTCGCTGCGGGTGCGCTCGAGCGAGGTGCGGTCCAGCGGCCCGGCCAGCATCTGCCGCACGTTGCCGATCTGGCCGTGCAGCCAGCTGCCGCCGTCGATCAGCTCGGCGATGTTCTGCAGCAGCAGATCGAACAGGTTCAGCAGCAGGTCGTGCTGTTCGTGCAGCACGTCGTTGCGCACGCCGACCTGGTGGCAGAGTTCGCGCAGGTGCTGCTCCACCGGCTCCAAGGGTTGCCCGGCGCGCCAGCCGCGCAGTTCCTCGCCCATGCGCCGGGCCTGGGCTTCCAGTTCCGGCGCCTGCTGCAGCAGGCTGGACAGCACCGCGCCGAGGGTATTGCGCAGCATGTCGCGCAGGCGTTCGGCCTCGCTGTTGCCACCCGGCGCGGCACCCAGGTCGATGGTGCGGATGTACTTGTCGATCAGCTGGCGCAGCAGGCGGCCGTAGCGCTCCCATTCCTGGCGGTCGTGCGCGCTCTGCAGCAGGCGGCCGAGGTCGCCCAGTTCGCCGGGCAGGGTGGACATGCCCTCGGCGAAGGCGTGCAGCAGCGCTTCCGGTCCGTGGGCGCTGCCGAACACGCGCTGCAGCGGCGCCGCGCCGTGTCCGTGCGATGTCTTCGCCTTTGCCGCATCTGCAACCGGAGCCGGAGCCGGAGCTGGAGCCCGGGCCGCGGGAGCGGACGGCGGCGTGTCGGCCATGGCCTGGCGGCGTGACAGGATGCGCCCCAGTCCGGCAGGCTTGGGCGGCGGTGTGTCGGTGCTGTCGGCCATCGCGGGGCGGTTCCGGGCGGGAGGCGCGGCCGGGCCGCGGGCGGGGATCGATGTCCCATTATCGGCGAGGTGGATGCCGGCTTGAACAGCCCGGCGCGGAGGAGGAACGACATGCGCGTACTGCTGGCCGGCGCGACCGGACTGGTCGGTTCACAGGTCCTGCGGCTGCTGCTGGCCGACCCCCGCTGCTCGGCGATCGTCGCCCCGGTCCGGCGGCCGCTGGCGCTGCACGCGCCAAGGCTGATCGCCCCGGTGCTGGATTTCGAGCGCCTGCCGGAGGACGCGCCGTGGTGGCAGGTGGACGCGGCGATCTGCGCCCTGGGCTCGACCCTGCGCCAGGCCGGTTCGCGCGAGGCGTTCGGGCGCATCGACCACGATTACCCGCTCGCCATCGCGCGCGCGGCGCGGACGCGGGGCTGCGCGGTCTTTGCGCTGAACTCGGCGATGGGCGCCAACCCGCGTTCGTGGTTCTTCTACAGCCGGGTCAAGGGCGGGCTGGAGCGCGACCTGCGCGCGTTGGGCTTCCCTTCGCTGGCGCTGGTGCGGCCGGGATTGATCGGCGGCGAACGCGCCGAACCGCGGCCGGGCGAACAGGCCGCGGCGAGGGTGCTGGGCGCGCTGGCGCCGGTGCTGCCGAAGGCATGGCGCATCAATCCGGCCGGGCGCATCGCCGACGCTTTGGTGGAAGCGGCGCTGGCGCCGCAGCCGGGCGTGAGGGTGATCGGGTCGGCGCAGCTGGTGTAGGCGCGGCGCGCGCCGGCCTGTCGCACGCCGGGTCGGACGGCGCGTCGCCGCTCAGGCCGGCAGCGACTGGCCGCCATCCACGGCCAGCACCTGCCCGGTGATCCAGCGCGCGGCGGGCGAACACAGGAACACCGCGGCCGCGGCCACGTCGTCGGCGTCGCCGAAACCGCCGAACGGAATCCGGTCACGGATGCGCGCGTACAGCGCCGGCTCGGCGGTGCGGCGCTGGTCCCACAGGCCGCCGGGGAACTCGATGGAGCCCGGAGCGATGGCGTTGACGCGGATGCGTTCGCGCGCCAGCTCGGTGGCCAGGGTGACGGTGTAGTAATCCAGCGCCGCCTTGGCGGTCGAGTAGGCGGTCGCGCGCGGCGTCGGCATGCGCGCGTTGATCGAGCTGACGTTGAGGATGGCCGGCGCCGCGCTGCGCCGCAGGTAGGGCAAGGCCAGGCGGTTGGTGCGCACGGCGGCCATCAGGTCGATGTCGAAGCCGGCCTGCCAGCTGGCGTCGTCGTCGCCGTTGCCGAAGCCGGAGGCGTTGTTGACGACGATGTCGATGCCGCCCAGCGCGGTCGCGGCCGCCTCTACCCAGGCCTCGATCCGCGCCGGATCGGCCAGGTCGCAGGCCTGCACGTGCACATCGGCACCGCCGGTCCGCAGCGTTTCGCGCGCGCGTTGCAGCCCGTCGGCGCCGCGCGCGCACAGGCTCAGCCGCGCGCCCTGCCGCGCGAACGCGGCGGCGATGGCCAGGCCGATGCCGCGGCTGCCGCCGGCGATCAGGACGCGGGCATCGCCCAGGTCGGTAACAGGCATCAGGGTTCTCCGCAGGGACAGGCGGGCATTGTCGCGCAATGGCCGCGGCCTGCTTCAGGAAAAGCCCCTCTCCCACCGGGAGAGGGGTTGGGGAGAGGGGGGGCGACGCCTTCGAGCACGACGCGGAAGCGGTGGCCGGTCGTTGCTTTCATCACCGCCAGCGTTTGATGAGGCCTGCGCGGCGCGCGCCCAGCGCTTCGCGCAGGGCCGTTGGCCCCTGGCAGGCACGTTCCGTCGCCGGAAACGCGGTTTCGTCGCATGGCCGCTTCCGTCGGCGCGCCGCCCGGCTATCCTCGCCGCAGTTCCGCGCACAGCCTTCTTCGATGCCCAGGACCCTGTTCGATCGATCATCTTTCGTCCTGTGCGTTGCCAGGGGGGTTGATGGTCGGGAGTTTCCGTACCCAGGCGCTGCAACGCGCGTCCGGAGCATCGCGGCGAAGCCGTGGCGGCTAATGGTTGTTCAAGCCCATGTGACCGGAGCAATGCCATGACCACGATAGTCTCCCTGCCCCGATTGGTCGTCCTGCTGCAGTTCCTGGTGATGTTGTCCGGCTGTTCGGCGGGCGGCACCACCTTCACCAGCGAGGTGGATTCGGATGCCGAAACCCTGAGCAGCAGGGTCCGCGTGCAGGATGGCGTGTCCCGCTTCGAATGCCGCGCCAGCAGCAGCGGCCGGTGCTACTACACGCTGTACTCCCATGCCTGCAACGGCAAGGCCGACTGCAGGCTCGCGCCGCTGCGGCACTTCGCGGTGGCGCGTGGCGACAGCAGGCAGATCGCCGGGCTCAGCGATTTCCGCCCGTGCGTGAGCGCCCGGAACGTGAGGGTGGGGGCGGATTGTCAGCCTGCCGCAAGCGTGGCGCGCTGATGTCGCTGCGCCGCTTCCTGCGCCCGCTGCCGAAGGTATTGCTCTGGCCAGGTATCGCCGTGTGGCCAAGGCCATGGGCGTGCGCAGGAGGAATGTCGCCGTACAACCACGTGGCAGCTTCCATTCCGGCTGCTACGTTCACATCCCGGTCCGTTGCACCGCGATGCCGACCAGGATGGTGCGGACGTGGTCGAAAGGACGCACCTCAGGCGACTTCGCCACACACCGACGCGACGCGCGCAGGGCTGGCTTCGAGCGCAAACGCATCGCCGAAGCTGGACCGATTGATGGTGTCGTCGCACAGTTCCGGGAGCGCGATGCTGCGACCCTCAACCTGCGCGCGGCCTATTCCCAGGTCGTGGCGGGTCGCCCGTCGTCGGCCTGCTTCATGCGCACCACGCAGAAGCGGTGGCCGGTGGGCGCTTCCATCACCCACCAGCGTTTGACGAAGCCGATGCGGCGCGCGCCCAGGGCTTCGAGCCGGTCGGCCTCGGCGTCGATGTCGTCGGCCTCGATGTCCAGGTGCACGCGCGAAGGGTGGCTCACCCGCTGCACTTCGACGTGCAGCCCGCCCGGCGCATCGCGCAGTTCGGCGTACTGCGCGCCGTCGGTATCGGTCTCGGCCGGTCGGGACGGAAGGCCGAGCGCCGCGCTCCAGAACGCGGCGGCGGTGTCGCTGTCGGTGTCCTGGCAATCGATGATGAAGCCGGCCAGGCGGCTGCGATGGGCCATGGGAGCGCTCCTGCGTCGGGAACGGCGAGCTTACGTCCGCGCCGTCGAAGCGCGTGTGTACGCGTCGCCGCGCACCGCTCCGCCGAGGCGCCACGCGGCGGCGCACAGCGCGCCGTAGACCAGCCATTCGGCCAGCCGCTGCAGCAGGCCGCGCCAGGGCGCAAGTCCCGGCGCGGCCATCAGCACGAACAGCAGCAGCCACGCCGCCGCCAGCACGAACCAAAGCAGGCGGAAGCCGGTGCGCAGGCGTGGCGCGGTCGCCAACAGCAGCAGGCCCAATGCGGTTCCGCCGTAGGTGAACACGCCCAGCAGCGTATGCAGCTGCTGGCTGGCGCTGCCGCCCGCCGGGCAGCCGAGGTCGCAGGGCGCCAGCGCCGAGCCGATCCAGGCCAGCGGCTCGCACAGCAGCAGCCAGTAGCCGAAACGGCTGGCGCCTTCGACGGGCGCGAAGCGCGCGGTGGCGACCAGCAGCCAAGCGGCGATCAGCCCCACCGGCACGAAGCCGGCCAGGCCGATCAGCCGCGCATGCGCGCTGCCGCTGGCGCCCAGTTCGCTGATGTACTGCGCCAGGTGCGAATAGCCCGGCTTGAGCAGCCCGCCGCCGAACAGCATGCCGAGGTAGACCAGGGCGAACAGCACGACGATCCGGCGGGGATGGCGCATGGCGGCTTCCGGGTGCGAGGGTTGCGCCGGATCAGCGCGGGGCGTTGGCAAGAAACAGTTCGACCTTGCCGCAGGACGGGCAGGCATGCAGATCGAATTCCTCGCGGTTGACCAGCAGTTCGCCGATGCCGCCCAGCAGGAACGGCATGGCCTGCGAACCCTCGTGGAAGCGCTTGCGACCGGCGTACACCAGGCGCGTGCCGGGGCAGCGCAGGCAGTCGAGCAGGGGCGGCGGCCAGGTCCGCGCATCGGCGTTGTCGGGCCGGAAGGCCGGGTCGGCGCTGCCATCGGCGCGCGTGCCGCATTTCCAGCATTGCTCGAAACCGTCCTCGTTGCTTTCCCTGCAGTTCTGGCAGATCCAATGGGTCATGGCGGTATCGGGTGGAGACGATTCCGCATCGTAGCTCGACAGGGCTTCGCCGCGATGGCCGGAGTTTCAATCGATGCGCTTCCCGGCAGCACCGGGCCGGCGACACGAAGGCCGCCCCCGCGGAACCCGGCAACAAGGAATCGCCGGGAGCGATTCCTGACATCGCGTGTCGATGGCCCGCAGGGTTGCCGCCATGGAGGGCGGCAACAAAAAAAGCCCGCATCGCTGCGGGCTAAAGTCTTGCTGCAGAACATCCGCCGTCGGCGTCAGTTCGGCCTGGCCAGGTCGTCGATCAGCACGCGCAGGAAACGCGCGGCTTCGCCGCCGGTGCAGGCGCGGTGGTCGAAGGTGACCGACAGCGGGATGACCTTGTGCGTTTCCACGCCGCCCATCACCGGCGTCACCTGGAAGCGGGCGCGGCCGGCGGCGACGATGGCCACGCACGGCGGCACCACCACCGGGGTGGCGTAGCGGCCGGCGAACATGCCGAAGTTGGACAGGCTGATGGTGTAGCCGCTCAGTTCCGACGGCGCGATGCTGCGGTCTTCCACCTGCTGGCGCAGGCGGTTGATGCCTTCGCGCACGCCGCGCGCGTCGAGCATGTCGGCGTTGCGCAGCGCCGGCACGAACAGGCCGTCGTCGGTGTCCACGGCGATGCCGATGTCCACCTGCGCGTGCAGGGTGCGGGTGAGGTTGTCGCCGTCGAACCAGGCGTTCATCGCCGGCACCGCCTGGCAGGCGGCCACGATGCCGCGCACCAGGCGCGAGGTCATGTCGTTGCCTGGCGCCCAGGCATGGATGTCGGCGTCGTCGGTCAGCGTGGTCGGCACGACCTTGCTGTGCGCATCGGCCATCACCCGCGCCATGTTGCGGCGCACGCCCTTGAGCGGTTCCGGCTGGCCCTTGGCGACCACGCCCGGAGGCGCGGTGCGCATCGGCTTGCCGGCGGCCGAGAGAGGCGTGCGCGCGGCTTCACCCCTTCCACCGCCTGCGGGGGAAGGTGCCCGCAGGGCGGATGGGGGAGCGCCCTCACCCGGCGCACGCTGTGCGCCGACCTCTCCCGCATGCGGGAGAGGTGCGCCGACGCGGGCGGTGCCGGCTTCTGCCGCCTGCTTCACATCGTTCATCGTCACCGCGCCGTCGGCGCCGGTGGCGCGCACCCGCGCCAGGTCCACGCCGAGCTTGCGCGCCATCGCGCGCACCGCCGGCACCGCCTTGACCCCGCCCACGGCCACGGCCTGTTCGGTGTGCACGGCGTTGGAGCTGACCATCGCGCCGACCACGGTGCCTTCGTCGGCGCGTTCGGCAGCGGCGGCGGCAGGCGCCGGGGCGGGAGCCGCCGCGGGCGTCGGCGCCGGCGCGGCCGCAGCCGGGGCGCCGTGGTGATGGCCGGTGTCCTGGCCTTCGGCGCGCTGCGGCAGGTTCGGGTCGATCTCGAACTGGGCCAGCATGTGCCCGGTCACCACGATGTCGCCGGCGGCGCCGGCCAGCTTCAGTACCTTGCCGGAAACCGGCGAGGGCACTTCCACCACGGCCTTGGCGGTCTCCATCGACACCAGCGGCTCGTCCAGCTTGATCACGTCGCCTTCCTTGACGAACCACTCCACGATGGTCGCGTCCGGCAGGCCTTCGCCCAGGTCGGGCAGGTTGAAGTTCTTGGTCTGGCTCATTTCAGGGGGTTTCTTCCAGTAGTTCCAGGTCGCGTGCCGGCAGCCAGCCGAGCGCGCCGTTGGCGCGTTCGGCCCACCACCAGCCGCCGTGTTCGTGATGCAGTCGCACCATCTCGCCGCTGTCCACGTCCAGCTCCTGCGCGGTGTAATCGCGCAGCGCTTCGGCGCGGCCGTCGCCGAGCACGCGCAGCCACGCCACCGGCGCCCAGCCGGCGCGGCCTTCGGCGGTGCGCACCCAGGCGAAGTCCGGCCATTCCTCGTCGCGCACGCCGAGCTGGACGATTTCCCCGGCGCGGAAGCGCAACGGCACCGGGTACTGGCTGCGGTAGGCGCTGAGCAGTCGCGCGCGCATGTCAGCCCGCCGCCACCGCGCGCCTGGCCGCCGCCACGATCCGCTCCACGCTCGGCAGGTACTTCATTTCCAGGCGGAACAGCGGGATGTGGGTGTCGTAGCCGGTGACGCGCTCGACCGGCGCCAGCAGGTCGTACATCGACTCCTCGGCCAGGCGTGCGGCGATCTCGGCGCCGAAGCCGGCGGTCTTGGGCGCTTCCTGCACGATCACGCAGCGGCCGGTCCTGGCCACCGATTCGGCGATGGTGGCGAAGTCCAGCGGGCGCAGCGTGGCCACGTCGATGACTTCGGCGCTGATGCCTTCGCCGGCCAGCTTGTCGGCCGCTTCCAGCGCTTCCTTGACCTGCGCGCCCCAGGCCACCAGGGTCACGTCGGTGCCGTCGCGCAGCACGAAGCACACGTCCAGCGGCAGCGCCTCGCCGTCGTTGGCGACCACTTCCTTGTACTGGCGGTAGATGCGCTTGGGTTCCATGTAGATCACCGGATCCGGCTCGCGGATCGCGGCCAGCAGCAGGCCGTAGGCGCGCTGCGGGCTGGACGGCAGCACCACGCGCAGGCCCGGCACGTTGGTGAAGATCGCCTCGTTGGCTTCGCTGTGGTGTTCCGGCGCGCGGATGCCGCCGCCCCACGGCACGCGCAGCACCATCGGGCAGTGCAGGCGGCCACGGGTACGGTTACGCAGGCGCGCGGCGTGGCAGATGATGTGGTCGACCATCGGGTAGACGAAGCCGTCGAACTGGGCTTCGGCCACCGGCTTCATGCCCTGCGCGGCCAGGCCGACGGTCAGGCCGGCGATGGTGGTCTCGTCCAGCGGGGTATCGAGCACGCGCTGCGCGCCGAACTGCTGCTGCAGGCCGGCGGTGGCGCGGAACACGCCGCCGTTGACGCCCACGTCCTCGCCCAGCACCAGCACCGACGGGTCGTGTTCCATCTCCCAGGCAAGGGCCTGGGTCACGGCTTCGATCAGGGTGATGGGAGTGGCGGTCATGGGGGTTTCTCCGCTGGCGCCCGCGGCGCCGTGGTCGCTGACGGGATCGTGGCCGGCGTGCGCGCCGGCGCTGCGCTTCATGTCATCCATGGCGCTGCTCCAGGGCGATGGCGGCGGCGCGCTGGGCCAGCAGGTCCGGCGGCGGATCGGCGTACAGGTAGTCGAACATGGCTTCCACCGGCTGCACCGGGCAGTTGAGGTAGGCGTTGACCTCCTCGTCCACGCGCGCGCCGCATTCGGCGATCCAGTTCCTTTCTTCTTCCTCGCTCCATACGCCCTGCGCGGTCAGGTACTTGCGCAGGCGGATCAGCGGTTCCTTCAGCCACGCGGCCTTGACCTCGGCGTCGTCGCGGTAGCGGCGGGCGTCGTCGGCGGTGGTGTGGTCGGACAGGCGGTAGGTGAGGAACTCCAGCACCGTGCCGCCCTGGCCGGACAGGGCGCGCTCGCGCGCCTGCTCCATCGCCGCCAGCACCGCGATCAGGTCGTTGCCGTCCACCTGCAGGCAGAACAGGCCGCCGGCCAGGCCCTTCTGGGCCAGGGTTTCGGCGCCGGTCTGGGCCGCGCGCGGCACCGAGATCGCCCAGCCGTTGTTGACCACGCACAGGATCAGCGGCAGCTGGTAGGCGCCGGCCGAGTTCACCGCGGCGTAGAAGTCGGTCTTGGAACTGCCGCCATCGCCGCACACGGTCACCGCCACCTGCGGCTTGCCCTGCAGCTTGAACGACAGCGCCGAACCGGCCGCGTGCAGGCACTGGGTCGAGATCGGTACGCAGATCGGGAAGTCGCGCGCCGCGTCGCTGCTGCGGTCGTAGTCGCTGCCGCGCTCGTCGCCGCCCCAGTACATCAGCACGTCGCGCGGGCGCACGCCGCGCATGAACATCGCGCCGTACTCGCGGTAGCTGGGGGCGAACACGTCGCCGGGCTTCATGGCCGCGCCGATGCCGACGTGGGCCGCTTCATGGCCCAGGCAGGAGGCGAAGGTGCCGAGCTTGCCGGTGCGCTGCAGCGCCACGGCCTTGGTGTCGAACACGCGGGTGGCCAGCATCTGCCGGAACAGGGGCAGCAGCGCGCGCGCATCGCGCAGCGACGGCGGCAGGTCGTCGCGCACCAGGGTGCCGTCGGCATCCAGGTACTGCAGGTATTCGATGTGGAACTGGGCGGAAACCGTCATTGCAGCAACACCTTGGACAGATGGTTTCAAATGATAGGAATTGCGCATGGTAAGGACTCGGCGCGAAAAAGCCGTCCTGCGCCGCAACACGAAATTCCGCGCGCCGGCCGATCCGCGGCCGGGACGGCGCATGGATGCAGCGCATTCAGCCGGTCGTGGCGGCCGCGGAGGGATTGTCGCGCCGGTTGCGCCTGCAAGTGTTGGCATTCCGTTTGCGCGGGAGCGGCGGCGCCCCGCCGCGCTGCGTTACCCTTTGCGCCCCGCGCAGATGGCAAGGCCGATGACCGTAGAACAGAACCAGCGTGAGCTCGAAGCCGGTATCCACACCGACCTGCACGGCAGGCTCACCTATGGCGGCTACCTCTGCCTGGACCAGCTGCTGTCGGCGCAACAGCCGCTGTCCAATCCGCCGCACCACGACGAGATGCTGTTCATCATCCAGCACCAGACCTCGGAGCTGTGGCTGAAGCTGCTCGACCACGAACTGCGTGCGGCCATGGGGTTCCTGCAGCGCGACCAGGTCTGGCAGTGCCGCAAGGTGCTGGCGCGCGGCAAGCAGGTGCTGCGCCAGCTGACCGAGCAGTGGTCGGTGCTGGAGACGCTGACCCCGTCGGAGTACATGGGTTTCCGCGACGTGCTCGGCCCGTCCTCGGGCTTCCAGTCGCTGCAGTACCGCTGCATCGAGTTCCTGCTGGGCAACAAGAACGCGGACATGCTGCTGGTGTTCGGCCACGACCCGGCCGGGCAGGCGAAGCTGCGCCAGGCGCTGGAGGCGCCGAGCCTGTACGAGGAGTTCCTGCGCTACCTGGCGCGTTTCGGCCATGCGGTGCCGCCCACCTACGAAGGCCACGACTGGACCCTGCCGCACGTCAGCGACCCGGCGCTGCGCCCGGTGTTCGAGAACATCTACCGCGACACCGACCGCTACTGGCGCGAATACTCGCTTTGCGAGGACCTGGTGGACCTGGAGAGCCAGTTCCAGCTGTGGCGCTTCCGCCACATGCGCACGGTGATGCGCATCATCGGCTTCAAGCGCGGCACCGGCGGCTCCAGCGGCGTGGGCTTCCTCAAGCAGGCGCTGGAGCTGACCTTCTTCCCGGAGCTGTTCGAGGTGCGCACCAGCATCGGCGTGGCGTAAGCGCGCCGGAATGCGGCCCTTGTAGCCCCTCTCCCCGCGGGAGAGGGGTTGGGGTGAGGGCTGGGGCGAAGCCCCTCGCAGCAACAGCGGCCTTGGTCGTTCCCTCGGAAGCATGCCGACACGTTCGTCATCGCGGCCGAGGTTCCTCGCGGCACGGCCGTGCTCCTGGGTTCCCCTCCATGCCTGGCTTTCGTGCTGCCTCGTCAACCTGCCCACGGGCAAGGCGCCGCAACCGCTATTCCCGCGCCTTCCTACACGCGGTTCCGCCGTACCGTCCGGCCTCCCTCCCAGCCAGAGAGGAAGGAATGCTCAGGCCGCCGGCTCCAGCTCGCCGATCACCGTGCAGTTGCGGCCGGCGTGCTTGGCCCGGTACAGCGCGCGGTCCACGGCGTGCAGCTGTTCGCGCGGCAGGCGCGCCTGCCGCACGGCGATGACGCCGGCCGAAAAACCGGGCGTCAGCCGGGCGCCGGTGTTCGGCAGTTCGATTTCGGGCATGCCGGCGCGGATGCGCGCCAGCAGGGCGTCGGCCTGCGCCGCGTCGGTGTCGGGCAGGACCAGCAGGAATTCCTCGCCGCCGTAGCGGCCCAGGAAATCCGCCGGCCGCATCCGCGACTGCGCGTGGCGCACGAACCGCCGCAGCACCTCGTCGCCGGCGTCGTGGCCGTGGCCGTCTTTGATCAGCTTGAAATGGTCCAGGTCCAGCAGCACCAGCGCGTAGCCGCGCCCTTCGGCGGGCAGGCGGACGCAGGCGTCCTCGAGCGCGGCGAGGATGCCGCGCCGGTTCAGGGTGCCGGTGAGTTCGTCGGTGCGGGCCACGCGCAGGGCGATGTCCCGGTCCAGCCACGCCTGCCGTTCCTGCCCGGCGTGCGCCGAATAGGTCACGTCGGCGGCGACGGTCAGCATCCAGCCGTCGGCCTCGATGACCTCGGTGATCCACAGCCAGCGGCCGTCCTTCAGGTCCACCTCGAACGCGCGGAACGGCTGCTTGCCGCGGCGCGACAGGGCGGCGGTCAGCCATTTCTCGAAATCGTCGGTGTGGGCGAGGGGGCCGCCGGGGTTGTCCTGGTTGCCGCGCATCATCTGCGCCCAGCCCACCGCCTGGCCGGGCTCGACGCCGAAGGTCCGGCGGAAGGCCGGGTTGGCGTACCGCAGCACGTCGCCGGCGTCGAACAGCGCCACCAGCAGGCCGCTGCCGGCCAGCAGGTCCAGCAGGCGCACGCCGTGAATGCCCAGCCGGCCCGCGTCGTCGTCCATCCCGGCCTCGTCCTGCATCAACTGCCCGACACGATACCGCGCGCGGGCGGACACCGGCAGGGCCGGCCGGCGCCTGTTCAGGGCATTGGTTGCAGATGAGCGAAATTTGACGCCGGGCCGGGCCGTCGGTGATCCTCCCCGCGCCCCGGCCCGCGCCGGGGTCCGGCTTTTTTCACCGTATCTGCCTTAACAGGGGGAACCCCGCATGAGCGCTGCCGCGCCGAATTCCGCAACGACCCCGGCGCCCGTGCCGGAGTTCAAGAACCTCCTCGGTCACCCGCGTCCGCTGTGGATGCTGTTCATGACCGAGTTCTGGGAACGCTTCGCGTTCTATGGCATCCGCTGGGCGCTGGCGCTGTACATCGTCGCCCAGTTCTCCGAAAGCCAGGCCGGAGCCAGCAAGCTGTACGGCGCCTACCTGGCGCTGGTCTACGCGGCGGCGCTGTTCGGCGGCTTCGTCGCCGACCGCATCATCGGCTACCAGCGTTCGATCCTGATCGGCGCGGCGGTGATGTCGCTGGGCCTGTTCCTGATCGCCATTCCCGACGACCGCGTGTTCCGCATCGGCCTGGCGACCATCATCGCCGGCAACGGCCTGTTCAAGCCCAACATCTCCAGCATGGTCGGGCAGCTGTACGGGATCAACGACTCCCGCCGCGACTCGGGCTTCACCATCTTCTACATGGGCATCAATGCCGGCGCGCTGGTCGCCCCGGTGCTGACCGGCATCTTCGCCGACAAGCTGTTCGGCACCGAGGCCATGCCGGCCTACAAGTACGTGTTCATCGCCTCGGGCATCGGCATGCTGATCAGCCTGGTGTGGTTCTGGATCGGCCGCCGCCAGCTCGGCAGCGTCGGCGCCGCCCCGGCCGGGGCCGGCATCGGCCGCACCATCGCGGTGCTGATCGGCGCGCTGGTGGCCGTGCCGGTGGCCTACGGCCTGCTGTCGATCGACGCCGGCATCCTGGGCTGGATCCTCGGCGCGCTGTTCACCGTGCTGTGCGTGATGATCCTGGTCGAGGGCGTGCGCGAGGGCAAGATCGCCCGCGACCGCTCCATCGCCATGCTGATCATCTTCGTGTTCAACGTGCTGTTCTTCATGTTCTTCGAACAGGCCGGCAGCTCGTTCAACTTCCTGGCGCAGAACATCGTCAACCGCGACCTGTCCGGCTGGATGTTCCCGGTGGGCTGGTTCCAGTCGGTGAACTCGGTGGCCATCCTGGCGCTGGGCCCGGTGTTCGTGTGGCTGTGGACCGCGCTGGGTTCGCGCAACCCGTCGATCCCGCGCAAGTTCGGCCTGGGCCTGATCTTCAACGGCCTGGCCTTCGCGCTGCTGATGTACGCGCTGTCCTCGCTGGTCGACGACGCCGGCAAGATCCCGTTCTGGACCCTGTTCATGGTCTACGTGATCCAGACCGTGGGCGAGCTGTGCCTGTCGCCGATCGGCCTGTCGATGACCACCAAGCTGGCTCCGGTCAAGGTCGTCGGCCTGGCGATGGGCGGCTGGTTCCTGTCCACCGCCATCGGCAACAACCTGTCGGGCATCTTCGCCGCGGTGGTCAGCGGTGAAAGCGGCATGACCGTCGAATCGGCCCTGAAGGGGTATACGTTCGGCTTCTGGTCGCTGCTCGGCGCCGGCGTGCTGCTGTTCCTGATCGCGCCGCTGGTGCAGAAGCTGATGCATGGCGTGAAGTGAGGAAGCAACGATGAAGCGGATGTCCGGTGGAATCTCCCTGCTGCTGGCCGCAGCGCTGGGCGGCTGCTCACAGCCGCCGGCGCAACCGGCGGAGAAGGCGCAGCCGCTGGACACCTCCGAGCAGAAGGCGCCGGTGGCCGACACCAGCCAGCCGGTCGCCTCGGGCAATACCCCGGCCGCGGCGGACATCGCCGCCGTGGCCGCGCTCAACGCGCAGTTCGACCCGGCGCGCGACCCGGTCGCCGATCTGGAGACGGCCAAGGTCGAGGCCCAGCGCGGCGGCAAGCGGATCGTGCTGGACGTGGGCGGCGAGTGGTGCTCCTGGTGCCACCTGATGGACGCCTTCATGGAAGGCGACTCGGAGATCCGCCGCTTCCGCGACGCCCACTACGTGTGGATGAAGGTCAACTACAGCGAGGACAACGAGAACGCGGCGTTCCTGTCGCGTTTCCCGGCCATCACCGGCTACCCGCACCTGTTCGTGCTCGATGCCCAGGGCCAGCTGCTGCATTCGCAGTTCACCGGCGAGCTGGAGAAGGGCAAGGGCTACGACCGCGGAAAGTTCTTCGCCTTCCTCAAGGAATGGGCGCCGCCGCCTTCGCCCTGAGCGGGCGATGTGACGAAAACGGCGCCGTTTGGCGCCGTTTTCGTTCGCGGGCTTCATTTCCGCCGCCGGTGGCCGCTAACGGGAGCATTCCCATGCTCGCGGGGTCCGTTCCCCATGCCGTTTCCTTCCGACGCCACTCCCGATGCCGCCGTCCAGGCCGCCGCCGACGCGGCGGGCACCGGCCTGCCTACGGTGGATGCGCTGATGGACGAGCAGCCCGCCGCCGATGGCGACGGGCCGCCGCCGCGCTACCGCCTGCCGCAGGCCGCGGTGCCGCCGAACATCATGCTGCAGGCGGCGGTGACGCGGCTGGTCGAGCAGAAGGAGCGCATCGACCGGCTGGCCCGCGAAGGCCTGCTGGACGGCCTGTTCCCGGCCGAATGGAGCGCGGTGCCGGGCAACGAGCTGCGCGCGTTCGTGGCCTCGGTGGTGCCGTTCGCCTCGGACAGCGTGCGCGGCGAAACCATCGCCGCGCGCGTGCCGCTGAAATACCTGTTGGGCCAGTCGCACCGCTGGGGCAGGGACGACGTCGCCGAGCCGCGCTCGCTCAGCGCGTTCCTGGCCAGCGACGAGCGCGCCGGCGCCGGCGCGGCCGACGCGGCCGAAGTGATGCTGCTGGGACCGCTGGGGCTGGGCTGGGCGCAGGTGGGCCGCAGCCGGGTCGGTTTCCTGCGCGCGATGGGGGCCGAATCGCTGGCCGCGCGTGTCACCGCGCTGCCGTATCCGGCGCCGGAACAGCTGGCGCTGTACCACGTGACCGTGGCCGGCGCGTCGCAGGTGTGGTGCGTGCTGGACAACCGCCGGCTGCGCGCGCTGTCCGCGCCGTCGCTGACAGTCCCGCTGCTGACCGCCTATGGCGTGGCCGCGCCGCAGCCCTGGCCGGCGCAATGGCCCGACCCGGTCGAGGTGGATGCGGAAATCGGCCTGGCCCGGTCCGGCAAGGGGGCCCACGAGGTCGACCTGGTCAGGCTGGTGGACAGGATCCAGCGCAGCCGGGCCGGCGAGGCCTGGAGCAGCGCGAGCCTGATGCAACTGCATACCTGGGTGCCGCGCTGGCGCTTCTTCCTGGCCTCGTTCATCGGCCTGCCGGTTGCGCTGCTGCTGATCGCGGCGCTGGCCCTGCCTGGCCGCGTGGAGGCGGCCGCGGTGGCCGCGGCGCTGGGTTTCGCCGGCGGCGCCATCGCCGCGCTGGCCGCGCCGTGGATCTATGCCCGCCGCAAGTTCCTGAGCTGAGCGGGGCGGTGGATGCGGGGCTTGCCCCGCATGGGCTCCACCGGGACCGTCTTATCGCAGCTACGAGAACCTCCGGGAGTTTCAGTCCAGGGTCATCTGCGCCAGGCCGACATCGGCCAGCCGGGTGATGAGCCGCTCCAGCACCTGCTCTTCTTCCTCGGTCAGCACCGACATCAGCTTGCGGGTGATCTCCATCACCATCGGCGCCACGGTCTCGTAGACCTCGAAGCCCGCCGCCGACAGGGCCAGCACCGAACGGCGGCGGTCGTCGCCATGGGTTTCGCGGCGGATGAAGCCGCGCTCCAGCAGGCGCGCCACCGCGCGGCTGACCGCCACCTTGTCCATCGCCGTGCGTTCGGACACCTCGCTCGCCGACGAGCCCGGGTACAGCGCCAGGATGGTGATCACCCGCCATTCGGGGATCGACAGGCCGTAGCGTTCGCCATACAGCCGCGCGATGTTGGCGCTGACCCGGTTGGACAGGACGCTGATGCGGTACGGCAGGAATTGTTCAAGATCGAGCAGCACGTGCGAGGCACGGATGCTGGTGGACTTGCTGTAGTCGGAAGAGCTCATGCTGCAGTGCACCTTGATGGTGGTTTCATGTGAAACTATAACCTTCGGTCCTGACCCGCGTTCGCCACGGGTCTTCCTGTCCCCCGCCGCCGGCACCGGCGACGGCCCCACTTCCGGAGGCAACCCATGAATACCCAAGTCCACGCCGCATCCAACGCGCCCAACCTGGGCATGCAGGTGACCACCTTCGAGAACCCGATGGGCATCGACGGCTTCGAGTTCGTCGAATTCGCCGCGCCGGCCGGGCAGGCGGCACAACTGCACGACTACTTCAGGAACATGGGATTCACTGCCGTGCTCCGCCACCGGCAGCGTGCTATTACCGTCTACCGTCAAGGCGGCGTCAACTTCCTCGTGAACGAGGAGCCGGACTCCTTCGCCGCCGACTTCGCCGCCAAGCACGGCCCCTGCGCCTGCGGCTTCGCCATCCGCTTCCAGAAGCCCGCCGCCGAAGTGCTGGCCGCCGCGCTGGGCAACGGCGCCGAGGAAGTGACCCTGCTGGCCGACACCCGCGCCGTGCCGGCGCCGGTGATCAAGGGCATCGGCGACTGCATGCTGTACCTGGTGGACCGCTACGGCGCGGCCGGCAGCATCTACGACACCGACTACGTGCCGGTGGACGGCGCCGAGCAGAACCCCAAGGGTTTCGGCCTGACGTTCATCGACCACCTGACCCACAACCTGTACCTGGGCAACATGCAGCAGTGGTCGGATTACTACGAGCGCCTGTTCAACTTCCGCGAGATCCGCTACTTCGACATCAAGGGCGCCAAGACCGGCCTGGTGTCCAAGGCGATGACCGCGCCGGACGGCATCGTGCGCATCCCGCTCAACGAGTCCTCCGACCCGAAGAGCCAGATCAACGAGTACCTGGACGCGTACAAGGGCGAGGGCATCCAGCACATCGCCTGCTTCACCGACAACATCTATGAAACCGTCGAGGCCATGCGCGAGCGCGGCATCGAGTTCCTGGACACGCCGGACACCTATTTCGACGTGGTCGACCTGCGCATCCCGGACAACGGCGAGGACGTGCCGCGCCTGCGCAGGAACAAGATCCTGATCGACGCCGACCCGGAAACCAAGCAGCGCAAGCTGCTGCAGATCTTCACCCAGAACTGCATCGGCCCGATCTTCTTCGAGATCATCCAGCGCAAGGGCAACGAAGGTTTCGGCGAGGGCAACTTCCAGGCGCTGTTCGAGAGCATCGAACGTGACCAGATGAAGCGCGGCGTGCTGTAAGGAAAGCGCTCCAAGCCCCTCTCCCCCCGGGAGAGGGGTTGGGGAGAGGGTAGGCTCCAAGGGTGTAAAACCCGGAGGACGCCAGATGATCAGGACGATCAAGCCCCCGCTCCCTGGCACCACGCTCGACATCGCCCGGTCGCTGCGGAGGACGATGACGGACGCGGAGCGTCGTTTGTGGCAGTACCTGCGCGCGGGTCGCCTGTCCGGTTTCAAGTTCAGGCGCCAGCATCCCGTGCCGCCCTACGTCGTGGATTTCTGCTGCATCGCGTCGGCGCTGGTGGTCGAACTGGATGGTTCGCAGCACGGTACGCATGCGGATGCCGTGCGGACGCGATATCTGCAGGCGCGCGGGTGGTGGGTGGCGCGCTACTGGAACAACGAGGTCCTGTTGCAAACGCAGGCGGTACTGGACGAGATTGAGCGCATCGCGCGTTGTCGCACCCTCTCCCCAACCCCTCTCCCGGAGGGAGAGGGGCTCTGAAAACAGCAAACAGGCAGGCAGCCCCATGCTCAGCAACGCTTATCAATCCGGCTTCGGCAACGAGTTCGCCACCGAGGCGGTGCCCGGCACCCTGCCGGTGGGACGCAACTCGCCGCAGCGCGTCGCCCACGGGCTGTACGCCGAGCAGCTGACCGGCACCGCGTTCACCGCGCCGCGCGGCAGCAACCGCCGCAGCTGGCTGTACCGCATCCGCCCGGCGGCGATGCACGGCGAATTCACCCCGTTCGCGCAGCCGCGGCTGCATGGCGATTTCAGCCACGGCGCGGTGTCGCCGAACCAGCTGCGCTGGAATCCGCTGCCGCTGCCGGACGCGCCCACCGATTTCGTCGAGGGCCTGTACACCATGGGCGGCAACGGCTCGTCCGAGGCGCACGCCGGCGCCGGCATCCACCTGTACGCCGCCAACGCCGACATGCGCGGCCGCTATTTCTACGACGCCGACGGCGAGCTGCTGATCGTGCCGCAGCTCGGCCGGCTGCGCCTGCGCACCGAGCTGGGCGTGGTCGAGATCGAGCCGCAGCAGATCGCGGTGATCCCGCGCGGCGTGCGCTTCGCGGTGGAACTGCCGGACGGGCAGGCGCGCGGCTATGTCTGCGAGAACTTCGGCGCGCTGCTGAAGCTGCCGGACCTCGGCCCGATCGGCAGCAACGGCCTGGCCAACCCGCGCGATTTCGAAACCCCGGTGGCCGCGTACGAGAACGTCGAGGGCGACTTCGAACTGGTCGCCAAGTTCCAGGGCCGGCTGTGGCGCGCCGACATCGGCCATTCGCCGCTGGACGTGGTGGGCTGGCACGGCAACTACGCGCCGTACCGCTACGACCTGCGCCGCTTCAACACCATCGGCTCGATCAGCCACGACCATCCGGACCCGTCGATCTTCCTGGTGCTGCACTCGGCCAGCGACACGCCCGGCACCAGCAACCTGGACTTCGTGATCTTCCCGCCGCGCTGGCTGGTGGCGCAGGACACGTTCCGCCCGCCGTGGTTCCACCGCAACATCGCCAGCGAGTTCATGGGCCTGGTCCACGGCGCCTACGACGCCAAGGCCGAAGGCTTCGTGCCCGGCGGCTGTTCGATCCACAACTGCATGACCGGCCATGGCCCGGACGCGGCCACCTTCGACAAGGCCTCCCATGCCGACCTGTCGCGGCCGGACGTGATCACCGACACCATGGCCTTCATGTTCGAGACCCGCGGCGTGATCCGCCCGACCGAACAGGCCATCGCCGCCGCGCACCGCCAGCGCGACTACCAGGCGTGCTGGAGCGGGCTGCGCGGCAACTTCGTGCCGCCGCAGGCATGAGTCAGGCCGGCAGCGGCGTTTCCAGCACCGCTGCCAGGTGCGATTCGGGCAGCACTTCGCGCAGGCGGTCGCGCACGCGCTGCACGTAGCCGTCGGAGGCCATCGCCGGCAACTGCGCCAGCGCCAGCCGCAGCGCGTGCAGGGTGTCGGTTTCCTCGCGCGTGGCCTGCAGCAGCTGGTGCAGGCGCGCCGCGGTCGGATTGCGCTGCAGCGCGAGCATGTCCAGCAGATAGATGCGCGCGGCGACCAGCGAACGGCGCCGCGCCGTCGCGGACGCCGCGTCGGTTGCCGGCGTCGGCGCCGGCTGCTCAGCGTGCAGGTAGCCGTCGCGCTGCAGTTGCGCCACCAGCGCCGGCGCATCGTCGCCGAGCAGCGCGCGCAGTTCGCCAAGGCCGCGCCGGCCGTCGCACAGGATCAGGGCACGGCGCTGGCGCAGGTCCAGCGGGGCGCGGTGGGCCTGGAGGGCGGCATGCGCGAGGTCGGTCTTGCGCGGTTGCATGGGCGGGAAGGACGATGCGGCGCGGAGCCCCAAGCCTGCCGGCCGCAGGTGAAAGCGTGATGACAGCGGGCAGTCGCGCCGGCGGGCGACACCTAGCTTGGCGCGGCCTTCAGTCGCCGTCGCAGCCTTCCGGCGGCGGCAGCTGTTCCTTGCGCGCGCTGCTGTCGCCCGGTACCTCCGGCCGGCTCTCCATCATCAGCGACAGCGCCGCCTTGGCCATCATGTGCGCGCTGATCGGCGCGGTGATGAACAGGAACACGGTGATCAGCAGCTCGCGCGGCTGCGGGTCTTCGCCGAGGAAGATGTGGTAGGCCACCGAGCACACCAGCACGCAGCCCACGCCCAGCGTGCTGGCTTTCGTCGGCGCGTGCAGGCGCTTGAAGAAGTCGGACAGGCGCACCAGCCCGAGCGCACCGACCAGGATGAAGAAGCAGCCGAACAGCAGCAGCGCCGACAGCAGGATCTGGAAGAAGGCCATCATTCGACGATGTCCCGGCGCAGCACGAACTTGCTCAGCACCACGGTGCTGCAGAAGCCGAGCATGGCGATCACCAGCGCAGCCTCGAAGTAGACCGCCGAGTTGATGTGCATGCCGAACAGCATCAGCTCGGCGATGGCGGTGACCGAGAGCGTGTCCAGGGCGAGGATGCGGTCGGGCACGGTCGGGCCGCGCAGCAGGCGCCACAGCGCCAGCAGCATCGCCACGCCGACCATGTGCATGCACACCACCAGGGTGGTCTGGAAAACCAGGTGTCCGGTCACGGGAAGATCTCCATCAGCGGCGCTTCGTAGCGGGACTTGATCTCGGCGATCAGGGCCTGCGGGTCCTCCAGGTGCAGCACGTGCACCAGCAGGTAGCGGCGGTCGTCGGACAGCGCCGAGGACACCGTGCCCGGGGTGAGGGTGATCAGGCTGGTGAGCGCGGCGATGCCGTGGATGTTGCCGATGTCCAGCGGCACCCAGATGAAGCCGGGCGTCAGCCGGCGCTCGGGTCCCAGCACCTGTGCGGCGACGCGGAAGTTGGACAGCAGGATGTCCCACAGCATCACGCCCACCAGCCGCGGCAGCGGCCGCAGCGTGCCGATGCGGGCGAACTCGCGGTCCAGGCGCGCGGCGAACAGCGGGATCACCACGCCCAGCAGCATGCCCAGCAGCAGCTGGCCGAGGTCGAAGCTGGCCGACATCACCATCCAGAACGCGACCACGATGATCGACAGCGCGGGCGACGGGAACAGCCGCCGCAGCAGGGGCCGGCGCGCGCTCATGGCTGCCTCGACTGCGGCGCGGTGCCGCGTACGTCGTGCAGGTACTGCTGCGGCGCCAGCAGCTGCGCGGCGATGGCGTCGGTCTGCCGCATCAGCGGCGCGGCGAACACGCTCATCGCCACGGCGAAGGCCAGCAGCAGGGTGGTGGCGGCGGTCTCGAACGGCCGCGCCGGCGCATCGGGATCGGGCGGCGGCGGGGCGTCGTCATCGCCGGGCACGTGCCAGAACAGGCGGATGCCGCTGCGCGCCAGGCCGATGATCACCAGCAGGCCGCCGCCCAGCACCACCGCCCACACCAGGGCCGTGTGCGCGGCCGGCACCGCCGACAGCAGCGCGGCCTTGGCCAGGAAGCCGGCCAGCGGCGGCAATCCGGCCACCGCCACCGCGCCGACCAGGAACAGCAGGCCGGGCACGGTCTTGCCCGGCAGTGCCGCGGCCAGTTCGCGTTCGCCGCGCTCGCCGGCACGGAAGCGGCGGCGGCGGATCAGGTCGGCCACCAGGAACAGCGCGGCGGCAGTGAACGTGCTGTGCGGCAGGTAGTACAGGCCGGCGGAGATCGTGCCGGCGTTGCCCAGCGCGAAGGCGATGAACAGCGTCGCCGCCGAGACCACCACCAGGTAGGCCACCTGCACCCGCAGCCGGGTCGCCGCCAGCGCGCCGAGCGCGCCCAGCAGCAGCGTCGCCGCGCCGGCCCACAGCAGCCAGTCGGCGCCGTAGCCGGCCAGCGCGCCGGCGCCTTCGCCGAACCACAGCGTGCCCACCCGCAGCACCGCGTACAGGCCGACCTTGGTCATGATCACGAACAGCGCCGCCACCGCCGCCGGCGCGCGCGCGTAGGACTCGGGCAGCCACAGGTACAGCGGCAGCAGCGCGGCCTTGGCGCAGAACACCACCAGCAGCAGGCCCAGCGCGGCCTTGGCCAGCTTCAGGTGCGAGGGCGGCAGCGCGGCGATGCGCTGGCCGATCTCGGCCATGTTGAGCGAGCCCAGCGTGGCGTAGAGCATGCCCAGTGCGACCAGGAACACGGTCGAGGCCGAGACGTTGAACACCACGTAGTGCAGGCCGATGCGCAGGCGCAGGCCGCGGCCGCCGGACAGCAGCAGGCCGTAGGAGGCGATCAGCAGCACCTCGAAGAATACGAACAGGTTGAAGATGTCGCCGGTCAGGAAGGCGCCGTTGAGGCCGACCAGCTGGAACTGGAACAGCGCATGGAAGTGCGGCGCGCGCCGGTCCCAGCCGGTGCAGGCGTGCAGCAGGCAGGCCACGGCCAGCAGCAGGGTGGTGCCGAGCATCCAGCCGGACAGGCCGTCGGCGACCAGGGCGATGCCCAGCCGCGCCGGCCAGTCGCCGAGCAGGTAGACCATCACCTCGCCCTGGCGGGTGGCCCCGATCAGCAGCGCCTCGACCAGCGCCAGCAGCGCCAGGCTGGTCCACGCGACGCTGCGCTGCACCTTGGGCCCGTAGCGGCGGTGTTCGACGAACAGCGACAGCGCCGCGCCCAGCAGCGGCACCAGGATCGGCAGGATCGGCAGGTGGTTCATGCGCCGCCCCCGTGGCCGGCGTCGGGCTCGTGCGCGTCGACGTGGTCGCTGTGGTTGTCGCTGCGGCTGCGCATCGCCAGCACGATGCTGACCGCGGTCATGGCGAAGGCGATGACGATGGCGGTGAGCACCAGCGCCTGCGGCAGCGGGTCGGTGTAATGCGCCAGGTCCGAGGCCACGCCGTCCTTGAGCACCGGCGCCTTGCCGCTGACCAGCCGCCCGGCGCTGAAGATCAGCAGGTTGGTGGCGTAGGACAGGAAGGTCATGCCGAGGATGACGTCGAAACTGCGCGCGCGCAGCAGCAGGTACACGCCGATCGCGGTGAGCACGCCGATCGCGCTCGCCAGGGCCAGTTCCATCAGTGCATCTCCCCGGTGCGCGCCGAACGGCGGTGGATGTCGATCTCGCCGTGGCGCGCGCTGCGCGTGCGCGACGGCTTGATGGTGCCCATCATCGACAGGATCAGCATCACCCCGCCGAACACCACCAGGTACACGCCGGTGTCGAAGCCCATCGCGCTGGCCAGCGGCACCTCGCCGATCAGCGGCAGGTGCAGGTCGAGGTGGCCGCTGGTCAGGAACGGCACGCCGAACAGCATCGAGGCCACGCCGCTGAGCAGGGCGATCAGCAGGCCCAGGCCGATGCAACGGATGTAGTCGAAGCCGAAGCGCGATTCCACCGACACGGTGCCCTGGATCACGTACTGGATCAGCAGCGGCACCGCCAGCACCAGGCCGGCGATGAAGCCGCCGCCCGGCGCGTTGTGGCCGCGCAGGAACAGGAAGATCGACACCGTCAGGGTCAGCGGGAACATGATCTGCGCCAGGTCGGCCGGCACCGGCAGCTTGATCGGCGGGCCCGGCATGATCTGCTCCGGCGCCATGCGCGAGCGGCGCAGCAGCGCGTGCACCACCAGCGCGGCGATGCCGAACACGGTGATCTCGCCGAAGGTGTCGAAGCCGCGGAAGTCGACCAGGATCACGTTGACCACGTTGTGGCCGTAGGCCTCGGGCAGGGCGCGGCGCAGCATCTCGCCGGCCATGGTGTTCGGCGGCAGGGTCATCATGGTGTAGGCCAGCGCAGCCAGGCCGCCGCCGGCGACGACGGCGATCAGCGCGTCGCGGCGCTTGCGCCATGCCGCGCGTTCGGGCGGCGACTGCGCCGGCAGGTAGTTCATGCCCAGCAGCATCAGCGCCAGCGTCACCGTCTCCACCATCAGCTGGGTCAGGGCCAGGTCCGGCGCGGACAGGAATACGAAGGCCAGCGCCACCATCAGCCCGGTACCGCCCACCACGATCACCGCCAGCAGGCGCTGCCGGTACAGGAACAGCCCGCCCAGCGCGCACGCCAGCATCACCAGCCACAGCGCCCACCCCAGCAGCGGCATCGGCTGCGCCGCCGGCCAGGCCGGCCACGACGGCGCGGCGACGAACGGCGCGGCGGCCGCCACCACCGCCACCAGCACCAGCGCCAGCAGCATGCGCTGCAGGCTGCCGTTGGCCAGCGCGTGTGTGAGGCGCTGGGCCAGGCCGAACAGCGCGTCCATGCCGCGCTGGAACAGCTGCTTGCCGACCGGGCGGTTGCGGGCGGCGTACAGGTCGGTGAGGCGGCGAAGGCCGAAATACAGCGCGATGCCGCCGGCCACGCCGACCGCGCTCATCGCCAGCGGCAGGTTGAAACCGTGCCAGACCGACAGGCTGTAGGCGGGCATGGCCGCGCCGAGGATGGCCTGCGCGGCGGCGTGCAGCACCGGCGCCACGGTCAGCGCCGGGGCGATGCCGACCGCCAGGCAGATCAGCACCAGCACGGCCACCGGCATCTTCATCCAACGCGGCGGCTCGTGCGGCACGACATCGATGTCGAGCGGGCCCTTGCCGAAGAACGTGTCGTGCACGAAGCGCAGGCTGTAGGCCACGCCGAGGATGCCGGCCAGCAGCGCCGCCGAGCTCATCGCCGTGCGCATCCACTGCGGGCCGCCGGTGGCCAGCGCCTCGGCGAACAGCATTTCCTTGGACAGGAAGCCGTTGAGCAGCGGGATGCCGGCCATCGCCAGCGAGGCGATGATCGCCAGCGCGCTGGTGATGGGCATCAGCCGGCGCAGGCCGCCGAGCCGGCGCATGTCGCGGGTGCCGGTCTCGTGGTCGATGATGCCGGCGGCCATGAACAGCGAGGCCTTGAACGTGGCGTGGTTGAGGATGTGGAACACGCCGGCCACCACCGCCATCGGCGTGGACAGGCCGAACAGCAGGGTGATCAGGCCCAGGTGCGAGATCGTCGAATACGCCAGCAGACCCTTGAGGTCATGCTGGAAGATCGCGTTCCAGGCACCGACCAGCAGGGTCGTGGCGCCGATGCCGCTGACCACGTAGAAGAACAGCTCGCTGCCGGCCAGCGCCGGGTGCAGCCGCGCCAGCAGGAACACGCCGGCCTTCACCATCGTCGCCGAATGCAGGTAGGCCGATACCGGCGTCGGCGCGGCCATCGCATGCGGCAGCCAGAAGTGGAACGGGAACTGCGCGCTCTTGGTGAAGATGCCCGCCAGCACCAGCAGCAGCGCCCACGGGTACAGCGCGCTGCGGCGGATCAGCTCGCCCGAGGCCAGCACCACGTCCAGGTCGAAGCTGCCGACGATGCGCCCGATCAGCAGCACGCCGCCGAGCAGCGCCAGCCCGCCGCCCGCGGTGACCACCAGCGCCATGCGCGCGCCTTCGCGTGCGTCGCGGCGGTGCGACCAGAAGCCGATCAGCAGGAACGAGCTGATGCTGGTCAGCTCCCAGAACACCATCAGCAGCAGCAGGTTGCCGGACAGCACCATGCCCAGCATCGCGCCCATGAACAGCAGCAGGCAGCTGTAGAAGCGGCGCGCGCTGTCCTGCGCGGAGAGGTAGTAGTGCGCGTACAGCACCACCAGCGCGCCGATGCCCAGCACCAGCCCGGCGAACATCCAGGCCAGCCCGTCCAGGCGCAGGGTGAGGTCCAGCCCGATCTGCGGCAGCCACGCCCAGCTCTGGCGCAGCACCGCGCCGTCGAGCACGGCCGGCGTCATCGCCCCCAGCAGCGCCAGGCCCAGCAGCGGCGCCGCGCCGGCCAGCCATGCGGCCGCCGTGCGCGAAAGGCGGGCGTGCAGGGCGATGAGCGCGGCCATCAGGAATGGCAGCGCGAGCAGCAGGGGGAGAACGGATGTCATGCAGGGAATGCGGGATTCGCGAGCAGGTTTTGCAGTCTAACAGGCGCTTTTTTGCCACCGGAACCCCATACATGAACGGGCCGTTCGGGTTCCGCGTGCGCCGTCGATGCGGGCGTGGGCGTCAGCGCGGCCATCCGCGCAGGCATCGGCCGGGCGATGGCCAGGTTGCCGGAGCGCGCGGCGGGCCAGGTGTTTCCAGCCTCGATCGCGGTGAGGCAAGGGCGATCCGCATGCGGCGCGCCGGACGCTGCATGGTCGTGCGTTCCGGCTGACGGCGTGCCGCGTAAGGGAGGGTTGCAGGCGGTTGCCCGCGATGGAGGCGAGCCCGCGGTCTCAGGGGGCAGGCGGCAGCGAACGCGGATCGCGCACCAGCAGCGTGTCCGTCTCCAGGGTCGCGACCAGGCGTCGGGCGATGCTGCCGATCAGCAGTTCGAACAGCGCGCCGCGGCCATGCGTGCCGACCACCGCCAGGTCGACGTCCTCGGCCTCGGCGTGTTGGCGCAGCAGCCGTGCCGGGTCGCCGGGTTCGATCACCGCCTGTACCTGGCACGGCGCCACCAGTGCCGGCAGGCCGGCCTGGAAATCGCGCGCCTGTTCGTTCGCGCGCAGCCGTGCCTGCGCCTGCAGCGCGTCGCGGTCGCCGGCCAGCAGGGCGCTGCCCGGCGATTCCAGCGCGTGCACCAGCGTCAGCCGCAACGGCGGGCCGAACAGGACCAGCGCCTGCCGCGTCGCGTGGTGCGCGCTTTCGGAGAAATCCGTGGCCACCACCAGGTTGCAGTAGGGCGCGCGCACGCGCCGGTGCACCACCAGCAGCGGCAGCGGGCAATGCCGGGTCAGCCACAGCACGGTCGAGCCCAGCGCGGGCAGTTCGAACACCGGGTCGCTGGCGATGCCGGTCACGACCATGCCGCAGCCGGTCTCGGCAGCCAGCTCCAGCACGGCGCGGCCGACGTGGCCCTCGCCGACGCGCACCTCCAGCGCCACCCCGTCCGCCTCGGCGCCCAGGTCGCGGCGCAGCCGCCATTCCACCGCCTGGCGGGCGTGTTCGCGCGCCAGCGGGTCGGGCGCGTCGAGCACGCCGGCGATCATCTGCTGCGCCGGTGCCGGCGGCAGCACGGTCGCCACCACCAGCCGCGCGTTCCACTGCCGCGCCAGCTGCAGGGCGCGCGACAGCGCGCGGTCGCAGCGGGCGCCCAGGTCGGTGGCCAGCAGGATGGCGCGCGGCGGCGCGGGGCGGGAAGGCGACATGGCGTCCTCGGCAGGTCGGTCGCGCCGAGTCTACCCGCTGCGCGGCACCGCGTTTCCATCGCCTATGCTTCGCGCATGGAAACAGGGCGACACGACGAAAACGCACCGCGCCGCGCGCTGGTGTTCGGCGGCAGCGGGCAGATCGGCGAGCGCTTGCTGGCCGGCCTGCTGGCCGGCGGCTGGCAGGTCTGCGCGGTCTCGCGCGGGCCGCGCGCGGCGGCGCCGGGGCTGGCGTGGCGGCAGGGCGACCTGTCCGGCGGCTGGCAGGACGAGGGGCCGTTCGACACGGTGTTCAGCTGCGGCCCGCTCGATCATTTCGCGCGCTGGTACGCGGCCTCGGCCACCGCCGCGCCGCGCGTGGTCGCGTTCGGTTCCACCAGCGTCGAGGTCAAGGAGGCGTCGAGCGAGCCGGCCGAGCGCGACGTCGCCCGCCGCCTGCGCGAGGCCGAAGCCACGCTGTTCGCCGCCGCGCGCGAACGTGGCGTGGCGGCGACGGTGCTGCGTCCCACCCTGGTCTACGGCGCCGGCCGCGACGCCACGCTGACCGCGATCGCGCGGCTGGCGGCGCGCACGGGCGTGTTCGTGCTGCCGTCCGCGGCCGATGGCCTGCGCCAGCCGGTGCACGTGCAGGACCTGGCCGACGCGGCGCTGGAGGTGCTGCGGCACCCGGCCACGGCCGGGCGCGCCTATGCGCTGGGCGGCGGCGAGCGCCTGGGCTATGCGGACATGGTGCGGCGGGTGCTGGCCGCGCTGCAGCCGCAACCGCGACTGCTGCGCATGCCGGCGCCGCTGTTCCGCGCGGCGTTGGCGCTGGCCCACGCCGCCGGCCGCCTGCGCGGCATGAATGCCGCCGCGCTGGCGCGCATGCGCGAGCCGCTGGTGTTCGACATCGGCCCGGCGCAGCGCGATTTCGGCTACGCGCCGCGGCCGTTCCGCCCGACCCGGGACATGTTCGGCCTGTAGGTGCGGGGCTCGCCCCGCACGGGGTTTCGCGATGTCGCATGCGGGGCGAGCCCCGCATCTACGATCCCGGATCTGCGTGCGTTGTTCAGTACTTCCAGCCGAACTGCCGGTACAGCTTGGCCAGCACCCAGATCGGGCCGATCAGCAGATAGGTCAGGTCGGTGAGGAAGCTGGGCCGGCGGCCCTCGATGTGGTGGCCGATGAACTGCGCGATCCACGCCACCACGAACACGCCGATGGCGGAGTAGAGCAGGCCGCGCACGCCGATGCGGTCTTCCAGCAGCCGGCACACGCAGCCGGAGACGAAGAACAGGATCAGCATGCCGATGCCCAGCGGCCGCGACAGGCGGTTGTAGTACGCCCACGCGCCGAACATCGCCAGCGCCGCCCAGATGCCGTACTGGAACCACGGCAGCAGCGGCGGGATGCACCACAGCAGGGCGATCACCGACCACATGATGGCCGGCACGGCGATCACATGGATGGCCTGGTTGGTGGAATTGCGATGGTCGCCGGAATAACTGGCGAACCAGCGGTCGATGGGGCGTGCGGCGCTCATGTCCATGCTGCCTCTTCTCCCGGCGGGGCGTGGTGCGCGCCCGGGCGGGCGCGCCGGTGGTCAGTCGATGTGGATGCCGGCCAGCTTCTGCAGGGCTTCGGCGTACTTGTCGCGGGTGCGCGCGATCACCTCGGCCGGCAGTTCCGGGCCGGGCGCGGTCTTGTTCCAGTCCAGCGTTTCCAGGTAGTCGCGCACGAACTGCTTGTCGTAGCTCGGCGGGCTGGTGCCCACCTCGTACTCGTCGGCCGGCCAGTAGCGCGAGGAATCGGGCGTCAGCATCTCGTCCATGATGTACAGGCGGCCGTCGGCGTCGGTGCCGAACTCGAACTTGGTGTCGGCCAGCAGGATGCCGCGCTCGGCGGCATAGGCGGCGGCGAACTTGTAGATGCGCAGGGTCGCGTCGCGCACCTTCTCGGCCAGCTCCGCGCCCACCGCCTTGACCATCGCGTCGAAGTCGATGTTCTCGTCGTGGTCGCCCACCGCCGCCTTGGTGGACGGGGTGAAGATCGGTTCGGGCAGCTGCTGCGCCTGCAGCAGGCCGTCGGGCAGCTTGATGCCGCTGACCTGGCCGGTGCGCTGGTAGTCCTTCCAGCCGCTGCCGATCAGGTAGCCGCGGGCGATGGCCTCCACCGGCACCGGCTTCAGTTTCTTCGTCACCACCGCGCGCCTGGCGTACAGCGCCGGGTCCACGCCTTCGGGCAGCACGCTGGCCACGTCGATGCCGGTCAGGTGGTTGGGCATCAGGTGCTCGGTCTTGCCGAACCAGAAGTTCGACACCTGGCACAGCATCTCGCCCTTGCCGGGAATCGGGTCGGGCAGCACCACGTCGAACGCGGACAGGCGGTCGGTGGCCACGATCAGCAGGTAATCGCCGGCGGGCGTGTCGGCGGGCAGTCGCTCGCGCGGGATATCGAACACATCGCGCACCTTGCCGCGGTGGCGCAAGGGCAGGCCGGGAAGATCGGATTGCAGCAGCGTGGTCGGCACGGGCACTCCTGGAACTTGGCGATGAAGCCGTCGGCACAGGACCCGGGGGGCCCGCGGCGGACGGCGGGCGGCCTAGTGTAAGGCCGTCCGGGGCCGCTGTGGCATAAAATGCGCGTCCGATCTGTCAAGGCCACAGCCCCGCCCATGCGCTGGTACGGAAAACTGCTGGGATTCATCGCCGGCGCCCTGCTGTTCAGGCCCAATCCCCTGTTCGGCGCGGTGGTGGGCCTGCTGCTGGGCCATGCCTTCGACAGCGACTGGTTCAGGCTGGGCAAGGACCTGCCCTACCGCGAGCTGGGCGTCACCCGCGAGGCCAGCGACGCCGAGATCGACCTGGCCTACCGCCGCCTGATCTCCCAGTACCACCCCGACAAGCTGGCCGGCGCCGCGCCCGAGCTGCGCGCCCAGGCCGAGAAGAAGGCCCGGCAGATCAACGCCGCCTACGACCGCATCAAAACCCTGCGCAAACGCTGAAAGGCTCCGCCATGTCCAACTGCATCATCGCCCCGTCCATCCTCTCGGCCAACTTCGCCAGGCTGGGCGAGGAGGTCGACAACGTCATCGCCGCCGGCGCCGACTGGGTCCATTTCGACGTGATGGACAACCATTACGTGCCCAACCTGACCATCGGCCCGATGGTCTGCCAGGCGCTGCGCAGGCATGGCGTGACCGCGCCGATCGACGTGCACCTGATGGTGGAGCCGGTGGACCGCATCGTGCCGGACTTCGCCGAGGCCGGCGCCAGCCTGATCAGCTTCCACCCGGAGGCGTCGAAGCACGTCCACCGCACCATCCAGCTGATCAAATCGCACGGCTGCAAGGCCGGCCTGGTGCTGAACCCGGGCACGCCGGTGGAAGTGCTGGACTGGGTGCTGGAGGACCTGGACCTGGTGCTGCTGATGTCGGTCAACCCCGGCTTCGGCGGCCAGGCCTTCATTCCCTCCACCCTGGACAAGCTGCGCGCGGTGCGGGCGATGATCGACAAGCGCGGCAAGCCGGTGATCCTGGAAGTGGACGGCGGCGTGAAGGCCGACAACATCGGGCAGATCGCCGCGGCCGGTGCCGATGCCTTCGTCGCCGGTTCTGCCATTTTCAACGCCCCCGACTATGCGCAGGTGATCGGGCAGATGCGCGGCAACGTGGCGGCGGCGCGGGGCTGAGCGTGGACGCCGGCCTGCACATCCGCCCGGCCACCGCCGAAGACGCGGGCCTGATCCTGCATTTCATCCGCGAGCTGGCGATCTACGAGAAGGCCGAATCGTCGGTGCAGACCGACGAGACCGGCATCCGCGAGAGCCTGTTCGGTGCCGATGCCAAGGCGCAGGCGCTGGTCTGCGAACGCGACGGCCAGGCCATCGGCTACGCGGTGTACTTCCACAACTATTCCACCTGGCTGGGTCGCAACGGCATCTACCTGGAAGACCTGTACGTCAGCCCGGAGCATCGCGGGTGCGGCGCGGGCAAGGCGCTGCTGCAGCACATCGCGCGGCTGGCGGTGGCGCAGGGCTGCGGCCGTTTCGAGTGGTCGGTGCTGGACTGGAACACGCCGGCGATCGACTTCTACCGCGCCGCCGGCGCGCTGCCGCAGGACGAATGGACCGTATACCGGCTGCAGGGCGAGGCGCTGTGCCGGTTCGCCGAAGGCTGACCGCTGCTGCGGGCGCAACGCAAAAAAAGGCCGTGGCATCGCTGCCACGGCCGGGGGAATTCGTGGGAGGCTGATCCTGCCTCCATCCATCATCCCTGCTATGGCCTTCCATTCTCCGGATGCCGGATGACAGGGCCATGACACCGCGCCGCCTTTCCGCAGGCGCGGCTTCAGCGGCGATGGGGCGGCGACCCGCGCTTCCCGCCAAGGGCGGCGCCGGTGAAGCCATCGCGGCCGGGGCCGCTCCAGCAGGGCGGGATGGTTGCCGGTGCAAGCGAACTCCGCCTGCGGCGATGCACAACGGCCGCCCGAAGTGCGGTAGAGTGGCGCGGTGTCCACTCTGACGACCAAGCGTTCCCTTTCTTCCGCTCGCCGCTGGTGGCGATGGTGGCCCGTTGCCGTCGTCCGTACCGCCACCACCGATTCCCGGAAGGAATGCCGTCTTGATCACGTTCGAGCAGTTCCAGCAGCAGGCCGCTGAAGGCCACACCCGCATCCCCGTCGTCCGCGAAGTGCTGTCCGACCTGGACACGCCGCTTTCGGTCTACCTGAAGCTCGCCGACGGCCCGCATACCTATCTGTTCGAATCGGTCGAGGGCGGCGAACGCTTCGGCCGCCATTCCATCATCGGCCTGCCCGCGCGGCGCATCTACAGCTTCCGCGGCCATACGCTGGAAGTGAGCGAGCTGGGCGAGGTGATCGAGCGACGCGAGGTCGCCGACCCGCTGGCCGAGGTCGAAGTGCTGCGCGCGCAGCACTCGGTGCCGCAGTTCGAGGGCCTGCCGGGCTTCACCGGCGGCCTGGTCGGCTGGTTCGGCTTCGAGTGCATCCAGTACATCGAGCCGCACCTGGGCGCCGGCGACAAACCCGACGAACTCGGCACGCCGGACATCTACCTGATGCTGTCCGAAGAGCTGGCGGTGTTCGACAACCTCAAGGGCCGGCTGTACCTGGTCGTGCATGCCGATCCATCACAGCCGCAGGCGTGGGCGCGTGCCAACCGTCGCCTCGACGAACTGGCGCACCGGCTGCGCCAGGGCGGCGCCGGCTACCCGCAGGCGCAGGTGTCCGATGCGATCGACGAGCAGGACTTCAAGTCCTCCTTCACCCGCGAGCAGTACCACGACGTGGTGCGCAGGGCGCAGGACTACGTGCGCGCCGGCGACATCTTCCAGGTGGTGCCGAGCCAGCGCCTGCGCGTGCCGTTCCGCGCGCGCCCGATCGATGTGTACCGCGCGCTGCGTGCGCTCAATCCCTCGCCGTACATGTATTTCATCGATGTCGGCGGCACCCAGGTGGTGGGTTCGTCGCCGGAAATCCTGGCGCGCCTGCGCGATGGCGTGGTAACCGTGCGCCCGATCGCCGGTACCCGCCCGCGTGGCGCCACCCCGGAACTGGACCAGGCGCTGGAGGCCGAGCTGTTGGCCGATCCGAAGGAACGCGCCGAACACGTGATGCTGATCGACCTGGGCCGCAACGACGTCGGCCGCGTCGCCGAGCCGGGCACGGTCAGGGTGGGCGAGCAGTTCGTGATCGAGCGCTACAGCCACGTCATGCACATCGTCAGCGAAGTCACCGGCACGCTGAAGGCGGGCCTGAGCTACAGCGACGTGCTGCGCGCCACCTTCCCGGCCGGCACCGTCAGCGGCGCGCCGAAGATCCGCGCGCTGGAGATCATCCGTGAGCTGGAGCCGGTCAAGCGCAACGTCTATTCCGGCGCGGTCGGCTACATCGGCTGGCACGGCGACGCCGACACCGCCATCGCCATCCGCACCGCGGTCATCCAGGACGGCTACCTGTACGTGCAGGCCGGTGGCGGCGTGGTCTACGACTCCGACCCGGATGCCGAGTGGCACGAGACCATGAACAAGGGCCGCGCGCTGTTCCGCGCGGTGGCGCAGGCGGCGAAGGGCCTGTAACAGGCCGGCGACTGCGTCGTAATGATCTCACCGTTGTCCCCACACCATGACAAGGAGTGCCGCATGAAGCTGTCGAACATGTTGTTGTGGTCATCGTTGCTGCTGGCTGCGGTTCCACAGGCTTGGGGGCAGGCCAGTGCCATTCCGTCGCAGCCGCACCTGTTGGTGAAGGGGGAGGCCAAGCGCGAAGTCATGCCGGATCGGTTCGGTATCAATATCACCCTGCGCTCGATCGACAAGGATCCTGGACTTGCCCGCGAGAGGGCGCAGGCCAACGCCACGAAGATTCTGGCCGCGTTCAAGGCACAGCATGCGCTGCCTAACAGTGTGCAGGCGTCGGCACTGAGCATTACCCCGGAGTACAGGTATGAAGAGCGGACGCAGGTGTTCTCGGGTACGCGGGTGCAGCGCTCGTTGGCTGCCCGTTTCAAATCACTCGAGGATGTAAGGCGGCTGCTCGCAGGCCTGCAGACCAGCGAGGAACTGCAGGTGTCCGGTCTTACCACCAGCTATAGCAACGAGGCTGCAGTGCGGGCGGAACTCAAGCGGCAGGCGGCGCAGCAGACGCGTGAATCAGCGCGTCGGCTCGCCGATGCCTACGGCGTCCAGCTGGGTGGCCTCTACACGATCACCGAAGTCGCACCGAATTTCAGCTATGGCATAGAGGCCGGGCGTTGGCCGGGGTTGCCTGCTCCACCGCCCGCTCCCCTGATTGATGTACCAGAGCCGCGGCCAAACGATGTGGTATCCGAAGCCCTCGAAGCCGGCAGCCTCACCCTTTCTGAAAACATCTACGCGATCTTCCTGATCGCCCAATGAGTTACTGACCATGCTGTTGATGATCGACAACTACGACAGCTTCACCTTCAATCTCGTGCAGTACCTGCAGATGCTGGGCGCCGAGGTGAAGGTGGTGCGCAACGATGCGCTGAGCGTCGAGCAGATCGCCGCGTTGCAGCCTTCGCATATCGTGGTGTCGCCGGGACCGAAGACGCCCGACGACGCCGGCGTATCGCTGGAGGTGATCCGCCGGCTGGGGCCGTCCATCCCGATCCTCGGCGTGTGCCTGGGCCACCAGGGCATCGGCCAGGTCTATGGCGGTCGCGTGATCCGCGCCGGCAACATCATGCACGGCAAGACCTCGCCGATCCGCCATGAGGGCAAGGGCGTGTTCGCCGGCCTGCCGGACCGCTACGAGGCCACGCGCTACCACTCGCTGGTGGTGGACAAGACCACGCTTCCGGCCGCGCTGGAAATCACCGCCTGGACCGAGAATGCCGACGGTTCGATGGAGGAGATCATGGGCCTGCGCCACCGCGAATATCCAGTGGAAGGCGTGCAGTTCCATCCCGAGTCGATCCTCACCCAGCACGGCCACGCGCTGATGAAGAACTTCCTGGACCGCACGTGCTGATCGAGCCGGCGCAACTGCTGCTGTTCATGCTCGCCGGCTGGGTGCTGAACCTGACGCCGGGTCCGGATGTGCTCTACATCGTCAGCCGCTCGCTGCGCGGTGGTCGTCGCGCCGGCTTCGCCGCCGTGGCCGGCATCAGCGCCGGCTGCCTGGTGCACGTGGCGCTGGCCTCGCTGGGACTGGGCGTGCTGATGGCGACGTCGGCGGCACTGTTCGTGGCGATCAAATGGGCCGGCGCGGCCTACCTGCTGTGGGTGGGCGTGCGCCTGCTGCGCAGCCAGGCGGGGCCGGCGACGTCGCAGGCCGGCGTCGATGCGGCCGGCGGCGGCGCCGGCTCGTGGTGGCAGGTGTTTGCCGGCGGCTTCCTGACCAATGTGCTTAACCCGAAGGTGGTGCTGTTCTTCCTTGCCTTCCTGCCGCAGTTCATCGCCCCGTCGGTACAGGACAAGACGCTGGCGTTCGCGGTGCTGGGCATCGTGTTCACCATCAATGCGCTGCCGGTCAACGCGCTCTACGTGCTGCTGGCCGACCGCATGCGCAGCAGCCGCTGGGCGGCGCGCGGCATGCAGTGGCTGGACAAGGTGGCCGGCGTGCTGTTCATCGGCTTCGGCGTGCGCCTGGCCCTGGGCGCGAGGCCGATGCCATGAGCGATGCCGGCCTGCGCCTGTTCGTGGTGATGCTCGGCGGCCGCCATGCGCGCGCCAATACCGAGGTGCACGACGTGGTGTTCGGTGTCGGCACCAGCATCGAGCAGACCTACCCACAGCTGCGCGAACAATGGTTTGGAGAGTTGGCCGGCCTGCACCTGGATTCCTGGATGACGGTTGACGGCGTCGAGCAGTGGCAGGTGCGCCTGTCCGCCGAGACGCCGCCCGCCGGCATGCTCCGGCTCTACTTCGTCAATCTCGGCGGCTATGTCGCCGGCGAGTTCGGCGAAGCGCACCGTTACCTGCTGGTAGTCGCCGCCGATGCGGTCGAAGCCAAACGCAAGGCGCTGGCCCGGGCCGGGACGGAGTGGAGCAAGCCGCACCGCGACGCCCTGTTCGAGGTGGACGGCTGCCTGCCCGTCGGCCCGATCGGCGGCCTGCACGTGCACCTGCTTCCGGGCGCGCACGCCGGCATCCGCTGCCAGAGCGACTACATCGTCATTTCCTGATCCTGGAGTTGTCATGACCATCACCGCGCAGGAAGCCCTGCAACGCACCATCGAACACCGCGAGATCTTCTTCGACGAGATGGTCGACCTGATGCGGCAGATCATGCGCGGCGAGGTGTCCCCGACCATGACCGCGGCCATCCTCACCGGCCTGCGGGTCAAGAAGGAAACCGTCGGCGAGATCGCCGGCGCGGCCACGGTGATGCGCGAGTTCGCGTTGCCGGTGGCGGTGGCCGACAAGACCCACCTGGTCGACATCGTCGGCACCGGCGGCGACGGCTCGCACACCTTCAACATCTCCACCTGCTCGATGTTCGTGGTGGCCGCGGCCGGCGCCAAGGTGGCCAAGCACGGCAACCGCAGCGTGTCGTCCAAGTCCGGCAGCGCCGACGCGGTGGAAGCGCTGGGCGCGGTGATCGAGCTCGGCCCGGAGCAGGTGGCGCGCGCCATCGAGCAGACCGGCATCGGCTTCATGTTCGCGCCGATGCACCACCCGGCGATGAAGGTGGTGGCGCCGGTGCGCCGCGAGATGGGCGTGCGCACCATCTTCAACATCCTCGGCCCGCTGACCAATCCGGTCGGCGCGACCAACATCCTGATGGGCGTGTTCCATCCCGACCTGGTCGGCATCCAGGCGCGCGTGCTGCGCGAACTCGGCGCGAAGCGTGCGCTGGTGGTGTGGGGCCGCGACAACATGGACGAGATCTCGCTGGGCGCGGGCACCCTGGTCGGCGAGCTGCGCGACGGCAAGGTGCGTGAGTACGAGATCCATCCGGAGGATTTCGGCATCGCCATGTCGGCCAGCCGCAACCTCAAGGTCGCCGATCCGGCCGAATCCATCGCCATGCTGCGCGGCGTGCTCGACAACCAGCCCGGCCCGGCCAACGATATCGTCGCGCTCAATGCCGGCGCCGCGCTGTACGTGGCCGGCGTGGCCGACAGCATCGCCGACGGCCTGGCGCGCGCGCGCGCGGTCATCGCCGATGGCAGTGCCCGCGCGCGCATGGAGCAGTACGTCGCCGCCAGCCGCGCGTTGGCCGGCTGATCCTTCCCTGTCCTTCACCCCCGCCGTACCGCCTTCCAGGAAAGAACCATGAGCGACATCCTCAACACCATCCTCGCCCGCAAGACGCAGGAAGTGGCCGAGCGCAGCGCCCGCGTGCCGCTGGCCGAGCTGAAGGCGCGCGTGGCCGATGCGTCGCCGGTGCGCGGATTCGCCAGCGCGCTGCAGGCGGCCATCGCCAATGGCGACCCGGCGGTGATCGCCGAGGTCAAGAAGGCCAGCCCGTCCAAGGGCGTGATCCGGCCGGACTTCCGGCCCGCCGAAATCGCGGTGAGCTATGAGTTCGGCGGTGCCAGCTGCCTGTCGGTGCTGACCGACGTGGATTTCTTCCAGGGCGCCGATGCCTACCTGCAGCAGGCGCGCGAGGCCTGCACGCTGCCGGTGCTGCGCAAGGATTTCGTCATCGATCCCTACCAGGTGGTCGAGGCGCGCGTGCTCGGTGCCGACTGCATCCTGCTGATCGTCTCGGCGCTGGACGACCGCCAGCTGGCCGGGCTGTCCGACCTGGCGATGACCCTGGGCATGGACGTGCTGGTGGAAGTGCACGACATCGACGAGCTGGAGCGCGCCATCCAGGTGCCGGTGCCGCTGGTGGGCATCAACAACCGCAACCTGCGCACCTTCGAGGTGTCGCTGGATACCACGCTGTCGATGCGCGACGCGGTCCCGCGCGACCGCCTGCTGGTCACCGAGAGCGGCATCCTCGGCCCGGCCGACGTGAAGACCATGCGCGACGCCGGCGTCAACGCCTTCCTGGTCGGCGAGGCCTTCATGCGCGCGGAGGAGCCGGGCGAAGGCCTGCGTCAGCTATTCTTCAGCGCATGAGCGAGTCCTATCCTGTTCCCCGCGACGACGCGCAACTGGTCGTCTTCGATTTCGACCATACCCTGTACGACGGCGATTCCGGCAGCCACCTGTTCGCCTGGCTGATCCGGCGCAACCCGCTGCGCATGCTGGCGGCGCTGCTGATCACGCCGCTGTTCGGCCCGCTGGTGGCCCTGCTGCCGACGCGCCGCTTCGGCATTTCCGGTTACGTGTGGATCGCGACCTTCGGCCTGCATCGGGCGCGGGAGTTCAACGGCATCATCGACCAGTACGTGCGCACCCACGAGGCCGACATCCGCGCCCGGCTGCTGCCGCAGGCGCTGGAGGTGTTCGCCGCGCATCGCCGCGCCGGCGACCGCGTGGTGGTGGCCACCGGCGCGCCGCCGGAACTGGCCCGGGCCATCCTGGCCTTCGTCGCGCACCAGGACGTGCCGGTGATCGGCAGCGAGGTGGGGCCGCGCCTCGGCGCGATGGGCGCCACCCGCCACTGCCACAACGAAGAGAAGATGCGCATGCTGCGCGAGCGCGGCTATGGCGACATCGCCATAGCCTATTCGGACAGCACCGCCGACCTGCCGCTGCTCAAGGCGGCCAGGGCGCCGGTGGTGGTCAACCCCAAGCATTCGCGCGTGGACTATTTCCGCAGGGTGCTCCCGGCCGGAACGCCGGTGTTCAACTGGGGATGCGTGGACCGCGGCGGCGACAAGGCGTAGGGAGTCCGGCCGCTGGTGGGCCGCCCACGATTCCTGGCGGAACGTCGCGTTTGCAGGCCTAGGCCAGCCAGCCGCGGAGCGCGTGGCCGATCTGGAACAGGCTGATGGACAGCACCAGCACGCCCACCGCGACCAGCACCCAGCGCTCCCGGAGGCGCTTGACCAGCAGCGCCGCCACCGGCGCGGCCATCATGCCGCCGACCAGCAGGCCGGCGACGATGGACAGATGCTGCAGCCCCATCGACAGCAGGAAAGTGGCCGAGATCGACAGGGTGACCACGAACTCGGCCGCGTTCACCGTGCCGATGGTGGTGCGTGCCTGGCCGCCGCGCGCCAGCAGGGTCGAGGTCGCCACCGGTCCCCAGCCGCCGCCGCCGCTGGCGTCGAGCAGGCCGGCGAAGAAGCCGAGCACCGGCACCCGCTGCACTTCGCGCCTGGGCGTGAAGCGGCCGGCCGCGCGCGCCAGGATGAAGACCGCCAGCGCCAGCAGGTACAGGTAGATGAAGGGACGGATGAGTTCACCGGGCAGCTGCGTCAGCACATAGGCGCCGAGGGCGCCACCGACCGCGCCGGGCAGGGCCAGGCGCAGGAACAGCCGCCGGTCGACGTTGCCGGCCACCAGGTGCGATACGCCGGAGGCGCCGGTGGTGAACACTTCGGCCGTGTGGATGCTGGCGCTCACCGCCGCCGGCGGCAGCCCCATGCTCAGCAGGACGGACGAGGACACCAGCCCGAACGCCATGCCCAGCGCGCCGTCGACCAACTGCGCGCCGAGCCCGATCAGGATGAACCAGTAGAACTCGCTTCCAAATTCCATTCGTGGAGACTGCTGGCTTTGGGGCGAGTGCGTCAAGGAGATGGGAGCAGGACGTGGCTGCCCCGCCTTGGGGCTGGCGAAGCCATGTTTCCGCCGGAGCAGCCAAAGGGGGCGCGCCGACAGGCGCAGGGATTTGGGTGCTCAGTAAGCCGGGGCCCAAAGTTTGCTGTGCAAACTTTGGCGCTGAAAGCGCGTATGCGCGCTTTCAGCGCGTCCCGTACAGCACGATCGTCTTGCCGCGCGCGTGCAGGATGCCGTCGGCCTGCAGCTTCTTGAGCACGCGCCCGGCCATCTCGCGCGAGCAGCCGACCAGGCGGGCGATCTCCTGCCGCGATACGCGCAGCTGGGTGCCCTGCGGGTGGCTCATCGACTCCGGCTCGCGGGCCAGGTCGTGCAGGGTGCGCACGATGCGGTCGGTCACGTCCAGGAATGCCAGGCGGCTGGCCTTGCGGCTGGTATGCAGCAGGCGCCGCGAGATCTGCGAGCCGATGGCGTACAGCAGCCGCGGCGCGTCGGTGGAAAGCGGCCCCAGGAACAACTGGTGCAGGCGTTCGTAGCTGATTTCGGCCAGTTCGCAGGGCGTACGGGTGCGCAGGATGACCTCGCGCTTGTCCGATTCGATGAACAGGCCCATCTCGCCGACGAACTCGCCGGCGCCGAAGTACCCCAGCACCAGCTCGCGGTCCTCTTCCTCCTCGGCGATGATGCTGACCGAGCCGCTGATCACGTAATACATGGTGCCGGCCGGGTCGCCCGGGCGGAAAACGTCGGTCCGCGTGGGGTAGCGACGGCGGTGGCTGTGGGCCAGGAAGCGGTCGATGGTGGCGATGTCCAGGGCCAGCGGGCTGGAAGCGAGACGCACGTTGGACACGGAGTGGGTGATCCCTGGGGTCATGATGACATTCATGTACAGATGATGAACCTGCTTGACGGGCAAGCTTAGCGAGGCCGGTCGGCAGGGGCAAACCCGGGCGGACGCGCACGTTTCGCCGGGGGGCAGTTTGCCCCATAATTGCCCCCTTTCCCACCACTCACAGGATCGACCGCCGTGGTCAAGCCGTTGCCTCGCCTGAGGTTGCAGGGTTTCAACAACCTCACCAAGGCGCTGAGCTTCAACATCTATGACGTCTGCTATGCGCGTACCGAAGAGGAGCGCCAGCGTTACATCGAGTACATCGACGAGGAATACAACGCCGATCGACTCACGCAGATCCTCACCGATGTGGCCGAGATCATCGGCGCCAACATCCTGAACATCGCCCGCCAGGACTACGATCCGCAGGGCGCGTCGGTGACCATCCTCATCTCCGAGGAGCCGGTGATCGACAAGAAGGCCGCCGGCAAGGAGCTGATCTCCGACGCCGTGGTCGCGCACATGGACAAGAGCCACATCACCGTCCACACCTACCCCGAGACCCATCCGCAGGAAGGCATCGCCACCTTCCGCGCCGATATCGACGTCGCCACCTGCGGCGTGATCTCGCCGCTGAAGGCGTTGAACTACCTGATCGAGAGCCTCGAGTCCGACATCGTGATCATGGACTACCGCGTCCGTGGCTTCACCCGCGACGTGAAGGGCAAGAAGCACTTCATCGACCACAAGATCAACTCGATCCAGAACTTCCTGGCCAAGAACATCAAGTCGCGCTACGAGATGTTCGACGTCAACGTCTACCAGGAAAACATCTTCCACACGAAGATGCACCTGAAGGACTTCGACCTGGACCAGTACCTGTTCGAGGAGAAGGCCAAGAACCTGTCGTTCAAGGAGCGCATGAAGATCGAGGCGCTGCTGCGCCGCGAGATCGAGGAACTGTTCCACGGCCGCAACCTGGCCGAGTGACGGGTTACATGCGGTTCGGGTGCTGGTTGCTAGGCTCGCACTCCTGAAACACACGGCGGGACGGCCCGCCCCATGGCGCGATCCATGGACCACAGCCGACGGCGGCCCGGTGCTCATGCACCGGGCCGCTTCTTTTTTGTCTAAAACCCAAGGAGGAAACCCCATGGCCTGGATCTATCTGCTGGTAGCCGGTCTGTTCGAAGTCGTCTGGGCGATCGGCCTGAAGTACACCGAGGGCTGGACCCGCCTGTGGCCCAGCATGGGCACGCTGGCGGCGATGGTGGTCAGTTTCTGGTGCCTGTCGCAGTCGCTGAAGTCGATCCCGATCGGCACCGGCTACGCGATCTGGACCGGAATCGGCGCGGTCGGCGCCGCGGCGCTGGGCATCCTGCTGTTCGGCGACAGCGCCTCGTGGCCGCGGTTGCTGTGCATCGGCCTGATCGTGTCCGGCGTTATCGGGTTGAAACTGGTGTCGTAGTCGTGGCCGCGTCGCGGCCAGGACCCCCAAGGGTTGCGTTGCAAACCTTGGGCCCCGACTCCGGAGCTGCCTATCCCCGCGGCTGTCGCCGCGCCCCCTTAACAAACCTGATTAGCGTCGAATCTCAGCCGGCTCTCGGATCCGTGGTTCGGAGAGCGGCTGAGCGCGGACCAAGGCCTGGGCCAATTGACCCGTCATGCCGGCCAGGTCAAAACGCCGGTTGAAGCGGTACTGGTGGGCGCGCAGGTAGCGCAGTGCGTACTTGCCAAATTTCACTGCATGGTGAGTACCGCTCAGGGCCGTCTTGAGATTGCCCAGCACGGTATTGATCCAGAGCAGCCGTGGCTGCTGCACCGATCGCCGCCCGGTCCCCACGACAATAGGCTCATGGCTCATCCCGGCCCATTGCACTGCGGTGAAGGCACTCAATCCATCGCTGACCACATGGGTCCCCGGGCACAGCGCCTGCTGCGCCCAGCGATGCACCGCCTGGCGGCAGAAACTGCCGACCAGGTCGAAGCGCACATGCCGGGGGCGACCCTGATGCAGCTCGACTGCGGCGATGAAGGGCACTTTGTTGGTCCATTGCCCGGCACCGCGGCCACGCGGATGCTCCCCGCCCAGATAGGCATCATCGAGCTGGACCAGCTCACGGAGCTGGCGACCGGCTTCGCCCTGGGCCATGGCGGCCATCAGCTTGTGCTTCATCCGCCAGGCGGTGCGATAGCACACGCCCAGGCAACGCATCAGTTCCAAGGCTGATACGCCATTTTTAGCTTGGCAAATCAGGTAGATAGCCAGCCACCAGGTGCGCAGTGGCAGCTTGGTGCCGGCCAGCAACGTGCCGGCCGTCAGGCTGGTCTGCGCCCGGCACTTCGGGCACTGCCACAGCCATTGGACGCCGCGCTGGAAGCGGCTGGCGCCGGCGTGCTGGCAACGGGGACAGACAAATCCCTGCGGCCAACGCGCCTGCACCAAGGCTTGGATACACTGCGCCTCGCTCCCGTAACGCTGTAGGAAGCGGGGCAAGGACAACCCCGACTGGAACTGCACTCGATTCATCGCCATGACACCACCCTCGCTCAGAGGCCTACCGATGTAAGCCCCGGCCAGATCACTGGCTGAGATTCGACGCTAATCAGGCTTAACAAAGGGGGCTCGACTCCAGAAAGATCGGGAGGAAGGACAGAAGAGGGATCAGAGCCGGTAGGCGATGGTTTTCATGGCCTTGGACGCCAGGGCCATCACCGCGGGGATTGGCGGCGGCAGGATGCGTGCGCCGGCGTGCTCGGCGTGGTCGGCGTGGCGCGCCTCGTCGATCTTCATGACCTTGAGGATCTCGCGGCTGCGCTGGTCGGCGGGCGGCAGGGTTTCCAGGTGTTCGTCCAGATGGGCCTCCACCTGGCGTTCGGTCTCGACCACGAATCCCAGGTTCCAGCCGTCGCCGCGCAGCCCCGCGAGCGTGCCGATGGCGTAACTGCCGGCATACCACAGCGGGTTGAACAGGCTGGGGCGGCTGTCCAGTTCGCGCAGCCGGTCCGCGCACCAGCTCAGGTGGTCGGTTTCCTCCTGCGCGGCTTCCAGCAGGTGCGCGCGGGTGGACGGGTCGCGGGCGACGGCCGCCTGGCCGAAGTACAGGCCCTGCGCGCAGACCTCGCCGACGTGGTTGATGCGCATCAGGCCCGCGGCATGGCGGCGTTCGTCCGTTTCCAGCACGATGTCCGGCGTATCGCCAGCCGGATTGGGGCGGCTGGCCGGCGGGTTGCCGAAGACCGTGTCCAGCGCGCGCTGGGCCTCGGTCAGCAGGCGGTCCAGGGGCGTGAAGGCGCGGTCGGTGATCATGACGTCCAGGCGGGGTGGGGGTGGCCGGATTCTCGCCGCTGTCCCCGGGGCTGCCAAGGCCGGGCGGGCGGCAGGTTGCACGGGACGGTCACGGCCGGTACAATCCCGCCTCTTGTGTTTCACCTTCACAACGCGTGGCAGAGTTCCGGCAGTGCAGCGCCGCAATGAGCCCGACCTAACCTGAGTTCTTTCATGAGCACTTTCACCGCAAAGAACGAGACCGTCCAGCGTGACTGGTATCTCGTCGACGCCTCGGGCAAGACCCTGGGCCGTCTGGCCACCGAGCTGGCCCGCCGCCTGCGTGGCAAGCACAAGCCGGTCTACACCCCGCACGTCGATACCGGCGACTACCTGGTTGTCATCAATGCAGAAAAGATTGCCGTCACCGGCAAGAAGCTGCAGGACAAGCAGTACCACCGCTTCACCGGCTACATCGGCAACCTGAAGACCGAGACCCTGGCCCAGGCGCTTGAGCGCCACCCGGAGCGCGTGATCGAGATCGCCGTCAAGGGCATGCTGCCGAAGGGCCCGCTGGGCCGCGCCATGTACCGCAAGCTCAAGGTCTACGCCGGCGCCGAGCACCCGCACGCCGCCCAGCAGCCGCAAGTTCTGGATATCTAATCATGGCTATCACGCAAAACTACGGCACTGGCCGCCGCAAGTCCTCCACCGCCCGCGTGTTCCTGCGCAAGGGTTCGGGCAACATCACCGTCAACGGCCGTCCGCTGGACGAGTTCTTCGGCCGTGAGACCGCGCGCATGATCGTGCGCCAGCCGCTCGAGCTGACCAAGAACACCGAGAGCTTCGACGTCATCGTCACCGCCACTGGCGGCGGCACCACCGGCCAGGCCGGTGCGATCCGCCTGGGCATCGCCCGCGCCTTGGTCGAGTACGACGAAGGCCTGAAGTCCGAGTTGCGCAAGGCCGGCTTCATGACCCGCGACGCCCGCGAAGTCGAGCGCAAGAAGGTCGGTCTGCACAAGGCCCGCCGCGCCACCCAGTTCTCCAAGCGCTGATCCATCGCGCCTGGTCCGGGATCCTGCGGGATCCCGCTGGGAAAACAAAAGCCCGGCTTCGGCCGGGCTTTTGTCGTTCCGGGTGGGGTGTTCCGCATGCCGGCTGCGGCCGGAAGCTCTGGCCGTGGCTGTCGGTCGCCCGGCACGGTGTCGACCTGGAGGCAGGGCAAAGAAAAAGGCCTGATCTCGCGATCAGGCCTTTCATGTTTGGCAGCCCCGGAAGGATTCGAACCTCCGAATGCCTGAGTCAGAGTCAGGTGCCTTACCGCTTGGCGACGGGGCTAATGCAGGGGTGGATTATCGCACGCCATGGCGGTGGAGGCCATATTCCCTGGTAGGGGGCGCTTCATGAAAAAGACCAGATCTCTCGATCTGGTCTTTGGTGTCTGGCAGCCCCGGAAGGATTCGAACCTCCGAATGTCTGAGTCAGAGTCAGATGCCTTACCGCTTGGCGACGGGGCTGTGGTTGTCGGGAGCCGGGCTCCGTATCCCTTGGTGGCTATGGGTGGACTCGAACCACCGACCCCAGCATTATGAGTGCTGTGCTCTAACCGGCTGAGCTACATAGCCTCAGGGAGCCCGCAATTCTGGGTATCCCCGCCGTTCCTGTCAACTATTTTTTTCCGCGCTTGTGGCATTGCGGCGGCCATGGCAGAGTCCGGAGCAGTAGAACTTTAGGAGTCCGCATCGTGATCGATCCGGACGGCTATCGACCGAACGTCGGCATCGTGCTGATGCGGGAAGATGGACAGGTGTTCTGGGCACGACGCGTGCGCCGGGACGGCTGGCAGTTTCCGCAGGGCGGGATGAATTCCGACGAGACGCCTGTCGAGGCCATGTATCGCGAGCTGCAGGAAGAAACCGGCCTGCTGCCTGAACACGTCGAAGTGCTGGGGGCGACCCCGGGCTGGCTTCGCTATCGGCTGCCCAGCCGCGCCATCCGCCGTACCGAGAAGCAGGTCTGCATCGGCCAGAAGCAGGTCTGGTTCCTGCTGCGCCTGACCGGCGACGAGGCGCATGTGCGCCTGGACCATACCGAGGCGCCCGAGTTCGACCATTGGCGATGGGTGGATTTCTGGTACCCGGTCGAGCATGTGGTCATGTTCAAGCGCGGCGTCTATGCACGCGCATTGCGACACCTGGCGCCGCTGGCGCGTGGGATCGCGGGGCAGGGGGTGACGGCCATGCCCAAGAGCGCGCAGGAAGCCTGGATGCCGGGCCATGCGGCGGGCCACGAGCGGCCGCGCAAGCGTCCCCGCAAGCGCGGGTATTGGCCGAAGAAGGTGCAGGGCGAAGGGCCGACGGCCTGACGGGCGGCCTGATCGAGAACGATTCAGTCTTTTGATTGACAATCGTTCTCGTTTCCGATGGAATGGTCGCCGGCCACTCCGGTCTGTCCTGCCAAGCGCCCTCCGTGTACGTCTGCATCTGCAACGGTGTCACCGATCACCAGATACGCGAAGCCGCCGACAATGGCGTCAGTTCGGTGGCCGAGCTGACGATGCGTACCGGCTGCGGCTCCAACTGCGGCTCCTGCCTGGAGATGGCGGGCGAACTGCTGGCCAAGGCGCGTGCCGTGCACGACCTGCCGCTGCCCATGTTGGGCCTGGCGAAGGTCGCCTGAGCCCTGCGCGTTCCGTCGCGTGGCGACGGACGCAATCCCGGAAGCGTTCCGGGCGCATTCCCGCACGCCATCCTGCTTCGATGCGCTGCCGATCTTCCGGCGTGCTTCATGCTTCAACACGCGCACGTTCTGCCGCGCGCCTAGTGGCTTGCCGACGCATGCCGGGTGCCGCGGCGATCATTCTTCCTCCGCCGTGATCGCTGTGCAGGCCTGGGCCTGCATGGATCAATGCGTACGATTCGCGTTCCTTCATCTCGCCGCGCGTGACGGTACAGTGCGCGCGTTCAACGCGTGCAGGAGCATCCAATGAAAGGCGACGCCAAGGTCATCGAATTCCTCAACAAGGTGCTCTACAACGAGCTGACCGCGATCAACCAGTACTTCCTGCACGCCAAGATGCTGAAGAACTGGGGCCTGAAGGAACTGGCCGAGCACGAGTACAAGGAGTCCATCGACGAGATGAAGCATGCGGATGCGTTGTCCGACCGCATCCTGTTCCTCGAGGGGCTGCCGAACTTCCAGGCGCTGGGCAAGCTGCGCATCGGCGAGAGCCCGGTGGAGATCCTGCGCTGCGACCTGGCGCTGGAGACGTCGGCGGTGGCGGTGCTGCGCGAGGCGGTGGCCTACGCGGAGAGCATCGGCGATTACGTCAGCCGCGAGCTGTTCGTGAAGATCCTCGATTCCGAGGAAGAGCACATCGACTGGCTGGAAACGCAGCTCGACCTGATCGAGCGCATCGGTGAACCGAACTACCTGCTGACCAAGCTGGACGACTGAGTCCGCGTCCCGGTATCTGCCTATGGCGCCGCGGCGGATTCATGCGCGCGTCGTACAAATGGTTCGAGTGGCCGCCGAAAGGCGGCCTGCTGTTGCCCACCGCTCGCATCGTGCCGGTGGGATGGCATTACGCGCCGGGCGCAACGGCCGCACATCTTTCCGCGGATGAGCCTGCGCGCCGCGCCGTCCGCGGCCTGCATGAAAAGAACGAGGCCGCTCAGGCCCGCATCGCCTGCTCGCCGCGCATGTCCGACTGGTAGCCGATCAACGCCAGCCGCGCGCGGGCGAACTCGGCGATGATCAGGGCGACCATCACCGCCGGGCGTTCGAGCTTGCCCGCGCGCGCGGCGAGCTCGACGCGCCGCGCCGCCGCCGACAGGGCAAGGGCGCCGACGTTGGCGCTGGCCGATTTGAGGCTGTGCGCCAGTTCGCGCAGCTGCTCCAGGTCGGGCACGACCGCGGCCTCCTGCAACTGGCGCACGAGCGGGGTGGTGTCGTCGAGGAACACGTCGATGATGGTGGCGGTTTCGGGACCGGCGATCTCGCGCAGTTCGTCCAGCACCTCGCGGTCGAGCACGGGCAGGGCGGTGGACTGCGCGGCAGACGCCGGGGCCTCCTCGACCGCGGAAGGCGCGGGCGCCGCCGGCGTGGTGCCCACTTGGGCCAGCGGCTCGCACCAGCGCAGCAGGCAGGCCTGCAGGCCCTCGCGCGAGATGGGCTTGGACAGGTAGTCGTCCATGCCGGCGTCGAGGCAGCGCTGGCGGTCGCCGGCCATGGCGTTGGCGGTCATGGCGATGATGGGCAGGCGCGCGGCGCCCGTGGCCGCTTCGTGCCCGCGCCAGCGGCGGGTGGCGGCGTAGCCGTCCAGCACCGGCATCTGGCAATCCATCAGCACGGCCTGGTAGGTCCCGGCATGCAGCTTCTCCAGCGCGAGCTCGCCGTTGACCGCGGTGTCGATCGTGCAGCCGATGGCGGCCAGCAGTTTCTGCGCGACCAGCAGGTTGACCGGGTTGTCCTCGACCAGCAGCACGCGTGCGCCGGCCAGGCCCGCGCCGGGCTCCCGCGCGGTCGTACCGGGCGGCGCGGCCAGCGCGGCGGGCGGTGCGGGGGGCGTCGCAGGCGACGGCGTGGCCGCGGCCGACAGCGCGGCGCGCAGCTCCGCTTCCGACGCCTGCCGCGATACCACGGTCGCGCCCTGGTGCAGGTCGGCGGGCAGCGGCGCGTCGTCGTGCAGCCAGACCAGCCGGTGGTCGCCGCTGGCGCGCTGCAGCGCCGCGGCGCCGAGGCGCAGCGACTGCAGGTCGCCGATCACGGCATGCCAGTGCGATGGGCCGCCGCCGGCACGCAACCGGTCGAGCGCTTCCTGCACGGTATCCACGGTGCGTACTTCGAATCCCCCGTTCGGCAGGACGAGCTCCAGACGCTGCCGCAGGCGCGGGTCGGTGGTGACCAGCAGTACGCGCGGCTGGCTGCCGTGCGCCGGCGCGCGCAGGTCGCCGATCACCTTCAGCAGCGGGATCTCGAACCAGAATGTCGACCCCTGGCCTGGCACCGAGTCCAGGCCGATCTTGCCGTGCATCAGGTCGATGATGCGCTTGCAGATCGCCAGCCCCAGGCCGGTACCGCCGTACAGCCGGGTGGTGGAGGCATCGGCCTGGGTGAAGGCGCTGAACAGGCGTTCCTGCTGCACGGCGTCGATGCCGATGCCGGTGTCGCGGACCTCGAAACGCAGCAGGTGCTGAGCGTTGGTTTCGCCCAGCCGCCGCACGTGCACCTGGATGCCGCCGCGCTCGGTGAACTTGATCGCGTTGACCACCAGGTTGCTGAGGATCTGCCGCAGGCGCACCGGATCGCCGCGCACCGCCAGGCGCACGGCCGGGTCCAGCACCAGGCCGATGTCCAGCCCCTTGTGCTCGGCCGAACGCTGCATCAGCTGCAGCAGCGAGTCGAGCAGCTCGCGCAGGTTGAAGGTGGTGATCTCCAGCTCCAGCCGCTGCGCTTCGAGCTTGGAGTAGTCGAGGATGTCGTCGACGATGCGGAACAGCGCGCGCGAGCTTTCGCTGGCGGTGTTGAGCATTTCGCGCTGCTCCGCCGCCAGCGGGCCCTGCGCGACCATCTCCAGCATCGGGATGATGCCGTTGAGCGGCGTGCGGATCTCGTGGCTCATGGTGGCCAGGAACTCGCCCTTGGCCAGCATCGCCGCTTCGGCGTCCTGCTTGGCCTGCAGCATCTGCTGCTCCAGCTGGACATGGCGCTGCTGCTCCTGGCGCAGGCGCTGCAGTTCGCGTTCGTTGTCGCGGGAGCGCTGCGCGAACGCCTCGGACGTATCGGCCAGCGCGCGCGCCGCCAGCGCCGCCAGCAGGCCGCACAGGCAGGCCAGGCCCGCCAGGGCGGTGACGACGGACTGCGCCGGTGCCGGCGGCGGAAGCCAGGACGCCGCGCCGGCGGCCACCGCGAGCATCGCCGACGCCATCGCCCAGCGGTTCGCCGCGCGCATGTCAGAGCACCGTGTTCTGGAAATCGAAATCCAGCTCGCTGCCCACCGACTGCACCACGTTGCCCTGGATGAAATCCACGCCGCTCATCCACATCGCGGCGGCGGCCTGAGGGTCCTCGATCTGCTGGCCGATGATCTGCAGCCCGGCGCGGTGCGCGGCATCGATCGCCCCGCGCAGTTCGTCGCGCAGCGCCTGGCTGCCGTGGCTGCCGGCGAAACGCCCGGCCATGCGCACGAAGCCCAGCGGCAGCTGGGTCATCAGCGCATTGGCTTCGTCGCCGGGTTCGAACTGGCTGAGGCAGAACTGCACGCCGGCCGGCATCAGCTTCTCGCAGAACTGCTGCAGCGTCACCGCGTGCACCAGCGCGTCGGCCAGGCGCACGTCGATCACCAGCGCGCTGCCGGCGATGCGCCGGTCCGCGATTCCCTTGAGCAGCCAGTCGGCGAACGCCTCGCGGGCGAGGGTGCGCAGCGACTGCGAGACGAACAGGCGCATCGGCGGCGCGGCGTGCTGGTAGCGGTGCAGCAGGCCCAGCGCGTGGTCGAGCACCTGCTGGTCCAGGTCGCCGATGCGTCCGGCCGCCTCGGCCGCCGGGATCACCTGGCCGGCGGAGAGCAGGGTGCCGTCGTTGCGGCGCAGGCGCAGCAGCACCTGGTACTGCGCGGTGTCGCTGCCGGCGACGGCCACGATCGGCTGGTAGGCCAGCTCGATGTGGCCTTCCAGCAGCGCGAGGTGCTCCTGCGCCGCGGCATCGGTATCGCACTGGAAGGCGGCCACGCCGTCGCTGAGCAGGCGCGCCTGCAGGGCGGTGCGCTCGACCGCCTCCAGCGCGGTGCCGGCGTCCTCGAAGCCCTGCGACAGGCGGGCGTGGCCGATGGCGCAGCGCAGGTGCAGCGATTCGTCCTCGCGCACCAGGAACGGGTGCGCTGACAGCGCCTGGCGCACCGAGCGGGCGAGCGCGTCGACCGCGTTCTCGTCCAGGCCGCGGGCCAGCAGCAGGAAGCTGTTGTCGTTCAGCCGCGCCAGCAGATGGGGGCGGCCGGCTTCGGCCAGGCGCCGGCCGGCCTGCATCATCAGCCGTTCGAAGGCGGCATAGCCGTAGCGTTCGCGCAGGCCCAGCGCGCTGGCGATCTCGATGAACATCAGGCCACCGCGCTCGGACGCGGCCAGCGCCGCGTCCAGCTGCAGCATCAGGTTGTGCCGCGTCGGCAGGCCGGTCTCGGGATTGTTCAGCGCCGGGCCGGCCCCCGCACCGTGCGACTGCTGCCGCGAGCGGCGGATGCGGTTGGCCACCGCCGCGACCAGGTGGCGCGGGCGGATGGGTTTGGTCAGGAAGTCGTCGGCGCCGCTGTCGAGCACTTCGAACTGGCGTTCGGGATCGGGGTCGCCGGTCAGGAACACGATCGGCAGCAGTTGCTGCTGCGGGTTCTGGCGGATCAGCGCGGTCAGGCGCATGCCGTCGAGCCCGGGCATGTGCAGGTCCATCAGGATCAGGTCGGGACGGTGTTCGGCGATGGCCTGCTGCACGCCCTCGGCGTCCATCTGCACGATGGCCTGCATGCCCGCGCCATGCAGCACGCTCTGCGCGAACAGCGCCTGCGAGCGGTCGTCCTCGACGATCAGCACGCGGTAGGGCGCTTCGTCGGCGGCGGGCTGGCCCGCGTCGGGCGCGGTCGCGGCGCTGGCGGCCGGCGGGGCGATATGCGCCCGCACCGCTTCGGCCGGCGGGGCGTTCTCCACGCTCCAGCGCTGCCAGTAGTCCGCCGGCGGGACCTCCGCGCGCGACAGGCGGGCGGAGGAGGTGGGTGTGTCGTTGCTTGCCATCGGTGCTCCCCGTATCCCGTGGATTATGCGGTCAAGGCGTCGGCGGCAGCGAATGGTCCCGGGTCGCGGCGGGGGTGTCGACCGGCCGCGGCGGGGCGGCGAACAGGCGCTTCATCCCGCGCCAGAGCGCGCGCCACACCAGCCACACCATCAGCGCGCCGAGCAGGCTAGCGCCCAGCACGAAGACCAGCGCCAGCCAGGGATGGGCCAGCGCCAGGGCGAGGCCGGCGATGACCACACCGTCCTCGGCTACCGAGGCCGCCCAGTTGCTGGCCGGCTCCGGCGAGGTGTTGAGCAGGGCGCGGGTGCCGGCCTTCAGGCCGTGGCTGGCCAGCGCCACGCCGGCGCCGGCGGCGAGCGCGCCGGTGCCGAGCTGGCCGTCCTGCGAGAACGTCGCCGCCGCCAGGAAAGCGCCGGCGGGCACCCGCGCCAGGGTCTGCAGCAGGTCCCAGATCGAATCCACGCCCGGGATCTTGTCGGCGAAGAATTCGGCGGCCGCCAGCGCGGCCGAGGTGCCCAGCACCCACCACGACTGCGTGGCCTGCAGCGCCGGTGGCAGGTCGACCCAGCCCAGCACGCCGGCCAGGCCGACGCCGAACACGGTCAGGTACACGCGGATGCCGGCCAGCCAGGCCAGCAGGATGCCGATGACGAATACGTGGGCTTCGGTCATGGTCGCGGGCTCCCGCGGGAACTGTGAGCAGGATCGCAACTATCGACCATGCCCCGGGCGATTGCCAGATCCGGGCGGGCCGCGACGGGAGTCGTTTACACTGCCGGACCGTTTCAACCGGAGCGAAGGTGCCGCCCCGCGCAGGACCCGGCACCGGCCTCGCCATGAGCAACCGATCTCCGTCGCGTTTCCAGATCACCCTGCGGGGGGCGTCGCAGCGGCCGGCCTGGACGCGGCTGGCCCTGCTTGCCGCCGCCTGGCTGCTGTCGCTGCTGCTGGTCGGCTGGCTGGCCGCCCGCTACGCATCGCCGGACGCCGGCGGACTGCGCGAGCGCCTGCGCCAGGGCGAACGCGAGATCGCCGCGCAGCGCGCGCAGATCGAGGAACTGCGGCAGCGGCAGGCGACGCTGGAAGCGTCGGACAGGATCAGCCGCGCCGCCAACACCGAAGTGCAGGCATCGCTGGCCGAACGCGACGAGGAGATCGCCGGCCTGCGCGCGGACGTGGCGTTCTACGAGCGGCTGGTGGGCGCCACCAGCCAGCGCAAGGGGCTGAATGCGCACTCGGTGGAGTTCTCGGCCGAAGCGGCCGGCAGCTGGCATTACAGCGTGGTGCTGACCCAGAACCTGAACCGCGGCGCGATCAGCCAGGGGCAGATGCGCTTCTCGGTGGAAGGCGTGAAGGACGGCAAGCTGGCCACCGTGACCTGGGACGAACTGCACCAGCGCCGGGACGTGGCCGGGCAGGCGTATTCGTTCCGGTATTTCCAGCGCCTGGACGGCAGCGTGATGCTGCCCAAGGATTTCACCCCGCAGCGTGTGCGAGTCTCGCTGGCCGGGCCCGGGGGGAGCGCGACACAGACATTCGATTGGAAGCTCGCCGGCAACGGCAGAGGGGAGTAGGCATGTTCAAGAACAAGTCCAGCCGCGACAGCCACCTGGTGGTGGACGCGCTGATCGGGCCGCAGGTGGTGATCCGTGGCGACGTGGTGTTCAGCGGGGGTCTCTATGTGGAAGGACGCATCGAGGGCCGGGTGATCGCCGAGGACGGCGCCAAGGCGGTGCTGACCCTGGCCGAGCAGGGGCATATCGAGGGCGAGGTGCGGGCCTCGGTGGTGGTGCTCAGCGGGCGCATGGACGGCGATGTCCACGCCGGCGAGCGCATCGAGCTGACGCCGACCGCCCGGGTCAACGGCAACGTCCACTACCAGGTGGTGGAGATGGGCGCCGGCGCCCAGCTCAACGGCCGCCTGGTGCACGCCGCGGCGATGGCTGCGCTGCCGTCGCCCGAAGCGGTGGCGGTACAGGAGAAGGCTGAAGCGGCGGAGGCTTGAATCGGCGCGCGGCCGTCCCCATGCTGGGCGCATGAGTACGCTCGTTTCCCTGCCCGGCGCGACGGCCGCCCCCGACTACCAGTCCCTCGATCGCCCGCTCAACTTCACCGCGGCCGCAGCGGCCAAGGTGAGCGAGCTGATCCGCGACGAGGGCAATGATGCCCTGGCCCTGCGCGTCTACATCCAGGGCGGCGGCTGCTCGGGCTTCCAGTACGGCTTCGAGTTCGACGAGAACCGCGCCGAGGACGACCTGGCGGTGGTGACCGATGGCGTGACCCTGCTGGTCGATCCGCTGAGCCTGCAGTACCTGATGGGCGCCGAGGTGGATTACACCGAAAGCCTGACCGGCGCCCAGTTCGTCATCCGCAACCCCAACGCCCGCACCACCTGCGGCTGCGGCAGCAGTTTCGCCGTCTGATTGGCGGGCGCCGGCCTGCCGGCTATCGCCCGCGTCGCCGGCCGGCTTGGTCGCGGCGCGGCGATCGGAACTTCTCGCCGCGGGTGTTTGCCGGTAGGCTCCCGACGATGCCTGTTTCCGACCCTTCCCTGCCCGGACACGCCTTTGCCGGCGCCGCGCTGGATCGCGCCGATGCGCTGCGCGACGACGCCGACGCGCTGGCGCGGCTGTGGACCGATGCTCGCGTGCTGGTGCTCGACGCCGATGGCACCGCCTTCGCCGACGCTTCCGGCCAACCGTTCCTGACCAGCGGCCGCGAACTCGGCGGAGGGCCGGGCGCGGCCATCTTCCTGGGCATGCAGCAGGAGCGCGCCTGGTTCGTGGTGGAAGCGGCGACGGTCACCGCGCGGGCGCCGGGCCGGCTCGACCTGCGCCGCGCCGCGGCCGAATGGCCGGCCGAGGTGGCAGGCGTGTTCTGTTATGCGCGCGGCATGTCGTACTGGCATTCGCGCAACCGCTTCTGCGGGGTCTGCGGCGGCGCCGTCGCCTTCGCCCGCGGCGGCTTCATCGGCCGCTGCGGGCGATGCGGCACCGAGCATTACCCGCGCGTGGACCCGGCGGTCATCGTCGCGGTCGAGCACGACGGCCGCCTGCTGCTGGGACGCCAGTCCAACTGGGCGCCGCGGCGCTGGTCGGTGCTGGCCGGCTTCGTCGAACCGGGCGAAACCTTCGAGCAGACCGTGGCGCGCGAGGTGTTCGAGGAAACCCGGGTGCGGGTGATCCAGGCCGAGTACCTCGGCACGCAGCCCTGGCCCTTCCCGGGCGCGCTGATGGTCGGTTTCCGCGCCACCGCGCATGGCGACATGCCGCAGGTGGACGGCGAGCTGGAGGACGCGCGCTGGTTCGATGCCGACGAGGTGGGCGCGGCGTTGCGGCGGGATGCGGACGACGACGGCCAGGGCATCCTGCTGTCGCCGCGCATCTCGATCGCGCGCACGCTGATCGAGGACTGGTACCGGCGCCAGCGGCCATGAGGGCGCGTGCCGCCGGGTTCGCATGCACGCCTGCGCGGGCAGGACGGGCCCTACAATCCTGGGCCGGAGGAATCGCATGTTCACGACCTTGGTAGCGGTGATCGCGGCGCTGGTCCTTGGCCATCTGGCGCCCGCGCCGATGGCGGCCCTGCGCGACTGGCGCTGGTTCGGGCGCTGGCTGGGTTGGCTGCGGGCGCACGGGGGCGAGGTGGCGGCCGGCCGCTTCGGGCTGGTGCTGGCCATCGCCCCGGTCGTGCTGCTGGTCGCGGCCGTGCAATGGCTGCTGGCCGGGCGCCTGTATGGATTGCCGGCGCTGCTGTTCGGGATCGCGGTGCTGGCGCTGTGCTGGGGCCCGCGCGACCTGGACCGCGACGTCGAAGCGGTGATCGACGCCGACGACGCGGCCAGCCACGACGAGGCGGTCGCCCACCTGCAGGCCGCGGGCGGCAGCCTGCGCGCCGATGCGCCCACGCTGGTCGATGCGACCCTGCTCAACGGCCTGCGGCGCTGGTTCGCGCCGCTGTTCTGGTTCCTGCTGCTGGGGCCGCTGGGCGTGGTGCTGTATCGGCTGCTGGCGCAGGCCGTGCAGGGGCCGCAGGCGGACGCCGTGGCTGCGGCCAGCCGCGAGGGCGGCGCCTGGGCGCTGGCCCTGCTGGAATGGCCGGTGGCGCAGCTGATGACGCTGTCGATGGCGCTGGTCGGCAATTTCGATACGGTGTTCTCGGCCTGGCGCCGTGCCGGCGGCAACCGCTGGGCGCTGGACCTGGCATTCCTCGGCGAGGCCGCGCGCGCCGGCGTGGGCATGGAGCTGGCCGAGGACGCGGCCGATGCGCGCGAGGCCGGCCTGGTGCCGCATGCCGAGCGCCATCCCGAGCTGCGCGATGCGATGAGCATGGTCTGGCGCATGCTGCTGCTGTGGATGGCGCTGCTGGCGCTGCTGATCATCGCCGGTTGGGTTGGATGAGCGCGGCGTTGCAGGTGCCGGGCTTGCCCGGCACGGGGCTTCACCGGGAGAGCTTCATGCGGGGCAAACCCCGCATCTACGAGGTGATCGCGCCGCGTGGGGGAGTGTTGCCGCCGGGTGTGGCTTTCAGCCTGGCGCCAGCCAGTTGAACGGATACCAGGGCAGGTTGCGGGCAAGCCAATAGGCCACGATCGCGACCATCCACGCCGTCGGCCGCGCGAACAGCCGGACCAGCGGCTGCAGCTTCGCCGGCAACAGGCCGGCGCCATGCAGCGCCATCACCAGCATGGGCGCCATCGACAGCACCAGCAGGGGATTCATCGCCATGGCCTGGGACAGGTCCAGGTGGACCAGGGCGTGCAGGCAGCGGGTACTGCCGCAGCCGGGGCACCAGAGGCCGGTCAGCGCCCGGAAGGGGCAGGGCGGAAGCGGACTGCCCGGTTGGTTGGGGTCGATGCGACGCAGTACGACCATCGCCCCCAGGCCCACGGTGCCCATGGCGGCCAGGGGCGCATAACGGAACAGTCGCTGCGGGAACTTCATGGAAACGAAGCAGCGGGCCGGCCGCCACGGCGACCGGCCCGCGCGGACCTCAGTAGCTCGAACCGCCGCTCATCGCGCCGCCGATGCCGAGCACGAAGAAGAAGACCAGGTACAGCACGACCATCACCGCCCAGGCCACCACCGACCAGATGGCCCACTTCTTGGCCTTGTCGGCGGCGTCGCGGGCGCCGGCGACATCGCCGGCGGCCAGCAGGCCGTTGACCTTGGCCGCATGGATGATCGACACGATGCCCAGCGGCAGGCAGCACAGCACGGTGGACAGGATCGCCCAGACGAGGTTGTTGGAAACGACGGGACTACTGGTGTTCACTGGAAACTCCTTGTTGAAAAATCAGCGTGACTTGCAGGCGTTCGCCGCGGTCAGCGACGAGAGGATCATGGCCGCGACCCAGCACAGCGGCCAGGTGATGAAGCCGATGAAGACGAAACACAGCAGGACGTTGACGAAGGTCAGCGCCCAGTAGCCGAACATGATGACCAGGCCGGTACCGACATTGCCTGCGTACATGTGGCCGATGCCGAAGGTCTGCAGGAACAGGCCAGGCAGCACTTCCAGCAGGGCCGCCACGCCGCCGGACTTCTGCGGGTGGTAGTAGTGGTGCACCTGCTGCGGCGGTGGAGTGGCGGGAGGGGGCGGTGGGATGTCCATGTTTCCTCGGTATCGGCGGGTGCCGCGCGTTCCCTGCAGCCGCGTCGGGTGGCTAGCGTAGCGAGTTGCCTGGCAGGCGGTAAAGCAGGTTCAGGCGTCATCGCCGCGCAGCGCGCGGACCCGGGCCTCCAGCGCGGCCGCGTCGGTCGCCGCGCCGTCGACCGCCGGGCCTGCGACCACCTCGACGTGGGCGCGGAAGCGGCGCGGTACCCGCATCCGCCCCAGCCGCGTGTCGCGCCGGCTCCACATGCTGGCCCACATGCCCTTCAGCGCCAGCGGCACCACCGGCACCGGGCGCCGGGCGAGGATCTTCTCAACGCCCGAGCGGAACGGGGCGATGGCGCCGTCGCGGGTCAGCGCGCCTTCGGGAAAGATGCATACCAGCTCGCCTTCCGCCAGTGCGGCGTCGATCGCGTCGAACGCGCGCTGCATCAGCTCCGCGTCCTCCTTCGGGCTGGCGATGGGGATGGCCTTGGCGGTGCGGAAGATCCAGCGCATCACCGGGATGTTGAAGATCCGGTAGTACATGACGAAGCGCACCGGGCGCGGCACCACTGCCGACAGGATCAGCGCGTCCATGTAGCTGACGTGGTTGCAGACCAGCAGCGCCGCGCCTTCGTCGGGCACGTGCTGTTCGATGCCGGCCGGGCGCAGGCGGTACAGCGTGCGCACCATCAGCCAGCTCAGGAAGCGCATCAGGAACTCGGGCACGATGCTGAAGATCCAGGCGGCCACCAGCACGTTGGCGATGGCCAGCGCCAGGAACAGCTGCGGCACGCTCCAGCCCAGCATGCTCTGGGTGAGCAGGCCGGCCATCGCCGCCAGCACGATGAAGCCGGAATTCTGGATGTTCAGCGCGGCGAACACGCGCGACATCTCCGATTTCGGCGTGCGGCTCTGGATCAGCGCGAACAGCGGCACCACGAACAGGCCGGTGAACAGGCCGATGCCGAGCAGGTCGACGACGATGCGCACGCTGCCGGGCTGGCCCAGGAAGCCGGCCACATCCAGCCCGCTCACGGTCACCGCGCCGGTGCGGGCGAAGTACAGGTCGAACAGGAACGCGCTCATGCCGAACGCGCCCAGCGGCACCAGGCCGATCTCGACGGTGCGCCCGGACAGCTTCTCGCACAGCAGCGAGCCGGTGCCGGTGCCCACCGAGAACAGCGCCAGCGCGAAGATGTACAGGGTCGAGCCGCCGCCAAGGTTGATCTCGGCGTAGGTCGGCAGCTGCGAGGTCAGGATGGTGCCGACGAACCAGAACCAGGACACGCCCAGCACCGCGTTGCGCACCGCCTTCTGCTTCCTGGCCATGCGCAGCACGGCCAGCGATTCGGACAGCGGGTTCCAGTTGATCTTCAGCTCCGGCGCGCCGGCGTCCACCTTCGGGATCAGCCGCGCGGCGAGGTTGCCGGCCAGCGCCAGCGCGATCACCGCCACCGAGGCGACGACGGGGCCCTGGCTGCCGGCCAGGGTGAAGATCATGCCGCCGGCGATCATGCCGCCGAGGATGGAGAGGGAGGTGCCCATCTCGACCAGGCCGTTGCCGCCGGTCAGTTCCTCCGGCTTGAGGATGGACGGCAGCACCGAATACTTCACCGGCCCGAACAGGGTGGACTGCAGCCCGGTGCAGAACAGCGCCACCAGCAGCACTGGCATGCTCTGGGTGAGGAAGCCCAGCGCGGCCAGCGACATGATCACGATTTCCATCGTGGTGGTGATGACGATCAGCCGCTGCTTCTCGAGTTTCTCGGCGAACTGCCCGGCCAGCGCCGAGAACAGGAAGTAGGGCAGGATGAAGATCGCCGGGGCGAGCATGGCGTAGATGCTGCGCTCCTTCGTGCTGACGCCGAGGAAGAACAGCAGGCCGATGATGGCCTGGCGGTACACGTTGTCGTTGAAGGCGCCCAGCGCCTGGACGACGAAGAACGGCAGGAAGCGGCGCTGTCCGAGCAGCGCGAACTGGTTATGGCCGGCCACGTGGGTTCCTTGGTTTGCGGCGCACCTTAGCAGGTTCGATGGACGCCCCGTGCGTGGCCGCGGCCGGCAGCAGGTCGAGCAGCGCGCGCGCGGCGGGCGTGGGATCGGCGCGCCACACGGCGCAGGTGCGGAAGCGGAATGGCTCGGCCAGCGGGCGCACGGCGACGCCCTGCATGCGCATGGCCATGCTGTCCGGCATCGCCGCCACCGCGAGCCCGGCGGCCACCAGCTGCCGCAGCAGTTCGCCATGGCTGACCTCGTACTGCAGCTGCGGCGCGACGCCGCGTTCGAGCAGGGCGTCGTCCATCATCCGCCGCACGCCGGCGCCGGGCACCAGCGCGGCCAGCGGCGCGCCGTGCAGCGCCTGCAGCGGCACCCGTTCCATGGCCGCCAGCGCATGCCCGGGAGGCAGCAGCAGCGACAGGCCTTCTTCGTCCAGCAGGCGGTGCTGCGCCGGCAGCGGCACCTGCGGGCCGACGCCGACCAGGGCCACGTCGAGCCGGCCTTCGGCCAGTTCGGCCAGCAGTTCCTCGCTCATGCCCACGCGCAGGTGCACGTCCACGGCCGGGTGCGCGGCGCGGAAACGGGCCAGCAGGGCGGGCACGTCGACCACGCTGAGCGCGGTGATCTGGCCGATGCGGATGCGCCCGCGCACCGTGCCCAGCGCCAGCGCCATTTCTTCCTGCAGGCGGGCGGCGGCCTGCAGGGTGAGGCGGGCGTTGCGCAGGAACACCTCGCCGGCCGCGGTGGGGCGCACCTGCCGGTGCCCGCGCTCGAACAGGCGCGCGCCGAAGGCGTCCTCCAGCCGCGCCACCTGGTGGCTCAACGCCGACTGCACGGTGTGGCAGCGCGCCGCGGCGGCGGTAAAGCCGCCTTCCTCGGCCACGGCGACGACGAATTCCAGCTGGCGCAGGGTGAACATGCCATCACTCAAGCAGATGGATGGGATGATGACAATACATTTGTGTCATCCATGGCGCGCCCACAGACTTGGCGCCCGTTCACCCGCAGGCCGTCGCGATGTCCGCCGATTCCATCCAGCCCCATCCCCTCACCCAGTCGCGGGTATTCCTGCTGGCCGCCGCCACCGGCCTGATCGTGGCCAGCAACTATTACGCCCAGCCATTGCTGCAGCTGCTGGGCGAGGCGTTCGGGCTCGGCGCTGGCCGGGTCGGCTGGGTGGTGACCGTGGCCCAGCTGTCCTATGCGGCCGGGCTGCTGCTGATCGTGCCGCTGGGCGACCGCCTGGAGCGGCGCCGGCTGATCGTGGCGCTGTTCGTACTGGCCGCGGCGGGGCTGCTCATCAGCGCCAGCGCCGCCCATTTCGTGCAGCTGCTGGCCGGAACGGCGCTGAGCGGACTGGCCGCCGTGGCTGCGCAGGTGATCATCCCGCACGCGGCGACGCTGGCGGCGCCGGAGCGGCGCGGGCGGGTGGTCGGCACGATCATGGCCGGGCTGCTGCTGGGCATCCTGCTGGCGCGCACTGCGTCGGGCGTGCTGGCCGGCATCGGTTCCTGGCATACCGTGTACTGGGTCGCGGCCGTGGCGCTGCTGATCATGGCGGTGGCGCTGGCCCGCGCGCTGCCGGCGTACCGGCCCCACGCGACGCTGCCGTACCCGCGCCTGATCGCCTCGGTACTGGCGCTGCTGCGCGACGAGCCGGTGCTGCGCCGGCGCTCGCTGCTCGGCGCGCTGCTGTTCGCCGGCTTCAGCGTGTTCTGGACCCCGCTGGCCTTCCTGCTGTCGGGGCCGGCCTATGGCTATTCCATCGCCACCATCGGCCTGTTCGGGCTGGTCGGCGCCGCCGGTGCGCTGGCGGCCAGTCGCGCCGGCCGCCTGAGCGACCGTGGCCTGGGCCGGCAGGTGACCGGCGGCGGCCTGCTCCTGTTGCTGCTGTCGTGGCTGGTGCTGCTGCTGGCACCGGTCTCGCTGGCGGCGCTGGTGGTGGGCGTGCTGGCGCTGGACGTGGCGGTGCAGGCGGTGCACATCGACAACCAGAGCACGATCTACCGGCTGGACGAAGGCGCCCGCAGCCGCATCACCGCGGCCTACATGACCTGCTACTTCATCGGCGGCGCGGCCGGCTCGGCGCTGGGCACGCTGGCCTGGACCCGGTCTGGCTGGACCGGCGTGTGCGCGGTGGGCATCGCGCTGGCGGTGGCGGCGCTGCTGGTGCTGCCGCGCGCGCCGGCGCGGCGCTAGGCGGCGGGCGCGGCGGCGGCCTGCACCGGTCCGCCCACCGCTTCGTCGGCCGCGGCGCGCAGGCGCGGCAGCAGGCGCAGGATCAGCGCCAGCTGGGTACGCACCAGCCGCGACTTGTCGTCGCTGTCCTCGGGTAGTTGTTCCAGCGCATCGGCCAGCGCGTCCTCGTCGACTTCGGCCGCAGGTGCAGCCTGCCGTTGCGCCAGCGCCGTGGACAGGCCGGCCAGCGCCTGCTGCAGGCAGCGCTGCGCGTCGCCGACCAGCGGATCGTCGCTCACCGCCGCCTGCGCGCGGTGTGCGCCCAGCGCGGACAGGTAGCCGAGCAGGGTGTTGGACAGGGCCAGGAAGCGGAAACCCGCGTCGAGATTGCCGCGCGCGTAGCCGGGCTCGCGCAGCATGTTGGACAGCGCCACCGACAGCGCGACGTCGGCGTTGTGCATGTCGCGGCGGGCGATGCGGTAGGGCAGGTCGTCGCGCATGCCGCTGCGGTACTGGCCCAGCACCTCGTCCAGGTAGCGCGTGCTGGTGGCGATCACCTGCGCCATCACCCGGTGCAGGCGCCGCCCCTGCCAGTCGGGCAGGATCAGCAGCGAGGCGGTGGCGGCGATGGCGCAGCCGATCAGCGTGTCCAGCAGGCGCGGCCAGATCAGCACGAAGCCGTCGCCGAGCAGGTTGAAGCACAGCAGCGCCATGGTCGTGATCGCGGCGGTGGCGATCACGTAGCGGTCGGTGCGGGTGACGAAGAACAGCAGCGCGGCGGCCAGCGCCAGCAGCAGCTGCAGTGTGGTGCCCGGGAACAGCTGCATCAGCGCCCAGGTCACGCCCAGCCCGACGAGGGTGCCGCCGATGCGCTGCACCAGCCGCAGCCGGGTGGCGCCGAAGTTCGGCCGGCACACGAACACGATGGTGAGCAGGATCCAGTAGCCGTTGCTCGGGTGCACCAGTTTGAGCACCGCATAGCCGGCGATCAGCGCCAGCGCGATGCGCACGCCGTGGCGGAACAGCAGCGAGCCGGGCGTCAGCGCCTGGCGCAGGCGCGTGGCCATCTCGCGCAGGGTGTGCGGCGAGGAATCGCGCAGGCGCGTATCGATGCCTTCCAGTGGCGTGTCGGCCAGCGACGCCTCGGACAGCTGCCGCGCGATGCTGGACAGGTTGGTCGCCAGCAGCTGCAGCGAGCCGAGCAGGCGCTGCCAGCGCGGGTTGTGCTGGTCGCGCAGGTACTGCAGCGAGTGCTCCAGGTCCTGCCCGGCCTGGCGGTTGCGCTCGCCGTAGTCGAACGGTTGGCGCAGGCGGATGGCCTGGCCCAGCGCCACGCAGGCGCCGCCCTGCAGCGACAGCAGCCGGCGGCAGCGGTACAGCACGTCGCTGTGGAAGAAGGCTTCGGTCAGCGCCTCGTAGGGGTAGTGCGAAGAGCTGGCGCGCTCGTGGAAATCCTGCGCCATGTAGTACAGGCGGAAATACAGCCCGGACTGCACGCCAGGCCGCCCGGAACGGCCGAAGCGGCTGAGGATGGCGGTCTTGGCGGCGTTGAGCGCCTGCACCACGCGCACGTTCTGTTCGGCCAGCGCCAGCCGCCGCGCTTCCAGGTCGCCGTGCCGCACCGGTTCGAACAGGTCGGCCTTGAGCTGCAGGTAGCGGCCGAGCTCGCCGAACAGCCGCGCCAGCCGCTCGCGCACCGGCCGGTTGGCGAACATCACCGTCCACAGGATCGACAGCGCGCCGTACCACGCCGCGCCGGCCAGCATCTGCGCCACGTCGCGCCAGGCTGCCGCGGTGCCGGTGCCGGCGTCGCGGTGCTGGTCCATGGCGATCATCGTGTAGATCGCCAGCGTCACCGTGGCCTGGCCGATGGAGGCATAACGCTCGCCCAGCGCGCCGAGCAGGGTCAGGGCGAACGCAGCCAGCGCCAGCGCCGCGACGAAAGGCAGCGGCCAGTCGAACAACTGGATGACCGCCGCGGCGGCGGCGACGAAGCACAGCAGCGACAGCAGCACCGATTTGCTGCGGCCCCAGCCGTTGTCGTCGGTCTCGGCCACCGCGCTGGCGATGGTGCCCAGGAACAGCGATGGCAGCGGCTGCAGGTCGCCGCGGTACCAGCACACCGCCATCAGCGTGCACAGCGCGATGGACACGCGCAGCCCGTAGCTGGCCTTCTCGTGGGCCCAGAGCCGGGTCAACAGGCGTTCGGTGGGGCGCATGCCGGTGCCGTGGATCGCGAAGCGTGGGGATGGCCCAGCTTGCCGTGCGGGGATGAAAGCGGCAAGGCAGTGGGGCGATGCCCCGGGCGCGAAGGAGCGCGCACTGCAGGAGCGCACTTCAGTGCGCGACGGGCTCTAACGGGAAAGCCCATCGCGCACTGAAGTGCGCTCCTACGGACATCACGGGAAAGCGCCAGCGGAGCAGACTCCGCTCTACCGGGGTGGAGCGTTGGCCTCGCGCATGAAGTCGACGAACACCCGCAGCTTGGGCGCGAGCTGCTCGCGCGAAGGGTAGTACACGTGGAAACCCGGGAACGGCGGCTGCCAGGCATCGAGCAGGCGCAGCAGCCGGCCGGCGGCGATATCGTCGGCCGCGGCGGCCTCGAACACCTGCGCCAGGCCCAGCCCGGCGATGGCCATGCGCCGACCGAGCCCGCTGTCGTTGAAGATCGGCCCGCCGCCGACCTCGATGCTGAAATCGTGCCCGTCGCGCGTGAACTCCCATGGCATCAGCCGGCCGTCGCTGCGGCGATAGCGGATGCAGGCATGCGTGGACAGCGCCTCGGGCGTTTCCGGTGGACGGTGCCGGCGCAGATAACCCGGCGCGCCGACCACCACCGTGCGCTGCGGCGGCCCCAGCGGCACGGCAACCATGCCGTCGGCCAGCGATTCGCCCAGGCGGATGCCGGCATCGAAGCCCTCGGCCACCAGGTCGGTCAGCGCCGCCTGCACCGCCAGCTCCACCTCGACATGCGGAAACCGCGCGGAGAACGCCGGCAGGTGCGGCAGCAGCATGCGTTCCACCACGATCCGCGGCGCGGTGATGCGCAGGCGCCCGGCAGGAATGTCGCGGCTTTCCTCCAGCGCCTGCAGCGCGCCGCCGATGCGCGCCAGCGCCGGCGCGGCTTCGCGCAGCAGGCGTTCGCCGGGCTCGGTCAGGCCGACCCGGCGCGTGGTCCGGTGCAGCAGGCGCACGCCCAGCCGCCGCTCCAGGCTGCGTACCGACTGCGACGCGGCCGAGGCCGACATGCCCAGTTCGATGGCCGCGCGGCTGAAACTGGCGTGGCGCGCCACGCAGGCGAAGGCCGCCAGTGCCGGCAGCAGCGACGGGTCGATTGTGAAGTCATACTTCATTGACGTTGCAGATTATCCGGATTTATCGATGGAAGCCCGCCCTCTACAGTGGCCTTCCCCTGAGATGGAGCAACGCCATGAAAACCCGCACCCTCGGCCGCAACGGCCCCACCGTTTCGGCGCTCGGCCTCGGCTGCATGGGCATGAGCGCGTTCTATGGCGGCCGCGGCGATGATGCCGCGGCCATCGCGGTGATCCACCGCGCGCTGGAACGCGGCGTCACCCTGCTCGACACCGCCGACATGTACGGCCCGCATACCAACGAGGTGCTGGTCGGGCGCGCCATCGCCGACCGCCGCGGGCAGGTGTTCCTGGCGACCAAGTTCGGCATCCGCCTCGATCCGTCCGACCCGCAGGCGCGTGGCGTCGACGGGCGGCCCGAGTACGTGCAGGCCGCCTGCGAGGCCAGCCTGAAGCGGCTGGGCGTGGAGCACATCGACCTGTACTACCAGCACCGCGTGGACCCGGCCGTGCCGATCGAGGACACGGTGGGCGCGATGGCGCGGCTGGTCGAGCAGGGCAAGGTGCGCTGGCTCGGCCTGTCGGAAGCGGCGCCGGAGACGATCCGCCGCGCACATGCGGTGCATCCGATCACCGCGCTGCAGACCGAATACTCGCTGTGGTCGCGCGAGCCGGAGGAGAACGGCGTGCTGGCGACGGTGCGCGAACTGGGCATCGGCTTCGTGCCGTACTCGCCGCTGGGCCGTGGCTTCCTGACCGGCGCGATCCGCACGCCGGAGGATTTCGACGCGGACGATTACCGCCGCCATTCGCCGCGCTTCCAGCGCGACAACTTCGCCCGCAACCTGGCGCTGGTGGAACAGGTGCGCGCGCTGGCCGCGGCCAGGGGCGTCAGCGCCGGGCAGCTGGCGCTGGCCTGGGTGCTGGCGCAGGGCGAGGACCTGGTACCGATCCCCGGCACCAAGCGCCTGGCGTATCTGGAAGAGAACCTCGGCGCGCTGGACGTGGCGCTTGATGCCGACGACCTGGCGCGGATCGACGCGGTATTCCCGGTTGCCGCCGCCGCCGGCGCGCGCTACCCGGCTTCCAGCATCGGCAGCGTGCATCGCTGACACGCACCACGTAGGAGCGGCTTCAGCCGCGAGATGCTTTACAGACAGGCTCCTGCGGAGAGCGGCGAGGGCGCGCCGGTCGATGTCGCTGCGGCGGAGCCGTTGGCCGTTGCCATACGTTGCGCCTCCGCTTTTGAAGGAACACTTCAGCCGCGAAAGGCGCCTTCCCGGTAAAGCCTCTCGCGGCTGAAGCCGCTCCTGCGGGTCGGGGCGGGCTTACTGCTGTTCGCGGGCGATGGCGCGCCAGCCGATGTCGCTGCGGTGGAACTCGTTGGCCCAGTGGATCTTCGCCACGCCGGCATAGGCGCGCTGCTGCGCGTCGGAAACGCTGTCGCCCAGCGCGGCCACGCACAGCACGCGGCCGCCGGCGCTGACCACGTTGCCGTCGGCGTCCAGCGCGGTGCCGGCATGGAACACCTTGGCGCTGGCCGGCACGTCGGCCAGGCCGCCGATGACGTCGCCGGTGACCGGCGTTTCCGGGTACGGCCTGGCGGCCATCACCACGCCCAGCGACGGGCGCGGGTCCCATTGCGCTTCCACGCCGGCCAGCGCGCCGTCGATGGCCGCTTCCACCAGGTCGACCAGGTCCGACTGCAGGCGCAGCATCACCGGCTGGGTTTCCGGGTCGCCGAAGCGCACGTTGAATTCGATCACCTTGGGCGCGCCGCTGGCATCGATCATCAGGCCGGCATAGAGGAAGCCGGTGAACGGTACGCCGTCGGCGATCATGCCGGCCACGGTCGGTTCCACCACCTCGCGCATGACCCGCGCGTGCACTTCCGGCGTCACCACCGGCGCCGGCGAATACGCACCCATGCCGCCGGTGTTGGGGCCGGTGTCGCCATCGCCGACGCGCTTGTGGTCCTGGCTGGTGGCCATCGGCAGCGCGACGCGGCCGTCGACCATGGAGATGAAGCTGGCCTCCTCGCCTTCCAGGAACTCCTCGATCACCACGCGCGCGCCGGCGTCGCCGAAGGCGTTGCCGCTGAGCATGTCGCGCACCGCGGCCTCGGCTTCGTCCAGCGTCATCGCCACGATCACGCCCTTGCCGGCGGCCAGGCCATCGGCCTTGATGACGATGGGCGCGCCCTTCTCGCGCAGATAGGCCAGCGCGGCGTCCACCTCGGTATGCACCGCGTAGAACGCGGTGGGAATGCCGTGGCGGGCGAGGAAGTCCTTGGCGAAGGCCTTGCTGCCTTCCAGCTGCGCGGCGGCGGCGGTCGGCCCGAAGATGCGCAGGCCGGCGGCGCGGAACGCATCGACCACGCCGGCCACCAGCGGCACTTCCGGACCTACCACGGTCAGGCCCACGGCTTCGTCCTGCGCCAGCTTCAGCAGGCCGGCGATGTCGGTGACCTTGACCGCCACGTTGCGGCACTTGCCTTCGGTCGCGGTGCCGGCATTGCCCGGGGCGACGAGCACTTCGCTCACGCGCGCGGACCGGGCCAGTTTCCAGGCCAGGGCGTGTTCGCGGCCGCCGGAGCCGATGACGAGGATCTTCATGGGGTCGTTCCTGTAGGGGGCATTCAAGGGGAAAGGCAATCGGACGCTTTCAGCGTGGCTTCGAAGAACACGGCCCCGTCGGCGTCGACGAAGCGTCGGCGCATGCCGCCGCCAGCGGCATGGAGGGGAGCGAGTGAGGCGTCGGCGCACAGCTCGTGCATCGCGGCCTGCTCGTCGTCGCGCAGCGCGTCGAACACCTCGGGCCTGGCCTCGGCCATGGCCAGGGTGATGTCCGGGGAGCGGATCACCAGCACAAGGTCGTCCCCGTGCCGGTGCACCGATTCGATCACGAGTCCGTCGCGGTAGGGGCGGGGAAGCCGCGCGCCGATCTCTTCCACGGCCTTGCGCTGCGCCTGGTCCAGCGCGCGGTCGCCGCAACCGGTGGCCGCCGCCAGGGTGGCCGCGATGAGCGTGGGCAGGCGCCACCGCATCAGTCGCAGGCCTCCAGCTGCATGCGCGAAGGAATCAGGTAGCGCGATTGCGCCGGATCGTAGGCGATGGCATGCAGCGCATCGACTTTGCCGGCGCAGCCCGTGCCGCTCTCGTGCACGCGCAATGGCCAGTAGCGCAGGCTGGGCTGGCTGTCGTCCGGGCGGGCATCGAAATCCAGGTCCAGCGTTCCGGGCCGGCAACGGCCGGTGGTGACGCAGTCGATCGCATTCTGGTCGTCCAGGTGGGCACGCAGCCAGCCCGCTTCGGCCACCGCGTCGCCGCCATCGAACACCAGCCAGCTGCGGTCGCGCATCCTCGAGCCCACCACCACCCGCTCTTCGTCGATCTGGTAGGCCCAGGCGCCAGCGCCGACCTGCAGGATGCTGATCGCGCCCGGTTGGCCGCCGCCGCCGCTGGCCCGGCCCGACAATTCGGTGGCGACGCCCACGCTGCCGTCGGCGGCCTCATGCAGCACGATGAAATCGCTGACGCCCAGTTCCACCGGGGTCGCGTCGGCATAGCGGGTGCAGACCGCCAGCATGCGATAGCGGCCGCCCGCAAGGGTGATGCCGCGGTCGGCGCACAGCGCACGCTGGACCTGGCGTGCGGGGTCCAGCTGCGGGTCGTCGAGGCGTTGCGTCCACGGGCCCTTCAGCCGCGCTGGCGCGCCGTAACGCGCCTTGAGCAGCGCCAGCACGGCCGCGTCGCCGTCCGGCGCCTGCGCCGTGCCACCGTCCTGGGTGGCCGCATCCTGCCGGCACGACGCCAGCACGAGCGCGGCGAGCAGTGCCGCCAGAGTCCGGATCACGCCCGCCGCCATGCCTGCGGCCTCAGTGGCGGAAGTGGCGCACGCCGGTGAACACCATGGCGATGCCGTGCTCGTCGGCCGCGGCGATCACCTCGGCGTCGCGCATCGAGCCGCCCGGCTGGATCACCGCGGTGATGCCGGCTTCGGCGGCGGCGTCCAGGCCGTCGCGGAACGGGAAGAACGCATCGGAGGCCATCACCGAGCCCGGCACCACCAGCCCGGCATCGGCGGCCTTGATGCCGGCGATGCGCGCCGAGTACACGCGGCTCATCTGGCCTGCGCCGACGCCGATGGTGCGCTCGTCCCTGGCATAGACAATCGCGTTGGACTTGACGTACTTGGCCACGCGCCAGGCGAACAGCAGGTCGCGCAGTTCGGCGGAGGTCGGCGCGCGCCGGGTGACCGTCTTCAGCTCGTCGGCGGTCATGCCGCGGTTGTCGGCGCTCTGGATCAGCAGGCCCGAACCAATGCGCTTGGTGTCGTAGTTGTTGCGTGCGTCGCCGGCCGGGATGCGCAGCACGCGCACGTTGGCCTTCTTCGTCGCGTACTCCAGCGCGGCCGGCTCGTAGTCCGGGGCGATCAGCACTTCGACGAACTGGCGGTCGAGGATGGCCTTGGCGGTGGCCGCGTCCAGCGTGCGGTTGAAGGCCAGGATGCCGCCGAAGGCGCTGGTCGGGTCGGTGCCGTAGGCCAGCTCGTAGGCGGCGCCGACGTCGGCGGCCACGGCCACGCCACACGGGTTGGCGTGCTTGACGATGACGCAGGCCGGTACCTCGAACTGGCGCACGCATTCCCACGCGGCGTCGGCGTCGGCCAGGTTGTTGTAGCTCAGCTCCTTGCCCTGCAACTGCACGAAGGTGGCCAGCGTGCCCGGCACCGGGTACAGGTCGCGGTAGAACACGCCGCTCTGGTGCGGGTTCTCGCCGTAGCGCAGGTCCATCACCTTCAGGAAGGTGGAGTTCATCTGCGCCGGGTATTCCTCGCGCACCGGCACAGCGGCGCTGGTGTCGATCACGGCCGACAGGTAGTTGCTGATCGCCGCGTCGTACTGGGCGACGCGGTTGAACGCGGCCACCGACAGCTCGAAGCGCTTGGCGGCCGACAGCTGACCGTCGTTGGCGGCCAGTTCGGCCAGCAGCGCGTCGTACTGGTCCGGGCTGGTGGCCACGGCGACGCGGGCGAAGTTCTTGGCGGCGCTGCGCAGCATGGCCGGGCCGCCGATGTCGATGTTCTCCACCGCGTCGGCGAGCGTGCAGTCTGCCCTGGCGGTGACCGACTCGAACGGGTACAGGTTCAGCACCAGCAGGTCGATCGGGGCGATGCCGTGTTCGGCCATCACCGCGTCGTCGGTGCCGGCGCGGCCGAGCAGGCCGCCGTGCACCATCGGGTGCAGGGTCTTGACCCGGCCGTCCATCATTTCCGGGAAGCCGGTGACGTCGGATACGTCCTTGACCGGCAGGCCGGCCTCGCGGATCGCCTTGGCGGTGCCGCCGGTGGACAGCAGTTCGACGTTGCGCGCGGCCAGCGCACGGGCCAGATCGACCAGGCCGGTCTTGTCGGAAACGGACAGCAGGGCCCGGCGCACGGGCAGCAGATCAGCGGACATGGGGGACAGGGGAAGCGGAAGCGGGCCGGTATTGTAGCGGTCCGCGGCTTGCGGGTTTGGTTGCGGCGGTGACGACTGCAGGCGACGCCGGTCGCTGGCGGCAATCCTGCGTCACCCGACATTCCGGCAGATGGCGGCCAGCGGTCGCCATTGCGTTTTGCCCATCTGGCTGGCACGCGGAGCCGGATGGCCTTGCAGGCGCTGAAGGAACGCGCCAACCATTGTCGGGGACAAGTCTGGAGCAGAGCCCCTGGTTCCGGACGGGCGCGCCACTGCGCAAAACACGAACGGCGAACAGCGGCGAGTCAGGACGTGGGGTATGGAGGGCTGGAGACGGGGCGGCAGCGCAAAGCGGCAGCGGGCCTCAGGTCAGCCCGTATTCCTTGAGCTTCTTGCGCAGGGTGGCGCGGTGGATGCCGAGCAGGGCCGCGGCGCGGCTCTGGTTGCCTTCGCAATGGTTGAGCACTTCCACGAACAACGGGATTTCCATCTCGCGCAGGACGATCTCGTACACATCGTCGGCCTCGCAGCCGTCCAGGTCGCGCAGGTAGCGCCGTACGGACTGGGCGACATGTTCGCGCAGCGGCGGCTTTGGAGCGCCACGACTGCTGTCAGGACGGGGGGCGGCAGCGTTCAAGGGAGTTCCCGGATTCGGCGGAGCCGGCGCGGCGCGCCCGGCATGGGGAGGGGAGTCTAGCGCGTGGGCGATGGCGCTGCCATGCCGGTCCGCACGGTCAGCGGAACTCGAAGGTATAAGCCACGGTCGCCGCCGAGGGCTCGCGCAGCAGGAAGGCGACCTGTGCGCTCTGGCCCGGTTCCAGCCGTTGCGCGGGGTCGTGCGCGGCGCCCAGGTAGTCGCGCGGCTGCAGCAGGCGGCGCCCGATCACGCGGCCGTCGGCGTCGGACAGGGACAGCGACAGCGCCGGCCAGGCCTGCGCCCAGCGCGCGTCGTTGCGGAAGCTGGCCTGGACCTGCAGCACGCCCTGGCGACCGGCCAGCGGCCGGACCTCGCGCTGCAGCATGGTGTAGGCCTCGGGCTGGTGCCAGGCCGGCACGCTGCAGCGCAGGATCGCGCACAGCCCGGTCACGACCGGGCGCCAGCCGGCGCGGGCCGCGAGCGTGGCGCGGTCGGCGATCACCACCTGGACGGCGAGCAGCAGGGCCAGCGCGGCCAGCAGCAGCCATTGCCAGCGGGGCGTGCGGCGCGCGGGCGCTACGGTCGTCGATGCCTGCCGCAGGAAGCTCGGGGCGACGCCCCCTTCCTGCCGCGCAGCGTCCTCGTCCGGTTCCATCGGCGTGTCGTCGCCCGGCGCGGCGTCCAGCGTCGGCTCCTGCGCGTCGGCCATCGCGGGCGGTGCGTCCTGCTCCGGCGCATCCGCAACGGCATCGGCCTGCGCTGCCGCCGGCGCCGCAGGTCGGGGAGGCGGCCCGCTCTGCAGGAGCGTGGCCAGCGAAGGATGGGGCGGCGTGGTTTCTTCGCTCATGGCGGGACGGTCGGGGACGCTGCCGTCATTCAAGCACGGCGTACGCCGGTGATGCGCATCCAGTCGCCGTCCTGCACGGCTTCCAGCCGCTCGAACCACGGCGCGTAACGTTCCAGCAGTTCGCCTTCCTGCCCGTGCAGGATGCCGGACAGGGCGATGCGGCCACCCGGCGCGACACGCGCGGCCAGCAGCGCGGCCAGCGCGTCCAGCGCCGAGGCCAGGATGTTGGCGACGACGACCGGATAGGTCGCCACCGGTTCGTCCTCGGGCAGGTAGGCGGCGATGCGCACGCCGTTGCGCTCGCCATTGTCGGCGGTGGCGGTGAGCGCCTGCGGGTCGTTGTCCACGCCCACCGCGGCGGCGGCGCCGAGCTTGAGCGCGGCCAGGGCGAGGATGCCCGAGCCGCAGCCGAAATCGAGCACGCTGCGGCCGGCCAGTTCGCCGTCGGCGGCCAACTGGTCGAGCCAGCGCAGGCACAGCGCGGTGGTCGGGTGGGTGCCCGAGCCGAACGCCAGGCCCGGATCCAGCCGCACCACGGCGGCGTCCGCCGCCTGCGCCGCTTCGGGCAGTTCATGGTTCCACGGCACGATCCAGGTGCGCTGGCCGAACTGCATGGGCTGGAACTGGTCCAGCCAGGCGCGTTCCCAGTCCTCGTCCTGGACCGAACGGAAGCCGGCGCTGCTCCAGTCCAGGCCGGCGTCGAAGGATTCCAGCGCCGCCAGCAGCGCCAGTGCATTGGTGTCGGCCGGGAACAGCGCGGTCAGCACCAGTTCGTTCCACAGCGGCGTCTGCCCCACGCCAGGCTCCAGGATCGCGCGCTCGTTGCTGGTGTCGGCATCGGCATCGAGCATCGTCACCGCCAGCGCGCCGACGTCCTCCAGGGCGTTTTCGTAGCGGGGCTGGGTGGCTTCGGTGCAGCGCAGGGTCAGTTCGAGGAAAGGCATGGGGATGACGGCGACAACGGAACGGAAGCGGGCATCCTAGACGAGGCGACGGCCGAATGCGCGCGATGTCCTGCATGGGGCGCGCGTAGGAGCGGCTTCAGCCGCGATGGGGCTTTCCCGAAAATTCGTGGGGAAGCCCCATCGCGGCTGAAGCCGCTCCTACGGTAGGTGCCGGAACGGAAGAAGGCGGGTTGCCCCGCCTTCTCCGGTCACCGCATCGGCCGCGCCGCTCAGGTCAGCGCGATCGACTGGTTCTTGCGCTCGGCCAGGCGCTTTTCCAGGTAGTGGATGTTCTGCCCACCGGCCTGGAAGCCCTTGTCGCGCATGATGCGCTGCTGCAGGGCGACGTTGGTCTTGATGCCATCCACGACCATCTCACTCAGCGCCACCCGCATGCGGGCGATGGCGGTGTCGCGGTCCGGGCCGTGCACGATCAGCTTGCCGATCATCGAGTCGTAGTTGGCCGGCACACGGTAGCCGCCGTAGATGTGCGTGTCCACGCGCACGCCCGGGCCGCCCGGCGGGTAGAAGCCGGTGATGGTGCCGGGGCAGGGGAAGAACGTTTCCGGGTCCTCGGCGTTGATGCGGCACTCGATGGCGTGGCCGTTGATCTTGATGTCGCTCTGCTTGATCGACAGCTTGTGCCCGGCGGCGATCTTCAGCTGCTCGGCGACCAGGTCGATGCCGGTGATCATCTCCGTCACCGGGTGCTCCACCTGGATGCGGGTGTTCATCTCGATGAAGTAGAAACGGCCGTTCTCGAACAGGAACTCGAAGGTGCCGGCGCCGCGGTAGCCAATGCGGATGCAGGCTTCCACGCAGACCTTGCCGATCTCCTCGCGCAGTTCCGGGGTGATGCCCGGTGCCGGCGCTTCCTCCACCACCTTCTGGTGGCGGCGCTGCATCGAGCAGTCGCGTTCGCCCAGGTGGATGGCGTTGCCCTGGCCGTCGGCCAGCACCTGGATTTCCACGTGGCGCGGGTTCTCCAGGAACTTCTCCATGTAGACCATGTCGTTGCCGAACGCGGCCTTGGCTTCCTGCTTGGTGGTGGCGATGGCGTTGACCAGCGCGCCCTCGGTGTGGACCACGCGCATGCCGCGGCCGCCGCCGCCGCCGGCCGCCTTGACGATGACCGGGTAGCCGATCTCGCGGGCGATCTTGACGTTGGTGGCCGCATCGTCGCCCAGCGGGCCGCCCGAGCCGGGCACGCACGGCACGCCGGCGGCCTTCATCGCGCGGATCGCTTCCACCTTGTCGCCCATCAGGCGGATGGTGTCGGCCTTGGGGCCGATGAAGATGAAGCCGGACTGCTCCACGCGCTCGGCGAAATCGGCGTTCTCGGAGAGGAAACCGTAGCCGGGGTGGATGGCCTGGGCGTCGGTGACCTCGGCCGCTGCGATCAGCGCCGGAATGTTGAGGTAGCTCTCCGACGACGGTGCCGGGCCGATGCAGACCGACTCGTCGGCCATGGCCACGTGCTTGAGGTTGCGGTCGACGGTGGAATGCACCGCGACCGTGCGGATGCCCAGGGTGTGGCACGCGCGCAGGATGCGCAGCGCGATCTCACCCCGGTTGGCGATTACGACTTTGTCGAGCATGGGAGGTCCTTTTCGGGACCGGGGACCGGGGACCGGGGACCCGGGAAAGCAACAGCCACAGCGCTTGCGCCTGGCTTCTGCCTTCCCGGGTCCCCGGTCCCGTGTCCCGGGTCCCGGCTTGTCAGGCGATCACGAACAGCGGCTGGTCGAACTCCACCGGGTTGCCGCTCTCGCCGAGGATGGCGACCACGGTGCCGGACACTTCGGCCTCGATCGGGTTGAACATCTTCATCGCCTCGATGATCGCCAGCGTCTCGCCGGCCTTGACCTGCTGGCCGACGCTGACGAAGGCCGGCTTGTCCGGCGACGGCGACGCGTAATAGGTGCCGACCATCGGTGCGCGCTGCACATGGCCGTCCGGCAGGGCATTGCCCGGCTTGGCGGTGCCGCCGGTGGAGGCTTCGGTCGGCGAGCTCATCGGCATGGACGGCGCGGTCGCGGGAGCCGGGGCGGCGACGTGGACCGGGGCGGCGACCATCGGCGCCGGCGCGTAACCGCCGACCGGGGTGCGCGACAGGCGCACGGATTCCTCGCCTTCCTTGATCTCGATCTCGGCCAGGTTCGACTCTTCCAGCAGGTCGATCAGCTTCTTGATTTTGCGCAGGTCCATAGGATGCCTCTTGGGTGTTGGCGGCGACGGCGCGTTCGCGCCCGCCGCCGGGGAATGGGGATCAGAGCCGCTGCAGCGCGGCGTCCATGGCGTAACGGTAGCTGTCCGCGCCGAAGCCGCAGATGACACCGGCCGCCTTGTCGCTGAAATAGCTGTGCTGGCGGAAGGGCTCGCGGGCGTGCGGGTTGGACAGGTGGATCTCGATGAACGGGACGGCCACGGCGGCCAGCGCGTCGCGCAGCGCCACCGAGGTGTGGGTGAAGGCGGCCGGGTTGATCAGGATGAAGGCGGTGCCGTCGCCGCGCGCGGCCTGCACCCGGTCCACCAGCACGTGTTCGGCGTTGGACTGCAGGCTCTCCACCGCGTGCCCCGCCGCCCCGGCCTGCCGCGCCAGCGCCGCGTCGATGTCGGCCAGCGTGGTGTGCCCATAGACCTCCGGCTCGCGGGTGCCGAGCAGGTTCAGATTGGGGCCGTGGAGGACCAGCAGTTTCGCCATGTGCCAGCGGTGGGCGGGAAAGGGCGGCAGTGTGAGCGAACCGGGGAATGCTGTCCAGTTCGGCGAAATTGACGACGTTTTAATCGAATGTTTGAGATGTGTGTTTCGCTTTCGAACAGCTTCTGCAGTTTGCGGCTGGAGTGCACAGGCTAAGGCGGTAAAGCGCAGGCCTTTGTCTGCGCAGTTGGTACCGAGTGCTGCCGTCCGGAAAGTGCACCTGGCTTTCGTCCCTAAACTCCCTTCAGCTTGCCGGGATTGGTCACCAGAGGGGCCCGACTGCGTCCATGAGGGACGCGGGGGTAGCCGGGGAGTTCGGTCATGTCGGCAGTGTTCACGGGTAACGGTCTGGGTCTGTTCAACACCTCGCTGAGCCAGTTGGGGTATGGACTGGGCGGTGGCGCCGGGGTTGGCCAGGGGCGCGACAACCAGTACGTGAACGCGGCCACGGGCAACCTGGTCTGGCAGAGCAGCGACGAGCACCTGGTGTTCCGCGGGTTGAGCGTGAACCTGACGCGGACCTACAACAGCCTGGGGCTGTTGTCCGAGGTCGGGGCCGATGGCTGGATGACGGGCTTCGAGCGGCGGGTGGCCCTGCAGGGCGGCACGTTCAACGCGGCCGGCAGCGTGATGCGGCGTTTTACCGGCGATGGCTCGTATCAGGACTTCGCCTATGTTTCGGCCAATACCTATCGTTCCAGCGCAGGGGATGGTGCGCATGACACGCTGACCTGGACGGGGAGCGATTGGCGCTATGTGGAGGGCAGCACCCGCCGGGAAGAGGGGTATGCCGGCCATGCCGATGCCGTCCGGCAGGGACGGTTGACGTATCTGCGCGACCTGCGCAGCGATGGGGCGTTGCCGGTGACCTGGCAGGTGGACTACGACGCCAGCCAGCGGATCGCGCAGATCCGTGCCGACGATGGGGGCAGCGGCGGGGATGCGCTGGTCTTCGGGTATGACGGTGCGGGCCGACTGAGCAGCATCGCCACCCGGGAGGGGGGCGTGGTGCGCCACCAGGTGGCCTATGAATACGACGGCCAGGGGCGACTGGTCGGGGTGGTGACGGACCTGACGCCGAACAATGCGGCCGACAACACCTGGAACGGCACGACCGCTTCCCAGAACGACGGACGGCTGTTCCGCACGCAGTACACCTATGAAGGGACGAGCCTGCGGCTGGCGTCGGTCAGGCAGGGCGACGGGACGGTGGTGGGCTTCACCTATCACGCCGATGGCCGGATCAAGACGGTGACGCGTGGGGATACGAATGCCAACGATGCCGATGGCCTGGGTGAGACCTTCACCTATGCATACGCGGCGGGCAGCACCACGGTAAGCGACAGTCTGGGCCGCGCGTGGGTGTATGGATTCGATGCCGAGGGACAGCTGACCAGCCTGGTGGCACCGGCGATCTCCGGGCAATCGGACGTAACGACCTATCAGTACGATGCGTCGGGCAACGTGCTGCAGGTCAAGACCGTGCGTGGCGCAGCGGTGCTGTCGCAGGTGGACTATGCCTACGATGCGTCGGGCAACGTGACGTGGGAATGGGATGGGCTGGGCAATGCGATCAGCCGTACGTGGAGCGCGGGCAACCAGTTGCTGAGCCTGACGCGGTATACGGGCGTGGATCCGGATCGGGAGGGTGCGGCGCTGCCCACGGGTGGACTGACGACACGCTATGTGTACGACGGGCAGGACCGGCTGCGTTTCGTGGTCGATGCCTTGGGCCAGGTAAGCGAGTTCAGCTATGCGGCCAGTGGCGACGGAATCGGGCAGCAGAGCAGCCTGCGGCAGTATCTGGGAGCCAGCTATGCCGGCACTTCGGATCTGGCAGGGTTGGAAGCGTGGGCGACCGCTGCGAGGAAGGCGAGCAGCCAGCTGACCGAGCTGGGCTACGACGCCTGGGGGCGGCTGAGCCTGCGTACGGAGTACGCCACGGTCAATGCTTCGGGCATCGGTGTGCTGGACTCGGGGGCAAGCCTGACCCGTTACACGTACGATGCGCAGGGTACGCTGCGCCAGCAGATCACGCTGCGCAATGGCAGCCGCACGGGCGATGGGGCGGCGTTGGCCGGCAGCCAGCAGATTGACTACGCCTATGACGGCCTGGGCCGATTGCTGAGCAGCACCAGCCGCGAGATCGGCGTGTCGGGTGTTCTGCAGACGACCTATGCGTATCTGGATTCGGGCCATCAGGTTGTGATGACCGAGGGCGGCGGTCGCGTGGTCACGCAGACGCGCGATGCGGCCGGGCGGCTGGTGTCGGTCAGTGAGCAGGGCAATGCAGGCGGTGGCAGCCAGACCCGCACGCAGTTGAACTACTACGACGCGAGCGGGCAACTGCGCGCCAGCGAAGATGCTGCCGGTGGGCGCAGCTACTTCTTCTATGACGCCAAGGGGCGGCTGGAGGCCACGGTGGATGCCACCGGCGCACTCACCCGGACCTACTACGATGGTTCGGATCGGGTGGTGGGCACGCGGCAGTATGCCAACCGGTTGACGACCGGCAGCTGGCTGGTGGCAGGCAAGGTGTTACCGACGCAGGTGGACAGCCTGGGAATCGTGACCAATGCATCGCTGGACCGGGTCAGCGGCCGCACTTATGACGCCGCCGGACGGTTGGCCACGCAGACCGATGGGCTGGAGGGCAGTACCGAGCGCTCGATCAGCACCTATACCTACGACGGTGCAGGCCGGCTGCTGCAGGTGCGTACGACCGATGCGGCGGGCACGGCGGGTACCGCGCGGGTGGTGCGTTACTTCCACGATGAGGCCGGCCGCCAGGTCGGCGTGCTGGATGCGGAAGGTTATCTGACCGAGACGCAGTACGACCGGGGCGGTCGCGTCCTGTCGCTGACGCGCTATGCGAGTGCATCGCCGACGGCATATCGGGCGACCGGTACGCTGGCGCAGCTGCGTCCGGGCACGACGGGCCAGGACCAGACCACCCGTTACTTCCACGATGGGCGCGGGCAGCTGGTGGGCCTGCTGGATGCGCAGGGTTACCTGACCGAATATGTCATCGACGAGACATGGAGCGTGCGCGCCGAGCGCCGCTATGCCACGGCGGTAACGGCTGCTGCAGGCGACACGCTGGCCACTGTGCGCGCACAGGCCGGCACGTACCAGCAGGTGCGCAGGTACTACGACGGCCAGGGTCGGCTGGCGATCGAGTCCAATGCCGAAGGCACGCAGACCCGGTACACCTACGATGCGGCCGGTCGCCTGGTGAAGACGGAGACGGCGCAGGGCACCAGTGAGGTGCGGGAAGGGAACCGGCGCTACAACGCCTTCGGCGAACTGATCGGCGAGATCAGCGGCGAAGGGGCGCTGCAGCTGCTGCCGGGCATGAGCGAGGCGCAGCTGGATGCGATCTATGCACAGTACGGGGTGCGCCACAGCTACGACGTGCTCGGTCGCCGGATCGAGAGCATCGATGCGGCGGGCAACAAGACCTGGTACTTCCACGACAGCGCTGGCCGGCTGACCTTCACGGTCAAGGGCATGGCCGACGAGGTGGGCCTGCAGAACGCCCGCGGCGAGGTGACCGAAACCCGCTATACCGCCTTTGGCGATGTCTCCGACACGATCGCCTATACCGGCCGGCTGACCATCCCGGTGCCGGGCAGTCGTGCCAGCGCCGCCAATGCCATCAGCACGCTGGCCTATGCGGCGGCGGTGGATACGCGCCGGCAATATGCCTATACCGCGCGCGGCCAGCTGGCCCAGGTCATCGATGCCGAGAACGCGGTGACCACCTACGCGTACACCGCCTTCGGCGACCTGAGTCGTGTCGTTGCCGCCAGTGGCACGGCATCGGCCTCGACCACGGACCATGTTTACGACCGTCGCGGCCATCTGACCCAGCGCACCGAGGGCGTGGGCAGTGGTAGCGTACGCAGCGTGGGGTTCAGCTACGACGCCTTCGGGCGGGTGATCGGTGAAGTTGATGGCCGCGGCACGCCGACCGCCTACGGCTACGACCGGTTGGGGCGTCAGATCAGTGTCACCCGTACGGTGCAGGGCCGGGTGGAGACGGTGAGCACCACCTACGATGCCTACCGGCGCACCCAGGTCACCGATGCCCGCGGCATGGTCACCACCTATGCCTATGACCCGGCCACGCAGGTCATGACGGTGACCTCGGCCGAAGGCATCCAGGTGAGCACGGCCTACAACCGGCATGGCCAGGTACTGACCGTGACCGATGCCGCCGGCCGGGTGGTCACGCGCAACACCTATGACCGCGATGGTCTGCTGACCAGCACCAGCGATGCGCTGAACCAGGCGTCGACCCAGACGTACGATGCCCGCGGGCTGCTGACAGCCACGGTCGATGCCAGCGGCCGCCGTGTCGAGTTCCGCTACGACGCACAGGGACGGTTGCTGCAGCGGATCGAGGATCCGGGGGCGGGCAAACTCAACATCACCACGAACTACCGTTACGACGGGCAAGGACGGCAGCTGACGGTGACCGATGCCAGTGGGCGGGTGACCGGCTACAGCTACGACCGCGAAGGGCGCCTGGCGCAGGTGGCGCAGGACCCGGCCGGGCTGAACCAGTGCACGGTGTTCGCCTACGACGCGCAGGGCCGTCAGGTTACGGTGACCGAAGGCTACGGCACGGCCGCTGCCACGGTGAGGCAGTATCTCTACGATGCGCTGGGGCGGCGGACCGCCGAGGTGGTCGACCCGGGTGCCGGCAAGCTCAACCTGACCACGTCCTACGCCTATGACGGCAATGGCAATGTCATCCGCCGCACGGACGCGACCGGCGCGGTCACGCGCTATTACTACGATGAAGCCAATCGGCAGACGTACGCGGTCGACCCGCTGGGCGGGCTGACCCGCAACTGGTACGACGCCAATGGCCGCCTGGTGGCCACCCGCAGCGCGGCGCAGGCGTTGACGCCGGCGCAGCTGGCCTCGCTGGGCGACGCCACCACCGTGGCCCAGCTCGACGCGCTGCGCGTGGAGGGCGCGGCTGATGCCGGGCGCTATCTGGCCTATGACAACGATGGACGGCTGCGCTACAGCATCGATCTCACCGGCGCGGTCGAGCAGAGCCTGTACGACAGCGCCGGGCGCCTGATCCGCACCCGCGCGCACGTGAATCGTGTGGAGCTGACCCCGGTGCTGGTCGGCCAGTTGCGTGCCGGTACCGCCACGGTCACGACCGTAGGTTCCGGAGAGGATCAGGTCACCTGGAGCGTGCTGGACGAGGCCGGGCGCGTGCGCTACAGCATCGACCGGGCGGGCAACGTCCAGGAAACGGGCTACGACGCCGCCGGGCGGGTGGCCTGGACGCGCGCCTACGCCACCGCCTTGGTGCTGGACAGCGCACTGACGGTCAAGCTCAACGCCGGCACCACGCAGCTGAGCGATGTCAGCAGCCGGCTCACCACAGCCGACGACAGGGACCTGCGTCTCTACCGCATCCATGACGCCGCCGGGCGCCTGCGCTTCTCGGTCGACGCGTACGGTGCCCTGCAGAAGCACTTTACCGATCCAGCCGGCCGCGACGTGGGCAGCCGTCGCTATGCACCGGCGGTGGTGATGGATGCGGCCCTGCTGGCCAAGCTGGCCGACGGCACGGCCACCGAGCAGGACATCGCTGCCCGGCTCGGGTCGGACAACGCCCGCGACCTGCAGACCTACCAGGTGTATGACGATGCCGGCCGCGTCCGCTTCATCATCGACATTGTCGGCGACGCGGCCGGGAACATGCACGGTGCGGTGACCGAGCTGTTCTACGACGCCAGTGGGCGGGTCGTGGGGCGCGCCTCGCGGGAAACCCTGGTGGATGCGGCCGTGCTCACTTCACAGCTGCCGCAGGTGCGCGCCGGTACCCTCCCGGCGAGCACGGTGGCCGGCTGGTTGTCCGGAGCGTCGCGCACCACGCAATGGGTCTACGACGCGGCGGGGCGCGAGCGTTACACCCTGCGTGCCGACGGCAACGGCGTCTACACCGTGCAGGAACGGCGCTACGACGCGGCCGGCCGGGTCGTGGCCGAAACCGTCTATGGCGTGACCATCCCGTCGGCCACGGCGCTGACGGTGGAAGGAGTGAACGCCGCCCTGGTCGCGGCCAACGGCAACACCGCCGCCAACCAGCGCACCACCCGCATGGTCTACGACGCCAATGGCGCGGTGCGCTTCGTGCTGGACAACCTGGGCGGCGTGACCGAGCAGCGCTACGACGCCCTGGGACGGGTCGTGGCCCATCGCCGGTATCCGGTCACCATCCCGACCAGCACGCCGGCGACCGAAGCGGCGGTCGTGGCCGCGGTGGCGGACCAGCCGGCCAGCAGCCTGCGCATCACCCGCACCGGCTACGACAGTGCCGGCCGGGTGGCCTGGGTCATGGACGCCAATGGCGCGACCGAGTCCTTCGAGTATGACGCCGTCGGCAATCGCATCCGCTACACCAACAAGCTCGGCCATGTCTGGACCTATGCTTACGATGCGGCCGGGCGCATGGTCAGCCAGGCCAGCCCACCGGTCAGCATCGCCACCAGCGACAACGCCGGCAACGTCAGCCATGCATCCCGAGCGGTGGTCACCCTGTACGGGTACGACGCGTTGGGAAACCTGGTGGCCCGGACCGAGGATGCCACCGGCACCCAGCCGCGCATCACCGAGTACCAGTACGACAACCGTGGCAACCAGATCAGGACGATCCTTCCCGATGCCGGCGTCCTCAACGCCGCTACCGGTGCGATCACGCCCAGCGGAGTACGGCCGACCATCGAGGTCACCTACAACGCGCTGAACCAGGCGGTCGTCCAGAAGGACGTCAACGGGAACTACAGCTACAAGGCCTACGATTCCCGCGGGCAGCTGGCCTATGAAGTCGATGCCGAGGGCTATGTCACCGGCTATACCTACAGTACGTTCGGCGAACAGGCCACGCTGACCCGCTATGCCGACAAGCTGGTCGCCTCGGCGATCAGCGGCTGGAGCGAGGGCATGCCGCTGGCGGCGGCACAGGTCGCCGCCGGCCGGCCGGCCGGCACGATGGACCGTACCTTGACCACCCGCTACGACGCGCTGGGCAGGAAGACCGAGGTCACCCAGAGTTCGGTCTACTACTACCAGGCCGACGGTACCCGCGGCGAGACGCAGCCGACCACGCGCTTCCGGTACAACGCGTTCGGCGAACTGGCCAGGACCGCGGTGCTGCTGGATCCGGTGGCCGGACGCTGGTCGCCCACCTATCAGTACTACGACGGGCTGGGCCGCAACATCCTGACCGTGGATGCGGAAGGTTACGTGACCCAGCGTACCCATGACGCCATGGGGCAGGTGACCCAGGTCATCGAGCACGCGCGGGCACTGGACGCGGCGACGTTCGCGGCGCTGACGCCGACCACGCCACCGCCGCCGCTGCCGGCGGCCGGCGATGCCGCCATTGGTCACGATCGCGTATTCGCGTACGGCTACGATGCGCTCGGGCGCAAGACCAGCGAAGCGTTGCTGCGACACTACCGGCAGGGCGATGGCACCGCGGTCGTAGGAGACGTACGGACAGCCTTCGCCTACGATGCCGCCGGCCGTCTTACCGGCGTCACCCGGGATGCGGGAACCGCGGCGGCTGCGACCACGATCACCGAATACGATGCGCTCGACCGCACCGTCTCGGTGCGCGAACCCGAGCGCGCCGTGCTGGCGGATACGGCCGAGGCCGCACTGCTCGGCAGCACCTCCAACACGTTGGGTACCGGCACGCTCTATCAACAGGTATCGCCCTATGTGACGATGGCCTACGACGCCTTCGGCAACCTGGTGACCGCCCGCCGGTATGCCAACGGCTGGATGCAGGGCGCCACGGCGCCGGTTGCCGATGCGGGCCGGGACCAGGTCATGGTCACCCGTTATGACGGGCAGGGACGGGCGGTCTGGGAGAAGGACGCCGAAGGCAACGTGGTCATCCGCAGCTTCGATGCCGCTGATCGTCTCCTCAGTACTTCCCATACCCTGACCAACGGCGATGGCAGCAGCGTCACCATCACCAGCACGGCCATCTACGACAAGCTTGGCCGTCAACTGAGCCGGCTGGTGATGCGCGACGCCGCGCGGGATACCGGCGAAGCGGTTGCCTACAATGCGTTCGGCGACATCATCAGCCGCGGGCCGGGTGCTGGCGACCAGCGCGCATTCTATGCCTACGACCGCGCCGGTCGCCTGGAGAGCGACAATGCCACCGGCGCCACCCGCTGGTACGGTTACGATGCCGCCGGCAACCAGGTCAAGGCGTGGCACAACCTCGACGCAAGCCTGGTCGCCACCACTCTGATCCAGACGGATCGTCTGGGACGCGCCACGCAGGTCCGCTCGCCATCGAACCAGGCCGACGCGACGATCACCCATACCAGCAGCCGTACCTATGATCGTTGGGGCAACCTGCTGAGACTGGTGGATGCCAAGGGCCTGACGACCGACTACGAATACGACGAGCTGGGCAACCTGGTGCGCGAAATACAGCCGCTGGTACGTGTGGTGGCCAACGGCACGCCTGCGCAGCAGATGCGTCCCGAACGCAACTGGTACTACGACGGCATCGGTCGCCTGGTGGGAGAGCGGGATGGCAACGGCAACCTCAGCCGGTACGAGTACGACCTGGGAGGCCGGCAGGTCAAGGTGATCGATGCGGCGGGCAACGTGCGCCAGCAGGCCTACAACGCCCTGGGCCAGCAGGTGCTGTCGCAGAATGGGCTGGGCTATCTGACCCATACCCAGTACGACCGCCTGGACCGCGTAGTCGGCCATGGCGACTACCTGACCAACGCGGCCGGAACCGCGCGCGAGAAGAAGACGCGCGAGACCT